>NZ_JALMFW010000001.1:0-1842656 GCF_050447445.1 Campylobacter concisus
CTTTCAAGCTGAAGTATCAAGCTCAAATTTTTCATTAAATTTAGGTAGTGATGTGAAGGTATTTGATTTTGCGACTTGCATACAAAATATCACTTATCTAATCGAAGCAAATTTTTATAGTGGCGGTGGCTCGAAATTAAACGAAGTAGCAAGAGCCTACATCGAAATAGCCAAAAAAATCTCATATTTGCCAGAGTATAAATTTATCTGGATCACTGATGGCTGGGGTTGGCACGATGCTAGAAATAAGCTACAAGAAGCCTATAAGAGTGTAAGGATTTATAACCTTGCAAATTTGCACCTTTTTATAAATGAGCTTAAAGATGCGTAATGATTTCAGGATTATAAATGGCGACTGCTTTAGCGAACTAGCTAAATTTAAAGGCGAGTTTGATCTTATCTTTGCGGATCCACCATATTTTCTTTCAAATGGCGGACTTAGCATCCAAAACGGGCAGATAGTTAGCGTAAATAAAGGCAAGTGGGATGAGGGCACAAATATCGATGAAATTGATGAGTTTAACCTAGAATGGCTCAAACTCGCTAAAAACGCACTTAGTAATAACGGTAGCGTGATGATAAGTGGGACATATCACAACATCTTTTCTATAGGTAGAGCGCTTCAAAAGCTTGATTATAAAATTTTAAACATCATTACATGGCAAAAGACTAATCCTCCGCCAAATTTTAGCTGTAGGTATCTAACGCATAGTACTGAGCAGATCATTTGGGCTAGAAAAGATGAGAGACATAAACACATCTTTAACTATGAGCTTATGAAGCGGATAAATGGAGATAAACAGATGAAAGATGTGTGGAGTTTTGCTGCGATTTCTCCTTGGGAGAAAGCATGCGGTAAGCACCCTACGCAAAAACCACTTTCGCTTTTGATAAGGCTTATTTTGATGGCAAGTAATGAAAATAGTGTCATTTGTGATCCATTTGCAGGCTCTGCAACAACTGGCATAGCTGCAAATTTGTTGGGTAGAGATTTTGTTGGTATTGAAAAAGAACCAGAATTTATAGATATTGCACTTAAGCGAAAGGCTGAGCTAGAAGCAAATTTTATAAATTTTATAGATAAATTTAGTGATATAAAAATGCTTGAGAGCTTAAAATTTGTCTAGATTTAGATACCTTACTTTACAACGATCCGTGCAGCACTTGCTGCTGCTAAGTCGCTAAGTGCAGTTCAAACTGGCAAAGCACTTGAAGTAAAAAGCTTGCAAGAGTATTTATCTAAAAAGTAATAAATTTAAGGCAGTTTGGCTTATAGCTAAACTGTTTTTAAAGTATTGCTGGAAGCAGTAGATGTCTATGTATGGCATTTTGCCTTGAATTTTAGTCTAGCTTTCATCAATCTAGTAATATTAAAGCTTATGTTTAATATAATCTCACTCAAAAGGAGAGATTATGAAAATTTTAAATGCTTTTTTTACGGGTATTATATTTGTCCTTGCTCCTATTTTTACGCTATTTGTTGGAATTTACAACAACTACTTTTCTTACTATGGCATAAACGAGTATTTTAATGTTATTTTTGTTGATAACGTGCCTTTCTTATGGCTTTTGCCCGTATTTTTTATATTTGGGTATTGCTTTTTTTACGCGCCTTTTAGAAAAATTTTTAGAGCCTTTTATTTAGTTTTGCTGATAGTTTGTGCTTTTAGTTGGTATCCTGACTTTGGACGCACTTTAGGAGAGAATTATTTTATGAGCAAATCGCTATCTTTAGATATCTCATCAAATTTAGAAAATGAGCAAAAGACTGATGGAAAAATACTTTATGAAGGACGAAGAGAAATTTATTTTTTAAGAAGCGATAATAATAAAGTCGTTAAAATTTCAAAGTAAAGTTTTACCTTTATTTAGTTAAAATGGCATAAAAATTTAAAGGTTTAAAATGCGTTTAAAACTCCCACACGTTCCGTATATTTCACATAAAATAGCAATAGATCTTCTAAATTGTGGTTTCGTAAGACTAAATAAAGGCATTGAGCCAATCGTAGCAAAAACAAGTGAAATTTTAACAGTCGATATTCAAAAAGAAAGAGCTTTAGATGAGCGAGTAAATGAGCTTTTGGAGAAAAATGAAGACGAGATGCAAACTATGCAAATTGACCGCAAAAATATGTTTTGGCTCGTTAAAAAGAAGCTCGCAGGTGAATTTGATGTAATCTTAACCCACGAAGATAGATTTAGCAATATCGCTCACAAAGTGCTTGAAACTATTTGGAAGAGCGGTCTTGTTGATTATAATGTATCTGAAAATCGCGTAAAAAATGTGATTTATAACTCAATAGACGAGTACTTAAAAAGCTATGAGAAGATAGAAGATGATGTTTATGAAATGATACAAAATTATAAACATAAGCTAATCCCAGGAACTGATGAATATGATCTTGTCTTTGAGCGTTTGTATCAAGATGAGCTTAAAAAAAGAGGCATGCTTTAATGAAAGCTTACATTTATATTGAAAATGGTGTTTTTTTAGAAGCAAAAGCTTTTGGTGCTCACGGCGAGTGTGCAGGTGAGCTCGTTTTTAATACCTCGATGACTGGCTATGAAGAGATCATGAGCGATCCAAGCTATGCTGGTCAGTTTATCGTCTTTACGATGCCAGAAATAGGCATAGTAGGTATAAATGAAGACGATATGGAGAGTCTTAGGATTCATGCAAGTGGCGTTATAATGAGAAGCTACAATGAAATTCCATCAAACTACCGCTCGCAAAAATCTTTGGGAAAATTTTTCGAAGAGCAAGGTAAATTTGGCGTTTATGACGTTGATACTAGATACCTCACAAAGATGTTACGCGATGAAGGTGCCTTGATGGCTTATATCTCAACGCAAATAAGTGATAAAGATGAGCTAAAACGTAGACTTGAAAGTAGCGGACGTATAGAAAACATAAACTACGTAAAAACAGTTAGTGCGATGGATGAGTATAAGCACAAAAAAGGTGCATGGGATAGAAATTTAAAGTCATATAAGCCGCTAAAAAGTATTGGCAAAAAGATAGCTGTTTTTGACTTTGGCGTAAAGAGAAATATCTTAAACGAGCTATGTGAAACTGGTCTTGAAGTTATTGTCGTACCACACGACACTAAGGCTGAAATTTTAATAGAAAAATTTAAAAATGGTGAGATAAATGGGGTATTCTTATCAAATGGTCCTGGTGAGCCAAAAAATTTAAAGGCCGAAATAGGCGAGATCAAAAAGATGATTGAGGCTAGGATACCTATATTTGGCATTTGTCTTGGACATCAGCTACTATCAAACGCCTTTGGGTACGAGACATACAAGCTTAAATTTGGTCAGCATGGAGCAAATCACCCAGTGCTAAATTTAGAGACAAAGGCGATCGAGATAACAACACAAAATCACAACTACAACGTACCTGAAAGTATCGCAGAAGTAGCAGTTGTGACGCATAGAAATTTATTTGACAACACGATCGAAGGTGTGAGATACAAAGAATATCCGATCTTTTCAGTTCAGCACCACCCAGAAGCAAGTGGCGGTCCAAGCGAGAGCAAATATATATTTAAGCAGTTTTTAGAAATTTTATAAGATGCAAAACATAAACCTTTACATGATTGTCTCAGTTGCATTTTTAAGTAGCTTTAGTCATTGTGTAGGTATGTGTAGTGGATTCTTGAGCTTACAGACTCTATTTTTTAAAGGCAAAAGCAAGAGAGAAATTCTAATGCTAAGCACACTTTATAGTCTAGTTAGAATTTTTGCTTATGTAGTTTTAGGAGCTTTGTTTGGTGCCTTTGGAGCTGTTATTAGCTTTAGTATGCAAGCAAGAGGTGTGATATTTTTTATAGTTGGCTTAGCGATCGCGTTTATCGGTATTGCCTTGCTTTTTAGAGGTGAGTTTTTAAAATTTGTAGAGAATCAAAAGGCGCTTAATTTTGTAGTAAGAATTGCAAAAACAAGGATTCAAAAGAAAAATTTAACAAATTTTTTATTACTTGGTTTTTTAAATGGCTTTTTGCCTTGTGGTGTGGTTTATTATTTTTTGGCACTTGGGATTTTAAGTGCAAATTTTATTGATTCGGCTTTTATAATGCTTGTATTTGGTCTTTGTACATTGCCAGCTATGCTTTTAGCTAGCTTTGTATTTGGGATCTTAAATGAAAAATTTAAAGACATAATGTTTAAGATTTCGGCTAGCATAATGATAATAAATGGAATTTATCTATCATTTTTAGGATATAGAGCAAATGCCTAAGATAGTTAAAGTAAGAGAGATAATTGTTAATTGCGTCAAAATTTATGATGTTTGATAAATATAACCAAAAAGGAAGAATAAATGAGCAAGATTCTTAATAATCTAACTGTTCTTATCGTTGAGAATGAGGGAGATGGTAAAAAAATAGTACAAGAAGTTATGCGAGATAAATTCGAAAAAGTTATCACTGCTCAAAATGGCGATGAAGGACTTAAGAAATTTAAAAAATATAATCCAAATATGGTTATAACAGACGTTTTTATGCCTATAATGAATGGTCTTGATATGGCTAAAAGTATTAAAGAAATTTCAAAAGATACACCTATTATAGTTTTTAGTACAAATAGTGAAAAAGAAACACTTCTAAAAGCGATAGATGTTGGTATTGATAAATACGTTTTAAAACCGATTGATCTTGATGATTTTTTAGTTACGTTAGAAAATGTCGCTAAAAATAAGATAGAAACAGCAAATATTATTCAGGTTACAAATGGATATAGTTTTAATAAAATAAAACGTGTGCTTATCAGAGATGGTGTTGAAATTTCTCTTACAAAAAAAGAACTTGCTTTTATATCCTTACTCATAAAAAGACTTGGTACGCTTGTACTTCACGATGAAATAAAAAATGTTGTTTGGGTTGGCGAGAGCGTGACAGAGGCTGCTATTAGGACCTTTGTTAAACGTGTCAGGGATAAAGTCGGTAGTAATTTTATAAAAAATGTTCCCGGACTTGGTTACAAAATAGATAGAAGACTCTCCTAGTAAAAGAGAATTTATATTAATTAAGTCTTTTTATAGTTTTTCTACTCTAAAATAACCGAAAATTAATATAAATTTAACTAGGAGGAAAATTTATGCGACCATCCCAGTTGCTACATTATGATTATAGTGTGGCAAAACTCTTTATGTTCTCCACGATATTTTTTGGTATTGTTGGCATGGCTATTGGTGTTTTGGTAGCTTTTCAGCTTGCCTGTCCTGATCTAAACTATATAGCTGGTGAGTATTCGGCATTTGGTAGATTGCGTCCTCTTCATACTAACGGTATCATTTTTGGTTTTATGCTCTCTGGTATATTTGCCACTTGGTATTACATAGGACAGCGTGTTTTAAAGGTATCAATGAGTGAATCTCCGTTTTTGATGTTCATTGGTAAGCTTCATTTCTGGCTTTATATACTTGTTATGATTCTAGCTGTTGTGACGCTTTTTATGGGCGAGAGTACATCTAAGGAGTATGCCGAGCTTGAGTGGCCACTAGATATTGCAGTAGTAGTAGTCTGGGTGCTTTGGGGCGTAAGTATATTTGGACTTATTGGTATTCGCCGTGAGAAAACACTTTACATCTCGGTTTGGTATTACATTGCTACATTTCTTGGCGTTGCTATGCTTTATCTATTTAATAACATGGAAATTCCAACAAGACTAGTTAGTGGATATGGCTCATGGCTACACTCAGTTTCGATGTATGCTGGCTCAAATGATGCTTTGGTTCAGTGGTGGTACGGTCACAACGCAGTTGCATTTGTATTTACAGTAGCGATCATTGCCCAAATTTATTACTTCTTACCAAAAGAGAGTGGACAGCCTATTTTTTCTTATAAGCTTTCGTTATTTTCATTCTGGGGTCTTATGTTTATCTATCTTTGGGCTGGCGGTCACCACTTAATATATACTGCTGTGCCTGATTGGATGCAGACTATGGGTTCGGTTTTTTCTATTGTTTTGATTTTACCTTCTTGGGGTTCAGCTATTAATATGCTTCTTACAATGAAAGGCGAATGGACGCAACTTCGTGAGAGCCCGCTTATTAAATTTATGATTCTAGCTTCAACTTTTTATATGTTTTCAACTCTTGAAGGCCCTATCTTGGCTATCAAATCTGTAAATGCACTAGCTCACTATACTGACTGGGTGCCAGGACACGTACATGATGGCGCACTTGGCTGGGTTGGTTTTATGACTATGGCAGCACTTTATCATATGACACCACGTGTCTTTAAGCGTGAAATTTATTCAAAATCCTTAATGGAAGCTCAATTTTGGATACAAACAACAGGTATTGTTTTATACTTTGCTTCGATGTGGATTGCTGGTATTACGCAAGGTATGATGTGGAGAGCGACTGATAGCTATGGAAATTTACTCTACTCATTTATTGATACTGTTGTAGTGCTTATACCTTATTATTACATTAGAGCTATTGGTGGGCTTTTGTATTTGATTGGCTTTTTGATGTTTGCTTACAATATCTACAAATCAACTTCTGCTAAAGCTATTTTGGCAGAGCCAAAAAGTGCAACGCCTATGGGCGGTGCTAAAGCCAATGCGGAGGTGATGTGATGTTTGCTTGGTTAGAAAAAAATCCATTCTTTTTTGCAGTTTGCGTCTTTATCGTCATAGCTTATGCTGGCGTGGTAGAAATCTTACCTGACTTTGTAAATAGAGCTAGGCCACTTGAGGGCACAAAGCCTTATACGGTTTTAGAGCTTGCTGGAAAAAATATATATATACAAAATGGTTGCAACACTTGTCACTCACAGATGATACGTCCGTTTAAAGCAGAGACTGATAGATACGGCATGTACTCGTTAAGCGGCGAATTTGCTTATGATCGTCCTCATCTTTGGGGTTCAAAAAGAACGGGTCCAGATCTTATGCGTGTGGGTAATTATAGAACGACAGATTGGCATGAAAATCATATGTTAAACCCAGCCTCTGTTGTGCCAGGCTCGATCATGCCGGCATATCCATTTTTATTTAAGAAAAATGCTGACATAGAGACTGCTTACGCTGAAGCACTAACTGTTAAAAAGGTCTTTAATACGCCTTATGATGAGAAAGATATGCCAGCTCTTGGCACTTTTGAGCAAGCAAATGCTAACGTGAAAGAGCAGGCTTCAAGTATCGTTGAAAGTATGAAAGATGAGCAAGTAAAAAGTGCTTTTGCAAAGGGTGAAATTCGCCAGATCGTGGCACTTATCGCCTATCTAAATAGCCTAAAATAGGAGTTAATAATGGATATTAGAGAACTTCAAGCTTATGGCTATTTTATTTTGACAGCATTTTTAGCTATCACTTTGTACGCTTATTTTTTTCACCTTTACAAAAGTGAAAAGCAAGGTAGAAGAAATTATGAGAAATATTCGAAATTAGCCCTAGATGATGAGATTGGTAGTAAAATTTTAGAGCAAAAGGCTACAAAGGAGAGCGTATGCAATGGCTAAATTTAGAAGATAATATAAATTTACTTGCGTTAATAGGTGCCATCTTAATTATTGTACTAACTGTCGTTGTAGCTGGCAAGTATGTTGGTCAAATGAAAGTTAAAAAAGATGAGAGCGTAGAGCTTAGCGAGCACAACTGGGACGGAATAGGTGAGTATAAAAATCCAGTTCCATTTGGTTGGGCAGTAGTTTTTTTACTAACTCTTGTTTGGGCGATCTGGTATTATTTACTTGGTTATCCACTAAATTCTTACTCACAAATCGGTGAATATAATAAAGAGGTAAAAGAGGCAAACGCTAAATTTGAAAAAGAGTATGCAAACCCAAGCAAAGAAACACTTCATGCTATGGGAGAGAGCGTATTTTTGGTGCAATGCTCAGCATGTCATGGCATCACAGGTGATGGTATTGGTGGCAAAGCTGCAAATTTACAAATTTGGGGTAGCGAACAAGGAATAGTTGATACGATACTAAATGGCTCAAAAGGGCTTGATTATCCTATGGGCGAGATGCCAGCAGGATTAGCCGATGCTGATGGAGCAAAGGCTATCGCAGCTTATGTCGCAAAAGAGATAAGTGCTATAAAAAGTACAAAAAATGAAAATTTAGTAGCTATGGGAAAAGAGCTTTACGTAGCTTGTGCAGCTTGTCACGGAGATGATGGCAAAGGCATGGATGGTATGTCGGCTGATCTTAGTAAATATGGTTCAAGTGAGTTTATAGTGGATGTACTAAATCGTGGTAAAAACGGCAACATCGGTGTTATGCCTAAATTTAATGACGGCAGATTAAACGAGATACAACAAAAAGCAGTTGGCGAATATGTCATATCGCTATCAAAGGGCGAATAATGGAAAATAAAAATAGAAACATCTTTGCTTTAAATGGCATTAGCGGTTATTTGGTGGCGGTTTTGCTTTTGCTATCTATCCTTGGCGTACTTACTTATATTGGTATTGGCTTGCAAAAAGATGTAGCAACCAAACCTTACTCATTAAAAGACGCAAGTAGCATTGAGATGAAGAGCGTTGATAACGCTAAACACGTCATTATAAAGGAGTAGTGATGCTAGGCATAATAGAAAAAGCCATAATCTTGCTTATAGTTGTTGCAGGAGCTATTTGTGCGTGGTCAGTGCTTACATCAAACCACCTTTTTGTAGGCTAGGCGTGAGAAAATTTATACTCATTTTTATATTTTTGCTCTCACAAAGTTTGGCTTTGGGAGCAAATTTTGTGATAAATAATGATGAAATTCTAAGCCAAAAAGTAAGTATAAAGCTAAATGAGATCGGCGGTGAGCTTTATGCAAAAAGCGGTATAAATTTAGTAGTTGGCGTATATAAAGATGGTGAGCTAGAAGCTCTTTTTAAAGAGCAAAACCTTAGCTCGCCTTATGCTTTTTTACTGCTTATAAAAGATAAAAAGAAAGTAGAAATTTTTGCCGATTCTAATACTTCAAAGCTTTTTAATCAAGAACAAATTTTAAGTGTAAATCCAGAGTCAGGAACGATAATTCCTATTTTAGTTTCTAAAAATGGCAAAGATGTCTATAATGCTGCTATATTAAATGGCTACGCTGATATTGCCGAGCAAATCGCATCTAGCTTAAATTTACAGCTTGAGAGCAGTGTTGGAAATTCAAACAAAACTACGTTAAATTTTTTAAGATTTTTCATCTATGGCTTGGTTGCATTTTTTATAATTGTTATCTTTTATAAAAAGGTAAAAAATGGATAAAAAAACCTTTTGGCCTTATGCTATTGTGCTTAGCTTCATTGCTATCATTATCGCTTGCGCAGTAACTATTATCATAGCACTAAAACATCCAGTAGAGATGGATAGCTCTTATATGCAAAGCTACCAAAATGTCGATGAAAACATAACCTTTATCAAAGAGAGTGAAAAACGCTTTGATGAGAAATTTGATCTAAAATTTGAGCCAAATTTTAATGCTCTAAATGCTAAGTTTAAATTTCATCTAACTCCTAAAAAAGGAGAAATTTCAGGACTAAAATATGAAATTTTACTTACCCGCCCACAGACAAATAAAGAAAATAAAATTTTAAGAGCTTCATGGCATGAAAATGATCTAGTAAGTGAAGAAACAAGCCTAAAAGAAGGCAGGTGGCAGCTACTTTTAAGGCTAAGTGACACTAATGATACAAGGTATTATAAATTTGATCTTAATGTCACAAAATGATCTTAAAATCGTAGCTTTGGTATCTAAGAAAGATTTCAAAGCTGGATTTAAATTTTAACAAACTAATCTTTTTGGCTAAATTTAAAACCAAAATACTAAGTTTTTATCAAATAAAACTATAAATCAAATCTCTTTAAATCCAAAATTTAATCCCAAACGCTCGCAAGTGCCGACATATTCTTTAAATTTATAGATTAGTGGATGCCATTTTTGCGTATCTATCTTTTCATCATTTAGTAAATTTTCATCTACAAAAATGCCTGTAATCTTACAAGTAACGATGCTAAACCACTCTTTTAACTCTATCTTTTCTACAACCGTTTCTATCTGTATCTTGCACTCTTTTATCCTGACGGTTTTTGCATTTATGCCAGGCTCTTTGCTGAGATTTGCTACTTTAAATTTGTCGTGCTCGTAGGTGTAGCCAAGTTTCTTTTTTTCTTCTGGTACGTTACTATCACCAGTTAGTTTTTCCATTTTTTGCACAGCTTCTAGCAGGCTTTCATCACACAAATTTAGCGTGATATCTGAACCATTTTTGATATTTTTAAAGCCTTGATTTTCAATGCCTATGCCAAGCACCACTGTATTTCCTAACGTCCAAGAAGATGAAAGCACCGTGATATCATCGTTTGCATTTTTATCTTTTGTGGTAGCCAGCAAAATCGGAAAGCCGTAGTAAAAACCTTGTCTGTTTAACTCTTTATGCATTTTTGCTCCTTTTTTTGTGATTGTAGCTTTTGGCTCTTTAAGGCTTAAAATTTTAATGTATTTAGATAAAAATTTAAAGCTTTAGCTAAGCGTAAAAAGCACTCTTTTATCAGCATTTAGCTATCATTGCTTAAAAATTTAAGAGAGAAAAATGCATAACCTAAACCAACTTTTTGTCTTTACGAACTCGCGTAAGATTCGTGAATTTAATGCAAGTTTTAATGATGAGTTAATCCCAAAAAGCCTAAGCATTGCCGAGTTTTATAAAAAGATAGTTTATGTAGATGGTAGGTTTGAGATTGATAGCACCTATGCTTTAGTACTTATGAATAGAGCCTGTGCCAGTGTCAAAAAGGCAAACTCGGTTCTTAAAATTCCAACTGAGTTTTTTGAGTTTTTGAAAAATAATGACTATCTTTTTTCATTTTTTAAAGAGCTAGCTATTAGTAAAAAGAGTATCGCTGAGATTAAATTTAACGATATTTACGCTAATTTTGAGGAGCATTTAAACATACTTGGAGCGGTTTTAAAAGAGTATGAGAGCTTGCTTGGTCAAGAAAATCTCTACGATGATATAACCTTGCCAAAAATTTACTCTATAAATGAAGCTTACATCAAAAGCTTTAGTGAAATTTCACTACATATAGATGGAATTTTAAGCGAGTTTGAGTGGGAAATTTTAGAGAAAATCTCAAAGCTAACTACGCTAAAAATTATCTTTCAAACTAGTGTTTTCAACACAAAGCTAATCAATAAAATAAAGCAAATTTCAGCTATTAGCGAGATTGAAAACTATAAAAAATATGAGCTAAATTTAAAGACAAATGAGCTAATTTGCTTAGAAAATATCAAAAAATTTGAGCCAGTCTTAGAGAAGCGATTTGCCACTAGAAGCCTGCAATGTGCCTACGCTATGGCAAAGGCGAGCGAGTTTGTGCGTGATGGAATAAAGCCTGAAAACATCGCTGTTATATTGCCAGATGAGAGTTTTAGTGAAATTTTAAGGCTTCATGATAGAGATAAAATTTTTAACTACGCTATGGGCGAGAGCTTTAAAGATACAAAATTTTATGAGGCGCTTTTTTACATTACAAGAGCGATCAATGAAGAGGCAAGGCTGGTTTTTGATCAAAATAAGTGTGAGAGCTACGAGGAGCTCGGCTTTATCTTGAGCACGCTTGGTGTAAATGAAGAGCTTTTTAATAAATTTAAATCAAGCTACTTTGAACTTTGTGACTTTGCTAAATTTAAAGAGTTAATAGACGAGCTTTTAACGCTTGAAAATGAGCCAAGATGCGAAGATAAGCTCGCACTTGAGCTTTTTAGGATTGAGAATTTATGTAGGTATTTTAGCTTTAGCTTAAAGCAGTTAAGTGAAATTTTCTTACTAAATATCTCGCGACTAAGCATCGATGATGTGGGCGGCGGAAAGATCAGTGTCATGGGCATGCTTGAGAGCCGTGGAATGAAATTTGATGGTGTGATCATAGTTGATTTTAATGATAACTTCATCCCAGCAAGAAGCACAAACGAGATGTTTTTAAACTCGAAAGTGAGGCAAAAAGCAGGGCTTATAAGCTACCTTGAGCGTGAAAATTTGCAGAGATTTTACTACGAAAGTCTTATAAACAATGCCAAAAAGGTCGCCATAAGCTGTGTTTTAAATGAAGAGAGTATTCCTTCAAGATTTTTAAAAAATTTCAAAATAATAAAAGATGAGAAATTTAGTGACGAGGCGTATTTAAAATTATTTTTAAAAGGAAATACGAGCCTAAATTTAAGCGATGATGAGATCATTTTTGAGCATGATTTTTTTACTAAACCGCTATCATTTTCTACACTAAATTTATTTCTAACTTGCCCAAGAAAGTATTATTACGCAAAGATAGCTGGTATAAAAGGAGCAAAAGCCATAGCAACTGAGCCAGGATCTAAGCAAGGAAATAGCGTGCATAAGGCGCTTTATGAATACTACACAAGTGATTTTTATAGACAAAAAAATATATTTGATTTGGCTATTTTTAAAGAAATACTCGCAAAACAAGATTTTTCTTCGCTTGAGCTTGAGATTTGGTCGCAGAAATTTAAAGAATATGCAGAGTTTGAAAATGAACGTTTAAGTGCTGGCTTTAGAGTGCTTGAGTGTGAAAAAGATATAGAGAGTGATTTTTGTGATGTAAAGATAAAAGGCATTATCGATAGGATCGATGCTAGCCCTGATGGTGAGCCTTTTATACTTGATTATAAAACTGGTGAGGCAAATGCAAACTCGCTTCAGCTTGCATTTTATGAAGCACTTTATGGTAGCAAGGTAAAAAGTGCTTATTTTGCTCTAAAGAATGAACCAGTACTTATTAACTCTAAAAAAAGTGTGGATGATCTAAAGGCCGAAATAGAAAATCTAAAGAGTATAAATAACACTAAGATAAATTTTGAAAGAAAAAGCGGAGCTTGTAAATTTTGCGAGTATGCCATACTTTGTAGGAGAGAGTTATGAAAGATTTTTTAGCCCTAAAAGCAAGTGCTGGAAGCGGGAAAACATTCGCTTTAAGCGTTCGTTATATCGCTTTGGTGCTTAGAGGCGAAAATATAAACGAGATCATCGCTCTAACCTTTACCAAAAAAGCGGCCAATGAGATGAAAGAGCGCATAATCACAACTTTTTTGGACTTGCAAAACAAAAAGGACGAGCTTGAAAAGCTTTGCAAAGAGCTTAGTTTGAGCCAAGATGAGGTCATAAAAAGACGCGATGAGAAGCTTGATAGGTTTTTGCAAAGTGAGCTAAAAATTTATACATTTGATGCATTTTTCTCTGGAATCCTAAAGAAATTTAGTCAAAATTTAGGGCTTAGTCCTGATTACAGCGTGCAAGATAGTCTACAAGATCTGGCGTGGAAAAAATTTGTAAAAGAGGCAAGTAAAGATCAAAAGCTTCTTAGCGAGCTTGCACTCATGATGATCATTTCAAGCCAAAAAGAGGCGAGCTTTTCACAGACTTTGGCTAAATTTTATGAGAGCTTTGGTGGTGAGCTAAAAGATAGTGGTGCAAGCTATCCAGATGATAGCAAGGTAAGAGCAGCGCAAAAGGAGATAAATGAGCATATAGCCTTGCAAAATGGTGCTAGCGATACGGCCAAAAAGACATTTAAAGAGCAAAATTTGTTTGAGCTTTTTAAAAATAAGGTCTTTGAAAGAGAGAGCCTGGATTACCGCACTTTTAGCAAAATTTATACAAGTGAGCTTGATAGGCTCTTTAACGAGCTAAAAGAGGCGGCAAAAGAGTATATTTTGGAGGTTGAAAGATATAGAATTAGCGGTTTTAGCAAGCTCTTAAATGTTTATAAACACTCAAATTTAGAGCTAAATAAAGAGATAAATTCTCTAAGCTTTGCTGATATAAATAAGCTGGTCTTTAAGCTTTTGGTTGAAAATTTTGATAAAGATGTGCTCTATTTTAGGCTTGATGGCCGCATAAATCACCTTTTGATAGATGAGTTTCAAGATACAAATGTGATCCAATATGAGATCATCTTGCCGCTCATCACTGAAATCGTTTCAGGATACGGACAAAACGGGCTTGGAAGCTTCTTTTATGTGGGTGATACAAAGCAAAGTATCTATAAATTTAGAGGTGGAAAAAAAGAGCTTTTTGACAAGCTTGGGGAGGATTTTAAGCAAATTCAAATAGAAAATTTGCCAAGCAATTATCGAAGTTTAAAAGTTTTGGTGAAGTTCAACAATGCGATTTTTGAAGAAATTTATCATAGATATGGACTTAGTTTTGAGCCACAAGAGCCAGCTAAAAAAGATAAGGAGCTAAACTACAAGGTAAGTGGCGAGCATCCTTATTTTGAAGCCGAGGAAGATGATTATGGCTACTTGCGTGTGCTAAGTGACGAGGATATCGCGGGTGCGGCAGTTTCACAAGTAAAAGAGCTACTTGCTGCTGGCGTAAATGTAAGTGAGATAACCGTACTTTGCTGGAAAAATAGTGACATCAGCCTCATCTCAGAGGTGCTTAGCAGTGAGGGAATAAAAAGCGTAAATGAAGGCACCTTGGAGCTAAAGCGAACGCCATTTGTTGCAGCGATCATCGAGTATGCGAAATTTTGTCTTTTTGGTGAAGAAATTTATGAAAAAAATGTAAAAGCACTCGTAAATATAAATCCTAAAAAATTAAAAATAAAAGCTGAAGATAGCGCGACAAAAAGCCTATTTTATCTAGCAAAAAATTTATATATAAATATGGCTGATGTTGATATTTTAAGGCTTTTTGAGTTAAGCAGTGGCTATAAAAATTTAAGTGATTTTATTTTTAATCTTGAAAATTTTAGTTCTAAAATCAGTCCAAAAAATGCTGATGGCGTAAAGATAATGACCGTTCATAAGTCAAAAGGGCTAGAGTTTTCTCACGTGATAGTTTGCGATATGATGAGTAAGGGCAGGGGCGATGACTCAAACTTTATAACAGAATATAGCGAAAAAGGCGAGTGGATAGTAAAAAGTAGAATTTCTGGTAGAGAAAATTTTGATCCTGAGTATGCTGGCGTGTTAGAGCAAATAAAAGAGCTTGAGAAGCAAGAAAATATCAATAAAATTTATGTTGCTTTCACTAGGGCTACAAAGTCGCTTATTATCATTAAACAAGCCGCTCCAAGTGGAAATAGCCCTAGCTTTTTTTCTTTTTATACTAGAAGTGATAAAAGCGAAGTAAGCGACTATCTTGATCTAAAAGAGTTTAGCTTTGGTAAAATTTTGCCTAGCAAGAGTGAGCAAAAAGAGGCAAAAAAAGATGAAAAAATGCCTGAAATTTTAAAGATAGAAAGGCAAGACGTAGAGCCAAGAGAGCAAAAAACGAGCGGTAAAAATTTAGAGGCAATCTATTTTGGTTTAGCGTTTCACTATTTGCTTGAGATGAGTGAAAAATTTGATGAAAATTCGCTTTTAAAAGCCAAAAGTTTAATGCTAAATAAATTTTATAAATTTCTCTCACCTGATAGACTTGAAGGTACCTTTAAACGGGCAAAAATGCTAATAAATGAGCCAAAATTTATAGAGTGCATAAAAGATAAAGAAATTTACAAAGAGCAGCCATTTAAAGTAAAAAATGAACTAAAACAGATGGACTTATTTTGTATCGGAGAGAGTGAAATTCGTGTGATTGACTATAAAACGACCGATAAAAATATCGAGGAAAATAAAAAACAAGTTGGAGAATACAAAGAGGCGTTAAGTAAATTTTATCCAAAGCATAGTATAATCGCCGTCATCTTCTACGCTCTTGATGGAAAAATTTCATATATTGAAGTTTAAATGCTACTTAATTTAAGCTTTATAAAAGCATTGTTTAAATACAATCACAACTCAAAAATTAACTTGGCAAAGGTAAGAAAATGACAAAAATAACAAAGCCAAACGAAGTTAAACGAGACTGGATCGTTGTTGATGCAGCTGGTAAACGTTTTGGTAGATTGCTAACTGAGGTAGCAACTATACTTCGTGGCAAAAACAAACCATGCTTCACGCCAAACGTAGATTGTGGCGACTATGTTATCATCATAAATGCTTCAAAAGTAGAATTTACTGGTAATAACAAAGCTGAAGATAAACTTTATCACAGACACTCAGGATACTTTGGTAGCGTAAAAAGCGAAAAATTTGGCGATTTGATAGCAAATAAGCCAGAAAAACTATTTAAATTAGCTGTTCGTGGAATGCTTCCAAAAACTAAACTTGGAAGAGAGATGATAAAAAAACTAAAAGTTTATGCTGGCAGTGAGCATCCTCATACGGCACAAATAGCTAAAAAAGAAGGAAAATAATTATGGCAAAAGTTTATGCAACTGGTAAAAGAAAAACTGCCGTAGCAAAGGTTTGGATAAAAGCTGGAAGCGGTAAAATCGTAGTAAATGGTATGGATCTTAATACTTGGCTTGGTGGACATGAAGCTATAAAGCTTAAAGTAATTCAGCCACTTCTAGTTACTAAACAAGAGAGTTTAATAGATGTAGTAGCTACAACTTTAGGTGGTGGTTATTCAGCACAAGCAGAGGCTTTAAGACACGGTATTTCACGTGCTTTAGCTGACATGGATGCTGATTTTAGAGCAGCGCTTAAACCAAAAGGCTTGCTAACTAGAGATTCTCGTGTTGTTGAACGTAAGAAATTTGGTAGAAGAAAGGCTAGAAGAAGCCCACAATTCTCTAAACGTTAATGAATTTTTGCAATTGCTTTTGCATTTGCAAAATTTAAGTTGTGTAAATTCCAAATTTACATTGTTAATTAAATTATGATTTAGAGTCGGTTAAATTTTATTCAGTTAAAATGTAACCACTTTAAAATAAATCCTAAGAAAGGAATTCTAAATATGAAAAAGATTGCTTTAGCTATGGTTGCCGCAACAGCGGTTTTTGCGTCTAACGCAGCATATAATTATGAAGTTACTCCAACTATCGGTGGCGTTCACCCAGAGGGAAATTTACGTGTGAAAGACCATAACTTCGTTGGTGTTAGAGCTGCTAGAAATCTTGAAGATTTTTTCTTTGATCAAGTAGAGCTTGGTGTTGATTACACTCAAAAAGCAAAAGAAAAAACAGGTAGCTTAACAAGAGAAGGAAGAGTCCTTAGATATCATGCAAATCTTGTAAAAGACATAGTTGATTTTGGACCAGTTAGTCTATATGGCTTAGTTGGTGCTGGTTATGAAGATGTTCCAGCTATTTTTGTTAAAAATGAAGATGGCGGTTTTGGCCAATATGGTTTTGGCTTAAGATATCAAGTAACTGATAGATTTGCTCTTAAAGCAGAAGCAAGAGACGCTATCAAATTTGAACATGCTGATCATAACCTATTCTATTCACTAGGTTTTGGCATCGGTCTTGATTCAAAAGCAGCTCCAGTTGTGGCAGCAGCTCCAGTTGCAGCAGCAACTCCAGCAGCAACTCCAGTTCTTGATGATGATAATGATGGCGTGCCAAATGATATAGATCAATGCCCTAACACTCCAGCTGGCGTAGTTGTTGATGAAAGAGGGTGCGAAAAAGTTATCGTTCTTAGAGATTTAGATGTTAACTTTGCATTTGATAGCTATAAAGTTGGACCAAAATATGCAGCTGAGATTAAAAAAGTAGCTGACTTTATGGGCGAACACCCAGATTATAAAGTTGTACTTGCTGGTCACACTGATAGCGTAGGCGCAGAAGCTTATAACCAAAAACTATCTGAAAAAAGAGCAAAAGCAGTAGCTGATGTTCTTGCTGGCTATGGCGTAAGTGAGGATAAAATTTCAACAGTTGGCTACGGTGAGCTTAAACCAATTGCTACAAATAAAACTAAAGAAGGCCGCGCGCAAAATAGACGCGTTGAAGCTACTTTCAATAAATAATCTTATTATTTAAGGTTACTTCTTTTGGGGGCTTAGCTTCGGCTAGGCCCTTTTTTATTTCTACGGAGAAAATGATGAAAAAAACCATACTTTTTGATTTGGACGGTACGCTTATTGATTCAACTTCTGCTATTTTAAAAGGATTTGATAGAGCTTTTTTATCCCATGGTAAAAAAGAGCCAGACCATAATGCATTAAAGTCTTTGGTTGGTCATCCGCTTGAAATAATGTTTGAAAGACTTGGTGCAAGCAAAAATTTAATTGATAACTATATAAAAGAATATAAAGCTTGCTACGAAAAAATTTATCTTGATGAGACGGTACTCTTAGATTATGCAAGTGAAGCATTGAAGGAGGCAAGTAGCTTTGCTGATGTTGGTATAGTTACTACGAAAACTTCAAAATTTTCTATTATCTTGCTTGAGCATTTAGGGGTTATGAAATATATAAAAACTGTTATTGGAAGAGACGATGTTACTAATCCAAAACCAAATCCAGAGCCAATAAATTTGGCTTTAACTAGACTTAATAAAGATGAAAATAATGCATTTATGGTAGGTGACACCATTATGGATCTAATGGCTGCACAAGCCGCTTTTATTACAGGCGTGGGTCTAACTTGTGGATATGGTCAAAAGAGTGATTTAGAGAAATTTAGTAAACATATTTTTTCAAATCCATTTGAAGCTATTAGCTTTATAAAAGAGGTTTAATAATCTAATATTCCCAAGCTACTTATCCTTTAAAGTAAATTTAACCTAACGTTTAGCTTGCTTAGCTATAAAATTTACTCCAAAAATTTATTACCTTTGTTTGGCGTAAAATATTTTAATATCTAAATTATTCTAAATAAATTTGCTTAAAAACCTACTTCCATGATAATTTTATCTTATTTAAAATATGAAAAGAAAATTTGTCTAAAAATTAGTTAACTTCTAGGAGATCATAGATTTAAGACCCTAGCCACCTTTAGAGCGCTTGCAAATGCAAAATGTAAGTTATATCCGCCAAGCATGCCAGTGATGTCCAAGACTTCACCAACAAAATAAAGTCCCTTAACGTTATAAGCTTGTAAATTTTCATCTAAAAATTCACTCTTTATGCCGCCTTTTGTAACTTCCGCTCTTTCAAAGCCAAATGTCCCAGCTGGGGCAAATTCATAAGCAAAAAGCCTTTTTATAATTTGTCTCTCTTCATCGCTAAATTCATAAAAAGCTCTATCTTTTAGGCTAAAATTTTTTAAAAACTCTAGCACAAATCTCTTTGGTAGTGGCAAAACCGAGCTAAGTTGCTTTTTGCCATTTATTAAATTTTTCTCACTAAATTTGGACAAAAAATTTATGCAAATTCGCCCCTTTTGCCAAAATAGCGAGGCGTTTAGTATCGCTGGTCCGCTTATGCCCCTATGCGTAAAAAGCAGATTACCACTAAATTTATGGCTCTCATTTTTGCTATTTATCTTTACGTTGGCGTTTAGGCTAACACCACTAAGTTCTTTAAACCAAAACTCATCTTTTTGCACGCTAAATCCAACAAGCGCAGGTGCAAGAGCCGAGGTTTCAATGCCAAAATTATTTGCTATTTTATAGCCAATATCACTTGCGCCAAGGGCTTTGTAGCTTAGTCCACCACTTGCGATGATTAAATTTCTAGCTCTAAATTTCTCATCTTTTGTCAAAATTTCAAAAATTTCATCTACTTTTTTAGCGCCAAGAACTTCTTTGTTGTAAAAAATATCTGCATTTTGCCTTTTTAAAAGTACGCTCAAGACGCTCTTTGCACCGCTATCGCAGAAAAATTGATTTTGCTTTTGCTCGCTAAATTTAAGTTCGCAAAAAAAATTTAAAACTTGATCTGGAGTCAGTACTTTTAAAATTTGCTCTATAAATTTTTGCTCACCAAGGTAGTTTTTAGCGCTTATAAAGCGGTTTGTGATGTTGCATCTGCCTCCACCACTTGCTAGGATCTTTTTGCCAGCGCTGCTATTTTTCTCTAAAATCGCAACCTTTTTACCCTTTAAATTTGTCCCTAAAAAGAGCCCACTAGCGCCGGCACCAACGATGATGACGTCGTAGATCAAAATTTCAAACTCTCTTTTAAAGCCGCCTCGCTTGTTAGGCGAGAGTCAAATTTGATTACTTGATTTTTCTCGTTTTTGTAATAATCCACCACGCCTTTTTGGCTATTTAGTAACTCTAAATTTAAGCTTACTTCAGGGCTTAAATAGATATTTTTAAAAATTCTTGGATCGCTTAGGCTAAAGAGCAAAACAAGCCATATCACGCAAAGCACCACGCAGATGATTGCGAGTACTTTAAAGCCAAAGGCGTGCAAGATATACCCGCCAAATGCACCTCCAACAAAGCTTCCTAGATAGCCAAATGAATTAAAGACACCAAGGGCTGAGCCTTTTTGTGAGGATTTTACAAATTTTGTTGCGGTTGATTGCATGATGGGCTCGTGAAGGTTAAATCCTATAAAAAATATAGCAACTCCCAAAACGAAGATAAAAAGTGTAAAGCTAATGGCAAAAATAGTGTAGGTTAGGGCAAAAAGTAGCGTACCAGCTATCAAGATAACCTTGCTAAATCCCTTGCCATCGCCCAAGGCGCCAGCTAGCCCCATAGCCAAAAAGCCAAGTACGGCACCAAGGGTATAGACCTTGTAAAGCTCACTACTTTCGTAACCATACTCTTTTACCAAAACGATAGGGATCACCAAAAATGCGATGCTTGCTAGCATCTTTTGCATAAAAGAGGTGAAATTTATGATCATGTAGTCTTTTTGCAAAAACAGCTTACCAAATGGCACTTTTTCACTTTTGGCACTCACTTTTATCTCTTTTGGCACAACGGTGTAAAGAAGTACAATGCAAAGTAGGCTAAGAGCGGCGCTTAGATAAAAGAGACTTGAAAGTCCGTAGTCTTTGGCAAGAAGCGGCCCAAGTACCATAGAAAGCGTGAAACTAAGTCCTATAAAAGCACCCATTATCGCCATGGCTTTTGAGCGTTTTTCTTCTGTTATATAGTCACTTATCATCGCAGTTGCAACTGCTCCGATAGCACCTACGCCTTGTAAAAATCTACCAAATAGCATGGTAAAAATATCGCTTGTAAGTGCACAAATTATTGAGCCGATGATAAAAACCAAAAGTCCGATCGTTAATGTTTTTTTGCGTCCTATCCTATCCGAGAGCGCTCCAAAAGGCACTTGAAATATCATTTGTGAGATCGCATATACGCCTACTATTAACCCTACTAAAAACTCATTTGCTCCGTGTAAATTTAAGGCATAAAGGCTAAGCACCGGCAAAACTATAAAAAGACCTAAAAATCTGCTTGCTATGATAAAAGATAGTGGTAAAATGCTTTTTAACATAAAATTTTCCTTATTTTTAAAAGGACTAAGTTTATCATTTTAACGCTAATTTAAATTTAAAAATTTAATCTACTTTTTTGTAAAATATGCCCAAAAATCAAGGAGCTCTTGCAATGAAGATCGTGCTTGCGACATCAAATTTAGACAAAGTAAAAGAGATAAAAGAGTTTTTAAAAGGCTATGAAATTTACGCCTTAAGCGAGGTTGTAAAGCCATTTGAGATCGTTGAAGATGGCAGTACTTTTCAGCAAAATGCACTCATAAAGTCAAAAGCTGTTTTTGCAAAGCTTAAAGAGCAGGGGCTTGAGGGCGAATTTATTGCACTTAGCGATGATAGTGGCATTAGTGTGGATGCACTTGGTGGCGAGCCCGGGATCTACTCTGCGCGCTATTTTGACCTTGATGAAAATGGCAAGGTATGCGGCAAGAACGCAGATGACGCAAACAACAGAGCAAAGTTAATTAGCAAGCTAAAGGCGCTAAATTTAGAGAGCTCACCAGCTCACTACACCGCCTGTATCGCTATTAGCTCAAAATTTGGCGACTACACGACGCACGGCTTCATGTACGGCGAAGCGATAAACGAGGAGAGGGGTACAAATGGCTTTGGTTACGACGCACTTTTTATCCCAAATGGCTTTAACAAGACACTTGGCGAGCTAGATAATGAGACAAAGCTTGAAATTTCTCACCGCTCAAAGGGACTTGAGCTTGCAAATTTCGTGCTAAAAAGTCTAAAGAAAAACTTTAGTTAAGCCCATTTAGCCCTTTGTTAGCTCTCTCTAAAAGATCCCGTGCGCGAGGATTTTGCTCTTTTCCATTTAAAATTTCAAGCACTTTTTTGTAGTTTTGGGTAGCTTCGTCCTTTTGATTAAGCTTTGCTAGGTCGTTAGCAAGCTCTACTAAAAGCTCTGATCGCACAAGCTCGTTGCCACTTAACTCCGGCGTGATATCAAGTAAATTTAGCGCTAAAAGGTGGTTTTCGTGGGCTTTGTCAAAGTCGTTTTTTAGGTAGTAGGCGCTAGCGATGCCTTTTATACAGATGAGTTCGTCGTTCATTGGGGCATTTGGCGCGTTGTCATAAATTTTTAGAGCTTCTTGAAAATTAGCAAGTGCTTCGTCGTATCTGCCTAGCGCCTTTTGTGCCGCACCTAGGCTGTGATAAGAGCGAGCTAGTAGCAGCTTGTCGCTAACGTTTGCCGCAAGCTCTAGGGCTCTTTGTGAGAGCTCTAACGCCTTTTGTGGCTCTTTATTTACCATGCAAATGCTAGCGCTATTTATGAGCGAAGTGATCGCCTGCTCGGTGTTGCCCTCTTTTAAGCAGACATCAGTCGCTTGCTCGGCTAAATTTATGGCTCTCTCCAAATTTCTATCGCTTTTATAAAACTCCCTCACACTCTCTTGTATTAGCTCGTCACAGCTACTTGCAAAGAGGCAAATAGGCGCTAAAAATGGCAAAATTTTCTTCATCTTTTTACCTTTAAATTTTTGCCTTATTTTACCTTTTAAAGCGAGAAATTTATATTAACTTTGCTAAAATCACTAAAATTTTAAGGAGCCAAAAATGTCAAATATCTTAATCATCGGAGCAGGTGGCGTGAGCCAAGTCGCAACCGTAAAATGCGCGATGAACGCGGACGTTTTTAGTAAGATCACCCTTGCTAGCCGCACCAAAAGCAAGTGCGACGCGATCGCTAAATTTATCAAAGACCGCCTAGGCGTCGTTATTGACACCGCCCAGATCTACGCGGACGATACCGATGCCGTAGTCGCGCTCATCAAAAAAACGGGCGCCGATTTGCTTTTAAATGTGGCACTGCCGTATCAAGACCTAACCCTCATGGACGCGTGCTCTCGCGCCGGCATCCCATACATCGACACCGCAAACTACGAGCACCCGGACACCGCCAAATTTGAATACAAGCTGCAGTGGGCAAAGGACGGCGAGTTTAAAGCCGCAAACACGATGGCGCTGCTGGGAAGCGGCTTTGATCCGGGCGTGACGAACGTATTTTGCGCCTACGCGCAGCAAAATCTCTTTGACGAGATCCACGAGATCGACATCCTAGACTGCAACGCAGGAGATCACGGCTATCCGTTTGCTACGAATTTCAACCCAGAAATCAATCTGCGCGAAGTGAGCGCAAAGGGCCGCTACTGGGAGCGCGGCGAGTGGAAAGAAACCGAGCCGATGCAGATCATGTTTAAATGGGACTATCCGAAAGTCGGCGTCAAGGACAGCTACCTGCTCTACCACGAGGAGCTAGAAAGCTTAGTTAAAAACATCAAGGGGCTAAAGCGAATCCGCTTTTTTATGACGTTCGGACAGAGCTATCTAACTCACATGAAGTGTCTAGAAAACGTCGGCATGCTGCGCATCGACGAGGTCGAGCATAACGGCGTAAAAATCGTGCCGATACAGTTTCTAAAAACTCTACTGCCTGACCCTGCGAGCCTTGGCCCGCGCACGAAGGGCAAGACCAACATCGGCTGCGTGATCCGAGGCTTAAAAGACGGCAAAGAGCGCCAGGTCTATATCTATAACGTCTGCGATCACGAGGCTTGCTACGCCGAGACGGGCGCACAGGCGGTGAGCTACACGACGGGCGTACCTGCGATGATCGGCTCGATGATGGTCGCAAAAGGCATTTGGAGCGGCAAAGGCGTCTTTAATATGGAAAATTTTGACGCCAAGCCTTTCATGGACGAGCTAAATAAGCAGGGGTTGCCGTGGGAGATAATCGAAATGAAGCCAGGCGAGAGGTATGAGGTAAGGTAAGATTCTTATAATATACTTGTAATTTAATTTTTTGAACTATATAAACTCTAAAGGGAAAATATGAAACAAAATAAAATATACGAGTATGATGTCGCACTCTCATTTGCTGGAGAAAATAGAGAGTATGTAGAAGAGGTTGCTATTTTTCTTAAAAACTTTGGTGTAAAAGTATTTTATGATGATTTTAAACAAGATGAAATTTGGGGGAAAAATTTATTTGAATACCTTCAAGATATTTATAAAAATAAGGCTAAATACACAATAGTTTTTATTTCCGAGCAATATAAAAATAAAAAGTGGACCAGGCATGAGTATCGATCTGTTCAAGTAAGAGCACTAAACGAAATAGAACAAGAATACATACTTCCTATTAAATTTGATGATACAGAATTGCCTGGTCTTAATGAAAATTTGGCATATATAAGCGCTAAAAACAAAACAGCAAAAGAGATAGCGGATTTTTTTATTAAGAAAATTGGATTAATTTTTAATCAAAGATGGTGGGGCAAATGGGAGCGAAATAGTATTGTGCTTAGTAATACAGGCTCTTTATTTATAAAAGACGTAAAACAAAATGGTTTTATTTTTGATTTAACGGTTCAAAATGGAGCATATTTAGGTATATTGGAAAATGAATATGCCAAATTTATATCAAAAAATGAAGCTGTATTTGAAGAAGGTGAAAGTAAAATTAAATTCGTGAAAATAAAAGATGGAATTCAAATAGAGCCGATAAACTGTCAAAATTTGTGTGGCATAGGTGCATATTTCGACGGTATTTATGAATTTCAAAAGGATATTTTTACATTTTATGATGACATCATAGATGATTTTGTTTTATCAAAAATATATACACTAATCACTAAAGATGAAAAACATGGTTTAGAAAATTATAGTCCAGAATCCAAATGGGACGATTTTTTAAAATGCTTCGGCTATGACATGCCTAGCGATAATCTTGACAATTTCAAAGCAACTATAATTGAAGCATATGCTCCAGGATTTTATAGTGAATATGCTGCAATTTTAATGGTGGATGACAATAAAGAAATTTGGGGTGCTTTTTCTGATGTAGATAAAATATATTACTTTACAACAGAACAAAGATATAAAAATAAAATTCCAAAAACCATAGAAAATTGGGCAAGTCGTTTCAAGACAACTGATATAATTTATTTGGATTAAAAGGAATTTGAGGTTCATAGCAACAAAATTTAGCTACTTTTTTTACACAACTAGCGCCCCCCCAAAAAAACACCTTACGCTCGAATACGCTGCCCTTATAGGCTCTTCAATACAGTAGTGGCATCTTTGCTTTTTGCTATTTTTTGCATGATACTCGCGGACGTTTTCTGCGGGTACGCCGTGGACGATGTCTTGGACAATAGCGTTGTTTGTTTGGCTAAGCGCACTCGCGGCGTATTTTAATAAATAAATTTAGCCTTGCGGGTTTGACTCAAATTTTGGTCAAATTCGTAAAATTTCGGTCGCCAAAGCCAAAAATCAAATTTAGCGCTGGCAGGCCTAGCCAAATTTTACTTTTTCTTATTTTCGCTTTTTTTGCGCGCTTAGCGCCTCAAATTTCTGCTTTAAATTTTAAAAATCTCGTGCTTGGATAGCTCGTATTTGTCGTATATCACGGCATCGTCGCCGCCGATAGGTTACATGAGGCAATCAGCCGTGTCGCGGTCTAGTTTACCCCGTTTAAATCTCATGTTTAAAACGCTAATTTTGCGCTTGGCGTCTATCTCGCGGATGCCGATTTCATCGATGTCTTTAAAATAAAATTTTGCATTCTTACCGCCTTTTTGTATGAAAAATCCGTCGTCTTCGATTTTTCGGCATCACAGAATAAGAAATGAGGATAAAGAGGTAACTTCGGCGCAAGCTAACTTACTGGCGCCGAAATTGAAAGTTATTTTATCGCTGCCTCAAATCCAACATCTACATCTGGATAGCTCTTCCCGCCATGAAATGGTTTGGCAGCAGCGGCAAATTTATCAAAGCTTTCATTTAGCTTCAAATCATTTACAAGATCAACTGAAAATTTTGCTACTAGCTTGCTATTTTGCACTTCATATTTTGTTTTAAAAATTTTTGAATTTCCATTTATGCTAAGCTCAACATCCATTTCTCCAGCCTTATAGTCGCCATTTACTGCTACGATCTTGCCATCTACTGCCTTGCCATCGAAAATAATGCCAATCCTTTTATCGCGGTCAGGTAGCTTTGTGTCGATATCTTTTGGCTCAAGCTTAAATTCAAAGCTCTTTAAAAAATCAGCAAAATTTGCATTTTCTTGACTTTTAAAATTTATCGTTTTAAAAGTACCTGGTACGGCTGTTTTATTTGCTAGCTTGTAACCAGTAAATGTTACCTTTGGTTCACCTTCTACGCTAAATGCAAGAGCTGAAACTGCAAAAAATGAAGCTGCTAAAGCAACAGAAGTAAGTTTATTCATAAAGAATCCTTTTTATAATATTGATAATAAATATCGCAAATTATATATCCACTTACTTCAAAAAAGACTTAAAAACTCTTTTTAATTAATGAATAAATTTTTAATATCTTTTTATTCTGGATCATCACTAAAATCGTTATCCCTAAAGATCGTATAAAAATTTATGAGCCAAAAAACAAAAGCGATTGCTATGAGCATTGCGGGCAAATGAATGTAAAAGCCACTCCAAAAATAAGCCAAAATTCCTCTGCTAACACCAGCTAAAAGAACCAAAATAAAAGCAACCTTACTAAGGCGTAAAAACTCAAGCTCTTGTCCGCTGTGACGAAGTCCTGCGACATTAAATATAAGCATTACGCTAAAAATTACTGCATTTATCGCTATTAGATGCATAAAATTTGTTTCAAGATGGAGCCCAAAAATACCACTAAAGCCAATTCCCAAAAATCCAACCGCTAAAAATAGTTGCATAAAATAGTATAAAAGCACAAAACTATGTTTAAAAAGCTCTTTATAGTGCCACTCTTTAAGCTTTGCAAGTACCGCACTTCCGCAAGCTATCGCAGCATAATAGACACCCATGCTTTCCTCAAAAAATATATTTAAAAGTAAAAAGGCACAAACGCAGCAGATAGCGATATTTTTATAGATAAAATTTGGCACAAAAACAGCTTCATCCATGCCTTTTTCTCTTTTTAGCGCTTCTTTACCAAGCACGACACTAACGCGGTATGAGATGAGTAAGATAGCGATTACGTGGATAAAAACTTGTAAATTTAGAAATTTTTCATTGTCACTTATTAGATAATAAATTTCAAAGTCTAAAATGCCAAACAAAAAGCCAAGTACGCCAAATTGATCATCGTTTTTATCTCGCCAGATCATATAAACACAAAGCAAAACCAAATATAGCCAAAAAAGAGCGATAAAGCAGTGTGCTAAAAATAGGCTAAAAAATGCCAAGATAAAGCTTATAAAAAAGAGTGAAAATAATATATAAGCATGTATTTTTAAAGATGCTTGAAAATTTGTCCAATCAGTTAGTCCAGTTAGCAAAAATCCAGCATAAGCAAGCGCTAAGAAAAGTTGCAAAAATATAAATTTATGCAAACTCACAAAATCAGTTGGAGTAAAAAACACACTAGCACCAAGCACCGCACAGGCGGCACTCATTAAGAAAAATATCCTCATAGGATGAGTAAAAAAATTATTAATCATAATAAATTTGCCCTTTGAAATTTTCATCTATCATCTTGCTAATAAACGCAAAATCGCGCTCTTTGAAATCTTTGTCTATTTCAAGTTCTCTTTGTATGACTGCACCTTTACTTGATAGGAAATAAATTCTATTTGACATCTTCACAGCTTCCATTCTATCGTGTGTGACGAGAACTACGCTCATACCTTCGCTTACTCTTTGGCTAATGATATCGATCAAAATTTCTTTCATATCATAATCAAGTCCAGAAAAAGGCTCATCCATCAAAAGTAGATCAGGTTTTGTCACGACCGCTCTTACGAAAGCTACCCTTTGTCTCATGCCGCCGCTTAGCTCACTTGGGTATTTTAAAGTGTCCTTTTGGCTTAACCCAACCTTTTTAAAAAGCTCTAAAATGGCGTTAACATCTGGTTTATCCATAACCAAAAGCACATTTTCAAGAGCATTTTTCCATGTTAGTAGACGATTTTCTTGAAAAAAATATGTAGTCTTTTTAAAGTTATTAAAAATTTTTCCTTTTCTAGGCTCATTTAGTCCGCTAATAAGCCGAAGTATCGTTGTCTTGCCACATCCTGATGGCCCAAAAAGCGTCACTACCTCGCCACCTTTTACATTTAGGCTAAAATTCCTTACGACCTTATCTCTTAAAATTTCATACTCTACATTTTTAAGTTCAAGCATCATCTTCTCCAAGGCATCAAAGCTATTTTTAATGGCTCGATGATGAGGTACTCAAAAAGCATTATAAGAGTGATACTTAAAAGAACATACGCCATTACCTCGGTTGTTTCAAGCATCGCCCTTGCATTTGCTATCTTTGCTCCCATGCCGTTATTTGCACCTAGCAGTTCAGCCATTATGACTATTTTTACACCCATTGCAACAGCTACACTAACAGAGCTTATGATATAACTTGTAAGATGTGGGATATAAAGGTGTTTTATCTTTTTTAAAAAGCCTAAATGATAGGCATCAAACATCTCTTTTAGCTCCTCATCTACACTGCTCATAGCAACTGCCGAGCTTGCAAAAGTAAGCGGTAAAACGGTTATAAAGATAGTAAAAACGGTGCTAAAATTTCCAAATCCAAACCAAAAAATAGCAAGTACTATCCAAATAATTGGTGGCATTGACAAAAGCAAGGTGATAACAGGCTTTAAAAAGGCTGCAAAACTTTTAAAACTACCTGCTATTAGCCCTAAAAATATACCAAAAAATGTTGCCGAGCAAACTCCAATCAGTGATCTGCAAAGCGTTATATTTATCTCGCTGTTTTTATAATCTTTTAAAATTTCACAGGCTTTTAAAAATACATCTTTTGGTGGCGGAAGCAAGAGTGGGGAGCTAAACTCGCTTCCCACTTGCCAAATGGCTAAGATCAAAAAAACTACGGCAAATCCGCTAAATCCGCCCCAAAAATAGTCAATTATTTTTAAAAAGCTTGAGCGATCTTTTTTGATGCCATCAATTAGTATCATAAAAATAGACCTTTATCTGGCATCTTGCCGCCTAGAAATTTTGGATTAAACTGATAAATTTCTTCAAAAAACGCCATGATCTCATTTTGTAGTTCATTTGCTTTTGTTACTGTTAAATTTGCCTTATCAAAAGCATTTGCGAGTGCCACTTCTGGAGCTGGCAAGTAGCTTGAGCCTATCTTTGCTGCACTTTGTTTGTTCTCAAGTATCCATGAAAGTGCATTTTTAAGATCGCTATGAAGCGTATCAAATAGATTTAAGTTTTTCTCGTAAAAGCCTCTTTCTACGATAATGCCAGCCATTGGGATTATCGGTTTTGTACCAAAGCTCTCGCCCCAAATTTTTGGAAAATCAACTGAGTAATGCACGCTAACACCTGCTTTTTTACCACGTAAAATAGTTGCTTCGCCAAGAGGTTGTGGAACTATTAAAATGTCAAAATCTTTTTGTAAAAATAAAAGCAGTGCCTCTGGAGGCGTTGCTGTGTATGTGATATCTATCTTGCTAACGTCTATACCTCGCTTCTTGCAAAGTGCCCTTAGGACAAGATCAGGCATATCGCCACGAAACGGCATGACTAGCTTTTTGCCTACAAAATCCTCTAAATTTTTGATCTTTTCATCCTTAAC
Source organism: Campylobacter concisus (assembly GCF_050447445.1). Taxonomy (GTDB): domain Bacteria; phylum Campylobacterota; class Campylobacteria; order Campylobacterales; family Campylobacteraceae; genus Campylobacter_A; species Campylobacter_A concisus_BI. Next base: position 29,711 of record NZ_JALMFW010000001.1, read on the forward strand.
CATAGTGTTCATTACGCCAAGAGTTAGTAAATTTAACATAGCAAAATCAAGCCCTTGATTTCTTAAATTTGCAGCAACATTTGATGGTGACATCGTGACTTTAATATCCCCACTAGCCACGCCTGCACGAAGCTGATCTGGTGTTTTCCAGATATTTAGGCTTACATCATAAGTTTTATTTAACTCCCCTTGCAGTGCAGCAACTGCCATGATAACGCTTGGGATTGCTGGCGCACCCCACATAGTAAAGCTATCTTTTGCAAATAAATTTGGCGCAAATGCGCTAACGCCTAAAGCTGTGCTAAGTCCTAAAAATTTTCTTCTATCTAACATCTTTTTCTCCTTTAAAAACTGCTGTGAAAGCTAATGAAAAATGTCCTGCCAGGGGCATGAACGACTACTGGATCAAGTGCTGCTACGTGATCACCGCTAATAAATTCCGCATAATCTTTATTAAATAAATTTGCTACGCCAAATCTTATGCCGACTTTGTTTTTAAGCTCTACGCCGCCATAAAGATCAAGTAAGCCAAAACCTTTTGCGGCTTCTTTTTTGTCGATGCCTAGACCATTTTGCTTGCTAAAATCGCCTCTAGTTTGCTTTGAAACTAGTCTTAGTGCAGTACCAAGATTATAGCTGCCAAAGCTTGCATAGTCTTTGTAGTCAAATGCAAAATTTGCCTCAAAAGGCCTTATTTGATAAAGCGGTCTGCCATCGGTTTTGTTTTGTCCGTAGTTGTAGTAAAGTGAGCTTTTTAAGCCAAAGTGCCTTGCAAAGCTATATTCTGAGTTTAAATTTACACTATAAAGTGTTGCATCAACGTTTCTTGAGATGACTGCGTTTTTATTTAGTTGCATCGCAGCTTTTGAGTGGCGTCTATCAAAAATAATCAAATTTTTAACGCTATCAGCGATGAAATGTCCACTAAGACTAAATGCATTTTTGTTTTGAAGCGAGTTTAGATACTCTTTGTAAAACTCGCTACCAAATTTAAAGCCAAGAACCGCTCTATTGTGTCTTTCTGGCTCTAAATTTGGATTTGCTATCCAGCCGTTATCGCCTGCGCCATAAAGTGCGTTAAAACGCTCCATATTACTTGGCAAGCGAGATAAGCTTTCAAGCTTTGCAAAGTAGCTATCCTTGTCGTTTGGTGTAAATTTATATTTTAGGCTTGCACTAAAAGCGTCTTTTTTGATCTTATCGCTTACGTCCTCACCATAAATTTGACGAAGCAGTCCGCGAGTCGTGCTAATAGCTGGATTTGGTGCAAAAAATTTAGTATCAAGTCCGTTAAGCTTACTTCTTTGCTCTTCATATTTTAAGGCAAGTGAGGCTTCATTTGCTTCATTAAATTTATAAGCAAGTGTGTCAAAAAGCATAAATTTATCATTTCTAACATCGGCAAATCTGTATCCGTTAAAGATCCAGCTGTTGCCTTGCTTCATGTATCTTTTGCCGTCATGTTTATCTTTTTCAAAGCCAGCGCCTATTTGATTGTGAAAGCTTGCAAAGTCAGCGTCATATTTTAAATTTGCCTCAAATATATTTCTCTTTAAATCCACTTTCACATTTGGAGTGGCATCTCTTAGATGAAAATTATCAGCTTTTCGCTCAACTTTTTTTAGGATAAATTCGAAATTTAGCGTATTTGAAAGATCTTCCTCGCCTAATCTAATATTTAGCTTGCCGACTTTTCTTGTCGTTTTAAAGGCATCCATCACGTGCTCTGGCTGCTTGTCTTTATCGATATTATCCCTTAAAAACGTAAGCCTAAGCTCGCTAAGATCATTTGGCACGAAGCCTAAGATAGCGCTTTGGCCTTGCCTATTGTAGCCATAGTCCCATCTTTTGCCACTTCCATCTTTATAATTATTTGCTTTGGTGAAATTTGCATTTAAAATGGTATAAAAATTTGCGCCACGATATTTAAAAAGCGATGAGTTGTAAAAGCTTTTGCCATACATTCCAGCCGAAATATGAAACATATCAGCTGAGTTATCAAGCAAATTTGTAACAAATGGATATTCGCTTCTTTGAGTGCGGTCAAATTGATTTTCCACAAAGGCGCTTTGTGCAACGTTTGGCGTGATGACTGGCGGCGGAGCAAATTCTCTAATAGGCTTTATAATGTCTAAATTTGCTTCATTTGCTAGAAGCAGTGATGAAAGAACTGCTAGGCTTAAAATGGGCCTCATGTAAACTCCTTTTAAAGATATAATTATGATTTCTTTTATCAGAATTGTAGTAGTAAAAGCCTTTATAAAAGTTGATGTAAGTCATCTTTTAAATTTTTAATCCATAATTACGAGCTTATTGTAGATAAAATGCTTAATTTTATTTTTGTAAGAGTAGCTAAATGGTGTAAATTTAATGTGAAAAATGTATAAAATTTTGATAATTGTTATATAAAAATTTTTAGATCATAGGTTGATTTAATTATGCTCTAAAATTATTAAGCCTATCTCTTAGCTCTTTTGAAATGGTAAATTTTGAGAGTTCATATTTATCAAAAATGATGATCAAATCATCACCTAGTGGTTGCACTAACCCAAAGCAAGCATCTCTATCAAGACGGTTTTTCTTAAATTTTACACTCAAAGTTTCAACTTTTTTCTTATCGCCAAAGCTTTTAATGGCGATTTCGTCGATATCCTTAAAGTAAAATTTTATGCTTTTTGAGCCTTTATTGATGATAAATCCATCATCTTCAATACGTAAAAAGTTGTTTTGAAAAATTTTTCTAACACAAAAGAACACTGAGAGAGCACCAATGATGATGCCAAAGAGAGACGCTGTGCCAAGAGCTAGATAAAAGTAGCCAACGATGCTAAAGGCAAAAAGCCCAAGTCCAAAGGCTAGCGCCCAAAAAACATCTTTTTTACTCTCTTTTGTTATCATCATTTTTCCCTTTTAAGCTAAAATTCCAGCACCATTTATCGCTTGGCTGCGCTCTTTTGCATAAATTCTCTCGCCATTTATCACGTCATATTTCCAGATCGGCGCATTTGCCTTAAAGTCCTCGACAAACTCATTGATTAGCCTTAGCGCAACCTTTCTTTGAGGGCTCACAACGCCTGCTACATAAGAGCTCGTATGCACGGCTACATCGCCTTTTGAATGAGCAAAGAGTACGTAGGTATTTTCTTTTTTGGCTCGCTCTTCCCAGGCTTCTAGCCATTTTTTAAGTATTGGCTCATAGATATCAAAGCTAAGCGCCGAAATGCCGCCTTCCTCTCTTACGATTCCAACAAAAGTGATGAGCGCACCGCAGTTTTTATCTTTAAAGCGTTCATACCACTCGTTTGTGATGCTTTGAACATCCAAGCTTCCATTATAAATTTGCATCTTAGCCCCCACAAACTGGCGGTAATATAGAAATTTTATCGCCCGTTTTTAGAGCAAAATTTATATCGCTTACGATCTCGTCATTTACGGCAACCGCACAGATATTTAGCCATTTTTTAAGCTCTTCTTTCTTACTTAAAGCTGCTTTTACTTCGCCTAAATTTTTTGCTTCTACTTTTATATTTTCAAGCCCGATAGGCCCAAGAAATTCGATCTCTATCACGTTTTATCCTTTGAGATTTTTGCTGATTTTACTTAAAAATAAATTTAGATATACTTATTTAAAAATTTAAAAAGCGAGCAAAAATGAACGAAATTTTAAAGAGCATAAAAACCCCAGCCTACGTTTGTGAAGAAGCAAAAGTACGTAAAAATTTAGAGCTTTTAAAATATGTCAAAGAGCAAAGCGGAGCTAAAATTTTAGTGGCACTTAAAGGCTTTGCATTTAGCGGCGTGATGGATATGGTGGGCTCGTATCTTGACGGAGCGACTTGCAGTGGGCTTCATGAGGCAAAATTTACAAGCGAATACGTAAAAGGCGAGATCCACACGTATAGCCCAGCGTTTAAAGAGGAGGATTTTGATGAAATTTTAAAAATTTCAAAGCACATTACATTTAACTCTTTTGCACAGTGGCAAAAATTCAAGGGTATTGCCCTGCAAAATGGCATCATCTGCGGCCTACGCGTAAATCCAGAGGTCTCGCTAGCACCGACCGACAGCTACAATCCATGCGGTAAATTTAGCAGGCTTGGCATCACGAGGACAAATTTTAAGCCTGAGCTTCTTGATGGCATTAGCGGGCTTCATTTTCACGCGCTTTGCGAAGAGAGTGCGAGTAGCTTGCAGACAGTGCTAGAGGCATTTGAGGAGAAATTTGGCGAGTTTATCCCAAAGATGAAATGGATAAACATGGGCGGAGGACATCACATCACGAGGGCTGATTATGACGTGGAGCTACTTATAAAGATAGTTAGGCGCTTCCGCGAGAAGTACGGCGTTGATATCTATCTGGAGCCTGGAGAGGCAGTTGGCTGGCAGACCGGCTTTTTGATAAGCAGCGTGCTTGATATCGTGCATAACGAAAAAGATATCGCTATCCTTGACACCTCGGCCGAGGCGCACATGCCTGATACCGTGCTCATGCCTTACCGCCCAGCCGTTAGAGGTGAGAGTAAAAATGGCAAATTTGCTTATAGATTTGGCGGTAATACCTGCCTAGCTGGCGATATAGTAGGGCTTGAAGCGGGCGATGCGGAGTATAAATTTGATAGTGAGCTAAAAATCGGTGACCGCGTCATCTTTGAAGACCAAATTCATTACACCATCGTGAAAAATACGACATTTAACGGCATTAAACTGCCTGATTTAGTGCTTTTAAAAGAAAATGGCGAGATTAAAATGATCCGCGAATTCGGATATGAAGAGTATAAACGCAGAAACTAATCACTGGTGTTTTGGCTATTTTTTGGCAGCTAAAAGCTCATTTGTATTTATGTCTATAATTTTTTTACAGATTAGTATCCATAAATTTTGGCAAATTTATCTATCTTTGCACTCTTTTGCCAGTTGTATTCGGTTTCATTTGCGATATTTTGAGCTAATTCTTTAGCGAAATGATCACTTATAAAAGCCAAAAGTCATATCCATACCAGTGGCCACGCCTGAAGCCGTGCAAAATTTATCATCTTTTATCACTTGGCATACTCTTGTTACTCTACTGTCTCGCCTTATCCTTTTATCGACCCAAGTGATCTTTTATTTGAGGTAGCCTTTAAGCCGTCAAGCACTCCAGCACGAGCTAGCAAAGCTGAGCCAGTGCAAACACTAAGGCAAAAATTTGAAGCTAAAACACACTCTTTAAGATATGATATAAACTCGTTGTCATTTACTAAAATCCTTGTGCCCTGACCACCAGGTACCAGCAAAATACTATTTTTTGGTAAAGTGACCAGCTTTTTTGTTTTTACTTCAAAGCCTTGCTTACTTTTTATTGCTTTACCATTAAACGATACAAAATTTAGATTTATTCCAGGTACTCTTACTAAAAACTCTACAGGACCCATGAGATCAAGTGTCTCGTAATCATCAAAAAGAAGACAAAATAGATTCATCGCTCTGCCTTTTGGATAGAAATTTCAAAAATACTTTGATATTTTAGTTTAAATTTTTAAGAAATAAAGGGGAAAATATAAATTTTGAAAGAATTTTTATCTAAAAAATTGAGATAACTGAAAATTGTTTTTAAAATTTAGATAATAAATTTTTAGGTATATTCTAGTAAAAAATTAACAAAACTTAAATATATTTTATCAAATTATTAGTAATTTTTTTTACTAAGGTTTACTTGTGATTAGCTCTGATATAATAGCAACTAAAACAGCATAACTATGTGATTTTAGCATATTTAACTAAAAGCTCAAATCATTAAGTTTTATGCAAATAAAGGAATAAAATGACGAGAATTCTTACTCTACTTTTTACATTGTCTGTTGCGGCAATGGCCATTGAGGGACCAACTGGCGTCAATCAATTTGACAGCACCATTTGGGCAGCACAGAGGATAGAAAATATCAAGCCTTATGAGCATAGCTGGGGTCCGATATTTACTTTTATCCAAGGTAACGACTACTTTGCCATAGGTGCGCTCTGTATTATCCTTGCGGTCATCGGTGCGTTCGTGCTACACTTCTTGATCATCGGACCAAAACACTTTAGTCACGATGGCAAAAAAGTATTTGCGTTTTCACTGATCGAACGTATAGCTCACGGCTTAGCTGCGATCTCTTGGATCATCTTAGTGCCAACTGGCATCATCATCATGTGGGGTGCAGAGCTTGGTGGTGGCACATTTGTGCGTTTCTGTAGATACTTGCACGATATAGCAACTATTATATTTGCTATTTCTGTGCTTCCTATGTTATTTGCTTGGACTATCAGAATGCTTCCAGCTGTTTATGACATAAGATGGATGATGATAGTTGGTGGCTATCTATCAAAGAAGAAAAAACCAGTCCCTGCTGGTAAATTTAACGCTGGACAAAAAGCATGGTATTGGATCGCTATTCCTGGTGGTATCGTGATGATCATCACTGGTGCGATTATGTATTTCTTAGACTTCAAAGAGCCAGCAGTTGCTACATGGCTTGGCATAACACAGATCGACCTTTTAAGATATAGCGTAGTTATACACAACTGCCTTGGTATAGTCTGTGCAGTATTTTTCCTAGTTCATATCTATATGGCTGCTATCGCTATCCACGGTGCGATCTGGTCGATGATTACTGGATACAAAGAGGAAGAAGAAGTTTATGTGCTTCACCACTACTGGTATCAAGAGCTCGTTAGAGAGAATAAAATTCCAGTATCTGATTATGAAAAGTCTTATACAAATTTAAAATAATTAACTTTACTTTGACCTTGCTAGTAAGCGAGGTCAAAGCCCTCTTTTATCTCAAATTTATACATTAAAATTTTTAAAATAATTAATATTTTTTTGGCTATAATCCAAACTAGTTTCAAGGTTTGAAATACTAATTGCAAAAGGAAAAATCATGACAACAATTGATTGTAGAAATTTAGAGTGTCCAAAACCAGTCATAATGACAAAAAATGCACTTGATGGCTTAAGTGAAGGTGAAAGCTTAGAAATTTTGGTAAATGCACTAGCCTCAAAAGAAAATATTTCAAGATTTTTAAAAAATCAAAATATAGAATTTAGCCTAGAAAGCAATGGCAATGAGACTAAAATTTTAGCTACAAAAGGCAAAAATGTGCTTGAGCTTACAAATTTTGATGAGTTTGTCTGCGACATAACACCAAAAAATAATAAAGTACTCTATCTAAATGAAGAGCGCGCGGGAAGTGGCGAAGTAGGAATAAATTTACTATCAAAATTCCTGGGAGCTTTTCTTCAAGTTGAGAAAAAACCAAAGATAATAATCTGCGTAAATAACGCTGTAAAGATGACTACAAATCGCTCACATCCAAGCTTTAAGCCGCTTAAAGATCTTGAAGCTGCTGGTGTTAAAATTTTAAGCTGCGGAAGCTGCTTGGAGGCTTATAAGCTAGTAAGCGATCTTGCGATTGGCGAAATTTCAAATGCTTATGAGATCATCGACATACTCTCAACTCACGAGCAAATCAAATTATGATCTATCACGACAAAAAGCTTACGCAGTTCGTTAGAGCCGCTGGTTGAGCTGCTAAGCTTGACCCGTCGGGTCTAAACAAAACGATTAGTAGTTTAAATTTATCTCATCCAAATCTGCTCTCAAGCACCAATTCTAATGAGGATGCGAGTGTCTTTAAAATTTCAAATGATCTTGCACTTGTTCAAACGCTTGACTTTATAACGCCTGTGGTAAATGATCCTTTTATTTACGGTCAAATCGCTGCTGCAAATAGCCTAAGCGACGTCTTTGCAATGGGTGGTGAGGTGATAAATGCTCTAAATATCGTAGGCTTTGATAGTTGTAACTTGGCACCTGAAATTTTAGGCGAAATTTTACAAGGTGGAGCCGATAAAGTAAAAGAGTGTGGCGGCATTATCGTTGGCGGACATACGATCGAGACACAGCAGATGTATTATGGGCTTAGCGTCACTGGAAGGGTGCATCCTGATAAATTTTGGGCAAATAATACAGCCATAAATGGCAATGTTTTGATACTTACAAAGCCTCTTGGAAGCGGCATTTTAAGCACAGCAATAAAGTCTGATTTATTAAGCATGGAGCAAATAAAAGAGGCTGCAACTATCATGGCACAGCTAAATTTTTATGCATTAAAGGCACTTGATGACATCAAAGTTTACGGCGCTACTGATGTGACTGGATTTGGCTTTTTGGGGCATTTAAGCGAAATGCTAAATGAAAAGATCAGTTTTGAAATTTATGAAAAAAATGTGCCAATCATTGCAAGTGCAAAGGAATTTGCAGATATGGGCATCATTCCAGAGGGAAGCTATAAAAACCGCGAATTTGCAAAGCATTTTATAGACAAGGAAGCTGATATTTTACTATTTGACGCACAAACTTCTGGTGGGCTTTTGCTTGCAGTTGGTGAAAAGGACGCGATGCTTGCAGTAAAACGCTTAAAAGAAGTAGGTTATGAAAGCTCGGCTATTGTTGGCTCTGCGGTGCCAAAGAGCGAGTTTGGTATATTTTTAAGATAAATTTTTAAAAATAGCATGCTATCTCATTGCGTTAGAAAAATCTTTTAATTTACCTAACCGCCCTATAATGTCAAAAATTTATAAAGGAGAGATAATGAACTATCTTGAAATTTTAAAATTTCGTCATGCTTGCAAAATTTTTGATGAGAGCAAAAAGATCAGCGCTGGCGAGTTTGACTTTATCCTAGAGGCTGGCAGACTAAGCCCAAGCTCAACTGGCCTTGAGCAGTGGGACTTTTTGGTCGTGCAAAATAAGGAGCTTAGAGAGAAAATAAAAGCCGTTTCGTGGAACCAAGTGCAGATCACATCTTGCTCGCATTTAGTTGTCGTTTTAGCTAAGATCAAAGAGGTGAAATTTGGAAGCACATACGTTAATAAAATGATCGCTAGAAATACCAATAAAGATCCTGAAGCCATTGCTGCAAGGCAAAAATTTTATCATGACTTTTTGCTTGCAAATTTTAAAAATGATGATGAGCTAACATTTCAGTGGTCACATGAACAATGCATGATAATTGCCACAAATATGATGAATGCAGCTGCAAGTTTGGGCATTGATAGTTGCCCGATAGAAGGCTTTGACAGACACGCGTTAAATGAACTTTTGGGGCTTGATGAGAGCTTTCAAAGAGTGGCTATTATGGTGCCATTTGGCTACCGCCTAAATCCACAACCAAAAAAACTTCGTAGAGAAATTTCTGATATCGTTACTTGGATCTATTAAGATATTTGAGCCAAATTTTAAATAAATTTTTGGCTCAATTTTAAATAAATCAATAAATTCTAAATAAATACTTACCTTTATAAACCCAAATCAAGTAAAAATGGGATAAAATCAGAGCCAAAACCTAAACTAACGAGGTGTCTATCGTGCTTGAGAAACAAAAAACCAGCCTTCAAATAGTAAAAATGTTTTATACAAAGGCTATTTTACTTCTACTCTCATTTATATTTTTAGCATTATTTGTAGTTTGTGCCGGCACGAACGATATAAAGTATGATCTTAGCTCAACGAATTCAAATATAAAATCATCAATCTCAAATAGCTTTTTTATAATAAAAAACGATCTATTTTTAAAATCAAAAATGATTGAAGCAGGTCTTAGCGATATGCTATTTGATAAAAATTCAACAAAAAACGATCTTTATATAGCTTTTTATGTTTTTGATAAAAATAGAAATTTACTCTATTCAAAGAGATTTTTAGGTGCTAATGACATAGCCGAAAATGATCTATCTCAGCTTAGTTTAAACGAGACAGATGCTGGAAAATTTACAGTATCGGATCGAGTTTATAAAAACAGTCGTTTTAGAGACATTTATGCATCTTATGGACTAAAAAATGGAGGCAGCATTTTAGTTCAAATTGATATAAAATTTTTGCAAAACTACACTAATGTAGATTACGATGATAAAAGCAAAACTTATGCTTATCTGGTAGATAAATATGGAAATTTATCAAGAGATGAGTTTTATAAAAAATTTGATGAATCGATGTTTTTGCCTTATGTGAGTCTTGGCGACGAGTTTAAAGAGGATAAAATAATATTTTCTTTAAGCCATATGAGCTTTTATCTCATAAGCTATATGCCAGAGTATAAAATTTTTGTTATTACAGCTTCAACGAAGCATTTTCATATCTTTATGCAGTTTGTGTTATTTTGGCTATCAATCTTTTGTTTTATATCTTCTTTAATTTTATGGGTTAGAGATGTAAAATTTATAAAAAATAGAATAATGCCAGCTTTAAAAGAGGTAAGAGATACTTTAGATGGTGATGAATACGAGATAAGACGAAGCCTTAATGTAACAGAATTTGAAGATATAAAAAATGGAATAAACAAGCTAAAGATAGAAACCAAAAAAGCAACTGACGGACTAGAAGAATACAAAAGTAGATTTGGCTATATTTTTGAGCAAAGCTTTTTGAAAATAGTAGTTTATGATGCTTATAGCGGCGATATTATTGATGCTAGTAATGCATTTTTGTCTTCCATTGGCTACACAAAAGATGAGATTATAGAGCTAAATTTAAATGATTTAATAGATGACGATTTTGCATTGTTTATGCAAATGAAACAAGATGCTCAAAATAGCGATATGAGTTTTAAAATCAAGCTAAAAACAAAAGATGGCGGCACTAAAGAGGGATTTTTACAAGAGTCGCAGATCGAGCTAAGGGATTCTAGGCTAAATTTTATGCTTATACACGAGCTTGACGATGAAAAATTTACGAAAATGGATAACGAAGCAATAAATGATTATTCGTTTTTATCGCCAAATGTAATAGCAGAAGCATTAAGCAGCGATCCATTTTCTATCGTAAGAAGTACGCAAAATATCGATAGCGTCTTTAAAGTCGCACAAGATAAGAAGCTTATAAATTTAAAAGATCTAATAAGCCCTGAAAGTTTAGATGAGTTTGCTGTAAATATTTCTAATGAATCTAAAAAATTCTTTGAAAAAGGTAGCAAAAATAGCGAGATAAATCTCGTAGCCAATATGCAAACAAATGAAAACAACAAAACGCCATTTAAGATAAAAGTAAAATTTATTGATAATGGTGCTGATAAAGAGCGAAAGATCATCTACTTTTTTAATGACTTAAGTGATATAGCAAAGTTGCAAGAAAAATACGATGCTGAATTAAAATATTTTCAAAGCATACTTTGGGCAAGCCAAGCGCTTGTCTTTTCATGGGATAAAAAAAGCGACACCCTTTATATCCCAAATGCTATCGCCAAGTCGCTCGGATATGCATTAAATGGGGATATGAGTATAAATTTTGAACGTGCGAAAACTATATTTGTAGATGAATTTGTAAGCTTTAAGGACTTTTTTGATCTTATAAAAAAAGATGAAGTATATGATGGCGAAGTTCGTTTTTATAGGGCTGATAAAGAGATTATTTATGTAAGGATTAGAGCAAAAGCAATAGCTTTTTATGATGGTGAAGCAAGCGTTATAAAGGGCACAATGCAAGATCTTAGTGTGCAAAATAGCTTTTTTTCTTATCAAGACCTTTTAGCAAAAATTTTCTCATACGCAAAAGAGCAGATTATTATGCTTGATGATGAGTTTAGAATCATAGATGCTAATGACGCTTTTTTCGATACGCTTGACATTTCTAGAGATAAAAATTTTATAGAGAAAATTTACTCAAAAGATATAATAAATTTTAAAAACGGACTAAAAGATATTAAAGATGAAATTTTAAATTCACTTAAAATAACTGGCTTTTGGCAAGGTCTTATTCATGATGTTCGAAGCAGAAATAGACTCGAAGTCATAAGTATAAGCAAGCTTTTAAACGCATTTGGCGATCAAGAGGGATATATTTTGTTAGCTTCAAGCGCAAATGATGACTGCTACAATAAAGAGTATCTCGAATTTATCGCATATCACGATACACTGACTGGGCTACCAAATAGATTTTTACTTTTTAATAAGCTAGAAAATCTACTAAAACAAGCGAAAAAAAGCTTAAAAATAGCAGCTTTTTATGTCGATTTTGATAATTTTAAATCGATAAATGACGGATACGGACATCAAGTAGGCGATAAAATCCTAATAGAAATTTCAAAAAAAATAGATGAAATTTTCCCAAAACAAGGAATATTTGCAAGAATAGGCGGAGACGAGTTTATAGGTGCTATGCCTTATGAAAATTTGGGAGAAATTTACGAAACTGCTGAGAACATCTTAAGAGTGGGCCAGAGTAAAATTTCTATTGATGATGATGAGAAAAAACTTAGCGTAAGTATTGGTATTAGCTTAAGTAGCGATGCGCTTAGCGTTGATGATCTAATTGAAAGAGCCGATTGGGCTATGTATCAAGCAAAGCTTAATGGAAAAAATAAATATTATGTATTTAATTCGAAAAAAGATACATACTTTAAAAATGAATATAGAGATGACTCAAAGATCATTGAAGCTATCGATGCTGGCGAGATGTTTTTACTATATCAGCCTGAGATTGATATAAAAAGCGGGGAAGTTAGCAGCTTTGAGGCATTTATTAGATGGAAAAATGGCGATAAGATATTAAGGCCATCAGACTTCTTACCTCTTGCAAAAGGCTCAAAAGCAGTTGTTGCTATCGCACTATTTACACTAAAAGATGCTTTAAAAGCTAGGGCTGTATGGCTAAAAGAGGGAATAAATGCAAAAGTTAGAGTAAATTTGTGCATTAAAAAGCTAATGACTTCTGAGTTTTTTGAGAAATTTAAAAAGCTTTTAGAAGATGAGCAGCTAGATGCAAATGGGCTAATCATAGATATTGTTGACTCCGCAAGTGGCGTAAATTTAGATGATATTGTTAGATATATTGATGCTTATAAGGAGTTAGGCGTTAGCTTTTCGCTTGATGATTTTGCATCTTATTCAGGCTCGGTAGAAGCTTTAGGCATGTTAAAAACAAACAGATTCAATATAGATAAAAGATTTTGCAAACAGATTTTTGATTCAGTAGAAGCGCTAAAGACCATACGCATGATAAAGTATGTATCAGATACATTTGATTTTGATGTCATGATAAAAAATTTAGAAGATAAAAGCATGCTTGAAATTTTTGTTGGATTTGGCTTTAGTAGATTTCAAGGACGGCTTTTTGCGCCAGAGCTTAGCCTGGATGATGTGCTCAAATTTAAATTTGCTCTATCATCTCCGCTAAATGTAAGAAATTTTCAAGATGATGAGAACTACAATATGCTTTGCAAAATAGTAGGTGCAAAAGAGCTTATGACTCGTTTGATAAATTTGCTTAAATGCGATGAAAAAGTAAGCGAAAAATTAAAAATCGAAATAGCAAATCAAGTAGATGATATCAGAATAATAAATGAAAAATTAGCTGAAATTTTAGATACGATCCTTGTAAAAATAGACAAAGAGAACGTAATAAATTTAGCTAATGAGGCAATTTTGTTATGCGATAATGATCTAAATTTGAGTGGAGCGAATAAATAATGAATGAAAATGCTTTAAATGTTTATGAGCATGAAATCCCAAATGGAAGCAAGCTGTACTTTGCCAGTAGTGCAAAGCTAAAGAGGCAAATCGAGCAAAAAGCTAGTGAAATTTTAGAAAATGAAGGCTTTAGCGAGATCGTAACGCCATTTTTCTCATATCACCAGCATTTAAGTGTAGATGCGACAAATCTTTTACGTTTTAGCGATAGCCTAAATCACGAAATAAGTCTAAGAGCTGATAGTACGGTAGATACTGTAAGGATCGTGCTTAGAAGGCTAAAGGCAAATGAATCAAAAAGATGGTTTTATATCCAGCCAGTCTTTCGCTATCCAAGTCAAGAAATTTATCAAATTGGAGCCGAGCTAATCGGTGAAAATGATGTTTTAAAAAGCATAAATATCGTAGCAAAGCTTCTTAATGAGCTAAAAATGGATACATTTTTGCAAGTGAGCAATATACAAATTCCAAGAGTGATTTGTGAAATTTTAAGCGTGCCTATTGAAATTTTTGAAAATGGACAAATGGAGAAAATTTTATCTCAAAATGTTCCATGGCTAAGCGCTCTTGCTCTTTTAAAGTCAGTTGATGAACTGGATGAAGTGATTAAAATTTCTCCAAGCAAACTAAAAGAACCGCTTGAAAATTTGAGAAATTTAGCCAGTGCTTTAGAATATAAAAATTTAAGAATAGTTCCGCTATATTACTCGAAAATGAGATATTACGATAGTTTATTTTTTAGATTTTTAAGAAATAACAGCATAATAGCAAGTGGCGGCAGCTACGAAATAGACGGAAAAATAAATAGTGGTTTTGCTGTTTATACAGATGCATTGATAGAAGAAAAAATTAATTTAAGGAAGTAAGAATGAGAAAGGCTGATTTAGTAGTTGGAGTTCAATGGGGTGATGAGGGCAAGGGCAAGATAGTTGATATGCTAGGACTAAACTATGACATGATCTGTCGCTCACAAGGCGGCCATAATGCCGGTCATACGATCTGGGTTGATGGCGTTAGATACGCGCTTCACCTTGTTCCAAGTGGAATTTTGCATAAAAATATCATAAACATCATTGGCAATGGCGTTGTTGTTTGTCCAGAAGTGTTAATCACTGAAATGGCACAGTTTGAAAATTTAGAGGGAAGGCTTTATATTAGCGATAAAGCACATTTAAATCTAAGCTATCACAGCCAAATCGATCAAGCAAAAGAGAGACTAAAAGGCGAAAAAGCAATCGGTACCACTGGCAAAGGCATAGGACCAACTTATGCTGATAAAATAAGTAGAAGTGGCCACAGAGTAGGCGAGCTACTTGAGCCGGAGCGTTTGTGCGATGCTTTGATGCATGATTTTGAGACAAATAAATGCGTATTTGACGCACTTGGCGTAAAAATTCCTAATGAGAATGAATTACTTGAAGAGCTAAAAAGATATAAAGAGGTTTTAGCTCCATTTATCGCAAATACTACAAACCTAGTGTGGAAGGCACTTGATGAAAATAAAAAGGTATTACTTGAAGGCGCTCAGGGCACGCTTTTAGATATCGACCATGGCACATATCCATACGTAACTAGCTCAAATACCATAAGTGCAGGTGCTTGCACAGGTCTTGGACTAAATCCAAAAGAAATCGGTGAAGTAATAGGCGTCATAAAGGCATATACGACTCGTGTTGGCTTTGGTCCTTTCCCAACAGAAGACAAAGGCACAAGTGGCGATAAGATGTGCGATATTGGTAAGGAATTTGGCACAACAACAGGCCGCCGCAGACGTTGTGGTTGGTTTGATGCTGTGAGTGTAAAATATGCTTCAAGACTTGACGGTGTCGATACTTATGCGCTTATGAAGCTTGATGTACTTGATGGATTTGAGGTGGTAAAAATTTGCAAAGCTTATCAATATAATGGTGAAACTATCGATTATATGCCGACAGATCTTGAAAATGCAACTCCTATCTATGAAGAACTTGCAGGCTGGGATAGCGTAAAAGGTATAAGCAAATATGAATATCTGCCAGCAAATGCAAGAGCTTATATCGAGAGAATAGAAGAGCTAACTGGCGTAAAGATCGGCTACATCTCAACAAGCCCTGAAAGAAGCGATACGATCATTAGATGAAAAGCAAATTTACCTCTATCGTCCGCGTAAAAAAACAAGAGATGAATAAAGTAGAGGCGAAGCTCGCCGTTGCTAGGCTTAATGTAAGAAATTTTGAAGAAAATTTAGTGCATTTAAGAGCAAGGCTTGAGGAATTTTGCTTGCCAAAAAGTGGCAATATAGGCGAGCTAAAGGAAAATTTAGAGTTTATAAAGATAGTAAGGCAAGAGCTAAATGCCTGCAAAGAGAGCCTTGAAATAGCTAAAAAAGAGGTTTCGCATTACGAACATAAATATAAAAATGCAAATTTAGAGTACGAAAAGATGAAATATCTAGAAAAAGAAGAGTTTAAAAAAGAGATAAAACGCATACAAAAGGCCGAAGCACTTGCACTTGATGAGTTTGCGGTGATGAAATTTACAGCTAAGAGCGAGTTGTGATGAGAGCAGTTTTATTACTCTTAACTATTTTAAATTTTGCATTTTGTTTTGAAGTACCAGTTGACTGTACGCAAATTTTTGAAGCTAGAAAAGAAGAAATTTCAAAGGAACTTGAAATTATAGATGAACAGCGCCAAGCTTTAGAGGTATTTCGCGCAAGCTCAGCAGCAGCCTATGAAGAAAATAATAAAAAGCTTGCCAAAAAAGAAGCTGATCTAAATGCGACAATGAAAGTGATCGAGCAAAAACGCAAAGAGATCGATGAAGTGGTCGCCAAAAATGAGAAAATTTTAAAAGAACTTCGCACAATGACTAGTGATAAAGTCAATGAGTCGTATTCTAAGATGAAAGATGGCGCGGCAGCTGAGGTGCTCTCTAAAATGCCTAGATCAAATGCAGCCACCATACTTTATGCTCTTGATGCCAAAAAGATATCAACTATCATGGTAAAAATGGATCCAAAAGTAGCATCCGAGATCACCACTTTGCTTCAAAAAGGACCACCATTTGCTGATGAAAAAGGCGATATGCCAACTCCAGCCGGTAGCATAAATATACAGTAATCAATCTTTACATAAGCAAGCAAAATTTTAAAGAATTTAGACACCAAAATATAAAGCTCTATGCTTATAAATTTTTAATTTTAAGCTCACCTAACTTTAGCTTGTATACTTTTTATGGTAGTTATTTTTTAACCAAGCTTGCTAGGACACCAACTCCAAGGATGGCTAGAATGATAAAAAGGCTAATTTGTGCAGAAATTTCAAAACCATGATGAAAGATATGAGCAGTCGCATTTACAGCTAGCTTTGCTGCGATAAAAAACAAAAGCACGATCACAGAAATTTCTAAATACTTTAAAAAATTTTTGAGTGCTTCAAGCACAAAATAAAGCGTTCTTAGCCCAAGTATCGCAAATATCATCGCTGAATAAACAATCACAGGATCTTTGCTCACAGCAATGACAGCCGGAACGCTATCAAAAGCAAATATCACATCGCTTAGCTCAATCACGCAAAGACACAAAAATAATGGTGTTGCTATCCAAGTGGCTTTTAGCCTTAAAATTTGATCGTTAAGAGTAGTTTTTTGACTATCTGAAATTTGCTTAGAAATTTTGCTAAATTTAACAAAAAAACTATGTCCAAAAAGTTGTGGTAAAACCGGAAAGAAGCGATAAACTGCCCTATAAGCTATATGGTTTGAATAATCTTTTATATCCTCATCGCACTTATCTTTTTTTATCATCATTACGGCACTATATGCGACTATTGCTGCAAATATTAGCTCCATCCAAGGCGAAATGGCAAAAAGTATTGTACCTACGGTTACAAAGATGAGCCTAAATATCATAGCTCCTATAACGCCAAAATAAAGCACTCTGTGTCGGTAAATTTCAGGTATCTTAAACCATGAAAAAATTGCCATCATCACAAAAAGATTATCTACTGAGAGTGACTTTTCTAGCGCATATCCTGCAAAATAAAGACTTGCTATTTCACTGCCTCGCTCAAAATATAGATATATGCCAAAAAGTACCGAAACTCCTATCCAAAAGATAGACCAAATGCCAGCTTGTTTTAGTGAAATTTTCTCATCATGTTTATGAGCAAAAAGATCTATTCCAAAGGCAAGTGATGCCATTATAAGAAAAACTATAATTGTTTGAATTTCTGACGCGTTCAACTTTTATCCTTAAAATTTTTAGTAAGGCATCATCAAGACTTCTACTATTCCGCCTTTTTTAAGAATTTCTTTATCCATTGGGATCATTAAAAGTGCGGCTTTGTTTGTTAAATTATTTACGATCGCTGAACTGCCAAGCTTTTTGCCATTTAGATTTACAAAATTTTTTCCTTCACGATTTTCTAAATTTACAGCTGTAAATTCTAAAAATGGTGAGCGTTTTTTATAGTCTTCGTCCATTATCGCCGTGATCTTTGGCTCTTCTTGACCAAACCATGCATTTATTAGGACCCTCACGTAAAGCACACACATAACCATTGCCGAGTACGGAAATCCAGGCAGTGCAAAGATATATTTATCGCCTGACTTTGCCACTCTGATGTGACGACCCGGTTTTATGGCGGCACCTTCGATGATAAGGCTAAAATTTTCATTTAAAGCACCTTTTACGAAGTCATAGTCCCCCATGCTTATGCCACCAGTCGTCACTAATATATCAGCTGATTTTAGTGCGTTTATGATCGCTTTTTCGACAAGCTCGGCCTTATCTCTTACGATCTCGCAAAGGATCGGCTCTGCACCCATTTTGCGTATCTGCATAGCGATGCCTACGTGATTTGAGCTGTGAATTTGTGCTGGATTTTCTAATGGCTCGCCAAGGTCTTTTATCTCGCTTCCAGTCGCTAGTATCGCCACTCTTGGGCGTATGAAAACGCTTACATGAAAGACACCAAGCTCAGCAAGAAGTGCTATCTCGGCGTAGGTTAGACGTGTGCCTTTTTTGATCAAAATTTCACCTTTTTTGTAGCTTTCTCCTACTTCGCGCACGGCAAAACCCTTTGGCACGCTCTTTTTGATGATTATTTTTGAGCCGCTAACTTCGACATTTTCTACCGGTACAAGTGTATCAGTGCCTTCGCTCATTAGTGAGCCAGTGAAAGTTTTTACACATTTACTGTCCTCTATGACTAGTCCTTTGTCGCTTCCAGCAGGCAGGTCTGTGATGAGCTCAAGCTCGCTTAGACCATCTTTAAAGGCAAAAGCGTATCCATCCATCGCTGAAACCGGCTTTGCTGGGTAATTTTCAGCGGCTGTAATATCGTAGGCTATATTTCTATCAAGTGCGTCTGTGATGGCCACTTTTTCTATCTTATCCCACTCGTTTATAGTATCTTTTAAAATTTTTAGGCTATCTGCGTAGCTCATAAAATCTTTCATTTTTATCCCTTTTATGAAATTTTTGCATATTTTATCTACTTTGCTCTTAAAAAAATTAATCTTTGTTTTATTTAATGATTATTAAAATGCCATTTAAGAAATCAGTTTGATTTTACCCTATACACAGGAATATTCATGAATAAAACAGTGCTTTACATCATCGCAGGTGCAAGCTTAGGCATTCTTGGCCCAGTGCTTGTTTATTTTGGCAACCCAGCAAACATGGGCGTTTGTGCGGCTTGCTTTTTAAGAGATAGCGTAGGCGCTTTTGGCTTTCATCAAGCCAAAGTAGTACAGTATCTAAGGCCTGAAATTTTAGGGCTTATTATCGGAGGCTTTTTAGCAAGCATGCTTTGGAGCAGAAATTTCACTCCAGTATCTGGCAGTGCAGCATTTTCTAGATTTTTTCTAGGTGTGTTTGCTATGATTGGTTGCCTTATCTTTTTGGGTTGTCCATGGAGGGCGTTTTTGCGCCTTGGCGGCGGAGATATGACTGCTATTGCTGGCCTTGTTGGTCTATTTGCTGGCGTTTTTGTTGGACGATTTTTCAAGAAAAATGGTTACGTTATACCTGAAAATGATGCCACTACAAAACCAGTTGCGTTTTTGCCATTAATCATTGCTATTTTGCTTTTAATAGCCCTTGTTTTTGGCTTAAAACTTGGCGATAATGGTGCATTATTTAGCTCAGAAAAAGGTCCAGGCTCACAGCATGCAAATATCTTTATCTCACTTATTTGCGCTATTGTTATTGGCATTTTTATGCAAAGAAGCAAATTTTGCTCGGTTGGTGCGATTAGCAAAGTTTTTGAGCGTGATCTTTCAATGTTTTATGGCATTGTATCTATCATCGTTTTTGCAAGTATCACAAATTTAGCTCTTGGACAATATAAATTTGGCTTTGAAACTCAACCTATCGCTCATAATGACGTCCTTTGGAATTTCCTTGGCATGAGCTTGGCTGGTCTTTGCTTTAGCCTAAGTTATGGCTGCCCAGGCAAACATTTAGTGCAAATGGGAGCTGGAAATTTAAGCTCAGCTGTATTTGTTTTAGGCATGGGAGCAGGCGCTGCGATAAGCCACAACTTCATACTTGCAAGCTCTGGAGCTGGCATCACTCCTTATGCTCCATGTGCCGTAGCGATCGGCTTTATCTATGCTATTTATGTCGGAGTTTTTACTAAAAAAGCATAATATAAATTTGGCTGCTTTTGCAGTCAAATTTACTCACTTTTTATATCTATCACCTCATCAAAAAGTCCAAAAAGCTCACGTTGGTGTGTGATCATCATCACGCCAAGTTCCTTAAAATTGCTCTTTAAATTTTTCAAAATTTCAGCCGCTGAAGCATTATCCAGTGCTGAGGTTGCCTCGTCTAAGAATAAAAATTTAGGCTTTGCAAGATAGACTCTGGCGAAATTTAGCCTCTGAGCCTCGCCTCCACTCATGATCTTAGGATAGTCTAAAATTTCATCTAAATTTTTAAATTTGCTAAGGCCAACTCTGGCTAAAATTTTATAAATTTCACTATCATTTTGCTCATTTTTGTTCGGATAGGAGATGAGTTCTCTTAGGCTAGATCTGACCAAATAAGGCTTTTGAGGTATGAACATCACTCCATCTTTTGGCATCGATACTTCTGCTTTGCCATACTGCCAGAGATTTGCTAGGTATCTAAAAGCCGTACTTTTACCAGCTCCACTCTTTGCACTTAATACCAACCATTTTTTTGGTGTTAAACTAAAGCTCAAGTTCTTAAATAAAATTTCATCATTTGGTGTATTTAGTGTTAAATTTTTACAAATCACAGCTTCGTCATTTTGACTAAATTCGTGAGCCTTTTTTATTTCACTGAGCATACTCACAAAGGTATATATACGCTCTACGCTAGCGGCAAATTCCATTATCTGCTTATAATAGTCCATAAACCACGCAAGACCATCTTGAACTTTATAAAATGCTGTTCTTGCCTGCATCATATCACCAAAGCTCATAGTGCCAGCTAGATAAAGTGGCAACGAGGCAAAGATTGGGATGAGGTTTGTTATTTTTAGGTAGCTTGCGCTAAAGCACTCAAGTCTAAATTCGGTATTAATAATATGCTTATAATTTTTGACTATTTTTAAGAAATCATCTCTAAATCTCGTTTTTTCTCTCTTTTCTCCGTTTAAGAATGCGGCCGCTTCTGCATTTTCTCTAAGGATTAGTAGGTCTGCTCTATAGTTGGCTTCAAGATGTTGTTTTTCAAAATTTAGTGGTTTTAGCTTTTTGCCAATAAGGTGAGTGACGAGTGAACAAATGAGTGTATAGATGATAGCTATGTAGACCAAAAAGCCACTTATCTCTAAATTTATTCCAGCAAGTTCAATTTTTAAAATTTTAGAAGCTTGCCAAAGAATAAAGACGAATGCTATTAAATTTGCGACATTATAAACAAAGGACTTTACTAAATTTACACTTCGCTCGACAAATAAAAAGCTATCTTCAGCGATCCTTTGATCGGGGTTATCAAAAATTGTACTTGTAAAGCTTGCTTTATAAAAACTAGAGTTTTCAAGCCATAGATTTTCTAGTTTTGAGCTTAGACTCTCTCGCCAGGAAATGATGAGAAATTTCTTTAAATAACTGCCACAAACTATGAAAATAACAATAAATAACGTGTATAGTAAAAATTCTCCCACAAGAGACAAGATCACACCCTTGCTAAATGTGCTTAGTGCGTCGTAAAAACGCTTCTCCCACTCATTCATCAAAACTGCTATTTCTGTCACGCCAAGACTTGCAAATATCATCAAAGCTAGAACCACCCATGCTTTAAAAGCCTTTTTATTTAGCCAAAACCAAGATGAAATTTCAAAAAATTGTCTTAAAATTCTCAAATTTTTCCTTTAAAATTAAAGGCCCAAGAGCCAAAAAGGCCTTGGGATTAAATTTAGTATTTGTAGTTAAAGCTTAGTGTAAAGCTTCTTGGCTCGCCGTAGAAATTGTTTATACCAGCGGTTCTATTGTGTGTATTGTAAAAATACTTCTTGTCAGTTATGTTTTTAACGATCAGTCCCACACTAAAGTTGTCGTTTATCAAGTAGTTGATATTTGCATCCCAAAGTGCGTAGCCTTTTTGTTCTGGTACGTAGTAGCTTATAGCTGAGCCTGAACTCATATTATCTTTCATATATATACCACTTGTTTTGCTTTGGTATCTAACGCCCGTGCCGATGCTTAGTTTTTGAGTACCAACAAGTGGTATTTCATAGCTTGTATAGAGCTTTAACATATGTCTTGGGATATATTTTTTAGCATCAGCTCCTTTGTTGTAATCAACATTTGATGACGTTTTTCTTTCACTTTTTTGATATTCGCTTTTATTAAATGTATATCCAGCCATCACGCTCCATCTCTCAGTTATTGAGCCTGAAATTTCAGCGTCTATGCCTCTGCTTCGTACCTTTCCCTCTGCGATAGAGTAGTTTGAATTGTTTGGATCTGTTATGGCTCTATTTTCTTGGATTATTTGAAAGAGTGCTACGGCTGTATTTAAAGCACCACCTAAAAACTCAGACTTCACGCCTGTCTCAATGTTATATCCTACGACTGGTTCAAGGACATTTTTATTTGCATCAGTTGCGCTTTGAGGCTTAAAAATTTCAGCATAGCTTACGTACCAGCTATGATCTTTTAAAAAGTCCCACGTTAAACCTGCATAAGGTGAAAATTTTGACTTTGTGATATAGGTGTCTGCAGATCTTGCACCAGTTTTATGATTTTCATTAAAGCTGTCATATTTTACCCTAGCAAATCTTCCACCAAGGATCATATGCCAATCATCACTAAAGTTATATCTAGTGCCAGCTGTTAGAGCTTGCTGGTAAATTGTATTTGTAAATGTTTTATTTAAAGTTGCATTTGTTCCACCCCAGTTTGGCTCGGCTATGGCTGAAGAATTCCAGTTATATATGCCAAGTCCAAGTGATGCTAAGGATATACTTGGCATTCTGATATCATGCTCTACAAATTTCTCCTTACTAAGTGAGCCATTTACGAAGATATCATGTTTTTGTCCAAAAAGCTCATACTTTCCATCTACTCCAAGCTTTAGATTGACCTCTTTTGAGCCATTATCGTATTTTTGTAAGCGAATATCATGAGTCGGAGTGGCTGGATTATATGGATTGACCCCTCCCATTGAGCCAAATTTTATTATGCCATCACTTTTTGTATAGTTTAGCTTTGCATAGGCTTTGTAATCATCATTAAACTGATGAGAAATTTCTGTAAAGGCATTATATTTTTCATAGATGCTATTGTTCCAGTTTGCTCCAAAATAGCTCTTTCTATCTAAATTTAAATTATTACCATCTTTATCAAGCGCAGGTACGCCGTATATATCATACACTTCGCTTGTCTTTTGCCAGATAAGTCCAGCAGTAAGCAGTGTTTTATCGGTTAAATCAAACTCAAATATCCCGCCCAGCGCTCCACGCCAACCATTGCGGTAGTACTTATATGTACCATTTTTGCTTAAAACACCAATGAGTCTTCCACGTACTGAACCAGATTCATTTAGTGAGTTGCTAATATCAAATGTGCCTCGGTAGTTATCCCAGCTACCTAAATTTAGGCTTGTGTTGAAGGCAAATTCGCTTGTTGGACGTTTGCGGACTAAATTTACAGTGCCGCCTGGCTCACCATTACTTTGTGTAAGGCCTGCTGCACCTCTTAAAACCTCTACTCTATCGTAAAACTCAAGATCTGTAAATTCTTTAGAATAGCCAAGTGGTCCTTGGACTGATGAGGATACAGACGAGGCGATACCATCTTCTTGGATGTTATCTACATCAAAGCCACGCGAATTTATCCTAAGGCGCCCACTATCGTTTCTAACGGCGATACCAGGAGCATATTGCAAGGCTGAATTTACATCTTTTAAATTTAGATCTTTTATAAGTTGATTTGAAATGACAGAGACTGATTGTGGTGTCTCTTTTATGCTTAGACCTAATCCAGTTGCGGTGTTCATCCTGTCGGCTGTATATGAGCCAGTACCTTCAGTCTTTGAAAGATCACCCACTACTTGCACCTCTGAAAGACTAGCGTCATTTACTAAATTTTGGTCGTTTGGACTAGTGCTATTTTGGGTAGTGGATGCATCGTTTGTCTTGTTTAGATCGGTGCTATTTGCTGCACACAGTGTATTTACACTAAGAGCTACCGCAAGTGCAATGGATAGCTTATATCTCATAATATACTCCTATTTTAATAATCATTATTGTTCTGGAATTATATAAATCAGAGATTAAGAAATGATAAAATTTTTGCTTATAATTTACAATTTCTTTATAAATTTTGAAGAGATTTAAATAATAATTTTAAAAATTAAATTTCGTAAGTTAGTGTATTTTAGCCGTCAAATGACGGCTAAGAGAAGTTATCTTAAAATTTGAATCTTTGCTTTTGCGCGGAGTTTTTCGAAGTAATCACTCATTAATTTCTCTTGTTCTCCTAAGAGAAGCGCTTTTTATAACTTATACCTCGTAATATATTTATATTTTGAAAATTATTATTTATAAAATATGTAAAGATGATATTAAATACAATAAATAAATTTATGAAAATTTTATTTTCATAAATTTAATGTAGTTGAAAATTTAACGCTAAATGGACAAAATCTAACAAGCATTAATACAACATAAATTTTTAAGATATTTTGATATAGAATATCGATTTTAATTTTATCTAAAGGAATTCTATGAAGTTTAGTATACTCGCTTCATCACTGATCTTTAGCTCGCTGTGGGCTTTAGATACAAATAACAGTGATTATTCAGTTGTTTTACCAACTATCGAGGTGGAAGGTATCTCGGAGCAAAATACCCTAAAAGGTTATATCGCGTATGATAGCGCGGATATCAATAGAAATGGACTCAGTAACAAAGAGACGCCACAAACTATCGAAAATATAGATATACAAAAGAACAGAAACTACGGTACAAATGATCTCTCAAGTATCCTAGAAGGAAATGCTGGTATTGATGCAGGCTATGATATGAGAGGCGAGAACATCAGGATAAGAGGCTTTAGTGTTGATGGCGGTGATATATATAGAGATGGTGTTAGAGACTCTGGTTAGATAAGACGCAGTACAGCAAATGTTGAGAGAGTTGAAATTTTAAAAGGGCCAGCTTCGATATTATATGGAAGAAGCGATGGCGGCGCAGTTGTAAATTTAGTTAGTAAAAAGGCAAATTTTATGCCTGTTTATAAGCTCTCAGGAAGAGTTGGTAGCTGGAGTAGATATGGTGGTGGTATCGATATAAATCACGTAGTAAATAATCAACTAGCTGCAAGGCTAACGACTGATATGGAGCGTGGAAAATCATGGAGAGATGGTATAAAATATAAAAATTTTATGATAAGTCCAAGTATTATTGTGACAAATGATGGTGGAACAGTGAGCTTTGAGACGCAATACACATATGATAATGCTTGGCGTGTACCTGATAGAATGCCAACAAAAAGTGTCTATGATAAGCTTGGTATCGACTATACAAAGGGCTTTTCTCATGATGGAGACTTTGTTGAAGATAAGCTTCATTTCTTTCGTACCGAGCTAAATGCAGAGTTGGTGAAGGATATGAATTTAAAATGGGTTTTTGGTTATAGAAAAGCTAGTCAAAATTTTGACCATTATTTTAGTGGTACCATCATGCCCGGCAATAGACTAAAGCAAAACTATGCTAAACAACAAACCGATAATGACACACTCTCAAATGCTATAACACTTACAAAAGAGCTTGAATTTACAAGATTTAAGTATAATCTTACTTTTGGATATGACAACAGCGTAGAAACTCGCCATCCAAGGCTTTGGTATGATAAAGCCAAAAGTGTGACCATAAACCCATACGCATCAAGATCAAGTTGGGGTAGTGTAGGCTACATGCCGCTTACGACAGACAACAAACACAAAGCTATAAATAATGGAGTATTTTTAGAAGATCTAATAAGCCTAGATGATAAATATAGGCTACTTCTTGGTGGCAGGTTTGACTTTTATGAGTTTAAGACAAGAGACATAAATGGTAAAACAAATAGCTATAAAGGGGATTCTTTTAGTCCAAGAGTTGGCCTATTGTGGGATTTTTTGCCAGAGCATACCGCATACGCTTCATACTCAAAGAGCTTTGCACCATATGGCGGTCGTGGAAATATAGCCATAAGTACAGACGATACAGCAATGCTTGATCTAAAACCGCAGAATAATGAGCAATACGAAATCGGCTTAAAAAGTACATGGGCTGATAATAAATTTAGCTCAAACCTAGCTATATTTCAGATCGAGCATAATAATATAAGATATAGACCAGATCCTGACAATGATCCATATACATGGGCAGTTCGCGGCAAGGAGCGCAGCCGCGGTATCGAGCTAAACGTGCTAGGGCAAATTTACGAGAATTTATACCTGCGCAGCTCGCTTGGATACATGAGAGCCATCATCGTAAGTGATAAGTCAAATCCATTAAACGAAAAACTTAGTCTAAAAAATACAACTAACTGGCAGGGCAATGTTTTTTTAAGATATGCTAAAAACGATAA
The DNA here is from genome assembly GCF_050447445.1 of Campylobacter concisus. Taxonomy (GTDB): domain Bacteria; phylum Campylobacterota; class Campylobacteria; order Campylobacterales; family Campylobacteraceae; genus Campylobacter_A; species Campylobacter_A concisus_BI. The sequence goes on from NZ_JALMFW010000001.1 coordinate 56,232, forward strand.
ATGGTATGTCGAAAGTGGCGTGACTGGATACTCTAAAAGATATAGCTACCAAGTAACTAAAACAAGCGTAACCGATCAACACTTGCCCGGCTTTGTAAGGCTTGATGCAAGTGCTGGATATAACTTTAATGAACACGCTCAAATAACACTAGCGATAAATAATATCCTAAATAAAAAATACTGGCGTTCTGATTCAAGACCGGGCGACGAGAGATCGTTTATGCTAAATATGCACTACACTTTTTAACTAAAATTTACACCGCCTTCTCTTTGGCGGTGTAATCTTTTGTCATGTGAAATTTGGAGAAATTTAACCGCCAAGGATGGCTAAATTTGAAGTTATCTTAAAATTTGAATCTTTGCTTTTGCACGGAGTTTATCAAAATAATCAGCCATAAGTTTTTCTTGCTCGCCTTGATAAAGCTCGTTTATAACATTATCCTTAACATCTGCAAAGCTTGGAGTGTATGAGCCAATTTTCTCTTTTACATAAAACATATCAAAACTATCAGCGCCTTGTAGTATTTGGGTAAATTCGCCATTATTTGTACCGGCTATGATGGCAGCTAGTCTTGGATCTATGCTTTGATAGTCTAAACTTAGCTCTTGCGTTTGCACGCTATTAAGTAGTGATGGACTTGTTTTTTGAGCTTCTAGTTCTTCAGGATTTTTTGCCCTATAAAGGACCACTTTAGCGGTGCTAAAGACCTTAAATTTATCAGGATTAGCGTCAAAATACATCTTTGCTTTTTGCTCATTTACATTTTTGCCAGCTTCAGCCAAGATGCTTTTATAAAGCTTTTCTTGAAGCATCTTTTTTTCTATGTTGTTTTTAAAGTCCAAAAAGTCCATGCCTTGAGCTTGGATAGAGCTTCTAAACTGCGAATTTGTCATGCCATTTTGCTTTGCGATCGATTCGATTCTATCGTTTAGCTCAAATGGTGTTACGCTAATGTTTAAATTTTTTATCTGAGCATCTTCGAGTCTATCTCTTATGAGTAAATTTAAAGCATCTTGTTCACTAGCTCTTAGCTGCTCTTTCAAGCTATAAACTTCATAAAGCGTGATTGGTTCGTTCTCTACAATAGCTGCGATACCGTTTATCATCTGAGCTGAATATAAATTTAAAGCACTTAGCATGCCAGCAGCCAAAAAGAGCAATTTTTTCATAATAAAACCTTTATTTAAGTATTTAGTAAATATAATTTTGGGCAATTATAACATAAAAATAAGGCACAAAATGATAGTTACTAGATTTGCTCCGTCGCCTACTGGATACCTACATATAGGCGGACTTAGGACAGCCCTTTATAATTATTTATATGCAAGAGCTAATAATGGAAAATTTTTACTTCGTATCGAAGATACTGACCTAAAACGAAACTCAGAAGAGGCCACGCAAGCCATAAAAGAGGCATTTGCTTGGTGTAAGCTTGATCACGACGGCGAAGTGACATATCAGTCAAAGAGGTTTGATCTTTACAAAGAGTATGTTAAAAAGCTTCTTGAAGAAGGCAAAGCATATAAATGCTATATGAGCAAGGATGAGCTTGAGGAGCTTAGAGCCAGCCAAGAGGCTAGAAAAGAGCGCCCAAAATATGATAATAGATATAGAGATTTTACTGGCACGCCTCCAGCTGGCATCGAGCCAGTCATCCGTATAAAAGCCCCGCTTAGCGGCGAGATCGTCATACATGATGGCATAAAAGGCGAGGTTAAATTTAAGGTTGAAGACATCTTGGACGACTTCATCATCGCTAGAAGCGACGGCACGCCAACATATAACTTCACAGTTGTGATAGACGACGCGCTAATGGGTGTAACAGACGTTATCCGCGGTGATGACCATCTCTCAAATACCCCAAAACAGATCGTCCTTTACGAGGCGCTTGGCTTTAAAACACCAAAATTTTATCATGTCGCGATGATAAACGGCGAGGACGGCAAAAAGCTTAGCAAAAGACACGGCGCAACCGATGTTATGGAGTATAAAAAGATGGGCTACTTGCCTGAAGCGCTCTTAAATTTTCTCGTTCGTCTTGGCTGGAGCCACGGCGATGATGAGATTTTTACTATTGAGGATATGCTTAAATACTTTAATCCAAACGACATCAACAAAAGCTCAAGCACCTACAACGCTCAAAAGCTTGACTGGCTAAATTCTCACTACATTAAGACCCTGCCTTACGAGAGGCTAGCGCACGATATGCTTGAGTTTGGTGTGGATTTTAAGGCTTTGGTAAAGGGTGAGCTACTTCTAAATTCGCTCCGCGAGAGATCAAAGACATTAATTGAAATGGCAAATAGCGCAAACGCGATAATCAACGCTCCAAAAAGCTATGATGAGAAAGCTTGGGCTAAATTTATAAATGAAAATAGCAAAGAAATTTTGGCTAAATTTGCTCAAATTTTAGATCGTGACCTTGACGCAAAGGGCTACGAGGAGCTAACAAATAAATTTTTAGAGCAAAATGGCTTAAAGCTAAAAGACCTAGCTCAGGCCTTAAGGATAGCGCTAACTGGCTCAAGCGTGAGCCCAAGCATATTTGAGGTGCTTGAAGTAGTAGGCAGTAGCGAGACGAAAAATAGAATACAAAATTTATTAAAGGAAGAAAAATGACACATGTAACTAAAGAAGAAGCACTAAACTACCACATAGGCGGCAAGATCGAGATAAAGGTAAAGACGCCTTGCGAGACGTCAAGAGACCTTTCAATGGCCTATACGCCTGGCGTTGCAGAGCCTTGCAAAGAGATAGAAGCTGACAATGAGCTAGCTTATAAATATACAAATAAAGCAAATCTGGTAGCCGTCATCACTGATGGCACAGCTGTTCTTGGACTTGGCGACATCGGTGCCATCGCTGGTAAGCCAGTTATGGAAGGAAAGTCAGTCTTATTTAAAAAATTTGCAAATGTTGATGCCTTTGACATTGAGCTAGACGAGCACGATCCTGATAAGATCGTTGAGATTTGCAAGGCTCTTGCTCCAACATTTGGTGGCATAAATTTAGAAGATATCCGTGCTCCAAAGTGCTTTGAGATCGAAAGGAAGCTTCAAGAAGCAGTTGATATCCCAGTCATGCATGACGATCAGCACGGCACTGCGATGATAACAAGCGCTGGTATGATAAATGCGATGGAAATTTCTGGTAAAGATATCTCTAAAATCAAAATTGTAGTTAGTGGTGCTGGTGCGGCTGGTATCGCTTGTGCGAAGATGTATAAAGCACTTGGTGCAAAACACATCGTGATGATAGATAGTAAAGGCGTCATCCACTCAAAAAGAACAGATCTTACACCTGAAAAGGTAGAGTTTGCGCTTGAAACTGAGGATAGAACTTTGGCTGATGCGATGAGGGGCGCTGATATGTTTTTAGGCCTTTCTAAGCCTGGCGTACTTACAAAAGAGATGGTTGCTTCAATGAATAAAGAGCCTATAATTTTTGCTCTTGCAAACCCAGTGCCTGAAATTTATCCAGAGGATGTTGAGGCTGTAAGAAGCGACGTTATGATGGGTACAGGCAGAAGCGACTATCCTAACCAAGTAAATAACGTTTTAGGTTTTCCTTTTATCTTTAGAGGCGCGCTTGACGTTAGAGCTAAAAAGATCACTGAAAATATGAAAATGGCTGCAGCTAGAGCGCTTGCGCAGCTTGCAAAAGAGCCAGTGCCAGCTGAAGTTTTAAAAGCAAGTGGCGTTAGCGAGCTAAAATTTGGCAAAGAGTACATCATCCCAAAACCATTTGACAAACGCGTGCTAACAGCAGTCGCTCCAGCAGTTGCAAAAGCTGCGGTTGAAGATGGCGTAGCGAGAGTAAAAGACTTTGATGTTGAGGCTTATAGAGCCAAACTTGCAAAAGGATTTTAAAATTTAGCCCAAATTTTGGGCTAAACTCTTTTTGGCATTTTGTAAAGATAAACCCTGTAAAAATAGTAAATTTAAGGATAAAAAATGCAAAACGTGAAGCTCATCTCACACCCACTGATCGAGCATAAATTAACAATCTTACGTGATAAAAACACCCAACCTTTTCAGTTTCGCATGCTAGTTGATGAGATCAGTTATCTTATGATATTTGAGGCGACTAGAAATTTAAAGGTAAAAGATGTCAAAGTCCAAACACCAGTTGCGGTGGCAGATGCAAAAAAGCTTACTACAAAAGTGATGATATGCCCTATTTTAAGGGCCGCACTTGGCATGCTTGATAGTGTCTTTACCATCATCCCAGATGCGAGTGTTGGCTTTTTGGGCTTTCAGCGAAACGAAGAGACAGCACAGGCTGAGTTTTTCTACGCAAAGCTTCCAAAAGATGCAAAAGAGCGCATGGCGATCATCATTGACCCTATGTTTGCAACTGGCGGCACGGCGATAGATGCGGTCAAATTCTTGTGTAAAAAGGGCGTTAAAGAGATCAAATTTATATCTATCATCGCTGCGCCTGAAGGACTTAAAAGGTTTAGTGAAATTTACCCAGATGTTGAGGTCTATACAGCTTCGATCGATGAGAAACTAAACGAGAAAAACTATATCGTTCCAGGCCTAGGCGATGCTGGAGATAGAGTTTTTAACACACTTTAAGGGTTAAATTTGAACAAAAGACTTTTGCCAGCCTTAGTCGCCTTTGTCATTGCTATTATTGTTGGCACTTTCTTTTTCTCAAATAATGGTAGTGAGGCAAATAAAAACGCTCAAATTTTACTTGAGCAGCTAAACAAAGAGGGGCAAAAGAGCCAAAATCTTGTAGAAAACGGCTCATACACCTCAAAAGATGAGGTCGCTCTTTATATCTATAAATTTAACAAGCTGCCAAAGAATTTCATAACCAAAAAAGAGGCACTTGAACTTGGCTGGGACGCAAAAAGCGGAAATTTATGGCAGATAAGCGGCGGCAAAAGCATCGGTGGAGATAGATTTTCAAACCGAGAAAAGAGGCTGCCTGAGGCTGATGGTAGAAAGTGGTTTGAGTGCGATGTGAATTATAATGGTGGCAGGCGCGGCGCTGAGAGAATTTTATACTCAAACGACGGACTTATCTACTACACGCCTGATCACTACGAGCATTTTTACCTGCTTTATGAAAAGAGGATGCAATGAAAAGCGTGATCTTAGATGCCAAAAAGATGGCTGAAAAAGAAAAAATACATGAGTATTTTGCAAAGAAATTTGACCTGCCAGAGTACTACGGCAGAAATTTAGACGCGCTCTTTGACTGTCTTTGTGAGATAAATGAGCCAACGCTTATAAAGCTAAAAAACGAAAATGCTTTGGATAGTGCCATAAAAGAGAGCTTAACCCAGCTATTTCGCGACGTTTGCAGCGAAAATGAGCTAGTTAAATTTGAGCTTGTAAAAGATGAAAAATGATATTTGGAAAGATTGATTATCTAAATTTACTCCCATTTCACGTTTTTTTAAAATCAGCCCCACTAAACTCTCAGATAAAAAAGGCGATCGAGTTTAAAAAGGGTGTACCAAGCAAGCTAAATAGGGCACTAAATGCCAGAAAGATCGATGCTGCGGTGATCTCAAGCATAGCTAGCAAAAAGGCAAATTTAAAGAAGCTAAATTTTGGAATAGTCGCCAAAAAAGATGTAAAAAGCGTGCTTGTGCGCAAGAACTCAGCCTCAAAGCCAGATCCTGCCTCAGCCAGCTCAAACGCCCTAGCTAAGGTGCTTAAGCTAAATGGCGAGGTGATCATAGGCGACAGGGCGCTAAAGGCATACTTAAGCGAGGGCAAAGAGTGCTTTTATGACCTTGGTCAAATTTGGCACGAAAAGACAAATTTGTCCTTTGTTTTTGGTAGATTTTCTTACGTAAAAAATGGCTCGTTTTACAAAAGGCTTGTCGCAAAATTTCTACAAAAAAATGTAAAGATTCCAAACTATATCTTAGCCCAGTATGCCAAAAGCCGCGACATAAGCGAGCAAGATATCAAGTGGTATCTTAAATTTATAAGCTACAAAATAGGTCCAAAAGAGCAAAAATCACTTCGAAAATTTTTTAAAGAAAATAGATTATTAAAAGCAGCAAAAAAGAATTAAATTTTTATAGCTTCTTAGCAGTTGCCAAGAAGCTATAAAAATTAGTGGCGCATATGCATATTAGTTGAGTTATCATAGCTCATATTTTGCATCATCATCTTGTGGTGATCGTGCATCGGCATATCTGCTGGCATATTCATCTGCATATTCATCGCGCCCTCATTAGCCTTGTAGCCTGTTGTGGTAGGATCAATCATGCTAAATATCATCGCAACGTGTCCGACGATCAAAAAGAAGATGAGCAGGCAAAAGTGAAGCTTTAGCTTTACTCTTTCGTTTGCGTTTTTATAGATCAAATTTAGCTCTAAAAGTGCGATGCCAAGAAGCGGGATGACGCCGATAAGATAAAAAATTTACACATAGATGACCAAAATAGCTAAAAACGCCAAAAATAACTACAAAATTTAAGAAGATATAAATTTACTCCTAGCCAGGCTAAGAGTAAATTTAAGCTAGTCTTTAAACTCGTGTGAGATGACTGGAGAAAATTCTTCCCAATGAAGCTTTGTTTTAAATGTTGGCATCTTGCTTTGAAATGGCTCTTTCTTAAGAGCTGCCATAGCGACACTATCGCCTTTTGGCTTAGCCGGTGCTTCTACGTTTAGTATAGAGCGTTCAAGATCAATGAAATCTTTTAAAATAATAGTATATGATTTAAAGAAATTTGCCTCTTTGTGAGCCAAAAGTAGCGAGCCAAACTCATCTACAAATAAATTTAAGGTCTCAGAAAATAGCTTATTGCTAATATTTTTTGCATCATTAAACTCATCTTTTAAAAATGTAGCCATCGCTAAAAATATAAATCCAACGTAGTCCTCGCTGTCTTTGCAAAGCTCGCTATCACGTCTATATGGGCTTAGTTTTAAACATTCAATAACCCTAAGCCTAGCTGCTCCGTTATCTCTGCCCTCTTCATAAAATGAGGCGCTTAAAGGGATGTTTGTAAAGCCAAAAAGAACATCATTTTGTTCTTTTGAAAATTCTTCAAAGCTAAATTTATCTAAATTTTTAAACGCAGCATCACTATCCTCGCTCAAAGGATTTGCACTTAAGTATCTTAACTGCTCTTTCCACCTTGAAAATTTCTCATCATTTGTGTAAAAAAACATAGGATATGCTAGAAATTCGTAAAAATATGATCTTGCTTTTATGATGTTTTTATCCATTCAATAAATCCTCTTTCATTGCGTTTATTTGGGCTTGAACCATTAGTTTGGCTTTGCAGTCAGCACAGCAGTAAAGTGCTTTTATTTTAACCCTATCGTTGCCAAATCTTGGTTGCATTATAGTTGCGATCTTTTCGACCGCTTTTTTAGTCGCAAACTCTTTTCCGCACTCAACACAGGCAAAAAGCTCATCTCGTGCCAGCTCATTATATGTAAAAAACTCAGGCTTAAGAGAAATTTTTCCAACCTCAAGGCTTATGGTATCTTTTTCAGCACAGCTTAGTTCGCAGTATCCGCAAGCTGTACAGACGCTTGGATTAAATAAAATCGAATTTGTCTTTTTATCAGCCACTAGCGCGCTTACGTTACAAGCGCCAACGCAACTTAGACAAAGTGTACAGCTATCAGTGTTTATCTTGACATCGCCGTATCTTATCATCTCGCCGCTTTTTACTACGCCAAGATCTTCGCTACCTACTAAAAACTCGAGCCTTTTTGCAAAAATTTCTCTTTTTGGTAAGGCATATTCGTTTATTGTGTGTTGTGAGTCAGCTATAAATTTTGCTTTTTTGAGCGCATCTTCAAGTTCATTTTTATCTTTAGCGTGATAGATCGCCGTCTCTTTAAATTTAAGCTCATAAATTTGATTTAAGATGCTAATGGCGTCTTTTTCGCCTTTGCCAAGAGTTTTGCTAAATAAAATCACACTCGCACCACTTTCTTGAAGGAGTGTCAAAAAGTGCGTTTGGCTTAGAAAATGTGCAGCTGAAATGGCAAAAGGTAGGACATTTTCTGGTAGGCTAACTCTAAGATCTTCTAAATTTATCTCTTCAGGCACAATGAGTGCAATCTTGCCTTTATAAAGCTTTGCCACAGCGGTAAATGAGCTTTGTGGCATTAGAGTATAATCAAGTGCGCCGCTAGGGCAGACGCTGATACAGTTTCCGCAGTTTGTGCAGTCTATCTGCGAAAAGACAAGGTGCTTTGTCTCGTCCTCTTTTAATATCGCAACCGTTGGGCAAACTTCGGCACAACGCCCACAAATTTCAGTCCTGCGCTCGTGATACTGGCATATTGACGAGTCGTACTGTGTAAAGCTTTTGTATCTAAATTTTGGGCTTTTTGCATTTAAAATTTCAAGCACTTTTTCATCTTTAAGCCCTGCTATCTCGTAACAGCCACTTTGTTTTAGCATATAGTCCCTTGCGTTTTCAACCAAGAAAAAGTCGCAATCAACTTCAAATTCGTCGTTTGCTCTAAGCACCAAAACACTTAACTCGCCAGCCGCACCGTATAAAAATTTTACTTCAAAGTGCGTTAGCTCAATGACTTTGTAACCATTTTCTTTTAGTAAATTTGCTAGCTCTTCGCGGCCTGAGTTGCTTACTATTACGACATTTTTGCCGACTTCTTTTTCGTAGTCGACATCCTTTGCCATGTCAAAGGCACTAGCTCTTGCCTCGTAGAGCAAAAGCGTGTTTTTGGCTTTTTCTAAGACGCTTGCGGTTGTATTTTTAAGGTAAAAATTTATCTCAGGTGCGATGACATTTGCTTTTAGCTTTGGCGAGTTAGAGACAAGATAGTCGCCATTTTCGTTGTTGATCTCTATTTGTTCATTTAGCATCAAAGCATCGTCAAAATCGTTATAAAAGCCAAATTCTTTCATTGTTTCTCCTATTATCAAAAACAGGCTTATTTTAATATTAATGGGATTAATGGACTCTGAATTTTATATGTTCCTTTTTGCTCTAAGGTTTAATTTATAATATTTTTTATGTTAAAATCACGGCTTGGTAAAACTAACTTACTAGGAGCACAAATTGAACGATTTAAGAAATATCCCACAAGTTGATAAGATCATAAAAAACGAAGCATTTTCGGGGCTTGATGTGAGTTTAGTCACAATGCTAGCAAGACAAATTTTAGACAAAGTAAGGGCTAAAATTTTAAATGAAAACGCAAGCTTTAGTGGCGAAGAGATAATAAATTTGATCCTAGATGAGTATGATAAATTTAACGAAGCCAGCCTTCAAAGGGTGCTAAATTTAACCGGCGTTGCCATACATACAAACCTCGCTAGAAGCGTTATAGATAAAGAAATTTTAAGCCGAGCGACACCTGTTATCACAGGTTATTCTAATCTTGAATATAACCTAGAAACGGGTAGTCGTGGCAACAGATATGACTATATAGGCTCACTCATAGCAAGAGCTTTTGGTTTTGAAGACGCCATCGTCGTAAATAATAACGCAAGTGCTGTATTTTTGGTGTTAAACACCTTTGCAAAGGGCAGGGAGGTAGTCGTTAGTAGAGGCGAGCTTGTCGAGATAGGCGGTAGTTTTAGGGTGCCTGAGGTGATGGCAAATGCAGGTTGCTTTTTAAAAGAGGTCGGCACGACAAATAAAACTAGACTTAAAGACTATGAGTCGGCTATTTGTGAAGATACTGCAATGCTTGTAAAAGTGCACCGCTCAAATTTCGACATCGTGGGCTTTAGCGAAGAGGTTACAGCAAATGAACTAAGTAAATTGGCATGCGAGCAAAATTTGATAGATTATTTTGATCTTGGTAGTGGATTTTACGGAAATTTGCCGTTTAACTTAGACAAAAATGAGCCAGACTTAAAGCATTTAAAAGACGTTTCGCTAGTTAGTTTTAGCGGCGACAAGCTCCTTGGCACGGTGCAGTGCGGTATAGTTGTCGGCAAAAAAGAACTCATAGCAAAGCTTAGGAAAAATCAGCTTTTAAGAATGCTTCGTGTTGATAAGGTGATCATCTCGCTTTTGGCTGAGAGTATGAAAGCTTATCTAAACAAAGAATTTGAGCTAATCACAACGCAAAAACTGCTTCACAAAAGTGTAAAAGAGCTTGAAAATTTAGCAAATTTTATAAATAAAAATTTAAAAGTGCCACTAGAAATCATTCGCACACAAACCTTTGTAGGAGGCGGGGCGATGCCAAACAAAAAGATCCCAAGCGTGGCTTTGGCGTTTAGTGGTGACGCAGTTTTAAATGAGCAGAAATTTAGGCAAAAAAAGGTGATCGGCCGCATAGAAAATGATAAATTTTTGCTTGATTTAAGAACGCTTTTAGATGACGATGTAAATGAACTAATAAAAATAATAAATGAAACGGAAGAAAAATGAGTTTAATAATAGGAACAGCAGGGCATATCGACCACGGAAAAACCGCGCTTATAAAGGAGCTAAACGGCTTTGAGGGGGACAATCTCGAAGAGGAGAAAAAGCGTGGCATAACGATCGATCTAAGCTTTTCAAATTTAAGTAAAAATGATGAGAACATCGCATTTATCGACGTGCCAGGACATGAAAATCTCATAAAAACGATGATAAGTGGCGCGTATGGCTTTGATGCGTGTTTATTTGTGGTGGCAGCAAATGACGGCCTTATGCCTCAAAGCTTGGAGCACCTTGAAATTTTAAATCTTCTTGGTGTGAAGTCTTTGATCGTGGCACTTACAAAGTGTGACCTCGTAGATGAAGCGACTATAAATTTAAGAAAAAAAGAGATAAGAGATGAAATTTCTAAATTTAAAAACCTGCAAATTTTAGAAATTTTTGCCGTTAGTATAAAGGATAAGGCAAGCATTGACGAGCTTAGAAACTACCTCTTTACGCTAAGAGCTAAAAAGCGCGATGAAGACGGCGTTTTTAGATACTACATCGATAGGGTTTTTAGCCTAAAAGGTATTGGAAATGTTGTAACCGGCACAGTTATAGAGGGAAGCGTTAGTAAAAATGAGAAGCTTTTTAACTACGACGCTGGTAAAGAGGTGCTAGTAAGAAGTGTGCAAAGCCATGATAAATTTGTAGATAATGCAGGGGTTAGCAGCCGTGTGGCGCTAAATCTAACTGGCATTGAGCTTAATGAGCTAAAAAAGGGTCAGCTACTTAGCAAAAAGGGCTTTTTTAGGGGATTTAGAGAGATTGATGCGGTCGTAACTGCTAAAAATCTCATTCACTCGCAAAGCGTAACCTTTTGCGTTGGTGCTAAAAATGTGCCTGCAAAGGTGCTAATACTAAGCCAAAAAGATGATAGCTACTTTGTTACCTTTAAATTTCAAAGCGATATGTTTTTGAAATTTGATGAGGCATTTGTTCTCATCTCAGATGCACGCGTGATAGGAGGTGGCAGAGTGCTAAATCCTGTGCTTGAGCCACTAAAAAAAGCTGGCAAAATTCTCTTTTTGGCTGCACTTTTAAAGCATGATTTCGTTGGGGCATTTTCTATACTTAAAGAAGCACACAAAAATGGCTTTGGCATCATCTCGTCTTATCAAAGATTTGGACTAAGTCACGAAGAGGCCGTAAATGTGGCTAAAAAAGTCTCAAACGTCTTTGTCGATGAAAAGGCTTTAAATATCTACGATATAAGCGCGGTTGAGCGGATAAAGTCTGTAGTTAAATTTATGATAGAAAAAAATGAATTTGCCGTTTTCTCAGCTCAAAGTATAAGCTTAAAGCTTGCTTGGGCTAGTCAAAATTTGGCTCAAAAAGCACTTGATGAGCTTGAAAGTATAAATTTGATCTCAAAAGATAGTGGCGTCTATACCAAAAAAGGCGTTGATCTAAGCAAGCTAAAAGTTAGGCTCGAAGAGAAAATTTATGAAATTTTAGAAAGTGGTAAGCTCGCTCCAGCAGCGCCATATAATATATATGATGATCTTGAGATCGATAGAGTTAGTGGCGATAATGCCCTAAAAAAACTAACCGCAATGGGTAGGGTCATAAGGCTAGAGCATAACCTTTTTATCACTAGAAATTCTCTAAAAATGGCGCTTGATAAGCTAAGAGAGATCATAAAAAATCAAGGCTTTGTAAATGTCACAAACGCTAAGGATGCGCTAAATTTAAGTAGAAAATATATTATCGCCTACCTTGAGCAACTTGATCTTGAGAGTGACATAATGAAGCAAGGAAATGATAGAGTCTTTCGTGGTTAGTATTCATTTACAAAAAGTAAATATAATCCGCCAAATTTTTAAAAAGGAAAAAAATGAAAAAAGTGGTTTTGGCCTCAATAATAGCGGCAACTAGCCTAATGGCAGCAAGCGATAAGCAAATAGAAGATTTTTACTCAGAAGTTTTTAAAAATCAAAATATCGATGGTGTTAATGTAAAAGTCGTAGAACGCACTAAAATTTTAGATGATATAGAAAAAGTAAGCTTAAAATTTAGCAAAGGGGATATGTCTCAAGAAGATGTGACTTTTGTTAAGGGCGATCTTATGTTTCCTGATGTTGTAAATTTAAAGGAGCAGAAGTCTTATTTAGCTGAAGAAAAAAAGGTAATCGCAGAAAAAGCAGCACTTGATTTAGTAAAATCACTAGCTAAAATTTATAAAAATGAAGACAAGGCAAATGTTGTAACTCTTGGCAATGATAGCAAAAAGCCAACTCTTATTATGTTTTCAGATCCTGAATGCCCATATTGTAGAGCCGAGCTAGCAAAGGTCGAAACGACATTAAAAGACAATAACGTTGAAATCATCCTAACTCCAGTGCATGAACTATCGTCTTTGCAAAAAAGTGCTTTGATCTATAAAGATATAAAAAATGCAAAAAGTGATAGCGATAAGGTTAAAATTTTAAGAAAGTATTTTTCTGAAGATTATAACGTAGATGAAAAAAATGTTAGCAAAGAAGAGAGCGACAAGATCGATACTTTACGTAAAAAATATTTCTCAGCTGGCGTTAGATCAGTGCCATTTATAATAAATAAAAGTGATTTAAAATAATCTTTTCTAGGGAGCTCTCCCTAGAATTTATACTTTAAATTAGCCTTTCTCTCAAAATTCATAAAAGTTAAAATATTAAATATATTTTCTTATATTTTTAACAATAACTTAACATATTTAATTAAAGCTTTATATTTACTTTTATTATTTTATAAATATGCTAAATTTACACAGTTTAATTCTAGGCTCTAAAAGCCCTGAAATAGGCTTTTGCAATATTTTAGAAATTCTAAAATATTGCAAATCATGAAGACCAATCAAACCAAATTCTCAAATTTTTAAGTTTGAGAGCTAAGGAGAAAAAATGCAAGGATCAAGAAGAGATTTTCTAAAAAAATCTCTAAAAGTCGGTGCTGCCGGCGGTGTACTCGCAGTCTCAGCCGTAGCAAAAGTGACTAGTGACGACTTAGCTCCTGATGACAATGGTGTCGTCGTTGGCAAGTCAAACAAAAAAGAGGTGCTTTATAAAAAAAGCAAGAACTGGGAAACCTACTATAAAATCGCTTACTAAGGGAGAAAACCATGAGTGATGCACGTATAGGAAGACGTTCATTTTTAAAGCTAGCCGCACTTGGTGCTGGAAGTACAATGGCTTTTGGAGAAAATGAAACGATAAGAAAAGCAAGTGATGAGGAGATAAAAAATCCTTTCCCTGGCTCAAAAAAGGTTAGAACGATTTGTTCTATTTGCTCAGCAGGCTGTGGTATCGAGGCCGAGGTAAAAGATGGTGTTTGGGTTCGTCAAGATATGGCGATGCACCATCCGATATCTCAGGGCTCACACTGCTCAAAAGGTATCGATCAGATCGATCTTACACACAGCAAACAACGCATCAAATATCCTATGAAAAAAGTTGATGGTAAATGGCAAAGAATTTCATGGGATCAAGCTGTAAATGAGATCGGCGATAAGATGCTTCAGATCCGCAAAGAAGATGGCCCTGATAGTGTTGTTTTCTTAGGATCGGCTAAATTTAACAACGAACAGTCTTACTACTTTAGAAAATTTTGTGCATTTTGGGGTACAAACAGTAACGATCACGTAGCAAGAATTTGACATAGCGCAACAGTCGCCGGTGTGGCGAATACTTGGGGTTATGGCGCGATGACAAACCACTTTGGAGATATGGCTGCGAACTCAAAATGTATATTTATCATTGGAGCGAACCCAGCTGTGGCAAACCCAGTTGGTGGCATGAAGCACACTTTACAAGCAAAAGATAGAAACAATGCAAAAGTAATTGTAGCTGATCCAAATTTTACAAAGACAGCTGCACATGCTGATCTTTATTTGAGACAAAGATCAGGAACTGATATTGCGCTTGTTTATGGTCTTATTCATATCATTCTTAAAAATGGTTGGGAAGATAAAGAATTTATAGAAAATAGAACTTACGGTATTGATGAGATAAGAAAAGAGGCTGAGCACTGGACACCAGAGGTTACATCTGATGTTACTGGAGTACCAGTTGATAAGCTACTAAAAGCTGCAGATATCCTAGCTCATACAAAACCGGGTACTGTTGTTTGGGCACTTGGCATCACTCAACACTCAGTTGGTACATCAAATACAAGAATTTTACCTATCCTTCAACTAATTCTAGGAAATATGGGTAAAGCAGGCGGCGGCTGTAATATCATTCGTGGTCACGACAACGTTCAAGGCTCAACTGATATGTGTAACCTTTCAGATAGCTTGCCAATGTATTATGGCTTAACTGATGCAGCATGGAAATATTACTGCAAAGGCTGGGGCGTTGATTATGATGAATTTATTAAACGCTTTGCAGTCTCAACAAAAGAGCCAAAACAAGGCGGTACTCCTGTTAAAAATACAGTCTTTGAAGAGTATTATTACCACGATCCTAAACATCCAGAAGATAGAAACTGGAGAAACGAAAAAGGCTGGTCACTTTCAAAATGGTGGCAAGGCGTCTTGAAAGAGGAGAATACATTTAGTAGTGGCGCATTAAGAGTTCTTTGGGTTCAAGGAACTGGTCTAACATCTATGGCGCACCTAGCTAAAATTCAAGAAGCGGCTTCAAAACTAGATATGATCGTTGTGGCTGAGCCATTTGTGAATGAAATTTCTATCCTTTCAGACAGAAAAGATGGCGTTTATATCTTGCCAGTAGCGACTGCATTTGAAAATGAAGGTCACTTAAGTGCAACAAACCGCTCAGGTCAATGGAGAACAAAAGTTGTTGATCCACTTTATGAGAGTAAGGGCGATCATGAAGTAATGTTCTTGTTTGCTAAGAAATTTGGCTTTTACGATGAATACGTAAGAGGCATGAAAATGGGTATCGTAGATCGTGAAATAAAACAAGTAAAAGATGATTTTGTATGGCCTGATGATGCGACAAATGAGATAGCAAGAATTGGAAATTCTATAGGTTATGGTGGTAGAACAGCTGAGATGTTTAGACGCCATCAAGCAAACTGGGATAAATTTGATCCAGATACGTTAATAGGTATTGGTGGTGAAGTTAAAGGCGAGTATTACGGTAAACCATGGCCAGCATGGGATGAAAAACACCCTGGAACACCAATACTATATGATATGAGCAAACCTTATGCAGAGGGTGGTTCTGGCTTTAGAAATCGTTTTGGTCTAGAGCATAATGGCGTTAGTCAGCTAGCTAGCGAAGAGACAACACTTGTTGGCTCAGCTATAAAAGGTGGCTATCCACAAATCACAAAAGAGAATATAGAAAAAGTCTTGGGCATAACTCTAACTGAAGAAGAGAAAGCTAAGATGGGACCAAGCTGGAGCATGGATTATAGTGGTATTATCTTTGAAAAATGCCGTGAAAAAGGTGTTGTGCCTTATGGTAATGCAAGGGCGAGAGCTATCGTTTGGGAATTCCTCGATCCTATTCCAAAACATAGAGAGCCTATTCACTCACCACGCTGGGATCTTGTTCAAAAGTATCCGACATTTGATGATCAAGCTAGAAATTTCCGTGTTTCTACTAAGTTTAAGTCAGAGCAACAAGCAAAAGATTGGTCAAAAGAATTTCCAATTGTGTTTAGCACGCAACGCGTCGTAAACTTAAGTGGTGCAGGTATGATCGAAAGAACCAGCAAATATCTATCAGCTATTACGCCAGAGATGTTTGCTAATGTTAACCCAGAGCTAGCTTTACAATACGGCATAAAAGACCGCGATATGATGTGGATTCACAGCCCACAAGGCACAAAGATCAAAGTAAGATGCTATCACAGCCAGATGGTAACTCCAGATAGAATTTGTATGCCATACAACTTCGCTGGTATTATGCAAGGCGTTGATCTTTCAGCTCGCTATCCAGAGGGCACTAAGCCTTATGTTATCGGTGAGAGCTTTAACACAGTTACTAACTACGGATTTGACCCAGTTACTCAAATTTCAGAGTTTAACGCAGGTCTTTGTCGTATAGAAAAAGCTGAGGAAAATACATTTAAAACATCGTTTTTCCATGAATATGGCGAGAGAGACGCCATGGGTAAAGAGTAAGGAGGAATAAAATGGCAAGAATGAAATTTTTCGTAGATACTGATAGATGTATTAGTTGTTATGGTTGCCAAGTTGCTTGCTCTTCTGCTCATGAACTTCCAGTGGGAATTTACAGAAGAAAGGTCATTACACTTCACGATGGTATCGAAGGCAAAGAGGTTTCAACTACTATTGCATGCCAACACTGTACTGATGCACCTTGTGAGCAAGTTTGCCCAGTTGATTGTTTCTACATTAGAGCTGATGGTATCGTGCTTCATGATAAAAATATATGTATAGGCTGTGGTTACTGCTTATATGCTTGTCCGTTTGGTGCACCACAGTTCCCTAAAGATGGAGCATTTGGCGTAAAAGGCGTAATGGATAAATGTACTATGTGTGCAGGTGGTCCAGAGCCAACAAACTCACACGAAGAGAGAGAGCTTTATGGCCAAAATAGAATGGCTGAGGGTAAAGTGCCTATGTGTGCAGCAGTTTGTGCTACAAATGCACTTTTGGTTGGTGATGCAGCTGATGTGTCAAATGTATACCGCAAACGCGTTATGCTAAGAAACACCGGGCTAAATGCCTAACAAGAAGGAGAGCATTTGCTCCCCTTTAAATTCTAAATTTTAAACTTAAAAACCTTTTCATTTTTTATAAAGCGACTATTTTTTATTCAAAAGATAAATTTTAAATTTACATTAGAAAATTTCTAAAACCATTTAAAATTGGCTATTTGAAGACAAATTTCTTTTTATTATCTCAATTTGCTCTATTTTATGATAATCGTTTTTATTTTAATCAAAGTAAAGCCTTGATAATATTCACTTCAAAAAATCTCACAGGTGGTTTATTTAATGAATAAATTCTTAAAATTTATGCTAATTATGTTGTTGCCTATTTGGCTTATGGCAAAAAATGACGACTATGAGCAGGTCGCAGCTCAGATAAAAGAGTCGCTACAAAAAGTAATAACAGAGTATAGAGCGGGCAATGTTGAACAAGCGGTCAGTGATACTCAAAATGCTTATTTTGGCTTGTTTGAAGATGTTGAAGCTGGCATCAGAATAAATTTAGGTCAGAAAAAAGCTTACTCTATGGAGAAGCAGTTTGGCGAGATCAGAAAGGCGATAAAAGCAGGCGAAGCGCCAGATGATGTGCAAAAAAGAATAGATCAGATAAATAGCGAGATCGCTGAAGTTCTACCAGTTATCTTAAAAGGACATAGACTAGTTGGTGAGTATTCAGACAGCCCAGCTCAAGCTGCTACAACTGATTATGATACTTCTAAATTTATCCCTGAGTGGAAGGTGGCATTTGCAAATTTATCAGCCGATCTAGATAAAGCAATAGCAAGCTATGAGAGCGATAAGCAAGATGACGCCAAAAGTGCTATTCAAGATGCTAAATTTACAGATTACAGAAATACTCAACTTGAAATCGCTATTCGTCAGCATATAGAAAATGGTAAAAGCATAGATGCTGACATCCAAAGAAAGATGGGTGAAGCAATAAGCGGCATCACAAATGGCATAACAAAAGATGACTTTAAAGTAAAGCTAGAAGAGATCAAAAAGCTAGCTTATGACGCTGTCTCAAAACTCCCAGCTGATACTGCAAAACTAGCAAAAGTTGATATGAGTGATGTAGAAGCAGCTTCTGAAGAAGATAGTGGTGCAGATTATACCAAAGTCGTTCAAAACATAAACGACAAAATTCAAGTTGCTATCACACTTTATAAAAATGGTGATGTAAAAAAAGCTATGGGCGATATCCAAGACATCTACTTTGATGAGTTTGAAGGTAGCGGTATGGAGAATAAAGTAGGCGCAATAGATGTAAATTTAAAAACAGCTATTGAAGCTACATTTGGCAATCTTGTAGCCCTTATGAAATCAGGTGTAGACGAAAAAACTCTTCAAGAAAGCGCAAGCAAGATGTCATCTCAGCTAGCAGCCGCACTTGAAAAAACTAGCGGTTCAAGCTCACCTTGGACGCTATTTATCTGGGCACTAACTATCATCTTAAGAGAGGGCTTTGAGGCTCTTATCATCGTTGCAGCCGTCGTTGCATACCTTGTAAAAACTGGCAATGCAAAAGCTATGGGTAAGGTCGTATATAGCTCAGTTGGCGTGGCTGTCATCTTAAGCTTTGTTATGGCGTGGATCATGAACGTCATCTTTGGCGAGGCAGCAGGTCAAAAAAGAGAGCTTATGGAAGGCATCACGATGCTTGTTGCAGTGGGACTTCTATTTTATGTTGGCTTCTGGCTTCTTTCAAATGCTGGTGCTAAAAAATGGAACGACTACATCAAATCTCACGTATCTGAGTCTATCTCAAGTGGCTCAAGCACAGCGCTTTGGTGGACTGTATTTTTAGCCGTATTTAGAGAGGGCGCTGAGACAGTGCTATTTTATCAGGCACTTATCTTTGACGCAAAAGACTCAGCTGGCTACTCAATGATTGCAGCTGGCTTTGTCGTAGGTCTTATCGTTCTTTTAATAGTCTATTTCTTATTTAAAATTTTTGCTGTTAAAATTCCTATTAAACCATTTTTTATATTTACGTCAGCGATCATCTTTTACATGTCGATCGTCTTTGTTGGCAAGGGTGTTGGCGAACTAGTTGAGGGCAAAATTTTCATCCCAACTATCATAAAAGGACTTAGCTTCCCTGACTGGATGAGAGACTGGCTAGGACTTCAGCCATATTATGAGAGCTTAGTACCTCAAATCATTATGGTGCTTGCCCTAGTTATAGGCATCGTTATCATGAAATCAAAACAAAATAAAAATTAATCTTATTTAAAGGAGAGAATATGAATAAAATTCTTAGTTCAGCTCTAGCACTTAGCCTAGCAGCTGGTTTTGCACTTGCTGGTGAGCACCCAATCGGCGAGCCTGTAGAGGCTAATGGTATGGAGATAGCTGCAGTTTATTTGCAACCAATCGACATGGAACCAAAGGGTATTGACCTAGCTCCAAGCCTAGCTGATTTTCACCTAGAAGCTGACATACACGCTATTGCTGGTAATAAAAACGGCTTTGGCGAAGGTGAGTGGATCCCATACCTAAAGATTAACTACGAGCTAAAAAACCTTGATAACGGCAAAGTTAAAAAAGGTACCTTTATGCCAATGGTTGCAAGCGATGGCCCACACTATGGTGCTAACGTAAAAATGGATACAGGCGTAGGCAACTATGAGCTTAAATTCCACATTGATAATCCAGAAAAACAAGGTTTTGGCCGTCACGCTGACAAAGAGAGCGGTGTTGGTAAATGGTTTGAGCCTTTCACAACAACTTATAAATTTCAATGGACAGGTGGTCCTGTTAAATAATCACCAGGGGCGTTCTCGCCCCTTTTAAAAAATTCTCACAGGATTTAGTTATGTCAATTTATTTCTATCAGGTCTTTTTAGCCCTCCTTGGATTTACGCTTTTTGCTGCCTTAAATAACAAGGATAAAAGTTTAAAAACACTCTTTTTACCGTCACTTTTTGGAGTCGTAGCTGGCGTATTTATTTTTAAAGTCGTTCGTCACGCACTTATAGATGATCAGTTTAAAATTTTCATCGATTCAGTGACGCTAGTTTTTCTACTAATTAGCGTTTTATGGATATTTCTTGAGCTTAAGATAGCAAAAATTGTAACGTTTTTTGTTTTAGGCATCGGCTTTGGCTTTGGTTATAGTTCAAGCAGTGTATTATTTCCACTATTTGGTGGTGAGCTACTAGATACGCTTTCGGTCATTAGCTTCTTTCTAATGATATTTGCAATGATTTTGCTCGTATTTTTATTCTTTTTTATTTCGAATTTAAAATCTAGCATTTCTCCATTAATAGCTAAAATTTTAGCTATTATCACTTTAGTTTTCTTACTAATCGATAGGAGCTCTCAGACAGCACTTGAGCTTTTGCGTGCTGGGGCTTTAAAGATAAGTAGTGAGTTAAACTCTCAGATTTTATCTGCCAGTGCAAAAGGTATTTACGTATCAGAATTTGGTACTTATTTTTATATCTTTGTGATCTTACTTTTATGCATCACCGCGCTTTTCTTTATGCCAAAAAGTATTGATAAAAATAAATTTGGTTCTATCAAATACCGCTTTACAAAAGCCATTAGAGAAAATGTTTCTGATAATGCAAAATTTGCATTTTGTAGTATTTTGATAGCACTTGGATTTTCGCTCTATTATGATCTTTACGCATCTCGTCCACCTGAAATTTCAGAGCCAGTCTTGGTTGAGCCAGTGGGAGATAAATTTATATTTGATGTTGATATGCTAAAAGATAATGAACTTCACAGATTTGCTTATATAACAGACGAGGGCAAACAGATAAGATTCTTCTTATTAAACCGCTTTAGTGACCGTGTATCGCCTGTTATCGTCTTTGACTCTTGTATGATTTGCGGCGATATGGGCTATATAAAAAGAGGAAATGACCTTATTTGTATCTCTTGTAATGTTAGAATTTTCTTGCCATCAGTTGGCAAAGAAGGTGGTTGCAATCCGATACCAATGCCATTTATCTTCGATGGCAAAAATATCATAGTTGATTATAAAACTATTACAGATGGAGCAAATTTCTTTAGTAAGGTTGTCGAAAAAATGGTGCTTGACCCAGTTAGTCGCAAAAAGGTGAGCAACCTTGAGTCAAGATCATATTTATATTATGGACGCACATATTTCTTTGAAAATAACGAAACTCAGGCGAAATTTGAAGCAAATCCAGAAAAATATGTAGAAACAAATGGAACGTTAAAATGAAAAATATGCAACTAAGAATGATAAAAAGCTCGATCACGGGCTCAAAGGTGCAAAAGACGATGGCCTTTATCACTATCTTGCTAGCTGCTCTTTTGATAGCTTGCATGCTAAATATCACGCTAAAAATCGGCGATCAAGTAGCAACCGAGCTTAGAGGATATGGCTCAAATATCGTTGTTTTGCCACGAGGTGAGAGCTTAAGCATTGAGATCGAGGGTAAAAATTTTACTCCGCTTAAGTCGCAAAATTTACTCCCAGAGGCTGATCTTTATAAGATAAAAGAGATCTTTTGGAGAAATAATATCGTTGCTTTTGCGCCGTTTCTAGAGACAAAGGTCAAAGATGAAAAAGGTAATGAATTTAGCTTTGAGGGAACATATTTTGACAAAAATATCGGCTTAAAAGACGAGCCAGAATTTAACACAGGCGTTAAGAGCTTGTATGGATTTTGGGGCGTTGAGGGTGTTTGGCCAAAAGATGAAAGTATGGATGAAATTTTAGTGGGAGATGAGCTTGCAAAGGCTAAAAATTTAAAAGTTGGCGACAAGCTTAGCCTTGTGGGCAAAAATGGCACAAGAGAGGTTAAAATAGTTGGAATTTTAAAAGGAGCTAGTGACGAGACGCATAAGCTAGTTGGCTCACTAAAGCTTGCTGGAGATCTTTCAGGACATTCAAACTCATACACAAAGGCTGAAGTCTCAGCTATGACGATCCCAGAAAATGACCTATCGTTAAAGGCAAGAAGAAATTTAGACAACCTTGATAGTGCAGAGTACGACAAATGGTATTGCTCGGCTTACGCAGGCTCGATCGCATTTCAGATAGAAGAAAATTTACCAAACGTTAGCGCAAAAGCTAGCCTTCAAGTAAGCGATGCAGAGAGTAATATCGTAAAGAAAATCCAAAGCCTAATGGGCATTGTTAGCATTATCGCTCTTGTGGTTTCAGCCATTGGCATAACAT
Source organism: Campylobacter concisus (assembly GCF_050447445.1). Classification (GTDB taxonomy): domain Bacteria; phylum Campylobacterota; class Campylobacteria; order Campylobacterales; family Campylobacteraceae; genus Campylobacter_A; species Campylobacter_A concisus_BI. Next base: position 78,411 of record NZ_JALMFW010000001.1, read on the forward strand.
CGCTAATGACAAGTGAAATTTACCGCCGTAAAAAAGAGATCGGCCTTTTAAAAGCCATAGGCGCAAGTAACTTTGAAATTTACGCCCTTTTTGCGAGCGAGAGCCTTGTGGTTGCCTTTTTTGCAGGTATCACTGGAGCATTTTTAGGATACGCGCTAAGCTACGTGATGTCTTACATTATCTTCTCACACGGTATAGGCATAGCTTGGATCGTGCTACCAATTAGCGTGGCATTTGCCCTACTTATCTCAGTCGTTGGCTCGCTAATGCCAATGAGAAACGTCATAAATTTACTACCTGCGGAGGTGCTATATGACCGCAAATAGCAAATTCTTTTACAATACAATTTATAAAAGTTTAAAAAATGGCTCATCAAGAGTAATGGTCATCGTGATCTCTATCTTGCTTGGAGCATGCGTGTGCGCGGCATTTGTAAATGTCTATCTTGACATCGACTCAAAGGTCTCACGCGAGCTAAAAACTTATGGTGCAAATATGATCTTTGCTCCAAAAGATATGGCGACAAGTGATGATATGAGTGAAAAAACTTACAATGAAATGATCGCTAAAGTGCCAAAAGACAAGCTTCTTGGTGAGAGCGGTTATCTCTTTGCTCAGGCAAATATCGGTCCAACAAACGCTATCGTCATGGGAACAAAATTTAGCAATCTAAAAAAAGTTAAACCATTTTTAGATGTTAGAGATGGAGGGATGATAAATGTCGATTTTGACGATAAAAACGTGCTAATAGGCGTCGATCTAGCTCGTCAGGCTGGCTTTAAAGCAGGCGATGATATAGAAATTCGTGCCATTGGCTCAAATGAGAGCATAAATGTAAAGATAAAAGGCGTAGTTGCAAGTGGTGACAAAGAGGATGCTCTTTTGATCACGTCACTATCTTTGGCCCAAAAAATTTCAAATAAAGCTGGCAAAATAAACTATGCTGAAGCTGTTGTGCTTGGTAACTTTGATGAGATAACATCGCTTGCAAAGACTATAAGCAATGAAGAAATAGCTGCAAAACCAGTGGCAAAGGTCTCAAAGTCTGAGGGCTATATCTTGGAAAAGATCAAGCTATTAATGGCACTTGTTAGCCTTGTTATTTTGCTCATTACTTCAATGTGCGTAAACACAACGCTTAGTGCTATCTTGCTCTCTCGCTCAAAGGAGATCGCACTTCTAAGAGCCATAGGTGCAAGCAAAAAAGATGTACTAAAGCTATTTGGCTTTGAGACATTTGTGACAGCACTCATCTCAGCATTAGTTGGTGCATTTTTAGGATATTTACTAGCTCAAATTTTAGGTTATGCGATATTTGATTCTAGTATTGATTTTAGAATTTTAAGCATCCCAGTAGCTGTGATAATATCGCTTTTATTTGCAGCGATCGCAGCATTTTATCCGATCAAACGGGCACTTAATAATAAAATGGCAGATACATTAAGAGGAGAATGATATGCAAAATGCACTAGAATTAAAAAATATTTGTAAAATTTTTGGCGATGTTAAAGCACTTGATGATATAAATTTTGAGGTTAAAAAAGGTGAGTGGGTCAGCGTAATGGGACCAAGTGGTAGTGGTAAGAGTACGCTTGTAAATATCCTTTCTCTAATGGATACTCCAAGCAGTGGTACTTATATGCTCGGTGGGGATGACGCGAGCAATCTAAATGCCGATGATACGCTTAAATTTAGACGTGAAAAGATCGGTCTTATTTTTCAGCAGTTTCACTTAGTGCCATATCTTAGCGCACTTGAAAATGTGATGATCGCTCAGTACTATCACAGCTCAGTTGATGAAGAGGACGCTAAAAAGGCACTTGAGGCAGTTGGTCTTTCTCACAGACTAACACACAGACCAAGTCAGCTAAGTGGTGGTGAGCAACAACGCCTTTGTATCGCACGCTCGCTCATAAACGATCCTGAAATTTTAATAGCAGATGAGCCAACTGGTAACCTTGATGAAGCAAATGAAAGAGTTATACTTGATCTATTTTGCAAGCTAAGGAAAGATGGAAAAACTATTCTTCTAGTAACTCACAACCCTGATCTTGGCGAGTATGGTGATAAGATTGTCTATCTAAGACATGGCAAATTAGAGAAAATTCGCACTATTGAAAACCCAAAGGTACCAAATGAGATATAAAATTTTATTTTTATGTCTAGTTTCAGCCCTAGTTATGGGCTGCGTCAAGCAGTATGAGAAGCATCACATTACGCTAAATGACTCAAGTGGCATTGATACGCAGTTTTTTCCAACAGAAAAGAGGCTAAAGATAGGCGATAAGCCATATATGCTATTTTTCTTTGGCACTGACTGCGGAGTGTGCAAGGCCGCTATACCTGATCTAAATACGCTTGAAAAAGAGTATGGTAAAGAGGTTCAATTCATTGGTGTTTTAGGACCTAGTAAAGGCTTTGATAAAGATATTGAGCTTTTAAAAGAGCACAACATCACCTTTAAAACTACGAGCGACAAGGTTTCAGTTGATTACTTTAGCAAGGCAGTTGGTGGCGTCATGGGCGTGCCAGTTATCTATTTTTTTGATAAAGATGGTAAGATGCGATCAAAATTTATCGGTCTTACACCAAAAAGCGTACTTGAAAGTGCTATAAGATCGCTCTTGTAGGAGTGAATATGAAAAATTTCTTTTTATTTGTCTTAGCGGTATTTTTTGTTGGATGTGCTAGTAGCACTCCAAACATCTCGGTCAAAACGAGCGAGCCTATATTTTTTACGCTTAATGAAACAAATAAAAGCGTCTATGTAAATTTTAAAAATAGTGCGACTGGACAAGATGTAAATGCTGAAATTTTAAGCGAGTTTGCAAAGGCTGGCTTTAGAAACGAGCCAAATATCAAAAACGCCGATTTCATCATCCTTGGTGATGTGCAAAGCTTTTCTAGGATAATAAAAAGAGATCCTAGATTTTCAATGGGCATGGGATATGGCTTTGGTAGACCAAGCTTTGGTTTTGGCTACTCGATGTTTTTCCCATTTGGCTATTACGATGATGATTTTAGTACGAATAGCTATACTTATCATATGCAAGTAAGCGTGCTAGTGCGTCCAAAAAATGGTGGCGAAAAGGCGACAAATATCTCACTTATGCAAGCTGGCAATGTCTATTCGCCAAGCTACATTTGGCCGTTTTTTAAAGAACGCCTAGCAAAACAGATCGTTAGCTTTTTTTATAATGTCTCGCAAAAATAGGAGAAATTAGTAAATTTAAAAGGATTTAAATGCTAGTTGATGAAAGCTATGAAATTTTATCTTGTGATGATATTGAACTTGGTATAAAAAGAAGCTCTCCTCTCTCCTTTTATTCCTGTTATGACAATGCCAAGGATGCAAAAGCTCTTTTGGTAATTATCCCTGGGCTTGGAGAAGACTCTGACCTTGGATATAGAGCTAATCTTATTCGGACTATGGCAGAGACTTATGATGTTGCATGCATTAGCGTGGATTATCACTGCATAGGCAACCGCCCACAGCTTGGGGCGAAATTTGGACTTGATGATATAGATCGATCAATATTAATAAGGGAGCTAGCAAAGATTGGTATAACATTACCTATTGATTTAAAAATAGTTAATAATTATGATAAAACTTGTGTTTTGCTTAAAAGCCTTAGCGAAGAGATCACTATGCAAAAAGAGAGTGGAGTCTTGCCATGTGATTTTAGCTTAGATATTAGCATAACTATGATGCCAATAAAAAACGAATATCAAAATTTTGGTCTTATGCAAGCACTAGACGTGCTAAATGCTCTACTTTATACAAAAAAATATATAAATAATGGTAGGTTTGAGTATCTACCAGTCATAATGGTAGGTAGCTCACATGGTGGATATTTGGCACACATGTGTGCTAAGATTGCTCCATGGCTAGTTGATGCCGTGATAGATAATAGCTCTTATGCTATATTTTTGTGGCGACTTATTGGTTTTGGTAAAGAGATTGACTTTACTAGATTTGCTGGCTGTGGCACTAGAGTTTTATATAAAAATTTAAATCTTTACTTCTGTGATAAAACTTATTGGACTCTTAATAAAAGTTCACCGTATTATTTTAGTGACGCAAGAAAGAAAATAAGAAACATCCTAAATTTAGATCATTTAAATGTTCAAAGCGGCTATGAAAAGCCAATTTACGTGAGCTATCACTGTATTTGCGATAAAGAAATAGCTCCAGCAAAGGATAAAACCGAGCTTTACGAGGCTCTTAAGAAACTTAAATTTGACGCAACACTACATATGATAAAAGATGAGAGTGAGGTTGATGGCAAATTTATAAAGTCTCTAACGCATGGAATGGGGATGTCTTATAAACTACTTTTACAAAAAGAGCTTCCCAGTATGATGGAGAAAATTTTATCTCAAAAAAACAAGAAGAGCAGCAAGAGTATTGAGTATAAATGCGGCGATACGATCTATAAATTTAGTGAAGTCTTAGATCAAATAAATCTTGAAATTTTAGATATTGCTTAGTATTTAAAATAGTTAAAACTAGGCGCATAAAGACCTGGTTTTTATCAGTCATTATCTATCTCAAAGTCGTAAAATTCGCTTTCATACTCAACATTTCCTATTTTGCTGTATTGTATAAGAGCTGCTTTTATATTATCTATCTGCTGATACATTAGGCCAAGAGCTATTCTATTTTCGATAGCATTAGCATCATTTAGTTTTGTTAGCTCTAAAAGTGCGATCGCGTTTGATACTTTTCCAGCTCCTGTTGCAGCCACAGATGCTAAAAATAATGTGCTAGCGTCATTTACTTTAAACTCATCGATTGCCTGATTGTAAAGTTTATAACTTTCTTCAAAATCGTTTGTAAAGATATCGACATAGGCCAGAGTTTGGATTAAATTTATATTCTTTGGAGTATTTTTTAGCTCAGCTCTTAATTTATCACGCTCTCTTGTAAGTAAGCCCGAAATTTGAAGTAGCTTGATGTATTGTTTTTTGATGATATCAGCACCGTGATAGAAAGCGTTTGAATCAAGCTGCTTGCCATTAAAGTGAATTTGTATCGCTTTTGCATACTCTTTGACATTTTGCTCTTTGTTTTTCGAGATGAAATTTAAGATATTTGCAATAATATCATTTGGCAAAATTTTTAGTAGTTCATCAGCTTTCTTTGCCATTAGCTCATCATTGTTTGTTACTTTTGCGATGATGATATCAAAGGCTAAATTTAGCATTGTCTGCTCTTTTGGCTCTTCAAGCCACCTTATCATCGCACTTTGGTTGCCGCTAACAAGGCTTAGAAGCGAGGCATATAAATTTACAGGCTTTAAACTCTTATCGTTTTCTAAATTTTCGCCTATCTCTTCAATGAGTTTTGGGTTTAAATTTCTATTTATATCTAGACAAATCGCCCCAAAAATACCTGCAAGATGGTTATTTACATCCTGGTGGTAGCTTGCTATGAAGTGCTTTGCAGCAAGGCTAAAATTTCCAAGCTGAGCGTAACTTAGGGCGAGGTTGTATTGTAAGATAGAGTGATTTGGATAAGTGCTAGCTAGCTCTTCAAACTCTTTATTCGCTTCTTTTAAGCGGTAGCTTAGTGCTTTTGCGATAGCTTCGCTAAGTTTTGCATTTACTTTTGAAGCAGCTGCACTTTGGCTAAGATAGTCATTTGCTGCTGATGTATCGTCTAAAAAGACGCTAACACCGCCTTTTCTTATCTGCTCAATACTCTGTTTTGCATCAAAGACCTTGTAAGGTGCGAAGTAAAAAAGCGTCTCATAGCGCCTTGTTCTATCAAAAAACATATCATCGCTAAAGTATGCCTGAGCTAGGCTGACATCAAAAAGATCAGGCTTTAGTATCGTTTTTATCTTGTAAATTTTGCTTGGCAAAGAAGCGTTGTAGTCGTAAACATCTTTGATAAATGCAGCCGCGTCGCCGTAGTCAGCAGTTTTTAGATCAATTAGTGCCTCAGTCATCTTGATAAGATCGATATTTGGCGTATTCTTAGAAGCTTTTGTTAAATAATCCCTTGCCTTGTCGTATTTGCCAAGTCTTGCATAGAGCTGTGCTAGCGTGAAGTCGGCCTTAAACGCCTTTTGGCTCTCAAGTTTGGCTATTGCTCTCTCATCATCTCCAAGAAGTGATAAAATTTTTGCACTTAAATACGCATATTCATTTTTATAATCTGCGGTATTTGGATGAGAAAGTGCTTGAAGCGCCTCGTAATAGTTGCCTTTATAATAGTTTATAAGCGCGTAGTAATAGCTATAAAGTGGCGAGTTGTTTTCATACTGCAAAAATGAATCAGCAAGTCCTATATAGTAGTTAAAATTTTTAGTGTTATTTAGCTCAAGTGAGCAAATAGCAGCGTTTATCGCACTAACCGCCGTGTTTTCTCTATCAGTTATTGCTTTATTAAAAGATATGATCGCCTCATCACATCTTTCTTGTTTCATCTGCGAAACACCGAGGTTGTAGTTTGAGAGAGACTGGTTATAAACAGCTACGTTTTCATAAATTTTTAACGCCTCAAATTTATTGCCACGCTCATAAAGCTGATTGGCTTTATTTATCATTTCATCGATCTTTGAAGCGCCAAAATTTTGCGTTTGGTAGTTGTTTTCTATATTTTTTACGATACTTGCAGCATCTATGTTCTCTTTTTTGTCTTTCTTTAGCAAGATAACTAGCAAAACCACTATCAAGATAATAAGCACTAGAGCGACCACGCCTGCTATTATAAAGAGCTTTTTATTGCTCTTTTTTACAGGGATTGGCTCCGGGATGCTCTCGTCTTGCAGCACACCCTCACTTGCGATACTCTCAAGTGAGACGATCTCTTCAGGCGCTTCGGTTTTTGCCTCTTCAGGTGCTTCCTGCTCTGCTTGCTCGCCAGGTGGTTTTAAAACTACAACCTCTTCTTCAGCCACTACATATACCTCTTAAGAACTTCTGGAATTTCGATAGTGCCATCTGCTTTTTGATAGTTTTCCATGATAGCAATAAGAGTCCTGCCCACAGCTAGACTTGAGCCATTTAGTGTATTTACAAGCATATTTTTCTTGCCATCTTTAAAGCGAATTTTTGCACGCCTTGCTTGAAAATCACGAGTGTTGGAAATAGAGCTAATCTCTCTATATTTACCTTGACCAGGCAACCAAACCTCAAGGTCTATCGTCTTTGCCGCGCTAAAGCCAAGGTCGCCACTGCAAAGAAGCATATGGCGGTGAGGAAGCCCAAGGCTAGTTAGTAGATTACTTGCGCACGCTACCATTTCATTTAGCACGTCTTCGCTTTGATCAGGCTTTGTGATGCTTACCAGCTCGACCTTTTCAAACTGGTGCTGGCGGATCATACCTCTAGTGTCACGTCCTGCTGAGCCTGCCTCTTGGCGGAAGCATGCTGAGTAGCAAGTCATCTTTATAGGTAACTGCTCAGCTTCAATGATCGTGTCATTGTATAAATTTGTCACAGGTACTTCGCTAGTCGGGATGAGATAAAGGTCCTCGTCGCGCACTTTGTAAAGATCTTCTTCAAATTTAGGCAGCTGACCAGTACCAAAAAGTGTATTTGAACTTACTAGATAAGGGACATTTACAAGCTCGAAGCCACGTGAGCTATTAAAGTCGATCATGTAATTAACAAGCGCTCTACTTAGCCTTGCTCCCATGCCACGAAGCACGGTAAAGCGAGATCCTGAGAGCTTTGCGCCCCTTTCAAAGTCAAGCCAACCAAGGCTCTCACCTAGCTCCCAGTGCTCTTTTGGTGTAAAGCTAAATTTAGTTGGCTCAAGCACCGTTTTTATGCAGACATTATCGTCCTCGTCCTTACCAAATGGCACGTCATCGTCGGTGATATTTGGCACGTTAAATGAAATTTGCTCAAGCTTTTCTTCATATTGTTTAACGATCTCATCAGCGTCAGCAAGGGCAGCTTTGTTTAAATTTAGCTCATTTTTTAGCTCGCTTACATCTTCGCCAGCCCTTGCCTTTATGCCAAGCTCTTTACTCTTTGAGTTTTGGATCGCTTGGAAATTTTCAAGTGCTTTGCGCTTTTGTTTTAGCTCGTTAAAAGTTTGTAAAAGCTCGTCAAGTAGCCCAGCTTTTACATTTTTGCCCTCAAGTTTTTTTACAAATTCATCGTAATTTGTCTCGAGTAGTTTTAAATTAATCATTCCGCATCCTTAAACCATAAACATAACTTTTGCAAAAAGTACGATAAAAACTGCCGCTGTTAGCGCAAATGGGTGAATGTTGCCAAGTGGGCTAGGACGTTTAAATATAAATTTGCAGCTTAAATTTGTTATAACCGCAGCTACGATTAGCATTGCTAAGAAAAATTTGATCATAAAAATGATTTGTAAATTTGTCTCAAAGTAGCCACCAGCCTTTGATCCGACCCAGTTACTCATCATCATGCCTCCAGTTAATACCAAAAGCAAGATACAAAGTGGCATTATCTTAATAGCAACTGAACCGATAGCTTGTTTTGCCTTTTGAGCAAGCTCAGGTGGCATTTTTTTATAAGCTGCCTTAAAAATGATTACATCAAAAAAGAGGTAACCAACAAAGATGATTGCACAAAAAAGATGAACTATCTGTGCGTATGGATATAAATTTTGCATATTTTTCCTTTATTAATAAATTCCGACTGCTTCACGAACTTTTTTTATTGTTGTTTGAGCAACATTACTTGCCTTTTTGGCTCCTATTTCTAAAATTTCAGATACTTCGCCAGGATTATTTTGATAATGCTCAAATTTCTCTCTCGCATCTTTAAAATAGTCCCAAATAAGCTCATTTAGATAAGCTTTAAAGTGCCCATGACCCTCGCCACCACGCTCATATCTAGCTTGAAGCTCTTTTTGTCCACTCTCGTCTAAGAAAAGTTTGGCGATATTATAGACGTTGCAGTTTTGCCACTGCTTTGGCTCTTCAAGTGGCGTGCCATCTGTCACGATGCTAGAAATTTGCTTTTTAAGCGTTTTAGCATCGGCAAAGATGTCGATTGTATTGCCATAGCTTTTGCTCATCTTTTCGCCGTTTGTACCAGGCACGGTGGCGACATTTTCATCGATCTTGGCCTCAGGCAATGTAAAAATTTCTCCATGCTCGTTGTTAAATTTAATAGCTATATCACGTGCGATTTCTACGTGCTGGATCTGATCCTTGCCTACAGGCACGACCTGCGCATTATAAAGCAAAATGTCAGCTGCCATCAAAACTGGATAGCTAAAGAGTCCGTGGTGCGAACTAAGGCCTTTTGCGACTTTGTCTTTGTAACTATGTGCGCGCTCAAGAAGCCCCATAGGCGTGTGCTGACTTAGCACCCAGTAAAGCTCAAGAACGTCTTTAACGTCACTTTGCACCCAAAATATACTTTTATTTGGATCGAACCCAAGTGCCAAAAACGCACACGCAGCCTCAAAAGTGTTTTGCTTTAGGGCTTTGGCCTCGCTAAGGCTTGTCATCGCGTGGTAGTTTGCTATAAACATAAACATCTCATTTTGCTCTTGCATATCAACCATCTGCTTTATCGAGGCAAAATAGTTGCCAAGGTGTAGTTTGCCGGAGGGTTGGAGGCCGGTTAATACTCTCATCTTATCCTTTCAAATTTTGGCTTTTTCTCGTGAGCGCTTTTGATAGAGATTTAAAATTTTAAGCTTTCGGCAGACTATGTGTCTAGCCTCGGCTTAAAATTTCTACACAACTCTCGTCGCTTTAGCGTTGCGAACAAAGAGAAGCAAAAAATCATCTCACGATACTTCGCTAAAAATACTTTTTAAATTTTAACGTTACATTAGAGTTTTTGTATCTAATCTAATCTTAAAATTTAACTAGCAGACCATGTGTCTAGCCTTCGCTTAAAAACAAAATTTTGCCTCGCCTAAATAAAAAATCTTTGCCAAAACGTTTAAAATTTAACATCAGGTTAGACTTTTTAGTCTAGCTTAATCTTAAAATTTTTATCACACAACTCTCGTCGCTTTAGCGTTGCGAACAAAGTGAAGCAAAAAAATCATCTTACGATACTTCGCTAAAATTTCTAACTACAAAACGTTAAATTTAGCTCAAACATTTCAAATTTTAACACCACGCCAGATAGCCATCTAGCCTGATCTTAAAAATTTATCGTTGCAAGCAGCAATCACGCTACTTTACAACTAAATTTTTAAAAGCATCCTTATCTCTTTTACGATCTGCTTTGGAGTTTTACCCTCGACTTCGACGATGTAATCAGCCTTTTTCTCATAAAGCTCCTCTCGCTCCAGATGTAACGCCTCAGCTCTTTTTAGATCGCTTAAAAGTGGACGTTTGGCGAGCTTTTTCTCGCTATTTTTGCTATTTTTTAGCCTTTGCATGATCGCATCAAAGCTTGCTTTTAGATAGATCACGGTGCCAATTTTCTTTAAATTTTTAACCTTCGCAAAGCCTCCGCCAGTTGAGATGATTGCATTTTTGACATTTGTTGCTAGAAATTTAGCCAGATCCTTTTCAAGCTGCCTAAAATGCTCCTCTCCGTACTCTTCAAAGATAGCCTTTATCTTCATGTTTTGTGAGCTCTCCAGTAGGTCGTCGCAGTCAAGGTTCATCGTCTTTAGCGCCTTGCTTAACGCCCTTGCAGTCGTGCCCTTGCCAACGCCCATAAATCCTATCAAAACGATATTATTGTTCTTTGTTTTCATCGCTCTCTCCACGTTTCTTAGGGATTAGCACGATAGGCACGCCAGTTAGATTAAAACTCTCTCTAAGCTTGTTTGTTAGGTAGCGTTTGTAGCTAAAGTGCAGGCATTTTGGGCGGTTCATGATAAGCGCTATCATGATGGGTGCAGTCTTAAACTGCACTGCGTAGTAAATTTTCACAACTCTGCCTTTATCTCGTGGCAGTGGGTGTGCCTTGGTCGCTTCGCCGATCACTTCGTTTAGCTTTGAAGTTTGGATTTTTTGGGTGTAGTTTTTATAAATTTCAACTATGAGTGGGTAAATTTTATGCACTCTTTTGCCACCAAGTGCCGAAACGCTAATGATCGGTGCGTATGAGAGAAATTTAAACCTATCTTTTATCTCTTTGCAAAGCTCGTCAAATTCTTCGCTGTTTTTATCCCATTTGTTTAGCACGATGATGACGCCGAGCTCAAATTTAGAGGCGATACCAGCGATACGCTCATCAAGCTCGGTTAGTGGCTCAGAGCTATCAAGTACAAGTAGTGCAACGTCTGTCTCTTCTAAAATTTTCTCAGTTCTATTTAGCGCGTATCTCTCGATGCCCTCGATCTTGCCACGCTTTCTAATACCAGCAGTATCGACAAATTCAAAAACCCTGCCATCATGCTCATAAATTTCATTTACTGGGTCGATCGTAGTGCCTGCCACGTCGCTAACAACGGCGCGACTCTCTTTTACAAGTGCGTTCAGAAGTGAGCTTTTGCCGACATTTACGCGGCCTATGATGCCAACTCTGATGTTTTTGTTCTCGTAGTCTATCTCGTCGCTTAGCTCGCCCTCGTCGTTATAGTTTTCTAAAAAATTATCAAAATCTTCGCTCGTATCGGCCTTTATCTGCACTTTGTTTTCTAAGTGCTTTGCTAACCACATGCTAAGCTCATCTATGCCTGTGTTGTGGCTTACAGAAATTCCAAAGGAATTTTTCGCGCCAAAGCTTACAAATTCCCACTCCCTTTGCTCATCTTTTTTGCTGTCTATTTTATTGATGACTAGAGCGATTGGTAAATTTAGCTTGCTAAGCTCGTAAAAAATGGCTCTATCCTCGTCATCTGGCATCATTTTGCCATCGACCATGTATAAGATGACGTCTGAATTTCTAGCCTCTGCCAAGGTCTTTGCTTTTACATTTTTAAAAAGCTCGCTACTATCATCAAGGCCGCCACTGTCGATTAATATGCACTCTTTACCCTCAACCTCGATCTTAGCTTTGTTCGTATCTCTTGTCGTGCCGCTAACATCGCTTGTTATAGCGATACGACGACCAGCTAAGCGGTTAAAAAGTGAGCTTTTGCCGACATTTGGCTTGCCTACTAATATTACTTTTTGCAAATTTTGTCCTTTTCGTGATGGCTGATTATACAAATTTTTGACTTATATAAAGTATAAAAATTTGCTTAAAAGCGCCAAAATAAAAGAAAAAATCAACCAAAATTTAAGCCACTTTTCATTAAAATGGCTACTTTAAATTTAAAGGTCTTGTGATGTTAAAAAGGTTTTATATTTCGCATCTTGGCATTTTTTATATGCTCTTTGCTTGCTTTATGTTTGCTGTTACTGGCGCATTTGCAAAGTATCTTAGCAAGGATATGCCATCTATCGAAGTTGTATTTTTTAGAAATTTAATAGGTCTTTTTATCGTCATTTATGCCATTTATAGATTTCCATTTAAGCAAGCCGGCGGACATTTTTTCTTACTGATGTTTCGTGGTTTTGTGGGCACGGTCGCACTTTTTGCTTTTTTTTACAATGTCGCTCATGTAAATTTGGCCACAGCTTTTACATTTCAAAAGACAAATCCAATCTTTACAGCCATCCTCGCAGCTTTTATTTTCAAAGAGCGTCTAAGCTCACTTGGCTGGTTTGCTGTATTTTTGGGATTTGGTGGAATTTTGCTTGTCATCCAGCCAAATTTAGGCATAAGCAAGACTGATATTATCGGTGTTTGGAGTGGCCTTGGTGCGGCGATCGCATACACAAGTGTAAAGGAGCTAAACAAAAGTTACGGCACAAATATTATTGTGTTAAGCTTCATGCTTTGGGGTTCGTTTTTACCGCTTATTTGTATGGGTTTGGCAGAAATTTTTACTTACGAGCCACTTGATTTTTTGTTTTCAAAATTTAGTATGCCAAGTTGGAATAACATTGTTTTTATTTTGTTAATGGGACTTAGTGGTTACTATTTTCAGGCTTTTATGACAAAGGCATTTGCGGTTGGTAAAAAGGCGGGCGTGATCGCTGCGGTTAGCTACGCGGACGTCATCTTTACGCTGATAATTGGCTATTTTATGGGCGATGCGTTGCCAAATCACCTAGCACTTATGGGCATCGTGCTTGTTGTAGTGAGTGGAATTTTAGTTGTGAGAGAAAAATAAAGGAGAAAAAATGATACTAATAGCAGGGCCTTGCGTCATCGAGAGCGAACAGCTCGTTTTTGACGTGGCAAAAAGGCTGGTTAAATTTAACGAAGATAAGCGGATAGATTTTTATTTCAAATCAAGCTTTGACAAGGCAAATCGCACGAGTATAAGCTCGTTTCGCGGACCCGGACTTGAAAAAGGATGCGAAATTTTAGCCAAGGTAAAAAAGGAATTCGGTTTTAAAATTTTGACCGATATCCACGAGAGCTATCAGGCTGGGCCCGTGGGCGAGGTGGCGGACGTACTGCAAATACCTGCGTTTTTGTGTCGCCAGACCGATCTACTTGTCGCTGCGGCTAAGACAAAAGCCGTGGTAAATATCAAAAAAGGGCAGTTTTTGGCAGCCTCTGCGATGAAGCACTCTGTTAAAAAAGTGCTAGAAACGCGCGGCGTAAAGGGCGATGGATACGAGGTCGCCAAACAAAACGGTGTGTGGCTAACCGAGCGAGGTAGTACCTTTGGCTACGGAAATTTAGTCGTAGATATGCGAAATTTGGTGCTGATGAGAGAATTTGCGCCCGTGATTTTCGACGCTACTCACAGCGTGCAGATGCCATCAGCCCTTGGCGAGAAAAGCGGCGGAGATGCGAAATTTGTGCCGTACCTAGCGCGAGCCGCGGCAGCTGCGGGCGTGGATGGATTTTTTTATGAGACGCACGTAAATCCTTGCGAGGCGCTTTGCGACGGGCCGAATATGCTAAATTTGGACGAACTAGACGCAAATATCGCTCAAATTTTTAAGATAAAAGACGCCCTAGGCGATGCAAACTAAAGGCTTTTTGTGGGTATTAGGCGGCGCGGTCGCCGAGTGCGGCTGGGCGTATGGGCTAAAGCACGCATCAAGCGCGCCAGAGATCGCACTCACTGCGATGCTAGTTTGCGTTAGCTTCACGTCCTTTATCATGGCGATGAAATATTTGCCCATTAGTATTACATACACCGTGTTTGTGGGGCTTGGGGCGTTTTTCGTCGTGATCGCCGAGATCGTGAGCGAATTTCGCGCAAGCGGCCAGACACCGGATTTGTTGCGGCTATTTTTCATAGTGACACTGATCGCGGGCGTGCTGGGATTAAAAAGGCTAAAATCTTGACGCATGTTTTGGCTCTTTTGACGGCCGGGTTCTGCGAGGTCTCGGGCGTGTTTTTTCTAACCAAATTTCAAAAAAGCTTCGGCGTGAAAAAGGTGGCGAATTTTTTGATTTTGGTCGCAAATTTCGCCATTTCGCTTTGGCTTTTGAGCTACGCGATGCAGGCGATGCCGATGTCGGTAGCGTACGCGATCTGGACGGGCATCGGAGCTGTTGGGGCGGTGCTGGTTGGCGTGGTATTTAACAACGAAAAGGTAAATTTAGAAAAAGCCCTCTTTTTATCGCTCATCATCATTAGCGCGGCGATGTTAAAGATCGCTTAAGTGCTAAATTTAGAAGCATAAATATTAAGTTAATTTGGCAAGATAAAGACAGATTTTTAAAATATATAACTTCAAAATTTATTTACTTAATATATTCTAAAAAAAATAATATCAAAACCAATTTTTAAAAGTTTTCATACTAAATATTGTTTTTTGAAATATTGATTTTTAAATTCAAAATAAATTTATATAAATAACACTACACTTTCAAGTTATTTTTCAAATTTAAGGAGACATTGTGCAAATTTGTAGAATTTTGTTTATCTCTGGTGTGGCGTCCAGCTTTGTCTTTTCATCCCAAGACGTGCTATTAGAAGGTGTTGTAGTAAGTGCAAGTGGTATTTCAACGAAAAAGACAGAGCTTAGCAAAAGCGAGTTAAAAAAGGGTCAAATTTTCTCCGAGCGAGATCTTGTGCGAAACGAAACTGGCGTAACTGTTACAGAAGGCGGTAGAAGCGGAAATAATGGGTATGCCATACGAGGTGTAGATAGCGATAGGGTTTCTTTAAAAATAGACGGAATGGAAGCCGTTGAGAGTTTTATGCCCCGCTCTTACAATATTTTAGGGATATTAAATGGCAACCGAAACAGCACCGAGCTTGAAAACATAAGCAGTGTAGAATTTGTAAAAGGTGCAAATTCATTAAACAAAGGTAGCGGTGCGATCGGTGGTAGCGTTAGTATGCAGACAAAAAATGTTGATGACTTTGTAAGGGATGGACAAAATGTTGGTTTTTATAGCAAAAGCGCATATGCATCAAAAAATAGTGAATTTAGGCAAGTTGCAGGTGCAGGCGTAAAAGCAGGCGGTATCGAAGCACTGTTTCAGCATACGTATAAGCGTGGTAAACAGACAAAGAATTTTTACAGCGGCAAGTTAGATGATGTGCCATTTTGTGGAATGGGAACCAGTGTGGAGGGTTCATATTTAGCAGAAAAGTACCCAGAACTTTGCTCTTTTGGTAGAATTTTGCCTGATGATGTGAGATTTCGCACGCACTCAAATTTGATGAAATTTGGCTATAGGTTTGACTCACATTTTTTAAATACATCCTATGAAGACTTTAGGCAAAACTATTTTACCGAAGAGAAGAGTAATAGCACCGCAACACTTAATAGAAAGCAAACAAGAGATAGCATCCCTTACAAAAGATATGGAATTTACTATGAGTTTGTGCCAGACCATGATGCTTTACTAAGTAATTTAAAGATAAGCTTTTATAAGCAAAGAGTGCAGCAGAGGTCAAATTTCACAAGATATCATGCAAACTATCCAAACGATATGCAATACAACTCAAGTTTTGATCAAAAAGATAGCTATGAATTTTTTCAAGACAAAAAACAGTTCGATATAAGCGGCATGAGTGGCGACATTAATGCAGGTAAATTTTCTCACATATTGAGTTTTGGTCTTGGCAGACACATCTCTACCTTTAAAAATAGAAATTTACAACTTAGACAAAGTTTTAATACAAAATGGAGCGCTAGCGGTTTTATCGTAGATCCAGCAAATCCTTTTAAGCCGGTTAAAGCAACGGACGTAACCTTTGCTCAGCCAGTAAAAAGCACTCTTGAATATGTTTTTTTGGGTGACGATATGAGTTTAAATGAAGCCTTAAGTCTAAACTATGGAGTTAGGCTTGATAGATATGTCTATAAACCAGAGCAAGCAAATATTGCCTCTGGTGCAGGATATAAAATGTTGACTACGCCATATCTTAAAAATAGCAAATTTAAAGCTATTACTTACAATGCAGGAGCTGAATATAATATAAATAACAATGTGAGCATTAACTATGCGTTTAGTACTGGTTTTCGTGCACCAAGAGTCGAGGAGATGTATTTTGATACGCCTAGGGATAGTACAAGATATGTTAGAAATTTAGAGTTAAAACCAGAAAAAGCCTTTAATCATGAGGTAAGTTTATTGTCATCAGGTCAGAGTTATGCATTTGCTCTTAGTGCTTTTTATTCTAAATATAGAGATTTTATTGATACTGATTATGATGTTGGTATTGATGAGATAGAAGAACTTGATTTTGATACATGGGAGCTTGTAAAAAAATACAGTAAAAAAAGTCTCGACTTTAAGCATGTAAATGTTGGTAGGGCAACCGTCAAAGGTTTGGAACTAAATTCGCGTGTAAATGGTGATGCGCTAAATTTAAATAAAAATTTATATGCAAGCTTAAAGGCGACTTATGCGCGGGGCAAAAAAAATGACGGGACTTCACTTATGGCTATTCAGCCGTTTACTGCAATAGCTGGACTTGGGTATAGTGATAATAAATTTGATCTCTTATTAACTAGCAAATTTGTAGTAGCTAAAAAAGCAAAAGATGCGGTTTCAAAAATACCACCAAATTTTTCTCAGATAATCGTTGATAGAGATACAGGTAAAGTGACTGGTACAACTCAGCCAGAAGCACATAAATTCCTAAGTAAAAGCTATTTTGTCTTTGACTTAACTATGGGTTATAAGATCAGTAAAAATTTCAGCATCAATGCAGGCGTGTTTAATATTTTTAACAAAGAGTATTCCACTTGGGAAAATTTAAGACAGCTTAGATATAACGGTAACCAAAGCTATGTTAAATTTGATGGTACCGGACTTGAGCGATATACTGCTCCTGGTAGAAATTTTAGCGTTTCTTTTGAGATTAGATATTAGCTTTAGTTTAAATAAGATTTTGATAAACTAGGCAAAAATCTAAGGAGAAATTAATGAAAATAATCGAAGGAAATTTGGCTCTAAAAGGTGGCGAGAAGGTCGCCATAGTGGGCGCGAGGTTTAACCACATCATCACCGATAGGCTGGTCGAGGGCGCGAGGGACGCGTTTTTGCGTCACGGCGGCGACGAGGCGAATTTGAGCCTCATTTTGGTGCCGGGTGCGTTTGAGATACCGATGGCGCTAGAAAAGGCGCTAGCCAGCGGTAAATTTGACGCCGTTTGCTGCGTGGGAGCGGTGATCCGCGGCTCTACGCCTCACTTTGACTATGTTAGCGCCGAGACTACCAAGGGCATCGCAAACGTCACGCTAAAATACGGCAAACCGGTGACATTTGGCGTGCTAACGGTAGATAACATCGAGCAAGCCATCGAGCGAGCTGGCTCAAAGGCCGGAAACAAGGGCTTTGAAGCGATGACGGGCGTGATAGAGATGCTAAACTTATATAAAAATTTGGAGGCGTGAAATGGCGACTCGTCATCAGGTTAGGCAGGCCGTCGTTTCGCTGCTCTACTCAAATGAGATAAATCCGGTAACCGCTGCATTTGAAGAGGAATTTCTAGAAGAGAAAAAGATAAGAAACGAGCGTAAACATGAGGCGCAGCAGACTTTTAAAGAGGTGCTCGCAAACAAAGAAAAACTAGATGAAATTTTAAAGCCATATCTAAAAGACGGCGATTTTAGCAAAGTTGGTGCGACTGAGCTTGCCATTCTTAGACTTGGGCTTTATGAGATGAAATTTAGCCAAACTGATAAGGCTGTCATCATAAACGAAGCGATCGAGCTTGCGAAAGAACTTGGAAGTGATCAGGCGCCAAAATTTATAAATGGCGTACTTGATAAGCTAAAGGACGATCTGTGAGGCTCTGTGTTGCACTTGATATGGCTAGCCGTGAAGAGAATTTGGCTCTTGCTAGAGAGCTAAAAGGGCTTGATCTTTGGCTAAAAGTAGGGCTTAGAAGCTACCTTAGGGATGGGGCAAAATTTATAGAAGAGCTAAAAGGGATTGAAGGTTTTAAAATTTTCCTCGATCTAAAACTTTATGACATACCAAATACGATGGCAGATGCTGCTGAAGTAGTCTCAAAAATCGGCGTAGATATGATAAATGTGCATGCTAGCGCTGGTGAGCACGCGATGAAGACAGTTATGGATAGGCTAGCTGGTCTTGGGAACCGTCCTTTGGTGCTCGCAGTATCGGCACTGACTAGCTTTAACGAGAGTGAATTTGAAATGGTTTATAACGATACGCTTGCTCGCTCAGTTAGAAAATTTAGCCAGATGAGCTTTAAATCAGGACTTGATGGAATGGTCTGTTCTGTTTTTGAAAGCAAACTCATCAAAGATGTAACAAATGAGAAATTTATCACTCTTTGCCCTGGCGTTAGGCCTTTTGGCGAGAGCGCTGGAGATCAAAAAAGAGTAGCAAATTTAGTAAGTTCAAAACAAGAGGATAGTGACTTTATAGTTGTTGGCAGGCCGATTTATGAAAATGCAAATCCAAGAGAAATTTGTGAACGAATTTTGGAGCAAATTTAATATTTGAGTTTGTCTAAAGTTGTTTTAATCAGAGCTTCTATGTTAAAATTTTTACAAAATGTTGCGTGAAGACGACATCAAAGCGAAGTGGAGAGCTAAATTTGAGTGATTTTAAGAAAATCCCCTATGTCGGCGAAGCGACGCAGGCCGATCTGCTGGCGCTCGGCTACACAGACATTGCTTCATTAAAGGGCGCGGATCCAGACGAGATGTTTGAGCGCACAAAGGCGCTCGGACGTGGCAGTGATAGGTGTATCCTCTATGTTTACCGTATGGTTTGCTACTATGCAAATACGCCGCACCCAGACAAAGCAAAACTAAAATGGTGGCTTTGGAAGGATTAAATTTACAAATTTGACTTGTGGCGAGTCGTTTAAATTTGAGTAGTTTTGCACGGCTATTTTTCTATGGGAGAGTGGCAGGCGCGAAAATGCAAATTTAAGCAAGATATCAGCAGCATTCAATTATAATGCGATTTCTTTTTTATGGACAGATGGGTGAGCGGCTGAAACCACACCCCTGCTAAGGGTGCAGCTCTTAATCGGGGCTCGAGGGTTCAAATCCCTCTCTGTCCGCCACTGCTTATAAATAATCATAAATTTTTTATTATTATTTCATATTATTTTTTGAATATCTTTATATAAAATTAAATTATTTCCGCGTTAGAAAATTGCTTACCTAGTAAAACTTAACTATAAGTTTGTAGATTTTAGACTGATGATTTTTTGTGAAATTTATAAGTAAAAATTTTATAGTGATCACACATTTTTTAAAAAATATGATTTTTTTGGTTATATTGTTGTTTCAAACTAATTAAAAATATCTTAAATTAAGTTTTTATTATAAAAAGCATTATATTTTGCTTGATTAATTATATTGACAATCAAAAAGCTATTTTTTGATAAAAGCTCAGAATTCGCTTTTTACAAACTATTGACATTTGGAATTTATATATTTAATTAATATATTTTTTTCTTAAAAGATAAAATTTCTCATATAAAGTTATATCTTATAAAGATAGTATATAATTACTTAAAAATTTAAATAATACAAAAAATAATAAGGAGTAATCTTGGCTAAAGAAGCTGGAGTAGTAAAATTTATTAGTGGCAAGGCAGTTGCTATCGATCAAAACGGAAATGAGAGAGAGCTAAAAGTAGGCGACATCCTTTATATGGGAGAGAGCATCAAGACAAGTGATGCAGCTGATAAAATAACAATCGTTTCAAATAATGGAAAAGAGATTACGATTGTAGGCAATGATACGCTTGCTTTAAATCAAAGCACCATAGGCGCGGAAGGTTTGGCAGATATTAGTGATTTGCAAAATGCTATTTTAAATGGTGGAGATTTAACAAAACTTGAAGAGACTGCTGCTGGTGGAAACACTGCTGCTGGTGGTGGAGATGGTGTTAGCCTAGGTGATGCTAAATTTGCTGAGGGCGGTCACTACTCAAACGTTAATGCAACATATAGAAATTTAAGTGATACAAACAGAGCTTTTGCATCATACGACAGCCCAATAAGCGGATACAATGGCGGAGATGATACTATAATCCCAAGCAATCCTCTTGTAACTTTTATAAGCGATCTTAATAACGATGGTACTTTAAGTAGGGTTGAGCATG
Source organism: Campylobacter concisus (assembly GCF_050447445.1). Classification (GTDB taxonomy): domain Bacteria; phylum Campylobacterota; class Campylobacteria; order Campylobacterales; family Campylobacteraceae; genus Campylobacter_A; species Campylobacter_A concisus_BI. The sequence continues at coordinate 98,839 of NZ_JALMFW010000001.1, forward strand.
CACGTGATACAAATTTAAATACATCAAAAGTTCTTATTACAATTCCAAATGATGGCACAGTAAGGGCCGGAGATATACTAAATATCACTATAACTAAGCCAGATGGTAATACTGAAAATAAAACAATTCCTATCACTCCAACTATCATAAGCAATGGTTATCAGTTTGATGCACCAATACAGACTGGCAAAATTTCAAAAGTTGATGCAACTATTACAAATTTTCAAGGAAATGTTAGTGGTAGAAGTGAAGATAGCGTAACTTCAAGTGGCTTTAGTGCTCCAGAGGTTAAATTTACAGAAGATAACAGCCCTGATAATAATCTATTAACATATACTGAAAATGCTAAAGATGGCAAATTAAATGAAACTCCAGTACTTATAACTGTAAAAGATGTGATTGTAGGAGATGTGCTTCATGTGACTTTGACAAAACCTGATGGAACAACCGAGTCTAAAAATGTAACTATCAATCAAAACATAATAGACAATGGATATAAGATAGACAATATGCCAGTTGAACATGGCAAGCCTTCAAAAGTAGAAGCTTACGTAGCAGATAGCACAAATACGATGAGAAGTGCAGCTGCAAGCGACTCTACTACTCTTGATGTAAAACCGACTTTGAAATTTACTGAAGATACAGATGATAATATCTATCTATATGATAATGAAAATAAGCAAGATAACGACTTTAGAAGCACAACAGTAGAAATAACTCTACCAAAAGATGTAGTTATTGGCGATAAAATCGTTATAACTTATACCGATCCACTAACTAAGCAAGATACAACAAAAGAAATTTCTCTTACACAAGAGATGATTGATAATCAAAAAGTAAATACATCTCTTCCGATATTTCCAGATGTAAGAACATCAGCTAGTGCTCATGTGGTAGATAAAAACAATGTTCGAAAAAGTGAAGAGTCAGATCAAGATAGTGTAATGCCTATTGGTAGAAATTTAGAAATGACATTACCAGAAGAAAAGACTCTTCATGAAATTTCAAGACAAGAAAGTACTGATGACAATGAAGTAAATAAAACCACAGCAAGGATTACTCTGCCAAATAAAATTGATAATGGCGATAAGCTTACGCTAACTATTACTGGACCTGATCCTGATGATCCTGTAAATAATCCATCTAAAACTTATACAAGAGAATTTACTATACATATGGATAGTAAAGGTGCTGTGACTAGTGTAACAGAAAACGGAACTTCTAATGTTTTAACACCTATAAAATCAGGTGACAATAAATATACCATTGATGTTTCTGGTATCCAACTAAAGCATGGAGAAGATACGACTATTAAGGCCAAAGTTACAAATTTAAATCCAAATAGACATACATCCATAAATGAGTCAGAAGTATCGGCTAGTTTAGAGCATGTAAAAAAACCTGAAGTTATCTTTGGAGAGGCTAATGGCACTAGGAGTATGAGCAGAGAGCAAGCTATGAGTGATCATGATCTTAATAGCACAACAGTCACTATAAAGCTTCCTAAAAATGCAGTAAGTGGAGATAAACTAACTGTAACTATAAAAGAGCCAAATGAGGCTACTGCTAGAGAAATAAAATATACTATTGGAAAAGATAATAATGGTAAGTTCTTTGTAAAAGATAGCGATGGCAATAAAATAGATACAGATACAGATGGTAGAAGCTTTAAAATTTCTGGCATTAAAACAGCAACTGGTCTAGAAACTAAAGTAACAGCTGAGATAAAAGATAAAGATGGTATTCAGCATGCAGAAGATACAAGCACGGTTACTATCTCAAATATAAACGATATGGCAGTATATTTCAAAGAGGATGCTGACCGTAACGTATCTTTAACGAGAGCAGAGAGTAAGGACCCAGATGGTGACCTACACAAAACGACAGTAGTAGTAAAAGTGCCAAATAACGTTATAGCTGGTGATGTGGTAACTATAAAAATAGATAATGGCACTTCACCTAAAACTTATAAGGTTACAGGTAGAGATCCAAGCGGTAAAATCATACTAGAAGATACTTCTACTCATACTTCTATAACTGCAAGTGATAAAAATGAGATAGAAATTCCTGGCGTAGAGATCATTGCTGGCAAGACCATCAATGTAACTACTGAGACTACCGATGCAAGCGGTGGTAAAAAAGCTGAAGCACAAAATCATAATACTCTTGAAAAGCTTCATGAAGACATGGAGATAACTTTTGAAAAAGATACCAATAATGATGGTATTTTGGGTAGTGCAGAGGCAACTGGAGCGACTACTATAGCAACTATCAAGCTTCCTTCAAATTTTGTTTTAGGTGATAAATTAATAGTAGAGTCACACAACGAAGACACACCAAATAATAAAACGACCAAGACATATGAGATAGTAAAAGACAATAACGGCAAATTAATAGCCAAAAATGGTAGTGAAGAGCTTGATATTACCGATGATGCTGATAGCAATAAGGTGGTCAAATACACACTTGGCTTAGCAGAAGATCATAAAACTATCATTAATGCCAAGGTTACTGATAATACTGGCGCTGATAAGGTTGAGACAAATAGCGATATTACGCTTGATGCTCAAGGTAGCGGTTCTGGAACAGGCTTTAGGCTATTTATTGATGAGGATAAAGATAGAAACGGAGTTCTAAGTAGAGATGAAGCTATGAAGGATGGAAATTTAAATACCACTTCGGCAATACTTCAAATCCCAACCACTGTAAATAGTGGCGATATTATAAAAGTCAAGGTAAATGGTGGAGCAGAACAAGAATATACTATTGTTTCAAATGTCGGCAATCGCATTACTCTAAAATTTCCAGATAATCACACTGAATTACTTCCAACAGATAATAAGCTAAAAATTTCTGATGTTCATATAGATAAAGATCATCCAGCAGTGGTTGAAGCTACTATAAATGGAGTAACAAAGACAGCTAAAGCTACATTGGAGTCAGTAGATACTAAAAATTTAAAGATTGAATTTGTTGAAGATAATGCAAGTAGAGACAATGTAATAGACAGAGATGAAGCTATTTTGGACAATGATATAAAAAAGACAATTATAAGTGTTCAGGTGCCACATAATGTCACAAATGGCGATAAGGTAGCAGTAACAATAAAAGAACCTCAAGCTAATGGCACAACAGGGTCTAGAACCATAACTTATACAGTGTCAAAAACTGCTAATGGTAAAATTTCATTAACAGATGATAGTGATACTACTCATACTCCACATGAACTAGAAAATAACACTATAAAAATTCCTGGCGTTGCTATGCTTCCGGGTCGTGAAACTAGTGCAGTAGCTACTATAACAAATGGTGCTGAGACTACAACCAGTAGCGAAGCAAAAGCTAAACTTGCACCTTTAAGTGAAGCGGGATTAAGTGTAAGCATAGTTGCTGATAAAAATGATAATGGCATTATCTCAAGAGATGAGTCAGGTAGTAAAATTTCAAAGGTTTATGTTTCTATTCCAGGAAGCGTTATAGCTGGCGATAAGATAGATGTTAAGATAACAAATCCTAATGGGTCTATCTTAACTAAACATTATGAAGTTATGGGAAAAGATGTAAACGGAAAAATTACACTAAAAAATTTAGATGATAATTCTCAACAAACGCTTGATAGAGATAAACCACTTGATCTCAATGCTACTATCGCAGTTGATAAAGAAACAAAAGCTGAAGTTACTCTAACTGACACATTTGGTGAGAGCAAAACAGTAAGCGATACAGCACATGCTGAGATCGATGCTATAAGAGGTATCATGTTTAATAAAGATATAAAAACCTCAGAAAGTGGTGAGAGATCTACTACGGTTAAAGTTTATCTTAATGAAGATGCTAGAAATGGAGATACGGTAGAGTTTAAATACACTGATCCAGACAACCACCATGCACTAACCAAGACTGCAACACATACTTTATCGGCTGAAGATATAACAAAAGGTGTATTCGAGCAATCATTAGATATTAATGCTAGATCAGCTTATGATTTGGAAGTCAAAGCTACTCTTAAGACCTCGGATTCAGATGGCTTAGAGTCTAAATCTTATGAGCCTTATAAACCACTTCATATAGGCGTTGAAAACTATACGGTTAAATTTGACGCAAGCAAAGATATGAAAGGTGGCGAAGGTCATGATACTTTGGTGTTTGATAAGCAAATAGTTGATCTTAGAGGCATTGCTAATCTTGATTCAAAAGTGGAAAGCTTTGAAAACCTTGAGCTTAAAGGAGAAACAAAGATCAAATTTAATGCACAAAACATCCTTGATATCACTGATAATCCTGACACTGTGCTCAAGATAAAAGGTGGTGATGTTGATGCTAATGGCAATAAAATCACAAAAGTTGATCTAGTTCATAAATGGACAGCAGATCATTCATATGATACTGCTGGATTTAAAGGCTATTCAAGTATAGATCAAGTAAATGGCAAAACTATCCATATCCAAATAGACGACAAAATCCACACCGATCTTTAATCCCCAAAATGAGTGCGTAAATTCGCACTCATTTCAAACTCAAACTCACATTATTTTTTAAGTCTTGTTTTACTAATATTTGCTCCTTAAAGGAGAAAATATGAAAAATTTAATATCCGTTATTATAGTTATTGCTGCACTTGCTTTTGGTGCTTTTAAGTATATAAATTTATTTGTTGCACTTGATGAAAATGTAAATGCAAAGTGGTCGCAGGTGTTAAATCAATATAAAAGAAGAGCCGAACTTGTACCAAATTTGGTTGAAACTGTAAAAGGCTACGCAGCTCATGAGCAAAAAATTTTTGAAGATGTGGCAAATGCTAGAAGCAAGAGCATGCAAGTAAGCGTTGATGCAAGTGGTCTTAGCGATGAAGCTAAGATGAAAGAATTTATGACAGCACAAAGCTCATTTGGCTTGGCACTTGGCAGGCTTATGGCAGTTAGTGAGAACTATCCAGAGCTAAAAGCAAATCAAAATTTCTTATCTCTTCAGAGTCAGCTTGAAGGTACGCAAAACCGCATAAGCGTGGCAATGCATGATTATATCGAAGCTGTAAAAGAGTATAACGTAGCCCTTAGAAGCTTTCCAAATAAATTTATAGCAAGTACTTTTTATCCTGAGCTAAAGCCAAAACAAAATCTTGAAATAAGTAGCGAAGAGAAGATAAATCCAAAAGTTTCATTTGAGAAAAGATGAAGAAAATTTTTGCTCTTTTATTTTTTACATTTTGCTTTTGTTTTGCCATAAATTTTAACGAGCAGATAAATGACGAGGCTCAAATTTTCTCTAAAAATGAGAAAGCTGAGCTTTTAAACTTAGTGCAAAATTACGAGCAAAATAGTACGACACAAATTGCTATCGTGACTCTTAAATCACTAGAAAATAAAAGCATAGAAGAGATCTCTCTTGAGGTAGTTAGAGGCTACAAGCTTGGACAAAAACAAAGCAGCAATGGAGTGCTTTTAATAATCGCTCCAAACGAGAGAAAAGTACGTATAGAAGTTGGCTATGGGCTTGAAGGTGTGCTAACTGACGCTATATCAAGCCAGATCATAAATGATGTGATAGTGCCTAAATTTAAGCAAGGAGATATGGGCGGCGGTGTGATAGATGGCATAAGAGCCATCATAAAGGTAGCTAGTGGCGAAGAATTTGAAAGCATGAGTGATGATGAAGAGATACCATTTGGACTAGTTGCCTTTTTTGCTGGCATGATCTCGTGTTTTGTCTCTGGCTTTTTAGGTAAATTTTTTATGCGAATTGGCTTTAGCGCGTGTTTTGCAGGACTGATATCTACGGTATTTGAGCAATTTTTTGGCGTGCAAAATTACTTCATTGTCTTTGCCGTTGTGTTTGTAATATTTTTTATTATTTTAAAAAATGCCTTTAAAAAAAATACTCAAAGCAAAAATACACACAGTGACTTTAGGCGCGATAGATCAGACTCAAATAGCAGTGGCAGCGGCCATTCAAGCAGTTCAAGAGGTGGTGGCTTTAGTGGCGGCGGAGGCGGTTTTGGCGGAGGCGGAGCAAGTGGCAGCTGGTAAATTCTTATCAAAGATTAGTTTGTAAAGCTCAAACCCTTTAAAATATAAAAAAATTAGGAGCAAAGATGCTAGCTGGCGAGCTACTTAAAAGCCATTTTTCTAAATTTGATCTGATGGCAGTGCTTAGTAAATTTTTAGAGCAAAGTCATTTTGATAAAGAAAAATTTGATCTGCTCAAACAAAATAACTTTAAAATTCTAGATAAAAATATAAAGCAAGAGATAGTTGAGGCTGCTGGTTTTAAAGAGTTTTTTGATAAGAAATTTCAGAGCTTTTTATGCGAGCTTATGCAAAGTAAAGTTTTAATTGTTTCTGGCAAAGAGTATAAATTTAGCGAGCTTGAAATTTATACTTGTTTTGACGCAAATACCTACAAAAGGCAGTGTGAGGCAGGAGAGATTTACTTTCACAACTTTGGCTTTGACATATCCTTTAAAAGCGAGCCATCGCTTTATGGTGGCATTTTAGTAAGAAGCCTAAAACCCTTAAACGGGCAAAATTTTATCTTTGGGCCAAGAAAATGTGCCTTGCATATCTTAAATAGCAAAATGAGCAATTTAAGTTTTGATCTAAAAGAGGCTGATCTTAGAAAAGATAAGATTACTTTTACGTCACGTATTAGATCATTTGGCGATGAAAACCAGCAAAAAAATGATTGTCTTAGAGCATTTACTGCTGAGTTTGAAAAAGCATTAGAGTTTGATGAAAATTATAAAAAGAGATTAAATGCCTATAAAAAGGGGTGAAATTCATCTTTTAATCAGCTTTTGCGGTGAGAAATTTAGTCCAAAAATGCTAAATAAAAAAGATCGCAGAAGAGTAAAAAAATATCCAAATTTAATAAAACAAAACTCATTTAAAATATCTCGCTACTTAAAATTTAAAGCAAAGATGCGAGGTAAAATCTGTCTTTCTCATAGCCTAAATTTTACTGACTCGCTAAATGAGAGCTTAACTCAGGCAAAAGAGCTTGCTCTAAAGCTAAAAATAGCAGCTCTTGTTGTCGCATTTTTGCTGCTGTGGTTTTATTTTAGCGCGGCTGTATCGGTACTAGTGATGGGCATCATCATCTTTAGGGTGCTTCTTACGCTCTTTATCTTTGCCATTTTTGGTGTAAATTTAAGCATTTTTGGTGTCTTTGGACTCATACTTGCAAGTGCTGTTGGGATTGATTACATGATATTTGCGCTAAATGAGAGCCTTAGTGAAAAAGAGCGAATTTATGGGATATTTTGCGCATTTATCACGAGTTTTATCTCGTTTTTTACTCTTTCTTTTAGCCAGACCGCCGCTCTTAGCGTCTTTGGACTAAGCGTTAGCCTTTGCGTGCTGATATATGGGCTATGTGCCAGCGTTTTGTCTTGCTTGGGGCTTTGTTTTTTTATCTTGTAGCGGCTAGTTCGCCTGTAGCTACGTTTTTATTTACCTTGTTTTGGACGTTTGAGGCTGAAATGAGATCAAATTTATATGGCAGCTTAAATAGCGATTTGTCTAGTTTTTTGCAAACGCTGCCCTTTTTAAAACCTTTATTTTCCGCTTTCAAAAATACACTTATGGCTTACTAAATTTGCACGGCATGAGGCGCCTTAAGCTTGCATAAATTTGGCATAAGAGCTAAACTCACCACTGCTAATTTCGCTTATAAATTTATCTAACCCTCGCTCTTGCCATTTTGCGGGATATTGCCTTCGCTAAGGTCTATGAGGTTATCCACATAGATGACATAGTCGCGTATTTTATGAGCTCTTGTCTATCTTTTGTGATAACTTTTTTACTCTCTTTATCGGCATATCCACCAAAATTTTGCGTCAACGTGTCCAAAGGCAAGTTGCTTGCTTTTATCTCGCCTGCTTGAGCTATAGCACCAAATGCAAATAACGCACCAACGGCGAGAAACAATATCTTTTTAAACATCTTTAGCCTCCCAAATTTGGCTTTTTATTCTTGATATTTTATTGTGAATATCGCCGTTAAATTTAGTACAATTTTTAAAAAGGCAAAATTTACGCGAAAAATATCTCGCTTTTTAGGCAAAGTAGGCATAGATAGGCGCTTAGCACGCTTTGCTCTCTTATGTAGTTGCGATCTCCTTTTAAAAGAAGCCTTTCAACCTCGATGTTGCCGTTTCTATCGCCAGCTGCGACATATACTGTGCCAACTGGCTTGCTAGCTGTGCCCCCGCCCGGTCCAGCGATACCGCTAATAGCAAGCGCAAAGTCCGCATTTGTCGTACTTAGTGTGCCTTTTATCATCGCTTTTACGCAAGACTCGCTCACGGCTCCGTAAGTTTCTAAAATTTCATCCTCAACGCCCAGCCACTCGTGCTTTATGTGATTTGCGTAGGTTACTAGCGAGCCATCAAAGCTGGCTGAGATGCCGCCATATCTTGCAAATTTAGCTGCCGCCAGCCCAGCCGTGCAAGACTCGGCAAATGAAATTTTAAGCCCCTTTTGCATAAGCTTCTTTGCCACAAATTCTATCACGTCTTTTTGTGGGATAAATTTTTGCGAAAATAGCGTTTTTACTCCCTGTAAAAAGCTCTCGATCTGGCCAAATTTATTGCTTTTTGCCCTTACTAGTATCAAATTTGGCAGGATCTGTGCAAGAGTGATATCGACTTCATAAGTTTTAGCAAGTGGCAGCATGAGGATCCTCGCGCTATCTGCGTCGATGTCCATTAGGTGAAAGTAGCTAAAATCAGGCTCATACTCGATTAAAAACTCGCCTAGATCTTCATTTGGATTAGCTTTTATGAGATTTATCTGGGCGTTATTTAGGCTAGCTAAAAAGCTATTTTTTGAGTAGTCTAAGCTATCTTTAAGTGCAAGCGTTGTGCTGTCTTTTAGTTCTAGTGAGCCCCCAGTTAGCGTCGCTACGATCTTTGCGGCGATGGCAAAATTTTCATCCGAGCCAAAAATGCTTACAAAGTCGTAATCTTTTGATAAATTTTCGATGATAAAAGGTAGCTCTTTGCTATTTTTTGGAGCAAAACTGACCACTCCAAGCTCACCAAAATGATCCTCGTAGCTTTGAAAAATGTAGTTTAGAAATTCTCTATTTATCTCAAGATCTTCGCCTATTATCAAGATACTTTGTCTCATTTTTAAGCTCCTTTTTTTGCCTCATTATACTATTTTTCAGTGTGATTTAACCAGCACAGGTGTAAAATTAGCAAATTTTAAAATCAAGGTAAAAAATGGACTACAAAGAGACACTTTTACTCCCAGAGACAAATTTCCCGATGCGCGGAAATCTCCCACAAAATGAACCACAAAGACTAAAATCATGGTACGAAGAGCGCAAGGTTTACGAAAAAATGAAGAAAAACCGCCAAAATGCGGCTAAAAGCTTCAACATCCACGACGGCCCTCCGTATGCAAACGGACACCTACACATCGGCCACGCATTAAATAAAATTTTAAAAGATATCATCACAAAAACGCACTATTTTTACGGCGAAAACGTCCGCTACGTGCCAGGCTGGGACTGCCACGGCTTGCCGATCGAGCAGCAAGTAGAAGTTAAGCTTGGCGATAAGAAAAAAGAGCTTAGCAAGGTCGAGATCAGGGAGCTTTGCAGGCAGCATGCGAGAGAATTTATAGATATTCAGCGTGACGAGTTTAAGACTCTTGGCATCATCGGCGACTTTGAAAATCCATACATGACGATGAAATTTGAGTTTGAAGCTGACATCTACAAAGCACTTTGTGAGATCGCTAAAAAAGGCCTTTTGATAGAGAGAAGCAAACCGGTTTACTGGAGCTGGGCCGCTAGATCAGCGTTGGCTGAAGCTGAGGTCGAGTACGAGGAGAAAGAGGACTACTCTATTTACGTAGCCTTTGAGCTTGATAACGACGCGCTAGAAAAGCTTGGCGTAAAAGAGGCGAGCGCAGTCATCTGGACGACCACGCCTTGGACACTTCCAGCAAATCAAGCTATAAGCCTAAATCCAGATGAAATTTACGTCCTAACGGCTGAAAATTTGATCTTTGCAAGGCCTCTGCTTGAGAGTATCGTAGAGAGCGGCCTAAGCAAGGGTGGGGTCAAAAAAGAGTTTAAAGCAAGCCTGCTTGAAAACACGCACGCGATAAATCCGCTAAACGGCAGACAATCTAAATTTTTACTAGGCGATCACGTTATGATGGACGGCGGCACTGGACTTGTTCACACAGCTCCAGGACACGGCGAGGACGACTACTACGTTTGCTTAAAATATGGCTTTAGCGAAATTTTAATGCCGGTTGATGATGGTGGCTGCTACGATGAGAGCTTGAAGCACCACGGACTATTTAGAAGCGACGTGGTAGACGAGTTTGTCGGTATGCACATCTTTAAAGCAAATGAGAAAATTTTAGAGCTACTTGGCAAAAATTTACTTAGCGTCACTAAATTTAGACATTCTTATCCATTTTGCTGGAGAACACATAAGCCTGTCATTTATAGAGCTACAAAGCAGTGGTTTATAGCTATGGACGAGCCAAAACTAGGTGGCAAAACGCTTAGACAAACAGCGCTAAAAGAGCTTGAAAAGGTTAAATTTTACCCAAGCGTGGGCATAAAAAGAATAGGCTCGATGATAGAAAATCGCCCAGACTGGTGTATCTCTCGTCAGCGTGACTGGGGCGTGCCGATCGCGTTTTTCAGAGACAAAGCGACAAAAGAAGTTATATTTGATAGTGAAATTTTAGACCACATCACAGCCATATTTAAAGAAAAGGGTGCTGATGCGTGGTGGGCGCTAAGTGTTGATGAGCTCTTGCCAAAAGGCTCAAAATACAAGGCTGAAAATTTAGAAAAAGTGATGGATATCCTTGACGTTTGGTTTGATAGTGGCTCGACATGGCATGCGGTCTTGCAAAGCGACAACTACGACGCTGGCAAATACCCTGCAAGCATGTATCTTGAGGGCTCAGATCAGCACAGAGGCTGGTTTCAAAGCTCGCTTCTAGTAAGCACAGCTGTAAATTCTCACGCACCTTATGAGAGCATACTAACTCATGGCTTTACCGTCGATGCTAAGGGCGAGAAGATGAGTAAGAGCAAGGGCAACGTCATCGCTCCACAAGACGTAGCTAAAACTCACGGCATCGAAATTTTGCGCCTTTGGGTTGGCATGAGTGATTATTCAAGTGACCTAAAAATAAGTGAAGATATATTAAAACAAATAAGTGAGCAGTACCGCAAAATCCGCAACACTATACGCTTCTTGCTAGCAAACGTAAATGACCTTGAGAGCTTAAATACGGAGTTTAACATCCTTGATAAATGGATACTAGCACGCGCTAAAAAAGTTTTTGACGAGGCAAGCGCTTGCTTTAGAAACTACGACTTTTCAAAGGGCTTTAATATCCTTTTAAATTTCCTATCAGCCGATCTTAGCGGCGTATATCTTGATGTTTGCAAAGATAGACTCTACTGCGACGCAAAAGACACCCCAAGAAGAAGATCAGCTCAAAGCACAATGGCAATCATCACAAAGACATTGCTTCCACTCATCGCTCCAACACTTACTTACACAGTCGATGAGGTGATGGACTATGCTCCAAAGATCATCAAAGGCGAGGCAAAAGACGCATTTGACTTAGTCTATGAGCCGATCAAGTTTGACCTTAGCTTTGAAGATGAGCTGCTTTTTGCCAGCAGGGAGAAATTTAACGAGATCGTGGACGTTCTTAAAAAAGACAAGAAGATAAAATCAACTCTAGAGCTAAGCCTGGAGACCACCAACCACAACATCACAAGCTACGACGAGCGCGAAGTGGCTGATCTTTATATGGTAAGCTCAGTTAGACCTTACGATGATAGAGAGCCACTAGTTGAGTTTGAGCTCGAGGGTGATAAATTTAAGATCATGGCAAGTGAGCTTCATAAATGCCCAAGATGCTGGAAATTTAACGCTAGCAAAGAAGACGCACTTTGCCCAAGATGCGAAGAGGTCATAAGTGCTAAGTGAGCCAGTAAGCGCAACTATCATAGCGATAACTATCGCTGTAGTGGTCGTTGTTAGCTTGTTTGGCATATTTTTGGTTAATAAATTTAAAGGATAAAAATAGTGGTAACTTTAAAAGAAGCTTTAAAATTTTCAGCTGAAGAGATAAAAAATTTAAGAGCTGAGCTTGAGGCTAAGATAATAAAAGAAAAAGAGCTTGGTGCTTATGTCGAGCAGCTAGCAAATTTGGATATCGCAAAACTAGGCGAGGGTGTGCCTATCGCTATAAAAGACAACATCCAAGTAAAAGGCTGGAATGTAACAAGTGCCTCAAAAATTTTACAAGGCTACGTAGCACCTTATAGCGCAACTGTCATCGAAAAGCTACTTGATAAAAATTTAGCTCCATTTGGCCGTACAAATATGGATGAATTTGCGATGGGAAGCACGACTGAGAGCTCATTTTACGGCAAAACACTAAACCCACTAAATCACGCTCACGTCCCAGGCGGCAGTAGCGGCGGTTCGGCAGCAGCAGTTGCAGCTGGCATTGCAGTAGCAGCACTTGGTAGCGATACTGGTGGCTCGATCCGCCAACCAGCGGCATTTTGTGGATGTGTGGGATTTAAGCCAACCTACGGCAGAGTGAGCAGATACGGTCTTGGTGCTTACTCAAGCAGCCTTGATCAAATAGGACCTATCGCTCAAAATGTAGAAGATGCAGCCATTTTATATGACGTGATCGCTGGGCATGACGAAAGAGATAGTACAAGTGCAGATGTACCGTTTGTGAGCATTAGTGACAAGATAGATAGCGAGAAGAAACTAAAAATTTGCGTTGTAAAAAACTACGTCGAAAACGCAAGCGAGCAGACAAAAGCTGCTTTAAATTTAGCTATAGAAAAGCTAAAATCACACGGACACAGCGTAACTTACACAAATTTTGAAGACTCAAAATATGACGTCGCAGCCTACTACATCATCGCAACCGCAGAGGCAAGCGCAAATTTAAGCCGCTATGATGGCATAAGATATGGCAGACGCGCAGATGCTAAAAATTTAAAAGAGCTATATGTAAATTCACGCTCAGAGGGCTTTGGCGAAGAGGTAAAAAGAAGAATTTTGCTTGGTACATTCGTGCTAAGTAGCGGATATTACGATGCTTACTACATCAAAGCGCAAAAAGCAAGAGCGCATATAAAAGCTCAGTACGAGAAAATTTTAGAAGAAAATGATCTCATATTCATGCCAGTTGCTCCAAGCACAGCTTATAAATTTGGAGCACACAGCGATCCGCTTCAAGCCTATCTAAGCGATATCTACACGATTAGCGTAAATTTAGCAGGCCTACCAGCTATCTCTGTGCCAGTTGGAAAAGATGATCAAAATTTAAACGTGAGCGCCCAGCTCATCGCAAAAGCGTGGGACGAACAGACCTTGATAAATGGTGCTAAGAGCCTAGAAAATTTAATAAAAGGATAAAAATATGAAGATAGTAAAGAGAGCTTTAACTTTTGAGGATGTGCTTCTTGTGCCGCAATACTCTGAAATTTTGCCAAAGCAAGTTGATGTAAAAACCAGGATCAGCAAAAACGTCACGCTAAATATCCCGATCGTCTCTGCTGCGATGGATACGGTGACTGAGCATAGAACTGCTATCATGATGGCAAGGCTCGGTGGTATCGGTGTCATCCACAAAAATATGGACATCGAAAGCCAAGCAAAAGAGGTCAAACGTGTCAAGAAAAGCGAAAGTGGCGTCATCATCGATCCTATCTTTATAAATCCAGAAGCGACCGTGGCTGAAGCTTTAAGCCTTATGTCAGATCTTCATATTTCAGGCGTTCCAGTTATAGATAAGGACCGCAAACTAATAGGAATTTTAACAAATCGAGATCTTAGATTTGAAACAAATATGAGCACTTTGGTAAAAGACCGCATGACAAAAGCACCGCTTATCACTGCACCAAAGGGCTGCACACTTGATGATGCGGAGAAAATTTTCTCTCAAAATAGGGTTGAGAAGCTACCTATCGTTGATAAAGATGGCAGACTTGACGGGCTTATCACCATAAAAGATCTAAAAAAACGCAAAGAGTATCCAAACGCAAACAAAGACAGCTACGGCAGACTTCGCGTGGCTGCGGCTATTGGTGTGGGTCAGATAGAGCGTGCTAAAGCACTAGTTGATGCTGGCGTAGACGTCATCGTTATCGATTCGGCTCACGGCCACTCAAAGGGTATTATCGATACTTTAAGAGAGGTAAAGGCAAAATTCAAAGTTGATGTCGTAGCTGGCAATATTGCAAACCCAGCGGCTGTAAAAGACCTAGCAGAAGCAGGAGCGGACGGCATAAAAGTAGGTATTGGACCAGGATCAATATGCACCACAAGGATCGTTGCTGGTGTTGGTGTACCGCAAATTTCTGCCATTGACGACTGCGCAAGCGAAGCAGCAAAATATGGCATCCCAGTTATCGCAGATGGTGGTTTAAAATACTCAGGCGACGTGGCAAAAGCCCTTGCAGCAGGGGCAGCTTGCGTTATGGCGGGAAGCTTGCTTGCAGGTTGCGAGGAGAGCCCAGGCGAGCTTATAACATTTCAGGGTCGCCAGTACAAAGTATATCGCGGCATGGGCTCAATAGGCGCTATGACAAAGGGTAGCTCGGATCGCTACTTCCAAGAAGGCACCGCTCAAGACAAGCTTGTGCCTGAAGGTATCGAGGGTCGTGTGCCATTTGCTGGTAGCATAAAAGATGTGATACATCAGCTAATAGGCGGCCTAAGAAGCGCTATGGGCTATGTCGGTGCAAAAGATATCCCAACTCTTCAAGAAAGAGCTGAATTTGTCGAGATAACAAGCGCAGGACTAAAAGAGAGCCACGTTCACGACGTAGTTATTACTCACGAGGCACCAAACTACAAAGTTAATTAGTGTTAGACCTGCAAACTAGAACTATTAAATTTAACGAGCCACTCTATCTTGAGAGTGGCCGTATGCTATCAAATTTTAAGCTTATTTATGAGACTTACGGCACGTTAAATTCCGATAAAAGCAACGTTATCGTGATCTGCCACGCCCTAACTGGCTCACACCATGCTGCTGGCACCTACGCAGGCGATGAGAAAGCTGGCTGGTGGGATGGGCTAATAGGCAGCAAAAAAGCTGTTGATACCGATAAATTTTACGTTATTTGCGTAAATATCTTAGGCTCATGCTTTGGCTCGACTTCGCCACTAAGTGTAGATAGAAGCAGTGGTAAAGAGTATAGGCTAAATTTCCCAGTCCTTGCCATAAGCGACGTAGTAAAGGCGCAAATGAGGTTATTTAGCGAGCTAGGCATCACAAGAGCAAGAGCCGTGATAGGTGGCAGTCTTGGCGGTATGCAAGCACTTTGCTACGCTATCGAGTTTCCAGAATTTGCGCAAGATATCATCATGCTTGCAAGCACCTATCAGACTAAGCCTTGGGCGATAGCTTTTAACAAAATAGCCATCGAAGCCATTTTAAACGATGAAAATTTCAAAAATGGCGAATATGACGCAGAATTTATAAGAAAAAATGGGCTAAAAGGTATGGCTTTTGGCAGAATGGCAGGGCATATCAGCTTCTTAAGCCCTGATAGCATGGATGAGAAATTTGGACGAAACTACGTAGAAACTGACGGTCTTTATGAGCTTTTTGGGCGCTTTCAGGTGGACCGCTATATGGAGTACAACGGCTACAACTTCCCAAAGAGGTTTGATCCGCTAAGCTACCTATACATCGTGAAGATGATGAATATCTTTGACTGCACAAGACACTATGACAACCTAAAAGACGCCCTTGCGCCGATCAAAGCAAATTTGCATCTAGTCGCTTTTAAAGGCGATCTGCTCTTTCCACCAAGCTGCATGAGAGAAATTTATGACGCACTTTGCGAAATGGGTCGAGGCGCAAAGACAAATTTTGTTGAGATAGATAGCAACTACGGCCACGACGCATTTTTGGTCGAGATAGAAAAATTTGATGGATATATAAAAAATATATTAAAAGGATAGAGAATGGAGCAAAAAGAGCAAAGCTTTGAAGAAAAATTAGCCCTAGCAGATAAAATTTTAAACGATCTAAACAAAGATGATGTGAGCCTAGAAAACAGCATAAAGCTGCATGAGCAGGGCAAAAAGCTCTTAAATGAAGCAAGAGAAATTTTAGAAAATGCAAAACTTAGTATAAAGCAGGTGGACGATGAGTAGAATTTGTGCTCTTCAGCTACCAACTCAGCCGCTAAGCGAGGCAAGGCTTGATTATTATCTAAAAATTTGTGCGGACGAAAATGCAAGACTTGTTGTGCTTGGTGAATATGTGCTAAATAGTTTTTTTAAAGAGCTCATTAGCATGCCAAAAAGCCTTATAAAAGAGCAAAGCGAGCGCAAAAAAGAGGCTCTTTTTGCAATGGCAAAAAAGTATGATCTAAATATCGTTGCACCCATTGTAAATCTAAAAGGCAAGGAAATTTTTAAAAGTCTAGCTAAATTTACCTCAACACAAGTAAAGCTATATGATCAGCAAATTCTCATGCCTTACGCTCACTGGAATGAGGCGAAATTCTTTAATAACACAAGCGATGAGCTAAATTTGCCTATTTTTACCTACGATAAATTTAAAGTTGGCGTCATGTTTGGCTATGAGGCACATTTTGACATTTGCTGGGCTTATATGAGCGCTAAAAAGGTAGATATTGTTCTAGTGCCAACGGCTTGTACATTTTTTTCTCAGGCGCGTTGGGAGGAGCTTTTAAAGGTTAGGGCCTTTACAAACAACGTCTACGTGCTGCGTGTAAACCGCGTAGGAAGCCATAAAAGTGATGATACGCAATGGAGCTTTTACGGCGATTCGATGCTTATTAATCCGTTTGGAGAGGTCAAAAATAGGCTCGGAAAAAATGAAGAGATGATGATAGATGAGCTTAGCAAAAAGGAGCTTAGTGAGGCTAGAAGCACTTGGGGCTTTATGCATATAGAGGCTAAATTTAAAAGATGAAAGAAGGCCGTAACTGGACGGGAAAGCGAGCTTAGCAAGAGTGAGCGCTCTTTAAAGGAATTTTGGAGTAAATTTTGAAACGAAGTGATGTTGAGAGATATATAAAAGAGAAATTTGACGTTTTAGGTGAGCAAATTTTCCCAAAATATCCAAAAATTAGTGCCTTTCGTCATAAGAAAAATGAGAAGTGGTTTGCATTACTTATGCAGATAAGCGCTAGCAAGCTTGGGCTTGAAAGTGACGAAGTGACCGAGGTTTTAAATCTAAAATGTAGCCCTGATCTAGCGATGGTGCTAGTCGATGAGCAGCAAATTTTTAAAGCCTATCACATGAACAAAAAGCACTGGATAAGTGTAAATTTAAACTCCAAAATCTCACAAAAAACAGTTTTTGATCTGATAGACGAGAGCTTTACCTTAAGCAAATAAAAGCCATTTTTCAGCCTTAAATTTAGTAGTTTTTGTTAAAATCACGAAAAATTTAAGGATAAAATTTGCAAGAGCTAAACAATGAGATCAAAAAAGTCCATTTTATAGGCATCGGCGGCATCGGTATCTCAGCTATCGCTAGATTTTTACACGAAAAAGGCCACAAGATAAGTGGTAGCGACATCAAAGAGAGCAAGACTACGCTAGAGCTTCAAAATGAAGGCATCGAGGTCATCACACCGCACTGCAAAGAGGCGATAAAAGACCAAGACTTTGTGGTCTACTCAGCCGCGATAAAAGAGGATAATATCGAGCTAGTCGAGGCTAGAAACAAGGGTATAAAGTGCTTTTCTAGAAAGGAAATTTTGCCTTATGTGCTTGAGGATAAGTGTGTCTTTGCGGTAGCTGGTGCACACGGCAAGAGTACGACCTCTGCGATGTTGGCAAGTCTAATCGAAGGTTCAGTCATCATCGGCGCCATCTCAAAGCAGTTTGGCTCAAATATGCGTTATGCAAAGAGCGAGAATGTCGTATTTGAGGCAGATGAGAGCGACTCAAGCTTTTTAAACTCAAACCCATATCTAGCCATCGTCACAAACGCAGAGCCAGAGCATATGGAGCACTACGACTACGATCTAGCTAAATTTTACGCAGCCTACAAGGGCTTTTTGGAGCGCGCAAAGGTTAGAGTGATAAACGCTGAGGACGAGTTTTTAAGTACGCTTAAGCTTGATGCTATTAGACTCTTTCCAAGCACTGATATCACCGAGCTTACGATGGTTGTAAGAGACTATCAGCCATACACTAGTTTTAATCTTAAAAATTTAGGTAAATTTGAAGCCTTTGGTATGGGCGAGCACATTGCCATAGACGCATCTTTGGCTATTCTTGCTGCGATGCACGAGACACCGCTAAAAGACATCAGAGAAAATTTACTAAATTTTAAAGGGATCAAAAAACGTTTTGACATACTTTGTGCAAACAAAAATTTTGTTCTAATAGACGACTACGCGCACCATCCAACCGAGATAAAAGCGACGCTAAAATCAGTCTTTGAATACGCCAAAATTTTAGGCATAAACAGCGTCACAGCGATATTTCAGCCACACCGCTACACAAGACTTAGCACAAATTTACATGGCTTTAAAGAGTGCTTTAAGGGCGTTGATGAGCTTGTCATCTTGCCAGTTTATGCAGCTGGTGAAAATCCGATCGAAGTTGATATAAAGAGTGAGTTTGGCGAGTATAACCCGATCTTTACCGACAAGGTCGAGAGGGTTGAAGAGGGGATAGAATTTACAGATGAATTTGGCGTGAAAAACCGCCTAAGTGACGGCATCGTAGTTGGCTTTGGAGCGGGTGATATCAGCGTGCAACTAAGAGGCGGATATTAATGGATCTAAGTAATTTCAAGCCTCAAGATGAAAATGAAATTTTAAAAGAGATAAATGAAAAAGAGCTAAGCGAGGATGAAATTTCAAGCCTTATAAATTTAGGCAAAAAAGATATCTTGATCGCTCTTGCAAGGTCGCAAAAACTAAGTAGTACTCAGATAAAAGAGATGCTGCCAAATGCCTCGTATATGGCTGTTTGCTTGCTAGTTGAAAAGCAAGATATCAGCGAGGTTAAGGCTGAAATTTTAGAAAAGATTGAGCCTCATGCTGAGCTTTACAAAGAGCTCATCGCAAAGTATAAGGGCGTAAAATGGTAAGAAATTTGATAATAATCGCCGGTATGATGCTACTTTTTGGAGCGATCTGGGCGATAAAAGATGAAAAGATCAGCAAAGGCATAAAAGCGCTCGTTAGCGCGGTGCTTGTAGCAATCCTTATTTGCGTCTATTTTTACGAAGAGAATTTATCAAAAAACGAGGACGCCATCTCAAAGCTAGTTAGCGATTTTAAACAGGGCAAAACACTAAAATGTGGCGAATATAACGTGAGTGCTGAGAAATTTAACTACGAATTTGGCACGGCGTCATTTTTAGCTAAAAGAGAATTTAGCGATCTCTCAGGCGTGATTGTGCCTATAAAGAGTTGCGAACAATGACTCAAGATATATTTGCAAAGCTCGATCTGGGCGAGTATTTAGATAAATTTCACTCCTTTTTAGCAAGGCAAAAACCGCTATTTTTACAAGGTGATAGCAAAATTCACTTTGAAAACATAAACGAGCTTTCAAAGTATGACTTCAAAGCACCTGATGAGATAAAAAACCTCGATGACGCGCTTATGAGACTTAGTAAGCAAGCAGTGCTTCACATCAGCGAAATTTACGAGTTTGCAAAGATTATTAAGTATTTTTCATATCTAAAAAAGCAAAAATTTGAAGGTAGGCTTGGCGAGTGGATCGCAAAGGTAGAAATTCCTGAAGTGATGATTACTTTGGCAAATAGTTTTGATGAGAATGGTGAGTTTAGTGACAGCGTAGATGAGAGATTTTACGCGATAAAACAGGCGTTTAGCGAGAAAAAACGCCAGATTGATGCTGAACTTAAAAAGCTCATCTACTCAAAGCACATCACGCCCTATCTAGTCGACACCCAGACGCACTACATCAACTCGCAAGAGGCACTTTTGGTGCGTGGTGGCTTTAACCATGCCCTAAAAGGCACCGTGATCGCTAGAAGCTCAGGCGGCTACTTCTACGTCGCACCTGCGAGCACTGAGCGCCTAAAAAAGGAGCAAAGCGAGCTACTTGATAGAAAAGAGGAGATCATTTTTGAGCACTGCAAGAAATTTAGCCTGCAGATGAGCAAGAGCCTGCTCTTTTTGAAATTTATAAATAACGCTTTTGATCAGTTTGACGCATATCAAGCGCGTGTAAATTTGGCTAGATCGCGCGACTATGAGTTTGTTTTGCCAAGCAGCTCACACGTTATCAAGCTTGAGAAATTTGCCCACCCAGCGCTTAAAAACCCAAAAAGCGTGAGTGTGGATTTTAGCAAAAAGGTGCTTTTAATAACCGGTGTAAATGCTGGTGGCAAGTCGATGCTTTTAAAATCTATCATCTCAGCCACGCTGCTTGCAAAGTATCTGCTGCCTATGCGTATTGACGCAAATCGCTCAAGCATCGGCTCTTTTAAAGAATTTGACGCGATCATCGAAGATCCACAAAGCGTGAAAAACGACATCTCGACCTTTGCTGGCAGGATGGTGCATTTTGCAAAGCTTTTTACTAAAAAATCGATCATCATCGGTATCGACGAGATCGAGCTTGGTACCGATTTTGAGGAGGCTGCGAGCTTGTATGGCGTCATGATAGAGCGCCTCATCACTCAAGATATCAAAATGATCATCACGACCCACCACAAGCGCCTTGCGATGCTATTAGCTAAAAATCCAGAGGTTGAGCTAGTGGCGGCACTTTACGACGAGGCAGCTCAAAGGCCTAAATTTGAGTTTTTAAAGGGCACGATCGGTAAGTCTTACGCCTTTGAAACGGCGGCAAGATACGGCATATCTCAAAATTTAGTGGCGCAGGCAAAGAAAATTTATGGCGAAGATAAAGAGAATTTAAATGAGATCATCACAAAGACGCTAAATTTACAAACTAAGCTTGACGATGGGATAAAAGAGGTCACGGCAAAAGAGGAGCGACTGGAGCGCTTGCTTGAGGAGCAAAAAGAGCTAAAAGAGAAAAATGAGATCAAGCTAAATGCGACTATTTCACGCCTGGAAAAAGAGTATTTTGAAGCAATAAATGCGGCAAAAGCGGTTATAAATTTCAAGGATATAAAAGACAAACAAAGAGCGCTAAATGTGGCAAATGAGAAAAAAGCTGCTATCGTTAAGCCTAAAAAAACTGAGCGCGAGAGCCTAAAAGTAGGCGATAGAGTGAAGTATGAAAATATCAAAGGTACGGTTTTAAGCATCTCTAAAAATGATGCGATGATCGAATCAAATGGTATAAATTTGCGCGTACCACTTGAGCTTTTAAGAAAAAATGGCAACGAAGTGGTGCCGCCTAAAAAAAGTAGTGTGAGCTTAAATGTTGATAAGCCAAAGTCGGCCTCACTCTCGCTTGATCTGCACGGCATGAGAGCTGACGAGGCGATAGCAAAGCTTGATAAATTTATCTCAGATAGTCTTGTTATGGGATTTGATGAGGTTAGCGTATTTCACGGTATTGGCACTGGCAAGCTCGCCTTTGCTGTTAAAAATTTCTTAAAAGAGCATCCAAGCGTGAAAGAGTTTTTTGACGCACCGGCGAATCAGGGTGGATACGGTGCTAAAATAGTCAGGCTTTAACTTTTTTCCAAAAGTTAAAATTTATTTTAAGGTTGATATAATCAGTGCAATTACACAAAACAAGGGAAGTAACTTTTGAGTAACAAGGACGAACGGGCAAGTAGCCACTTAAATATCACTAAGACAATTGTTGTTTTGGTGTTTGTTTTGGGAAGTATTTTTTTAGTCGAAAACCTGGCAGTTTTTTATTTTAAATTTAATAATGCTTCTGCTGAAAATGGTTTTAATCTTCGAAAGAAAGTTGATTATTTGACATATCAATATGTTGATTATTTCAAAAATGTCAGCAAATATGATGTCGTAAATTTTCAATCTTACATTAACGATAGCGCTATGGGTGATGTCCTTTTATTAAAGGATGATAATAAAAATGGATACAAGGTCGTAGCGTCTTCAGATAAAAGAATAATAAATCAAGAATTTAACGATAAAAGCTGTGGAAATATCTTTGCTCATAATTTCCAAAAAGATTATTTTTGGGCAAAAATTTTGCCAGAAAATGCTGCTCAAGTTTGTATGTTTGTGCCGGTCGGAGAGTATATATTAGGCTTTAAAGGAAAGGTCGATCAACGTATTACTGGTACGCATGATGAGTACTTTTTTGAGTGGCTTTTAAATAATATGACTTTAACATTTATCTTAAGCTTCGTTGGTGCAATAGTTGCTTTATCTACTTGTATATGGTATGCGGTTAAGTATATAAAAGAAAAAAATAACTATAACGCATTAAAAATAGATACTAAAAAACAGATAGAAGAGCTTGGAGAAAAGCTTTATATCGATCCGATGACTGGACTTTTAAATAAAACAGCATTGGTGCGTGATATTAATAGCTATGAAAATCCTAAAGTAGTGCTTATAGATATTGATGATTTTGGTAAGATGAATGACTTTTACGGTAAATTTGCATGTGATCAGATTTTGGTAAAGATGGCTGATTTGATCAGTGAATTTGCCAAAGATGAGAATATGAAAGCTTACTGTATAGAAGCAGATAGGTTTGCTCTGGTAGAAGATAGCGATAGCTTTATCGATAGATATGAAGATATGGTTGAAGATTTGATAGAAATTTTTAAAGGTCGTATGCTAAGTATAGTCGATGAAGATGGTAGAGAGATAGAAGGTATCGAGATACATAGCACGATAGGTTTTGCTCTTGATAGTGATCAAACACTAAGAAAAGCAACAATAGCATTAAAAACAGCAAAAGAGCAAGATAAAGACTATGTTTGTTATTTTAAAGGGCTAAATCAAAAAGAGGAATACGCAACTCAAATAGAACGCTCTAAACTGATACAATACGCCACTATAAATAACAATATTGTTCCTTATTTTCAGCCGATAGTTAATGACCAAAAGGTACCTGTAAAATATGAATGCTTGATAAGGCTTTTAGATAGAGGCGATGTTATATCACCAAATGTCTTTTTAGATATCTCAAAGCGTATTAAGCGTTATGCTGATCTTGAGAAACAACTCATTGTAAAGTGTTTTAAACAGCTTGTAGAGGATAAGAATTTAGTACTTTCTATAAATTTAAGCAGTAGAGATATGATCGATGGTGATGTTAGCTCACTTGTTTTAAATTTATTGAACAAGCACAATGTTGCTGGTAGAGTAGTATTTGAGATCGTTGAAGATGAAGAACTTAAAAATTTAGAGAGAGTTTCAAATTTTATCGAGCGTGTAAAAAGTATGGGCGCAAAGATCGCTATTGATGATTTTGGCTCAGGATATTCAAATTTTTCTTACATTATAAAGATCAAACCTGACTATGTGAAGATCGATGGCTCTATTATAAAAGATATAGACATAAATAAAGATTCACACTCTATCGCAAGTGCGATCGTGGCATTTGCAAAAGACCTTGGTATAAAAACTATTGCTGAATATGTGCATTCAAAAGAGATATTTGAAATCTGTAAAGAGATCGGTGTAGATGAGTTCCAGGGCTTTTATTTTGGTGCACCAGAGCGTGCCGGCTCATAAGGCCCTTAGTGGTAATTAGCTTTTTAAAAGAGCTTTTAAGCTTTCGCTCTATCACACCTAATGATGCTGGAAGCTTAGAATTTATCGCTAGATTTTTGCCTGATTTTGAGGCTAAATTTATAGAAAAAAATGGCACAAAAAATCTCATACTTTCTAAAATTTATGGAGACGGTGAGCATCTAGCTTTTGCTGGACACGTTGATGTCGTGCCTCCAGGTGAGGGCTGGGATAGTGAGCCATTTACTCCACTAGAAAAAGATGGCTACATCTACGCAAGAGGCGCACAGGATATGAAAAGTGGCGTGGCTGCTTTTGTTTGCGCTGCTAAAGATACGAAATTTGATGGGAAGCTAAGCATCATATTAACAAGCGACGAAGAGGGCGATGGCACATATGGCACGCCTTTAGCACTTGAATATTTGCGCGAAATAAATGATTTGCCAAAATTTTGCGTAGTGGCTGAGCCAACTTGCGATAAAGAATTTGGCGATAGCATAAAAGTTGGCAGACGTGGCTCAATAAATGGCAAGATCGTGATAAAGGGCATTCAAGGACACGTGGCATATCCTGAAAAGTGCATAAATCCGGTAAATTTAATAGCTCCACTTCTAAATAAAATAACTGATCACGATATGGACGCTGGAAGCAAGTTTTTTAGCCCAAGTAAGATCGTGGTAACTGATATCAGAGGTGGCATGCAAGTTTGCAACGTCACGCCAAGCGAGCTTAGCATAATGTTTAATGTGAGAAACTCAAATTTAACCGACGTAAATGACGTCGAGAGCTATCTTAGAGAGGTTTTAAAAGAGCTTGATTACGAGCTTAGCATAAAGCAAAGCTCAAAGAGATTTTTAACGAATAAAGATAGCAAAATCGTAAAAAATTTAATGGCCTCTGTCGCAAAAATTACCGGTGTCACGCCAGTTCTAAATACAAAGGGCGGCACGAGCGATGCAAGGCACTTTGCTGAATTTGGCATAGATACGATAGAATTTGGCGTCATAAACGACCGCATACACGCTAAAAACGAGCGAGTTAGCACCCACGAAGTAAATAAACTTTATGAAATTTTTAAAGATTTGATAGAAAAATTTTAATCCATAAATTTTATTATCCTTAAACAAAAAAGTTATTAAGTGTCTAAAAAATACTTTCAAAAGCTATTTTGATTGATATTTTTTGTCAAAGAATTTTAAAAATAAGAAATTTTCTTTATTTGGCAATATTGCTATTATCTGTTACAATTCATGAAATAGCTGGGTTTTGGCAATTTCAAGTAAAACCTAATGGAATACTCTTTTTAACGAGCATAAGGCAGAAGTTATAAATACATTTGTGAGCGAGAAATATATCCAGCACGATCCCGGCTTTAAAGATGGTATGGATATCATTTCTAATTTGTAAAAAAGTAAAATTTCAAATAAATAAAAAAATGCAAGTAAAACGAAAAATATATAAGTCTTTTAAATACGAGAAAATGAGATATAGCTTGCGAGCTAGATTGTTCTTTTTGCTCGTAGCAATCGTGATTTTGGCAACCGAAATTTATATCGCAGCTTTTGTTAAAGGTGGCTTCGTGCGTCATTATTTGGGTGATGTGCTAGTTACGGTGATGCTTTACGCATTTGGACGAGCCGTGTTTAAAACTACACCAAAAATTTTAGCGTTTGAAATATTTATCTTCTCGCTATTTATAGAAATTTTACAATACTTTAAAGTACTTGAAATTTTAGATATTCATAATTTAATAATACGTATAGTCTTTGGCGGAACATTTGACGTTAGCGACATCGCATGTTACGCGTTGGGCTGCTTGCTGGCTTATTTGATTGATGTCATTTGCTTTCTGCAAAAGTATAAAAGTCCAAAGATATAGTGATAAATTACAACTTTATTTTTAAGTATAAAGCAGGAACTAATCATCTTAAAAGCTCCAGCAAAATTTATCTATCTATTTTAGTTCACCCCAGTTTTTGGCGATATTTAGCGATGTTTTAAGTGGCACATTTAACGTGTAAATTTCCTCCATCGTCTTTTGTGTCGTTTCTCCAAATTCCTGCGCAAACTCGTCTTTTACTTCAAAGATTAGCTCGTCATGTATTTGCAGTAACATTTTTGCGTTTTCTCCTAAATTCGATCTAACTTTTACCATCGCCATCTTGACAAGATCTGCCGCAGAGCCTTGAAAAACCGTATTTACCGCCTCACGCTCAAACATAGCTATTTGCATAGGTGTGGCACTTTTAAAGTCAAAGTAGCGTCTCCTTCCAAGTAGCGTCTGCACAAAGCCTTCGTTTTTAGCTGAAATTTTTATCCCCTCTAAAAATTCTTTGATCGTCTCAAAAGCCTTAAAATAGCGCTCTATATACTCTTTTGCCTCGGCTCTTGTGATATTTACTTGATTTGCCAGCTTGCTTGAGCCCATGCCGTAAATAAGGCCAAAATTTATACTTTTTGCCACAGCTCTATTTTGCCCATCACTACTGCCAAATATACTAATAGCCGTCCTTGCGTGGATATCCTCGTCATTTTTAAACGCCTCAAGTAGCGCAGGATCACAGCTAAAGTGAGCTAACAGTCTAAGCTCGATCTGGCTGTAGTCAAGCCCTACAAAGCTATAGCCCTCACGCGCCTCAAAGCACTCTCTGACATCCTTTGCGAGGCTGCCACGAGCAGGGATGTTTTGCAAATTTGGATTTTTACTTGATAGTCTGCCAGTGCTCGTGCCAGTTTGCAAAAAGCTCGTGTAAATTCGTGAGCCCTCATCCTTTTTCGCAAGTGCTAAAAGTGGCTCGCAGTAGGTGCTTTGCAGTTTATATAGCTCCCTGTAAGCTAAAATTTTCTCTATCACTGGGTGGGCGTCTATGAGCTCAGCAAGCACGCTCTCATCGGTGCTATAGCCAGTTTTTATCTTCTTTTTGGTTGGAAGCTTTAGATGCTCAAAAAGTATGACGCCAAGCTGTTTTACTGAGTTTATGTTGAAATTTTCGCCGCTTAGCTCGTAAATTTCACTTGTTAGTGCCTTTAGTTTTGTGTCGTTTTCAAGGATGAGCTTTTGCATTTTGGCTTCATTTATCTTGATGCCGTTTTGCTCCATGTCAAAGAGCGTGAGGATAAAAGGAAACTCGTGCGTATCGGCAAGGGCTAGTAAATTTTTATCAAGCGTGTTTAAAAAAGTTTTATAAAATTTAAGCGTTATCCAAGCGTCCTCGCTCGCGTATTTAGCAGCATTTTCTAGTGGCACATCGCCAAAAGTTTGCCCCTTTTTGACCACGTCTTCAAATTTGATCGTGTCGTAGTCATAAAGCCTCTTTGCTAGCGCGTCCATGCCGACACTTGAGTTTGGATCGCTAAGCCACGCAAGTATCATCGTATCTTTAAAATTTGCTGGGGGATTTAGACCTAGGTTATTTTTAACTATCTCAAAGTCATATTTTAAATTTTGTCCAATTACGCAGCCTTTGTAAATTTGCGCTACCGCCCATGTGGCAAATTTTAGGCTAATTTGCTGCGGCACACCAAGGTAGTTATGAGCCACTGGCACGTAGTAGGCATCCTCATCGTTAAAGCAAAAGCTAAATCCAACGATCTTTGCGCTCCTACTATCAACGCCCGTGGTCTCGGTGTCAAAGGCGACGATAGTTTCTGGCGTGACGTTAGAGAGTAGCTTTTCAATGCTAGCCTCATCAAGGAGTAAATTTGCTCTAAAGCCAAGCTTAAATTCAGCATTTTCCTCTTTTTGCAAGCTCTTAAGAAGCCTATTTAGATCGTACTCTTTTAAAATTTCTGAGATATTTATCAGAGGATTTTGCTCTGGAAATTTAGAGTGCTCAAGATCAAGCGAACTAACTGCATCATCAAATAAAGTGGCTAGTTTTTTGCTCAAAAATGCTTCGTCTTTTGCAGCGGCAAGCATATTTTTAGTGCGCTCATTTCTAAGAAGGGCTAAATTTTCATAAATTCCCTCTAAGCTTCCATACTCAGCCAAAAGTTTCTTGGCCCCAACTGCGCCGATGCCTTTGACACCTGGGATATTGTCCGAGCTATCGCCTGCGATCGCTAAGAAATCCCTTACTTGAGCCGGATAGACGCCATACTTTTCAAAGCAGCTAGCACTGTCGTGATCGATCTTACTTTGAGGGCTGTAGATGCTTACTTTGCCGTCTTCTATGAGCTGGTAGAGATCCTTGTCGTGCGTGACGATACGTACAAATATATCTTTGTCTTTGCAAAATTTAACCGCACTTGCGATGATGTCATCGGCCTCATAGCCCTCGCGACTAAGGCTGTAAAGCCCCATTTTTTCTATCATATCTATGCAAACTGGAAGCTGTTCTTTTAGCTGAGCTGGCGGCTCGTTTCTGTTGGCTTTATATTCGCCTAAAATTTCATGCCTGAGGGTTTTACCCTTGCTGTCAAGTGCAAAGATAAGGTAGTCACTTTGGTATTCATCCTTAAGGCTTGCTATAAAATTTGCAAAGCCACTAATCATTCCGCTTGGCTTGCCCTCGCGGTTTTTAAGTCCGCTCATAGCGTAGTAGAGCCTAAAAAAGAAACCAAAAGTGTCAATAATCGTAAGTGTTTTCATTTTTATCCTTTGTGTAATTTTATGAAATTTAGGCAAAAAATAGGCTGATTTATAAAAATTTTTGATATTATGGCGGACATTACAAATAAAAAATCACAAAAACAAAAAGCTTTGAGGTCATGAAAAAAATAGTTTTTTTACGTATCAATCCAAATGCAGTCGGTGGTGCCGAACGCTATTTAAGAAGGCTTACCAAAGCCTTAAAAGACGTAGGCATAGACACATCTATACGCTCATATCTAGGAGAGGCTAGGATCTCGTCATGGAAAAAGGCTTTGAGATATAACGCACAAGTAAAACGCCAGAAACAAAGCGATGAGGTATATTTTAGCTTGGAGCGAGTAAGCTGTGCAGATATTTACAGAGCAGGGGATGGCGTGCATAAAATTTATCGTGCTACAAAGCCATTTTGGTGGGTTAATCCTCTAAATTTTGTCTATCCATATTTAGAAAAACGTTGCTTTAAAAATTCTAAAAAGATAATCGCAAATTCAAACTACATAAAAGAGCAAATCATTTCGGCCTATGGTATCGACGAGTCGAAGATTGTTACTATCTACAACGGTATAAATTTGCCACAAAAAGTGGAAAAAGGAGAAGCAAAACTTAGCGTATGCGAAGAATTTGGACTCGATTACAATTTACCAATTGTGCTTTTTGTCGGAAATGGCTTTAAGAGAAAAGGAGCAAAGGACTTTTTGCTTCTTGTCTCAAAGCTAAAAACACCAGTAAATGCGCTAATAGTAGGCAAAGATAAAAATTTAAATTCATATAAGAAGCTAGCAAAAAAGCTAAAGATAAAGGCATTTTTTACAGGTGAGCAAAAAATGACTGCAAAATTTTATGAAGCAAGTGATATTTTTATATTTCCAACGCACTACGAACCATTTTCAAATGTCGTTCTAGAGGCACTTAGCTTTAAAAATATTGTCTTTACAACGGCTCAAAATGGGGCAGCTGAAATTTTAGAAAATCGTTTTATCATGCGTGAACCAAATGATGAAAGTATACTGGAGCTAGTGGAGCAGGTACTTAATGATAATGAGATGATGAGAGAGCTGCAAGAGAAGTCATTTTTACTTTCACAAAAATTTAGTATAGAAGAAAATGCAAGCAAAACTCTTGAAATCATAAACGAAGTGCTAAATTTGGAGCAAAAGTGAGAGTGTTTATAGAGCTTCCAACTTGGCTTGGAGACGCTGTGATGGCGAGTGCAGCGATAGAAAATTTAAGTAAAAATGCTAAAAATATTGTATTTTTTGGCTCTTATGTGGCCTGTGAGCTTTACAAATCACATCCAAAGTGCGAAAAAGTAGTTATTGACGATAGTAAAAAGCAAAGCTCAAGATATTTAAGCCTTATAAAAACAGCTAGAAAGCTTGGAAAATTTGATATCGCTATTAGCTTTAGAAGCTCATTTGCTAGTAAATTTTTGCTATTTTTTCTAAAAGCAACGCAAAAATTTTGCTTTAAAAAGAGTAGCGAGAGCTTGCATCAGGTGCAGAAATACCTAAATTTCATAAAGCAATGCCTAAATTTAAAAGAAATTTCAAACGAACTAAAAATTTATTATGAAGTCAAAAAAAGCGAGCAAAAGCTCCTCGTGCTAAATCCAGGTGCTAGCTACGGAAGTGCCAAAAGGTGGTATCCGCACTATTTTGCAGAGGTTGCACTTCATTTTAAAGATGAATTTGATGTAAAGATCACTGGCTCAAAAGCTGAGCTTGAAATTTGCAATGAAATCGAGCAGATACTCTTACAAAATGGTATGAAATGTGAAAATTTGGCTGGAAAAACAAGCATAAAAGAGCTTTGTGAACTAATAGGCTCTATAAAAAATGGTATCTTTTTGACAAATGATAGTGGTCCTATGCATATTGCAGCCGCCTATAAAGTACCACTTGTGGCTCTTTTTGGACCGACTAAATTTAAAGAGACTAGCCCATGGAAAGATGAGAGTGCAAAGATAGTGCATTTAAATTTAGAGTGTATGCCATGCATGAAGCGAGTGTGTCCTATAAAAACACATGCCTGTATGAAGGATCTTACGCCAAAAATGGTCATCACTGAAATAGAGCTACTAAGAAAAAAATTAAATTTTTGAAATTCTAAACATAATTAAATATATACATACAAAATTAAAAATTTTAGTTTTTATTTGATTACATTTTTACTAAATATTTGACATTGGTTATCAATATAGCTATAATCACGCAAAAATTTTTACTAAGAAGGTATTATGGAGCTAATTAAACATCACATTGATCATGTAATTATTGCGATTTTAGGCATTATGAGTTTTTTTGTACTTTGGTATACGATTGAGCGTATTATTTTTTATTCACGCGTTGATATAAAAGGCTACAAAAGTATCGAAGCGCTTGAAGAAGCACTAACCAAAAATTTAACCACGCTTTACATTATCTACTCAAATGCACCATATGTAGGACTTCTTGGTACAGTTGCTGGAATTATGATCACATTTTATGATATGGGTATGGCAGGCGGAATCGATACTAAAAGTATAATGGTCGGCCTCTCTCTTGCGCTAAAAGCAACTGCTTTTGGACTACTTGTGGCGATACCAACGTTGATGATTTACAATGGTTTTGTCAGAAAAGTAGATGTAATGCTAAATAGATACAAGGCTGAAAATGCGTTTAAATAAAAAAGATGGGTTAAATATTGTCCCATTTATTGATATTATGCTTGTTTTGCTTGCTATTGTGCTTAGTATTTCGACTTTTATTGCTCAAGGCAAGATAGCTATTGATCTTCCAAGTGCAAACAGTGCTGAGCAAAGTAAAGAGGACGATAAAAAGGTAAGCGTAGTAATTGATAAGGATAATAAATTTTTTATAGATGATGTAGAAATTTCTGAGAACGAACTCAAAGATAAGCTAAATGCGGTTGATATAAAGACATTAATCGAACTAAAAAGCGATAAAAATTCGAAATTTGATAGCTTTGTCAAAGTAATTGATATGTTAAAAGAGAAGGGCCACGAAAATTTTGCAATCCAAACAATCTCTGAATAAAATTTCAAATTACAGCGGCTTAGCTGTTTCGCTTATAGTGCATGGAGCAGCAGTATATTTTTTGCTTTCACATAATTTTGATGAGATAAAAATAGGTGAGCAAAAACCGATAAAAATAGCCCTTAATTCATTTACTCCAGTGCCACAAGTCTCAGCACCTCAAATAGCGGAGCAAATGCTTATACCAGAGCCAACTCCACCAGCTCCACCGCCACCACCAGAGCCACCAAAACCTGAGCCAAAGCCAGAACCAAAACCTGAACCTAAAAAGGTGGAGAAACCAAAGCGTGAAATAAAAAAGGTAGAGCCTAAAAAAGAGAAAAAAATAGAGCCCAAGCCTGAACCGGTAATTGCTCAGCCAGTGCAGCCTATTGTACCGCCAGCTAGTGTAAATACAAATTTGCCAGCCAATAACAAGTCTATCGCTGCGGCTCCAGTTCAAAATGTAACACCTGAGCTAAATTTATCAAATTCACAAGGTGATGAAGATTTTACGAAGGTTATAATCGCAGTTAAGAGACATAAAAGTTACCCAAATAATGCTAGACGTATGAAGCATCAAGGTGTTGTAGAAGTTAGGTTTTTACTCAAGCAAGACGGCAGCATAGATGAACTTAAAGTTAGTAAAAGCTCTGGTTTTGAGTCGCTTGATAATGGTGCTTTAGAAAATATTCAAAGAGCAAGTTCTGAGTTTCCAAAGCCTAAACAAGATCGTTATCTGCGCTTTCCTATTTCATATACACTAAAATAAATTACAAGCTTATTTAAGCTCGTAATTTATTTGCTTTGTAGAATTTCTTTTGTATTTCAAGTCAAAATAGAAAAACATAACTTATTTTATTTAAAAAAGTGTGTATTTTAAACTTGCTTTAAATATTAAACATGTATAATCTGACTTTCTTTAACGAGTGGTTGGATAGCTCAGTCGGTAGAGCAGCAGACTGAAAATCTGCGTGTCGGCAGTTCGATTCTGCCTCTAACCACCATTACCTTTCTTTAAACATCAATCATTTTCTCTTGGTTCTTTTAAATTTAAAATATAACAATGCTATTTTCATTTTATATATTCTAAGACAAATAAAATCTTCAAGATCAAATAAAAAATTTGCAAGAGATAATCTTATAAATTTTATCCTAAATAAGCCTTATTAATCAAAATGTTATATTTGTATCAAATCATCCTTAAAATATAAGTTTAATCTAAATCCATAAGAGATATAATCTTGATTAAATTTATATTAACTTAGGAGGTTTCATGGATTTTCTCATGAATTTAAGTGAAGGCATGCAGTTTGCTATCCAGCTTCTCATTGTCCTTATCTGTTTGTTCTACGGAGCTAAAAAAGGCGGTATCGCACTTGGTATGCTGGGCGGTATCGGTCTTATAGTTCTTGTTTTTGGATTTAATATCGAGCCTGGTAAGCCAGCTATTGATGTTATGCTAACTATCCTTGCTGTTGTTGTGGCAAGTGCTACGCTTCAAGCCAGTGGTGGCCTTGATGTTATGCTTCAAATAGCAGAAACCATACTTAGAAAAAATCCAAAATACGTAAGTATCTTGGCTCCTTTTGTGACATGTACGCTTACTATTTTATGCGGCACTGGACACGTTGTTTATACCGTGCTTCCTATCGTTTATGATATCGCTATCAAAAATGGCATCCGCCCAGAGCGACCAATGGCCGCAAGCTCTATTGCTTCACAAATGGGCATCATAGCTAGTCCAGTTTCAGTTGCTGTTGTAACTCTTACAAGCTTTCTTATTAATGCTAAAACTCACCTAGCTGGCTTTGATGGGTATTTGGATCTTTTAAAGATTACGATTCCATCAACATTTTGCGGTGTTTTAGTGGTAGGAATTTTTAGCTGGTTTAGAGGTAAAGATCTTGATAAAGACGAAGTCTTTCAAGCAAAGCTTCAAGATCCTGAGTTTAAAAAATATGTTTATGGTGATAGTGCGACACTTTTGGGCAAAAAGCTTCCTGGCTACCAATGGGCTGCGATGTGGATATTTTTAGGCTCTATCCTTGTAGTTGCGCTTCTTGGATATTTTAAAGATCTTCGTCCAAGCTGGACTACTTACAAAGACGCAACGGTCGTTCAAGTAATAGCCAACCTCCCAACTGAGCAAAAAGTCTTAAAAACCTTAAAAATAAAAGACGCTAGCATCCAAACAGAGGCGGCTGAGCTAAAAGTAGCAAACGATAAGCTAAATGCCAATCAAAAAGCTCAATCAGTCAAAATCATCGGCAAAGATGCAAATCAAACTCTTACTCGCACAGCTGATGGTGCAGTAACATATATAAATGAAAAAGGCGCAAAAGAAGAATTCCAAGGTGCTTACATCAATATAAGTAACAAACAAGCATCTTCAAAGAGCCTAAGCATGGTTCATGTTATACAAATTTTCATGCTTTTAACTGGTGCTATCATCTTAATCTTTACACCAACAGATGCTAGCAAGATCGGTAAAAACGAGATATTTAGATCAGGTATGATCGCTCTTGTTGCAGTATTTGGCATCTCTTGGATGGCTGAGACTATGTTTGCAGTGCACACTCCGATGATGAAAGAGGCGCTAGGAAGCATCGTAAAAGAGCACCCTTGGACTTATGCGGTTATGCTCTTGATTATCTCAAAATTTGTAAATTCTCAAGCTGCAGCCTTGGTTGCATTTGTGCCATTAGCATTAAATATTGATGTTAATCCTGCTATCATTCTAGCCTTTGCACCAGCTTGCTACGGATACTACATCCTGCCAACATATCCAAGCGACCTTGCAGCTATTCAGTTTGATAGAAGCGGTACGACACATATTGGTAAATTTGTTATCAATCACAGCTTTATCATTCCGGGTCTTATTGGTGTTATATCCTCTTGTATATTTGGCTATATTTTTGCAACTGCTTTTGGATATCTATAATAGATAAAATCTCTTGCTGCTAGTAATTTCTAGTGGCAAGAGTAGAATTTATCAAAGCTTATCTTTAAATTTTTGTTTATTGCTCATATAAACGAAGCTTAGCACCTCGGCTACGGCTCTAAAAAGATGTGCTGGTATCGTATCATCGACTTCACAAATTTTATAAAGCTCTCTTGCGAGTGGTGGATTTTCATAAATTTGCACACCATTTTCAACGGCTATTTTTTTGATTTGCAGTGCTAAAAAATCAACACCTTTGGCAAGTATTATCGGCGCATCGTCGCGACTTTTATCATATCTTATCGCCACGGCGTAGTGAGTAGGGTTTGTGATGACTACGTCAGCTTGTGGGATATTTTGCATCATTCGACGCTTGGCTGCACGCATTTGGGCTTGACGAATTCTGCCTTTTACCTGCGGATCTCCTTCCATTTGCTTATACTCATCTTTTATCTCTTGCTTGCTCATACGAAGGTCTTTAAAATATTGAAAGCGCACGATAAGAAGGTCGATAAGTCCGATCACGAAAAGTATAAAAAGCATGACACTAACAAGAATAATGAGCTTTTCTTTTAGCCAAGCAAGCTGATCAAACATAGAAAAAAAGAGCGTGTGCGGTAGCTCCTTTATAAACTGCAAGAAAAAATAAAATCCAACACCAAAGACGATGCTAACTTTTAGCACGATTTTAATACTGTCTATCACTTTTTTCATCGAGAATAAATTTTTTAGCCCTTTTAGCGGATTTATCTTGCCAAAATTTGGCATTATGGGTTTTGTGGTAAAGATAAATCCAAACTGCATTACATTTGCGATGACACCAGCGATCGCCACACAGATACAAACTGGAAGTATCATAGGAAGCGACCTTGCAAAGGTATTTACAACGATCATTTTTACAGTTGGCAAGGTAAGTGGCTGACCGATAAATTTTGAATAGTATATATAAAGTGAGATGATCTGTTCTTTCATAAAATTTAGCATCGTAAGTAGTACGCCAATAGCAATAACTAGGGTCACGAACCCAGCTAGATCCTGACTTTTGGGGACGTTGCCGTCCTTTTTGGCATCTTCTATCTTTTTGGGGGTTGCTTCTTCGGTTTTTTCCTGATCTTCGCCTGCCATCTTTATCCTAAGCTTGCTTAAATTTGAGCGATTATAGCCAAAATGCGGTTAAACTATCCGCAAAGCCACCTTTTTGCACGTGGAAAATTAGGCCTTTTTGGTTAAAATTAGCAAAAATAAGGAAACACAAAATGCCATTTTTAGAAGGCTTATTCAACATTTTCAAAGCCAAAAAACCACCAAAAAGCGATGAAGAGCTACTTTTAGACGAGTATGCAAGTATTTACGCCCAAATAAAAGAGAAAAATTTAAACAAATACGACTTTTTATGTGAGCTCATACGATTACTCTCTTTTTCAAGAGCTAGAGATTACGACTTTTATCTTGAAAAGTGCCTAACTGAGGGCGACGCCGAGGCACTAAATGATCTCATTTTTCAATACGCTAAGCTAAATTTACTCCCAGGATGTAGCGGTGGATACGATCAGTGTGAGAGGCTCATACCAGCATTTTTTGATATCGCTTGCGGCGACACAGATAGTATGGCAAGGATCTTTCCAAAAGGCTTGCCACCTAGCAAAAACGGCTATAAATTTCTATGCGTCATGCATGATTTGCTCACGGCAATGCTTTGGCAAGATGAAAATTTACTCGCCCCTGCCCTAGAAAAGGCTCACACCTTTGCAGAGTCTAAAAGGCCAGCAAATGAAAGAGAAGCGGTTAAGTTTGTGCTTGCCCTGCATGAAAAAGATACGGCTGCTATGAGCGAGCATTTGCAGAAATTTTGCTCCACATTTGGCAGGACAGATGTGCCCAAATTTGAAAAATGCCTCTACATCTTTGCGCATGGACTTCACGCTTTGGCGCGTTACTTTTTGCCATTTGATCTTTTTAAAGAGATAAAGCTTCCAAAGAATAAAAATTTTAGTAAATTTTACGCGCAAAGGCTTTTTCAAAGTGAAATTCCTAAGCCAAAACTCTATTTTACTTTGCCGCCTGAGTTTGAACTGATAAATGTGATCTTAAATGCGCCAGTAGTCAAAACACTGATATATCAGCCTTATTTGCCAAATGATAAGACATTTTTTATGGATCACGATGCGATGATTAGAAATTTAGCCGACGAGATCATAAATCAGGAGCATTAAAGTAGAATTTATAAACTTTTGGCTAATATTCACACCTTGCAACCAACAAAGCTCCATAAATCTTTTGCAAAAAAGTGCTTTTTGGTCTTACCAAATTTTAGAAAGGTAGAGTATGTCAAAATACGCTATATTTAAGCATGGCGGTAAGCAATATCGTGTTAGCGAGGGCGAGTACCTTAAGCTAGATCACTTTAGTGCTGAAGCTAAATCAACCGTTGAGATTACAGAAGTTTTAGCTGTAAATGACGGCGAAGTAAAGGTAGGTGCGCCATTTGTGAAGGGTGCAAAAGTTGTTCTTGAGGTCGTTAATGAAGGCAAAGACAAAAAAGTAGTTATCTACAAAAAACGCAGACGTAAAGACTCAAAACTAAAACGCGGCTTTAGAAGACAATTTACACGTGTAAAAGTCGTAAGTATCGCAGCTTAAGGAGATAAGATATGGCACATAAAAAAGGTCAGGGTTCAACCCAAAATAACCGTGATAGTATCGGACGCCGATTAGGTGTTAAAAAATTTGGTGGTGAGTTCGTTCGTGCTGGAAATATAATCATCCGCCAAAGAGGAACAGCAACTCACGCTGGAAATAACGTAGGTCTTGGCAAAGACCACACAATTTTTGCATTAGTCGATGGCTTTGTAAAATTTGAAAGACTTGATAAAAACAGAAAAAAAGTATCTGTTTATCCAGCTGCATAATCTCAGGGGCAATCGCCCCCTTTCTTTCTTAAAATTATTCAAAAATCAAAATTTTTATTTAGTGTTTAGAATTTTTCAAATAGCTATTTGAGAGAAATTTTAAATCAACCATAACTTTATATTTTAGGCTTCATACTGATTATCTTTGCTTTATTTTAGACAAGATATTACGATTTAATTTCAGTAAAGTTGGATATAATCCAAATAAAAAATTTAAGGTAAAAAATGTTTATAGATAGTGCAAGATTGACTCTAAGTTCGGGGCATGGTGGAGCTGGAGCTGTGAGTTTTCGCCGTGAAAAACACATCATTTTAGGTGGTCCTGATGGCGGAGATGGCGGAGATGGCGGAGATGTTTATTTTGTTTGTGACAACAATACCCATACTTTAGCAAATTATAAGGGTAAAAGAGCCATGAAGGCTGGCAATGGTGAAGCTGGCATGGGCAAGCGAATGACTGGCAAAAAGGGCGAAAATTTAGAACTCATAGTCCCTCCTGGCACAGCTGTTTATGACGCGCAGACAAATGAACTACTCTGTGATATAGTTAGCGAGGGCCAAAAGACGCTATTTTTAAAGGGCGGTAAAGGCGGACTCGGAAATTTTCACTTTAAAAGCTCTATCAACCAAGCTCCAGAATACGCACAAAAAGGCATGCCTGAAGAGAGCATTGAAGTAAGGCTCGAGTTAAAGCTCATCGCTGATGTTGGTTTGGTGGGCTTTCCAAATGTCGGTAAATCAACGCTTATTTCAACAGTATCAAATGCCAAACCACAGATCGCAAACTACGAATTTACAACGCTTACGCCAAAGCTTGGCCTTGTTGAGGTCGATGAGTTTAGTGGCTTTGTCATGGCTGACATTCCTGGTATTATCGAGGGGGCGAGCGATGGACGCGGTTTGGGCGTTAAATTTCTAAAACATATCGAGCGAAATAAAATTTTACTTTTCATGATAGACGGAGCAAACTATAGAGGTATGAGCGAGCAGTTTAGTGTGCTAAAAGAAGAAGTCGCTAAATTTTCAAGCGTACTTGCTAGCAGGGACTATGCTATCGCTATCACCAGAGTCGATGCGGCGGAAAATTTAGATGAAAATATAAAAGAATTTATGAAATTTTTAAAGCTAAAGCCAGAGCAAAACGGTAAATTTATCTACAAACAAGATTTACTCAGCTTTGATCATTCAAAGCCATATTTCATTTTGCCGATCTCATCAGCGACAAACGAGAACATAGATGAGCTTAAATTTGCACTTCTTGAGCTACTTAAAAATGAGCTTTGAGTTGCGACTTTTTAGTGCTTTGGGCATAGAAATTTGAGAGTATAAAATGAAGAAAATTTTTTGCATTATGCTATTTTGTCTTGGTGTATATAGCTGTGATCCAGCGGATCCGGTGTATATGTTTTTGGATTACAATGACATAGATCGCGACGGCACGCTAAATTTAGATGAGTGGGTAACATGCAAAGCGCCCCAAGCTCTAAAAATAGCGCCAGATCTATGCACAAGGCAGGAATTTAAGAGGCTTGATACAAACCGCAACGGCAAAATTAGCCTTGATGAGCTAGGAAGTTTATTGTTTCAAAAGATTGATTGGAAAGAAGATCCGTGCGCTTTTTGGCAGCCGGATAGCAAAAACGTAGATCAAAACAAAAGCATTGCTAAATAGTGTGCTAAATTTAAAGGAAAGTGATGAATGTGGTTTTTATGGGGACGCCTGATTATGCGGTTAGGATACTTAGGCACCTAAAAGAAGCTGGCTTTAATATAAAAGCGGTCTTTACCCAGCCTGATAAGCCAGTTGGCAGAAAGCAAATTTTAACTCCAAGTGATGTTAAAATTTACGTGCAAAACGAGCTAGCAGGCGTACCAGTCTTTACCCCAAATACGCTAAAGGATGAGGCGGTGGTTGCCGAGCTAAAGGCATTTGAGCCTAAATTTATTGTAGTAGCGGCTTATGGCAAAATTTTGCCTCAAAGCGTGCTTGACGTGGCAACTTGCATAAATTTGCACGCTTCGATCTTACCAAAATATAGAGGTGCGAGCCCTATACAAAGCGCGGTCCTAGCAGGCGAGAAGCAAACTGGCGTTACTGCAATGCTAATGGACGCTGGCCTTGATACTGGCGATATGCTGGACTTCATCTACACACCTTGCGAGAGTAAGATGTCAAGCGAACTTTTTAGTGAGCTAGGCGAGCTTGGCGGTGAGCTAATAGTAAAAGTGCTAAGAAATTTTGAAAATTTAAAACCACAAAAGCAAGACGACGCACTGGCCACGCACTGCAAAAAGATAAGTAAAAGCGACGGACTTTTTAGTTTTGAGGAAGATGCAGGGCAAATTTATAATAAATTTCGTGCGCTCACACCTTGGCCGGGGCTTTATTTAGCAAGCGGTCTAAAAATTTTATCGCTTGAGTTAAGCGAAAAAAGTGGCAAAAGTGGAGAAATTTTAAGCGTAGAAAAAGATCACGTTGTGGTTGCTTGCAATAGTGGGGCGGTCAAAATTTACGAGCTTCAAGAGCCAAGTAAAAAGCCAACAAACGCAAAAGCATATATAAATGGCAAGCGTCTTAGTGTTGGCGATGAATTAAAATAAATTTAAAGTTTAAAGGAGCGGTTATGAAAAATGCGCTAAGTATAGCAGGTGTTGATCCAAGCGGTGGAGCTGGGGTTTTAGCTGATATAAAGGTATTTATAGCACACGGCGTATATGCGATGGGAGCGATCACAGCGGTCACTGCTCAAAATACAAAGGGTATCTTTGGCATGCAGCTAGTTGATACTAAGCTAATCGAGGATCAGATAAGAGCGATATTTGATGATATAAGAGTTGATGTTATAAAAATAGGCGTTGTCCCAAGCGTTGAGATCATCAAAAGCGTCGCAAAAACGCTAAGAGAGATCAAAAATTTACCGCCAGTCGTGCTTGATCCTGTAATGAGCTGTAAAAATGGCGACATCTGGCTAGAGGGTGCTGCAAAAGATGCGATCGTGGAGGAGCTTTTCCCACTTGCAAGCGTGATCACGCCAAATATCTTTGAAGCACGCGAAATTTTAAAGCGTGAGCTAAAGGGCGAGAGCGAGCTAAAAGAGGCTTGCAAGGAGCTTTTGAAATTTGGCACAAAGAGCGTCTATCTAAAGTGTGGCGAGCTTGATGGCAAGTCGCTTGATATATTTTATGATGGCAGTGAATATGAAATTTTTAGCGACGAGCGCATAAAAACTACTGCGACTCACGGCTCAGGCTGCTCGCTATCAAGTGCGATAGCATCAAATTTAGCAAGTGGTCTTAGTCTAAAAGATAGCGTGAAAAACGCACATGATTATATCTTTAATGCTATTAAAAACGCAGTTATTATCGGCGGCGGACAAAATCCGGTAAATCACTTCTATAAATTTAAGGTGTGATTTGAAGGTTGAGTTTATCCAAAGCCTGCCTTCGACGCAGGAATTTTTGATAGAAGCCCTAAAAAACGGCGAGATAAAGCCTCCACATATGGTCGTGGCGTACAATCAAACAAAAGGGGTCGGTAGCCGCGGCAACAGTTGGGAGGGGCTTGGCGGAAATTTATTTATGTCATTTTGCATAAGCGAAGATGAGCTGCCAAGCGACATACCTCCGCCCTCGATCTCGATATATTTTTCTATGTTGATGCGTGAAGTCTTGAGTGAGCTTGGCTCAAAGTGCTGGCTAAAATGGCCAAATGACTTTTATGTGGACGAGCGTAAAATAGGCGGCACTTTGACAAATAAAGTGGATGAAATTTACATTTGTGGCATGGGGATAAATTTAGATAGCGCGCCCGAAAATGCGGGCATTTTGGATATAAAAACTAGCGTAGATGAGCTAGTTTGGGGCTTTGTTAGCATGCTTGATAAAAAGATTTTATGGAAGCCAATTTTTAGCAAATTTAGGATAGACTTTTGCAAGTCAAAAGGTTTTATTACGCATATTGCAAATAGAGCTGTTTCGCTTCAGGATGCTGAAATTTGCGATGATGGAGCGATATTATTAAATGGGGAAAAGGTATATTCGTTAAGATGAGCGAGATAATAACAATAGCTAACCAAAAAGGCGGCGTTGGTAAGACCACAACGGCCGTAAATTTAGCCGCATCACTGGCGGTTGCTGAAAAAAAAGTATTATTAATAGACATCGATCCGCAGGCAAACGCGACAACCGGACTTGGTTTTAGCAGAAGTGACTATGAGTTTAACATCTATCACGTCTTAACAGATAGAAAAAAGCTCTCGCAAATCGTATTAAAAACTGAGATCCCAACACTTTTTTTAGCTCCGTCAAATATAGGACTTGTCGGCATTGAGCAAGAATTTAACGATCAAAATAAGGATTATAAACTAATCCTTAAAAATAAAATTTCAGAAGTTGTAAACGATTATGATTTTATCATCATCGATAGTCCTCCGGCACTTGGTAGCATTACGATAAATGCTCTTAGTGCAAGTGATAGTGTTATCATCCCGATTCAATGTGAATTTTATGCACTTGAGGGGCTAGCGCAGATCCTAAATACAGTCAAGATTATTAAAAAAACGATAAATCCAAAGCTAAATATAAAAGGCTTTTTACCGACCATGTTTAGTTCGCAAAATAATCTCTCAAAAGAGACAATTGCAAATTTAAAGCAGCATTTTGAAAATAAGCTCTTTAAGAGTAAGGACAGCAAAGAGGAATTTGTGGTCGTTCCAAGAAATGTGAAACTTGCTGAAAGCCCAAGTTTTGGTAAGCCAGTGATACTTTATGATATAAAATCACCAGGCTCGATCGCATATCAAAATTTGGCATATTGTATTTTAAACTAAAAAATAAGGAAAAAAATGGCTAAAAAAGGTGGATTAGGGCGTGGACTTAGTGCGATACTTGAAGATGTAGAGCAGGCCTACAGCAAAGAGATTGCAAATTTAAACGACTCTGAGATAGTCGAAGAGATAAATATAGATGAAATTTTACCAAACCCATACCAGCCAAGAACGCATTTTGACGAAGAAGCTTTAAAAGAGCTAAGTGCCAGCATCAAAAGGCACGGATTGATCCAGCCAATAATCGTCATCAAAAAAGATGATGGCTATATGCTAATAGCCGGTGAGCGAAGATACCGCGCTACAAAGATGCTTGGAGCAAGCAAGATAAAGGCGATCATCGCTGACATCAAGTCTCAAAATTTAAGAGAGCTTGCGCTTATCGAAAATATTCAGCGTGAAAATTTAAATCCAATCGAACTTGCAAAGTCGTATAAAGAGCTTATAAATGAGTATAAGATCACACAAGACGGCTTAGCAAACATCATCCATAAGAGCAGAACTCAAATAACAAACACAATGAGACTTCTGCTTCTTAGCGACTATACACAAAAACTTTTACAAGAAGATAAGCTTACACAAGGTCACGCTAAAGTTATAGTTGGGCTTAGCACCGAAGAAGAAAAGATGGTTGTTGATACGATCATCGGTCAAAAGTTAAGCGTTAGAGACACAGAAATTTTAGTAAAAAAGATAAAAAACAAGGAAGAGATAAAAGACAAAAAACCAAAAATTTCTGAGGAAATGAGTAAAAAACTATCAAATTTACAAGAAATTTTTAAAAATTTAAAGATAAAGACAAAAGTAAAATCTGGCAATCTAGTTTTAGAATTTAATAATATTTCACAGGTGGAAGAATTTATTTCTAGGCTAAAATAGAATTACAAATTTATTTTTATTTTTAGTAATTTATTGTAAAATCAGACTTTAATTTGAATATTAAATAAAACTTAATGATAAAATAAGGAGAGTGGATGTTAGAAATAGATGTGCCATTGATGCTTTTAACGGCTATCGTTTTCTTTGCCCTGATCGCCATTTTAAATCCCTTGCTATATAAGCCAATGCTCAAATTTATAGATGACAGAAATGCCTCTATAAAACATGACGAAGAGAGCACAAGCAAAAACGCAAGTGATCTAAGCGTTCATGAAAAAGAGATCGAAGAGATCATACAAAATGCAAGAGCAGAGGCTAACAAAATAAGACAAGAGGCCTTAAATTTGGCAAGAGAAGAGTCTTTAAAAGAGGTTAATGCTGTAAAAAGTAGCCTAGATGCTGACTATAATGAATTTCTAAACGCCTTAAGCTCTCAAAAAGATAGCCTAAAAGCAGACCTATCGGCTAAACTACCAGAACTTAGAGCTGCTTTAAATGCTAAACTCTCTAAAATATAAAGGAAATTTATGAAGATAAAAATTTTATTTTTTATAGCACTTCCATTTTTAGCATATGCGAGCGAGCATGGCGGAACAAACTATGATATAGTTGAGAGAACGCTAAACTTCTTACTTTTTTTTGGTATTTTGGTCTATTTTGCTGCTAAGCCACTTAGGGCTCTTTATCAAAGCAGGATTGATGGGATCGCAAATAAGCTTGAGAGTATCCAGGAAAAACTTCGTGACTCTAAAGCTAAAAAATATGATGCTCTAAAGCGTGTAGAAGAGGCCAAGCAAAATGCAAACGCTCTAATTGAAACTGCGAAAAAAGAGGCCGTAAATTTAGTTGCTAAAGTTAAAAAAGAGACCCAAAATGATATCACAAATATCGAAAAGGGTTACAAAGAGCAAAAAGAATTTGAAGAACGCAAGATGACAAAAGGCGTTGTAAATGAAATTTTGGGCGACATTTTCTCAAGCGATAGCCTAAAAGTCGATCAAAAAGAGCTTGTAAATATCATACTTAAAAAGGTTAGCTAATGAATGAAGTAGTAGCCAAAAAATATGTAAAAGCAATTCTGAGTGATGCAAAACCAGGTGAGCTAAATGCATTTATAGAAAATTTAGTTGAGCTAGCTGCCGCTTTTGGAAATGATAAATTTAAAAGTATCATAAGCTTGCCAACTTTAAAAGCAGCAAAAAAAGTTGAATTTATACTCTCTCTAGTGAAAAATTCAGATGCCAAATTTGCAAATTTTATAAAGCTTCTTGGTGTAAACAAAAGACTAGAGCTTATACCAGCGATCTTAAACGAGATGAAGATAGAGCAGTCTTTGCTTGAAAATACATATCGCGGCGAGGTCATTGGAAATTTTGATCTAAGCGCCGATCAGTTAAAAGCTCTAGAAGAGAATTTCTCTAAGAAATTTAACTCTAAGATCAAGCTTGATGGCTCAAAAAGTGATTACAA
Source organism: Campylobacter concisus (assembly GCF_050447445.1). GTDB lineage: Bacteria > Campylobacterota > Campylobacteria > Campylobacterales > Campylobacteraceae > Campylobacter_A > Campylobacter_A concisus_BI. Next base: position 143,117 of record NZ_JALMFW010000001.1, read on the forward strand.
TGGCGTAAAAGTTGAGTTGGATGATTTAGGCGTTGAGGTGAATTTCTCTATCGATAGACTAAAAAGTCAAATGAGTGAATATATATTAAAAGCAATTTAAAAAGGAGTGAAAGCGTGAGTGCAAAAATTAAAGCTGACGAAATTAGCACGATAATCAAAGAGCGTATTGAAAATTTTGATTTAAGTGTTGATGTAGAAGAGACCGGTAAAGTCATCTCAGTCGCTGATGGCGTTGCAAACGTTTACGGTTTGAAAAACGTTATGGCTGGCGAGATGGTTGAATTTGAAAGCGGCGAAAAAGGTATGGCTCTTAACCTTGAAGAGAGCAGTGTTGGTATAGTTATCCTTGGAAAAACTAGCGGTATCACAGAAGGAAGCTCTGTAAAAAGACTTAAAAAACTTCTACGCGTTCCAGTTGGTGACGCATTGATTGGCCGTGTTGTAAATTCACTCGGTGAGCCAATCGACGCAAAAGGACCAATCGAAGCTACTGAATCTCGCTTCGTCGAAGAAAAAGCAAAAGGTATCATGGCTAGAAAGAGCGTTCATGAGCCACTTCAAACAGGTATCAAAGCGATCGACGCACTTGTGCCAATCGGTAGAGGTCAAAGAGAGTTAATTATCGGCGACCGCCAAACTGGTAAAACAACAGTTGCGATAGATACTATCATCAATCAAAAAGGTCAAGACGTTGTTTGTATCTACGTAGCTATTGGACAAAAACAATCAACCGTTGCTCAAGTCGTTAAAAAACTTGAAGAGTACGGCGCTATGGACTACACAATAGTTGTAAATGCTGGTGCTGGCGATGCAGCTGCACTTCAATACCTTGCTCCATATGCTGGCGTAACAATGGGTGAATATTTTAGAGATAACTCTCGCCACGCGCTAATCATCTATGATGACTTGTCAAAACACGCGGTTGCTTACCGTGAGATGTCTTTGATCCTAAGAAGACCACCAGGCCGTGAAGCTTACCCAGGCGACGTTTTCTACCTTCACTCAAGACTTCTAGAAAGAGCAAGTAAACTAAATGATGCACTAGGTGCGGGATCTTTAACAGCTCTGCCTATTATCGAGACTCAAGCGGGCGACGTATCAGCTTATATTCCAACAAACGTTATTTCTATTACAGATGGTCAAATTTTCCTTGAGAGCGACCTATTTAACTCAGGTATCCGTCCAGCGATCAACGTTGGTCTTTCTGTTTCTCGTGTCGGTGGTGCAGCTCAGATTAAAGCTATCAAACAAGTTTCTGGTACGCTAAGACTAGACCTTGCCCAGTACCGTGAACTACAAGCATTTGCTCAGTTTGCAAGTGATCTTGACGAGAGCTCAAGAAAACAACTAGAGCGCGGTCAAAAGATGGTTGAAGTACTAAAACAACCTCCATATTCTCCGCTTCCAGTTGAGAATCAAGTAGTTATAATATTTGCTGGTGCTAAGGGTTACTTGGATGATGTTGCAACTACAAGCGTAACAAAATTTGAAGCTGAGCTATATCCATATATTGAGGCAAAGTATCCTGAAATTTTCGAGCAAATAAGAACTAAAAAGGTTCTTGACAAAGAAGTAGAAGAAAATTTACATAAAGCGTTGAAAGATTTTAAAGCGACTTTTGCCGCGAACTAGGGCTAAGATATGTCAAATTTAAAAGATATAAAACGAAAGATTAAGAGCGTCCAGAACACTCAAAAGACGACACGTGCGATGAAGCTTGTCTCAACAGCAAAGCTTCGAAAAGCCGAAGAGGCTGCACGCTATTCTAGAGTTTACGCACTTAAGATCAATGAGGTTTTATCAGAAATAGCTTATAAGATCAATCAATATGCATCAGTCATGACTGAGAGTAAATTTTTTAACACTACAAAGAGTGTAGAAAAGGTTGATATTATATTTGTGACGGCTGATAAAGGACTTTGCGGTGGTTTTAATGTTCAGACCATAAAGACAGTTAGGCGTATGATCGATGAGTTAAAGGCTAAAAAGATCAAAGTTAGACTAAGGGCTGTTGGTAAAAAAGGTATAGAATTTTTCAATTTCCAAGGCGTTGAACTACTTGAGACTTATGTCGGAGCCAGTTCATCACCTACATATGAAAAAGCTCAAAATATCATAAAAGATGCCATTGATGACTTTATGAACGGCACAACAGATAAAGTTGTGCTAATACACAATGGCTATAAAAATATGATCTCTCAAGAGATCAGAGTAAATGATATTGTGCCTATTGAGCCGTCTAAGATAGTTGCGGTTGAGACAAATTCTTTGATGGAATTTGAACCAGAAGACAACTATACTAAGATTATGGACGAGTTGCTTAATAAGTATTTTGAGTATAGCATGTATTATGCTTTGGTTGATTCTTTGGCTGCTGAACATAGTGCCAGAATGCAAGCTATGGATAATGCAACAAATAATGCTAAAGAGCGCGTAAAACAGTTAAATCTTGCTTACAATAAAGCAAGACAAGAGTCTATTACCACTGAGCTTATCGAGATCATCAGTGGTGTTGAATCAATGAAATAAAAGGAGTATGAATGAAGGGTGTTATTAGTCAAGTTATGGGCCCTGTGGTCGATGTTGACTTTAATGACTACTTGCCAAAGATCAATGAAGCTATCGAAGTTTTATTTGAGGTTGAGGGCAAGAAACATAAACTAATATTAGAAGTTGCTGCTCACCTAGGCGATAATAGAGTTAGAACTATTGCTATGGATATGAGTGAGGGCTTGACTCGTGGCCTTGAAGCTAAAGCGCTTGGTGCACCTATTAGTGTTCCAGTTGGCGAAAAAGTTTTGGGTAGAATTTTTAACGTAGTTGGCGATTTGATAGATGAGGGTGAAGGTATAAATTTTGATAAACATTGGTCTATTCACCGCGATCCTCCTCCGTTTGAAGAGCAAAGCACAAAAAGTGAAATTTTTGAAACTGGTATCAAGGTAGTCGACCTTCTAGCTCCTTACGCAAAGGGTGGTAAGGTCGGACTATTCGGCGGTGCTGGCGTTGGTAAAACGGTTATTATTATGGAGCTTATCCACAACGTTGCGTTTAAACACAGCGGTTATTCTGTGTTTGCAGGCGTTGGTGAGAGAACTCGTGAAGGAAACGACCTTTATCACGAAATGAAAGAAAGTAACGTTTTGGATAAAGTTGCCTTGTGCTACGGCCAAATGAACGAGCCACCAGGGGCAAGAAACCGTATCGCTCTAACAGGTCTTACAATGGCTGAGTATTTCCGCGACGAGATGGGACTTGACGTTTTGATGTTTATCGATAACATCTTCCGTTTCTCTCAATCAGGCGCAGAGATGTCAGCTCTACTAGGACGTATTCCATCGGCTGTTGGTTATCAGCCAACTCTTGCAAGTGAAATGGGTAAATTCCAAGAGAGAATTACATCAACTAAAAAAGGTTCGATCACATCAGTTCAAGCTGTCTATGTTCCAGCTGACGACCTTACTGACCCAGCACCTGCTACTGTTTTCGCTCACCTTGATGCTACAACAGTTCTTAATAGATCAATCGCAGAAAAAGGTATTTATCCAGCCGTTGATCCGCTTGATTCTACTTCAAGAATGCTTGATCCTCAAATTTTAGGAGCAGATCATTATAAAGTAGCTCGTGGTGTTCAAGCTGTACTTCAAAAGTATAAAGACCTTCAAGATATCATCGCTATCCTTGGTATGGACGAGCTTAGCGAGGAGGATAAGCTAATAGTTGATAGAGCAAGAAAGATCGAGAGATTCTTGTCTCAGCCATTCTTCGTTGCTGAAGTATTTACAGGTAGCCCTGGTAAATATGTAAGTCTTGACGAAAATATCGCTGGCTTTAAGGGAATTTTAGAAGGTAAATATGATCATTTGCCAGAAAATGCATTTTATATGGTCGGAAATATAGATGAGGCTTTGGCTAAAGCTGAGAAACTTAAGGCTTAAATTTAAAAAGGAAGCGTAATGGATAAATTACATTTAGAGATCGTAACTCCTCAAGGTCAGATATTTAATGATGACGTGAGTAGTGTAGTGCTTCCAGGTAGCGAGGGTGAGTTTGGTGTTTTGCCAAACCACGCCTCATTAATATCTCTTTTAAAAGCAGGTATTATAGATATAGAAGATAAGCATAAAAAGCACGATGTAGTTGCTATCAACTGGGGCTACGCAAAGATCGATGAAGGCAAAGTAGTTATACTGGCTGACGGTGCGGTCTATGTCTCTGGTGATAGTGAAAGCGAGCTTGCAAATTCATTGGAAGCCGCTAGAAAATTGATAGAGAGCATGAGTAGTGATACAAATGCTTTTGCGGCGACTATATCAAAAATGGAAAATGTAGTGAGAGCAAGATAAGTGGGTGGTATAGATCTATTTTTAAATTATGTTCAAAGAAGTAGTTTTATTACAATCATTGTTTTGACGTGGCTATCAATATACTTTATAATTAGTTTTACGATTTTGTTTTCAAGGATGGCTGGCATCGGTGCTTGGCAAAAGCGTGAGCAAAGTGCTCTTGAAGCACTTCTCATGGGTGCTAAAAATATCCCAAATGATTCGTCTTTGAGAAAATGTGCAAATGGAAGGATCTCAAGAGAAAAACTAAACGTATGTATAAGTATAGCCGAGAAAAATGCTACAAGTGGGCTAACGTGGCTAAGTGTAATAGCATCTACTTCGCCTTTTATCGGTCTTTTTGGAACCGTTGTTTCTATTTTAGAGACATTTTCACAGCTTGGAAATGGTGGAGGTTCATCACTTGGTATTATCGCTCCAGCTATTTCAGAGGCACTTGTTGCAACTGGTTGCGGAATTTTTGTTGCCATCCCAGCATATACATTTAATTTACTCATAAAAAGAAAAGCTTATGAATTAATGAGTGTTATTGAGCGTCAGGCTGATGTTATGATAGCACTTAAAAAAGATGATGAGATACTATAAATGGCCGTTAAATTTACCGATGAGACACCAGAGCTAAATATAACTCCTCTTGTTGATATTATGCTTGTTTTACTAGCCATTTTAATGGTTACTATGCCAACTATAACATATCAAGAGGATATTACTCTTCCGGATGGTTCAAAGGCAAAAACTTCAACATCTAAGCAAAAAGACCTTATAGTATCTATAAATTCGCAAGGACAAGTTAGAGTTGATCAGAGTACTATGAGCCTTGCTGAGTTTCCTGATAATATCGCATTAATGAGTACAAAATACGATAAAACCTCGCCTATCTATATAAAAGCTGACAAAAATTTAAAATACGATGATGTTATGTTTGTATTAAAGACTTTGAAAGGTGCTGGTTTTAATAAAGTAGCTTTAGAGACAAACGGTTAAAATGTCAAATAAAGTTAAATTTCCAACGCTTAGTTCGTTTCTTGTAGCATCTTGTATTTACGTTATTATTATACTTGTTTTGTTTATAAAGCTTACTTTTTTTGCAGAATCTCCTAAAAAATATACCGATGATAAAGATGCTATTATGGATGTGGTTATGGTTGATAGAGAAGTTGATCAAACCATTAAAGCTCCAAAACAAGCAGATGAAGTAGTTAAAGAGGCAAAGCCTGAACCTAAAAAGGAATCTGAAGAAGATAAGCAAGAGACTACAAATAAGCCTGTTGTACCAGATGAACCATTACCTACCCCAAGCTTACCAACTCCTCCAAAAGAGGAACCAAAACCTGAGCCTAAAAAACCAGAACCAAAACCAGAAATTTTAAAACCAAGTGAAGAGCCTAAAGAAGATGTTAAGCCAGAACCAAAACCTGAGCCTAAGCCTACACCAAAGCCAGTTGAAAAGCCAAAACCAAAAGAGCCAAATATAAAAGATCTCTTTAGTGACATAGACCCTACAAAACTCAAAAAAGATGATGGTATAAAAAAGACCGAAAATAAAGTACAAAGTCGTAAAAAAAGCGAGGCTTCTAGCTCAAAGGCTGCAAAAGAAGCTAGTGATATAATAAAGAGTTTAAAGATAGATCAAAATCCAACTGCTCCAAAATCACAATCTACTGGTACTTACGATCCACTAATGGGTGCGATAACAAAACAAATTCAAAGAAGATGGCAAAGCTATAAGGCCGACTCTGCAAATTTGGCTAAAGTTAAAGTTATGATAGATCAGAGCGGAAATTTTAGCTATGAAATTTTAGAGCTATCATATAATGAAGAATTTAACGCAAAAGTAAGAGAGTGCTTAGAAAAACTTACAACGGAGAAATTTCCATTTAATCCAGACAAAAGCACTACTTTTAATTTAAATTTAGAAGATAAAATAGATCAAAATTTATAAAATTATGGAGTAGAGATGAAGAAAATTTTTCTTTTTTTATGTGTTGCTCTAGGGCTTTATGCTGCTGATGCAACCATATCTGTTGTAAATCAAGGTATTGCCTTGCCAAAGATAGCTTTGCAAGATGCAACAACTGCTGTTAGCGATGCGGGGTTTAAAGATAAATTCTTTAAAATCATGCTAGGAGATCTAAAGGTTAGTTCCGATTTTGAAGTAATCGAAGATCATGTGCCTTCTACCTATGAAGGGGATGCAACTACTAATACAATGAGTGATAAAGGCGTCGAGCTTATCTTTAGATATGCTCTTGAAGGCTCTATGGGCTCACCTCTTACTTTAAGAGTAAAACTGATAAACGCTAAGACAGCAACTACAAGATATGAGAAGGTTTACACTATGCCAGACGGCGCAAAGTATCCGTTTCTGGCACATAAAAGTATAGTTGAGCTTACTAATGAGCTAAATTTACCACCAGTTGGCTGGATGGAAAAATTTATTATTCTTTCAAAATATACTTCAGCTCGCCAAAGCTCTATCATAGTTGCTGATTATACACTTACATATCAAAAGACCATAGTAAGTGGCGGACTAAATATTTTTCCTAAATGGGCTGGGGCCGATCAAAGCAAATTTTACTATACATCTTATGTAAATAATAAACCAACTTTATTTAGGTATGATCTAAATTCTGGTACAAAAACAAAGATAATTGATAGTATTGGCATGCTTATAGCCTCAGATGTTAGTAAAGATGGAAGTAAAATTTTATTAACTATGGCACCAAAAGATCAACCAGATATCTTTATCTATAATACAAATAGTAAAAATTTGACGCAGATTACTAATTATCCAGGTATAGATGTAAATGGAAATTTTGTAGATAATGATAGCAAGATAGTTTTTGTATCAGATAGGCTTGGTTATCCAAATGTTTTTGCAACTCCTGCGATTTCTGGTGGAAGTGTTGAACAAATGGTATTTCATGGCAAAAATAACAACTCTGTGAGCACATTTGAAAATTATGTTGTTTATTCAAGCAGGGAAGCAAGCGGTAGTTTTAATATATATCTAATTTCAACTCAAACGGATTTTATACGCCAGCTTACAGCAAATGGCAAAAATAACTATCCAAGATTCTCAAGCGACGGGCAAAGTGTCGTCTTTATAAAAGAGCTTGGTGGTCAAAGTTCACTAGGGGTTGTTAGATTAAATGAAAACAGAAGTTTTCAGTTTCCTCTAAAAGTAGGAAAAATTCAGTCTATAGATTGGTAAGATTCTGATAAAATTTAAAATTTTTGTGATATAATTCGACCAAATTTCTAAAAAAGGATAAGGAATGAAAAAAGTAGTTCTAGCAAGTGTTGCAGTTGCAACTTTATTGTTGAGCGGTTGTAGCTCAAAAAACCCTGAAGTTGATATGAATTCAAATTCAAATCAATCTGCAGACAATTCAGGTAGCATGAGTGATGCTGATAGATTAGCAGCTCTTATTGCTAATATCGAGAGTCAAGTTAAAAGTGTATACTTTGACTTTGATAAATTTAATATCAAAGCTGATCAACAAGGCGTTGTTAGCTCAAATGCATCAGTATTCAACCAAGCTGATGCCCAAGCTCTTTCTATAAAAGTAGAAGGTAACTGCGATGAGTGGGGTACAGATGAGTATAACTATGCTCTTGGTTTAAAACGTGCTAAAAGTGCTAAAGATGCTCTTGTAAGAAATGGCGTTAGTGCTGATAGAATCGCTGTAGTTAGCTTTGGAGAAAGCAATCCAGTTTGTACAGACAAAACAAAAGCTTGCGATGCTCAAAATAGACGTGCAGATTTTAAAGTACTTCCATAATTTATAATTAAATAATAATGAGTAAAAAAATAATTATAGTGGCTCTGATAGGAGCCACTATATCTATTACCTCCGGCCAAGAGATTTCAGCTTTTGATGCAGGCAATATGGATAGTGCTAATCCATACGGTCTAACTGATAATGAAAAAATTACCCTGAACAATAAGCGAAGTGTTCAAAACATTGAAGAGAATATAAATAGTGTTTTAGAACAACTTCAAGGTTTGCAAAGCTTGATTGAGAGCATGAGTGCTAGAATGAATAAGCTTGAGCAAAGAATAAATGATATAGAGACGAAGGTAAATGGTGGCATAAGTGATTCTGGTGTAAGTTTGACATCACTGAAGGCTTATGTTGATGAAACTAGAGATATACAAGACAAAAACTACAAGAATATTACTGCTGCCTTAAATAAATTAGGTGCAATAATGGATAAAAATGCTGCTCAACCAAAGCAAAATGCAAATCCAAAACAACAAAGTAAGCCAACTTCAAATTTTAGTGGAAAAAGTGATAAAGATATTTTGGCTGATGGCATTAAACTTCTAAATTCTGGCAATAGCACAGAAGCAGCTGGATATTTTGAATATTTAAATAAAAAAGGCTATAAAACTGGTGCAACAAATTATTATTTAGGTGAAGTTGCTTACAGTCAAAAATCATACAGCACAGCTATACAATACTACAAAAAAAGCATACAGGACGAAGATAAGGCTGACTATACACCAAAACTTCTATATCACACAGCTATAAGCTTTGATAAGATAGGTGATACGCAAAGTGCAAATAGATTTTATAAGGCTTTAAAAGTCGGTTATCCAGATAGCAAAGAAGCCAAAGCCTCTCCCAATAGAAACTAAATTTTAATCTTTTTTAGATATAATCCCACATTAATCAAAAAACCAAATCTAAGGAGATTATTGTGAGTAAAGATCAAGTTATAACTATGTTTTACGAACTAAAAGATGCTAACACTGGTGAAATTTTAGAGTCAAACATGCAAGAAGGTGGCCAAATTTCATTTATAACAGGGCATGGCCATATTATAGAAAAGCTTGAAGAAGAAGTAAGCAAATTAAAATCAGGCGAAAGAGCAACTATAAGCGTAAAGACAGCAGAGGGTTGTGGTGAATATAATAATGAAGCCATTCAGTCGTTACCAAAAGAGCAATTTGCTGGTATAGATTTGCATGAAGGAATGGAACTTTTTGGTCAAAATGAGGATGGCTCAAGCGTTCGTGTTATTGTTAAAGAGATTAAAGATGATGAAGTGACAGTTGATTTTAATCACCCATATGCTGGTAAAGATTTACTATTTAATGTTGAAGTTTTAGAAGTTAGAGATGCGACAGAAGATGAAAAAGCAACAGGCATGGTGGCTGGGGCTCATACTTGCGGTTGTGGTGGTCACGATCATGAGCATGAGCATGAGTGCTGCGGGGGTCATGGACACGGGCATGGACACGGACACGAGGATGGTGGTTGCGGTTGCGGTGGACATGGACATCACCATCACTAAGAAGCTAAAATGAAAAAATTTGCTTTTGTTTTTGCGGGCCAAGGCTCGCAAAGTATTGGTATGGGAAAAGACTTTTACGAAAATTTTTCTACTGCTAAGTTACTTTTAAATGATGCTTGTAATGACACTGGCATTGATTACAAAGAGCTTTTATTTACACAAAACGATAAGTTAGATAAAACAGAATTTACTCAGCCAGCTATCGTCTTAAACTCGCTAATGACTTATTTGGCTTTTTCAAATTTTATTAAAGAAAAACCAGAATTTAGTCTCGGGCACTCACTTGGAGAATTTACCGCTCTTGCAGTTAGTGGAGCATTTAATTTTATTGATGCGATTAGGCTTGTAAATTTACGTGGTAAATTTATGCAAGAAGCCTGCGTTGGCAAAGATGCCGGCATGATGGTGGTTCTTGGACTTAGTGACGAAGTAGTTGAAGAAATTTGTAAAAAAGCAAGAGAAGAAGGTTTACAAATTTATGCTGCAAACTACAACTGCGATGGACAAATCGTTGTCGCTGGTATAAGAGCTGATCTTGCTAGCTATGAAGCAAAATTTAAAGAAGCTGGCGCAAAAAGAGCAATGCTTTTAAATATGTCGGTGGCAAGCCATTGTCCGATACTTGAACCAGCTAGTGTTAGGCTGGCAAGCGAGCTTGAGAGTACTTTGGCTACTAAATTTTCTCCAGTTGTCTCAAATGTAAATGCTAAAATTTATACTGATAAAAGCGAAGCACTAGTCCTACTAAAAGAGCAGCTAATAAAACCAGTTTGCTATAAACAAAGCATTAAAAACTATGAAAATGATGTTGATTGTTTTATCGAACTTGGTGCTGCAACACTAAAAGGTATAAATAAAAAAATTACCGATAAGCCAACTTATAGCGTCACTGATATGGCAAGTCTTGAAGAAGTTGTGAAAATTTTGGAGGAGAGATGATAGCGATACTTGGAGCTATGCAAGAAGAGATAACACCGATCCTTGAAATGGTTGGTGAATATAAAACTGTTCAATATGCAAATAATAAATTTTACTTAGCAAACTATAAAGGAAAAGAGCTAGTCATTGCCTATTCAAAGATAGGCAAAGTAAATGCAGCCATAACGGCAACTTTAATGGTAGAAAAATTTAAGGCCTCAAAGTTGCTCTTTACTGGCGTAGCTGGCTCGCTTGATGAGAGTTTAAAAATAGGCGATATGCTTTATGCTACTAGCTTGGTGCAACATGATCTTGATATCACGGCTTTTGGCCATCCTTATGGCTATGTACCAGGCACAAGTATATTTGTCAAAAGCGATGAAGGACTAAACGAACTGGCAAAAAAGATAGCTGATAAAAAAGATATGAGCTTAAGTGCTGGTATTATTGCGACCGGAGATCAGTTTATCTGCGATAATGAAAAGAAAGCTTGGATTAAAAAGATATTTAATGCGAGTGCTACCGAGATGGAAGGTGCTAGCGTTGCACTAGTTTGCGAAACACTTGGTGTGCCATTTTTTATACTAAGAGCTATCAGCGATGGAGCTGGTGATGCGGCAGAGTTTGACTTTGATACATTCTTGCAAGACTCGGCAAATGTGAGCGCAAAATTTATACTTGAAATGGTAGAGAATCTATGATAGATCTTAGCAAGAGACTTCTAAGACAAGTTGGTCAGACAAATGCTAGATATAAGATGATAGAGGGCGGAGATAAGATATTGCTTGGCCTTAGTGGCGGCAAAGACAGTCTGGCTCTTGCTCATACTCTAAAGCATATTCAAAATGTCACTCCTGAGAAATTTGAGTTTAAAGCAGTAACGCTAAGCTATGGTATGGGCGAAGACTACGCATATCTTACCAAACACTGCAATGAACATGGTATAGAGCATGAAGTGATAGATAGCTCGATATTTGAAATTTCAAAAGAAAAGATCCGTAAAAATTCTAGCTTCTGTAGCTTCTTTTCACGCATGAGAAGAGGTTATCTTTATACTTATGCACTAAAACACGGCTTTAATAAACTCGCGATTGCTCATCATTTAGATGATGCTGCAGAGAGCTTTTTTATGAATTTTACTTACAATGGTGCTCTAAGAACGCTTGCCCCGAAATACACTGCAAAAAATGGTATCGTTGTGATTAGGCCATTTATATTTGTTAGAGAAAGACAACTTCGTGAAAATGCGATCAAAAATGAGCTTAGGGTTGTTGGCGATGAGGCGTGTCCAGCGATGAGGTTTGATGTAAAGATGCCACATGCTAGATATGAAACAAAACAGCTTCTAGCAAATTTGGAAAAAGAAAATCTAAAGCTTTTTGTCTCACTCAAAGCAGCTTTTGAAAATATCCACAGTGATACATTTTTTGGCCTTAATGAAGGTAGTGAAGAGTAAATCATCTCTCATAAATTTGCTTGCTCCTTTTTGGGGTAAGCAACGAAATTTAAAATCTATAACTCGCATATAAATTTTTATTCTTTTTATGTATCATCTAAAGTTTATACCTTCATATACTACTTTTTCCAAATTTCTAGCAAATTTGATTTAGCTTAAAGCCCATCAAGTAAAATTTTATAAAGACGGTTGATTTCATCGTCATTTAGTTCGATTGTACTTTTTGTATCAAATAAATTTTTAATTTTGCTGGTATTAAACTCACTTCTGTCAAGGCAGTGTTTATGCGATGGTAAAAAGCCTCTAGTTAGGCAAAGCTCACTCTCTATCTCTTCGTCACAGATAAAGCATTCAAGTTCGCTATGAAGCCTACCCTCAAATTCTAAAATTTTAACATAGCTTTCTATTATAAGGCGTTTGGGATTTTGCAGTTGCATTTGTCTGGCGCAGCGATCAAGCTCATTAAAGTAAATTTCATCAAGCTGCTCAACCTCTTTAAGATGGTCATAAACTAGACGCATAAACTGCTGCCAGATGATAAGCTTGTCACGCTCAAGTAGCCACTTAAATCCCAGATGAAGTATATTTCTAAGCTTTGGTAGAAATTTTGCCTCTTGCTCAAGCTCAAAGTCGATCTTGTAGCCTGTCATGATGTTTGAGTGTCTAGCTCCAAAAAATCTATATGATTTAACGAGTAAATTTGGAGTTAGCACAAAGACTAAAAGGTCCTCGTCTCTGACCTTTTGCACGCGCAGGATGTAGCCTTGCATCTAGGCAAAAAACTCCCTTATGCGCTCTCTCATCGCTGTCGCGTCTATGATGAAATTTACATCGTTTCTAAAGGTTGTTGCACCGTCGATACCCTTGCTGTACTGGTGCAAATGTTTTCTAAATATGCAAAGTCCGTGCTCACCGTAATGCTCGATCATCGCATCAAAGTGAGCTAGGATGATCTTTTGTTTTAGCGCCTTATCCACGCTAGTTTTAGTCTTTATCTCGTGAAATATCCAAGGGTTACCGATGCTTGCTCTACCGATCATTAGGGCGTCACACTTTGTAAGGTTTAAAATTTCATCTGCATTTTGCGCATTTATATCGCCATTTGCGACGACTGGAATTTTTACACTAGCCTTTACTTTAGCGATCGCTTCGTAGTCAACCTTTGCGCTGTACCCGCCAGCTCTTGTGCGACCATGCACTGCGATGTAGTTTGCGCCGGCTTCTTCGCATGCTTTTGCTATTTTTTCTTCATTTTTGTCGTTAAAACCAAGTCTAAATTTAACGCTTAGGCTCTCTTTGTTTGAGACGCTTTTTATAGCTGAGATTATGCTTTGAAGTTTGTCAAGATTATTTAGTAAAGCAGAACCCGCTCCTTGTCTAACAACCTTTGGTACGGGGCAGCCGCAGTTTAGATCGAGCCCATAAATCCCATCAAATTTATTAATGATTTGCACAGCTTTTTTTATATTTTCTATGTCATTGCCAGCTATTTGAACTACATAAGGCTCTTCGTTTGGGGATTTTTTAATCATTTCAAGCGTTTTGTCACTACTCTCATATACTAGAGCATTTGCGCTGATCATCTCGCTAACAGTGACGTCACAGCCAAATTTCTTGACGACACTTCGTAATGGCAGGTCAGAAAAGCCAGCAAGTGGCGCTAAGAAAAGTGGCTTTTTACTAAAGTCTATCATTTAAAAAATAGCGAGCTAGGCACTATTTTGCCGTTATCTCGTAAAAATAGTAAAACCTTTATCTCTTTAAACTCATCTGGGTCGCTACCTTCGATAGCCTCTCTTACTTTATCAAGCATCTGAAGCTCAAATAGCGCATATACGTAAGCCTCATCAGCGTCAGCATGGATGCTTTTTAGTTTTTCAAAGATTCCGATAAATGCATCTGGTTTTAGCTTATTTTTAAGCATTATGGCTGCTTTGTCGTATTGTGCTTTTGTCACTTTTGCGTTGTTTAAAAGATCAAAAATTTCATCACTGCTTAGATCGATCTCGTCATTTACAAAGCGAGTAATAATAAGCATTATATCTTCACTTGCTAGCTCAAAATTTAATCTTTTGATCTCGCTAAAAGAAGCTACTTTTATAAGTTTATCAAATGCAGCTTTTTTAAGGCTCTCATTTTGATCTTGATTTTTAAGTATGTCAAGATAGTAAGTAGGTAGTTGCTCGATCTTATTTAGCTCATTTAGGATATTCAACTTGCTATCTTTTGCTAGTCTAAATTTCTTTAGATCGACAATCTCTTTATTTTTTATACTTTTTATAGTTTGTAAGATATTGTTTATCTCAGCATCATCTACACCGACATCTTTAAGCTCGCCTACTGGTGAGATAGAGCGAGTGAGCTGCGAGGCGATCTTGTAAGTGTCGGTTTTGAAGTCTTTATTGCTCTCAAAGCCAAGAAGCGTCTCTTTAGCTAAATCTTTATAAAGCTGGCTATCTTTTTTGATCCATTTTTTATATCTATAAAAAGCATATCCATGATAGGCAATATGAAGTAGGGCAAGAAGTGCTAAAACAGCTACTGGAAGAGCGACCCAAATAGCAATTGGCAGAGTTATAGTTTGGCCTAAAAGCTCAAATGTGTAATCAGAACTATTAAGAGAATAAGTAAGCCCTGCAACAACTACTATGTAGATTATGCAGTAGACGAGAAATTTTCTAGTTTTCATGTTTTCTCCTTAGTTTTTTGCTGTTTTTTCGATTATTTCACGGCAAGTTATGCAGTATTTTGCATGTGGTTTTACTTTTAGTCGCGGTATGCTGATCTCCTCTTCACACATATCACAAATTCCATAAGTTTTATTTGCTATCTTCTCTAGTGCTTCATCTATCTCTGATAGCTCCGCTCTTTGTTGCGTCGAGATGGAATGCTCTATTAGCTGGTCTGTATTTACTGAGGCTATATCAAACTCATCGCTTACACCACTATCTCTTAAGCCATTTACTTCAACAGATGAATCATAGATATTTTTTTTGATCTGTAATTTTCTTTCTTCAAGTAATTTTTTAAAAAAATTTAGCTCAGTTTGTGTCATTTATATTCCTTTATTTGTGATATGGGTGGTTTGCATTTATGCAAAGTGCTCTAAAAATTTGCTCAAAAAGTACAAGCTTGGCAATCTTATGTGCCATCGTCATCTTGCTCAAACTTACGATTTTTTGTGCTTTATTCTTTAAATTTTGGCTAAGGCCATAAGCTCCACCTATGAAAAAGTTAATTTGTGAATTTGAGTTTAAAATTTGTGCAAATTCTTGGCTATCAAGTTGCAAGCCATTTTCATCAAGCATTACGCAAAAGCCTTTTAAATTTGGCTCATAAATTTCATCATAGGCTCTTAATGCTTCGCTTTTTCCGGCACTTTGAGCTTTTGCTATTTTTTCATTGAAAAAGACTTTATCGTTTATCTTAGCAAATTTTGCACTCATTTTTATATATTCTTGTATCTCGTTTTCAAAGTTATCACGTGATGATTTTTGAATGCTAAAAACTGAAATTTCCAAATTTAGCCTTTGGTTTTTAGCTTTAGTTCAAAGTTGTTTCCACTCTCATCTTGTTTATCTTTTTGATGTATTGTCTTATTGTTTGTGAGAAATTTAACCATATCGCTTATATATTTTTTATGTTCGCTTCTTGGCACAATAGCATCGATTAGGCCATGCTCTAACAAAAACTCAGCTCTTTGAAATCCCTCTGGAAGGTCAGCACCAATGGTTTGTTTGATAACTCTTTGACCAGCAAAGCCTATCAATGCGCCAGGTTCGGCGATTATTAGATCTCCAAGCCAAGCAAAAGAGGCACTAACGCCACCCATTGTCGGATCAGTAAGTATTGAGATGTAAGGTAGTTTCGCTTCATCAAGTAGTTTTAAGGCAGCTGAAGTCTTTGACATCTGCATCAAAGAGAATGTACTCTCTTGCATTCTAGCTCCACCTGAAGCACTCACTATGACTAAAGCTTGGCGTTTTTTTATTGCTCGTTTTATCGCTCTTACGATCTTTTCACCCTCAACTGAAGCTAGCGAACCACCCATGAAACCAAAGTCAAAAACAACTAGCTGTATCTCTTGTCCGTCGCATTTGCCTTCGCCGCATATCACTGAGCTTGTGCGTCCTGTTTTTTCTTTATTCTCTGTGATTCTTTTTTTGTATGATTTTTTATCAACAAAATTTAATGGATCTACCGGTTTTAAATTTGCGTCAAATTCTACAAAGCTATCTTCATCACAGATCAAATTTATACGATCAGTAGCTTTTAGTCTCATATGATAGCCGCATTTTGGGCATACGTTAAAACAAGCTTCAACTTCTTTGTAGTACATCAGTGAGTGACAATTATCGCATTTTACCCAGTGTGTAGGCGCTTCTTCTGGACGAGGTTGAGCTTTTCTTATCTTTGAAAAAATATCTGAGAAATTCATATTTTTACCCACTTATATTAAAAATTGTGGGATTATATCTAATGTTTGCCTTGCTTTTTCTTATATGACTTAAAGTTTGTTTATTTGTAGAGGTTTTAAGGGGCAAGTTAGCCCCTTTAAAGTATCTTGTTAGAAGCGTCTTCCGATAGTAAATTCAAATGTATTTGTATCATCGCCCTCTTTAGGTTTAAGAGCTTTTGCAAAGATTAGTTGAAGTGGTCCAATAGGAGTTATCCACTCAATGCCAGTACCGACTGATGATCTTTTTATCTCATTTAGGCTATTTTCGCCGATCATACCGTAGTCATAAAATACAACACCACGCATTTTGACACGATCTATTATAGGGAAGCTTATTTCAGCTGAATTATTAAATGAAGTTTCGCCACCGTATTCGTAGTAGTCGCCATTATATTTTACCTTTGGAGATACGGTTCTGCTCTCGTAACCACGTAAGCTTCTTATGCCACCAAGGTAAAGTCTTTCGTTGATCGGAGTATAACCTCTTTCCCAAATTTTACCAAAGCTTGCTTTATATCTTAAGATAAGATCGTAGTCGATGTACTCTCTAAGACCTAGATAGTAGTTAAAATTTGTGCGATTTTTGATAAAGTCTATATCGCCACCAAGCCCAGCTATCTCAAATGATGTGCTAGCTATGATGCCACGTCTTGGTAAGTAATAATCATCAGTACTATTATATGTTAAAGCCGGAGTTATAGCGCTTTTTATAGCTTTACCTTCTCTATAAATTTCTTTTTTGGTTTTTGTGTTGATATCTCTTAGTTCATCATCTTTTAAAGTAATTTTGCTTTGCTCAATGTTGTAAGTAAGTGATGCGCTTAAATTTCTAGTTAGTTTTCTGCCTAGTGTTGTGCTAAAGCCATAGCTTCTCTCTTTGTATGTTCTCCAGTCATAGTCATTTGCATAAAGTGTTCCGCCAAGGCTATACTCTGAGTCGAAAATTCTCGGGTTTGTAAGACTTATCTGGCCTGAAAGCTCTCTGTCGCTCTTATCTACGCTTACTTGTCCTTGAAGACCAGAGCCAAAGATATTTGTGTCAGAAAGTGCCGCGTTTAGTAGTAGTCCGTCACTACTACCGTATCCGATACCACCGCTTATCGAGCCAGTTGAAGCCTCTTTTACTTTTACTTTTAGATCAACTGTATTTTTATCAACCGGATCTTCTTCTATCTCAACGTCATCAAAGTAGCTTGTTCTTTTTAGCGCATCTTTTGAGTCTTGAAGGTCGGTTCTACTATATAAATTTCCTTCAGTTAGATAAAGTTCACGTCTTACAACGCGGTCAACGGTCCTATCGTTTCCTGAAATTTGAACATTCCTTATATATACTTTCTCGCCAGGATCGACTTCATAATCAATATCGACAGTTTTATTTTCATCAAATTTATCAGTCTTTGGATAGACTTTTACAAACGCATAACCTTTGTCAGCAACCATATCATCGAGCTTTTTCATATCTTGGCGAAGTCTTGCTGAGTTCATCGTATCACCAGCCTCAAGCCTAAAGTCATCTATGATCTTTTTAGTGTCAAGCTCTAGCTCTTCAGGTGCTGTAATACTTATATTTGAAACCTTATAAGGCTCACCTTCATGAACATAATAAGTAAGATCAGCTGTGTAATTATCAAACGATGAATTTAAATAAGGTGACGAAATAGTCGCGTCTAAATAGCCTTTTTGGAAATATTTGTCTTGTATTCTTGCTGGATCATTTTCAAGCTCAAAAAGTTTAACTTTACCGTCATTTCTACCCCAAAGCCAGCCCATAAATTCTCTACTTTTATTTGCAACTACTGGCTCAATGTCGTCATAATCAAACTCTTTTGCGCCGACTAAATTTACATTTTTGATTATCATATTTTCGCCGCGGTTTATGTTGAGTGTTATAAAAAGTGAGCTGTCGTTATCTGCAACTGGTTGTTTTTCTACGTCTACAACGGTATCGAAATAGCCCTTTGACTCATAATACTGACGAATTCTCTCTTTAGTTTTTTCTATTGTAAGCTCATCATACATATTGCCTGGTTTGATGTTGATTAGCGACTCGATCGCAGTTTTGTCATTTGTTACAACACCTTTTAGATCGACTCTAGCAACACTTGGTTTCTCTTTTACAACCACCAAAAGATTGCCATTGCCTGTATCTTCTATGTAGATATCGTCGAAATAGTTTTGTTTGTATAAATTTGTGATCGCCTTATCGCTAAGCTTTGGAGTCAGATCCTGACCGACTTTTAAGCCCATTATTTGGCTTGCTACTTCAGGCGAAAGGTGAATTAGGCCTTTAAAATTTATTGACTGGATTGTTTGTGCGCTTAGGCCGCTAAAAGCTAATGCTAATAAAAATAATTTCTTTCTCATTAAATTTAACCTAGAGTTTTAGTATAAGTGCGTATAATATCATATTTTATTTTTAATAAATTTAAATTTTATAATTTTGAAGGTTTTTTATGAAAATAGGTATCATCGGACTTGGTCTTATGGGTGGCTCGCTTGGGCTAGCATTAAAAGATGAAAAATTAATTTCTTGTGTTAGCGGATACGACAAAGACGAAAATCATAGCAAAAAGGCCTTAGAACTTGGCTTGGTGCATGAAATTTTAAGCATAGATGAGATGAAAAAGAAGTGTGACATCATCTTTTTAGCTGTGCCAGTCGAAGCCATTGTGAGCATCGTGCAAAATTTAACCGACATTAGCGAAGATACAACTATCATCGACTTTGGCTCGACCAAACAAAAGATAATAGAAGCCGTGCCAGAAAAAATTCGTAAAAATTTCATCCCAGCTCACCCGATGGCAGGTACCGAGTATTCTGGTCCAGAGGCTGCTTTTAAATCACTTTACACAGGAGCAACTGTTATCGTTTGCGACTTTGCAGAAAGCGCAGAAAAACATGTAAAAAGAAGCGTTGAGCTATTTTCTTGCCTTGGTATGAAGATCATTTTTATGAGTGCGAAAGAGCATGATCATCATGTGGGTCTTATTTCGCATTTGCCTCATGCGATTGCATTTTCTCTAGCGAGTGGAATTTTAAAAGAAGAGGATAAAAGGCACATCGTAGCACTTGGTGGACCTACATTTAAGGGTATGATACGTGTCGCAAAGAGTTCGCCTTTTATGTGGAGCGATATCTTTAAGCAAAATAAAAATAATGTTGTTGAAGCTATAAATATGTTTGAAAAAGAGCTAAATTTGTGTAAAGATCTCATCAAAGATGAACGCTGGGACGAACTTTTTGCTTGGATGAGCGACGCTAGGGCTGTAAGAGAAATTTTGTAATTAACTAAAAATTTATTGATTTACGTGTAAAATTTTGCAAATTGAATTTAAGGTAAAAATATATGTATAGACGTGGAATTGGTGGTTTTGGTATTGTTGTGCTTTTGCTAATTTTAATTTTAGCCGGTGGTTTTGGCTATGCTTTGATGTCAAAAGATTTTGAGCGAAATGAGCCGATAATTGGTGTTGCTGATAAGGTTTATTGGAATCTTAGAACCCCAATGAATATCAAATTTAAAGATGATAGCGGTATAAAATTTGTACGAATTAGTATGAATGATGGGAAAAATGATCTAAATTTATTAAATCAAATCATACAAAAGCCAAGTACTGAGCTTGATGTAAATTTAACCTTTCCAAAGACTGGCTTTTTTGCTCAAAAAGATACCTATGAGATGAATATCGAAGCTGTAGATACTAGCAAATGGAGCTTTTTTACTGGCAATAAAGCTAGTAAAAAAGTCGAAGTAGTGCTTGATACTTCAAAGCCTGATCTTTACGTGCTTTCGCAGTCTTATTCTATCTCGAAAGGTGGTAGTGCGGTTGTTGTATTTAGAGCGACTGACAACCAACTAAAAGAGGTCTATGTCCAGACAAATTTTGGTAAAAAATTTAAGGCAGTGCCGTTTTATAAAGAGGGCTTTTATGCAGCACTTGTTGCTTGGCCAGTTCAGGTTGAAAATTTTAGTGCTGAGGTCATTGCAAGAGACTTTGCAGGCAACGAAAGCAAGTCACATATCAGATATTTTTACGAAAATGTAAAGTATAAAACTTCAACTATTGCATTAAATGATAGATTTTTAGATGGTAAGATAGTTGATTTAACGGATCAATATGCAAAAGATCCAAGTGCGCTTTCAAGGCTTGAGAAAATGAGATTTGTCAATGAAACGCTTAGAAATTCAAACGAAGAAAAAATAACAGCACTTACTACAAATCCTGGCGATGAGATGTTAACTGACTTTAGTGTGACACCATTTTATCCACTAAGAAATGGTAAAAAAGTGGCTGACTTCGCCGATCACCGATACTATACATATAATAACGAGCAAGTAAGCGAATCTTGGCATATGGGAATAGACTTTGCAAGTGTGGCAGCGGCTCCTATAATAGCTAGTAATGCTGGTCGTGTCGTACTTGCATCCGAAAATGGAATTTATGGATTAAATATTGTGATCGATCATGGATTTGGGCTTTATTCGCTTTATGGACACTGCTCAAGCACTAGAGTAAAAGAGGGCGATATGGTCGCTGCTGGCGATCAGATAGGTACT
The DNA here is from genome assembly GCF_050447445.1 of Campylobacter concisus. Taxonomy (GTDB): domain Bacteria; phylum Campylobacterota; class Campylobacteria; order Campylobacterales; family Campylobacteraceae; genus Campylobacter_A; species Campylobacter_A concisus_BI. Next base: position 164,158 of record NZ_JALMFW010000001.1, read on the forward strand.
ACTGGAACTAGTGGTCTTGCGCTTGGCGATCACCTTCACTTTGGAATTTTGGTCCAAGGCGAAGAGGTAAGACCTCAACAATGGATGGATAAAAAGTGGATAAAAGACAATATCACAAGTGTTTTAGATGCTGCAAAAGCAATGATAGACAAGAACTAAAAAATTTGCAAAATTGATTTTTTAGTGCTATCATAAGTGAATTAAAATATAAGGAAAATTCTTGAAACAAACTACTATCGCAAGACGCGTTGAGACCGTTGGTATAGGGCTTCATAAAGGTGAGCCGATAAGACTTATACTAGAACCTCTTGATGCAAATTCTGGTATTATTTTGCACCGCGAAGATCTTGGTATTAGTTTTAAAGCCGAACCTAAAAATGTGATAAATACGCAGATGGCAACCGTTGTTGGCAATGAAAAGGGCTTTATTAGTACGATTGAGCATCTAATGTCAGCCATAAATGGTTATGGCATTGATAATATTAGAATCTCTGTTGATGCAAATGAAATTCCAGTCATGGATGGCAGTGCGATAAGCTTTTGCATGCTACTTGATGAGGCTGGCATAAGATATCTTGATGCCGGTAAAAAAGTAATTCTTGTTAGACGTGAAGTTGAAGTCGTTGAGGGTTCTAAATTTGTACGAACTTCACCTTCAAGAAGTCCAAAATTTGACTATACAATAAAATTTGATCATCCAGTTATTGGTGAACAAAGATATGTTTTTGATTTTAGTAAAAGCTCTTTTATAAAAAATATAGCTCGTGCTAGGACTTTTGGCTTTTTGAAAGATTTACAACGTTTGCAGGCTCAAAATTTAGCCCTTGGTGCATCGCTTGATAATGTCGTGGCAATCGATGATACGCATATCCTAAATCCAGAAGGTTTGAGATTTGAAAATGAGTTTGTAAGGCATAAAATTTTAGATGCGATTGGTGATTTAAGCTTGCTTGGAGCACCTTTATTGGGTGATTATACAGCATTTGCTGGAAGCCACGATCTAAATCACAAATTAACTCTTGCTTTGATGGCTGATGAGAAAAACTACGAGATCGCAACTCTAAATGGTGAACTTCTAAAAGAGTATCAAAAGGTATTTGCATAGAAAATATTGAAATTTTAGTTGTCTCTTTATCTACTCCGCTTTTAGTTGGAGTATATAAAGACGGCGTAAAATTTGATGAAATTACGACTGATGAACATGTCAGTGAAGCTTTGATAAAAATCTTAGAAAATTTATCCTCTAAATTTAATATCACAAAAATTATCTATGCAAATACGCCAGGCAGTTTTATGGGGCTAAAGGTGGCCTATGTAATATTAAAAACATTTTCTTTGGCTAAAGGCTGCAAATTTTACGCCGTTAGTGGCTTTAGTTTAAATGGTCACCAAGCTATAAGAGCAAATAAAAATTTAAGTTTTGTTTTAAAAGATGGCAAAATTTTACTTGAAAAAGTGGAGCCAGTAGGATTTAGGTTGCCTTTAAATTTAGATGAATTAAAACTAAATTCAGATACACTTCCAGATTATATCATCCAAGCAGTTTAGGAGAAATTTTGAACATCTTAGTGCCTGCAACAAGTGCAAATTTGGGTCCTGGTTTTGATGCTTTGGGGCTTAGTTTGAAGCTTTTTAATAGTGTGAAAATCGAGCCAGCAAAATTTAGCTCAGTGTCGATAAACGGCGAAGGCAGTGGAAGTGTAAATTTAAAGAGAAACAATATATTCTTAAGTATTTTTAATGAAATTTTTTTTGAGCTAACTGGTAAAAATGAAAATTTTAGAGTCGTTTTTGAAAATAATATCCCATTTTCAAGGGGGCTTGGCAGTAGCTCTGCTGTTATCGTTGGGGCCATTGCTTCAGCGTACGAAATGGCTGGCTTTAAGGCAAGCAAAGAGACAGTTTTAAATAAAGCTATCATCTATGAAACCCATCCTGATAATATCTCGCCAGCAGTTCATGGTGGATTTATCAGCGCGATCGTAAAAAATGGTAATGTTTACGCAAATAAAATAAGTTTAAGCGATGAGATAAAAGCAGTAGTTGTCATCCCAAATAAACCGATGAGCACATCCTCGTCAAGACAAATTTTACCAAAGAACTATACGATGAAAGAATGCGTAAATAACTTATCTCATGCCGCTTTTTTAACGTCTTGTTTTTATGAAAAAAAGTATGATCTCTTAAAAATAGCAAGCAAAGATTTGATGCATGAAGAGCGTAGAATGCACGCTTTAGAAGAACTTTTTGAAGTTAGAAAAGTAGCTTATGAAAATGGTGCTTTAATGAGCACGCTTTCAGGCTCAGGTTCAAGCTTTTTAAATATCGCTTACAAAGATGATGCTAAAAATTTACGAGATATTTTAAAGAGTAAATTTAGTGATTTTAGGGTTGAGGTTTTTTCATTTGATAACGATGGATACGAAATTACGCAAAGCTAAAAACAAGTTTAAAAAGATATAATGAACAAAAATAATCCTGTAAGGACATGTGTCGCTTGTAAAATTAAAATTTCTCAGAGCTTGCTAAAAAGATACCGCTTGGTAGGTAAAAATTTAGAGCATGGCAAAGGAAATGGTCGTAGCTTTTATCTGTGCGACAAATGTATACAAAAAGATATAAAAATTTTAAAAAAAATAATTGATAAACAAACTAAAGGTGTTTTTATTTGTGATGCACCGAAGTTAAAGGAGATACTCTTAAATGAGCAATGTTAGGATTTCAGAGATCGCAAACGAGCTTGGCTATCCAAGTAAAGAGATAGTAGAAAAAGCTCAAGAGCTAGGATTAAAAGTCAAAACTCACTCAAATGCAGTTAGCCTTGAAGAGGCCGAAGCTATATATGAATATGTTCAAACTGGCGTGATACCAGATAAATTTAAAAAGAAAAAGAGTGAACCTAAACCAAAAAAAGAGCCTAAAAAAGAAGTAGAAAAAGAGCCAGTAAAAAAAGAAGAAAAACAAAAAAGTGAATCTAAAAAAGCTACTACTAAAACTGAGTCAAAGTCGGTAAAAACTGAGCCTAAGAAAGAGGCACAAATTTTGGAAGAAAAACAAAAAATTGAGCCTAAAAAAGAAGAAATCAAAGTAGAGCAAAAACAAGTCGAAGCTCCAAGACCAAAAGAGAGCTTGGCTGATGTGACTCAAAAAAGACGTGGCCTTGTGATAGTAAAAAAGAAAAAAGACTATGAAGCGCCGATTGCTACAAAAGAAGAGAAAAAGCCTGAACCAAGCATAGCTAATATAAGCGATTTTAAAAGTATGTTTTCAGCAAATGATGAAAATTTAGCTAAGAAAAAGAAAAAAGATAAAAAAGTAGTTGTTGCAAGTAAAAAGGACAACACCCAGAAGATGGATCTGCTTGGCGGAAGTGACTTTGGTGACATAGTGCTAGAAGATGAAGATGTAGTTGTTCTTCCTGATTTTAGTTTTAAAACCCCAGCACCAGCACCAGCTCAAAAGACAAAACAGCCAAATGTTATGAGAACTACGGTCAATAATACGATAAATTCTTTTGGTGAGGGCGGCATTCAAAGAAGAGCTAGAAAAAAACACAAAAAGCCTGAAAATAAACAAAACAATGAAGCTGTGACATCTATAAGTATTCCAAAAGAAATTCGTGTTTATGAATTTGCTGAAAAGCTAAACAAACAGCCAAGTGAGATCATTGGTAAACTTTTTATGCTAGGTATGATGACAACAAAGAATGACTTTTTGGATGAAGATGCGATAGAAATTTTGGCTGATGAGTTTAATGTAGAGGTTAATATCATCGACGATCAAAAAGAATTTGACTACGTAGCAGCCTATGAAGAAGAGATAAAAGACGATGAAAATCTCCAGCCAAGAGCACCAGTTATAACCATCATGGGTCACGTTGATCATGGTAAAACTTCATTGCTTGATTACATAAGAAAATCACGTGTAGCAGCAGGAGAGGCTGGTGGTATCACTCAGCATGTTGGTGCTTATATGGTAAATAAAAACGGCAAAAACATCACATTTATTGACACCCCAGGTCACGAAGCATTTACTGCTATGCGCGCAAGAGGTGCTGGTGTAACTGATATAGTTATTATAGTTGTTGCAGCAGATGACGGCGTAAAACCACAAACAAAAGAGGCGGTCAGCCACGCAAAAGCTGCTGGTGTACCAATAATCATTGCGATAAACAAAATGGATAAAGAGTCAGCAAATCCCGACCTAGTAAAGACTGGTCTTGCCGAGCTTGATATCATGCCAACAGAGTGGGGCGGAAAGTATGAATTTGTGCCAATCTCTGCAAAAACAGGTATGGGTATAGATGATCTTTTAGAGATCGTGCTTTTACAAGCTGATCTTTTAGAGCTAAAAGCAAATCCAAAGGCAAACGCAAAAGCAACTGTTATCGAGAGCTCACTTCAAAAAGGTCGTGGTCCAGTCGCTACTATTATCGTTGAAAATGGCACGCTTCATGTTGGAGATACTGTCGTAGCTGGTGTCGCATATGGAAAGATAAGAAGCTTGCTTGATGACCAAGGTAAGCCTTTGCAAGATATAAAACCAGGCGAATGTGGTGTTATAGTAGGTCTTAGCGAAATAGCAGAGGCTGGCGAGACGCTAATAGGTGTAAAAACAGATAAAGAGGCTCGTGAATACGCGCAGAAAAAGGCTGAATATATCCGCCAAAAAGAGCTTAGTAAGAGTACGAAAGTTAGTATTGACGAGCTTAGTGCTAAGATCGCTGAGGGTGAGTTAAAGACGCTTCCAGTCATTATCAAGGCTGACGTTGGTGGCTCACTTGAGGCACTAAAAGCAAGCCTAGAAAAACTAGCAAATGATGAGATCAGGGTAAATGTCATCCACTCAGGTGTTGGCGGCATCACGCAAAGCGATGTAGCACTTGCTAGTGCGAGCGAAGACTGTATAATCCTTGGTTTTAACATAAGACCAACTGGCGAGATAAAAGAAAAGGCAAAAGAGAGCGGCGTTGAGATTAAAACTTACAACGTTATTTATAATCTAATCGACGACGTGAAAGCGATTTTAGGTGGATTAATGTCACCGATTATCAGAGAAGAGCAGCTTGGCCAAGCTCAGGTTCGCCAAGTGATCCATGTGCCAAAAGTTGGTGCTATTGCTGGATGTATCGTCACTGAGGGCACTATAAATAGAGGCGCAAAAATTCGCCTTATTAGAGAAGGTGTGGTTGTTTATGAGGGCTCGGTAAGTTCGCTCAAACGCTTCAAGGATGACGTCAAAGAGGTTGCTAAAGGTTATGAATGTGGCGTTGGTATCGAAAATTTCAACGACATCAGAGAAAACGACTATATCGAAAGCTTCAAAGAAGTCAAGGAGAAAGCTACTCTATGAACGCTAACGAAATAAAGCGTATGAGAACAGAGAGTGTGCTAAAAGAGCTCATCCCAGAGGCTCTAGCTACTCTTGAAGATAGCATTTTAAAGGGGCTTTGTGTCACTGATGTCGAATGTAAAAAGGGCAGATACGATGCCTTTGTTTATCTTGACAAAATGGCATTTGATGAGCGTGAACAAGAGTATATTTTGGGGCATTTAAAGCGAGTTTGCAGGCACTTGCAAAACCACTGCATGGCTGCTGAGGGCTGGTATAGATGTCCAAATTTTCACTTTAAATTTGACGATAGATTAGAGTATCAAAACCATATGGATAAGTTGTTTGATAAAATTTCAAAGGATTTAAACAAAAATGGATAATTTAGACAAACTAGTACGCGAGTGCGGCGTAGAGCTTTATGACAGTGAGATCACAAATGAAAATGGTAGGGCTATTTTTAGAGTTTACATCACAAAAAATGGCGGAGTGAGCCTTGATGATTGCGAAAAAGTGAGCCGTCTGCTCTCGCCTATCTTTGACGTGACACCGCCAGTTAGTGGAGACTACAACCTCGAGGTTAGCTCGCCTGGCCTTGAGAGAAAGCTTAGTAAGTCTTCGCATTTTAAAGCGAGCGTTGGTGAGCTAGTTAAAGTTCAAACCGAGAGTGAGAAATTTGCAGGAAGGCTTGTAAAAGCTGACGAAGAGAGCATCGCAGTAGAAAACGAAGAGGGAATTTTTGAGATCAACATTAGTGAGATAAAAAAAGCAAAAACATATTTGGAGTGGTAAAATGCTAAGCGACATCGAGATAACTCACCAAACGAAGTTAGAACACATCAGTAAAGTTGCCGCAAAACTAGGCTTAAACGAAGACGAACTTGAGCTTTACGGCAAATTTAAGGCTAAAATTTCCCCTAGGCTTGAGCCATCAAACTCAAAACTCATCTTAGTCACCGCGACTAATCCAACCCCATACGGTGAGGGCAAAACGACTATGTCAATAGGTCTAGCTGACGCACTAAATTTGCTTAATAAAAAGGTCTGCCTAGCACTTCGCGAGCCATCTCTTGGGCCAGTTTTTGGCATAAAGGGCGGAGCAGCAGGTGGCGGCTACTCGCAGCTAGCGCCGATGGAGGATCTAAATTTACACTTTACTGGCGATTTTCACGCGATAACATCGGCAAATAACCTCATTTCAGCGATGATAGATAATAGCCTCTATCAAGAAAACCCACTAAAAATAGAGAAAATTTTATGGAAGCGCTGTATGGATATGAACGACCGCGCGCTAAGATTTGTCACTGTGGGGCAGGGCGGCAGGACTGATGGCGTGCCAAGAGAAGATGGCTTTAACATCACCGCCGCAAGCGAGATCATGGCTGTGCTTTGTCTAGCCACAAGCCTTTCTGATCTAAAAGAGCGCGTGGCAAACATAATGGTCGCATATGATAGCGATAAAAAGCCTATCTATGTGCGTGATCTAGGCTGTGAGGACGCTGTTTGCATACTCTTAAAAGATGCGATCAAACCAAATTTATTTCAAACACTTGAACACACACCTACGCTCGTGCATGGCGGCCCATTTGCAAACATCGCACACGGCTGCAACTCCGTCATCGCAACAAAAACAGCTCTAAATTTAGCTGACTACGTCATCACTGAAGCTGGTTTTGGCTCGGAGCTTGGCGCGGAGAAATTTTTAGATATAAAGTGCAGGGTTGCTGACATCAAACCAAGTGCTGTGGTGCTTGTAAGCACGATCAGATCGCTAAAATATAACGGCGAAGCAAATAAAGACGAGATCACAAAACCAGACATGAATGCCCTTAAAAAAGGTATCGAAAACCTTGGCGGACACATCGAAAATTTAAAAGTCAAATTTGGTCAAAACGTAGTTGTGGCGCTTAATAAATTTGGCTTTGACACTGATGAAGAGATAAATTTCGTAAAAGAATACTGCCGTGAGCTTGGCGTAGAAGTGGCTGTTTGTGAGAATTTTGTAAAAGGTGGCAAAGGTGCGCTTGAGCTTGCCGAGCTAGTTTTAAAAGCATGCGATAATCCAAGTAAGATAAATTTCACATACGAGATGAGCGACAATACGAGAACTAAAATAGAAAAGGTCGCTAAGGAAATTTATGGAGCAGGTGAGGTTGTTTTTGAGGAAGCTGCACTTAAAAAGATCGAGATGATAAAAGAGCTAAATTTGAGCCACTTGCCAGTTTGTATCGCAAAAACACAGTACTCATTTAGCGACGATGCGAAGCTTTTGGGCAGAGCAAAGGGCTTTACATTTAGCGTAAAAGACCTTGACATTAGAACGGGAGCCGGCTTCATCGTCGCGGTTTGTGGTAAGATCATGCTGATGCCAGGACTTCCAAAAGTACCAGCCGCTGTCAATATGAAGATAGACGTAGATGGCAAGATCGACGGTTTGTCGTAAATTTGGAGAAATATGAAATTTGTAAAAATACTCTTTTTAATAGTTTTAGGTATTTTCTTTGTTGGATGTGGGGGAAGATATAAATATAATGTTGAGCCAACGCCGATACAAAAAGGCGTGGCTAAATACATTGTTAGTGATTTTAACCTAACATTGACAAATCAACCAACTAGATACGAGCACAACACTAACTATAAAAATGAAAGCGAACTTCGTGATGAGTTTGTGGAATTTATAAACAAACATCTAAAAGAGCAGGGCATTTTAGGGGATGAAAATAGCTTCAAGATAAAAATACAAATGGACTATGAAAGATGGTTTAACTGGGGTGGCAAGGCGTTAAACAAGCCACACTTTCGCTATAGCGTGAAAATTTATGATAACACTGATAGGCTTTTGGTTTCTTACGCTATACCACTCTCTACAACGAAATATAGCTATTTTAAAGATATCGCCGTTTCGGCAGAGATTGCTGCTTTTAGGTGGGACGCGGAGGATGAGCCGACCGATATCGACTTGATCTCAAAAACTCTTGTTGATGAGATAAAAGATATAGGAAAATAAATATAGCTTGTTAAGATGAACGACGAATTTTACATGGATCTTGCTCTGAGCGAGGCTTGGAAATTTCAGATCCTGACCTATCCAAATCCAGCCGTTGGATGTCTTATTCTTGATGAAAATGGACAAATTTTATCTTGCAAGGCTCATGAAAAGGCTGGATTTTTACACGCTGAACCAACAGCGATACTTTTTGCGCTTTGCAAAAAAAGTGAAAAATTTAAAGATGATTTCATAAAGGCATATAACGCCAAATTTGATTCTAATATAAAAGAGGGCGAATTTGGCCTTTTAGAGCCAAAATTTACTTACGAATTTCTACTAAATAATCACGCAAATTTACTAAAAAACGCAAAAGCCTACGTCACGCTTGAGCCTTGCTTGCACCATGGCAAAACACCTCCTTGTGCAAATTTGCTAAAAGAGCTTGGTTTTGCCGAGGTAATAATAGGTGCTCATGATGAAAACAAAATAGCAAGTGGTGGCGCAAATTTACTGCAAAGTGCTGGCGTGGGAGTTAAATTTGGCATTTTAAAAGAGCGCTGTGATAAGCTGCTTGAGTCATTTTTAGCCTATCAAAATGGTGGATTTAGTTTTTTAAAAATAGCTCTTAGTAAAAATGGCGTGGCAAGTGGTGGCATCATCACAAATGAGCTTAGCCGCAAGCATGTCCATAAACTTAGAAGCGTCATAGATACGCTAGTGATCGGTGGCAATACAGTGCGAACAGACCGGCCAAAGCTTGACAGCAGGTTAGTGGGCAGCGGTAAAAACCCAGATGTTATAATCTACTCAAGAAGTGATAAATTTGATGAAACGATACCGCTTTTTAGTGTGCCAGGTAGAAAAGTCGGCATTCAAAAAGAACTTAATTTAACAGGGCTTACTATGTTTGAAGGAGCTGATGAGTTTTTAAAGCTTGCAAAAGATGGCAAGCTAGCAAACGTAAAGTGGCTACTTATCTATCAAAGCTCAAATTTTAAGGATGGTAAAAATTTAAGCCTTGACCTAAATTTAAAGCCACTATTTAGTGGGAATTTTGGAGACGATAGCTACACTTGGTATGAAATTTTGGATTAAATATCTAGGCCAAAATAGTGCTTGACTAAAAAGCCAATGCCAAATGAAATGATCGCAACACCAAAAGTTATCACACACATTTCAATCACTCTTGGCAAAAATTTAAGCTCTTTTGCCACGCTTATGTAAAAGTTGTAAGTGATAATGGCAACAAAGGCAAAGAAGAACATCGACAAGACAGCGTAAACACCACTTGAAAAGATGAAAAATGGAAGTATCAAAAACGCCGTTGTTATGATGTACGAACCACCTGTGTAGAGCGAATAGGTAAGCGGTTTGATCTCGTCACTTGGATTTTCTTTTGACTCGAGATAGGCTGACCCTGCCATAGAAAGAGCAGCTGCAATGCCCATGATAAGGCCCGTTGCACCAACTGATTTTGTATTTGAAAAAGCTAGAGCGATGCCACTTAGCGTGCCAGTTAGCTCAACTAATGCGTCATTCATACCAAGAACGATACCACCGGCATTGACTAGTTTCGTGTCTTTTAGCATAGAGATTAAATTATTTTCATGATTTACTTCTTCATTATAAATATCTCTAGCTTCAGGATACTCATCAACAACACCAAGATAAAATTGCTCTGCGTCTTCTTCACGTGACTCCATAAATTTTAAAGTAAAAGATGTACCAAAAATTTTAACAAGTATCGTATAGAAGATGACTTTGAATAAATTTGCAGTTCTGCTCTCACCTGTTATCTTTTGGCAAAAAGCATAATGTCGTTTTTCCTCAGTGATTAATTTACGAAGTATTTTTTTATTTTCTTCATTTTTTTCACTAGCTTCAAGTAACGTATAGATAGCGGTATCATCTGCTTCATTTTGTAGCTGTTTTAAAGCACGCTTTTTATCTAGCATAAATTCCCCTTTTTAAATTTTGTAAGATTTTGGATTTTGAAGTATAAGATTAGATGGTGCGATCAGCGAGACTCGAACTCGCACACCTAGCGGCACTACCCCCTCAAGATAGCGTGTCTACCAATTCCACCATGATCGCAAAAAGAGCAAAGCCCCAAAAAAGGGGCCAAATTTTAAGCTTTACGCTTAGCCAAGCATTGGGTTTGCGTAAAGAACGATAAGTGTAATAACAAGTGCGTAGATAACTTGTGCTTCGATCATCGCAAGAGCGATAAACATTGTAGTCATAAGTTTGCTACCAACACCTGGGTTTCTAGCTGTTCCACTAATTGTTGCAGCAGCTGTATTACCCATACCAATAGCGCCACCAAGAGCTGCAAGACCAAGGCCAATACCACCAGCGATAACTGAATATGATCTAATCATCTCGCCATCAGCGCCAAATGCAAATGCGGCAAGACCAAGAATTAAAAACACGATCTTTTTCATCGTTGCTCCTTTAAAATTTTAAAGCTCTTTCGGATCTGCCCCCTACTAAAACTTTATAAGCCGTAATATTACAAAAACAAAACTTTGTTTCAAATAAAAACACTAAAAATTTAAATTGCCCATAAAAAATTCTTGGCTTAGAAAAATAAAAGTTTTTTTATGTTATCTTTGAAAAAATTAATTTATTCTTAATCTCAGGTAATCAATGATAAATGAAAAATTTTCAAAAATAGGCTTTGTTCTTGCTATGGCAGGATCGGCTGTTGGACTTGGTAATGCATGGAAATTTCCAACAATGGTAGGAAACAATGGCGGTTCAGCGTTTATAATTTTATATTTGCTCCTTACATTTGCTATCGCATTTGTGGCGTTTTTGGCGGAGCTTAGTATAGGAAAGCTCGGTGAAAGTGACGTTGTAAGCTCCATTTATAAACTTGCTCCAAAACATAAAACAATATGGTCCCTTTCAGGCTTTTTTATGATAGGAGCGATACTTATTGCTTCATTTTATATGGTTGTCATTGGCTGGATATTAAAATACATTTATCTTAGTTTTTCGCCACTTTTGAGCAATCAAGAAGAGGCAGTCCAACAGTTTAATACGCTTTTATCGAATGATCTAAGTAGTGCTATTGTTTGCTTTAGCTTGGTCTTTTTGATGGTATTTTTTGCTGTTTCAAAGGGTGTGAAAAGTGGCATTGAGAAGCTAAATATTTGGATGATGCCGGGTCTTTTTATACTGCTTATTTGTATACTTTTTTATGCAATTAGCATGGGTGATGGCTTTGTTAAGGCGGCTAAATTTTTATTTGTGCCAAATTTTAGTGCGATCACGCCAGATGTTGTTTTGCAAGCTCTTGGACTTGCATTCTTCTCGCTATCTATGGGTGTCGGCGTCATACCGACATACGCTGCAAATTTACCAGAGCAGACAAATCTTATAAAATCAACGCTTTCTATAATATTTATAAATATTTTAATAGGCATTATGATGGGACTTGTGGTCTTTACATTTATATTTGCTTATGGAGCTGATAGCACGGCAAGTGGCCCAGGGCTTATTTTTATCTCACTTGTTACGCTCTTTGCAAAACTTGGGATAGTTGGCAATGTCATGGCCATCGCATTTTTTGTTTCGCTTTTATTTGCTGGTATTACAAGTGCTGTTTCGATGATTGAACCATTTGCTTATTATTTGGTTAGAAAATTTGAAATTTCACGTAAAATGGCTCTTGTTTATATTGGAATTTTTGTCTATATTTTAGGCCTTTTTTGTATTTTTTCATATTATGCGCAGACGGCTAATATCTTTAGTATTTTTGGCAAGCCAGTCTTTGATGCACTTGATTTTCTTACTTCAAATATAATGATGCCAATAGGTGCCATAATTTTTAGTTTCTTTGTTGGCTATAAACTTAAAAAAGAGAGCTTATATCTACTCTTTGGTGAATTTATGGGAAAAGCATTTTTTGAAATTTGGTACTTCACTCTAAGATATATAGTGCCAATTGCAATTTGTGCCATCATGATCTACCAGATAGCAGGTAAATGATGGATAGATTTAGTAAAGTTGGTTTTGTTCTTTCTATCATTGGAGCGGCTATTGGCCTTGGTAATGCATGGAAATTTCCATATATGGTCGGTAGTAATGGCGGTTCAGCATTTATTCTTATATATCTATTTTTTGCTTTTGTTGTTGGACTTAGTATATTTTTTGCTGAGATGGCAATGGGTAAAATTTCACGCCTTGATACGGTTGGGGCATTTAAAAGTCTAGCTACAAAGGGGGCAAATTCTTGGAAATTTGCTGGTGTTGTGATGGTGACAGGGTTATTCATCGCATCTTTTTATACGCTCATCATTGGTTGGGTTTTAAAATACGTTATCTTAAGTCTTGGTGAGCTTCCAAAAGATATGGCAAGCTCAGAAGTGCTTTTTGTAAATTTTACTTCAAAGGGCATAGAGGAGCAAATTTTATATTTTAGCATCGCTTTTTTTGCATACTTTTTTATACTTACAAAAGGTATAAAAAGTGGAATAGAACGTATAAATGTATATCTTATTCCGGCACTTTTTATTTTGCTTTTGCTTATGCTTGGCTACTCTTTTGGCATGAATGGATTTGATGAGGCGGCTAAATTTCTACTTGTGCCTGATTTTTCAAAGATAGATCAAGGCGCTATCTTAAATGCTCTTGGGTTAGCTTTTTTTACGATGTGTATTGGCATTGGCTGCATTTTAACTTACTCATCAAGCCTAGGCAATGATACAAATTTATTTATTTCATCGCTTTATGTAGTCTTTGCAAATATAATTATTAGCGTAATTATAGGGCTGATAGTTTTTACATTCACCTATGAATTTGGCTCAGAGCCATCAAAGGGTGCAGGGTTAGCATTTATCTCGCTTCCAACGCTTTTTGCAAAGCTTGGTTTGCTTGGAAATTTCTTAGCTTTTGCATTTTTTACATCTTTATTTTTTGCTGGTATAACATCGGTTATTTCACTAGTTGAACCATTTATATTTTTCTTAAATAAAAGCTTGGGATTTAGTAGAAATAGATCAATTATCATTGTCGGTGCCGTAGTTTATCTTTTGGGAATTTTATGTGCGTTAAGCGGCATTGGCGATTTTAAGGAGTCACTTACATTTTTTGGTAAGAGTTTTTTTGATTTGCTTGATTATCTTAGCTCAAACATTATGCTCCCACTTGGTGGCATTATATTTGCCATTTTTGTTGGATACTTTATGAAATTTGAGCTTTTAAAAGAGCTATTCTTGCCTTATATGGGTGAGATTGTTTTTAAAATTTGGTATTTTTTAATAAGGTTTGTGGCACCAGTTTTAGTTTTTGTGGTGCTAGTAAGGGAGATTGCATAATGGCAAAAGAACAGTTTTCTAAAATAGGTTATGTTTTAGCAGTCGCTGGATCGGCTGTGGGACTTGGAAATGCATGGAAATTTCCATATATGGTCGGTGAAAATGGCGGATCAGCATTTGTTATTTTATATCTTTTGATAACGTTTTTAGTTGGCGTACCTATCTTTATGGCGGAGCTTAGTATTGGCAAGCTTAGCGAAAGCGACAGTGTAAATGCTTTTAGAAAACTCGCTCCAAAAAATAAAAATTTATGGCAGATAGTAGGAATTTTAGCTATGGTGACAGCAGCCATCATCTCATCATACTACATCGTGATTATCGGCTGGGTCTTTAAGTACTTCACGCTCTCATTTAGCGGTCTTCCAAGCGACATAGATAGCTCAAAGGCGATATTTAACGAGCTGCTTACACACGGTCTTGGCGAGCAGACACTTTATTTTGTTATAGCATTTGTAGCTTGCTTTTTTATCCTTTCAAAAGGAGTGAAAAGTGGCATTGAAAAGCTAAATGTTTGGATGATGCCAAGCCTATTTATCATGGTTTTAATCATGCTTATCTTTTCTATGACGATGAATGGCTTTACAAAATCGGCTGAGTTTTTACTTGTTCCTGACTTTAGCAAAATTTCATTTAACTCACTCTTGCTTGCTCTTGGGCTTGCTTTTTGGACACTATCTCTTGGTATGGCAGCGATCATTACATATTCAGCTAGCCTAAGCGATGATACAAATTTAGCTACTTCTACGCTAAGTATCGTCTTTATAAATATCGTCTTAGCCATCATGATGGGTCTTGTTATCTTTACATTTATATTTGAATTTGGTGCCGAGCCGTCTCAAGGACCAGGACTTGTCTTTATCTCGCTTCCAACGCTCTTTGCTAAGCTTGGTGTGATAGGTCAAATTTTAGCTGTGGCATTTTTTGCAGCACTTATCTTTGCTGGCATTACTTCAGCCATCTCTATCGTAGAGCCGTTTGTATTTTTCTTGATCAGAGAGTATGGCATTAGTAGGATAAAAGCTCTTAGTATAGTTGGAACCGGTGTTTTTATATTGGGATTTTTGTGTCTTTTATCAAATATAGAAAATGTTGGCGACAAATTTATGCTCTTTGGTAAAAATTTCTTTGATTTTCTTGACTTTACCGCTTCAAATGTTCTGCTTCCAATTAGTGGTATAGGTGGAGCGATATTTGTTGGATATTTTATGAAAAGAGAGGCACTTTATGTGCTATTTAGTCCATATATGAGTGACTTTGTATTTAGTGCATGGTATTTTTTATTAAGATATGTAGCGCCAGTTTGCGTCTTTATCATCATGATAAATAAATTGTTTTTTTAAGGGTTGTTTATGCAAAAAGTTGAGAAATTTTTTGATAAGGTCGGTGATATAGTCGGCTATATTTGCATGTTTATTATGGCTTTGATGATAATAGACGTCTTTTTTAACGTTGTGGCAAGATATTTTTTCTCTTATGGAAACGTTGCATTTCAGGAGCTTGAGTGGCATTTTTTTGCTGTGATATTTTTGCTTGGCATGAGCTATGCATTAAAAGAAGATGCACACGTTAGAGTTGATATCTTTTATGCTAAATTTTCACCAAAAAATAAAGCTCTTGTAAATATGATAGGAACTGTTATTTTTGTAATCCCATTTGCACTTTTGGTTTCAAATTTATCATTTGAATTTGTGAGTGATGCTTATACTTCAGCTGAAGCTAGTGCAGATCCAGGCGGTCTTACTCACAGATGGATCATAAAAGCACTTATTCCTTTTTCTTTTTATCTACTTGTATTTTTTGCGATCGGCTTTTTTATAAGAAATTTTAATCTTTACAAAAAAGCTAAAAAGGGGGAATAATGGCTGGCTTGATAATGTTTATAGCCGCACTTTTGATGCTAGGCATTGGCTTTCCGGTAGCCTTTACCTTTGGTGCGGTTTCGATGATATTTGGCATGATTGGTAGTATTGTTGAGAGCATTGGAGACGGAGACGGACTACTTGGAAGTATCGAAGTTTTCAAAGATATGTTTAACTTCATGCCTTATAGAATTTTTTCTATCATGGAGAGTAGAATTTTTATAGCAGTTCCACTTTTTGTCTTTATGGGCGTTGTGCTTCAAAAGTCAAAACTAGCTGAGAGGCTACTTGAGAGCATGGGTATGCTTTTTGGAGAAATTCGCGGAGGCATTGCTATTAGCACCATCTTGGTTGGAGCGCTTCTTGCGGCTTCAACTGGTGTTGTTGGTGCAAGTGTCGTTGCAATGGGCGTTATAAGCTTGCCTGTCATGCTAAAGTATAAATACGACCAAGCGCTAGGTTGTGGCACTATATGTGCCGCTGGTACGCTTGGGCAGATCATTCCACCTTCTATCGTGCTGATTATTTTGGGTGATATATTTTCAGTGCCAGTTGGTGAGCTTTTTCATCAAGCCATCATCCCAGGACTCACACTTGTAGCAGTTTATATCATTTATATTTTGATTGTTGCTTATTTGAAACCAGATACTGCACCGGTAGTAAAAGATGAGAGCGGTGTTAGTAAATTTAAGCAGATCATGAGAGCGCTAATCGCTATCTTTCCGCCGCTTTTGCTTGTTATTTGTGTATTGGGTTCTATATTTGCAGGTATCGCTACACCAACTGAAAGTTCAGCTTTTGGCTGCGTCGGAGCCATTATTTTAGCTATTTTTTATAGGACATTTTCATTTTCTATGATAAAAGAGGCATTGGCAGAAAGCGTAAAAACCACAGCACTTGTCTTTGCCATACTTGTTGGTGCGACAGCTTTTTCTATGGTATTTAGTTATACTGGTGGCGATGAGATTGTTGAAAAATTTATGACAAATTTACCAGGCGAGAAGTGGGGCTTTATTATTTTTAGTATGGTTGTCATCTTTGTGCTTGGCTTTTTTATCGACTTTGTTGAAATTTCATACATTGTGCTTCCTATCTTGGTGCCAATAGCCGCAAAGCTTGGCATAAATCCAATTTATCTAGCAATCTTAGTTGCTATGAATTTACAAACTTCATTTTTGACGCCGCCATTTGGATTTAGCTTATTTTTTCTAAGATCAGTCGCACCAGCTGAGATAAAAACGACTGCTATTTATAAAGGTGTTGTGCCTTATATTTTTATTCAGCTTGCTGTACTTGTATTTTTCTGCGTCTTTCTAATGGAATTAAAGCCAATGCTTGATGCGAGCCACGGCGGATTATTAAACTTCTTACTCTCACTTTTTAAATGATATAAAAGTTTTTGGTTGTAAAATACCAAAAAACAAGCAAAATGGCTAATTTGAGTTTCTAACCAATTTAGCCATTTTCTATGAATTCTTTAAATAAATTTATAAAATTAATGAGGTGGGTGATGGCGAAGAAATTTATCGATGTTATGGATACGACTTTTAGAGATGGCTTTCAGTCAGTTTATGGCGCTAGAGTGCTTATGAACGACTTTTTGCCCGCGCTTGAAGCAGCCAAAGAGGCTGGCATAGAGCATTTTGAATTTGGCGGAGGAGCGAGATTTCAAAGCCTTTATTTTTACCTAAATGAAGATGCTTTTGCAATGATGGATAAATTTAGAAGCATCGTAGGACCAAAAGCAAATCTTCAAACCCTAAGCAGGGGCGTAAATACCGTCACACTTGATACTGGCAGCCGTGAGCTAATCGACCTTCACGCAAAGCTTTTCAAAAAACATGGAACCACCACCATCAGAAATTTTGACGCACTAAATGACGTTGAAAATTTAAAATATTCAGGCGAGAGGATCGCTCATCACGGACTAAAACACGAAATCGTCGTTACTATGATGGATCTACCTAGTGGTTGTGTGGGAGCTCATGATGTTAAATTTTATGAGAAAATTTTAAGAGAAATTTTAGATGCAAACATCCCTTATCACAGCGTTTGCTTTAAAGATGCAAGTGGCACAAGCAGCCCACAAAAGGTCTATGAAACCATAAAAATGGCTAGAAAGCTACTACCAGAAAAAACTCATATCAGACTTCACACTCATGAAACCGCAGGCGTAAGTGTGGCTTGCTATCTTGCAGCGCTTGAGGCTGGTGTCGATGGCATAGATCTAGCCGCAAGCCCAGTAAGTGGCGGTACAAGCCAGCCAGATATCTTAACTATGCTTCACGCAGTTAAAGGCAAAAACTATGATCTTGGCGGACTTGACGTGGAGAAAATTTTAAAATACGAAAGCGTTTTGAATGACTGCTTAAAAGAGTACTTCTTACCACCTGAAGCCGTGCAAGTAAGTCCGCTCATACCATTTTCACCGATGCCAGGTGGTGCGCTCACTGCAAATACCCAGATGATGAGAGATAACAACATCTTAGATAAATTTCCAGAGGTTATCCTTGCGATGCGTGAAGTAGTGCAAAAGGGTGGATACGGTACTTCAGTGACCCCGGTTAGTCAGTTTTACTTCCAGCAAGCATTTAATAATGTGATGTTTGGCAAGTGGAAAAAGATCGCCGAGGGGTACGGCAAAATGGTACTTGGCTACTTTGGCAAGACTCCGGTCACACCTGATAAAGAGATCATCAAGCTTGCTAGCGAGCAACTAGGCTTAAAACCAACCACAAAACACGCTGTTGATATAGCTGATAAAGATGAGAGCAAGTCACTTGCGCATGTAAAAGAAATTCTAAAGCAAAACAATATAAAAACTACCGAAGAAAATATATTTATAGCAGCTGCTTGTAAAGAAAAGGGCATCGCATTTTTAAAAGGTGAAGCCAAAGTAAATGTAAGAAAGATCGATCCAAATGCTAAAGCAAACGAGGGCAGACAAACTCAAAGTGGCAGATATAGTGTCGTCGTAAATGGTAGCCGCTACAATGTCGAAGTAAGCGAGGGCTTTAACGATAGCATCCAAGTAAAATCAATCACTGAAGTTGAAGGTAAGAGCGTAAAAAATGCCAAAAGTGCAGCAGCAGGTGCAACTGAAAATGATATCGTTGCTAGCTTGCCAGGCGCTGTGCATAAAATTTTAGTAAGTCCTGGCGATCAAGTCAAAAAAGGGCAAGCTGTAGTCGTGCTTGAAGCAATGAAGATGGAGATAGAGGTCAAAGCCCCAAAAGATGGTGTGATAGGCTCTATTGAAGTTAGCAAAGGTCAAAGTGTCGCGAACAATCAAGTGGTGGCTAAATTTAAATAAATTTGCCCATTTTAAAAAGAGAGTGTTAAGCGAAATTTGATTAACATTTTGATGACTTTTAGGTCAGAATTTATAAAAAATGAAATTTTAAAAGGAAATAACATGATAAACAAACTAGACGAACTAGGTCTAAAAGAGATCAAAAAGATAAATCACAATCTAAGCTACGACGAGCTTTTTGAGCTTGAAAAGGCAAACAACGAAGGTAGGGTTTCAAGCAACGGCACATTTATGGTTGATACGGGAATTTTTACTGGAAGAAGCCCAAAAGATAAGTATTTCGTCAAGCAAGATCCAAGCCAAAAGTATATCGCCTGGGGTAAGATAAATCAGCCTATCACAAAAGAGCTTTTTGACAAGCTTCTTAAAAAAGCAAAAGAGCAGCTAAGCGGCAAGGAAATTTTCATCCAAGACGCATTTTGTGGAGCTAGCAAAAAGAGCCAAAAATCAGTCCGCTTTGTCACCGAAGTAGCGTGGCAAGCACACTTTGTGAAAAATATGTTCATCCGTCCAAGTGAAGCGGAGCTAGCTGAATTTGAGCCTGATTTTGTAGTATATAACGCTTGTAAAACAAAAAATGAGGACTACAAGGCTGATGGGCTACACTCAGATGTCTTTGTTATCTTTAACGTCGAAGAAAATGTTGCAGTAATAGGTGGTACATGGTACGGCGGCGAGATGAAAAAGGGCATTTTTTCTATGATGAACTACTGGTTGCCACTTGAGGGTAAGCTAAGCATGCACTGCTCTGCAAACGTAGGCGAGAAGGGCGATACAGCGCTATTTTTTGGCCTATCAGGTACTGGCAAAACCACACTTTCAACCGATCCAAAACGCAAGCTAATAGGCGATGATGAGCACGGCTGGGACGATGATGGCGTGTTTAACTTTGAGGGTGGCTGCTACGCAAAATGTATCAACCTTGATCCAAGCAGTGAGCCAGAAATTTACGCAGCGATCAGGCGTAATGCGCTACTTGAAAACGTTGTAGCTGACGAAAAGGGCGTAGTTGATTATAAGGATGGCTCAAAGACTGAAAATACACGTGTGAGCTATCCGATCTATCACATCGACAATTACGAGCCAAGCTCAAGCGCTGGCCATCCAAAAAATATCATCTTTTTAAGTGCTGACGCTTTTGGTGTACTTCCTCCAGTTGCGAAGCTTACAAAAGAGCAAGCGATGTATTATTTCTTAAGTGGCTACACAGCAAAAGTTGCTGGCACAGAGCGCGGTATAACTGAGCCTGTCGCTACTTTTAGCGCTTGCTTTGGCGAGCCATTTATGCCACTTCATCCAACCGTCTATGCAAAACTACTTGGCGAGAAGATCGATAAGCACGGCGTTAATGTCTATCTTGTAAATACAGGCTGGAGCGGTGGTGCTTACGGCGTTGGTAAACGTATGAGCATAAAAGCAACTCGTGCTTGCATAAATGCAATCCTTGATGGCAGCATCACAAAATGCGAATTTGAAAATTTTGATAAATTTAACTTTGCCATTCCGAAAGAGCTTGATGGTGTCGAGACAAAACTGCTAAATCCTATAAACACATGGACGCATCCGGCTGAGTATAACGCTTCACGTGATAAACTCGCTAAAATGTTTGTTGAAAATTTCAAGCGTTATGAAGATGTAAAAGAGGGCGTTGAGTACGCTAAAGCTGGACCAAAAGCTTAATTTATATGGCCTTGCAAAGAGCTTGCAAGGCTAGTCTTTTTAGTTGGTATTTTTGATATGACTAAATTTAAAGTATCTCTCTTCTAAATTCCAATCTCAAGTGTTACAGTTGTAAATTTATTCTAGTAAGTAACAAAATATTAGATATTGCCAAATATATGAGTTACTAATAAAATTTTCCTATTACAATTAGCCTCTAGTTTTTCTTTTTGTGCTTGAACCAAGTATTAAATATCATTTATTGTGCTACTGTTTTCTAAAAATTTTTATAGGTTTGAGAGGAGGAGATAGATCGGATAAATTTAGAATAAAAAGAGAAAAATAAGGGCAAAGTTGCCCTTATAGTTATAAAGTTATATTATGAGTGGAAGTGAAATTCTTCTGGATGATCTAGCGCATATCTAAATTTATCCATATCGACTTTTTTATCCCAGATAGAAACTATCATGCAGCCAACCGCATTACCGCAAAGGTTACCTACGGCACGCATCTCTGACATAAATTTATCAACGCCAAGTAGCACGGCCACGGTTACGACTGGTATGCCAGTACTTGGAAGTGCGCTTAGTGTGCCAGCAAGTACAACAAAGCCTGATCCTGTCACGCCAACAGCGCCTTTACTTGTAATCATTAGTACGATTAGTATACTTATTAGATGCTCAAAACTTAGTGGGATGTTAAATGCTTGAGCTAGGAAAATAACACTTAGACTTAGATAGATGTTGGTGCAGTCTAGGTTAAATGAGTAGCCAGTTGGAATGATAAGGCCAACAGCACCTCTATTTATACCAGCTGATTCTAGCTTTTGCATAAGTGGCGCAAGAGCTGTTTCGCTCGAGCTTGTTGCAAAGACTACCAATACCTCTTTTGAAATAAAACGCATAAATTTAAAGACATTGATTTTCGCAAAATAGCAGATAATGCCAAGCACCACAAAGATAAAAAAGCAACTTGCAAGTGCCATAACAACCAAAAGCTCCATCATGCCAAGAAGCGTTCCGATACCAAATTTGCCGATTAGATAAGCCATAGCCGAAAATGCAGCCACTGGACTAAAGAGCATAAGCCAGCTAAGAAGCTTTAAGACATAGTGCTGAATAAATTCAAGTGGCTTTAGGCAAGCTTGTTTTTTATCATGAGCTAGCAGCGAAAGCACGATGGCAACGATAATAGCCATGAAAAGTACTTGAAGTGTGTTTGATTTTATAAATGGATCAAGTATATGTACGTAAGGGAAAATATCATCTACTGGCACAGCTCCTCTTAAAAGATGAAGTGTATGTGCTACAAATCCGCTATTTGCGTCCATATTTGCAGCTTGAGATGTAAATTTAGCTACGCTTGAGGCATCAAGCTGAGTGTAGTCAAGATTCATGCCATGTCCCGGACGAAGTGTCTCGCCAAAGATGATACCAACAGCAAGCGCAAGTGTGCTAACTATCTCAAAATAGATAAATGCCTTTAATCCAATAGATCCAAGATCTTTTAAGCTTTCAAGCCCAACGATACCTGAAACGATCGTTAAAAAGATAATAGGGCCAATTAAAATTTTAAGTGCTTTTATAAAATAGTCGATTCCTGGCTTGCTTGCTATACCAAGCTCAGGTGCGACCATGCCAACGATAACGCCACCAACAATACCGATCACAACCCAAAAGGCAAGATTGGTAAATAATCTTACAGCAAGATTTCCTTGCTTTTTAGCATTATTCATAAATTTTCCCCTTTATAGGCTTTCTCTGATCTTAGCAGAGATGATCTTATCGCCTTGTCTTATAGCGTCAAGCACCTTTAGGCTCTCATCATCAACGCATTTTCCAAAGACTGTATGCACGCCGTCAAGATGAGGCTGTTTGCTATGACAGATGAAAAACTGTGATCCGCCAGTATCACGCCCCGCGTGAGCCATGCTTAGGCTACCGCGCTCGTGTTTTACCTTTTGGTTGTCGCATTCGCATTTTATTCTCCAGCCAGGACCGCCTGTACCTGTTCCATTTGGGCAGCCACCTTGGATGACAAAATTTGGTATAACTCTGTGAAAATTTAGGCCATTATAAAAGCCCGATTTTATCAAATGTACAAAATTTGCAACAGCTTGTGGAGCTTCTTCGGCAAAAAGTTCAAGTCTGATCTCGCCTTTGTCTGTCTCTAAAACTACAAATTTATCTTTTTTAAGCTCGTCTAAATTTATGTCATAAACTTTTAATTCATCAAAACGCATGTATTTCCCTTTTATTCGATATTTGTATAAACTGCTTGAACATCATCATCGTCTTCTAGCTTATCAAGAAGCCTTTCAACCTCAAGCATTTGCTCTTCGCTTAGATTCACGGTTTGATTTGGTAAGTATTGAAGTGAAGCTTTTTTAACTACTAAATTTAGCTTTTCGATACCTTCATGAAGTGTGCCAAAATTTGCATAATCGCCATAAACAAATAGCGTCTCATCGTCAGTCTCGATATCGCTTAGGCCATAATCTATCAGCTCAAGTTCGATCTCTTCAATGTCTGCGCTTGGTTTTTCAAGCTCAAAAACGCTCTTTCTTGTAAACATAAAGCTAAGGCTGCCACTTGGCAAAATTTCTCCGCCATTTTTGCTAAATATCGCTTTAACATTGGCAACCGTTCTAGTTTGGTTGTCAGTCGCACACTCAACGATGATTTGCACGCCGTGAGCTGCTTTGCCGTCATAAAAAATAGTCTTGATATCGGCGCTATCTTTACCATTTGCTCTTTTTATAGCTGCATCGATGTTATCTTTTGGCATATTTTCAGCTTTTGCCGCTGCGATAGCTGCACGAAGTTTTGGATTCATATCTGGATCACAACCACCATCTTTTGCGGCTACTGTTATAGCTTTTGCAAGTTTTGGAAATACCTTGCTCATCTTATCCCATCTAGCTTCTTTTGCGGCTCTTCGGTACTCAAATGCTCGTCCCATAAATATCCTTAAATAAATTTTTTACGGATTATAACTAAAAAAATTTTATACTTTTTTAAAACATTTTTAGTTTGCATATTGCGGGTTATTAATTTGTAAATCGCAGATTGATATTTGGTAAAAATTTAAGCTAGAGTTTTATAATGACGCACATGATACAAAATGCTCAAAAACAAGATGCAAAAAGCTGCATAAAGCTACTAAATCTAGCAATGGAGGATATCGCCTACAAGCTAAGTGGTTACGATGATCCTATTAAAAGTAATGAAATTTTAGAAATTTTTTTCAAAAGTGAGACAAATAGACTTAGCTATAAAAATGTCTTTGTTTATAAATATAATGAGGAAATTATCGCTGCGATGTGTGTATATTTTGGTGGCGACGTAGCGCAGCTTGATAGAGAAATTTCGCAGCATCTAAAGGCTCTTGGTAAAGACGCTCAAGTAGAAAAAGAGTGTTTTGATGATGAGTTTTATATAGATAGTATCGCTGTTGATGAAAATTTTAGAGGCCAAGGGCTTGCAAAAGAGCTCATAAGGCATTCATTTGTCAAGGCAAAAGAGCTAGGGCATAAAAAGGTTTCATTAATAGTAGATACAAATAAGCCAAAAGTTCGTAAATTTTACGAGAGTTTGGGCTTTAAATTTAATGTCAAGAAAATTATAAATTTACATGAATACGACCATATGATAAAGGAGATAATATGAAAACATTTGAAGCAAACAATATCCACTGCCAAAACTGCGCAAACACTATAAAAAACGCACTTGAAGATGACTTTGGCGAGATAAAAGTCGATCTTAGCAAAGAGCCAAGACAAGTAAGCGTCGATATAAAAGATGGCGATGTAGAGAAATTTAAATCAGAAATGGCTGATCTTGGATTTGACATTATAAAGGAGCTTTGATATGCCTTTAAAAGTCAAACTAAATATAGCTGGAATGAGCTGCGTAAATTGCTCAAACGCTATCGAGAAAGTTTCTAAAAAGATAGATGGGGTGCTTGAAGCAAATGTAAATTTTGCAAATGCAAGCGGCGAATTTGTCCTAAAAGACGCTAGCGTGCGTGAAGTTTTAGAGCAAAAGATAAAGAAGCTTGGCTACTTTGTGGCGACAAATATTGATGAATTTGAAGCCAAAAGAGACGAGCATATAACTGCGATCAGAAATAAATTTATATTTGCATTTCTAGCGAGCATGGTCATCATGGCGCTTGAGATGTTTGTAAGGCCTAGCGTGGTTGTAAATTTAGCCATTTTAGCGCTTGGCTTTTTGGTGCTAGCTTTTAGTGGCAAAGACTTCTTTGCTCACGCCATAGAGGCTGTTAAAAACAAAAACTACGATATGAACGTGCTTGTAGCTCTTGGAAGCGGCAGTGCATTTTTATACTCGCTTTTTGTTGTGATCTTTTCAGATTTCATCCCAGATGATCTAAAAAATGTCTATGTCTCGGGCGCAGCGATGATAATAGCCTTTGTTTTGCTAGGTAAGTATCTTGAAGAGCGCTCAAAGGCAAAGGCAGGGGATTATCTAAAGAGACTACTTAAAATTTCGCCAAAGACCGCCTTTTTGGTCATGCCAGATGGACATAGTAAAGAGGTAAATGTAAATGAGCTAAAAGTAGGCGACATCGTCATCGTAAAAAATGGCTACAACATCCCAAGTGATGGCGTGATAGTTCAAGGTGGCGCTGAGATAGATGCTTCTATGCTTACAGGAGAGAGCTTGCCAGTCTATAAAGAGGTGGGAGATGGCGTATTTGCCGGCACTCTAAACACAAATGGCTACATAAGCGTCAAGGTGACAAAGAGCTCTTACGAGAGCTTGCTATCTCAAATTTTAAACCTACTAAGCGACGCTAGCTCTAAAAAGATGCCTATCGGACGGCTGGCTGACAAGATAGCAAACATCTTTGTGCCAAGTGTCGTGGCGATCTCAGTTCTTACATTTGTAATATGGATAATTTTTAGTGGAAATTTCGCCTATGCGATCTCTAGCGCGATCTGCGTTTTAATAATCTCATGTCCATGCGCTCTTGGACTTGCTACGCCAATAGCAATAGTAAGCTCGCTTGCACGTGGTGCAAAAGCTGGAATTTTAGTAAAAAATCCAGAAGTTTTAGAGCTAATAAAAGATGCTAAATTCGTAGCATTTGATAAAACTGGCACACTTAGTAAAGGGCAAATCAGCGTCAAAAGCTCAAATTTAAGTGAGCAAGATTTAGCTCTTATCGCTTCTGCTGAAAATTTAAGTGAGCATCTCATCTCAAAAGCTATCGTTAGATATGCAAAGCAAAAATGTATAGATTTACAAAAGCTAAATGGAAAATTTCAAAATGTTGTCGGGCAAGGCATCATCTATGAAGATGAGAATAATCATATAATAATTGGAAACGAAAAGCTGCTTTTGGCAAATGAAGTTAGTTTAAATTTAGATGAAAGTAACGCTATAAAAGAGACTACAAATGATGGAAGTGGCGTCATACTTTGTGCTATAAATAAAAAATTTGTCGGTTTTTTAACGCTTAGTGATGAGCTAAAAGACGAGGCAAGTGATGTTATAAATGAGCTTACAAGTCTAAATTTACAAAGTGTGATCCTTTCAGGCGATGATGAGAAGGTGGTTGCAAGTATTGCCAAGAAGCTAAATGTGAGTAAATATCACGCAAATATGTTGCCTGAAGATAAATTTAATGAGATAAAAGAGCTTGCAAGCCACGGTGGCGTTATCTTTGTTGGAGATGGCGTAAATGATTCACCATCGCTTAAAGAGGCAAGTGTTGGCATCGCTATGAACTCAGGCTCAGATATAGCAAAAGGTGCTGGAGATATCGTGCTTGTTAAAAATGATTTGCGTGGCGTGACTGGGCTAGTTAGACTGGCAAATGCTACTATGGCAAACATAAAAGAAAATTTATTTTGGGCGTTTATGTATAACGCGATTTGTATCCCAGTAGCTGCTGGCGTACTTTACCCGGTCTTTGGGCTACTTTTAAGCCCAGTTTATGGCTCAATGGCAATGTGTCTTAGCTCTGTTACTGTTGTTTTAAACGCACTTAGACTTAGATATCTACGACTTAAGGATTAAAATTTGAAACTTGGAAAACTTTATAGCGTTGTAGCGGCTGCGCTTGCTACAAATTTTAGTGGCATTTTAGACGTTTCATCTTTTATACGTATCAAAAAGACAAATGCGTGGATAACGCAGACAAATAACGAAGCAAATAAAAAAGGCAATGAGCTTTATGCTAAATTTATCAAAGATGAAAGTAGTGCTGCTTTATGTGACGATTTTGTCATTTTAAAGTCAAAATTTGAGGCAAGTTACTATTTTTCGTCTGCAAAAGATGATCTAGCTCAATTTTATAAGGCTATAAATTTTCAGCCAAAAATGGGCGAGATTGATAGCATCTCAAATCAGCTAATTTTAATAGCAAATATTTTAAAAAGCAAAGCATCTAAGGAGTCTATGAGACTTCTTGCAGCTTTTAGTGTCTCATTTTTCTTGCCTTATGCTAAACAGCTTTCAAGAGACATCCAAAAAGACGCAACTAGCAATTTTTATAAATCAATGGGATATTTTTTAGAGGATTTTTGCCTAGTTTTAGAAACTATTATTGGCAAGGCTTAGTTTTAAGCCTGTGCCATTTCTATCATTTGAGTTTTAATGCTTAAAATGTTATTTTGAATGGCTGACTGCTCTAAATTTAAGTAATGAAGCATTTGCATAGAATTACGATCTTTTAGGCTTTGGATGCTTGAAATTTGATGTGAAATATCTAGCTTTTGCTCTTGTAATTTTTCTAAGTCTTTTTGTAACTGTATAGCGCTCGCTTTATTAATAATTATAGGGGAAATTTTAGCATCTTCTCTTTGTTCTACATGTACTTCATTGCTTCTAACAATATCTTTCTTGTCATAGCCAGAAGATACTAACATGCTTGTTTTTGAGCTATTTGAAGAGATAGATGTATAGCCATCATGATAGAAAATGTTTGAGTTCATATTCGCATCTATTTGCATATCATCCTTCCTCTTATAGATTATTTTTATTTTAAACTATTTCAATAGAAAATTAAAATAGTTTTTAAAAAGTTATATTTTGAATTATATTTCTATATCCTTAAAGATAAATTATATTTATAACTTTTTTGCAACTTTATAGTTAAAATACCCAGTTAAGTGCTATTTTGTTAAAATCACGCAAAATTAATTAAAGGCAAAGCTATGAAAGAAGAGAAAAACGCACACAAAAAGATGTGGGAGGGCAGATTTAGCGAGGCTAGCTCGAAGTTACTTGAGGAATTTAACGCCTCTATAAATTTTGATAAAAATCTTTTTGAGGAAGATATCGCTGGAAGTAAGGCTCACGCAAAGATGCTTGGGGTTTGCGGAATTTTGAAAAAAGATGAGTCAGAGGCGATCATAATGGGGCTTGATGAGGTTTTATCTGAGATAAGAGCAGGTAAATTTGAGTTTAAGTTAGAAGATGAAGATATACACATGGCAGTTGAGAAGCGCCTTAGCCAGATCATCGGAGCTGAGCTTGGTGGTAGATTGCACACAGCTAGAAGTAGAAATGACCAAGTTGCGCTTGATTTTAAATTTTACGTATTGAAGAAAAATTTAGAAATTTCTTCATGTATAAAAGAGCTCATCTCCACGCTTACAAATTTGGCAAAAAACCACAAAGATACGCTAATGCCAGGCTACACACATCTTCAACATGCTCAACCAGTAAGTCTTAGCTATCACTTGCTAGCATATGCATTTATGTTTAAAAGAGATTTCGAGCGTTTTGTTAGCTCATATGAGCGAAACAACCTAAGTCCGCTTGGTTCAGCAGCCCTTGCAGGCACTCCTCATAAGATAGATAGAACTATCGTTGCAAGCGAGCTTGGCTTTGCAGATTGCACACAAAATGCGATGGATAGCGTGAGTGACCGTGATTTTGCGCTGGAAATTTTATTTAACATTAGCGTTTTCATGACACACGCTTCCAGACTTTGTGAGGAGCTCATACTTTGGAGCTCACAAGAATTTGGCTTTGTAAGTATCAGTGACGCTTATAGCACGGGCAGCTCCATAATGCCTCAAAAGAAAAATCCAGACGTTGCCGAACTCATACGCGGCAAAACGGGGCGCGTAAATGGAAATTTGGTAGCGCTACTAACTACGATGAAAGGTCTGCCACTTGCTTATAATAAAGATATGCAAGAAGATAAAGAGGGTGTGTTTGACAGCGTCTCAACCATTTTAAGCTCGGCTACTATCCTAAATGAGATGATAAAAACAGCTAAATTTAACGAAAAAAACATGCTAAAAGCGACAAAAACTGGGCATCTAAGTGCGACTGATTTGGCAGATTATCTAGTGCGTGAAAAAAATATTCCATTTAGAACAGCACATTTTATTACAGGTAAAGCTGTTGCAAAGGCTGAAAGCTTGGGACTTGATTTAAGTGAATTAAACGAAGAGCAACTAAAAAGTGTGGATGAAAATTTAGATGCAAATGCTATTAAATTTTTAGATCTTCATGCTTCAAAAGAGGTTCGAACTTCAAAAGGCGGCACGGCAAATAAAAGCGTTGATGAGCAGATAGAAATTTTAGATTACTGGCTCTAAGAAAAAAGAGTTATAATTACGCAAAATCTACAAATTTTAAAGGATGAAAAATGTTTTTTGATGGTAAAAATAAAGAGCTTTCTAGTAAAAATGAAGCTTTAGAGAGAGAAAATGAAGCTTTAAAGGCTGAAATTTTAGCACTTAAAAATGAGCTAAAAAACGTTAAAACTTGTGAGCCAAAAGAGCAAGCTAAGGATAAGCAAGAGGCTGTAAATTTATTGCTTTCAAGTTATCAAGATGGTATAAATTTCTTGCAATTAACAATGGAAGAAAACCTAAAAATGCTTGAAAGTATAAATGGACTAAATGAAAAGACTTTCAAAGAGACGGGCGAACTCAAGTCGCAAACGGCTGAAATTTTAAACTCGATCGAGCAAGTAAGCCAGATGAGCAATGACCTTTCAAATGATGCTTCTTCGCTTAATGGAAGCGTAAATTCGATTGCTGAGATTATAAATCTTATTAAAGATATCTCAGATCAGACAAATTTGCTAGCTCTAAATGCTGCTATTGAGGCGGCCCGTGCTGGTGAGCATGGACGAGGTTTTGCTGTCGTGGCAGATGAGGTTAGAAAGCTAGCCGAGCGCACTCAAAAAGCGACACTTGAAGTAGAAGTAAATATAAATGGCCTTAAGCAAAGTGCGAATACGATGATCGAAATGAGTGAGAATTTTTCAAAAATTTCTGCAAATGCTATGAAGATTTTAGGTGGATTTGAAGGAAATATCTCAAGTGTAAACGCAAATACGCAAAATATCCTAAATCAGGCTCTAAATGTTACAAATGAAGTCTATGTAAGTAATGGAAAAATAGATCATATAAATATGAAGCTAAATGGATATAGAGGTGTGCTTTTAAATGAATTTAATAAAATTCAAGATGTTCATGAGTGTAGATTTGGCAAATGGTATGAAAAAGATGTGAAAAATACTCTTGTAAAAGATGCCAAAATTCTCTCAAGTATCGCAGCTCATCATGAAAATGTTCATCATGGACTAGAAAAAGCGATGGTTATTTTTGCTGATAAAGACAAAGGAAATCTACCTGGCGTTGAAATATTAAAAGATGTCGAAAACTCAAGTAAAGTAGGTTTTGAAGAGTTGCTTGAAGCTATTAAGTCTGCAAGAAAATAAAATTTTAGACTCATGCTTTGAGTCTAAAATTTAGAAGTTATTAAAATGTGCTTTGTGGATCAGCTACGCCTTCGCTCCAGCCAAGCTTCGCTCCACCAAGCAGGTGAAAATGTAGATGCATAACTTCTTGACCGCCGTTTTCGCCGCAGTTTGTGATGAGGCGGTATCCGCTCTTATCAACGCCCATTAAGGTCGCCACTTCTTGGATAAATTTTGTCATCTCTCCCATTAAAATCGGATCCATCTCTTGGAAATTTTTATAGTGTTTTTTTGGGATGATTAGGATGTGGATCGGTGCTTTTGGATTTATGTCATTGAAAGCTAGAAATTTCTCGCTTTCAAGCACTTTGTTGCAAGGGATTTCACCAGCAACGATCTTTTCAAATATGGTCATTTTAGCTCCTTTGAAATTTTGCAAAATTATATCAAAGTGTGCTTAAATTTCGTGCTCTTTATCTTGATTTTAACTCTTTTTCTATAAAATCGACTCAAAAATTTATAAAGGTAAAAAATTGCAAGATTTCGTTAATAAAATCAAAAATGAAATTTCAACGCTTGACGATCTTGAGAAGGTCAGGGTAGAAATTTTTGGCAAAAAGGGCATCTTGGCGCAAGGCTTTGCAAAGCTAAAAGAGCTTGGCGAAGATGAGAAAAAGGAATTTGCAGCAAATTTAAATAAGCAAAGAGATGAGCTAAGCGCGCTTATAGAAGCCAAAAAGGCCGAGCTTGGCGAGCAAGAGATCGATAGCAAGATGAAAAAAGAGGCTGCTGATATCACGCTTTTTAACGAGCCTGTTGCTAGCGGGGCGCTGCACCCTGTAATGGCCACGATGGATAAGATAATTGAATATTTTTTAGCTCTAAATTTCTCACTTGAGACTGGGCCACTTATAGAAGACGATTTTCACAACTTTGAGGCGCTAAATTTACCAAAATACCACCCAGCACGGGATATGCAAGATACATTTTACCTAGATGATTTTAGGCTTTTAAGGACGCATACGAGTCCAGTTCAGGTGCGAACTATGCTAAATCAAAAGCCACCTATTCGTATGATAGCGCCAGGCACCGTCTTTAGACGTGATATGGATTTAACGCATACACCGATGTTTCACCAGGTCGAGGCCCTTGTGGTTGAGGATGCTGAGAAAGTTAGCTTTGCAAATTTAAAATCAATGCTAGAAGGCTTTTTAAAGCATATGTTTGGCGATGTTGAAGTACGTTTTCGCCCTAGCTTCTTTCCATTTACGGAGCCTAGCGCAGAGGTTGATATTAGTTGTATATTCTGCCATGGCAAGGGCTGCAGAGTGTGCAAGCAGACTACTTGGCTTGAGGTGCTTGGATGTGGCGTCGTTGATCCAAATGTATTTAAGGCGGTTGGCTATAAAAATGTAAGTGGATACGCTTTTGGTCTTGGCGTTGAGAGATTTGCGATGTTGCTTCATAGAGTGCCTGATCTAAGGTCGCTTTTTGAGGGAGATTTAAGATTGTTGGAGCAGTTTAAATGATAATTTCAAAGCATTGGTTAAACGAGTGGATCGACCTTAGCGACGTTAGCGGCGAGACACTTTCAAAGACATTAAATTCTATCGGGCTAGAGGTTGATAGCTATAAAGAGATAAATTTACCAAAGAGTATTGTGGTTGGCTACATAAAAAGTAGAGAGAAGCACCCAGATGCCGATAAACTAAGCATTTGTCAAGTGGATGTTGGCGGAGAGACGCTTCAGATCGTGTGTGGGGCTAAAAATGTTGAAGCTGGCCAGTTTGTGCCAGTTGCACTTATTGGCACGACTATGCCAAATGGTCTTGAGATAAAAAAAGCAAAGCTAAGAGGTATCGAGTCAAGTGGCATGATCTGCTCTTCAAGTGAGCTGGGACTTCCAAAGGTAAACGATGGAATTTTGCCACTTGATGAGAGCATCGGCAAGCTAAAACTTGGTACAAGTCTTAGCGAATTTGAGATATTTAAAGATACGATAATCGAAGTTGATGTCACAGCAAACAGAGGCGATTGCCAAAATTTACATGGCATCGCAAGAGAAATTTGTGCAGCGCTTGATTTAAATATGAAAGATAGTCACGAAGACGATGAGAGCGAAAATTTACTAGGTATTGGCAGAATAGCTTCTGTGCGAGCAGAGGATAAAGTAAATGGGTCATTTTTGTATAAGGCTTTTGAGCTAAAAGAGGGACTATATGAAAGTTTAATAACTCGCATGCGTCTAGCATTAATAGAGTGCCAAAAGACAAATTTAGTTGAGAGACTGCTTGAATACGCGACATTTTGCACGGGTGTTTTATTTAGGGCTTATGATCACGCTAAACTTGTAAGTGAAGGCGAAAAGGCTGTTTTTGATATAAAAAATGGCAAAAATGGCGAATGTGTCGTTTATTGCGGGGATAAAAATTTAGGCATTGCTGGAATTTACCAAAGTGATGTAGCAAGGGTAGATGAGAAGTCAAAAGTGATCATAGTAGAAGCTAGCTACGTAAAGCCAGATGTAGTTTCAAAAGCTATTTTTGAAAATAAAAATTTACCAAAGGGTGATCAAATTTATCGCTCAAGTCGTGGCAGTGAGCCAAATTTAGCTTATGGTGCGGATTATTTATTTAAAAGACTTGCTAATTTTAAAGATACTCTAAATCTCTTTGCTGGCTCACAGCAGTCGCTTTTAAATACCGAACCTATCACGCTTAGTATCTCTCTTTTTGAGATTAAAAATATGATCGGTCAAGATATTGCTAGAAATGATGTTGTTAAAATTTTAAAGAAACTTGGCTTTGAGATCGCGGTAAACGTTGAGCAAGAAAGCTTTAACGTAAAAGTACCGTTATTTCGCCATGATATAGTAAATTCTCACGATGTTTGCGAGGAGATCGTAAGGATGGTAGGCATAGACAATATCGCCTCAAAACCACTAAATTTCTCTGAGAAAAATAGGCTAAATAAGACATATTTTGACTATAAAAACGCCCTAAATTTAAGGCGTAGAGCAGCCGATAATGGCTTTTTTGAAAGCGTACACTATGTTTTTGATAGTGAGGACGAGCTTAGTGAGCTAAATTTTAAACCTTGCAAAGTCAAGATACTAAATCCTATAAACAACGAATTAAACACGCTTAGACCGACGCTTGTTAATCACCTTCTAAGCTCAAGCGAGAAAAATATCAAAAACTCGAAACGCTCAGTTAGACTTTTTGAGCTTGGAGAAATTTTTGATGAAAATGCAAATCAGGGCTTAAATTTAGGCTTTGTTGTGTCTGGCCTTTTAAAAGAGCCTACATTAATAAACGGCGCAAAAGGTGAGGAGGCAAATTTCTATGCATTTGCATCGATGGTGCAAAACGTCATAGGTAAATTTGAGCTAAAACCTTGCCAGGGTATCTCATATCTTAGCCCATACGAGCAAGCACACATCTATCAAAATGGCGAAAATATCGGCTATATCGGAAGAGTTGATGCAAGGGTTGAGGCAAAGAGAGATCTGCCAAGAACTTACGTCTGCGAGATTGATTTTGCGAAGCTTAAATTTGAGCCGATTTTGGCAGTGCCTTACTCTAAATTTCAAAGCACAACAAGGGATCTTAGTCTCATCGTGCCTGAAAATTTTGAGGCTGGACAAATTTATGAGTGCATAAGAGGGCTAAACCTAAAAGAGCTAAAAGAATTTTTACCAGTTGATATCTACAAAGATGCGAAACTAAATGGCTCGATCAGCCTTAGTTTGAAATTTACATTCCAAGATATGGAAAAAACGCTTGAGGATGATGATATAAACGCACTTATGGATAAAATTTTAGGTGAGCTAAAAGATAAACTAAATATCGGAATAAGATGAGAATTTATCCATTAGAAAAAAGTCTAAATTTAACTATCAACGATATTGCAGCGGATAAATCAATATCGCATAGATGTGCGATTTTTTCGCTTTTGAGTGATAAGCCATCTCGCATTAGAAACTATCTAAGAGCAGGCGACACGCTAAATACTCTAAAAATAGTCGAGCTTTTAGGCGCAAAAGTTGAGGACAATGGTTTCGAAATAACAATCACACCGCCGCAAAAGATAAAAGAGCCAAATGAAATTTTAGAGTGTGGCAACTCAGGCACAGCGATGAGGCTTTTTATGGGATTACTAGCCGTACAGGATGGCTTTTTCGTACTAAGTGGCGATAGATATTTAAACTCACGTCCAATGGCTAGAATAGCAAAACCTCTAAACGATATGGGTGCAAAGATAGATGGTGCAAACAACGCAAGCAACGCTCCACTTTGCATAAGAGGGACGAAATTTGAAAGATTTAGTTTTGAAAGCAAGATTGCCTCAGCCCAGGTAAAAAGTGCGCTTTTGCTGGCAGCTCTTTACTCAAATGGCTGCAAATTTAGTGAGCCAGAACTAAGTAGGGATCATACTGAGCGCATGCTTGCTGGCATGGGAGCTGATATAAAGCGTGACGGCCTAGAGATCAAGCTAGAGCCGATGAAAGCCTCACTTGCGCCACTTGATATAGACGTACCAAATGATCCAAGCTCGGCATTTTTCTTTGCAGTCGCAGCACTTATCATTCCGGACTCGCACATTATTTTAAAAAATATCTTACTAAATAAAACTCGCATCGAAGCTTATAAAATTCTAGAAAAAATGGGAGCTGAGATAAAATTTTACAAAACTTCAAGCAAATATGAAGATATCGGTGATATCGAGGTCAAGTACTCACCAAATTTAAAAGGTGTAGAAGTTAGCGAAAATATCTCGTGGCTCATTGACGAAGCTCCAGCTTTAGCCATCGCATTTGCCTGCGCCAAAGGCCAAAGCAAGCTAATAAATGCAAAAGAGCTTCGTGTAAAAGAGAGCGATAGAATTACTGTCACGATAAATGCGCTAAAGCAGTGTGGTGTTGATGCTAGCGAGCTTGAAGATGGCTTTATCATAAATGGTTCAGAGGCTAAATTTGCCAAGATAGATAGTCACGGGGATCACAGGATTGCGATGAGTTTTGCTGTGCTTGGACTAAAGTGCGGCATGCAGATAGAAAAGAGCGAATTTATCGCCACTTCATTTCCAAATTTTGCTGAAATTTTAAAGAAAATGGGAGCTAGAGTTGAAGATTGAGCTTGCTAGTAGTTATGGATTTTGCTTTGGTGTAAAAAGGGCGATAAAGATTGCTGAAAATGCAGGAGATGCTGCGACCATCGGGCCACTCATCCATAATAACGAAGAGATAAACAGGCTTGAGAAAAACTACAATGTAAAAACACTTGAGGGTATAGACGAGCTAAAAGATGAGAAAAAGGCGATCATCCGCACTCATGGTATCACTAAAAATGACCTTGCAGAGCTAAAAAAGACAGATATAAAAGTGATTGACGCAACTTGTCCATTTGTGACAAAGCCACAGCAAATTTGTGAAAAAATGAGCGAAGAGGGCTATGATGTGGTGATCTATGGCGACATGCACCACCCTGAGGTAAAAGGCGTGAAGTCATACGCCAAGGGTAACGTCTATGTCGTGCTTGAAGAGAGTGAGCTAGAGGATATTAAATTTAAGCAAAAGGTTGCACTTGTTAGCCAAACGACTAGAAAAGTCGAGAAATTTATGCAGATCGCAAACTACCTTATGCTTCACGTAAAAGAGGTGCGTGTTTTTAACACTATCTGCAACGCAACATTTGAAAACCAAGAGGCTGCTAAAAATTTGGCAAAAAGAGCTGATGTGATGATAATAATTGGTGGAAAAAATAGCTCAAATACAAAACAACTCTACCTAATATCTAAAAATTTCTGCGAAGATAGCTACCTAATTGAAAGCGAAGAAGAGCTTGAAAAATCATGGTTTGATGGCAAAAATTTGTGTGGCATAAGTGCGGGTGCAAGTACGCCTGACTGGATCATACAAAAAGTCGTTGACAGAATCAAAAAAGTATAAAATTTATCCTAGCTAAAGCCACAATTAACTATAATAAGCCAATTTGCCTCTACTGGCATAATAAAATTTAAAGGATCAAGATGGCTGTGAACAAAAGTGTTCAATTAGGAAAAGCAAAAGACGAAGATATTGAAGATATCGATTTTGCTGCGATGTTAGAGGAGTCTTTTAAAAAGACTGAAGAAGATAGTGACGCAAAGATCGTCAGTATCAATGGCGATGAGGTTTTAATCGACGTTGGCAAGAAGTCAGAAGGTATTTTGAATGTTTCTGAGATCACTGACGCAAACGGAAACCTGACGCATAAGGTTGGCGATACGATCAAAGTTGTTATAACTGGATCAAGAAATGGAAGACCTATAGTATCGCATAAAAAAGCACTTAGAAAAGAGAAAGTTAAAGCTTTCATCGAAGCTTACGATCCTGAAAATTCTGGCGAAATCGACGTAAAAGTAGTTGGAAAAAATAAAGGTGGCTTTATAACTCAAGATGCAAATGGCGTGGAATTTTTCTTACCAAAAACTCACAGTGGCTTTAAAAACGCTGAAGGAGTAATTGGTAAAATATATAAAGTAAGAGTTATAAAAATTGATAAAGAAGAAAATAGCATAGTTGTCTCTAGAAAGAAAATTTTAGACGATGATCGCAAAAAACGTAAAGAAGCTCTATCAAGCATAGTAGAAAATGATAGCGTTATAGAAGGCACAGTTAAAAAAATCACAACTTATGGCATGTTTGTTGATGTTGGTGGAGTCGATGGACTTGTTCATTACAGCGAGATAAGCTATAAGGGCCCAGTAAACCCTAGCTCACTATATAAAGAAGGTGATAAAGTTTTAGTTAAAGTTATCAGTTATGACAACGAAAAACGCCACTTGTCTCTATCTATTAAGGCGGCTACTCCAGATCCTTGGGAAGAGATCATAAACGATGGATTAGAGGTTGGTGACACTATTAAAGTTACAGTTAGCAATATCGAGCCTTACGGCGCATTTGTTGATCTTGGAAATGATATTGAAGGATTTTTGCATATATCTGAAATTTCATGGGACAAAAATATCAAAAATCCAAAAGATCACATCAATGAAGGTCAAGAGATTGATGTTGAGGTTATCGAGATAGATGCAAAAGGACACCGCCTAAGAGTAAGCCTTAAAAATTTACTTCCAAAGCCATTTGATGAGTTTAAGGCAAAACACAAAGAGGGTGACGTAGTAAAAGGCGTTGTGACAACTACCACAAATTTTGGTGCATTTGTTAGAGTGGGTTGCGTTGAAGGCTTGTTGCATAATGAAGACGCATCTTGGGATAGAAACGATAAATGCAAAGACATGTTTAAAGCTGGTGACGAGCTTGAAGTAAAAATCATCAAAATCGATAGTGCTGAACAAAAAGTTTCACTTAGCCTAAAAGACCTAAAACAAAGTCCAGTTCAAGCATTTGCTGATAAATTTAATGTAGGCGATATCGTAAAAGGAACAATTCGCGATATTAAAGACTTTGGCGTATTTGTTGAACTTGGCGATAACGTTGATGCACTGATCCGCAAAGAAGATTTAGGTAGTGTAGATGTTAGTACACTTAAGATTGGCGATGAGATCGAAGCAGCTATCGCATTTATCGATGAGAAGAAAAATAGAATTCGCCTGAGCATACGCCGTTTAGCAAAACAAAAAGAGCGTGAAGTGTTAAATGAGATCAATGATAACGATGATAAAGTAACACTTGGCGATATTATAAAAGAACAATTACTTTAGTTTAAATGGGCAGACGCATACTTTTATTAGTAGTTGTCCTGCTATTTGTAATATTGGGTTTGGTTGGAATTTCTCTTGTTAAATTTGCAAGTGTAAATTTCAGTCAAATATCTGAAGAAAATATCACAAATGAGCAAAATTTAACCAAAAGCACGACCAGCAATATTAACTGGATGAGTGAGCTAGCAACTATTAGAAAAAGAGATTATGTGCTGCCTGTAAATGAAATTTTTATAGAATACAACCGACCCAAAATAGAAAAACCAAAGATTACTGCATATGAACTTTTGATAGATAAAAATGATATCTATTCAATGTTTTGTTTGATGCAGACTTTAAGAAAAAGTGAGGTTGATTTTACTGTTGTAAAAGATGGTGCGAAAAGCCAGATATTTTTAAATACTCAAGACTCTAAACTTCTACAAAATATCATTTTAGAACTAAGAGTTTATGATATCCACTCAAGTGTGAGAGAGGTAAAATTATGAAGACTATCATTGTTTGCGATGCGATACATCCAGTAGGTTTTGAACTTTTAAAAAAAGAGCAAGATATAAACGTAATAGATGCAGTTAATACTCCCAAAGATGAACTTTTAAAAATTTTAGGCGAGGCTGATGTTGCTATAACAAGAAGCTCAACTGAAGTAAACGAGGCGTTTTTAAATGCTGGTAAAAAACTAAAAGCTATTGTTAGAGCTGGTGTTGGTGTGGATAATGTTGATATAGAAGGATGCTCAAGGCGTGGCATAATAGCTATGAACGTTCCAACTGCAAACACTATTGCTGCAGTTGAGCTAACAATGGCTCATATGCTAGCTTCAGCTAGATCTCTTGAATACGCTCATAATGATCTAAAGCTAGATAGAATTTGGAAGCGTGAGAAATGGTATGGGGTTGAGCTTTTTAAGAAAAAGCTTGGCGTGATCGGCTTTGGAAATATTGGCTCGAGAGTAGCTGTTCGTGCAAAAGCTTTT
Organism: Campylobacter concisus; assembly: GCF_050447445.1. GTDB lineage: Bacteria > Campylobacterota > Campylobacteria > Campylobacterales > Campylobacteraceae > Campylobacter_A > Campylobacter_A concisus_BI. Next base: position 203,012 of record NZ_JALMFW010000001.1, read on the forward strand.
GGTATGGAGATTATCGCTTATGATCCATATATTGATCCATCTAAAGTTATCGATATGGGCGGTACTTATACTAAAAATTTTGATGATATTTTAGCATGTGATTTTATCACGATACATACGCCAAAAACTAAAGAGACGACCAATATGATAGGCGCTAAAGAGATCGCAAAAATGAAAGATGGCGTAAGACTTATAAACTGCGCTAGAGGCGGTCTTTATAACGAAGAAGCGCTTTATGAAGGACTAAAAAGTGGCAAAATAGCATTTGCTGGTATTGATGTTTTTACAAGAGAGCCAGCAACTGATTATCCGCTTCTTGATCTAAATAATGTAAGCGTCACTCCACATCTTGGGGCAAATACGCTTGAATCGCAGCGAAATATCGCAGTAGAGGCAGTCGAGCAAGCTATTTTATCAGCTCGCGGTATAAGCTATCCAAATGCGTTAAATTTACCTATAAAAACAGAAGATCTACCGCCATTTGTTGAGCCTTATATCGATCTTACAAGTAAGATGGCATTTCTTGCTGCACAGATAAATAAAAGTGTTATTAAGGCTATTCGTATCGAGACTCACGGCCAGATTAGCGAATATGCAAATTCAATGCTAACTTTTGCAATCGTGGGCGCCTTAAAAGAGAGTCTTGGTGAAACGATAAATTATGTAAATGCTAAATTTTTATGTGATGAAAAAGGCATAGTGACCGAAACTAGTCTTGGCGGAGATAGTATTTTTAAAAATAAAATTACCGTTCGCTTAACTACTGAAAATGGCATTGTAACCGTAGGTGGAACGGTATTTGGTGAAAATCAGCAACGTATCGTAACGATAAATGGTTTTAAGACCGACTTTAAACCAAAAGGCAAGATGATTATCTTTAAAAACCATGATGTGCCAGGTGTTATTGCTCAGATTAGTAAAATTTTAGCTGATGAAAAGATTAATATCGCAGACTTCCGTCTTGGCAGAGATGATCACAATATGGCACTTGCTGTCATTTTGGTTGATGAACATATAAAAGCAGAAACGTTAGAGAGACTAAACGCACTTGAAGCTTGCGTTTGGGCTCAATACGCAGTTATATAAAATTTTGAAAGGATAAAAAATGGCTTCATATTCAATGGGCGATCTAAAAAAGGGGCTAAAGATCGAGATCGATGGCGTTCCTTATAAAATCGTAGAATATCAACACGTTAAACCGGGCAAAGGTGCAGCTTTTGTTCGTGCGAAAATCAAATCTTTTATCGACGGAAAAGTGCTTGAAAAGACTTTTCACGCAGGCGATAAATGCGAGCAACCACATCTTGAAGAAAAAGAGATGCAGTATCTTTATGATGATGGTGAGTATTGTCAATTTATGGATACGGTTACTTATGAACAAGTTGCTATTAGCGATGAGGATGTGGGTGATGTAAAAAAATGGATGATCGATGGCATGATGGTTGAAATTTTATTTCACAATGGCAATGCGATCGGCGTTGAAGTGCCACAAGTAGTTGAGCTAAAGATAGTTGAGACTCCACCAAATTTCAAAGGTGATACACAAGGCGGCAAAAAGCCAGCTACTCTTGAGAGTGGTGCGGTTGTTCAGATACCATTTCACGTACTTGAGGGCGAAGTAATTCGTGTTGATACAGTTCGTGGCGAGTATATCGAGCGTGCAAATAAATAAAGCAGCTTAATCTTTCTTACTAAATTTACGTTTAGTAATCCTAATGCTTAGCTAAAGTCACTATTTAAAAAGTATTGGCTTTAGCAAAAAACTTCATTTCTACATTGTAAAATTTCAAACAGTGTTAGCTTAGAATACACAAAATTTTTATATTTTATAAAAATCCAAATATAGTCAAATATCGGCTCATAAAATATTTAAAAATCAAAAAATATATAAAATAATGAAAATTCTTAGCGAGATAAGTAAATGTTTTAACTATAAAATTTTTATATTAGGATAGTAGAACCGTAAGTTAAAAATGGGAAAAAACGAGACGGTTTCCCGTCTCGGTAGCTAGCATTAAGCCGACTTTTCTTTGAGATATTTGTTTATAAGAGTTGTGATCTCTTCACCGTGAGGAAATCTCGCTTCATCATTTCCGATGCGATCTTTCTTAGAAAATATAACATCTCCATCAATCTCGACGATGAAATTTCCACCATCACCTATAACCTTTTCGACTCTTGCATCACTAAAGTTCGCTTTTATTTCATCTTCTACACGAGAAGCTACCGGACGATAGTTTCAAGAGTTGCAGTAAATAATTTTTACTTGCATGCTCTGTCCTTTCTTGTGAAATAAGCCAACATTATATAAAATTTTACTTAACAAATAAAACATATTATTTTAAAGGATAATTTTATGAAAAAAGTTGCTGTGATTTTAGCTGATGGATTTGAGGAGATAGAAGCACTAACTTCTGTTGATGTTTTACGTAGAGCTGGAGCGATAGCTTCTATTGTTGGGCTAAATGACGTAAACATCAAAGGATGTCACAATATATGCGTAAAAGCCGACGTAACACTTCGCGAGATGAAAGAGCTAGACTATGATGCGATCGTCCTTCCTGGTGGACTTCCAGGAGCTAGCAATCTAGCAAACGATACAAGGCTCAAAGCAATTTTGCAAAATTTTGATAAAAGCAATAAGCTTATTTGTGCCATTTGTGCTGCTCCTATGGTGCTTGAGAGCGCTGGTGTACTAAAAGATCATTTTGTTTGTTATCCAGGATTTGAAGAAAATGTAAGAAGTGACAAAAGGGGTTATGATAACGGCAAGAGTGTATTGAGGGATCAAAATATTATTACAGCAAAAGGTCCTGCTTTTTCAATGGAATTTGCACTTTTTATAGTTAAAAATTTACTTGGCGATGAAGCCTATCTTCAAGTAAAGAATGATTTACTTTATAAATAGCTTATAAAGATAAAATAGTTTTTTATTTAATTATTCTTTTTAAACTTAAGATTAGATTTTGTTTAGTGATAGTTATAAAAGTTCTATATATACGAGCTTGTAGCTTTTAAGAATATTTTTCAAAAAAATATAATAAATTTTTGATTTTTTACATCTTTTTGACGAAAATTAGCTATTATCACACTAACCGAATAAATCGGTAATTTTTTTAAGGAACACTCCTGTGAATATTTATGTAGGAAATTTGTCGTATAGAACGACAGAGGCAGAATTAAAGGAAGCCTTTGCACAATTTGGTGAAGTAAGGCGAGCAAAAATAGTAAAAGATAGAGAAACTGACCGTTCAAAAGGCTTTGGCTTTGTTGAAATGGACGATGCAAACGAGGGACAAAAAGCCATAGACGCACTAAATGAAAAAGAACTAGGCGGACGTACTTTAAGGGTAAATGAGGCTAGACCAAGGGATTAATGACTATTTGCCACCAAATGGTGGCATAACATCCCGCATAGCTCCTACTCCTAGTGGTTTTTTGCATGCTGGCAATGCTTATAACTTCATCCTAACTTATCTTTTGACACGTTCGGTAAATGGTATTTTGCACTTACGCATCGATGACTATGACCTTGGTAGATACCGGCAAGAATTTGTCCAAAATATCTTTGATGTTTTAGAGTTTTTAGGGCTTGAATACGATAAAGGTCCAATTAGCGTAAGTGACTTTGAGCGTAATTTTAGCTTCAAAATAAGAGCTAAAAGATACGAAGATGTACTTGAAAAACTAGATGAAATTTATATCTGCAAGTGTTCAAGGACCACAAAGAATGCCTATAAAAACGGCATTTACACTAAAATTTGTAAAAATAAAAATCTAAAATTTATAAAAGACAAGACCGCCATTAGACTAAGCGTGGATGAGGGTGATTCTCTTGGTAAGCTTGTGGCAGAGCAAATGGGCGATTTTGTGATTTACAAAAAAGATTTTACTCCGGCTTACAACTTTGCAAGTGTGATAGATGATGAAGATATGGGCGTAAATTTGGTTATTAGAGGGGAAGACCTGCTACCTTGCACGCTAGCTCAAAGATACCTTGCAAAAAGGCTAAATTTTGGATTTTTTAATGCTAATTTTATTCATCATAAGCTACTTTTAAAAGATGATAAAAAGCTCTCAAAAAGCTCAAAATCAGCGCCAATTAATCTAAAAGATAGCCCGAAAATTTATTACAAAATTTTAGCAAATGATCTTGGTTTGGATATAAAATCAACGGACAAAATCCAAAATCTACTTTACGAGTTTAAGCTAAAAAATATAGCCAAAAAATTTTTGCAAAGCATGAGCTAAATTTATACTATGATATGCAGTTTATCCCCGCCTTGATCTTTTGCTTTGATTAGCCATGTATTGCTTTGATTATTTGAGCTTTGTCTCAAGAAATGCACTAAAAAGCGAGTTTATGCCTTGCTTTGTAAATTTATCCATTATTTTTTCAATAGCTGGTTTTTCTTGCCAGACGGGCTCATCTACGAGGCTTATTTTAGCTAGCTCATTTTGAGCGTCAAAGTAGCTACCAAGGCTATCAATTAGACCCATTTTAAGGGCATTGTGAGCTAAAAAAACCCTTGCGTTTGCCCACTCGTCTTTTTTCTTGATGTCTAAATTTCTAGCCTCCGCCACATCGCTCACAAAGAGCATGTAGGCATCATTTACGAGCTCTTGTAGGCTCTCACGCTCCTGCTTGCTCCAGCTCCTCATAAAGGTGCCAGCCTCTTTAAACTCGCCAGCCTTTACCACCTGCTCGCTCACGCCTAAATTTTTGGCTAAATTTTCAATATTTGCCCCTTGCATGATGACGCCGATCGAGCCGATGAAAGCACCTGGATTTGCGACAATAGTATCGGCATTTACGCCAGCGTAGTAGCTACCACTTGCCATGTTTCCAGCTGCGTATGCGAGCACTTTTTTGTTCTCTTTTAGCCGCTTGACCGCCATAGCAAGCTCCACACTGGGACTTAGCGCTCCGCCTGGGCTGTCGATGTAGAGCAGCACGCCTTTAATGTTGCTATCCAGCCTTGCTTTTTCTAGCGCTTCTAAAATTTCGCTTGTGTCCATTATCGTGCCGGTGATGTCAATACGGGCTAAATTTGGCTCTTTCATCTTGCCATCTGGCGCGAAAATAAAAAATAAGATGAGTAAAAATATAAGTGCCTTAAAGTAGCTATTTATAAATTTAAAAATTCCCAAAATTCCTCTAAAAATAAGCCTTAAAATTTGCAAATTTTACCTCCGATATATAGTTTTTTAGCCTCGTTTGTATGAAGTATGAGCTGAAGTATTAGCTCGCTATCATCGCACTTTAGGTCGTTATAGATTGCGATATCTGCTGCGCGTCCTGCCTTTATCTCGCCGTTATTTGTCCTAAGCGCCTTTGCGCCCCCATGCGTTGCAGCGACAAAAAGCCTGGTGGCAAGCTCGTTTAGATCAAGGCTCGCGTGGGTAAATAGGGCGGCTCTTAGTTCATGCCAAAAATTTAGGCTGATGTTTGAGCTAAGACCGTCTGTGCCAATGTTTAGGCTCACATTGTTTTTAAAAATTTCTTTTAAATTTAGCGCCTTTTTGCCAAGTAGCCTGTTTGAAACGGCGCAGTGTGTCACGCTGTGATGAGGCTTAAATTTAGCAAAATCACTCACATAAACGCAGTGCGTAAATAGCGTATTTATCTCACGAAACATCACAAAATAGCCCTCCGCGTTATACATCGGCCTTGGATCTGGGCTAAATCTTAAAAGATGTTTTTTAAAGCCACCGCTGCCACGTTCTAGCCACTGCTTTTCAGCCTTGCTCTCTAAAAAGTGCGTGCTTACAAGCAGGTCATCTTTTTTAGCGATCTCAAGTGCGGCTTTGGCGAGTCTTGGGTGTACAGAGTAGGGCGAGTGAAGCGAGATGGCTGGGGTGAAATTTTTACTTTTATAGCTCTTTGTCTTTTCAAATTTGGTTAAGAAATTTTGCAAATTTTGGTGAGTCATCTGCTCGCTTGAGCCTAAAATTTCACTAAAAAGCACGACTTTTAGAGGGCTAGCGGCTAAAATCTCAAGCTCAGAGCCAAAGCTAGATATCTCGCCAATGGTGCAAACTCCACTTTTAAGCAGTGAATTTATAGCTTCGCTCATCGCTTTTTTAGCGTCTATTTTGGCTAGATCACCACCTTTATCGATGATAGAGCCAAGCCATTTTATGAAGTCGCCGTATTTTAGGGTGCTGATGTTTGAGCTAAACTCTAAATGAATGTGAGTATTTACGAAGGCCGGGGTGATCACGCTGTCACCAAAGTCGCAAATTTTAGCCTCTTTAAATTTCTCAATTGCTGCTTTTTCGCTTAAAATTTCTAAAATTTTATCGTCATCGATGACAACACAAGAATTTCTTAAAATTTTTGGATTTTCTCCGCCAGTGATGATCTTTTTTGCTTTTAGAATTTCCATTTTTGGCCTTAAATTTTTGTTATTGTAGCGAAAATTTAGGAACGAAAATGTATAATTTAGGCTATTTAATCAAAAAGGAGTGACATGGATAAGAAGCTAAAAATAATGGTTATCCAAGGCCCAAATATCAACATGCTTGGCGCTAGAGAGCCAGGAATCTACGGCGTTATGAAGATGGAGGATATCCACTCTCAAATGAAGATCGTTGCCGATCAAAATGATGTCGAGATCGAGTTTTTTCAAAGCAACCTTGAGGGCGAGCTAGTCGATAAGATCCAAGAGTGTTTGGGCGATGCTGACGGCATCATCATAAACCCAGCTGCTTACACTCACACATCTATTGCTATCCGTGACGCGCTAAGTGCGGTTGCGCTGCCGGTTATCGAGGTGCATATCAGCAATGTTTACAGAAGAGAAGAATTCCGCCACAAAAGCCTCATCGCACCAGTTGCAGCAGGCCAGATCGTGGGCTTTGGACCAGTTGGCTATCATTTGGCGATGATAGGCATGCTTCAAATTTTTGAACAAATCAAAGCAGTAAGAGCAAATCAAAAAGCACAATGAATTTCATCTTAAAGGACGAAAACGCCGTATTTTACGAGTGCGGTTATAGTTGCGATAATGAGTTTTTGCTATGCGTTGATAGCGTGAAATATTTTTTTACGGACGCGAGGTATTATTTCGAGGCAAAAAGCTGCGTAAATGCAGGCGTAGTTGTTCTTTTAGCGCAGAGAAATTTAATAAGCGAGGTGCGGGCATTTTTAAGAAAGATGAAGCTAAGCAGCCTCGTTTTTAACCCTGATGAGCTAAGTCTAAGCGAGTTTAACGCGCTTAGCAAGGGCTTTAAGATAAATTTCAAGCCAAAGTCAAATTTCTCTAGACTAAAGAGAATTTGCAAGAGTGAGGATGAGATAAAAATTTTAAAAAAAGCTAGCGAATTTGGAGCGAAATGCTTTGATGAATTTGCTAAATTTGTGCGTGAAAATGGCGAGGGAATGAGCGAAAAGGAGCTTCATTTTAACGCTTCACTCATATTTAGGCAAAAAAACGAGCTAGGTCTTAGCTTTGATCCGATCGTGGCGATAAATGAAAATGCCGCCAAGGCGCATGCACTGCCTGGAGATAAAATTTTAAAAAGAGGCGATTTGCTGCTGCTTGATGCTGGAGTGAAATTTAGTCGCTACTGTTCTGATCGCACCAGAACTGCTTGCTTTGATGAAAATTTTAACTTCTCAAAGGAGCAAAAATTTAAAAACGCCAAGATGCAAGAAATTTACGAGATCGTAAAAGAGGCTCAGGCTGCTGCGATAAAGGTCGCAAGAGCTGGCGTGAGGGCATGCGAGATAGATCTTGCGGCAAGAAGTGTCATAGCAAAGGCTGGATATGAAAAGGCCTTTTTTCACTCGACAGGACATGGCGTGGGAGTCGATATACACGAGCTTCCAGTCATCTCAGCAAGGAGCGAAACGCTCATAAAAGAGGGCATGGTTTTTAGTATAGAGCCTGGAATTTATCTAGAAAATGAATTTGGCGTGCGCATAGAAGACGTGGTGGTCGCAAGAGAAGGTGGGTGCGAAATTTTATGAGGCTAGCTGGAGCAAGAAAGATCGTAAAAAGCCGTTTTTGCCCTAGTTTTTTTGAAAAAAGAGAAGAGTTTAAGTATGAGGCGCTAGTTGGCATGGGTGGCAACATCGGCGATAGCGCAAAGAGGTTTGATAGATTTATAAGAGCGATTACAAGTGATAGCAGATTTCACGTGGTGGAAGTCTCGCCGATCCTTATAAATGCGGCGTTTGGCTACGAGGCACAGGCTGATTTTAGTAACGCTGTTATAAATTTACAAACATCTCTGGGACCTAGAAATTTACTAAAAATTTTAAGGCACTATGAGAGTAAATTTAAGCGCGTGAGGACATTTAAAAATGCACCGCGCACGCTTGATCTGGATATTTTGTATTTTAGTAAAAAAGTCTATAAAACGCCGCATCTTATCGTCCCGCATTCAGGAGCCGATAAGAGGCTTAGCGTGATCGTGCCACTAGGGCTTATGAGAGGTTAAAGGATATAAATGGCTACAAAATTTCATACTTTTACAGGTGAGAGCACTATTGAGGCTTTGAAAAAGGCTCAAGAAACGTGCGGCGAAAAGGCCATACTAGTTACTACAAAACAGATTCAAGCCAAAACGATAAATAAAAAGCCGGTTTATGAAATTTTAGTAAGTGTCGAAGAAGACGACGTGAAGCAACACCCAAAACCAAATGCAAAAGCCATAAATTACGAAAATGCCTACTCTAAATTTAGTAAAAACTACGAGCCGCCAAAGCCAAAATTTGAGATAAAAGAAGAGCCGGCTAAATTTGAGGCAAAGACAGCATCGCCAGAGCCTTACGATCCAAACGAGAGCGTGCTTTTAAATATCTCAGCTGCTGCAAAAGAGATAAGTACGATCGCAAATGTAAATATCGATGATGTCAAAGATAAAGAGTCAAGCATACCAAGCGGCATGAATAAAAAAATAGACGATGTGGCAAAGCAAGTAAGCGTGTTAAGCGAAAAAATAGGGCTCATAACTGACATGATCTGGGATGAAAAAGCCCCAAATCGCAACAATCTCTCGATCCCACCTGAGTTTGCTAGCATCTACAAGCTCGCAAAACAAAGTGGCATGAAAGAGGAGCATCTAGAGGCGATCATGCAAACGACGCTTGAAAATTTGCCTATTTCGATGAAAAGCAACCCAACCGCGGTAAAAAGGTACTTTTACTCGCTTTTGCGAAATATGCTGCCATGCAGAAAAGAGCTAAACGATAAAAAACAGCGCATAATGATGCTAGTTGGCCCAACTGGAGTTGGCAAGACGACGACTCTTGCAAAGCTAGCTGCTCGTTTTGCTTACGGCAATGAAAAGCGCTATAAAACAGGTATCATCACGCTTGATACGTACCGTATTGGAGCGGTTGAGCAGCTATTTCAATACGCTAAAATGATGAAGCTGCCTATTCTCGATGTTATCGAGATAGATGACTTTCAAAATGCTATAAAGCAGCTTAATTATTGTGATGTGATACTTATTGATACGACTGGAAATTCTCAGTATGATAAAGAAAAGCTTGAAAGGCTTGATAAATTTTTAAAGCATAGCGGCGCAAAGATTGATGTAAATTTGGTCCTTTCGGCTGGCTCAAAGGTCGAAGATCTAATAGAAATTTATAATGGGTTTTCATTTTTGGATATTGACACGCTGATAATCACCAAATTTGATGAGACAAAAATTTTTGGCAACGTCTTTTCGCTGATATATGAGACAAACACGCCGGTTAGCTACTTTAGCGTAGGCCAAGAGGTGCCTGATGATCTTGTGGAGGCAAAGAGCGAATTTTTAGTAGAGTGTGTGTTTGACGGCTTTACAAAGCAAAAGGCTAGCGATGAATAATCAAGCGCAAAAATTACAAAGTTTAGTCCAGTCTCAAAGCAAGAGCAAAAATACACATTTTGTTGCGATAACTAGCGGTAAGGGCGGTGTTGGTAAGAGTACGATAAGCGCAAATTTAGCAAATGTTTTATCAAAAAATGGCTACAAAGTAGGACTATTTGATGCTGATATTGGCCTTGCAAACCTTGACGTCATACTAAATGTAAAAATGGGTAAAAACCTGCTTCACGTGCTAAAAGGTGAGTGCAGCCTAAAAGATATCTTGATACCTATAAATAAAAATTTGATTCTCATTCCTGGCGAAAGCGGTGATGAAATTTTAAAATTTAACAATCAATTTTTATTTGAGAGGTTTTTGGATGAGGCGAGCGAGCTTGATGAGCTTGATTTTTTGATCATTGATACCGGAGCTGGTATAGGTGGTAGCACGCAGCTATTTTTAGAAGCGGCTGATGAGGTCGTGGTGGTGACTGTGCCTGATCCTGCGGCGATAACTGATGCATACGCTGTCATAAAGATCGTCTCAAGGTTTAAAAATAGTGAGCTTTTGCTTTTAAATATGGTAAAAAATGAGGCAGAAGCGACTAGAATTTATGAAAATATCAAACGTGTTGCTAATGCAAATATCGGACCTAGCTTAAATTTAGAGCTTATAGGATTTGTGGCTTCTGATAAGAATGTTTCAAGAAGCATAAAACAACGAACGCTTTTTACAGACGATGCTGCTTATGCTGAGCCTAGCGCTCAGATAAAACAAATAGCTTCGAATTTACTTTATAGGTTGGAACGAAAAGTGCTTAACGATGAGCAAAGCAGGAGCTTTGGGGGCTTCTTTAAGCGTTTGATAGAACAATTTTAATGGAGATTGAGCTTTGCGTGCAGAAAATTTTATAGCATTTTTTACGGTTTGTGGTTTTTTTGTAGGTATAGTTTTTACCTTGTTAAAGGTGAGTGAGCCTATCGAAATGCTTGTTTATACACTAGTTATTACTTTGTTTTTTTATCTTATAATTCACATTGTTATCATGAACTACATCGATGTAAAAAGGGCTTTAACTAAAATTTTTGATAAACAAAAACACGAAGAGATCGCAGACTATCTCATCTCTGAGCTAAATACTAGAGAAAAGCGCATGGAAAATATAATGGTAAAAATGACTGCTGAAAATTTTGATTCTGGTAAACGAAATGCACGAGTTAAAGCAAAAGCAGCTTAACGCTTATAAAAACACGATAAAAAAAGAACAAGACGAGATCGTCTTAAAATACATGCCAGCACTGCGTGCAATGGCGTTTAGACTTAAAGAGAGGTTGCCATCAAGTATAGATACAAATGACCTAATAAGCATTGGTGTTGAAGAGATGATAAAACTTAGCAGGAAGTATGACAAGGAGCAAAATGACTCTTTTTGGGGTTATGGCAAAAAGAGAATTTATGGCTCTATGCTTGATTATCTAAGGACACTTGATGTTGTCAGTAGAAGCGATAGAAAGCTAGTAAAGAGCATAAATAGTGAGATAGATAACTACTTTAATGAATTTGAAGAAGAGCCAAGCGATGAGTATTTGGCCGAAAAGCTTAATGAAGATATCGAAAAGATAAGAGAGGCAAGAGGCGTTAGCGGTATTATCACTATTTTGCCAATAGACGAGCAAATGGAGCTAATTGGTCAAAATGACGTCGAGAAAAGCATTGAGAGAGAGGATCTCATTTTAAAAATAGAAGAAGCTTTAAAAGATTTTGACGAAAGAGATCAGATGTTGGTTCAGCTTTATTATTATGAAGAGCTAAATTTAAAAGAGATAAGCCAGATCATGAATATCAGCGAGAGTAGAATTTCACAAATTCATAAACGTTTGCTTGATCGTATCAGGCGTAGCTTGGGGGTTTAATGGCTGATATTTTAAGTCAAGAAGAGATAGACGCGCTACTTGAAGTTGTTGATGAAGACGGCGATACGAGTAATATCGAGGTTGAAGAGAGATCGCAAGGCGAACAAAAACAGATTATTATTTATGATTTTAAACGTCCAAACCGCGTTAGTAAAGAGCAACTCCGTGCGATAAAAGGCATCCATGATAAGCTTGCCAGAAATTTGGCTAGTCAAATTTCTAGTGTTATGAGAAGTATCGTCGAGATCAGACTTCACAGTGTTGATCAAATGACTTATGGCGAATTTTTGATGAGTTTGCCAAGTCCAACTAGTTTCAACGTCTTTTCTATAAAGCCGCTTGATGGAAACTGTGTTTTGGAGATAAATCCAAGCATTGCTTTTCCGATGATAGATCGTTTGCTTGGCGGAACTGGTGAAAATTTTGAGGCAAATAGGGAACTAACCGACATTGAAGTAAATTTGCTTGATGCGGTGCTTAGAATGATCATGCAGCGTCTTAAAGAGAGCTGGTCGATGATAACTGATATGTACCCAAATGTGGAAGCCAAAGAGAGCAGTCCAAATGTCGTACAAATCGTCTCTCAAAATGAGATTGTTATTATGGTTGTTATGGAGATCATAGTTGGTGGCTCAAGCGGTATGATAAATTTATGCTATCCAGTCATCTACCTAGAACCGATACTATCACGCCTTGCAAACAGGGACATTATGCTTGGTGAAACAAGTGCAAAAAAAAGTAGAAACAAAGAGCTAAAAACACTTATCGGACGAGCAGAAATTTTATATGAAGCCATACTTGGCAAATCGATCATCAGCGTAAATGAGTTTTTAAATTTAAAAGAAGGCGATATTTTAAGGCTTGATAGAGGAGCTGATGATAAGGCGATCGTTTGTATCGATAAAAAAGAAGTTTTCTTAGCTGAAGTCGGACTTCATAGATTTAGAAAATCTATAAGGATTGAACAGTTAATACGCTCTGATAAAGATGAGATCAAAAATATCTTAGAAAAATACGAAGAGGAGCGAAAAGCAAAGCTAATGGCGTATGAAGCTAATGAGCGCAAAATGGAAGAAGAAGAGGACGACGAAGATGATGAATGATTTTTTTAATATATTTTCTAATGAATTAAAAGCTACTATCGAAGGACTTACGGGCAGAGCTCCTGAGGTTGGTGAAAGAAATGAATTTGACGCACCAACGCAAAATGGCATAAAGCCGCCGGTAGTGATGGCTAATGTCTCTTTAAGCGGCGACATCAATGCTAAAACAGAGATAGTATGCACTCCGGTTTTAATAAGTGCCATTAGCGAATGGATGATGGGCGAAGAGGAAATTTCAAAGAATGAAAATTTAGGCAGTGATGAGCTTGACGCTGCAAAAGAGATATTTTCAAACCTTTTTAGTGCTTTTAGTACATCTTTGGGCGCTCAAAAGGGCATGCCAAAGATAAATTTTGAAGTAATAAATGTAAATTTTTTAGATGAAAATTCTTCGCTTGATTTTAGTGTTTATGAAAAGCTATCTTTATTTAATGTCAAAATCGAAGATCTAAGTGAGCATATCGGTTTTGCTTGCGATCATTCGCTGATGAAATTTTTTGAGCCAACAAAGACTGAAGCCCCAGCTGCACCAGCAAGCACCCCTCACGTAGCTAAGGGCGATTTTAGCGCTGAAGAGATGAGAAATATCGGGCTTATAATGGACGTTAGGCTGCCTATTCGTGTTCGTATCGGCTCAAAAAGAATGCTTTTAAAAGATGTGCTTACCATGGATATTGGCTCAGTTATCGAGTTAAATCAATTAGCAAATGATCCGCTTGAAATTTTGATCGGCGATAAGGTAATAGCCCTTGGCGAAGTTGTCATAATCGATGGAAACTTTGGCATCCAGATCACTCAGATAGGCTCAAAACGCGAGAGGCTCCAACAGTTAAAATAATGAATAATGAATTAGTTAGCGATCTTTTAAATTTTCCAAACGTCTTAAAATATAAAAATAAAAATGTTACCTTCTTTGGCTCGGCTAGATTTGATGAAGAAAATTTCTACTGCAAAAAGGCTTATGAGCTAGCTTATAAGCTAAACGAGCTAGGATATGCCATCTTAACCGGAGGCGGGGACGGCATAATGAGAGCCGCAAACAAGGGCGCGTTTGATAGTGCAAAATCGCCAAGTATAGCCCTAAATGTGAGACTTCCGTTTGAACAAAATACAAACCCTTACGTCACGGCAAAATATCTCTTTTCAAATTTAAGCCCAAGAAAATTTGCACTCACCGATCGTTCAGTCGCATTTGTCGTCTTTCCGGGCGGCTTTGGCACTCTTGATGAACTTTTTGAAATTTTAGTACTTGCTCAAGTTGGTAGCAAAAAAGTAAAAATTTTTCTTTTTGGAAGTGAGTTTTGGCAAGGGCTTGATGAATTTATAAAAAATATGCTAGTTAGCCAAAAAACAATAAAAAAAGAAGATATAAATTTATACAAAATCACCGATGATTTAGAGCTTATTGTGAATGAAATTTTGGCTATTTAAAAATAAGATATAAAATATCCCCTTTTAAATTTCAAAGAGGTAAAAAATATGAAAATAATGGTCGCAATGAGCGGTGGTGTAGATAGCACTATGACGGCTAAATTTCTGCAAGAAGCTGGTCATGAAGTGCAAGGTTGCTATATGATGCTGCATCAAAAGCCAGGATATCACGAAGAAAATATTAGAAAAGTGAAAAAAGTAGGCGAGTATCTTGGCATAAAGGTACATATTTTGGATCTGCAGGATAAATTTAACGAGTTTGTCTATGATCCTTTTGTGAAGCTCTATAAAGAGGGCAAGACGCCAAATCCTTGTGCTTTGTGCAATAAATTTATAAAGCTTGGTGCGTTGCTTGATTTTGCAAAGGCAAATGGCTGTGAGAAGCTTGCTACTGGGCATTATGTGCAAGTTATTGATGGATTTATCACATGTGCAAAAGATCCTAGCAAGGATCAAAGCTACTTTTTAGCCCAAGTGCCAAAAGAGATATTAAAAGATGTTATTTTCCCGCTTGGGGATAAATTTAAAAAAGATATAAAAGAGCTTGCAAGAAGTGTAAAAGTGCTTGAAGAATTTGCTACGCAGGCAGAAAGTAGTGAAATTTGCTTTGTGGAAGATACTTATATCGAAGTTTTAAATAAGCATTACAATACAAATTTACCAGGAAACGTAGTTGATAAAGACGGCAAAATAATAGGTCGCCATCAAGGCTACATGCACTATACTATCGGTAAGCGCCGTGGTTTTGAGGTTTTTGGCGCCCATGAGCCACACTTTGTTATAAAGATAAATGCCGATAAAAATGAGATCGTCGTAGGAACAAAAGATGACTTGGCTCAAAAGGTAGTCGAGCTTGAAAACGTAAATTTGTTTATAGATAAAGATAAATTTGAGTGCGAAACCAAGATAAGATATAGAAGCCCTAAACTTGATGCTTTTGTTGAGGTTGATAAAGAGAATAAAACAGCAAAACTAATGCTAAATCAAAATGCACTTGGTGTGGCGCAAGGTCAGCTTTGTGTGATGTATGATGGCGATAAGGTTATTGCAAGTGGATTTATAAAAGGCTAGCTTTAGCCTTTTATAAAAATTTATTGGGCTCTGTGCGATTTTTTATAAATTAAGCTAAAATTTATTGACAAAACATATCTTTTCGTCTATAATACGAGCTCTTTTCAAGTGTTCCGGATTAGCTCAGCGGTAGAGTAGGTGACTGTTAATCACTTGGTCGCTGGTTCGAACCCAGCATCCGGAGCCATATATACCCAAAAATCCATTTTAAGCCCCGATTTTACCGATATTTCAAGAGCTTTAAGCTTTATTGGTTTATTAAATTGGTTCCTTATTTGTTCCCGAAATTTTTTAATATTCAAATTTCTTACCAAGCTTTCTAAGTTAATCTAAGATACTTTATTTTTGTTTTTAAAAATACGAAAATAATTTTTTACTCTCAATTACTCTAAAATACCCTAAGGAACCATAGGGTATTAAAAATTTTTCGAAAATTACTTAAAAATCATTCAAAAATGCAAAAGTAAACGAAAAGTTGCTGTAATTAGTTATGTAAGAACTAAGCAGAAGGAGAAAAATAATATGCTTAAACTATATAACGACGTAGGGTACAAAACGCTTCTTGAGCACATATCTAGCCAATATAAAGGAAAAGTGGTTTTAGACAGAAAGCAAACCGCAGGGGTTCTTGACATCGGTGTATCTACTCTTGATCTTCGTATATCGCAGAGCAGAGATATTCCACGTTATATCAAAATGAGAGATGCAAAGAATTCTCGCATGGCGTTTGCGATAACCGATATTGCAGCTTATATTTTTCAAAAAAGGGTTAAAACATGCTCTTAATTTCTATAGTAGATAATAAAGAAAAGGATCAAAAATGAGTAATGCCCTTCAAATAGGCGGACACAACATGGTCCTTTGTGTAAGAAGCGAGTTTTTAACCTTAAAGAAGACTGCAACAAGATATGAGCACAATGTTAGAGAGGCTAAGCATGCCTCTAAAATCGGATATCTTAGAGGTAACAGCCGAAATAATAGATACATAGTGCTTAGCGAATATAACGATAACGGCAATATGCGAGAGATAATTAGCGGAGATAAAGAATTTAACGATAAGAAATATATAAAAGCACTTTTGAGAGAATATCACGAAAAGATGAAAGCCGACTACGAAGCTCAAACTAAAATCTATAAAAACGGCAAGGCGGTAAAGAACCATTGGCGAAACAATATGGTTGGGTTTTCCTAAGTGATCATAAGTTTCGGCACCGAGCGTCCAAAGACCCCAAAGAAGGACTAAATCAAACCGAAGTTAATTTTGTTAATGCTCAAGTTTCGCTTGACAGAGTTCTTAAATTTGCAAGATCGTACTGTGCAAAATATGGCGAAAGTGTTTATTGATTAGCGAACATAACGACGAAAAGACCAAGCATTATCAGCTTATTTTTACGAACTACCAATTTGAAAACCATAAAAATCTTAGGTTTAACGGCAAAGGCGAGACGTTAAAATTTGACAGAAGTATGCAAGAAATGGGCGGAGCGGCATTTGAAGGCATTGCTCTAAGGGGTGAGATCGGCAGTAAGGCAAGACATAAAAATCTAAAGCAAATACACCTAGACGAAAAAGAGTTTAACGACAAGCAAGAGCTAAAAAATTAAAGGCCCAATTAAACTTAAGCAGATTCTCTCTTATCAATTTTAATAGTTTTTGATATAAGTTTTCCTGTGTAGTTTTAGTATTATATCTAAATTCGCACTCTTTAAGACGAAGCAAGAAATTCTCTTTCTTAATGCCTTTAAATTTAGATAATCTATGCTTGGCATATCCCAAAAAGTTTTCTATACCGTTGATATGATTTTTACTATTTGCTAATTCATTTTTAGAGTGCTTCACTCTATAATGCGCTTTGGCTCCGTAATCAACCAAGCCATCATAAGCCTTTCAACAATCAGAGTAAATAACGCTCTCGTCTAGATCGCTAAACTCCGATAATATCGATATTATTTCATTAGCAGAACAGTTTTTAACTATTTGGGTATAGACCTTACCGTCACGCTTTAACATTTCGAACACCAGTGTTTTATTTGCCGCGCTTCTGCCTCTTTTCTCAAAGAGAGCGCAAGCACAAGACTCCTTACTCTCTTAGCTCCAAAGTAGCTTTCGTCAATCTCTATTTCGCCTGAAAACTTAGATATCTTCTCACGCTCTTTAGACATAAGAATTCTTATTTCTCTAAAGATTTTACATAGGGTTACTTCTGAAATTTTAGTTAAATTCGATATCTTTGATGCTTCTATATCTTCTGCGAAGTACTTTAGAATTTCTCTAAATTTCTTCTCTGAAATTCGGGAACGGATTGTATATTTGTTTTTCATCGAACTCATCGTAACTTAATGCTCCTTTGCGTGAGCTTAAGTTAAAGAGAGCCAAAAATTATAAAGAAAAAATGCTGAAAGAACACACTCTTTTAGCAGTATTTTCTTTGCTTTCGGATGTCTTTCATCCCAGCTCTTCTTCAGTAGCGTGTTGTATAGTTTTTGAATTGGGTGTTAGGTATTCTTGCACCCATAAAACATTTTTTGGATATTATAAAGATGATGTTTTTCAAAAAAGAAAAAAATTAGGTAGAGTAGAGAAGGCTGAGGGCTCGTGGGCTGAAACGGAGAAAGAATGGTTTAATCTTTATCGTAACAAAATTGAAAAAGACGGAATCCCTGTTTTAAAAACAATAAATGCAAATGACGAATGGTTGGCTGAAGCATATATGAAAACAAACTATTCTAGTATATCAATAAAGAATTTTGAAAAAGCCGTAAGAGAATATGCGTCTTTTGTCGTAAAATTAGGAAAAGCAAATCTGAGCAATACTGCACCTAAGATACAAAAAATAAATAAAAATTTAAATATTTCTAATTGGAAGTATTTTGAATTGGGAGCTTTATTTAAAATTGAATCAACAAAAGGAAATAATACTAATAATTTAATAGAGGGGGGGGCGAGACGTTGCGTATATAGCTGCAAAAAAAGAATCAAACGGATACGAATTTATGTGGTCGCTTAATGACAATAAAGAATACATTTCAATGGGCAATTGTATTTATTCATACAACTTGAGCAAGGAAGCGCAGGCTACTCGCTGTATCAAGGATATGATTTTATCGGAATGAGTGGAAAGACTTCCTGTGGATACAGTGAACGCCTAAATAAATATAATGGATTGTTTTTAACCACTATATTAGACTTAGAAAGAAATAAATTTTCATACGGTAGAAGTTGGATAGGCGATAGGCTCCTAAAAACAAACATTTTGTTGCCAGCCATAAAAATAGACGAAACCGATTTTGAGCCAGATTGGGATTTTATGGAAAATTACATAAAAACACTAAAATTTGCGAACATTATTTAGATTTAATAAAAAATGAATTTGTGCGGATACTACATAATGCCGAAAAATATCGGAGCCGAAAGAAGAAGCAAAAGTTAAAGACGAAACGATAGAAAATTTACAGGATAAGTTAACTGTATTAGAAAACTTTAAAACGAAGGTTATTGGTTTTATCTCAAAAATAAGCAATCTAATACCGAATTTTAATAAGCTGCTAGATGACGAACAAAATGAGATAAAAGGTAAGATGTATAGTAGGGATGGGATGGAGATATAAGCAAGTTATCGGCAGCAAGAAATCTTTAATAGATTGTTATAGAGTGGGTACCGGTAGGACAAATTTTATCAAAATGACCAATATGTGATTTTGCTTTCAAAATACGATTTTAAAGACAAATTTAGCCAAAAGAGTAATATGCTAAATTTGCATATTACTTAAATAATTCTTAAAAAAATATACTAATTTTAAAACTAAATTTACATTTGCAGTTGTATAATAATCTCATAATTTTCAGTAATACCAGAAAGGATCAAAAATGGAAGAGATCGTAAAGACCACCTGTCCATATTGCGGTACGGGCTGCGGCATCGATCTTATCGTGCGAAACGGTAGAATCGTAGATGCCAAACCTAGCAAAGACCACCACGTAAACGACGGCGAGCTTTGCTTAAAAGGAATGTTCGGATGGGAGTTCGTAAACTCTCCTAAACGCTTAAGCCGACCGATGATGAGAAAGCTAAACGGCGTCTACGACAAGCGCGGAGAGCTTGAAGAAGTGAGTTTTGAGGAGGTTTATGATTTCCTCGCGGATAAATTTAAATCCACCGTCGCAAAATACGGCCCAAGCTCGATCATGGGCTTTAGCTCTGCGCGCTCAAATAACGAAGACAACTATGTTTTCCAGAAATTTTTCCGCGCCCAGGGTAGCAACAACGTCGATCACTGCGCCCGTCTTTGACACGCTCCTACAGTGGCAGGTCTTGCCAGCACGCTAGGAAACGGAACGATGACGAACGATTTGGTCGAATTTGCGACCGACACGGACGTATTTTTACTCATCGGTACCAACACGAGCGAGTGCCACCCGATCATCGCTATGCAGATGCAGCGCGGCCTTCAGCGAGGCGCGAAGATGATCGTCGTAGATCCAAAACGCACCGATATGGCCAAAAAAGCCGATATTTTCTTGCAAATTCCGATCGGAGCGAATATCAAAACGCTAAATACGATGATGCACGTCATAATTGCCGAAAATTTGCAAGATAGCGAATTTATCGAGAAGTACTCCGAGGGATTTGAATATCTAAAAGAAGCGGTTAAGGACTTTACGCCCGAGCGTTTCGAGCGAGAAACGGGTATAAAAAAAGAGCTCATCATAGAGGCAGCTAGAATGTATGCTAAAGCAGGCGCGGCGGCGATTTGCTACACGATGGGTATCACGCAGTTTAGCGACGGCACGTCAAACGTCTTTTCGCTATCAAATTTAGCCGTTTTAACGGGAAATTTAGGCAAAAAGGGTGCTGGCGTAAATCCTCTGCGCGGTCAAAACAACGTCCAAGGCGCATGCGACATGGGCGCGCTGCCTAACGTCATCCCGGCCGGCGCGGTAAACAGCCCTTACGCGCAGGAGCAAGCGCGCAAAGTATGGCACTTTGAGCTAAATCCGGTTCCGGGCTTTAAGCTAACGCAAGCACCGGATAAAATGGATAGCGGCGAGCTAAAAGTCCTCTACGTCTACGGCGAAAACCCCGTAATGAGCGATCCTTGGACCGAGCACTTCGTCCACGCCGTACACCATCTAGACTGCTTTATCGTGCAGGATTTGTTTTTCACAGAGAGCGCGCACAAGGCTGATGTGGTGCTACCTGCCGCGGGCTGGGGCGAAAAGGACGGAACCTTTATCAACACCTCTCGCCGCGTCCAACGCACTCGCAAAGCTAGCGAGCCCGTTAGCGGCGTGGAGCCCGACTGGAAAGTCGTTTGTAACATCGCAAACCGCATGGGGCTAGAGGGGTTTGATTTTGCGAGTCCTGAGCAAATTTGGAACGAGCTAAGGGAGCTTATGCCTAAATTTTTCGGCGGCATCAGCTACTATAGACTAGGCAAGCTAGGCGGTATCAGCTGGCCGTGCCCGGACGAGGACCATCCGGGTACGCCGGTGCTTTACGCAGATCATAAATCCATGCTGCCTGGCGATAAATTCCGCTTCGCGCCGGTACTTTACGTAGACGATAAAGAGGAGCGCGCAAAGGCTGAGGCCGAATTTAGAGCCAAGATGAATATCCCGGATGGCTACCCAGTCGGTAGCGGCGCGCTTAGCGAAGTGCCAGACGAGGTATATCCGTGCCTATTTACGACCGGACGCAAGGTCTTTCACTACCATACCGGCACGATGACTAGAGAGTGTCCTGCTCTTGAATACGGTGCTGGCGTAGAAGGCGCGCTCATCGAGGTGAGTCCCGATATCGCTCGCGAGAGAGAGCTGGAGGAAGGCTGCTACGCGCTCGTGCAAAACAAACGCGGCCAGATCGCGGCCAAGCTTCGCGTAAATCCGGATCTAAAAGAGGGTACGATATTTACGACCTTCCACTATAGCGAGGCCGACGGTAACGAGCTAGCCAATGCGGGCGATCCCGATCCGCTCTCAGGCATCACGCCGCTAAAGATGACGATAGCAAATATCAGGCGTCTAAGCGAAGAGGAGTTTATCAAATTTAGAGAGCAAAACGAAATGTCGATGCACTCGGCAAATCCGTATTTGTCTCCTATTAGAGCGTAAATTTAGGGCGGGAGACCGCCCTTTTTCTACTTAAATTTATCCATTTTTATTTTAAATTTACCAGCATTCAAATTTGACGAAATATCGCGTAAAATTTAATGAAGCTAAAGAAGTGTGAGTCAAATTTGACGCAGACAAACCGCGTCAAATTTGACGAGATTACTCGCCCCCGCAATCTCGGCGAGAGCGAGCTAAATTTTAAGATTTTATTTTAAGCCTATCGCCCGCGTAGTAGGCGAGCTTCCAGGTCGGAGTTTGTTTTAGGTCTTTAAAGCCGTAGCCGCGAGCCTTGACTCTATCGCCGTAGATTTTTTCTATCATCGCTGATTCGCCTACTAGCAGCGCCTTTGTCGAGCACATCGCCGCACAAACCGGCACCTTTCCTTCGGAAATTCTATCCTGTCCGTACTCTTCGCGCTCGGCTTCGCTATTCGTCGGTAGCGGACCGCCTGCGCACATCGTACACTTATCCATCGAACCTTTGGCTCCAAACACTCCCTCGCGCGGAAACTGAGGCGCACCGAACGGACACGCGTATAGACAGTATCCGCAGCCGATACAGATATCTTTGTCGTGTAGCACGATACCATCGCTCCTGATATAAAAGCAATCAACCGGGCAAACCAGCGAGCACGGAGCGTCCTCGCAGTGCATGCAAGCTATCGAGGTTGATATTTCCTTACCTGGTACGCCTTCGTTTAGCGTAATGACGCGGCGACGGCGGATGCCAAGAGGCAGCTCGTGAGCCTCGTCGCAAGCTACCGCACAGCCGTTACAGTCGATGCATCTATCGTCGTCGCAGTAAAATTTAAGTCTATTGTTATCGTTAAATTCGCTCATTTTACGCCTTTTCTATGCGGCATAGACCGCTTTTGGTTTCAGGAATCTGAGTGTTTATATCATATCCGTAGTTAGTGACGGTATTTGCGCTCTCGCCTACCGCATAAGGCTTGGTGCCTTCCGGGAAATTACCAGTCATATCAACGCCTTGCATATAACCCGCATAATGAAACGGCATAAAGATGGTGTCGGGTTTAACGGACGGTACCACTCTGGCGCGCACCTTAACCTTAGTACCTTCAGGCGAATGAACCCAGATGAAATCCCAGTTTTTAATGCCGTGTTTAGCCGCAAGTTCAGGGTGGATATCCGCAAACATCTCAGGCGTCAAGCGGCTTAGATACATACTAGCTCTCGTCTCCATGCCCGCACCGCTAAAATTTACGAGGCGAGCCGTCGTGAGGATAATAGGAAATTCTTTTGAGTAGTCCTTTGCTAGCTGGACGGATTTAAATTTTGTATCGACACGGTTTTGAAGTTTCTTATCCTCAAAGCTCGGATACTTCTGCGCTAGATCAAATCTAGGCGTATGCAGCGGCTCTCTGTGAAGAGGAATTTGATCCGCAAAAGTCCAAACGATCGTCCTAGCTCGCGCGTTGCCGTACGGAGCGATGTTTTTCTCCATGCATTTTTTAGCGATGATATTACTATCGTCATGTATCCAGCTGCCGCCTATTTTAGCCTTTTCATCTTCGGTTAGCGTGATGCCTAGCACCTTTTCGATGTTATCTTTTTTGATCTCCGGATATCCGCCCTTGACAAACGAATCTACGGGCGCGCTACCGTCTGCGGCTAATTGGCTAACTCCGTTATGCTCTAAGCCGAAGCGGTTTCTAAAACCCATACCGCCTTGCCTAACGGACTTGTTTATATCGTAAAGTATCGGGCTGCCCGGATGATCCTCCGTCCAGCACGGCCACGGCAGACCGTAGTATTCGCCTTCGACTACGGTGCCCGGTTTTCCTAGACTTGTTTTTTCGTCAAATTTATCCCAGTTTTCTTGGTGCTTTTTTAGCCTTTCCGGAGTCCAACCCGTCATGCCGATAGTTTTTATTATATTTGCGATCTCGCGCGTAGCGACTTCAGGCCACTCGATCTTACCTTCGGCGTCTCTGATCGTGCGCGTTAGCTCGTCATAGTAGCCTAGCCTTTTGGCAAGCTCAAACAAAATTTCGTGATCCGGCATACTCTCAAACAAAGGCTCTACGACTTGACTTCTCCACTGGCCGCTACGGTTTGTCGCTACAACCGTACCGCTGGTTTCAAACTGCGTCGCCGCAGGCAGTATGTAGACGTCGTCTTTTTTGTCAGTTATCACGCCGGCATCGTTTACGAAAGGATCTACCAGCACTAAAAGCTCAAGCGCATCTAGGCCTTCTTTTACTTTTACTTGTTGCGCGGTTGATGTGATACCGTTGCCGATTACCACTAAGGCTTTTATACTGTCGCCGGCATTATCTACGGCTTCGTTGCCGTTTTTACCGTCAAGCACGCCCGCCCACCATTTTGATAGCGTAAATCCGGGCTTAAACATCATTTCAGGCTTAACGAAATTCTTTTGGAGCCATTCAAAATCAACCTTCCACATCTTAGCGAAGTATTTCCAGTTGGCTTCGTTTTTTGGATAGTACCCGGGTAGCTCGGTCGGCAAATTCGCCATATCCGTCGCGCCTTGAACGTTGTCGTGACCGCGCAGAATATTACAGCCTCCGCCGCTAACGCCCATATTTCCTAGCACTAGTTGCAGGATCGGAGCGATACGGGTATTTGAGCTGCCTATGGTGTGTTGAGTTAGACCCATCGCCCAAACGACCGATCCCGGGCGATTTTTAGCGTAAACTTCGGTTATCTCAAGAAGCGTCTCTTTTTTGATCCCGCAAACATCTGCTACGACTTCAGGCGTCCATTTAGTAGCCTCTTCGCGGATCAGATCCATACCGTAGACGCGGTCGTTTATAAATTCCTTATCTTCCCAGCCGTTTTGAAATATGATATTCATCATGCCGTACATAAAAGGTATATCAGTGCCGGTGCGAATTTGAGCGAAATAATCAGCCTTAGCCGCAGTTCTCGTGTATCTTGGATCGACCACGATCAGCTTTGCGCCGTTATTTTCCTTCGCTTTTAGAAAATGCCTAAAGCCAACCGGGTGGTTTACCGCCGGATTTGCACCCACTATAAAGATAGACTTCGCGTTTTGGATATCTCCAAGATGATTGGTCATAGCTCCGTAACCCCAAGTATTCGCCACACCGGCGACTGTAGAGCTGTGTCAAAGACGTGCTTGGTGATCTAGGTTATTAGTCCCGAACATCGCTACGAATTTGCTTATATAATAGCTTTGTTCGTTGCAATCTTTTGCAGAGCCTAGAAACATTACTTGCTCTGGATTTTTTTCGCGATACGCTTTTAGTTTGGCGCCGATTTCATCAAGAGCCTCTTTGTAGCTGATGCGTTTCCATTTGCCGCCTACTTTTTTCATCGGGTATTTTACGCGGCAGTGAGAGCGCACCATATCGATGACGTCGCTGCCTTTACAGCAGTGGCCGCCAGCGCTTACCGGGTGATCTTGGGCTACCTCTTGGCGTACCCAAACGCCGTTTTCTACCTCGGCGCGCACTCCGCATCCAACAGAGCAAACCGTACAAACGGTTTTTACGATTTTAGAGTTTGGAAACGGATTTGCCATTTCTTCTTTTGTGGCGCTTCTAGTTACGTCGCTAGCAGCCAGCCCGCTCATGCCGCCAGCTACGCCTGCTAGCGCGGCCATTTTTAAAAACGATCTTCGCCCGACTGCATTTGAGTGGGGCATAAGACGTAAATTTGCCTCAGACATATTTATCCTTTCTTAAATTTTTATTATTTCGCTTGCTCGTAGTACAGATCCCAGTTTTTGCTTCTTTTATAAAGCACTTCGGTCTTTTTGCTTTTACCGTATTTTAGGTTTGACGCCGCTGCTGTCGCTACTCCGGCCGTAGCCGCTACAGCTCCGACTAGCCCCGCCTTTTTTAAAAATTCTCGCCTATTTTTTTGCATTTTCTTCCTCCATAGCTTTTAGCTTTCTCACTCGGTTTTTTTGCCTTCTTATGGCCTCAGATCTTGAAACTCCGTCCAAAGTCTTTTTGTTTTCGCCGTGATTTATAGGACGCGGCGCGTTTAAAACTACGCGCTCAAACTCGATAAATCCTTGCAGTAGTACCGCGACGTCTTTGTAAACTTCGCTGCTTTCGTGGTTAAAAAGATCATTTATAAACTCGTCGATATTTGGGTTTATGATCTCTTTAAAAAGTTGCTCCTCAAGCTCGCCGTATAGCTCCAGCTCGCTCTCTCGCGCGATAAATTCGCTCATTAGCGCAAACACGAAGCCTACGTTGTCTTCGTTTTCTTTAAATTTAGCCTCGTCGCGCCTAATGTCTGTGCGAGCTAAAATTTTACGCACTTTAGCGCAGGCGTGTCCGACCTCGTAGCCCTCGTCGTAGTAGGACAGCGAGTTTCTAAGCGGACTTGGCAGAGCGTGGAAAATTTCATCGAATTCATCCGCTAAATTTTGCGAATTTTTCTCGTCGAATTTTGCCTGTATGCGCATTATCGCGGCGGCCGATTCTTCGTTTAGAGCGTGCGCAGAGGCAAGGCCCAGCATCGCATTTACGCCGCTAAATCTATCGGCTTCTTGGCTAAAAACGAAAAAACGCGAAAATAGCGAGTAGTAAAGCCCGCGCCCCGCCGCAAATTCGCCCTTGCTAGTCATCGCCTTCCTTTATCATTTTTGTCTATTTTTTGAGATTTTTCTCGATTGTGAAACTATACTACTTTTTGACTTATTTCTTATACTTAAAAAAAAATAAATTAAAAAAATTAATATACGCTTAAATATGCCT
This sequence comes from Campylobacter concisus, assembly GCF_050447445.1. Taxonomy (GTDB): domain Bacteria; phylum Campylobacterota; class Campylobacteria; order Campylobacterales; family Campylobacteraceae; genus Campylobacter_A; species Campylobacter_A concisus_BI. The sequence goes on from NZ_JALMFW010000001.1 coordinate 229,164, forward strand.
TAATTGCATATTACTTACGGCGAATTTTAGGAGATAAAATAAATATGAAATTTCAGCATATATATTGCATTTACGCTTCATTTTGATATTTACTTTTAACTAGGCTCTTTTAACGGGCGTTAAACGAGTTTAAATTTAAAATTTGAAGTGAAATTTGCAAAATTTCAGGGCTCACTCAAGCCCCAAAAACGCTTCCTCATCAAATTTAAAATAAATATTTTCGCCGACTCTAAAATTTTGCGAATTCGCCGCCAGCGTTTTAATCAAAAAGTCGCCGACTTTGATTTTCACCAAAAGCTCTTTGCCAAGATAGAGCGAAACCGAGTGCAAAATACCGCTCAAGCACCCATCTACAGGAGTTTTGCTTAGCATGATTTTGCTTGGATTTACGGCGATCTTTGCGGCGCTACGCAAATTTGACGGCAAATTTACGATCGCGTTTTCGTCAAATTTTAAAACTCCGTCCCGCGCGTCGAATATATTTTTGTATTCAAATTCGCACACGCGCCCCTTGTGCAAAAAGACGTTTTCTTCGGCGACCGCGCTTAGCCATTTATCGTCGTGACTAGCGATCACAAAGCCGCAGCCGTATCTTTGCCGCATGTAAAGCACCGCTTTGCCAAACAGCTTTGACGTGCCCACGTCCACGCTATTTGTTGGCTCGTCGAGTAGATAAAGACGCGATCTAAGCGCCAAATTTAACGCAAAGCTAACGCGCTGCGTCTGCCCGGAGCTTAGCTCAAAGTGGCGCTTGTTTAAAAAACTCTCGTCAAGCCCGACCAAATTTAACGCCTCGCTCGCTCGCTCGTCAAATTCTCCCAGTACTCCGCGGCTTTTTAAAACGGCTTTAAAATTTTCCCTCACGGAGCGTTTTAAAAGCGCGGGTTCTGGTAGCAAAACGCTAACGTCGCGCAGTAAATTTAGACTAGGCGAGTTACTTCCCCACAGCCGCACTTCGCCTGAGCTTGGCTTTTGCAAAAACGACATCACTCGCATTAGCGTGCTTTTGCCGCTGCCGTTGCTGCCCGTTAGCGCGGTGATTTTACTAACGTCGATATCAAGGTGCGGGATGTTTAAAATCTCGCTCGCGCCGTAGTTTAGGCGTAAATTTCTAACGTTTATCACTTTGCGCCTTTCTCGTTAAATTTACAAAAAAGCTCAAATTTGACTCGCCTAGAGCGCATTTTGCGAGCGTAAAATTTCTAATTTTATCAAATTTCATTTATCCAGCCTTTTTAGCGCGTGTATCGTCAAATTTACGGCAAATGCGATAAAGATAAGTACCAAAGCCAGCGCTATACCCATGGCAAACTCGCCCTTGTTCGTCTCCAGCGACACCGCAGTCGTGATCGTGCGGGTAAAATATTTGATATTTCCGCCGATCATCATCGCCACGCCCACCTCAGCCACGATGCGCCCGTACGCCGTCGCTACGACCACCATCAGAGCATACCTTAGCTCGTAAAGCACGCAGCCAACGAGCCGCGGCGCGCTCAGGCGTAAATTTAGTATCGTTAGATAGTGTTTTTTGTCCATATTTTCCACGACGCTAGCGCTTAGCGAGATGATGATAGGTAGCGCCAGCACAAACTGCCCCAGCATCACGGCCTTTAGCGTAAAAAGCAGTCCAAACTCACCAAACGGGCCGTTTCGCGTGATAAATGCATACAAAATAAGCCCGATCGCAACGGTGGGCATCGCAAGCGCCGTATCGCTGAGCAGTCGCAAAATCCTGCGCCATTTAAAATTGTAAAATCCCAGCGTAAATCCTAGCGGAAAGCCGACTAAAATCGCAAAAAATATCGAAACGCTTGAAGTGTAAAGCGTCGCTCTGATCGCCGAATACGTCTCCTCGCCGCCGCTAAAAAGCAGCCTAAAGGCCTCTAAAAATCCGTTTAGTAGAAAGTCCAAATATTATTTCTCCATATGTTTATGTCGTTAATTTAATATGCTATAATAGCATACTTTTAAAAAAAGGATAAAAATGAAAAAAGTAATATTAGGCTCGCTAGTTGCGAGCGTTTTGGCGTTTGCGGGCGATAGCGAACTCATCATGGCTACCACCACCAGCACCGATAACACGGGGCTACTAGACGCGATCTACCCTGCGTATAAGGCAAAAACCGGCGTCGATATCAAATGGACCGCCGTAGGTACGGGCGCTGCTTTAAAACTTGGCGAAAACTGCGATGCAGACATACTTTTCGTGCATTCGCCAAAAGTTGAGAAAGAATTCGTAGAAAAAGGCTTTGGCGTTGAGAGAAAACCCGTAATGTACAATGACTTCGTCGTCATCGCTGATAAATCAATCGCTGATAAATTTAAAGGCAAAGATATAAAACAAAGCTTTGAGCTTATCAAAAAAGAGGGCATCAAATTCTTCTCACGTGGCGATAAATCAGGCACAGACAATAAAGAAAAAGGCATCTGGAAAAAGATCGCTGGTGAAGTCCCTGAAAAAGATAGCTGGTATATGCAAACAGGCCAAGGCATGCTAGCTACGATAAATGCCGCTGCTGAGCAAAAAGGCATTACATTTACTGACCGCGGTACTTACATTAAATATGAAGCAAACCAAAAAGGTCATCCTGAGATGGTCATCATCAACGAGGGCGACAACGATCTTAAAAACTTCTACTCTCTAATCGCAGTAAATCCAAAACACTGCCCTAAAACTGACATTGAAAATGCAGAGAAATTTATAAAATGGGCTACAAGCGAAGAGGGTCAGAAATTTATCGGCGACTTTAAGCTACTAGATAAGCCGCTTTTCACGCCTGACGCAAACAGTCGCAAAAACTAATTTTATTTACGCGCAAATTTGAGTCGAATTTATGGCTTAAATTTGCGTGATTCGGGTGCGCTTTGCGCCCTTTTTATAAATCAAAATTTATTTTGCCTCTTCTTCAAATTTAAACTCTCCGACGTTATTTTTAAACGTCTCAAAACATTTATTACTAACAACTTCGTCTTTAGTGTATGCTTGATATAATTTTAGTAATTCTAAAGTCGTTATTATTAATATACCTTCACTTTTTGCATAGCTTATTTGATTGGCATGTATCGGCTCCCTTTTGCCAGGCTCTATGTCACGTTGAGGGTTAACTATTAGCAAGCCTTTTACATTGCCAGGAGACTTGGTATCGTCTTCGGCTATTAAATCAGTTACATGTTTCTTGCACTGTGCTATATTGCTATTTTTGACGTTTGTATTTATTCCCTTTATCTCTACCATAAAGTTAACATCTTCAAATTCGAATCTAAAATCTTCTTTTTTCAAATCTGTAAAATGACTGTCTGTTAGTTTGAAAATATCTACTAAAATTTCCTTCGCTACACCAACTAGCTCATCCCCTGTTGAATATAGGATTGATTTGATTTTATTATTTTTAGATATTTCCTTTTCTAATACATCAAGCTGTTTCAATACTTCGTCTTTTTCACTCAAATAACTTCTATTACTAAAATATTCTATATTACTTATCCATTCTGGAGCTATAGATTTATGGTATTGAGATAATATAAAATCAAGCATAACGCCAACCTCATTATTATCTTTTATATCTAATGTTGTTACATATATGCCCTCAATATCCAATATAACATCTTTTCCACCGTTTGATTTTTTTAACGATCTGTATATAGACTCATCAAAAACAAAATCAGATAAGAATATGTCATCATCTATTTTAGTTACACTTTTTTCATATCTGATAGTTGGAAAATTGCGTATCATTGGCGATAAAGAATCTGGAAAATATTGAATTATACTAGATATTTTTATATTGTAAGTACTTATTGTCCAGCCATCGCCACCAATTTCTCCTGTTGTTATATTTTGTGGCATTATTATCAAAGTATTACTTTTTTAGTTTCCTGAAGTATTTTTGATAATAAGCGAGCAAATCCTTTAATGTCCAAACATATACTTTTATTTTTATCAAATTTCCAGAGCTGACCATCGTTAAAATCTACTATATTATAATCAAATTCATCAAAACTTCTCGGCTCGCTTATTTTGCTTATACAAAAATTCTTATCTCTCAAAAAGCAAGTGCGTTGAGTTAGTACTTGAATATTCATTTTATACTCCAGGTGGTTTATATTGCTCGCATAAATCTAACTTTTACATAGTTAATTTTATTTTTTGCGCTTAGAAAATTTTCCCGCCGAACATCTCATACATCGCTTTTTCTTCGCCCCAAATTTCGCGGTGTTTTTTGATGCAAGATTTTATCGCGCCCACGAGATAGCGCACGTCTTGCTCGGTGTGCGTGTAGTGCAGGCTCACGCGCACGAAGCCGGGCTTACTTTCTGGCATGCGCCCCTCTTTGATACCTAGCAGATCGTGAGCGTAGGGCCCCGCGCACATCACGCCCGCGCGAGTCTGGATGCCGAAGTCGTTGCTAAGGCTCGCGGCGAAATCATACGCCGAGACGCCGCGCACGTTAAAGGAAATTATCGGCAGCCGCGGCGCGCCCTTTGGAGCGTAGTTTATGATCTCGTCTATGCCTGCTAGCTCGCGCTCAAAAAGCCGCGCGAGCTCGTCCTCGGCACTTTTTATTTGTTCGAAGCCCACTTCGTTTCGCAGCGCATATGCCAAATTTGCCCGCATAAGCCCGGTGATAGGCGGCGTACCGCCTTCTTCTAGCTGCTCGGGATTTTTTAAAAATACGTGCCCTTCGCGGCTAGCGTATGCAACCGTCCCGCCCGCGGCAAATGTCGGCACGTCACCGTTGAACAGCTCCTTTTTGATCGCCAAAAGCCCGCAGCTAGTAGGTCCGCCAAGTAACTTATGCGGCGAGAGGAAAATAGCGTCGAAATAATCGCAGTCTAAATTTGCGTGCGAGCTCAGCGCCGCGCAGTCAAAAGCGACAATACCGCCCGCGGTCCTTATTAGCTCGCTGATCTTTTTATAGTCGCTGATGACGCCCGTGACGTTTGAGGCAGCGCTAAACGAGCCGATGATGCGGCGTCCGGCATTTAGCTTTAGGATGCGCTCAAGCGCAATCAGATCGATCTCGCCGGACTCGCTAAGAGGTACGTGCAGGTAGTCGCAAAACCCCTCGCGAAAGCTAAGCTCGTTTGAGTGGTGTTCGTATGGCGAAACGAGCACGAGCGGAAGCTGCGCGGCGCGTAAATTCGCCTCGCCGATCGCGCTTCTGGTCGCAGGCGGCAAGTAGATGCCAAGCAACTCCTGAAATTTCTTGATCGCGGCTGTCGCACCCTGTCCACAGGCGATGAGATAAAACCGCTCGTCAAGCCCAAGTAGCTTTTTTAGACTCTCTCTCGCGCCCTCATAGCGCCGCTGCGTGATGATAGCGCTGGAGCTACTGTCGGAGTGTGTGTTGGCGTAGGTTTTTAAAACGTCCGCTATCTCGCGCTCTACGGGCTCATAAGCAAGCCCCGAAGCCGCGAAATCAAAATAGTGCACGCCTTGTTTTAGGATGATATTTTTTCTTATTTCGTCTAAATTTGCCATTTTTACTCTTTAAATTTGATGCGGTAATTATAGTAAATTTTCGCAAATTTGGGACTTTTGCGTTGGAAATGATTTAGTAAATTTGGAGATTAAATTTGAGCAAGTCAAATTTAACCGCAAAGCGGCAAATTTAACTTGATAAAGCACAGAAGCGCGAGCCACAGAGGCTCACGACCATTTTATTATTTGTTTATAAAATTTTTCTCTAGCCACTCGATAGCTTTTGCTTCGCTCTCGAAGCGTCCGCTTTTAGCGACCTGATTTTGCCCCTCGTAGAAGCGAATCCTGATACCGTCTTGGACGCTATCTACCTTTATTCTAGTGATCTTGTCTTTGTTTAGATAGACCCTATCGTTTAGTTTTACATACATTTTTTCTCCCTTAAATTTGATGTGGTTTTATTTCTTTTTATCGTTTGAGTCGTCTTTGGCCGAGTCCTTTTTCTCGCCGTCTTTTTTCAAAAACAGCTCCTTAAAGCGCTTATCCGCAAAGTCCTCGATATCGTTTTGTAGCTGCCTATAGGCGTTTATGAGCTCATGCGCGCGCTCGTTTAGCGTCGTGCCGGCGTTCTCGCCGCCGCCTTGTTTGGTGGTAAAGAGCTCCTCTTTTAGATTTTTTTGCAAAATTTGCAGATGATTCCAGCATTTTTTATAGTTCATGCCTAGGATTTCGGCGGCCTTTGAGATCGAGCCGACCTCGGCGATGACGTCTAGGACTTCGGTTTTGCCCTTGCCGAAGATAAGCTCGCCCTCGTCGTTTTCTATCCAAGTTTTGGTTTTTACTCTCATCTTTTTTCCTTTCTTCTCCTTAAAACACCCCAGCTGGCAGTATTTTACGTCGATTTTATAGTCTTTTAACGTCGATCGGATCACCTTTAGACCCATGCCCGCAGCCGCATCTCTAGCGTCTTTGCACAGGATCCTGTCCTTTTCGTCAGTCATCTGCTTTAGCTGCGTCATAACGGTGTATTTGCCGCGTCCGTTTTCCAGCCCGCCAAATTGTCCTAGCTCGCAGTTGTCGATCTTTACGCCCATTTTTTCGGCTTCGTCGCTAACCTCGCCGATCTCTACGCCCAGTTTTGCGGCGATCTTAAACGCCGCGCCACAGTCCAGCCTGCCCTTTGGATTTAGCAGTTTTGTTATCAGTTCTTGGATTTGCTCACTCATAGATTCTCTCCGCGCCGCTATATACGTTTATGTTTTCGCCGCGCGCAAAGCCGCACAGCGTGAGGTTAAATTTACGCGCTATCACGACGCCTAGGCTAGTAGGAGCCGTGCGTGAGACGAGTATGGGGATGCCGTGCATGACGGCCTTTGCGACCATTTCGGAGCTTAGCCTGCCGCTCACCATCAAAAACGAATTTTGCAGCTGCGAGCCTGCTAGTATAGCTTTGCCGACGGCTTTGTCTATGGTGTTGTGCTGGGCGATATCCTCGCCGATAAAAAACTGCTCGCCGCTAACAAAAAGCTTGGCCGTGTGCACGCAGCCAGTCATCTCGTAAAGCTCGCACTGCGTGTAAAACTGCCCCATCTGGCGCAAAATTTCGTCTTTATTAAATTTAACGTCGCCCTTTATCGAGCGCGCCGCCATAGCCTCAGGATCGATGTTTGCCGTCGAGCTGCGTCCACAGCCGCTGATTATCACCTTTTCCTCATCAAACTGCTCGAGGCGTTTTTCGTTGATTTTAGCCTTTACCCACACGCTTAAAGCATCCTCTGAAAGCTCGATACTCTCGATATCCTCAGGGCTTGCGATCAAATTTTCGCTGATGAGATAGCCTGCAGCTAGTGCCTCCTGATCGGTCGGAGTCGCCATGAGCGCGCCGAAACGCTTGCCGTTTATGTAGATCTCAAGCTTGATCTCGCGCACCAAAATATCATCAACGACGCTTTTTTGCACGCCTTTAAATTTGGTGATTTGGGTCGTAAAAATAGGTTGCATGATTTTCCTTAATTTTTGCGAAATGATAGCCTGAAAATCTAAATTTAAGATTTGATTGTAGTGAAATCTTGCTTAAATCAAGCAAAAACTTAAACGCTTTTTAGCACGTTTTTATCGGTATCTGATGATGATTTATATATGCAAATTTAGCATATATCTTAAGATATTTTTTGACTAAGATTTTATCATTATCTATTATTTATATAAGAAATGAAGGAATACTAAAAATAGTATAAGGCTAGAATTAGATCGCACATAACTTGCCGCATATGTAGGTTAAATCTTGAAAAATTATAAATATAATTTGCGGCCTGACGTAAGACCGAGAAGGAAATTTATATTATAGAGTCAAGTTAAAAAAACTAATTTTTATCAAGCCGTATTTTACTGTTATATGGCTCGTGTATGACTCAAACACGCCGACCGTATATAAAAAGCCCTTAATTATATTCATTAAGGGCTTTTTATATGAAAACTTAGACCTTTTATCGACGAAAAATCATTTTCGAGCGATAAAGTTTCGTCTAAGTTTTTATATTTTTCTTTTTGCCTGACCAAAGAAAAATATAGGCCGTCTGTCAAGACCTTACAGCTAACTCATTTGAGTTTGCTAAGTAAGTATTAACATATTGTCCTATGTAGGGGTTATTTGTCCTTAATATTATGATAAATGGTATCAAATTCTAAGGCTGTATGATAGAATTAGAAGCTATTATTTTTTATTAAGTTAAAGTAAATTTTGGTTTATAGGGAAATTTACTTTTGTTTTTTTATTTGATATTTTAGTACAAATTTTAAAATTAAAGCCCGCTAGACAGATCAGCGAAGCAAGGACGAAGACGTTATCAAGACGCGCGCAAATCACGCTAGCAAGAAGTGCGGCTCCGATAAAGACCAGCCCGCCCATCGTGTCGGCGTTTTGGCCTTTTTTTGGTGCGTTTGCGGAGCTAGCTCGTAGATGGGCTGGGCGGCGTTTTTGGCCTTTGCCCACGCGATAAATTTGGGCAGCGCCCAAACGGTCAAGCAAAATGCGATAAAAAACGAAAATCCCGCGCGAACGGTGATGTACTGAAAGATATTAAAATTTGAGAATTCATAAATATAGTAAAACATAAAAGCCTTTATTTAAAAAAACTAATTTTAGTATAATGCCGTTAAAAAATATCTAAATTTAAGGCGAAAATTTAAAAATGGCGCAAAAAACTATTTTGGTGATCACAGACGGCATCGGATATAATGAAAGTAGTGAATTTAACGCGTTTGCAGCGGCAAAAAAGCCCACATACGACTGGTTGTTTAAAACGGCCAAATACGCTCATAAAAACCTCGGGCCTGGCAGTGGGCCTACCTGACGGACAGATGGGAAACAGCGAGGTCGGGCACATGTGTATCTGCAGTGGGCGGGTTTTGTATCAAAATTTGGTAAAAATTTCGCTCGGTTTTGAAAACGGCTCGCTAGCCAAAAGCGAAAAGCTTTTAAATTTATTTAAAGCTTGCAAACGCGTTCACGTCGTCGGACTCTACTCAGACGGCGGCGTGCACTCGCACATGAGCCACTTTGGCGCGATGTGTTCTCTTGCGGTCGCAAACGGTTGCGAGGTGTTTGCCCACGCGATAACCGACTGGCGCGACGTAGGCCCGAAAAGCGGGCTGGCGTTCATAAAATCGCTGCAAGAAAAGGCGCAAAATAAAGGCTTTAAGCTGACTAGTGTTAGCGGTAGATTTTACGCGATGGACCGTGATAAACGCTGGGAGCGCGTGAAAACAGCCTACGACGCGATGATGCAAGGAGAAAACACGCAAACCGTATCGCCGCTAGAATACGTCATGCAAAGCTACGAGGCGGGCGTGACGGACGAGTTTATCGTGCCGGCTAGCTTTGGCGGATTTGAGGGTATCGGTGAAAATGACGGCGTGATATTTATAAATTTTAGAAACGACCGCGTGCGCGAGATCGCGGCGGCTTTGGGCGATGAAAATTTTAGCAAATTCGCGCGTCCGTTCGTCGTCAAAAATCTACTCACGATGACCGAATACGACGCAAATTTCGCCTTTCCCGTGTTATTTGAAAACGAAAAGCTAAAAAATACCCTTGCCGAAGTCGTCGCAAACGCGGGCCTAACGCAGCTGCACACCGCCGAGACCGAGAAATACGCGCACGTGACCTTTTTCTTTAACGGCGGCGTCGAGGAGCTCGCACAAAACGAAACGAGAGTGCTGGTGCCAAGCCCCAAAGTAAAAACCTACGACGAAAAGCCTGAAATGAGCGCGCAGGCCGTGTGCGAAGCAGTGCTAAAAGGGATGGAGGACGGACAGGATTTTATAGTAGTAAATTTCGCAAATGGCGATATGGTCGGCCATACTGGCGAATTTGACGCGGCAGTTAAGGCGGTCGAGGCCGTGGATGCGGCGTTGGGGCGCATCGTAGCAAAAGCAAAAGAGAAAAACTACGCGCTAATCATCACGAGCGACCACGGCAACTGTGAGCAGATGAAGGACGCGCAGGGCAATCTGCTAACCAATCACACGACTTTTGATGTATTTTGCTTCGTGATGGGTGAGGGCGTAAAGGCGGTAAAAGCGGGCGGTCTAAACAATATCGCCGCGTCGGTGTTAAAGCTGATGGGGTTAGAAAAACCAGCCCAAATGGACGAAGCTTTGTTTTAATAAAAGCCCCATTTTTAAAATAAAGCAACACATAGCTTAGACTTGTTAGTGTGAAGTAAGGCTGCGAAGCGATGTGGTATCTTAGTTTGATTTTTTAGTGAAGCCATAAGGCAAACATTAAGATCATAGTAATTTAGCCCTTTGCAAGCTAGGTTCGAAAAGTATATCAATAATAATTTCAAACACTATGGTAAAACATAAAAAATATAATTATTATTAGCTATAATGCTTCTTTGTATAATTGCGCCCATATTTTCTTATTGGCTCTTCTATTATTTTATAAAAAATTTCTGTCACAAATATTGTAAGTACGATACTAATTAATGAACGCCATATAGGGGTATTGTATGGAGTATCATATAAAAAAGCAAACGATGCTCTAAAATATATGGTATGGGCCAAATATAAACAAAAAGATCTAGTGCCAACCCAATCTAAAAATCCAGAGATTATGTAATAAGATAAAATATAGCCCTTGTTTTGTATAGCTAGAAATACCAAAAAGCTAGATGAAAGTAGCGATGTAACAATAAAAGTATGATGGGAATTTAACAACCTACATACAACAAATAAAATAAAAATTAATGCTATGGTTGCAAGATTATAAAAAACTTTTCCACCTAACTTTGATAGATAGAAATTCGTTTTATCTACATTCCTATCAAATATCAAATATAAAAGTATGCCAGCAATTATACCTTCTGCTCTTATTATACTAAAAAGCTCAAAAGGCAATACAAATACAACGCAATATAATGTGATAAGTAATAAAATAATTCTTAATTTTATATTGGTAAATAAAATTAAGAAAAATGGGAATATGATATAAAATTGCTCTTCGACTGATAAAGTCCAATAAACACCAAATATGCTTTTGCCATGGTCATAATAGGTATTGTAGAAATTAAAAATATTTAGAGCCGCCGCCACCCCCCCCCTTATGTTATACTCCATATAGCCAAAAACATTTGATTTATTTAAAAATGCAGTGCAAAGCAAGGTTATGATGATCCATAAAACAGCCATAGGAGTTATTCTTGTTAGTCTTTTTATAAAAAACGATATAATGACATTTTTTATACTCTTTGATTCAAACTTTGCCTTGTCAATACTTTTTATAAGTGTTTTGCTTATAACAAAACCAGATATAACAAAAAATAGCATGACGCCATTTTCGCCCATAGTGTATTGTCTTATATCGGGATACCAAGAAACTTGATTAAAAAATAATATATCTATATGTGCCCATATTACCATAAGTACAGCAACGGCTCGAAGTCGATCAATCTCTAAATTTCTACCCATGTTTATTTTATAACTTTTAAAAATATTTTAAATTTTGAATTATATATTTATTTTTGTTAAATGTTGTTTAAGAGTATTAAGAATAACTTAAAATATAAATTTATAAATTTTCATTGTTGTTTAGTGGTATTGCCCTTTACTGACTTGTAAATTTACTATATTTAGCTAAAATACAATTTTAATCATCAATGTTATAAGAGCCTTATTTTTCCAAATCTTAACTATCGTATCCGCAAGAATCCCGTCTTGAGAACCGACAAAGCTTAATATTTTTCTCTTCTGTATCGGTTTGAGTATTTGCTAGATAATTAATCTTACTTACACTATCGCCACTCTTTTACCGCAAGCTTTTATGTAGTTAAAGAATGTTTTATACTTGATATTATACGCCCCGCTTTCTATTCTAGCTACGGCTGATTGGGTTATACCCATCCTTTTAGCTACCTCGCTTTGAGTTAGTCCGGCTTTATTTCTAGCGTCTATCAAAGCTTCTATGGCTTTATATTCGTCCTCCAGCGCATCGTATTGCGTTTTAAATTCGGGGTTTTTTAGCTCCTCTTTTAAAACTTCTCTAAAATTAACGGTTCTCATCTTTAAATTCCTTCAGTCTTTGTTCTGCCAAATTTAGTATACTTTTAGGCGTCTTTTGTGTTTTTTTAACAAAAGTTAGTAGGATTATTATTCTTTTGCCGATTTCATAACAATATATGCTTCTAGCTATTCCTTCATCCGACTTTATGCGTATCTCGAACAGCCCGTCTTTTATGCTTTTAGTGTACGGCTCTCCCAAGGTATTACCCCTAGCCTCTAAGAGCTCGAACATTTTATAGCCTCTTTGTCTAAGTCCGGTCGGCAGCTCCAAGAACTCGTCTTTTATGGCTTCGTTTGCAAATTTTACGCTCCGCATCGTAACCCTTTTATGCGACTAAGTCTTATTGTGCCATATATGATATAAAATGCAGTTTATTACACATTTGTCGCTGAATAAATAACTTGTATAAACCTACTCATACAACGTCTCCACCATCTCCCTTCCGCTATCGGGCATTAGTTTAGCGTATCTTAGAGTATGATTGATATCGGAGTGATTCATTAGCTTTTTTATCGTTAGTATCGGAGTGGCTTTTATAGCAAGATGCGAAGCGAACGTATGCCTAAGGGTATGAATAACTACTCTATTGGTTGCGTCGCTTATATCTAAATTTTGATTAAAAAGCTTGTTTAGTAGCGGCTGTAAGACATTTTGAATAGTAGCTTTTGGTTTATTTACCAAAAAGTCGTTCGGGGATAGGGCAGTATAAATTTGATTGATCATCTCCAAGGCCCTTTTGCTTAAAAACCCCGTATACGTGCTCTTTGTTTTAAAATCACTTATGGTAACAGACTTAGTAGATAGCACTAAATCCTTTTTCTTGATGTTTAAAATTCCCTCCAATCTAGCTCCCGTACATAAAGCAAGCTCAACAAACAGCCCTAGGGCGAAGTCTTTCTTGCCCGCTACTTCTTTGCGTAAAAGTTCTATCTCGATAAGCTCCAAAAACCTTTCTCGCTTGTTGTTTGGTTTTTTTAGCTCTATTTTGTACGGGCTAATATGATCGATAAGGTCATTTTTTATAGCGTGATTAAAAATCGTCCTAACTATACCCATTATGGCATTTATGCGAGATTGCGATAATTTACGTTTGGTTTTAGGAGAGATGATTTGAGAGATATCTTTATGATGCTCGTTTATCGTCTCGAGCGTTATCTGCGTCGTAGTTAGACCCCTAACTTATCCTTATGGTAAATTTCATAATCCCTTCGTTGCTCTTTTATATTGATGGCATTATCAGATTCTTTTTCTAGTTTAAAATTAAAAAAGGCGTCTGCGATCTCATCAAATTTAAGCGAGTTTTTGTTATTCTTGGCAGCCATTTTCTTGGATATGCTATCGGGAAGCTCTCCGTTTCTTTGCTTTGCGTCGAATTCTTTCTTTTTGTTATACGCGTAGGTTATATTTACACCTTCGGATTTTGATCCGATTTTGACGTTTGCCTTTTTACCCTCAAGCGTAACTCTCATATAAAAAACCACGTCGCCGTTGGCTAGATTATTAAAGAAAATTCCCGGGTATTTATTGACTCCAAAAGCAGAGTTGTAATTTTTAAGCTTTCCTGCCATAATACCCCCTAAATTTGTTCCCTATTTGTTCCCAAAATTTACAAAAATGCATGATATTCTAGTGTAACGTAGAATATACTTAAGCTATTAAATGGCGTATTTTAGGGATTTATAGAATATTTTGGAGTGTTTAAGAATTATATATTTTTGAACCCAGCATCCGGAGCCATTTATCTTCAAAAATCATTTTAAAATCCCGATTTTAACGATATTTTAAGAACTTTAAGTTTTATTATTTTTTGTATTTTTCCCCTTTATTTACCCTCAGATTTATTTGCTGTTTCAAAGTATATTGTTCTGTTCGCGGTCAAAATACTATTAGATATTCATCTTTGGACGAAGTTAAAATAATTTTTTTCATTCATCCTAGCTTCATTTTAGGCTTTTATAATGCACTCATCCAAACGAAAGTTGGAAATTAAAAAACAAAAGGATCAAAAATGAAAAAGATATTAGGCACGGCAGTTTTAGCAGCAGTTTTAGGAGTAACAAGCTTGCAAGCAGCCATCACATCAAAAGATGCTTTAAATATAGCTGAGAAAATTTCCCAGGCTCAAGTGTCAAAGATATCGAAATGAACGTCAAAAACGGCGTGACATTTTACGAGATAGAGTCTTTTAAAGATATCGTTAAACAAGATATTAAGATCGACGCTAATAGCGGTCAAATCGTCAAAGTAGAGAATAAAAATAAAAAACATATCTTACCGATCGAAGCGGTAGATTTTTCAAAATTTGCCCTAAGCATCGACGAGACTGTGGCTAAAGCGCTAGCACTCGAGGCTGGTTGGAGCCTTGAGGGGGCTGAGCTTGATAACAAAAACGGCCTTTGGGTTTATGAGGTCGAGCTTGAGCGTGGTATAAGCGAGAAAAAGGTGATCATAAACGCTCAAACTGGCGAGATAATCGGCAACTACACAAAGTGATATAGTGCCTTTTTTGGGCGTTAAATTTTATAAAGGTGAAAAAGATGAGTAAAAATTTAGATCAAAATTTAAACGAGAAAGTTAGCAAGCAGAGTTTAGAGAGAAATTTGAATAAAAATTTAAGCGAAAATAAAGTCGCTGATTTTAGCGAAAACGAGAGAGAAAATTTAAGTAAAAATGCTGCTAATAAAAATAGTTACGAAAATTTAAGAAAAAGCGAGCAAAGCTCCGAAAATTTAGATAAAAGCTCTAGTGAAGCAAACAGTAGAGCAGAAATTTTAAGCCAAGGTACCTCAAAATGCAAAGCTCAAAATTTCTTTAAAAAAGCATTTGAACTTTCGCTTCAAGGTGTAGCGGATGCGCTTATCTACGTTGGTAAGGCTGGAGTTTGGCTATCAAACGCTTCAAACTGCCTAAAAGATGAGGCGCAAAGGGTGGAGCTATCAAAGATAAATGAAGGGCAGGCTAAATTTGAAGGACTAGCTCATATCTTGCCAGAAAAAGTTAAAGAGCTAATCTTAGAGCGCCTAAAAGTAGAGCCAGAAGAGGTGGAATTTGCGCCGATCTATCTAGCGAAAAAACAAAACTTTGGCACATTTTGTACGGAGTATTTTTATGAGGCAAGGGCTAAAAATAAGGGCTTTTTGTATGATTTTAAGATCGGCGCAATGAATGGTGAAATTTTAAATCTAAAAATAAAAAGCCAAATTTGATAAAATAGCTAGCAAAACCAAGAGAGGTAAGATGAAAATTTTAGTCGTTGAGGACGAAATAGACCTAAACAACGTCATAGTAAAGCACCTAAAGAAAAACGGATACAGCGTCGATAGCGCGTTTAACGGCGAGGAGGCGATGGACTTTACTGCCGTTGCGCACCACGATCTCATCGTGCTTGATCTTATGATGCCAGTGATGGACGGACTTACATTTTTGCAAAGATCGCGCGCCGCAAAGCTAGCAACCCCTGTGCTGATACTAACGGCAAAGGACGATGTGGAGGACGTTGTAAAGGGGCTCGATGCGGGCGCGGATGATTATTTGATAAAGCCATTTGATTTTAAGGAGCTACTAGCTATAGGGTACGCACGCTCATTCGCCGAAACAGCGGCAATACGGCTAATGAAATTTATGCAGGCGAGCTAAAGGTCGATCTTTCAAAAAAGTCAGTCGAATTTAGTGGCGAGC
Source organism: Campylobacter concisus (assembly GCF_050447445.1). Classification (GTDB taxonomy): domain Bacteria; phylum Campylobacterota; class Campylobacteria; order Campylobacterales; family Campylobacteraceae; genus Campylobacter_A; species Campylobacter_A concisus_BI. Next base: position 244,829 of record NZ_JALMFW010000001.1, read on the forward strand.
AGATTGAGCTAACTGGCAAAGAGTATGAAATTTTAGAGCTTTTGATGCTAAACAAGGGTAGAATTTTAACTCGCGATCAGATCAAGGAGCATGTTTGGGATTTCGACTACATGGGCAGCTCAAATGTCATTGACGTGCTTATAAAAAACATAAGAAAAAAGCTTGGCGAGTGCGATGTGATCCAGACTAAAAGAGGGCTTGGCTATGTTATTAAGGATTAAACAAGCTCTCATAAACATCCCAATAACGGTGCGCGTAACGCTTTGGTACTCGTTTTTTATCATCGCTATCGTGGCGGCTCTAGTCGCCATTTCAGCGGTCGTGGCGGATGGGGTTTTTGAGGATGTGAGCCAAAAAAGCTAGCCAAATCAGTCACCAAGATCGCCAATGATATGGATGAGTTTGAGCCATATGATGATGGGATATTTTTTATAAAATATAACGCAAAAGGCGATGTGATCGGCAGTTTAGCGCCAAAGCGCTTTCAAATTTCACTTAAAATGAACAGCGGTGCGGTGCAGCTTTATGAAGAAGGTGAAAACCGCTTTTACTACTACGATATCAAAGCTAAAGGCAAAGATGTCTGGGTCAGAGGCGTGATAAATGCAGAGAAATTTTTCAAAAAAGAGGGGCTATTTTTACTAGCGCTTGGCGTTCTTGTGCCGGTTTTATTTCTCTTTGTGCTTTACGGCGGCTATAAAACGATAAAAAATGCGATGAAGCCAGTCACTATGATGTCAAAAACTGCGCTTAAGATAGGCAGCAGCCGGGACTTTTCAAAGCGTATCGACCTACCTGCTGGCAAAGACGAACTGCACGCGCTTGCGAGCGTTTTTAACCAGATGCTTGACTCCCTTGAAAAGGTCTATCAAAGCAAAAACAGCTCATCTCAGACGTCTCGTACGAGCTGCGAACGCTGCTATCTGTCATCATGGCTGAGAGCGACTACGCCGTAAACTATGCTCAAAATTTGGACGAAGCCAAGGAGTCACTGGGCGTCATCGCCAGGCAGTCTAAAAAGATTGCCTTACTGATAGATCAAATTTTAGAGCTTTCAAGGCTAGAATCTGGTAAAAATTTGATGCTAAAGCGCATAAATTTAAGCTCTATTTTGCAAAATTCAGCCACCGACTATGGGAAGCTAGCTAGCGCCAAAGGGATAAAATTTAGTTGCGAAATAGCACCAAATGTTGAAATTCGGGGCGATGAGCTGATGATATCAAGGCTCGTGGATAACTTTTTAAGCAACGCACTAAAATTTACCACAAGTAAAATTGATCTAAATTTAAGTGTCTCAAAAATGTACGCACTTTTATCTGTGAAAGACGACGGAGTTGGCATCTCGCAAAAAGATAGCGAGCTAATCTGGAATAAATTTTATCAAGCCGATAGCTCAAGAAATAAAAATTTAAACACAGGCAGCGGTCTTGGGTTAGCTATCGCCGCAAACATCGCTAAAATTCACGGCGCAAAGCTTGGAGTAAAAAGCGATACTGGAGCCGGAAGTGAATTTTGGGCAGAATTTGAGCTTGTAAATTTAAAAGAAGTAAAAATTTAGGCAGTTTGCTAAGACAAAATTTATGAAATAGTAAAACAAATACGAGCATAAATTTAAATGCCGCATAAAATGGCGTCTATATTTTTATAGTAAAGCTAAATTTATAAACTTTTGTAGAAATTTCATGGTTAAGTTGCCCCAAAAAGAGCTCTTAGGGCATGCTTATATCATAAACATCAATAAAGACTATCAAAGCTACGAGATAGATGAAGATGGTAGCGGTTGAGGTCTATATAGTAGGTAAAGCACTAAGACGTATGATTTAAAGCCCATTTAAACGGCTTTTAAAAGGGTTTGTAAAAAGATATTTTTCAAAGTAATGTAAATAAATTTTCGCCATTTTGGTTTTGAGCAAAAACCACTCTAGCTACGAATGAACCACTCTTTTCTATGCCTTTTATAACTTTGATATCTAACAAAATTTACAAAATTTAGCCGAGAGCCACAAGTAAAACCAAAAAATAAAAACCAAAAATGCAAAAGACACTAAATTCAGTGCCTTTTATCGCTATCTCTCGCCAAGCTTTCCACATGCATCAGCGCGGCACCTACTGCAATGTGACATTTGATTTATGTCACTACCTATTGATCTACGGATGCGGTGGATCTCATCAGTTGAAGGGGATTTTAAATTTTCAAAAGGAGTGTCATGCACCGGTATCATCGCCATGCAGTTCATTATGTCAGCTCCCCACTGCTTTGCCTTTGCCGAGATGCTTTGGACGTGGTCCATATTGACCCCAGGGATGACGACGGTATTTATCTTTACTAGCATGCCAGCCTCTTTTAGCTTGCGGATGCCCTCGTCCTGGCGTGCTAGCAGTATCATAGCAGCCTCTTCGCCGTAGTAGTTTTTATCCTCATACCTCACCCACGAATAGACCTTCGAGCCAACATCTGGTGTCACGGCATTAACAGTCATTGTCACATGGCTCACGCCAAGACGCACGATCTCATCAACGTGCTCAGGCAGTGCTAAGCCATTAGTTGATAGGCATAGCAGGACATTTGGGAAGTGGGACTTGCACTTTTCAAAGGTCGCTAGCGTCTTGTCAGCATCGCACATCGGATCGCCAGGTCTAGCGATGCCGATGACTGAGATGTCTTGTCTAAATTTAAAGAGCTTTTCTAAAAAATTCACCGATTCATCTGGCGTTTGCACCTTTGCTGTTACGCCAGGGCGGTTTTCATTAGCGCAGTCATATATTCGGTTGCAGAAGTTGCACTGGATGTTGCAGTGAGGGGCAACTGGTAGATGCACGCGTCCGTAGTTAGCGGAGGCCTTTTTGTTAAAGCATGGGTGGCTGTCTAGATCAGCCTTAGTGCGAAAAATCATTAGCTCTTTTTCCTTCCAAATTTAATGGCATTTGCATGGCAGACATTTAGGCAGTCCCCGCAGTTTGTGCAGTTTATCTCATCAGGTCTTGTCCCCATCTCGCACTTGCGCAAGCATGCGTCGCAGTCGTCACAAGCACTTGTTTTATAGACACGAAAGATCGAAAATTTACGCAAAATTTCAAGCACGCCACCTGATGGGCAGACGAAACGGCACCAAAGGTTAGCTACAATTAGCGAGGCTAGCATGACTGAGATGATGATCACTGTGCGAGTGACCCACTCCCATTCGCCAAAGCGAAGTGACAAAGTGACGGCAGTTAGGTACTCATCACTCGTTCTTATAGGTATCATCATGCGTGGATTGCCCCAGATGAAATAGACCCAAAGACTGATTGCTATGGTAGCTAGCATGCCTATTTGAGCGATTATTAGCTTTTTGCTGCGGATTTTTAGCTTGAAAAAGGCAAATTTACCAAGCATTTGATTGACAAAGCCAGCTGGACAGACCCAACCACAAAATGCCCTACCAAAAAGGATGACAAGCGCTGGGATAAATAGCCAAAATCCAAAAAACAGCGACGTGATCCGCCCCCAACAGGTGATGATAGGGCAGCTTTGGCAATTTACAAATGGCACTACAAAAGGGCATCTAAAAATGCCGTAATACGCCCATTGACCGATACCAGCTATAAAGATGAGCTGCACTAAGCGTCTTATCTTTGTTGTGGGAGAGTTTTTGCTTCTCTTTTTTAAATTTACATTGCCGCATGCACTGTTATTAGAGCATGCGCTATTACAGCTACTACACATCTTTTACACCAAACCTTTCTATAAGCTCTAGCCCACGCGCTGAATAAATGGAGGTAAAGCCATGTTTTTCAAAAATTTCTTGCCCTTCAGTGCCGCAAACAAAGTCTGCAAAGTCATTTGCGAGCCTTTCATCTTTTACATATTTCATTATATTTAGCGTAAAAGTGAGCGGTCCAGGCGGGATGAGCTTTTCATCGATGGGCATATACTCGATCTTGTCTTTGAACCTATCGTGTGTTGTTAGGCGCTTTTCGATGATCGAAGCGTCGCCCTTACCATCAACTAGCTCGCACATCATATTTATGACGCATGATCCGTTTGCGACCATGTTTTTCATCACTGCATCAGTGAGGTTTGAGTTTTTTAAGATCCCTTTGACTGGGCCACTGCCAGGGGGCGATGATCTAAGAGGCAGCATCACTCTAACTCCTGGCTCAGCAAGGTCTTTTAAGTCGCGAATGCCAGCAGGGTTGCCTTTTGGCACGACTAGGACGTAGTCGGTAAAGCATAGTGGCCTAAAGTGGAGGCTAAGGCCAGCTTTGCGAAGTTTTTTAGAAAGCTCTAAGACCCTTGCTCCAAAGAGCTCGGTCGTGCTTTGAAGTGCTAAAAGCGACTTGCCAAGAGCACCAGCAAAAGCGCCTGTATATTGGATGTTGTGCCCTGTTCTTGACTCGTAAATGGCGTTTAGCTCATTAAAAGCTTTAGATAGGCCTCCACACGACCAAACTTGAAGCGAGCCAGACTATATGGATCTAACTCGCCCATCCACACTCTCTCAGCCTGACTGGGACGAGAGGAAATTTAGTGCAAAATATGGCATAAAGCTTAAATCAACAGAGCTTACCATAGGTAAAGATACTAAGCTAGTTGGCGACATCACAGCTAAAAACTCGGTCATAAATTTAAGTGGCAAGCTAACTCACTATATCGATAAATTTGATGGCTCAAATACTTATGATGACGGCTTAAAGTACCGCCAGGATATTGAGAGTAAAAATTTACTTGTTAAAGACGTTAAATTTGACAATAAAATCGTCATGGATAGTGATAGCCTGCTAAGAGTGGGAGGCGGCGCAACTAAGCTAAAAGAGCTGGTCGTAAATGGCAAAGATACGCCTCTAGCTAAAAATGTGCTCTTAGGCGATGGTAAATTTGAGGTAGAAAATTTAGAGGTTAGTGGTGCGCAAAAGCTTGGCTTTGAGCCTGATAGCTTCATAAAAAAGAGCCTAAAGATAAAGAGCTTTGGCAGTGAAAATGAGCCAGTACTTGACTTTAAAAAGGTCCTAACCCTTGGCGCTGGGATGAAATTTGATGTTGATTTTACTGCAGCACTTAAAGGCGGTATGGCGCTTGATAAAACATATACTTTAGTAAGCGCACAAAGCATCATAAATGAGGGCGCTATCTTTAACAACGAGCAAAAACTCGGGGATTTGTTTATGACCTATGCCATAAATGGTGGCAAGATCGAGATGAGGCCAAGTGACAAAAAGGGAGAAAATCCAGCCGTTTTGCCAAATATAGTACAAGAGAGGGTTTCTAAATTTAGTCAAAGAGAAAGTAAAATCCTAAGCATGCTAAAAGGCACGCCTGAATTTGTGCAAGCAATCTCAAGTGGTGACAATGAGGCACTAAGAAAGCTAGTGCAAAAAGCGGATAAAGAGATGAAAGAAATTTCTATTTCTTCGCTTAAAGTGAGCATAAAAGCCTTGCAAAATAGTAACGAGCTGATGAACTCTAGGTTATTTCAGGTCACACAGCTAAGGGCAAAGGCTGATATCTCGCAGTTGAAGCTAGCTGGGCTCGAAAGTGACATCATGCCAAGCGCGAAGATAGCTTACGAAGCAGCAGAAGCTAGCAGGGAGAGAAACAACTTCTGGGCAAATGTAAATGGTGCTTATTTTAAAGATAAAATAAGCGATGGCGACCTTAAATTTTATGGTACAAATATCGGCTATGATAGAGGTTATGACGAGTTTATCTTAGGTGTAAGCGCTGGAGTAAGCAAGGCCAAATTTAGCTCAGACATATTAAAAGATGATGCTAAAATTTATAGTTTTGGTGCGTATGGGCTTTTTGAAAGAGGACCTCATGAGATACAAAGCAACCTAAATTTTGCCTTTATAAACTCAAAACGCAGCCTAGATGAGGCGCAAAAAGCTAGCGCAAAAGGCAGAGGCATCCTCTCAAGCAACTACTATAAATATAAAATTTCACTCTCTAAAAGTGGCGAGTATGAGCAAAGCATAAAGCCACTACTAGCACTAGAGCTTGGCGCTAACGGCATTGATGGATTTAAAAATGACCGATATGACCAAAAGAGCATCAATGACTTTAATGTGGCTGTAGCCACAGGAGTAGAATATGCTTTAAACAGCGATAAAAACGCATTTAGCGTGCAATTTTTAGTAAAACAAAGTGTATATAATTCAGAAGATAAGTCTTATGTTTCGCTTAATAATTCAAATGAGTATGTTGATTACAAACTTGATAACAACAAGTTAAGCTATAAGCTTACTTTAAACTCAGAAACCAAACTTAGCGAAAATTTGGTTCTCTCTTCTCAGTTAAGTGGCATGCTTGATAATGATAAAAACTACGGCATAAGTGGTGGTTTAAAGATCGAGTATAAATTTTAAATTTATGTCAAAGTGAATTTAAATTTCACTTTGACGTTGTTAAAAAGCAGATTGTTTTAAATTTGGTAATTTTGAAATCTAATGAAAAATAGTGAAATTTAAAGCTTGAAAGTAGGTGGTGGGTTCACCAGGACTCGAACCTGGGACCATCCGGTTATGAGCCGGATGCTCTAACCAACTGAGCTATGAACCCACAGTTGAAAGAAAATCGTATTATACAAGAAAAAGCTTATCTAAATATAAAAATAGCCTTTTTTATGTGGTGTATAAAGAGAGCAAATTTAAAAAGAAAAGCCCTAAAATAGGGCTTATAAATTATTTATAATTTTTTATTGCAGCGTCTAAAATCTCTTTTGCAGCATTTGCATCTTTAAATTCTTTCACTTTAACCCATTTGTTTGGCTCGAGAATTTTATAAGTTTCAAAGAAATTTTTGATCTTATTTAGTGTCGCAGTTGGCAAGTCTTCGTAGCTTTTTATCGCTTCATATCTTGGATCGATCTTTGTAACTGGCACAGCCAAAAGTTTCTCATCCATACCTGCTTCGTCCTCCATCACGAGTACGCCGATTAGGCGGCACGGGATCACGCTGCCTGCTTGCAGCGGATATTCGTTTAGCACCAAGATATCGGCAGGATCACCGTCTGCTGCGAGCGTGTTTGGTACGAAGCCGTAGTTTGCCGGGTAGAACATCGCCGAGTAGAGCACGCGATCGACTACGACCGCGCCGCTATCTTTGTCGATCTCGTATTTGATGTTCGAGCCGTACGGGATCTCGATCACGGCGTTGATTTTGTCAGGGTTTGAACCAGCTTTGATCTTTGAAACGTCCATATATTCGTCCTTTTTATTAGAAATTTTGGTGATTTTAGTATTTTTTGCATTAAATATGCGTAAAATTTAACTACTTTACAACCTCTACGCTACCTACGTCGATTTCTGTTTTTGTGAAGTCTTTATCCACCTCGCCTCTTATTCTTAAAAGCGTATCTTCGTTGGCTGTTACATTGCCCCATTTTTTGTTGTCGATCTCAACAACGATAACGTCGCCATTTTTATCGACAAATTCATACTTATCTGATTTGATATGTGACTTTATCTTGCCCTCAAGCACGACTTTGGCGTCGTCATTTAGTTTTAAAGCCTCTTTTACGCTTATCGTCTCGCTTGAGTGTTTTGATGCGAAGCCCCCAGCCATTGCGATGCTAGCAGCTAGTGAAGCGATAATGATTTTTTTCATTTTTATCCTTTTAAAATTGGTTGTGAAATTTTAAAAGGATATTACATTTTTGGTGTTAATAAATGGTAAGTTTTAAAACCTTGCACCTTTTGATGCAAGGTCTGTAAATTTATATAAGTTTAGCTAGTAAATTTTTGATGTCAGCTACGATCTCGTCGATGCCACGCTCGCCATTTACCACGTGAAGTAGCTCTTTTTCGCTGTAAAATTTGCGGATAGGTTTGATCGGATCAAGATAGACTTTCATACGGTTGTTAAAGACTTCGTTGTTGTCATCAGCGCCTCTTGCACGGCCAAGTACTCTAGCCCTTGCCACGTCCTCGCTAACATCCACTTCGATGACACCTTTTAGAGAAATTTCATCTTGCTCGCTTAAGACTTTGTCAAGCTCGGTCATTTGCTCAACGCTTCTTGGATAGCCGTCGATTATGATGTTTGATTTATTCGAGCTTTTGATAGCTGAGACGATCGCATTTACGGCAACGTCAAGTGGGACCAAATTTCCTTTTGAGATAAAGCCGTCTATTAGTTTGCCAAGCTCGCTACCACTTGCGACTTCAGCTCTTAAAAGATCGCCAGTTGAAAAGTGCGCAAATTTCTCATCATGCTGTGCGATGATCGATGCATCTGTTGTTTTGCCGCTACCTGGAGCGCCGATGATTAAAAATAAATTTTTCATTCTTTCCCTTTTTTATATTTTTGAGCACCTTTGAATGAGTTTGAAAATTTCACCCTGTAGCAGACTATATGTCTAGCTTTGGGATGAAATTTTCTGCACAACATCCAAAATCATCTCAAAAATTTAATCTTAAATAAAATAACTCAAATTTAGACATCTAAAAGTCTAAATTTATTGCAAAAATTTTAAGCCTTTTGCTCTTTTTCTCTTATCCTTAGTCCTAGCTCCCTAAGCTGTTCGTTGCTAGCGTGGCTTGGTGCCTTTGTTAGTGGGCACTGAGCACGTTGTGTTTTAGGGAAGGCTATGACGTCACGGATCGAGCTTGCTTTATTTACAAGCATATTTAGCCTATCAAAGCCGATCGCGATACCACCATGTGGAGGTGCACCAAATGTCAAGGCATCAAGCAAGAAGCCAAATTTCTCATGCTGCTCCTCTTCATCTATGCCAAGAAGTTTAAATACTTTTTGTTGGATATCGTTCTTGTGAATTCTTATACTTCCGCCGCCAAGCTCAAAGCCGTTTAGTACGACGTCGTGAGCGATAGAGAGGATATCCTCAAGATCAGGCTCGTCTATATTTTTTGGCATAGTAAATGGATGGTGCATCGCAGAGTAGCTGCCATCGTCATTTTGCTCAAACATTGGGAAGTCAAGCACCCACAAAAACTCAAGTTTGTCTTGATCAATGATACCCATTTGTTCAGCTAGGAAAATTCTAAATCTTCCCATATAATCAAGCACGATCTTTTTCTTGCCAGCACCAAAGAATACAACGTCACCAACTTTTAATTCACATCTTGAGACGATCTCGTCAAGATCGCTTTGTTCAAAAAATTTGCAAAGTGGGCCTTTTAGTCCTTCTTCTTTCATTTGGAAGTAGCCAAGACCTTGTGCACCAAATTTACGTACAAACTCCTCAAATCTATTCATCTCGCGCTTACTAAAGATGTTGTCGCCATTTGGCACTTTTAACGCTTTGATACGGTTTTTCTTCTTATCTTTTGCGATAGAGCTAAAAATTTCATTGCTTGAGCGCTCGAAAATATCAATCACATCGATCATTTTTAGATCATATCTAAGATCAGGCTTATCTGAGCCATAAGTCTCAGTCGCCTCTTTGTAGCTCATGCGTCTAAATGGCGTTTTGATGTCGTGTCCGCAGGCTTTAAAGATGTCTTTTAACATCGTTTCAGCCATATTTATGATATCTTCTTGCTCTACAAAGCTCATTTCGATATCTATTTGGGTAAATTCTGGTTGGCGATCAGCCCTTAGATCTTCGTCACGGAAGCATTTTGCGATTTGGAAATATTTATCAAAACCAGAACACATCAAAAGCTGTTTAAATAGCTGCGGGCTTTGTGGGAGTGCGTAAAATTGGCCAGGATATACACGGCTCGGCACTAGGTAGTCTCTAGCACCTTCTGGTGTTGCACGTGTTAAAACCGGAGTTTCAAACTCGATAAAGCCCATTTTGTCTAGGCTGTTTCTAGCTGCTATCGCCGCGCGAGAACGCATTTTAAAGATATTTTGCAAGCGTTCGCTTCTTAGATCTAAAAAGCGGTATTTTAGCCTAATGTCCTCATTTACGCTCTCATCGCCTATCATAAATGGTAGCGGCTCGCTTGGATTTTCGATGATTAGCTCACTTACTATTACTTCTATCTCACCAGTTTTTAGCTTTGGATTGGTTAGTCCTTCGCCTCTAGCCCTTACTTTTCCTTTTGCTTTTAAGACATATTCATCTCTTACTTTTGCAGCAATATCATGTGCTTCTTTGCTGTCAGCAGGGTCACAGACTAATTGTATTAGCCCGCTAACGTCTCTTAAGTCGATGAAAACAACGCCACCGTGGTCTCTATATGTGTTTGCCCAGCCACAAAGTATTACTTCTTTACCGATGTCAGCTTTGCTAAGATCGGTGCAATAATGACTTCGCATAAAATGCTCCTTTGCAATGTTTTTTAGGCAATTATAATCGCTTTTTTCTTTTGAAAAGCTTTGTTAAAATAAAATATGTTACAATCATTTACATGAAAAATGAACAAAAATTTAATACTTTTTGCACAAAAAAAGTAGGACTTATTGCTAAAGATTATCCATTATTTAGGCAAGATTTAGAAAAATTAGAAAAAATTTTAAAAAAGTATAACGCAGAAATTTTGCTTGAAAAAAATTGTGCTAAGCGTATAGAGAAAAATGGTTTTGAACTGATAAAACTAGCCAAAGAGTGCGAATTTTTGATCACTCTTGGCGGAGATGGCACGATCATTTCAACTTGTAGAAAGCTAGCTCACATCTCGCCACTTGTCCTTGGCATACACGCTGGTAGACTTGGATTTCTAACTGACATAATGATTAATGAGAGTGAGAAGTTTTTTAAAGACTTTTTTGATGATAAATTTGAGGTAGAAACGCCTTTTATGCTTGATGTTACGCTTCATAAAAATGATGGCAAAACTGAGAAAAAGATAGCATTTAACGACGCGGTCATCGTTAGTAAAAATGGCGGCTCGATGACGCATATCGAGGCACTTTTAAATGAAAAGTATTTTAACTCATATTACGGAGACGGCGTCATAGTGGCAACACCAGCAGGAACTACGGCATATAATATGAGCGCAAATGGCCCTATCATATATCCGCTAAGCGAGGTCTTTGCGCTAACTCCCATCTGCTCGCACTCGCTCACGCAGCGTCCAGTCGTGCTTACGAAAAACCACACGGTCAAATTTAGAACAAATAGCGACGCCATTTTAGTCATAGACGGACAAGACCGCTTTGATATGAGTAAAATTTCAGCCGTTAGCATGAGTCTGAGCGATAAAAAAGCGAGGCTGATACGCCATATTGGCAGGGATTATTTTCAAATTTTAAAAGAGAAACTTCACTGGGGTTATAATGATTGATCGAATTTTGATTAAAGATTATCTAAATTTTAAAAATGTCGAGCTAAATTTCAAAGAGGGTCTTAGTGTATTTACGGGCGTTAGTGGTACAGGCAAGTCCGTGCTAATGAGCGCTATTATGGCTGTTTTTGGGCTAAAAGATAGCGAGGCGAGGCTAATAGAGGCTGACGTAGAGCATAAATTTGAGCTTGATGAGTTTGGCATAGAAAATGAAGAGGTCAATGTTTTCAAGCTTTTAAAAGATAAGAGCACGAGATATTTTATAAACCAGCAGGCTATTTCAAAGAAAAATTTAGCCCAGGTAGCGCGTGAGCATATCAAATATCTCTCGGCAAAAGAGGCAAATGAATTTGAAAATGAGAAATTTCTAAATTTGCTTGACAGGCTAGAAATTTCGAAAAATGAGAAATTTAAAGAAACAAAGCAGAAATTTGAAGAGGCCTTTTTGGAATTTTCTAAAATTTCAAAAGAGCTAGCCACTATAAAAGAGGAAGAGAAAAAGGTCGAGGAGCTAAAGGAGCTTGCTAGCTTTGAGATCGAGAAGATAAGAAGTGTTGGGCCTAAAAAAGGCGAGTTTGAAGAGCTTATGGAGACTAAAAAAAGGCTTAGTAAAAAGGATAAGATAAATGAGGCGTGGGCTAGAGCTGAGCGGATATTTGAGCTAGAGCACAGCGTAAATGAGGCGCTAAGTATCAGCGATCTTGATAATGGCTTTTTTGAAGATGCGATGAACGAGCTAAGGGTCGCAAGAGATAGCCTAAATATGGAGGAGCTTGACGATATCGACGTGGAGAGCGTGCTTGATAGGATAGAGGCGCTAAATGCTATCATCAGAAGATATGGTAGCGAGGAAGAGGCGCTAGAGGCACTTGATAAAAAGGAAAAAGAGCTTGCCAGGTATGAAAATTTAAGCTTTGAAAAGAGCGAGCTTGAGAAAAAATTTGAAATTTTGAGCAAAAAGGCAAATGAGCTTGCCAGTGCTTTAAGCAGGGCAAGGAGCGTAAATTTAAAAGAGCTTGAGGCTATGATAAATTTATATTTAAAAGAGCTTTATATGCCAGATATCACGCTAAAGATAGAAGAAAAAAGACTTGATATTTTAGGGCTTGATGAGGTTTGTCTAAATTTAAATGAGACTTCGCTTAAAAATTTAAGTTCGGGCGAGCTAAACCGCCTAAGACTGGCTTTTATAGCCGCATCTAGTGAGATCACAAAAACGGGCGGTGATGTCATCATACTTGATGAAATAGATGCAAATTTAAGTGGAAAAGAAGCGATGAGTATAGCAAATGTTTTGCTTAAGCTTGCAAATTTTTATCAAATTTTTGCCATTTCTCACCAGCCACAGCTTAGCTCAAAGGCAAATTCACACTTTTTGGTAGAGCGTCATGGAGAAAACTCGGTCGTAAGAGAGCTTGGCAAAGATGAGCGAGTGAGCGAATTGGCACGTATGATAAGCGGTGAGCACATAAGTGAAGAGGCAATAAATTTTGCGAAAGGGCTTTTAAAGTAGCTTAATTTAAATTATTAATTTAAGCTTTATAAATAAATTTATTTGATAAAATCGCCACTAATTTGATAAAAATTTTTGTAGGAATAATATGGAAAGAATCCTTGTAGTTGATGATAATAAGGCGTTAGCAAAGCTGATTGTTATGCAAATGGAAAAGACTATTGATGAGATGGCAATTGATGTCGCATATAGTTTTGCTGAGGCTCAAATGCTAATTAATGAGCATGATAAAGATTATTTTATGACTATTTTGGATTTAAATTTGCCAGATGCTCCAAATGGCGAGATTGTTGATTATGCGCTTTCCAAAGGGCTTTCGGCTATCGTTTTAACAGGTAGCATTGATGATGAAACAAGGCAAAATTTTATAAATAAAGATATTGTGGATTATGTTTATAAAGGAAATATGGACGATATCAACTATATCTTTCAAATGATAAATAGACTGAGCAAAAATAGACAATACAAGGTTTTGGTTGTTGAGGACTCGCTTCCTTTTAGAAATATGATAAAAAAGATATTAACTAGCCTTCAGTTTAAAGTTTTGGCTGCGGCTCATGGCGAAGAGGCAATGAGTTATTTTGCAGATAATCCTGATATAAATCTTATAATAACTGATTATAGAATGCCAGTAAAAGATGGCCTTGAAGTTTTAAAAGAGGTTAGAAAAGAAAAAGATAAAAATAGTCTTGGCGTAATAGTTATGACATCGCCTAGCGAAAAGACTGACGCATCAATATTTTTAAAAAATGGTGCGAGCGATTTTATAGCAAAGCCATTTTCAAAAGAAGAGCTAATATGCCGCGTTAATAATACGATCGAAGCTATGGAAAATATAAACAAAATAGCAAATTTTGCAAATCGCGACTTCTTAACCGGAGTTTATAATAGAAGATTTTTTTATTCTGACGTAGAAGAGTATGTTCAAGTAGCTGAAGAGACTAATGAGCCTTACGCTTTTGCAATGATTGATGTTGATTATTTCAAAAAGATAAATGATAAATATGGCCATGATGGCGGAGATAAGGTACTAAAATCAATCGCAAAAATTTTAAATGATAATACAAAAGGAAGTGATATTGTTGCTAGATTTGGCGGCGAAGAATTTTGCGTTGTCCTTAAAAAAATAAACAAAGAAGAAGCTGTTAAATTTTTTGTAAATTTACGAGCCAAAGTGGCTGAAAATGAAGTAACTATAAAAAAGGAAAAAGTAAAAGTTACTATATCAATAGGTGTATCTTTTGGCAATGGGCATTGCGAGATAGACGATATGCTTGAGGCTTGCGATTCAGCACTTTACACCGCAAAAGAAAATGGTAGAAACAGAGTAGAAATAGCTTTATGATTATAGATACGCATTGTCATTTAGATAGTAAAGTTTATGATCCTGACCTTGATAAAATTTTAGATGAAGCTAGAAATTTAGGGCTAAAAGGCTTTATTATCCCGGGAGCTGATATCAATGATTTACCAAAAGCGGCTAAAATAGCGCATGAAAATTCTGACATTTTCTTTGCCGCTGGAGTTCATCCATATGATAAAGAGAGTTTTAGTATTGAAATTTTAAGAAATTTTGCCAAAGATGAAAAGTGTGTGGCAATAGGTGAATGTGGTCTGGACTACTTTCGCTTACCAAAAGATGAAAATGAAAAGATAAAAGAAAAAGAAGATCAAAAACGTATTTTTTTAGCTCAACTTGATTTAGCTGTTGAGTTAAAAAAACCCGTTATTCTTCACATTAGGGAGGCTAATGAGGACTCTTTTAATATCTTGAAAGAGTATGCATCAAAGCTTGAAGCTGGAGCGATTTTACACTGTTATAATGCTTCGCCACTTCTTTTAGAGCTTTGTAAATTTGGGAATTTTTACTTTGGCATAGGCGGTGTTTTAACATTTAAAAATGCTAAAAATTTAGTCGAAATTTTGCCAAAAATCCCATTTGATAGGATAGTTATTGAAACTGACGCTCCTTATCTCACGCCAGAACCAAATCGTGGCAAGAGAAATGAGCCGGCGTTTACGACATTTGTTGCTAAAAAGATAGCTGAAATTTTAAACCTTGAGTTTGAAGTTGTTTGTGAAAAAACTTCAAATAATGCCAAAAGGTTGTTTAAGTGCTTTGCTTAAATTTTGAGCGTTGCACTTGTTTAAGATGCTAGCATCTTAAGTTTTGACACGAAAAAGGATAGAAATGAAAGCAATGCTTAAAATATTTTTAATGTTTGCATGTAGTACCTTGCTACTAGCAAATACACCTGAAAAAAGCTCATACGATACTCAGGTAAAAATTTTAAAAGAGCTAGACATTGATGCTAGCTTTATGAAGACTTCTCACTATGCAAAGATGAGACAAGGTATCAAACAATCACAACTTGAAACATTTACAGAAGCTCTAAAAAATGGTTATATGTATATACCGATGGTAAAAGAGCAGATCAAAAAATCCGGTGTACCTGAGTCATTCTTTTATCTAGCTATGATAGAATCAGGCTTTTCAAATCATACAGTCTCAAACGCAAAAGCTACTGGTATGTGGCAGTTTATGGAGCAAACGGCTAGACTTCATGGTTTAAAAGTGGGTCAATATGTAGATGAGAGAAAAGATCCAGTAGAGTCTACTATCGCAGCTACAAATTATCTAAAGTCGCTTAAAAATCAATTTGGCAAATGGTATCTAGCAGCTATGGCTTATAACTGCGGCGATGGTGCGTTAAAAAGAGCTATACAAAAAGCTGGCACAGATGATCTTGTAACACTTCTTGATGCGGAGAAAAAATACCTTCCAGCCGAAACTAGAAATTTTGTTATTAAAATTTTAAGAGCAGCGTATACCGCAAAAGACGCGGACTTCTTGATGTCTAAAGATTCATCTTTGTTAAACATAAACGGAGGACTAAAGCTTGTAAAAGTAAAAGTACCTGGCGGTACAAATTTAGCTCAAATAGGCGATAGTATCGGCCTTAGTACAAAAAAGATGAAAAATAACAACCCGCATTTAAAATTTGTATTTACTCCACCAACTCTAAAAGATTATTATGTTTATATCCCTGAAAATAAAAAGCAGCTTTTTGCAGAAAATTTTAAACCATTTAATGGTAAAAATAATTTTTATGCCTATGTCGTAAAAAAAGGCGAAACACTACTTTCTATCTCTAAAAAAACAGGTGTTAGTCATAGAGCAATCAAGGACTACAACGAGCTTAGCACAAATGCCGTAAGCTATAATCAAAAACTAATTATTCCATTTTCTGCCCAAAATAAATCTCAAAACTATATAGTTCAAACTGGTGACACGATAGCTTCTTTATCTAAAAAATTTAATGTAAGCGAAAAAGATTTAAAAGATGCAAATTCTTTTGCTAGTTCAAATTTAAATGTTGGAGCAAATATTGTCATACCATAAGAGCCTAAAATTTTATATAGGACTAAGTTTTACTCTTCTAGTTACTGGTTGCTCTTGGAACGGGGCACCATTTACACCAAGTGGCCCAACTAATGTAAAGGGCAACAATTCGGCTTCTATCCAAAAAGCAACAATGAGACCTTACACGATAAATGGCAAAACATACTACCCAACCGTTGTAAGTGTGGGTGATAGGGCAAGTGGCACAGCAAGCTGGTATGGTCCAAATTTTCATGGCAAAACAACCTCAAATGGCGAAATTTATAATATGTATAACATGACTGCAGCACATAAAACTTTGCCGATGAATACAATCCTTAAAGTAACAAATTTAAGAAATCAAAAAAGCGTCATTGTGCGTGTAAATGATCGTGGACCTTTTGTGGCTGATAGAGTTTTAGACCTTTCAAAGGCGGCTGCAACTAAACTTGATATTATCGGTACAGGCACAGCTCCAGTCAGTATGGAAGTCATAGGCTTTAATGAAGATATTAATGCTATTGCAAGCATTAACACTCAAGCAAAACCGACAAGCACTGGCATAAAAGTGCCAAATCCAGTCTCTCCGACAGCTCCAACTGGAGGTATTATTATTTCGTCAGAGCAACGAGTCGTAGGTGGAGATTTTATGGTGCAAATTGGCTCATTTAAAAACCTTGAGGGCGCAAACAGATATCAAAGAGAGCATCAAAGCATAGATGGTTACAAGTCGGTAATTAGGACATTTACTATAGATGGATCTACTATTTATAGAGTATTTTTAAATGGCTTTAGAAGTGAGGACGAGGCTAGGGATTATGCAAGAAGCGGTAAATTCCAAGGTGCATTTATAGTAAGAGGTTAGGGCGTGAGAGAAGAAATTTTAGAACTAACTAGAAATACAAAAGAGACTCAAATTTCAATGAAGCTTAAAATTTATGGTTCCGGGGTTACAAAGATAAGCACAGGTATTGGCTTTTTTGACCATATGCTTGAGGCATTTACTAAGCATTCTTTGCTCGATCTCGAAATTTCATGCAAGGGCGATACCTATGTGGATTTTCACCACAGTGTTGAGGATGTCGGCATAGTTTTGGGTCAGCTTTTAAAAGAGGCCTTGTATCCTTTAAGTGGCGTTGAGAGATTTGGTGAGGCAAGCGTCGTTATGGACGAAGCTGCTGTTTTTTGCGCACTAGATCTTAGCAATAGAGCCTACCTTGTATATGAAAATTTTAATGAAAATGCCAAAGTAGGGGAGTTTGATACTGAGCTTGTGGAGGAATTTTTTAGGGCAGTTGCTGTAAATTCTGGTATCACGCTTCATCTAAATCAAATTCGTGGTAAAAATACTCACCACATCATTGAGGCTACTTTTAAATCATTTGCCGTCGCACTTCGCAGAGCGCTTGCTAAAAACGTAAGAATTGGCACACCAAGCACAAAGGGTGTTTTATGATAGAGATTATATTTTTAGATGTTGATGGCTGCCTAACTGATGGCAAGATCATCTATAATGCAAACGGCGAAGAGTTTAAATTTTTTGATGTAAAAGATGGCTATGCGATAGAAAGCTGGCTAAAGCTTGGCAAAAAGGTGGCTATTATCACTGGTAGAAAGTCAGCCATCGTTGAACGAAGGGCTGAGGATCTAAAGATCAATCACGTCTATCAAGGCGTTGGCGATAAATTTGCAGTGGCGAGCGAGATCTTGAAATTTGAAGGGCTTAGCTTTAAAAATGCAGCAGCTATCGGCGATGACTACAATGACTATAAAATTTTAAATGCAGTTGCTTGGAGCTTTAAACCAAAAGATGCCATTAAAGAGCTTGATGTAAAGACAAAACTAAAGCACAAGGGTGGCAATGGCGCGGTTAGAGAGATGATCGAGCTTATTATAAAATCAGAAAATTTATATGACGAGTGGTCGAAGCGTTGGTTGTAAAAATTTTCTACTTCGTCGTGGCAATTTTTAGTGTCGTGATGATATTTTTGGCAACTCAAGATCCATACCTTGCAAATGTTTTAAAGATCGACACAAAGATATCAAATATGCAGATAAATGACGTGATAGATTATGAGATAAATTCCACAAAAATAAGCGGAGTCTATGAGGCTGACGAGCTAAATAGATACAATGATAAAGATGAATTTTTGAGTTTTAAAGCAAAAATTTTAAGAGGAAATTTAAGACATTTTTTAAGCTCAGACAAAGCAATCTCACAAAATGACGAAATCATCTTTCAAAAGAATGCGAACTATGAAAACAACGATAGTTTGAGATTTATAAGTGACGAAGTGATATATGGAACAAAAACAAAAATAGTAAGATCTGAAGCAAATTTCACGCTCATAAGAAATAATGATAAGGCACTGGGTGAGAGTGGAAGCTATGATCTTGGCAAAAAACAAACGCAGGTAAAAGGGTTAAGGGCATGGATAGAAGAAAATCAGCGATTTTAGCGGTGATATTGGGTTTTACATTTTTAAATGCAGAGCAAGTTGAAATCACATCAAATGATTTTTTTGCAGATGAGAATAAGCAAACTAGTGAATTTATAGGTAATGTAAATATCAAAAAGGGCTCGTTTGATGAGCTTAAGGCAGACAAAGTTATCGTCTATTTTGACAAAAAACGCCAACCTATAAAATATGTGGCTACTGGCAATGCAAGAGCTAAAATTTTTATAAAAGATAAGCACTATGATGGCAAAGGCAATACTCTTACATACGAGCCAGCAAAACAGATCTATACTGTTAGTGGAAATGGCTATTTGCATGAGGTAGAAACTGATAAAAATGTTTATGGCGAAAAGATCGTTGTTAATCAAAAAGATGGCACGTATAGTGTAAATAGTGATGAAAAAAAGCCTGTTAAGTTTATCTTTCAGGTAGAGGAAAAAGATAAGTGATAAGGCCACTAGGTGCTAAATTTATCACATCAAGTCCAAGTATAAAAGAGGCTCCAAGCTTCGTAACAAGCGAAGTTGTCTTTTTGGGTAGATCAAATGTTGGTAAAAGCAGCCTCATAAATACACTTGTAAATCAAAAAAATCTAGCCAAAAGCTCATCGACTCCTGGTAAAACTCAGCTTATAAATTTTTTTGAGGCCGAGTTTTGTGAGCAAAAAGATGAGCAGGAAGAAAAAGATAAATTTAAGCTCATTTTGGTTGATTTGCCAGGCTTTGGCTATGCAAAAGTGGCAAAAACAAAGCATGATGAATGGCGCAAAAATTTAGATGAGTTTTTGAAATTTAGAAGCGACATTAGACTTTTTATACATCTAATTGATGCTAGACATTTTGATTTAGATATAGACGTAAATGTAGATGCTTATCTAAAAAGCTTTTTAAGGGCTGATCAGAAAATTTTAAATTTATATACAAAAAGCGATAAGCTAAATCAAAGCCAAAAGAGTGCTGTAATGAAATTTGACCCAAGTGGTATCTTGGTCTCAACTCTTAATAAAAGCGGTATCGAAAAGGCTAGAGAAGCTATCATAAATAACGCTCTTGGTAGATAAAATGCAAACCATAAGCAGCTTAGATATTAAAATTTTTAAAGAATTTTGGTGGGCTGTTTTTTTATTCTCATATGAGATCGCAACTACGCAATTTGGCTTTTTGCCACCACTCATTGGTATTTTTTTTACTTATATGATTTTGGAGTATTCAAGGAAACAAAAGCAATATGACGAGTTTAAGCACAATTGGTACTTTGCGATAATTTTTATAATATTTGCTGAGCAAATTCATGGATTTCATCTTTTTTCAACGATTATTGCTTTTTTGCTTTTTTATAATTTTATTTTAGACTGGCTATATACCACGATGAAGTGGCGAAACTGCCTACTTATCATCTTTGTAGCAGCTGGATATACTTTAACCTTTCTTGTAAATAATCTATTTGCTTACGTTTTAAATGAGCAAAATTTAGCATTTTCGTCTGAATATCTATTTTTTATAGCACTTGAGAGTATCCTTGCTATTGTTCTTTTTAGGGATAAAGTGCTATGAGGATGCGCATCGTCTTTAGTGTGATCGCTCTTTTTTGGATTATACTTTTGGGACGAATTTATCACCTAAGCATAAACTCAAATACTTACTACAACGAGATCGCGGAGCAAAACGCGATAAAGACTATTTATATTCCGCCAGTTAGGGGCATTATTTTTGACGCACATGATAAGCCAATGGCTGTTAATCGTCTTGGTTTTTCGGTATCCATTAGACCTCATTTAAGTGCTAATAAAAAGGTAAAAATTTTAGATGATGAGCTAGCTTACATTGGCTCACTATTTAGTGATCTAAATGTTACAAAGCTTAAAAATGAATACATAAAAAATGACTCGGCTTATAACCAAGATTTTATAAATGTGGTCGAATTTATTGATTATGATAAATTTTTACCATTTTTTGCATCGCTTTCTTTGCGTGAAAATTTAGAGATAAGGCCCGCTTCAAAACGCCACTATCCGTATAACGATCTAGCTTCTCACATCATAGGCTATGTCGGTAGGGCAAATCAAAAAGATATGGATAATGATCCTTTAACAAAGCTTACAAATTACATTGGAAGAAGTGGTGTGGAACGGTTTTATAATCCGATCTTACAAGGAATTCAAGGGTTTAAAAAGATAAAGGTAAATGCCTTAAATGAAGAGATCGAGCAGATAAGCTATCAAGCACCACAAAGTCAAAATATCAAGCTTGCAGTCGATCTTGAGCTTCAGCAGTTTGTGGCTGATGTCTTTGGTAAGGATGCAGGAAGCGTCATAGTCATGAGTCTAAAAGATGGTGCTATCATAGCTGCTGGTAGCTTTCCAGAGTATGATCTAAATCCATTTGTGCTTGGAATTTCTCAGCCTGAATGGGAAGAGCTTGTAAAAAACGTCGATCATCCTTTCACAAACAAGCTAATAAACGGCCTTTATCCGCCAGGATCTGTCGTAAAAATGGGTATGGCGCTAGCGTTTTTGGATAATGGCATGAGTAAATACGATAGCTTTTTTTGTAGTGGCTCGTATGAGCTTGGAGGACGTAAATTTCGCTGCTGGAATTCTCATGGACATGGAAATGTTAATATGAATACGGCAATTAGAGAGAGCTGTGATGATTATTTTTATAAAGGTAGTCAAAAGATAGGGATTGACGCTATTGTGCCGATACTTGAGCGTATGGGATTTGGTAGAAAAACCGAGGTTGATTTGCCAAATGAGTTTGTGGGGACTTTACCAAGTAGAGAGTGGAAGATGAGGAAGTATGGCAAAGCGTGGTTTCAAGGCGAGACCCTCATCACTTCTATCGGCCAGGGAAATTTCTTGGTCACGCCTATGCAAGCGGCAAAATATACAGCGGGCCTTGCAACTGGGCTAAATGTGACTCCACATTTTTTAAAGAGCATTGATGGTAAGGATGTTGATTTTACACCAACAGACGATGCTTTTACGCCGTTTGAAAAATCACAGTTACCAGCCATTAGGCATGCAATGTACGAAGTGGCAAATCATCCAAGAGGTACGGCAAATAGGCATTTTATTGGAAGCCTAGTCAAAGTTGCTGCAAAGACCGGTACTGCCCAGGTTGTTGGAATTTCTCAAACTGAAAAGAAACGTATGAAAGAAGAGGATATGGCGTATTTGCAAAGATCTCATGCATGGATGACTACATATGCGCCCTATGAAGATCCGCAATATGTCATCACAATGGTTATCGAGCATGGTGGCCATGGCGGAAGTGCGGCTGGGCCAAAAATCGCTCAAATTTATAATAAACTCGTTGAAATGGGATATATAAATTTAGAAAAAATCCAAAGCGATCAAAATAAAAAACAAGACAATAAGAAAAAATAAGATCACTAGAAAGCCGTAGGTGCGACCACTTACTTAGAAATTTTTACCTTGTGCTTAGTGCGTTTTTAGCTAAATTTATCAACTACTTTTTAATCCTCCTTATTAAATTTTGGCAAGGTTGACTGAGAATTTATGTTTTTGGTAGCTAGCAAGAGTCTAAGCGTTGATATATCTTTAATTTTGCTAAATGCCCTTATTTTAGAGACTCATAAGGAAAATTTTTGATTTTTATATGCGATTTTATCAGTGGCGTTTGCCTTTTTAAAGCCATTTAGCCTTAATCTGCAGCTATCGCAAAGCCCGCATGCCTTGTCATCGCTTTCGTAGCAGCTCCAAGTAAGCTCTAGTGGCGAGCCAAGCTCAAGAGATTTTGCTACGATGTCAGCCTTGCTTAAATTTACAAGTGGAGTAATTATCTCACACGAAAAACTAGGTGATGTGCCTAAATTTATGGACCCGTTTATACTTTTTATGAAGCTTTCTTTGCAGTCAGGATAGCCTGAACTATCTTCTTCTACAACACCGATATAGATAGCTTGTGCATTTTCTTTTTCGGCAAGTGCGGCAGCGACCGAGATAAAAATACCATTTCGAAAAGGCACGTAAGTATTTGGCACATCTTTTTCCACCCCATCTTTTCTTATTTGCAAACTTTCATCGGTTAAAGAATTCCCGCCTATTTGGGCAATAAAGCTAACATCCAAACTCATCTTTTTTGTAATGCCCAATCTTTCACAAATTTCGTTAAATGCACGTTTTTCACGTTTCATCGTCCTTTGGCCATAGTCAAAATGAAGCGCTACGATATCATATCCAGCCCTTTTTGCCATTACAGCACAAAGCGTACTATCCATACCGCCGCTCATTATACAAACTGCTTTTTTCATATTTTGCCTTTTATTTTTGCTAGAATTATACAAAAAAGTTACTAAGGAAAGAGCCTAAAATGATACTTTGCGAAGAGAGCTATCCAAAAATTTTAGATGAAATTTGTGAATATTTGACACTAGGAGAAATCGAGCTAGTTTTTGTCGATAAGGAAGAGATGAGAGAACTAAATAAAACCGAGCGAGGCATTGATAAAACTACAGATGTCTTAAGCTTTCCGCTTGAGCTTGTCATTCATGCCCCACTTGGCTCAATCGTTATAAACAAAGATATGGTAAAAGAGAAAGCTGCTGAGCTAAATCATAGTGAAGAAGCTGAAACTGCACTACTTTTTACGCATGGACTGCTTCATATCTTGGGATTTGATCATGAAAAAGATGATGGTGAAATGAGAGAAAAAGAGTGCGAAGTGATAAAAAAATTTGAGCTGCCTAAAAGTCTAATCGTAAGAAGTGAGGATGTTAGGCTAATTGATCTTATAAATAATAAAAACTTAAAAGAGTAGATTTTCTTCAGATGTTTTGTGAAGCTCTTCTAAAAGCTCCTCTTTTTGGCATAAAATCAATATATAGATAAAATTTTTAAGCTTTTTTATCTCACTTAAATTTTTAAAGTAGATTGCATTTTGTACTTTTAATAACGAGCCTTCTGGCAAGCAAATTTTTATCTCATCAGGGCTAAATTTTTTATTTAAAAATATACTTTGACTTACAAATAGATCTTCATCGCTTTCAGTGATTATAGCTCTAAAGCTATTTCCAAAGCTCGTTGGAATAAAATTTTTATCTATAAAAATCGGGTCAAAATGCCCGTGAATCCTACCTTCGTAAGGCTTAAATGAAATTTTATTTTTATCAAGAAATTTTAAAAGCCCATAAAACATACCGGCAAAAACTCGTGGTATGTTTAAGTTTTGATAGTAAGTTTGCTTAAAAACCGTATTTGTAAAAAAGATCGAACTTGGATTTATCTCGTGCATCGTCGTGTCTGTGTAAATAGTCTCAAAAAGAGGCGATATTCGCTGAAGTGTTCTTGTATCATCGCCAAAAAAGATATCAAAGACCTTTGCATGAAAAATTTGATTAAAAAGATCAGTTATGTTTTTTGACATGACATGTGCATTGGAACCAAGTTTTGATTTTTCCAAAAAGTCATTTATATAAGGATTTACAGCACAAAATTTCAAATCTTTGTGAGTTGACTCAAATCTCATAAGCTTTATCATGGCAGTTTGCAAACTGCTGACTTTCAAAAAAGCGATTTCTTGATCAATAATTGGAACATTATCTTCGCTAATTATGGCGTATGCACCTTGTTTGATTGCCGTTTCTATATCGCTATCGTTTGCATTCAAGCAAATATATGCAAAGCCACGTCTTACATGCTTTAGCTCGAAAACAAACTCGCTTACGCTAGTTATCGTCGGTGTATTTAGAGCCTCGGCATTTATTAGACGAGTTAAATTTTCTATTGTCATTTAGCCAACGATCGCACCGTTTTTGACCTTGCCCTGCGTGCCAAGAAGCGTTAGCGAGCCGTCTGATGCGCTTAGGATCATGCCTTGAGAGACATATTTTTTCATCATCGTTCGCTCTTTTAAATTTGCTAAAACGCAAACTTGCTTGCCCACAAGCGAGCTAGGCTCGTAGTATTTGGCGATGCCAGAAAGAATTTGACGTGGCTGCTCCTCGCCAAGATCTATCTTAAATTTAAGTAGCTTCTCACTACCCTCGACCCTCTCGCACTCGAGCACTTCGCCTACTTTTATCACTATCTTAGCAAAGTCATCGATGCTAATGATTTCGTCCTCTTTTTTATTCTCTTTTGGCTCAGCTTTTACCTCAACCTTTGGCTCATTTGCCTCGCTCATTAGCTCTTTTTCTATTCTTGGGAAAAGTGGCTCGGTAGCTTTTGCCACAAAATTTGAAATTTCATTTTTCAAAACAAGGCTTTCATAAGATGCTGTGTCTATGCTAAAGCCAAGCGTGTCAGCTATCTTTGCGCAAGTTTTTGGCATGGCTGGACTAAGCAGTATCGCCACTTTTGCAAGTAAATTTGCGCAAAGTGCCACAAGCGCGTTTGCCTCGTCAGTTTTGCCAGCTTTTACAAGTGACCATGGCTCATACTTCGCAACGGCTGCATTTGCCAGAGTTACAACCTTCCAAAGATCCTCTAAATAGCGGTTCGTCGCTAAATTTTCTAAATTTTTAATAGCCTCATCAAGGCAGCCCTTCGCCTCATCAAGCTCGGCTTTGTGAAATTTGATCACGTCTTTTGAGTCTATTTTATAGTCGCTATACTTTGCGCTCATGCCAACAATGCGGCTTAGCAGGTTGCCAAGTCCGTTGCCAAGTTCTGAGTTTATGCGCTCGATCAAGGCCTTTTGGCTGTAGTCGCCATCTTGACCAAATGGTACCTCTCTAAGCAAAAAGTATCTGAAATTTTCAAGTCCATAAGCGTTTGCGACCTCTCTTGGGTTTATGACATTGCCCTTGCTTTTGCTCATCTTTTCGCTATTTATGGTCCACCAGCCGTGCGCTGCTACGTGTTTTGGTAGTGGCAAGCCAAGACTCATCAAAAATGCCGGCCAGTAAACTGCGTGAAAGCGTAAAATATCTTTGCCAACGATATGAGTAGTGTATGGCCAAAGATCCATTCTAGCGTCATCTCTTGAATATCCTAGTGTTGTTAGGTAGTTTATAAGTGCGTCAAGCCAAACATACATAACGTGCTTGTCGTCGTTTGCGCTCTTTGGTAGTTTTATGCCCCAGTCAAAGCTCGTTCTTGTTACCGAAAGATCTTTTAGTCCACCTTTTACAAAGCTTACAACCTCGTTTTTCTTACCTTTTGGGATAACGCAAAGCTCGTCATTTTCGTACCATTTTAAAAGCGCATCTTCATATTTTGAAAGCTTGAAAAAGTAGCTCTCTTCTTTAACCAAAGATGTTACACGGCCGCAGTCTGGACAGCGGTTGTCCTCAAGCAGGTCTCTTTGATTAAAAAATGTCTCGCAACTAACGCAATAAAATCCCTCATATTCGCCTTTGTAAATATCGCCATTTGTTTGCATCTTTTCAAAGACATTTTGTACGGTTTGCTTGTGCTCTTCGTCAGTCGTTCTTATAAAATGGTCGTAGCTTATTTCAAACTCATCCCAAAGTGATCTAAATTTAGCGCTAATCTCGTCAGCATACTCTTTTGGAGTCTTGCCTCTAGCACGTGCTGCTTGCTCGATCTTTTGTCCGTGCTCGTCTGTGCCTGTCATAAAGTATGTTTCTTTGCCTTGCAGGCGGTTAAATCTAGCAAGTGTATCAGCAATGATAGTCGTGTAGGCATGGCCGATGTGTGGCACGTCGTTTACATAGTATATTGGGGTCGTTATATAAGCTTTTTCTTTCATATTTTTCCTTTAATTTTAAAAATCAAATCCGCCATCGCTGCCAGTATTGCCTTTTGACATCGAGTTATAGCAGCTATTTACGTACTCTTTTCTTGTCTCGCAGTCAAAAAATACTTCGCAGTTAAAGCAGCTTTTTTGCCCTTTTTGGCTTTGGCACTCTTGCAAAATTTTTGCTTTTTGCTTTAAGGCTAGCTCAAATGCGTCAAGTGGCTCGTTTACTTGTGTTTCTTGCATTATTTTTGCTCGTAAAATTTATGTAAAAGTGAAATTTCATCACGTGAGCCAAAAAAGCATGGCGTTGTTTGGTGAATTTTTTCTATTTTTATATCAAAAAGTGTTTGATTTTCGCCGTTTGTCGTTGCGCCCTTTGCGTTTTCATATATGAAGGCAAATGGCAACACTTCAAAGACTACTCTTAGTTTGCCATTTGGATGATCGCTCGTTGCTGGGTAGCTAAAAAGGCCGCCACCTTTTAGTAAAATTTGATGCAGATCGCTCACCATAGCACCTGAGTATCTTAGTCTATAGCCTTGGTTGAATAGCTCATTTATAAAATTTCTATGCGTTTGGCTCCAGCCTTTTTGTGTGGCTCCCGTGGCATTTAGCTTGCCTTTTTCTTTTAGCTTAAGCTCTTTTACAAATTTAAACTCGCCATCTTTGCCAAGTCTATAAAATTTAGGCAAAATGCCCTTTTTCTCAGCAATTACTAGCTCAAGTCTTGGGCCATATATAGTGTAAGCCGCGGCTATTAAATTTTCTGGTTTTACCTCGTTTTCGTAGATGCCAAAGATCGAGCCAACAGCAAAATTTACATCAACTAGGCTTGAGCCATCAAGTGGATCGTAAGCGATTATAAATTTAGCATTTTTATTTATCTCAAGAGCGTCCTCTTTTTCTTCGCTAATTAGCGCTTTTACGCAGGCAAGCTCCTTAAATTTAGCTGTGATGATCTCGTCGCTTTTGACGTCAAGCTTTAGCTGTGTGTCGCCGGTTGCGTTTTCGTGAGTTGTGTAGCCAAGATCGGCGTATTTTATCACTTCGCTTATCTCTTTTGCGATCTCTTTTATGGTGTTAAAAATTTGATTTAATTCTTGCATTATACAGCCTTTGCATTTTTGATTATCCACGCACAAATGGCGTCTATATCGTCTAAATTTATATTTTTTATCTTGTAAGGAATTTGTTTTTTGTATGTTGTGATCGCATCTGAAAAGCTAAGATATTTTTCATCTATTTCATCTTTAAAAACACTTAATCTTGGTAGTGGAAGCGTCTTCAAACCCTCGACTAAGAGCATGTCAAACTCACCTAGCATTTTAATGACATCATTAATTTCTTGTGGATTTTGTGAGAAATAAGTTGTTCTAGTCGGACTCATCACCACCACATCTGCTCCAGTTTGAAAAAATTTAAAGCTATCCTTGCCTTCAACATCAAATTTAGCCTTGTCGCTTGGATCGTGTTTTACTATCGCAACCTTTAAACCATCGTCTATAAATTTCTTTGCAACTTTTAAAATAAGAGTTGTTTTTCCGCTATTTGAAGGGCCAGAAAAAGCGATAGCAAGTCTTTTCATAAAAACCTTTTTTGTTAAAATTTCTCGCGATTATAACTTATGTTGGCTTTAAAATTTATGAGTGAAATTTAAAAATTAAAATGCTAAAATGGCAGAAATTTTAGAAATTTAAGAGTTTTTATGAGCAAATTTATATCGTTTTTTGTATTTATTTTGATGATATTTGGCTGTGCTGGTGAAAAAGTAATCGTGCATGAGCCGTTAAAAAATGAGCTTTTGGCCTACACAAGTAAGAGCGAGATCATTGACGGCACTGATAGAACGCTAATTGTAGCAACTTATTTAAATCCTATTTATAACTCAGATTTAGATGCAAGCAAAGAGCACTTTTTGGTGGCTATAAATCCAAAAGAGCACGCTAGTGAGCTAAATAATATCAAGGTAAACAACGACTCAAATGCCACAAATGCGAGGCTGCTTGATGAAAATGATGAGATGCTAAAATTTGCTGGATTTTCGATGTCTTGGGCACTCTATTATGAAGTGACCGCACCAAGCAAGCAAAGCGACGATCTCGCGCTTAGTTTCGAAATTTATCAGTCAAAGCCGGTTTTGTTAAATTTTCGAAAAGTTGCGAAATCTTTATATTGGAACCAGTAAGTGCCATATAGATCACGTAGTTGGCAAGCACCTTCTTTCCGTAGTTTCTAGTTTCTGCCACAGGGACAAGCTCGATCGATAAAAATGGCTCAAATTTCCCTTCTTTAAACATATCATCTCTTGTGATAAGCTTTTTGGTAAAGCCGATACCGCCATTATATGCGTAGGCTGTAAATAGCGGGTGATAGAGAAATTTATCAAGATAGTTTAGGTGGTGATTTGCAAATTTAAATGCAATATCTGTTTTAAAAAGATCGTCTTCATCAAAATTTGGAATCTTTAGCTCTTTTTTACCAATCGCATTTGCTAGAAATGGCATAAACTGCATCATGCCAAGGGCGTATGAAGTAGAAACCACGCTTGGGATAAAGAGACTCTCTTGTCTAGCTAGGGCGTAGATCATCGATTTTCTCTCGTTGCTGATACCATTGAGCTCAGGAGAGCTTGGCATCAAGAAGTATTGCTTCTCCCAGCCATGCGCCTTTTGCATGAAGTATGCATAGGCACCGATACTTTCGTTTGTATAAAATTTCTTCGCAAATTCGCCTGCTTGCGTGGCATTCATATCCTTTGCAAGGGCTGCAGTTTTGTTCCATAAAAACGGATCGCTCACGTCAAAATTTTCGATATTTTGCTTGCTTGGTCTTGGCACTATAACCTCGAGCGGCTCACCACCTACCACATCTCTTGCGTAAAGTGAGTATATATTTGCGTCCTTGCTGGCACTTAGCTCTTTTAAAAAGCTTTCGTTTTTGCTTATCTGGTACTGCCAAAAGGTCGCATTATCTCTTTGCCATGCCCTTTCAAATGTGCTCTTGGCTCTTGCAAAAAGGCTAAAGGCGATATCGTCTTGTCCTAGTAAAATCGCATTTAATCCAAGTGTAAAAGCGTCATTTTTTTCAGTGACAGCTGGATCGATGCTTAGCAAATTTCTCCTAAAGCCTTCATATTTTTTATTAAAAACAATATCGTTTAATAAATTTGTAAAGCCCTTTTGTGAGTAGAGCTTGGTCATAAAATTTGCATCAAAGCTTTCACTAAAAAGTGTACTTTTGTTTTGCGGGCTAGAGGCGTTAAATAGCTCTAAAAAGCTCTTTGTATCGTTTAGTTTTACAAATGCTTTAGCCGGATTTGCTTCATTTAATGCGAGTAAAATTTTTGATTTTTCTGGATTTGTCTTTGCAAGATTGGTCGCTAAAATTTCACGAGTATGATTATCAAGCTTTAAGCTAAAAGCAATAGATGTTAGCAAATTTTGGCAGGTTAGATTTGCCTGGGTGATATTTTTTGCATTTACACCAGGACATTTGCTAGGAGCTGCTTTTGGAGGTAAAATTTTATCGATTGATTTTTGAACAAGACCTGCTTTTCTAAATACATCACGCGAAAGATCTGCTATCTGCTCTTTTGTATAACTGCCCTCGTTGATAAGGCGGTTGATGTAGTAGTCTTTTGCTAGGCTTTTTGGCTCGTTTTTTAGCTCTTCATAGGTATAAATTTTGCCCAAAAGAGCAACACAAGCAAGAGAGAGAATACTAAAGTGACGCAGCAAAACCAAATAAAAGCCTTATTAAAAATTGATCTAAAAATTGAAGTGCTAAAAGCACAATAAGCGGAGTAAAGTCGATGCCGCTAAAATTTGTTTTTATGTAGCGCCTAATAAAGCTATAAACCGGCTCAGTTAGCCTATAAAGTAGCTGCACGACCGGCGAGCTAGGATCAGGTCTGACCCAGCTAATGAGTGCTGCTGCGATGATGACCCAAGTATAGACCGTGATAATAAGGTGCAAAATGTTCGCAATCGCTGAAAATAGGGTGGAAAGTATCATTTTTGCTCCTAGATTAAAATTTTGGCCAGATCATCTTTTATGAGCGGATAGAGCTCGCTAAGCTCAGGACCGTGAAGGTCGTTTGTAAGAAGCGCACGTAGCGGCATGAAAAAGTTTTTACCTTTTAAATTTGTAGCGCTCATAAGCTCTTTTTTAAACTCATCAAAGCTCTCGCACGCTTTTAAATTACGAGCTGCTTTTTTGATGATTTCAAATTCATTTTTGTACTCATCTGGAGCTATTTTTGGTGAGTATATAGCTTCTACTTTTGCTTTTATCTCAGGCACTAGTGAGCTTTCTTGAGTATAAAATTTAACTAGCTCAGCCAAATTTTCATCTACGCCAAAAATTTCTTTTATACGCTCTTTTGAAGCAAGCTTGATGTGTTCTCTATTTATCTGCTCAAGTTTTTTCACGTCAAATCTAGCTGGCGAGCGTGAAATTTTGGTTATATCAAACCACTTCACCGCCTCTTCGATAGTAAAAATTTCAGTTGGAGTTTTGTTACCAAGAAGTATCAAATAGTTTGCAATTGCCTCGGGCAAAAATCCCTGCTCAAAGAGCCATTTTACGCTTGATTCGTTCTCGCGCTTGCTCATTTTTTTACCTTCAATATTTAAAAGTATAGGTAAATGCGCGTAATTCATCTTGCCAGTGTAGCCAAGGCCTTCGCGTATGAGGTCTTGCTTTGGTGTGTTGCTCACGTGATCCTCGCCACGTATGACAAAGGTTACGCCCTCAAGCATATCATCGACTGCGCAGGCGAAGTTATAAGTTGGTGTTTTGTCTGCTCTCATGATGACAAAGCTATCAACGGCGTCTGGTTCGAAGCTTAGCTCGCCTTTGATCGCATCTGTAAAGCTCATAGTGCGTGTTGGCTTTTTCATACGGATGACAAATGGCTTCTCACAGTTTAAAACTTCAGCATCGCTTAGTCTCTCGCAGGTACCGTCATATCTATATGCCACGCCTTGCTCTTTTGCTTTTTGTTTTTTTGCCTCGAGCTCTTCTTCGGTGCAAAAGCAAGCAAAGGCCTTTTTATCGATAAGAAGCTTTGAAGCTAACTGCCTGTGGAATTTTAAATTTTCACTTTGAATATAAATTTGCTCTGGTTTTATGCCAAATTTGCTTAAAATTTCTAAGATATCTTTCTCTTTTCCCTTAATATTTCGCTCTTTGTCGGTATCTTCTATGCGTAAAATAAAGCCACTTTTATCTTGCAAAGAACAAATATAATTAAAAATAGCGGCACGTAAATTTCCTATGTGCATATCTCCTGTTGGAGAGGGTGCAAAACGATACATAAGCTCATTCCTTACGTTAAATTTTGAGTTTGGATTATAACACCAGCTTGATAAATTTAAAGTTATGTAATTTGATTTTTTTAGCCGAAGCAAAGCATTTCTTGAATAAAATCCGAACAAAAATTTAACATTTTTAGGAGAAACAATGAGTTTTATAAGCGAATTTAAAGAATTTGCGATGCGTGGAAATGTCATAGATATGGCAGTTGGTGTTGTTATAGGTGGCGCGTTTGGAAAGATCGTTTCATCACTAGTTGGCGATGTTATTATGCCAGTTGTTGGTGTTTTAACTGGCGGTGTAAATTTCACTGATCTTAAACTTACATTAAAAGAAGCAGTAGATGGTGTACCTGCTGTTACGATAAACTATGGCTCATTTATACAAACAATGGTTGATTTTTTAATAATCGCATTTTGTATTTTCTGCGTTATCAAAGCTTTAAATACACTTAAAAATAAATTACCAAAAGAGGAGCCAGCTCCAGTAGAGCCTGAAACTCCAGCCGATATTGCACTTCTAACTGAGATTAGAGATCTACTTAAAAAATAATTTCTAAATTCGAAGGGAAAATTCCCTTTGAAAATCTATTAAAATTTATCTTATTTTTATATGCTAAAATGTTTTTTATTTTAAAAAAGGCGAGTGAAAATATGATAGAAAAAATCCCGTTTTTTCAAGACTTAAACGAAGAAGATTTAGCCAAACTTGAAGCCATAAGTGTCGTAAAAAAGTATAAAAAGGGTGAATTTTTATTTATAGAAGGCGAGGAGCCAAAATGGTTAATATTTTTAATAAGCGGCTCTGTTAAGCTTTATAAAACCACAGCAAATGGAAAAGAAATTTTTATTCATCAGTTAGCACCTATGAATTTTGTAGCTGAAGTCGTAAATTTTGAAAATATTGTCTACCCAGCTAGTGCCATTTTTACAATATCTGGCGAGGTGTTAAAGATAAATTATGAAAAATTTGCGGCAGAATTTTTAATAAAACCAGAAATTTGTATGAAATTTTTAAAATCAATGTCTGAAAAGATAAGAATCACAACAAATCTACTTCATCAAGAGTTAATTTTAAGCTCAGAAGAAAAAGTGGCTAAGTTTATTTTAGATCATGAAGATTTATTTAACGAGCTAAAACATACAAAAATTTCATCAATACTTAATATGACTCCAGAAACTTTTTCAAGGATTTTAAATAAATTTAAAACAAATGGTTTAGTTAAACTTGACGAAAAGAACCAAATTTTGGAAAAAGATGTGGGTGGACTGCAAGAAATTTATTCTTATTGAAAGTTAATATCAAATAAATATTTTTATTTACTTAAAGAAAAAATTTATATATTTTTTGATAGTATTCACTTAAAATTTTCGTAAAAATTTACGATATATTGATAAATTCAGGAGGAAGTTTTGGCTGAAGTTAAGAAGAAATTTTTTGTTTGGTCATCTGTGATAATTGGTATCGTGATTGGACTTATAGCATCTATGGGTATAGCAGATGCGCTTCATGCGACTGGCAGTGGCTACATCTGTACCATTTGTCACACGATGGATCCTATGAATGCTGCATATCATGAAGATGTACACGGTGGCAATAACAAACTTGGCATAAAAGCTGAATGTTCAGCCTGTCATCTAAATCATACAAGTGCCTATACTTATGTGCTTACAAAACTTAAAGTATCAATAAACGATGGTTATAAGACATTTTTTACAGATACTGACAAGATCGACTGGCGAAAAAAACGTGAGCATGCATCTCATTTCGTCTATGATAGTGGATGTTTGACTTGTCACTCAAATTTAAAAAATGTTATTCAAGCTGGTAAATCATTCTTACCGCATAGAGACTATTTCGTTCTTGGAAATCCTAATAAAAAATCGTGCGTAGATTGTCATAATCACGTAGGCCACAAAAATTTAGGACTTCATATAGATAAATTTGAAGCAATTAAAAAACAAGAAAACAATAAAACCAAGTAAGGAGGAGAGATGTTTAAAAAGTCGCTAATGTTATTAGCCTGTCTAATGTCTTTTGGCTTTGCCGCAAACATGGATGCAAATAAATCTGATGCTTTAAACCTTAATGTTGTAAAAAACATTAAAGTTGCTCACAAAATGTCAGACTTATCAAAAAGCTGTGTTGAGTGCCACGCTAAAGAGACACCCGGCATAGTTGCCGATTGGAAAAATAGTCGCCACGCTCACGTTGGCGTAAGTTGTATGGATTGCCACTCTGTAAATGCAGATAATCCTATGGCTTCAGTTAAGGTGCATCCAAAAGATTCTAACAACCACGTATCAATGCTAGTTAGCCCAAAAACTTGTGCTAAGTGCCACGAGAATGAGGTTGAAGAATTTGTTAAGAGTGGTCACGCAAGAGGTGCTATGCAAATGTATGCTAACCCTGCGATGGTAAAACTAATGTATCACTATGAAGGTATGGATCATCCAGAATACAAAATGGCTCCAGACGCTACTGGTTGTACACAGTGCCACGGAACCGTCATCAAACTAGACGCTGATCACAAACCTACAAAAGAGACTTGGCCAAACTACGGTATAGGTAATGTTTATCCTGATGGTGGCGTAGGCGGATGTAAATCATGCCACAGCGCACACACATTTAGCATAGCTGAAGCTAGAAAACCAGCTGCTTGTGCATCTTGCCACCTTGGACCTGATCACCCAGATATTGAGATCTTTAACAACTCAATGCACGGACATATCTATAATAGCGAAGCTCACAAATGGAATTTTGATGCTGCTCCTGATACATGGGATGTACCAGACTTTAGAGCTCCAACTTGTGCAGCTTGCCACATGAGTGGTGTTGGTGAAACAACAACAACTCACAATGTTTCAAGAAGACTAAAATGGAACCTATGGGGCGTCAGCAGTAAGCTAAGAACAGCTGGTGATGAACAAGCTGCTGTTGTTTACGAAAAAACTGGCAAACTAACCATAGGAACGCCACTTGCAGGTCATCCAAATGGACCAGAAGCAGCAAGAGCTGAGATGAAGCTAGTTTGTAAAGCTTGCCATACATCAACTCATACAGATAACTTCTTCATTATGGGTGATAAGCAAGTAGAGCTTTATAACGTTTACAATGCTGAAGCAACTAAGATGCTTGAAGAGTTGAAAGCTAAAAACTTACTACTCGCAGACGCTTGGGAAGATGAATTCCAAGATGTTTACTATCATATGTGGCACCACGAAGGTCGCCGTATGAGACAAGGCGCTCTAATGGGTGGTCCTGACTATTCACATTGGCATGGAGTATTTGAAGTTAAGAACGACATTAGAAAACTTCGTGAGATCTATAAACAAAGAATTGAGACTGGTAAAGTTAAATAATTCTTTATAAGGTGGGTTTTCTCCCACCTTACTTTCTTAAATAACTATTAGATTTACTCAACTTAAATCATTTTTTATACGTTCAAAACTATACAATTTTTAAGACTAATAACATTAAAAGTAAGATATTAATTTTTATAGTACAAATTTAAAAATATAAAATATAATTTTTTATTTTTACAAGGATAATTTTTGGGACTTTTGAGAATTATTATTGGAGCATTCGTATTTAGTTTTCTTATAAATTTTTATTCGTATAATCGTTTCATAAAAAAGGTCTCATTTTTTATACCATATCTTGCTAAAATTAGAATATTTTTATATGTTATTTGTATCTTTGAGTTTATATTTGTTCTTCAGATCAGGTTTTCATTCCTAAGTATTGAGCTTTATTTGATCGCTGGTATGCTCATAGGTTTTTCACTATTTTTGTTTGCTGTTAGTCTATTTTACGATATTTTACGTAGTATTTTTTCTAAAAGTAATTTTAGTCCAACAAGACGAAAATTTATAAAATTTTGTTTTGATATTACATTTGTCATTTTTGTAATTGCTTGTTTTTTAAAAGGTATTTTCAATGCTTTAACACCACCAAAGATCAGACAAGTAGATATAAAAATAAAAAATTTACAAAGCACCATAAAAATAGCCATGATAACGGACGTGCATATAGGAGAATTTCTGCAGAAAGATTTTATGAAAAAACTCGTCAATGACATAAATTTGGCGAATCCTGACATCGTAGTGATAGTGGGTGACTTAGTTGATGTAAATGCTGCTTTTATAGGAGATTTTTTAGAGCCATTAAAAAGTCTTAAAAGCACTTATGGGACTTTCTATGTCCCCGGCAATCATGAGTATTATCATGGGATAGATGGTATTTTAGAAAAGATCAGTTCTCTTGGCATAGAAATTTTAGGTAATAAAAACAAAAAAATTGCGAGTATAAATCTAGCTGGCGTTTACGATTTGGCTGGCATTAGGTTTAAACATTTAGAGCCAAATTTAGATGAGGCATTGACAGGACGTGACCCATCGCTACCTACTATCTTGCTCTCTCATCAGCCAAAATTTATAAAATCAATGCAGCAAGACGTTGATCTGGTGCTTTGCGGCCATACGCACGCTGGTCAAATTTTCCCTTTTGGTCTTTTGGTTTTACTTGATCAGGGATTTTTACATGGGCTTTATAAGATTAATGATAGAATGCAAGCTTATGTTAGCAGTGGTGCTGGATTTTGGGGGCCTCCTGTTAGAATTTTTGCTCCAAGCGAGATTGCAATATTAAATTTAAGTAAGGAATAAAATGAATAAAGACAATCTGTTTTCTCAAATTTTTGGAAAGGTTGCAAGGATTAACTTTTACAAACCACTTCAAGAGGCCATAAATTCTTTTTACATAAAGCTGTTTAAGATAGATATGAGCGAGTTTAAGCCAGCGAATGAATATAAAAATTTAAATGAGCTTTTTACTAGAAGGCTCATAAAGCCAAGAGATTTTGATGCGGTAGATGAGATATTTATAAGCCCAGTTGATGGTACTTGTCTTAGTTTTGGTAGCACAAAGGAACTAAAGGCTTTTAGCATAAAAGGCATGGAGTATAGTGTAAGTGAACTATTGGGGCAGAGCAAGCTTGAGGGCGAATATGACTTTGCAAATATCTATCTTAGCCCAAAAGATTATCATCATTATCATGCGCCTTGCGATATTGCCATTAAAAAAGCCATATACATTCCGGGTAAGCTTTACAGCGTGGCTGCAAAATGGCTTGCAAAAGTAGACAGCCTTTATACAAAAAACGAACGCGTAGCGCTATCTTGTGAGATAAAAAATGGTAAGAAACTTTGGCTTGTTTTTGTAGGTGCGTTAAATGTCGGAAAGATGAAATTTTGTTTTGATGAGCGTATACAGACAAATGCTATGGCAAATTTTACACAAATTTACAAGTATGAAAATTTACATATCAAAAAGGGCGAGCGCCTTGGGAATTTTGAGCTTGGCTCAACTATTGTGATGCTTAGCGAAAAAGATGCGATCGAATATAATCTCTTTGAAAATAAAGAGCTTAAATTCGCTGAGACCATCGGGCTTATAAAATAAATGTGCTTGGCATATAAGTAAAATTTTTATACCTTACTTGGCTGGTGCCCTATTTGCTTAGATTTTGGTGGTTTTTCATATATTCATTATAATATGAGCTTAAAACAGTGTCATGTTTTTTATAGTCATAAACTCATAGTTTTCAAAATTTATTATAGGTATGAAAGTTTGTAAAATATAATGAGTGTATTATTTTATCTATCAAAATCTTACTCTTTTGCTTTAATGCGTCTTCATTAAACCATCAATCTCTGCAACTAAGCTATTATCCTTACTTATAAATATCACAAAGCCGAGATGGCATTTACATCATCACTTATATAGAGAAGCTTATGTATAAATAAAGATATTAATGAGACATGAGATAACTTAGTATATTTTTCAAAAGAATTTTTATTAACTATAATAAAGAAGTTTAAATTTGACTTATAGCTTAAGACTTAAATAAACTTTAGCTGTTTAGCCCAAAAGAGGGCTAAATTTAAACATTAAACCTAAAGTGCATAACATCGCCATCTTGCACGACGTAGTCTTTGCCCTCAAGTCTCATCTTGCCAGCCTCTTTGGCTCCGTTTTCGCCGCCATGTGCGATATAGTCGTCATAACTTATCACTTCAGCTCTGATAAAACCCCTCTCAAAGTCGTTGTGGATGACGCTTGCTGCTTTTGGCGCTTTCCAGCCATTTGTGATCGTCCAAGCCCTTACTTCCACGACGCCAGCGGTGAAATAGCTTATCAAATTTAGCTTTGCAAAAGACGTTTTGATGATCTTTTCAAGTCCGCTTTCGCTCGTGCCAAGAGAGGCTAAAAACTCGTGTGCCTCTTCATCGCTTAGTCCGATTA
Source organism: Campylobacter concisus (assembly GCF_050447445.1). Taxonomy (GTDB): domain Bacteria; phylum Campylobacterota; class Campylobacteria; order Campylobacterales; family Campylobacteraceae; genus Campylobacter_A; species Campylobacter_A concisus_BI. The sequence continues at coordinate 282,647 of NZ_JALMFW010000001.1, forward strand.
GCTCCTCTTCAACCTTGGCGCAAAGCTTGATCACCTCGTGGTCTGAGGCTTTTGCATACTCTTTTAGCGCTTTTACAAATTTATTATCTTCACTAAGCCCTTCTTCATCGACGTTCGCACCATAAACTACCTCTTTGGCACTTAAAAGTCTTAGTTCTCTATTTAACGCTAAAAATGCCTCGCTATCTCTTTGCTCAAAGCTGCTTGCACTTTTACCTTCATTTAGGTGAGCCAAAAGTAAATTTGCTATCTCAAGCGCTTCTTTTGCGCCTTTTGCGTTTGCTTTCGCCTCTCTTGTGAGCTTTTCTATCTTTTTGTTTAGCTGCTCGATGTCGGCTAGTATCAGTTCGGTTTGGATGATCTCGATGTCTCTTACTGGATCGACGCTACCCTCGACGTGGGTGATGTTTTCATCCTCAAAGCAGCGAACGATGTGTAAGATAAGCTCAGTTTCTCTGATATTTGATAAAAATTTATTGCCAAGCCCCTCGCCTGAGCTTGCACCCTTTACAAGACCTGCGATATCGACAAATTCGATGGTTGAATATTGAATTTTATTAGGACTAACTATCTTTGCAAGCTCATTTAGGCGTTTATCAGGCACTGGCACGATGGCTTTATTTGGCTCGATAGTGCAAAACGGATAGTTCGCACTCTCGGCATTTTGTGCCTTTGTAAGTGCGTTAAATGTCGTTGATTTACCCACATTTGGTAGGCCTACTATTCCAACTGAAAGTCCCATCAATTCTCCTTGTTAAGTGCTTGTAAAAAGTATAAATTCATCCTAACGCCCGCTCCACTCGCACCTGCTTGGTTGCATCCCCAAGCCTTTTCGCGGTATGCTGGACCTGCGATATCAAGGTGTAGCCACTTATCTTTATACTCATCTTTGATAAATTTAGCCAAAAACATGCCAGCTGTGATCGCACCGCCATATCTGCTTGAGGCGCAGTTGCTAACGTCTGCGATCTGACTTTTGATAAGCTCGCTAAGATAATGGTTAAAATCAAGCGTAGTCGCTAGCTCGCCGCTATCTTTTATCTTGTTTTTAAACTCGCTTTTTAGGCTCTCGCTGTTGCCCATGATACCTGTTGTGTATTCGCCAAGTCCCACGACGCAAGCGCCAGTTAAGGTTGCCATATCAATTAGGATGTCTGGCTTAAAGTCTTGTGCGTAGCTTAGGCAATCAGCCAAGACCAAACGCCCCTCTGCGTCGGTGTTTCTCACCTCTATGCTAACGCCACTTCTTGAAATAAGCACGTCATCAGGCTTATAAGCGTTGCCACCGATCATATTTTCAGTCGCACCCAAAATGGCGTGAATTTCAAATGGTAAATTTAGCTCCGCTGCACCTTTTATAATGCCAAGAGCTGCTGCTGCGCCGCTTTTGTCTGATTTCATAGTGAGCATATAATCAGCCGGTTTCAAGCTAAGTCCGCCGCTATCGTATGTTAGGCCTTTGCCAACAAAGATGATGCGTTTTTTAGATTTTTTAGGCTTATAGGTTAGGTGGATGAGCCTTGGTTTATGCACGCTTGCGCGATTTACCGCCAAAAATGCGTTCATATTCTCTTTTGCTAAAAATTTCTCGTCATAGACCTCGCACTTTATACTTGCGTGACTTTTGGCTAAATTTAAAGCGTCCTCGGCCATCTTTTGTGGTGTGTAAATTTCTGGGATTTCATTTACGATATCTTTTGTAAAATTTGTAGCATTTGCTATTACCTCTGCCTCTTTAAAGCCCTCACTCGCAGCTTTTAGATCGATCTTTTTGCCAGCAAATTCTTCAGTAGAAAAGATGATCTCTTTAAGGGTGTATTTCTCTTTTTTCTCTTTATATTTGTTAAATTCATAGCTCCCAAGCAAAAAGCCCTCAGCAAGTGCTTCAAAGCTTAGTTTTTGGCACTGCGCTACATATGAAGCTAGCTTTATGCTCTTGATGTTTAGCGACTTTAACGCGTTATAAGCTTTAGCGGCTGCAACTCTAAGCTCGTCAAGATCAAGCTTAGAAAGTGGCACGTAAGCTCTTTTTGCCTCGCTTAGGATGAGGACGCTTTCGCCCTTGTAATTGTTAAATTTAATAGCCTCTTTATCGCCTATAAATTTATGTTTTAACTCCTTATCTACTACGAAAATTAGTTCAATATCAGCTTTTATATCTTTTAATTTCTTATCAACTATTTGAAACTGCATGTCTTCTATCTCTCCTTTCGTTTAAAATTTTATTTTCGATGCGCTTAAATGCATAGATCAAAAGCCCCATAAATATGGCAACCACTGGGATAGCGACATACCAGTGCTCTTTTGCTTCTTGCAAAAGCACAAGTATATGCTCGCCAAGTATCCAAGCAGGTATGGTGGTGATCGCCGCCCAGCACCAAGCGCTGATTAAATTTATAAAGGCATATTTTTTAGCGTCATAACCAGTAAGTCCTATGCAAAGCGGGATGATGACACGAAAGCCATACATATAGCGTTGCAAAAAGATGATCGGCCAGCCGTATTTTTTCAGCATTATGTGCGCCACTGCAAATTTTCTCCGCTGCGTGTGAAGCCTTTTTGCGATGTATTTTTTATTATAACGGCCAAGATAGAAGTAAATTTGATCCCCCACAAAGCCTCCAAGTCCAGCCACAAAGATAGCAAGCGCGATGTGCATATGCGTGGTGTGAGCGAGGATACCAGCCATTATCAAGGCCATCTCGCCCTCCATGATACACCAGACAAAAAGTATGATGTAGCCGTACTCTTTAAGCAGTTCTATAAAAAACTCTTCCATTCTAAACCTCTAAAACGCTGTAAATTTTAGTAAGCGACTTTAGCTTTTCGCTACCTTTTAGATCGACTAGATCTATGAGAAAGCACGCCTCTACGCAGGTTGCGTTAGTTTGATTGATAAGCTCAACTGAAGCCTTTGCAGTACCTCCAGTGGCTATGAGATCGTCCATCAAAAGCACTCTAGCGCCCGCTTTTTCTCCAAAGGCGTCGATATGAATTTGCACTTCATCTACGCCGTATTCTAGGCTATATTTTTGAGAAAGCGTGATAAAAGGCAGTTTTTTTGGCTTGCGAATAGGCACAAAAGGTAGCCTTAGTCTTGCCGCAAGCGCCGCGCCAAAGATAAAGCCTCGTGACTCGATACCAGCGATATAGTCGATATTTGCATCCTCATATCTAGCCACCAAATGATCTATCAAAAAGTTAAATGCCTCTTTGTTGTTTAAAAGCGTTGTGATGTCGCGAAAAACGATGCCAGGCTTTGGAAAATCGTTTATACAACGAATAGAGTTTAGTAAAAATTCTTTGCCTTTTTGATCTAAAATTTTCATAATTTTCCTTAAATTTGATGTTATAGCAATGCTTCGATCTTGCCCTCAAGCTCACGAATGCGCTGTCTTAGCTTGTCATTTTCTAAGCGGTACTGAGAATTTCTAGTACGAAGAGAGGTGACGTCGTTTTTGGTTTTGTTTAGCTCATCTGTTAGGATATCGATATTTCCCAGGCTTCGTTGCAGTTGGATCTGAAATTTTCTTATTACAACTTCTGTATCTTGAAGATTGTTTTTCATAAAATCTTTTGTCGCACGCTCTTTTTTTAGAAGTGTCTTGAAGTAAAAAACCATGACGGTAAGGTAGATCGCAGCACAAACCAAAGCAGTAAAAACGATCCACTCGCCTATCATTTGCCTGCCTTAAGTTCTATCTTTTGCACACGTCTTTCGTGTCTGCCGCCTTCAAATTCGGTCTTTAAAAATGTCTCAAGTGCTGAGCTCGCAACGCCAGCTCCGATCACTCTTGCTCCAAAGGCGATGACGTTTGAGTCGTTGTGCTCTCTTGCAAGCCTTGCGGTAAATTCGTCATGGCAAAGGGCGCATCTTACATTTTCGTGCTTATTTGCAGCGATTGAAATACCAATACCGGTACCACAAATCAGCACGCCATAGCAGTTGGGCTCAAGCTTGCTGGCTAGTAAATGTGCATAATCGGGATAATCAACGCTATTTTTGTCATTAGTGCCAAGATCAATGACTTCGTGCCCAAGCCTTTTTATGACCTCTTTTAGCTCTGCTTTTAACTCTATACCAGCGTGGTCGCAAGCGATAAAAATTTTATCTATTTTCATGAAAAATCCATTAAATTTTTTGACGATTATAGTGAAATTTGCATTAAAATAAAATTTTGCTTGCAACCATAAAGAGGCTATAATTTCACAAAATTTTAAAGGAAAAGATATGAAAAAAGTACTATTTTTAATGGCTTTAACGCTAGCCTTTGCAAATGAAAATTTGATAAGTATCTATACAGACCAAACCATCGTCACTCAAAAATTTATCGATGCAAACAGCTATTTTAGTGTGCTAATACCTGAAGGTGCAGATGAAGAAAGGATCATGATAAATGCTGATTGCGACGTGAGTGCTACTTTAAAAGATGGTAAAAATGCAAATGATGAGAGAAGTATCAAGTGGCAGCAAGATCTTAAAAATTTAAGTAATAAGCTCGATGCACTAAGTGCAAGAGGTAGGTTTATAGAACACGCGTTGATTGACTCAAACAAAAGTAACGATGTGACAAAAAGAGCTGATGAGTTTTATAAGCTAAGCCTAGAAAATTATGAGAAAATTTCAGCCGTAAAGAGTGAGATAAAAAAGCTCGAGCAAAATAAGCCAGAGAGCAAAACAGCTGGATTTGCAGTACTTGATATGAAATTTGCTTGCGAACCAAAAGAGGTTAAAATTTCATATCCATACGGCGATGAAACTCAGATCTTAAATGAAATTTACGCTGATACAAAGGCAAAAAATATCTTAATAAATCAAAAAATTTTAGTCACAAATCCTTTTGCAAGCGATGTTAAAAACCTAAAGCTTACTATCTATCCGACCAGATATCAAAAGGCCCTTGCGCCAAGTAGCTTCTATCCTTGGTATGAAGAGAGCGAGATAGCCACTGAAAACTATGTTGCTTTAAGGGGTGAGTCAAGAGCAGCAAAGATGTCCGCTGAGGTCGCTGATATGCGTGTGCAAAGAGCCGAGACTGAGTTTGCTAAAATTTGGAAGATAGATGGGATAAATTTAGAAAAAGGCGAGAGTAAATATATAACCTACGATACTCAAAAAATAGATGCAAATTTTAGCGTTTTTGCTGATTTTTACGGCTCGCTAAAGGCTTATAACGTAGCTAGCTTTGAGCTAAACGACGATCTAGCGCCAGCTAGAACGCTATTTTACGTAGACGGTATAAATATCGGCAGCTCACATGAGTTTGAAATGAGGACAAAAGAAGAAGCTTCTCAGCTATTTTTGGGGCAAAATGAGCTAATTGAGCTTAAAAAAGAGAGGCTAAATAAATTCAAAAAAAGCTCACTCCTTGGTAAAGAGCGTATAAGTGAAGAGGGATATGAGATAAGTGTTAAAAACAACTCAAGCAAGAGTGTTGATCTGACTTTGGTTGAGCGTGTACCGGTTTCTACTGACGAGGCAGTAAAAGTCGAGATAAAAGGCTTTGATAAAAAAGATATCAGCAAAGAGGGCAGGGTGGAGCTCAAATTTAGCCTTGCACCAAAAGAGGAATTTAAAAAAGAGTACTCTTATAAAATTTCAAAACCAAAGAAATAGAGCAAGTTGTCTTGCTCTAAATTTAGCCATTTATAAAGGCTGTTGCGATTTGTATTATATATCTTGTTGGGTAGAAGATAGTCTCTTTTAAAGGTGAAATGAGAATGATGATAAGGATGATAAATCCATATCTTGATATACTATCTAGCTTATCAGCTAAGGCATGAAAGCCAAAATTTCTAAGAGCATATTCAACCGCATGAAAACCATCAAGTGGTGGGATCGGATAGAGGTTAAATACGGCCAAAATTAAATTTAAAAGCGCAAGTGTATACAAAAACTGAAGTAAAATTTCAAATGTTTCTATATTTAGCAATACTTTTAGCACAAAAAGCGTTGCAATGCCTAAAATAATATTATATAAAATACCAGCAAGACTTACGTAAATAGCCGCCTTATATCCACCATTTCGCACGACAGTATAAGTGTTTACTGGCACTGGCTTTGCCCAGCCAAACATCATACCAGTGCTTAAATAAAGCACCAAAGGAACTATTACGGTGCCCACTGGGTCGATATGTTTTATAGGATTTATGCTAAGCCTACCAAGATTTTTTGCAGTGTTATCGCCAAATTTATATGCAACATAGCCGTGAGCTATTTCGTGGCCTACAATGGCGATGACAAGTGCTATTACAATGCTGGCTATTCTAACTAGATCTATATTAGTGAAGTCCATCTACTTCGCCTTCTTTTAGAGCTTTGTTAGTAAAAAATTCATCATTTTCTATCGTATCTACAAAACGTCCGATACGCTCCCAGCGGACCTTATAATTATTATCCCAACTAAAATATATAAACCAAGGCTGTCCAACAACATCTTTATATGCCACACTTCCCCAAAAACGACTATCATTTGAATGGTCGCGGTTGTCACCTATCATAAAGTACTCATCTTTTGGCACTTTTACGTAAAATGCGTTAAAGCCAAAATTTGTATTTTGAGGTAGTGAGTTAATAACGGCTGGCTTCATAAAAACACTAGCTTTATTTGTATTTAGCATAAAGACCATTTGCTCAAACAAATTTACACTTTCGTCATAGTGGATGCCACTAAATTTATATGGCTCTTTGATGAAAAGCCTACCGTCAAGATCAACTATGTCACCGCATGAGTAGTTGAGATTGCTCTTCTTGTCTCTAGCGTTTTCACGGCAATTCGCCTTTATAAAATCATCTCCCTCTTTTGGACGCAAATACAAGGCTTTTTCGGTAAATACTATCTCGTCATCGCTTGTGGCAAAGCAGCGTTTTACAAAGTGGGTCTTTTCATCTTTTGGATAACGAAAGACGACTATATCTCCTCTTGCTGGGCCATCACCTGTTACAAGATGTCCATTATCGTTTAACTCAGGTAAAATTTTTACTTCAAGCCATGGAATCCTTGGTGTTGGTATGCCATAAACAAATTTTTTGGCAAATAAAAAATCACCAACTAAAAGCGTATTTTTCATCGATCCTGAAGGGATAACAAAGGCTTGAGCTACAAAAAAAATGACTAGTAAAACAATGATAATAGTGCCAGTCCAGCTCGAGCAAAAGTCATAAAATTTAGTAAAAAATTTTTTCATTATTACGCTCTTTTGTGGCTAGCTATCTTAGCTTGGGCTGCAAGGATTGTATTATTTAAAAGCATCGCAATCGTCATCGGACCCACGCCTCCTGGAACTGGTGTGATGTATGAGCATTTTGGCGCAACCTCGTCAAAGTCCACGTCGCCTACAAGCCTACCATCATCAAGTCTATTTATGCCCACATCAATGACCACTGCGCCATCTTTTACCATATCAGCCTTTAAGAAAAATGGCTTGCCAATGGCCGCGACGATGAGGTCAGCGTTTTTGCAAATTTCTTTTAAATTTTTAGTCTTGCTGTGAGTGATCGTAACGGTTGCTGAAGCGTTTAAAAGCAAGTTTGCCATAGGCTTTCCAACGATATTACTTCTACCTATAACAACCGCGTTTAGCCCAGCCACGTCAATGCCATACTCTTTTAAAATTTCCATAACTCCAAGCGGTGTGCAAGGCACAAATCCATCTAATCCACTAACAAGCTTGCCAACATTTACAGCGTGAAAACCATCTACGTCTTTTGCTGGATCTATCGTTGCCAAAATGGTGTTTGTATCTATATGTTTTGGAAGTGGTAGCTGCACTAAGATACCGTGGATACTATCGTCTAAATTTAGCACATTTATAAGTGCTAGAAGCTCTGCTTGGGTTGTATTTTCACTTAGGCGGTGAGCTACGCTTTTTATGCCGTATTCGTTGCAGGCTTTCTCTTTGGCTCTAACGTATGTTTGAGATGCTTTATCTTCGCCCACTAGGATAACAGCCAATGTAGGCTCTACGCCAAATTTTTTTAGTTCTTCGGCTCTTACTTTTACGCTTTCTTTGACCTTTAAAGATACGGCTTTACCGTCTAAAATTTTCATATTGGATCCTTATTTAAAAGCTTTTTTAATCACAAGGGTGGTATCATACCTAAAATTAAATTAAATTTTTAAAAGAGAGGTTTATGCGGTCTGTTTTTTTGATTTTGCTTTTTTGTGTGACGATTTTTGGTGCTGATTTTATCACAAAGACCGAGTACGCCAAGATGCTCTACCTAAATCCACGTGGCATAGGATGCGACAAATGTCACGGTGCAAAGGGCGAGGGTAGTCTGATATCCAAATACAAACATTTTGACAAAAAGACAAACAAAACGGTTGATGATGAGCTTAGAGCCCCAAAGATAAATGATATAGATTTTGAGAGCTTTAAAGCCGCTTTAACAAAGCCAAAAGGTGTCATGCCAAGTTATTTTTTGACAGATGAGGAGACAACCATCCTTTATGAGTACATCACAAACAAGATGAAAACTCCTGCAAAGGCGGCAAAAGCGCAAAATTTAACCAAGCCCGCAGTACCTGCTGCTGTACAAAAACAACCTGAACAGCCAGCCAAAGTTGCTCCTGCCACAAAGGCTACAGAGCCAGCTAAGCAAGCGCCAGCTACAAAGCCGGCTGAGCCAGCAAAAGCTGCCACACAAGTGGCAAAAACACCAGCAAGTTCAAAAGATAATCAAAAAGCAAATTTAAAAACACAAAATCAAAAGGATAAAAAATGACAAATAAAGAGGCATTTAGCGAAGCTAAAAAATATATCCCAGGTGGCGTAAACTCACCTGTTCGTGCATTTGGAAGTGTGGGTGGCGAGCCTGTGATGATAGATCACGCAAAGGGTGCTTATCTATACGACGTCGAGGGTAAAAAGTATCTAGACTTCATCCAAAGTTGGGGACCGCTCATCTTTGGTCACTGCGACAAAGATATCGAAGAGGCGATCACATCTGCGGTCAAGCAAGGAGTTTCATACGGTGCCCCATCGCCAAAAGAGACAGCTCTAGCAAAGCTAATATGTGATGAGTTTAAGCAAATAGATAAAATTCGCTTCGTTAGCTCTGGCACAGAGGCTACCATGAGCGCGATCAGAGTAGCTAGAGGATACGCCAAAAAAGATGGTCTAATAAAATTTGAAGGCTGCTATCACGGACACAGCGATGCACTTCTTATCAAAGCAGGAAGTGGCGCTACAACATACGGTAACGCTTCAAGCGGCGGCGTGCCACAAGATGTTGTAAAAAACACATTTTTAGCTATCTACAACGACATCGAGAGCGTAAAAGCTATTTTTGAGAACAACAAAGACAAAATAGGCGTCGTCATAATCGAGCCAATCGCAGGAAATATGGGGCTTGTGCCAGCTGATAAGAAATTTTTACGTGAGCTTAGAGAGCTTTGCGATAAATTTGGCGCTGTGCTCATTCTTGATGAGGTTATGAGCGGCTTTAGGGCTTCTCGCCTCGGCTCATATCCATTTCACGAGGTGGACGCTGATCTTATAACATTTGGTAAGGTTATAGGCGGAGGCATGAACGTTGCTGCATTTGGGGGTAAAGCTGAGATAATGGACTGCTTAAGTCCAGAGGGTGCTGTATATCAAGCAGGCACGCTAAGTGGCAACCCAGTGGCGATGAGTGCTGGTATAGCGGCTATTTCTAAGATAAATAGCGACGTAAATTTATACGCCAGACTCGAAAAGCTTGCTATAAAACTAATGGACGGCTTTAAAGAGGCTGCAAAGAGTGCTGGTATCACCATCCAAACTGATGTTCGTGGCTCGATGTTTGGCTACTTTTTTACAAATCACGTTGTGAAAAACTACGACGATGCGCTAAAGAGCGACACAAAACTCTTTGCTAAATTTCATCAAGCAATGCTTAGGCGTGGAATTTATCTAGCGCCAAGTCAGTTTGAGACAGGATTTGTCTGCGATGCGATGAGTGAAGCGGATATCGATCTAGCGGTAAGCGCAGCCAAAGAGGCATTTTTGGAGATAAAAGCCTAATGGCAAAATTTAAGATAAAAGATATCGTAGCGGGTGCTGAGCAGCTAAGTCTTGGCGTTTCAATCGTAGTTGCGATCTTGCTTGGCACCGGACTTGGGTATTTTGTAAAAAAGGCTACAAATTTTACGCCAGCTCTTTGGATAGGCTTTGCTATTGGCATCGCAGCTGCTATTTTAAACGTCTATAAAGCTTACAAAGCGCAGATAAAAAGCTTGGATGAGCTAAAAGATGAAAGCAGATACAAAGGCTACACAAAAGACGATGATTAGTAGGCTTTTGATTTGCTATTTTGTGCTTTGGCTGGCTCTTAGCGCGGTTGGCAAATTTATATCAAATCAATTTTTTATAAGCTCGCAAATTTCATTTTTTGCCTCGCTTATCATCTTAACGGCTAGCTTTTTTGCCTATAAAAACCGCATAAATTCTCGGCTAGAAAATGCAAGAGATGAAATTTTAGCTAAGATAGAAGAAGAGGACGATGAAGATGATGAAAATTTGGTGCAAAATGAGACAAAAGAATTTAGCCTAAAAGAAGAAAAAGTAAGGCTAAAAAAGCAGAGATTTTCATTTAAAGATAAGAGTTTCGTAGCAGCCTTTATGCCTTATCGCTTGGTCGCTTATGCGATACTTTTTTTTGGATTTATTTTTTTAAAAAATGAAAATTTACTAAATGTGTCTGGTTTTTTAGTTGGGCTTGCTCCGATGCCTATTGGTGCATTTATTTTTGGGCTTATGGAGAATAAATTTAATACCGCAAAGGACACTGATGGCAAGTAGCTTTAGGATCATCCGCTCGATGGGACCGCTATTTTTGGGCATGAGTTTGCTTTTTATCGGAAATGGCCTAGTCATCGCATCTTGTAGTGCACTGCTTAAGCAAAATGGAGTGGGTGAGCTAGAGATTGGATTAATCAATACAGGCTTTTTTGTGGGTGCGTTAATTAGCACCATTACAGCTCACAGAGTCATCTCAACTACTGGACACATCAGAGCATTTGCCATCTTTTCAGCCATTTTTGCAGTCTCAGCTATGCTTCATGCGGTAAATCAAAATTTAGTATTCTGGGCGATCTTGCGTGCATTTTTGGGATATTGCTATTACGCGCTTTTAATGGTTATAGAAAGCTGGCTAAATGCAAAAATTCCAAATAAGATAAGATCTCGTGTGATAGCTTTTTATGAAGGCGTTTTTTACACCAGTTTTGGGCTAGGTATTTTGATCTTGGCTCTTGATCTTAGTGTATTTGAAATTTTTATAATAAGTGCAGCCTTTATCATGCTCTCAAGTATTCCGCTAAATTTAATCCGTATAAATCAGCCTCAAATCCCAGAGCGTCAGCCCATAAATATCCCAAAAATTTTTGGCATAGTCCCACTAGCTCTTGTGGGGGCTCTCATTGCTGGCTTAGCGATAAATGGCTTTTTCTCGATGGCAAGCCTCTTTATCATGCTTCAAGGATACGGCGCAAAGGAAGCATCGTTTTTTATGACTGTTGCCATGATTGGGGGCTTTTTGGCTCAGATTTTCATCGGAAGTTTTTCTGATAAATATGGAAGAAGACCAGCCTTGATATTATGCAGTAGCGTGGCTTTGGTGAGTGCGGTTTTATTTTTATTAAATGGCAACAACCTAAGCATTCAATACATTCTTTCATTTTTCTTTGGCGGTGGTATTTTTTGCACATATGGACTCTCTCTTGCTAGGGCAAACGACGAGATCACAGATAAGGCAAAGAGCGTTCAAGTAGCACGTGCACTGCTTTTTAGCTACTCTTTTGCCTCACTTTTCTCGCCACTTCTTATGAGCTATGCGATGAAAATTTTTGGCTCGTTTGGTTTTATTTATGTTTATTTGGTGCTTTATACGTTGCTTATCTTGTTTGCTATGACTCAAAAAACAATACCACAATACATGAGAAAAGAATTTAATGACAAGCTTGTAGCAAGAACGGCTGGCATCGCTACTATTCAGCAAAATAGTAATTTTGCCGATAGAAAAAATAAAAAGTAAAAAATGAACGTAGCAAATTCTTTAAACATATCAAACACCTCTGTCCAAACAGGGCAAAATGCTGCTACTAGCACCTCCGTTCGTAAAAATGAGGGCTCTCTTTTTAAGGGTCAGCCAGCTGGGGCTCCGAGCGAACAGACCCTCTCAAATGCTCTTGATAATGTTGGAAAACTCGTTGCAAGAGTACTTGATGATTTAAAAAGTGCTTCAAGCCTAAGCAAAGCTGAACAAATTTTATCTCAGGCAAAAGATACGAAAATCGCTCCAAATTTAGCCAGCGAGCTATCGGACCTTGCAAAAAGCTTAGAGGCTGAAGCAGCGCAAAATGAAAGCCCTGAGATAAAGAGCCTTGCACTAAAGCTAAAAGAATTTCTAAAACCAATAGCTGATTTAAAAGCTGGCTCACTAAATGATCAGATCAAAAACTCAGGCGTAATGCTTGAAGCAAATTTAAAAGATGCACTTAGTCCAGAGAAGCTTCCAAGCTCAGTTCAGAAGCTACTAAGCGATATAAAAAATCTCTCAAGTGGGAATTTGCTAAATCAAATTTTAACCCTAAATGATGAAAAATTAGACAATCAAAATTCTTTTTCAAAACTTGCTTCTATACTTGAAAAAGCGAGCAATGACGCAAAAAACATACTTGATAACTCAAACATAAAAACCCTTTTAAAAGATGTTGATAAGCTTGATAGTGTGGTTAAATTTTTAGATAAAAATTTTTCAAAAGATCAAAATGGCGAGCTAGTAAAAAATCAAATAGGCAAAATGCAAAATTTCATCTCAAATTTAAGTGAAAAGGTCGCAAGCCTAGCAAATGAAAAGCTAAATCAAAATTTTGGTTTTAGCCAAAATCACAAAGAGCTAAAAACTATCCTTGATAGCATAAAAAACGATCTAAAAACGCTAAATAATATAGGCGATGAAGCAGGGCTTGTAAAAGCGTTTAATGAGATGAGTGATGTCTCAAAGGATGGCAGCTTACAAGATAAGCTCCAAAGTGCGGCGAGACGTCTTGCTCATAGCCTAAGTCTTGCTGATGCTAAGGCAAGTTTGGCTAAAAATGAGCTAAGTGAGAGCAAGGCGCTTTTAAAGCAGTTAAATCTCGCCACAAACGATATAAATAACATTACGACTAAAAATAGCAGCGAAATTTCAAAAGTGCTAAGCCAAGATATAAAAAGTACGCTTTTAAATATCAGTGAAAAGAGTCAAAACCCGCAAAGCGTAAATGCTGCAAACAAGATGATTTCGCAGATCGAGATGCATCAAATGATATCAAGCCTTCAAGGCGGGATTCAAACTTATATGCCTTATATTTGGGATGGCGTTGAGGGTGGAAATATCGCATTTAAGCAAGGCAAAAAGGATAAATTTTACGCTCAGATCGATCTAAATTTTAAAAAATTTGGACAGATAAATGTGATGGTTGGACTTATTGATAAAAGATACATTGATCTTTCGGTAGCTACGCAAACAAATGAGTTTAAGGAGCTAATCCTCTCAAACTCTAGCGAATTAAAACAAGCAATATCAAAGCTTGGGCTTATAGTTTCAAACTTTAATATCAAGACTTTATCAAAAGTAAAGCTAAATGATAGATTTAAAAAATTTGGCGGCCTTGATGTGGGCTTTGATAAGAAAATTTAATGCAAGTAAATAAGAAAAAAGCAGTAGCTCTTGGCTACAACAGATCTAAAGATAATGCTCCAAGAGTGCTGGCTAGTGGCGCTGGAGAGATAGCAAATAGAATAATTGATCTTGCAAAAGAGCATGATATACCGATCAAAGAGGACCCTGACCTTATTGAAATTTTAAGCAAGGTTGAAGTTGATCAAGAAATTCCACCGAATTTATATAAAGCTGTTGCTGAAATTTTTAGCTTTTTATATAAGATCACAAAGAAATAATCTATAAATTTGCTTAAAAATTAGCAAGGCATATAAAGAGTGGCAGGGATATTGACGATATACAAAAAGTGGCGTAAGCTAAATATTAAATTAAAATTTTAAAGGCTATTTGTGGCACAAAAATTAATATTAATAGGGGCGTCTACTGGCGGGCCTGGGCATTTAAAAAAGTTACTAAAAAACGTAAAACTAAATGGAGCTATCATCGTGATAGCCCAGCACATGAATAAAATGTTTATAAACTCTTTTGCTATGCAAATCGGAAAAGAGTGTGGCTTGGATGTTGAAATTTTAAATGAGAGGAAAATTTTAAAAGAAAATACCGTATATGTTTGCGAGCAAAATGTAGTGGTATCACCAAATTTACCGATCAGTGCAAAGCCAAATACAGAAGAAAAGACTATATATACGCCAAATGTTGATGTGCTGTTTAAATCTGGAGTCGGAATTTGTAAGAGTGCAAATGTCCTAGCTATCTTACTAACTGGCATCGGAGACGATGGTGCATCTGGGCTTGATAAGCTTTATAAGGCTGGAGCAAAATGTATAGCTGAAAATGAAGAGAGTGCGATAGTTTATGGTATGCCAAAACGTGCAAAAGAGCTAAATCAAAGCTTAAAATCATTAAATCTAACTATGATAAAAAAAGAGCTGGAGGATTTTTTAAATGCTATTAACTAATGACGCAAAAGATACAAAAACAATGCAAACAAATACTTCACAAGATATGGATAGTTTTAATGAATTTATGAATGTTATCAAAACTCTTTGCGGAGTTGATCTGGAGCCAAAAAGAGATATTACATTGCAGCGAATTACCATTTTTATTAGAGATCGCCAGATAAAAAGCTTTAAAGATCTTGTTTCGATGATAAGATATAACACAAGCTTACGACAAGATATTTTAAATCTAGTAACTGTAAATGAGACTTATTTTTATAGAGAGTTGCCTCAACTTAAAGATGTGATCTATTACGCAAAGGAGCTTGGAGGAGCTAGAATTTTATGTGCTCCTTGCTCTACTGGAGATGAGTCATATTCGCTTGCAATGCTTGCTTATGAGATGGGATTTAAACAGCATGAAATTTCAATCGTAGGTATAGATATAAACTCAGAAGCCATAGCAAGCTGTCAAAATGGTATTTTTAGTGAGAGGAGCTTGCATAGATTAAGCGATTTTCAAAAAGAGAGATTTTTTACAAAAGTCGATGATAAATTTAAGATAAAAAAAGAAATTTTACCAAGGTGCGAGTTTAAAATTTTAAATGTTTTTGATGATGCTATTTTTAATCTAGGAAAATTTGATATCGTGCTTTCAAGAAATATGATGATCTATTTTGATGATGATTTTAGATTAAAATGTGTTGAGAGACTTCATAAGTTGCTTAAGCCAGATGGTAGGCTTTACGCTGGGCACGCTGATCTTGTGCCTTACACTCCAGCTTATGAAAAGCGCTTTTCAAATGGAACTACCTACTATCTAAAAAAATAAAAATTTGCCAAGTCGCCTTTTAACTTGGGCGACTTAATTTAAAATCAATCACCTTATTTTGTAGTTTTTTAATACTATGTGATAGTAAAAAGCCCCTATAAAAAAGAGACTTCCCATAAAACTTGCAATCATCTCAACACTAAGTCCAATATCATAAAGCAGACCAATGATAAATGAAATGAGAGCGCTAAAGCCAAGAAAAACCATATCGTTATATGCAATCACTCGGCCATAAAATTCTTTTTTGCAGTTTTGCTGAAGCATCGTATAGGTGTAGCTCCAAAGACTTGATGTGCAAAATCCAGCGAAGATAATGCCAATAAGCGATAGATAAAAATTCCAAAGCGATAAAGCCCAAATAATAATACCAAGGCCTTGACCGATATATACGAAAATAAGCGTATTTTTATTTATAAATTTACTAAGTATAGCTGGAGCAAACATGAGTGAAATGGATCTTGAAGTATTTAATAGTCCTATAACTAGCGATGTTGAGAGTAAATTTGCATATTTGTAATCAGCCAAAAGTGCGATCAATGCATCATAAGCGGTAATGCCAACAAAGGCGTGTAAAAATATAAGATGCACGATGAGTCTATTTTCTTTTAAATACACAAGGCCATTTTTTAGCATTTTTAGTGGTTTTTCTATAAATTCTGGCTTTAGACCTTGCAAATTTAAAAAATATAAAAATCCAAAGCTAAGAATGTATAGTATGCCATCAAGTAAAAATGCGCTTTTAATACCAAAAAAGTGTATATAAACTCCCGCTAGCCCCATGCCAGCAGTGTATGAGACTGCCCAGATGATAGAGTGGATCTCATTTGCGAGTTTGAGATTTTCTTTGCTTAAAATTTTTGGCAGTACGCTCATCTCTACTTGAAAATACATTCCGCCAGTGCCATTTCTAATAAAAATGATAAGTAAAAGTAACCATAAAAAATCAAGTGAGTCTATAAAAAGAAGCATGAAAACGCTTATCGTCTCAACTGCCATCATGATGACAAGCATTGGTTTTGGGCTAAATTTATCAACTAAAATTCCACTAAATGGAGCTATGACAACACCTGGGATAAATGCCATCGCTGCACTTAGCGTAATCGCCCAAACAGGAGCGTCAAGCTTGATAAGAAGTGTAAAAATACCTGTGTGCGAAAACCATACGCCAAAATAGCATATAAGCTGAATGATGCTTAAGAGGCGAAAATTTTTCTCTTCTTTTAAGAGTTTAAGATATCCTTTCAACTTATTGATTCCACATTAGCGTTATTTGCTCTATCTTTGTTTCATCTGGGATATCGTTTAGGCTTGTTATATCTTTGGCAAGTGGATTTTTTAGTGTGATTAGCATATCGTGGCTATCTATTTTTAGATAGATATTGTTTTTGTCACTACTAAATTTAGAGATAACAAGAGAATTTTTTATATCTTTGAAATTTGATTTAAGGCTGATATTTTCTGGAGTTTTAAACTCGTTTGAGTAAATTTCAATGCTTGTGATAATGCCATTTAGCAAGGTATATTCAAAAATTCTTTCATTTTTACTTGTTACGATGTAGCTGCTTTCTTTTTTTGTATTATCCCGTTTTATGTTTTTTGAGCCATAAATTTTTATCACATCTCTATTTGCTGATTCGTTTGTCAGCTCTGCAAAAAAGCCTTTGCCAAAGAGATTTTTTTGATCTTTATCTTTTTTATATCGTCCGCTTATGTGAGCATTTTTACAAATTTTATCGTTTGCCACTAGAAAAATTGCATTATTTATTCTGTGTATGCTTAGGGCGATGCCTTTTTCATCTAAAAGGTAAAAAATTCCTTTGTCGTAAAGTAGCTCTGAACTAAACTCGCAAAGCGGCGAGCCATTTTTTAATGATGAATAAAAACTTATTTTCGCACCATTTTTACTTGACACGATTACGATATCTAAAAAGTTATCTTTGTTTTTAAATTTATAAAATTTAGCAAAAAAACTATCTTTGTAAGCTTTATTTACCGGTTCAAAATTATAAATTTGAGCTAGCACGCCAACTCGCTTATTTTTCTTGTCATCAAGCTGAAGAATGGAATTTTTATTTGGCGCAAAGTAGCTAAGATTGCCATTTTCATCTTTTAAAATGATAGCACTATCATCAACATCAAATGTGCCATTTTTTTCAACCAAGCTTGCTTCTTTATCCATAGTAAGCATTGTTTTTGTGTAGGTTTTATCTTTATTTAGCGTAATGATAGTTTTTATGCCCTCACAGTTTGGGCAAGGCAAAATAGTGTGAAAACTACTATAAATTGAGTTTGGAAGCATTAGCTTTTCTGGCTTTTTGGGTGTATTTGCCTGAACTAGCGGTTTATCTTCTTTTGCTGTATTTTGTGTGTTTTGTTTTGGCTCTAAATTTTCATTTTTTGCGCAGCCAAGGATGAAAAATGAGATAAGTATGGCAAAAAGATATTTCATTTGCAACTCCTTAAAAATTGCAAAATTATATCATTTTGCCTTTAAAATTTATTTTACGCGTTTAAAGATGTATTTATCTTTTAGCTCGCCAGTGACCTCTTTTTGATCCATATCTAGCATTTTTAGGTTCTCGCCTTCTATTTTATAAAAGCTCTTTTCTTTATACTCATCAATTGTTGTTATCACACCATTTTCGATTGAGTATTTGCCTTTGCTAACGGCTTTGTAGTTGTCTTTTGACTTATAGTCCATCACGCTTTCAAATGTACCATCTTTTTTTAATGTTAGGCGTGAGTCAATACCCATGCAGCTAGCGCAAGGTAAAAATGCTTTATAAGTGCCCTCGATACTGTTAATTGGAGCTTCGCAGCTACTTTTTACTTCACATTTGCCTTGTGGGACGTTTGCGTTTTGGCTAGATGAGGCACAACCTGCCAAAAGTAGAGCCGCACTTAGTGCAAATATAAAATTTTTCATGCTAATCCTTTTTGAAAATAAAATTTAAAATGTATTATAATACTTAAGAAAATAACAAATTATAAATTAAAGGAGTAAAAATGCAAATCGAAGCATTTGGCGTTTTAGTCGTAGTTCTGGTTATCTTTGCGTTCTTGTTTTTAAAGGCTGGCATCAAGATCGTCTCACAAGCTGATAATCTGCTCATCGAGCGACTTGGTAAATTTCACAAAGTGCTTGATGGCGGATTTCACATAATCATCCCATTTGCCGATCAAATAAGAGCGATAATCACCGTAAAAGAGCAGCTTGTAGACATCACAAAACAGCAAGTCATCACAAAAGATAATGTAAACATAAGCGTCGATGGTATTGTCTTTTTAAAGGTATTTGACGCAAAAATGGCAGTTTATAATGTAGATAACTATAAGCGTGCCATTGCAAATTTAGCCATGACAACGCTTCGTGGCGAGATAGGCGCAATGAATCTTGACGACACGCTAAGCTCACGTGACCGCCTAAACGCCGCACTTCAAGTGGCTCTTGGCGACGCTGCTGGCAACTGGGGCGTAAAGATCATGCGCGTAGAAATTTCTGAAATTTCTGTCCCACTTGGCATAGAAGAGGCGATGAATATGCAGATGAAAGCTGAGCGTGAAAAGCGTGCGATCGAGCTAAAAGCCTTGGCTGAAAAAGAGGCACTAATACGCAATGCCGAAGCGTTAAAACAAGAAAAAGTGCTTCAAGCAGAGGCTATAGAGCGTATGGCTGATGCGAAAAAATACGAGCAAATAGCCATTGCAACGGCTCAAAAAGAGGCTATGGATATGATAAATGATAGTATGAGCAAAAACGCAAATGCGGCTGAATTTTTGCTCGCACGCGATAGAGTTGGGGCATTTAGCGAGCTAGCTAAAAACAGCTCAAAAGATAAAATTTTAGTCCCTTACGAGGCGACTGAGCTTATTGGTTCACTTAGTGTTTTGAAAAATTTCCTAGCTAAGGATAAGGCGTGATTAGCCCTTTTATAATGATAGCAATCGGTGTGGTTTTGTGCATCACCGAGTTTATCTTTTTTTCATTTTATTTGCTATTTTTTGGTATAGCTTTTATCGTAGTTGGAGCTATAAATTTTGGTTTTAGTTTTGCTTGGAGCTATCAAATTTTAATTACAGCAGCGATTGCGATCGTGCTCCTTGTGCTCTTAAAAGCGCCGTTAAAGAGTAAATTTATGGCTAAAAAAGAGAGCTTTAACGAAGAGTTTTTAGATGAAGCTGGCGTTGGTGAGATTAGAGAAAATATGGTCTATTTTAAAGGCACTCTTTGGAAGTATGACGGAGCGTTAAAAAATGGCGAGAAAGTGCAGGTTTTAGGCACTAAAGGCGACAAAGTTATATTAAAATAAAGTGCCGTTTGGCACTTTATCTATTTTGCGTGGGCTGGGCAACCTGTTGGCATTTGCCCATGCATCGCCCCTTGCATGCCGTGATGAGGGCAGCTTGGCATATTTTCTTGCATCATTTTTTGATGATGAGCACATCCGCAACTTGCACCTTGTGGCTCAGCTGGCTTTGGCTCGTTTTTAGCACAACCAACTAAAAATAATCCGCAGATAACGGCAAATATCACCTTTTTCATAACTCTCTCCTTTAAAGAATTTCTCACATTTTAGCCTTTAAAAATTAATTTTTCATAACGCCTGATTTATCATATTTAAAAGCATTTTTGGCTAAACTCTCGCCCAAAAATAAGCAAAATAAAAGGTTAAATTTGAAAAGACTTAGTGTAAATGAAGCCATCGATCTTATAGAAAATGCACCGCTTTACGAGCTTGGCAAGATGGCGTTAACTAGAAAAAAAGAGCTTCATCCAGAGGGCATTACGACCTTTATCGTAGATCGCAACATCAACTATACAAATGTCTGCTGGGTGGATTGTAAATTCTGCGCATTTTACCGCCACGCAAAAGAGGAAGACGCTTATGTGCTAAGTTTTGAGGAGATCGGCAAGAAGATTGAGGAGCTAATAGCCATCGGCGGCACGCAAATTTTATTTCAAGGCGGCGTGCATCCAAAGCTAAAGATCGAGTGGTACGAGGAGCTTGTGGACTACATAAGCAAACACTATCCAAGCATCACGATACATGGCTTCTCAGCCGTTGAGATCGACTACATAGCAAGAGTTTCAAAAATTTCTACAAAAGAGGTCTTAAGACGCCTAAATGAAAAGGGCTTATACTCGATGCCAGGGGCTGGAGCGGAGATCTTAAGCGACAGAGTGCGTGACATCATTGCGCCAAAAAAATGTGACACCGCAGACTGGCTTCGCATACACAAAGAGGCGCATGAGCTTGGCATGAAGACGACTGCGACGATGATGTTTGGCACGGTTGAGAGCACTCGTGAGATCGTGGAGCACTGGGAGCATATCAGAAATTTACAAGATGAAACGGCTGGATTTAGAGCCTTTATACTTTGGAGCTTTCAAGGGTTAAATACAAAGCTTATGCAAGAATTTCCAGAGATCAAAAAACAAAGCTCAAACGTCTATCTAAAGCTTCTTGCCGTTTCAAGGCTCTTTTTGGATAACTTTAAAAATATCCAAAGCAGCTGGGTTACACAGGGCAGCTACGTTGGTCAGCTAGCGCTTCTTTTTGGCGCAAACGACCTTGGCAGCACAATGATGGAAGAAAACGTCGTAAAAGCCGCAGGAGCGAGCTTTAGGATGAATCAGGACCAGATGATCGAGCTTATAAAAGACGTCGGAGAAATTCCAGCTAAGCGTAACACAAACTACGATATTTTGGAGAAATTTTAGATGAAAATTTTAGATATCAATGTAAAAAATATAAAAATTCCAGTCGTTTTTGAAAGCTCAAAAGCGATGCCAGTAGTGAGCCTTAGACTTGTTTTCAAAGCAGCTGGTAGCTCTCAAAATGGCAAGCTTGCAGGCTTAGCTAGACTAAGCGCAAATTTACTAAACGAGGGCGATATAAAGCTAGGCTCGGCTAAATTTGCCAAAGAGCTTGAGGTAAGGGCGATCAGCCTAAACGCAAGCTGTGGCTTTGAGACATTTTGCATCGATCTAAACTGCCTAAAAGAACATTTTGCCTTTGCGTGTGGCAAGCTAAAAGAGCTCTTGAGCGCTCCAAATTTAACAGACGAGATCCTAAATAGGTGCAAAACCGTCACACTTGGCGAGATCGCAGCAAATGAAAATGACTTTGACTACGTGGCAAGGCAGGGGCTCTTTGAGCTTTTGTACCCAAAAAGCGTGCTAGCTCTGCCAAGTATCGGCACTAAAAAGAGCATAAAAGCGATCACGCTTGAGGATGTAAGTAAATTTTTAAACGAGCATTTAGATCTTTCAAATCTGCTTTGCGTGCTAGGTGGCGATATAGACGAGAAGCAGACAAAAGAGCTCGCTAGTGTTTTAGAAATTTTAGAGCCTGGTAAAGCTCGAAAGTTAGAGCACTTTAGCCCAAATGGCAAGTGCGAAAGTAGCGAGATCATCAGGCAAAGCGAGCAGGCATACATCTACTTTGGTGCGCCATTTAACGTAAAACCAGAGGAGAAATACAAGGCTGCAGTGGCGACATTTATCCTGGGTGAGGGTGGCTTTGGCTCAAGGCTCATGGAGGAGATCCGCGTGAAAAGAGGGCTTGCTTATAGCGCCTATGCTAGAAATTTGCTAAATCTCTCTTACAGCCAGCTCTACGGCTATATGCAGACAAAAAATGAAAAAAAAGATGAGGCCATTGCCGTTATAAAAGAGGAAATTTTAAAATTTAGTAAAAAAGGCGTTAGCAAGGCCGAGCTTGAGCAGGCGAAGAAATTTTTACTTGGTTCGTTGCCGCTTAGACTTGAGACGCTATTTAAGCGCCTTGACATCGCGCAAAGCGAGTTTTATGAGCATGGCGAGCTTGGGGCATTTTTAAAGGATCTAGATAAAATTTCAGCCCTTTCGCTAAGCGAGCTAAATAGCTTCATAAAAGCCCACGCAGAGATCAATCGGCTAAGTTTTTGCGTCCTAAAAAATGAAATTTGAAGCAAGTGACAGAGCAAAACTTCTAAAAATAGGCGTGCTTAGCCTACTTGACCTTGCTCTAGTGCTACCAAAGGGCTTTGAGGATACGACGATCGCTAAGAGCCCAAGAGAAGGGCAGGTCTGCATAAATGTAAAGATCACTTCGCTTGCCTCACGCCCTGGCATGCTAACAGCACTTGCCTTTTGCGAGCAGTGGCAAAGTAGCGTAAAGATCGTCATTTTTAACGCGAAGTCTTGGCACTACGGCGCTTTTAAGGTAGGCAAAGAGATGGCGATATATGGGCTTTGCTCCTACGCCTTTGGCTCGTGGCAGATAATAAATCCAAAAATCACCACAAAAGTAGGCCAGATCGTGCCTAAATTTAAGACTGAGCTAAAAGATGATGAGTTAAAAAAACTTATCTTAAAATATCTAAATTTGCAAAATTTACTGGCCGAGGGCTTAAATGAAAAAGAGGCTAAATTTTTAGCCAATCTGCAAAGGCTAGATGAGCAAAGTGTACAAATTTTATACCGCCTAAAAAATGATGGCGAGGGCGTGGAGATCTTAAAATTTGTAGAAATTTTTAACTACATAAAAAAGCTAAGTGCTAAAAAAACCTACTTTAAAAGCCCAAAAATCAAGCTTTTTGATATAAGCTCTTGGCTTAAGAGCTTGCCATTTACGCCGACAAACGACCAGATAAAAGCGATAAACGACATCAGAGACGACCTTAGTGCTGTGCAGGCAAAAAGGCGCGTCATAATGGGCGACGTGGGAAGCGGTAAGACGCTAGTGATCCTAGCAGCAGCACTCAGCGTCTATCCGCAAAGTGCCATTTTGATGGCGCCAACAAGCATCTTAAGCGAGCAAATTTTTAACGAAGCAAAGAGGCTACTGCCATCTTTTATGAATGTTATGTTGGTTCAAAGCGGAGAGAAAAAGCTTAATTTTGACGGGGTAAACTTGATCGTTGGTACGCATGCACTACTCTTTCACGAGCTACCAAAATCGCCGCTTGTCATGGTCGATGAGCAGCACCGCTTTGGCTCAAACCAGCGCAAAAAGATAGAGGAGCTGGCCTCAAACGAGGACGAGCGAGCAAATTTTGTGCAGTTTTCAGCTACACCTATACCTAGGACGCTAAGTTTGATCCAGTCATCTATCGTAAATTTTAGCTTTTTAAAGCAGATGCCGTTTAAGAAAAATATAACGAGCCAAATTTTAGGCGCTAGTGAGTTTGGCTTTTTGCTAACGCACATCAAAAAGCAGCTTGCGGGTGGCTTTCAAGTAGCCATCATCTATCCGCTAGTTGAGAGCAGCGAGAGCTCAAACTACCAAAGTTTAAGCGAGGCACAGGGCTTTTGGTTAAAAAATTTCAGAAATGTCTTCGTCACGCACGGCAAGGACAAAGAGAAAGAAGAAATTTTAAGACGGTTTAGAGAAGAAGGTGAAATTTTGCTCTCAACAACCGTTGTTGAGGTCGGGATCTCGCTGCCAAGGCTAAATACTATCGTGATCGTGGGCGCTGAGCGGCTAGGGCTTGCCACGCTTCATCAGCTGCGAGGCAGAGTGGGGCGAAACGGCGGCGATGGATACTGCTTTTTATTTACCAAGCTAAAAGAGGCACCAGCAAGACTAAAAGAATTTTGCGCGACAAATGACGGCTTTAAGGTGGCTGAGCTTGATCTGAAAAACCGCCAAAGCGGTGATATATTAAATGGCTTTTTTCAGCACGGGGCGACCTTTAACTTCTACGACTACGAGGATGATATCACACAGGCTGCAAAGATGAGAGTGGCGGAATTTAAAAATAACGTTTAGTGGCTATTTTAGTCTAAAATTTTGATTTTCTTTTACTGGCTCTTTTGACTTGTTTAAATTTTTTATAATTTATCGAATTTGAAATGAGTGGCAAGGCTAAGCTTTGTAAAATTTATAAAATTATTTTTTACTCTACGTTCTTTGCATACATTCTCGCATGGTATACCGTCATGATCGCGATCAAAGCCACTGCGTCCACACTCTTTTAGATAGTAATACGCCTCATCGCAACTCTTCATCTCTTTACAATAGCGTTTAGAGCAATCAAATTTATCAGCCGCATTTGCTATCAATGCAAAAAATAAAATCAAAATTAACTTTTTCATTTTTACTCCAAAGGCAGTATGTGTGAAATAACAAAAAAAGTACAAAAAGTGCTTTCAAAAGAATTTATCCTTTTGAAAGCAGATAAATTTAAAGAGGATATGTTAGGCAACACTCTCTTTGCACTTTGTCGATGTAGCTCACGTTTAGATCGAGTCCATAAAGTTTACTTAAATTTTCACTTTTAATAATCTCGCTGACTGAGCCAAACTCAACATTTCCATCACCTTTTACAAGAGCGACATATCCGCCAAGAAGCACAGCAAAGTCAGGGTTATGAGTGGTTAGCACAACCGAGTAGCCAAGCTCTTTTAGCCATTTTACTGTGCGTAGGAATTTATACTGGTTGCCAAAGTCAAGTGCGCTCGTTGGCTCGTCAAATATAATCATCTTTGGCTGCGCAGCCATCGCACGTGCGATCATGCACATTTGCTTTTGGCCACCACTCATCTGCGTGATAAAGCGATCTTCAAGATACTCGATCTCAAGTTTTTTAGTGTAAATTTTAGCGATCTCCTCGTCCTCTTTACTAGGCCTTGCAAAGATACCAAGATGTGCAGCACGCCCCATCGTGATAAACTCAAGCCCTGTGTAGTCATACTCTGTGATCTCGCTTTGAGCCACATATGCCATTATTTTTGCTCGGTCTTTATTACTTAGGCTCTCTACGTTTTTGCCATCGAGAAAAATTTCTCCAGATACTGGCTTTAGTGAGCCACTTATCAGCCCAAGGGTTGTTGATTTGCCGGCTCCGTTTCGCCCAAGAATGGTTAAAATTTCCCCAGCGCCTATCTTTAAATTTACATTTTCTAGTTTGCCAGCTCCATTTGGGTAGCTAAAGTTTAAATTTTTAACTTCAAGCATCACGCAACCTTTTTATTTCGCCACAAGACCCAGACGAAAAATACTGTGCCGATAAAGCCGGTAAGTACGCCAAGAGGCACTTCGCTCACGCTTATGCTACGTGCTAGAGTATCGACAAATAGCAAAAACATCGCACCCATAAATATGCTTGCTGGCATGCTTTTTATGTTATTTGCACCAACTAGCATGCGTGCTAGGTGTGGCATGAGGAGCCCCACCCAAGCGACTATTCCGCTTATGCAGACGCTGCATGCTGTAAGAAGCGTAGCGCAAATGATAACGATAGCACGCTCAAAAGCCACATTTACACCTAGTCTTGCCGCACTCTCGTCGCCAAGAGAGAGCAAATTTATACGCCAGCTCATGGCGATAAGTAAAATGGCGCAGATGATCATCACTGGGGCGATGTATATTAAGTTATCGCTATCAAGCTTAGCAAGGCTACCAAGCTGCCAGTAGACGATGTCAGGTAACTTTGTTTCAGGGTCTGCGACATACTTTAAAAAGCCGATTATTGAACCCATGAGGCCACTTACGATGATACCAGAAAGAACCAACATAAGCGTGCTCGTGCGTCCCATCATCTTAGGTATGGCTAGAGTGATAGCAACGGCTGCTAGGCCAAAGCCAAATGCAAAAATTTGTATCCAAATTAGCGATAGATCAAAGATGATCGCAGTTGCAGCTCCCACGCAAGCACCTGCTGATACGCCTAGAAGGTCAGGGCTTACTAGCTGGTTTTTAAAGACACCTTGATAGGCTGCACCGCTCACGCTAAGAGCGGCACCGACTAAGATAGCGGCTATAATGCGAGGTATGCGTAAATTTTCTATCACGTTTGTGATGTTGCTAGCTGCGCCATCTCCAAAACCAAAGCTGTGAGCTAGCACGCTAAAGACGTCGTTAAAAGGTATGTAAAATCTACCAACGCCAAGTGCGACAAAGGCGCAAACAAGCGTTAGTAGAGCTAAAAAGATAACAACTATTGAAAAATTTGTGTTTTTCATGTCTTACTTGCTGCTACCGTCAGGGTTTAGGCCTTTTAAGATATAGCCATACTCTTTGTCACTAAGATCGTGATTTAAAAACTCTTTATAAAACTCTTTTGTTTTTACTTTCATATCGACATCTTTAAATAGATCTGGTTGGATAGTTTTTGCTGCCCATAAAATTTGAAGTACGTTTTCAGCACCATATCTATCCCAGCTAAATACACCTTTTGGGTTACCATAAACTTTGCCGTTTTTAACAGCGTTTGAGCCAGAGAATGCAGGGTGCTCTTTTATCTTTTTGATCTGTGCGTCTGTGTCATTGCCGCCAACGATGATGATATCAGGGTTTGCATTGATGATCTCTTCAGCGCTAACTTCGATCATTGAACCCTCAGTATTGATAGCATTTACACCGCCACCTAGCTTGATCCAAGTGTTTTGGATGGTGTTTGTACCATCAACTTTTAGCAAATTTGCACCACCAAGAAGGTGAAGTACTTTTGGACGTTTAGCATCAGGGATGCTTTTTGTTCTTGCTGTTACAAACTCAGAGTTATCGTGGATTTTACTAGCAAGTTTTTCAGCTTTTTTTCTAGCATCATCAGTGCCTATGACTTCAGCTGTTGCGTAGATGCTTTTCTCCATATCTGGATAGTCTCTAAAGATCAAATTTACCGCGCTAAAGCCGTTTTTGATAAGTTCATCTTGAAAATTTTTGTTATACACTATGATAACGTCAGGTGCAAGTTTAACAAGCTCTTCGATCTGAAGGTCTTTGCCATTTAGTGCAGCTGGTAAATTTTTAAGTTTTGGATAGACGTGCTCAAACCACTTGTTGTTTTTGATCAGATCGGTTGTGGCTACAACCTTATCCATACCGCCAAGTGCTAGGATGATCTCGTTGTTTGCATTCCACAGTGCAGCGATCTTCTCAACTTTTTCTGGGACGCTTACTTTTACGCCTTGCATATCGGTTATGCTTCTTGCAGACTCAGCTGCGTTTAGGCTAAGAGCCATAAATAGTGAAGCAACAAGGCTAAATTTGGTTACTTTATGCATAAAATTTGTTTGCATATTTTTTCCTTTATTTTTGAAGTATAAACATGTATGTTAATAATATTTATATTAATTCTATGTAAATTTTGCATATACATTATGAAGAATTTGCATATATTGTAAATTCTTATAAAACTAATGGGATAAATTCTCTCCTTTTATTGACATATGTCATTATTTGCTTTTTTAAAATGAGCTAAACTTCACCTCAAAATTTTTAAAAAAAGGAGAATCAATGCGTGAATACAAAAAGTATTGGCTAGCACTTGTTGCAGTACTAGTAATTTGCTTTAGTATTTTAGGCTACTACGGCGTTGAGGTTTATAGAAGCTCGCCACCAGTTGTAAATTTTACAGATGAGAATGGCAATGTCGTGATCGACAAAGAGAGCATCTATAAAGGTCAAGAGGCCTGGCAAAGCATAGGAGGTATGCAAGTTGGCTCTGTTTGGGGACACGGCGCATATCAAGCACCCGATTGGAGTGCGGACTGGCTTCATAAAGAGTTAGTTATATTTTTAGAGTTAAAAGCAGATGAAATTTATCACTCAAAATATGCTGACTTGAATGACGAGCAAAAGGCAAATCTAAAAGTTCTACTTAAAAAAGAGTACCGAGAAAATGGCGTAAAAGACGATAAAATCGTACTTAGCAGCGATAGATTAAAGGCTATGAAACAAGTAAGCCAAGAGTATTCGTCACTTTTTGGAAATGACCCTAAGTTTAAATCTTTAAGAGAAGCTTATGCGATGAAAGAAAATACTCTTCCAAATGCTTCTGATAGAGATGATCTTAATAACTTTTTCTTCTGGTCAGCCTGGGCAACTGCAGCAAACAGACCTAATAGCGATGCTACATACACAAACAACTGGCCACATGAGCCACTAATAGATAATGTACCAACAAGCGAAAATATCTTTTGGTCAATCGCAAGTGTTGTAATACTTATTGCTGGTATTGGATTTCTTGTTTGGTTTAGCTCTTTTTATGGCAAAAAAGATGATGAAAAGTTGGAAGCTATTAGCGAGGATCCGCTTAGTAAATTAAGCCTAACTCCATCTCAAAAAGCTCTTAAAAAATATCTTTTTGTAACTTTGGCTCTTTTTGCTTTCCAAATTTTAATAGGCGGCTTTACAGCTCACTATACAGTCGAGGGACAGGAATTTTACGGTATAAATTTATCAGCTTATATTCCTTATTCACTTGCTAGAACATGGCACATTCAGGCTAGTATTTTCTGGATTGCGACAGGATTTTTAGCAGGTGGTCTTTTCCTAGCACCTATTATAAATGGCGGTAAAGATCCAAAATTCCAAAAGCTTGGCGTAGATTTATTATTTTACGCACTACTAATCCTTGTGGTTGGCAGTTTTGCTGGCGAGTATTTAGCGATTGCAAATATTATGCCTATAAATTTAAGCTTCTGGTTTGGACACCAAGGATATGAATATATCGAGCTTGGACGTGTTTGGCAAATTATTTTATTTGTTGGCCTCGTCATTTGGATGCTACTTTTACTTCGCGGATTTATCGGTGGATTTAAGAACAAAGGTGACAAAAATTTACTTGCTATCTTTGCAGCTTCTGCTGTTGCAGTTGGATTATTTTACGGAGCAGGATTATTTTACGGTCAAAGAAGTCCACTTCCAGTGATGGAATACTGGCGCTGGTGGGTTGTACACCTTTGGGTTGAAGGCTTTTTTGAGGTCTTTGCTACCGCTTCACTTGCTTTTGTATTTGTTAGTCTTGGTCTTGTTTCAAAGAGATTTGCTACATTTTCAACACTTGCGAGTGCATCACTTTTCTTAGTAGGCGGAATTCCAGGAACTTTCCACCACTTATATTTTGCAGGCACTACAACACCTATAATGGCAGTTGGCGCTAGTTTCTCAGCACTTGAGGTAGTTCCTCTTGTATTGCTTGGCGCTGAAGCTTATGAGCATTATAGACTTCAGTTTGCTCAAACTTGGGCTAAGACATTAAAATGGCCACTTTACTGCTTTATCGCAGTTGCTTTCTGGAATATGCTAGGCGCTGGTGTATTTGGATTTTTAATCAATCCTCCGATTTCATTATTTTATATCCAAGGCCTAAATACGACTCCAGTTCACGGACATGCTGCGCTATTTGGTGTTTATGGATTTTTAGCACTTGGATTTGTTTGGCTAGTAGCTACTTATCTATTCAAAGGTCAAGAATTTGATGAAAAACTTATGAAAGTAGGCTTTTGGGGTTTAAATATAGGCCTTATGCTAATGATCGTGCTTTCACTACTTCCAATAGGAATTTATCAAGCATTTGCAAGCCTAGAGCATGGTATGTGGTATGCAAGAAGCGCTGAGCTTTTACAACAATCACACTTGCAAAATTTAAGATGGGTAAGAATGATTGGCGATACGATTTTAATAATTGGTGGAATCAGCTTCTTTGCACAACTTCTAAAATTCATGCTTAATAAAAAAGCTTAAAACTAAAGGGGTATTTTGCCCCTTTATTAAGCTATCTTTTCATAAAATAACGCAAATCTAAAAGGAAAGAAATGATTACATTTTTTAAAAGAATTTGCGTTATTTTTATCGTACTCTTACACTCTTTTTTGGCTCTTGTAGTTGATTATTCATTTCCACACTATGCAAATGTGCAAATCACAGGTGGCGATGTCAAACGTATGGACAAAGATGGTATCATCGATGCTAAAAATCCAGCTGATGGCCCTACCAGAGATGTTTATTTTATCTACACTAAAGATTCTAATAATTCAAATAAAGTCATGGCTTATAGAAATGAAGATACTGCGTGGGGATTTCCTTTTTATTTTAAATTTAACTCAGCTGATGTACAAGCCAAGGCCCAGGGCTTTGCAAATAGCGATAAAAACGTAACTGTAAAATATTATGGATATAGAATTTCTATGCTTCAAGAATTTAGAAATGTCATCTCGCTAAAAGAAAGTGGTACAGATACTAGTTGGCCAGTAACTAGCTATGTATTTTACTTTATCTTGTTTATCTCGCTAATCATTTGGATAAGAAAGATAAATAAGGCCTTTAGACCAAAAACTAGTGAAAATTTAGAGAAATAGATAGTGTTTGTTTTAGCTATTTGATATTTTAAAAATCAAAAAGGGAGCTTCGTTTCTCTTTTATCTTTAAAAATTTCTGACGTTATCAGGCATTTTTAGCTCGTTTGCTCTGCTATACCATTGGTATATTTATCTATGTTTTTCATCCTATAAAACAAATTCTACGCCTTGATGCTTGCAATTATTTTTAAGAAAATCACCCACTTTTTTATGGCATGTAATTCTTTGCCTTGCCATTTATTATTTGTGACCTAGTTTAGTTCGCCAAGATCTTTTAAAAAGAGGCGCTCGCACGAAAGCTCACCTTGTATCTATACCTATCTCACGCAAGGATATCTATTCTATTTTTGAAAATTTAAAGCCATTTGCTGGCGTAGCAGTCTTTGTAAGCAGGGTTTTGAACTATAAGAAGAAATTTATAGTAGATTGGCATAAATTTTAGGGGCAAAGTTGCCCCTAGTTTTAGTAAAGACCGAAAGTTCCGTCTGTTCTTTTGTAGATCACACGCATTTTTGCGTCAACATCGTTAAATACATAAAATTGTTTATCGCTTGATTTTAGTTTTTCAAGTGCTTCTTCGACCTCAAGTGGTTTATAAATTTCAAGTTCCATAGGTACGATCTCCTCGACACCTTCGATCTTTTCTTCTCCTATTCTTGAGCGAAATTCTTTGTCGTCAGCCTTGCCTTTAACAGTAAATTTCTTATCATGCTCTCTTCTTAAAACTTTTGATGCTTTTTCGATAGCAAGATCGATCGCAGCGTAAAGATCTTTATCTTTTTGGCGAACGACTATCGTATCTTTGTGAGCCATATTTAGAGAAAATTCTGCATTAAAGCCTTTTTTTCCTTGTTTTTCATCGGCTGCTACAACACATCTTGCTGAGATAATGTCGAGATTGTATTTGCCAAGTGTATCAAAAGCGTCTTGGATATAGTTTTTGATTGGCTCTGTTAGCTCAAATTGTTTTCCTACAATGCTTATGTTCATCGTAATCTCCTTTATAGAAAGTAAGATGATTATAACACGCTAAAACTAAAAACAAATTAAACTAAAATCTTTATAAAATTTTAAAGTTTCTGAAGAGTTCGTTTGTGAAAATTTATAGGATTTGGTGTTTTTTTATCTTTTGATTTTACAAAAACATCAAAGATCATGTTGCCAGTACTTGCGACTCCGTTTGTTCCTGGCATGATGGTCGGTGGAGTGCATATGCCGATATCTCCAAAATAAGTTATTGTTACATTAAAGTCGAACATATCGTTAAATTCTCCATCTACTTTATCTAAGCATTTGTTTGAGAAATCAGTTCTAAAAATTTCAAACATTGCATACTCTGCTGCTGCTTGAGCAACGAGTTGTGCTTGCTCTCTTAGATAAATTTCACTGCTTTGTCTAGCTGATGTGCTAGCTATCGAAAGGGCAAGAGTACTGATAGAAGCTGCCACAACTAGAAAAAATATCGCTGCTATTAACGTAAATCCTTTTCTCATTAATAAACCGCCTTTGACTTGCAAATGGTTACTTCTGATTTTTCTGCTTTAAGGCAAAGTTTTAGCGCGATGACTCCATTTTTTTCTGTAAAGACAAATCTTGTTACATGTTTAGCTAGTGTTGCACTTTCGGCTTTGATATCCTTTGTAGATGTTGAGCTAAATTTTTTAAAGCTTTCATTTAGCCATGGCCTATAATTGTAGTAAATTTTAAGGTCAAAAGAGCCATTTTGTATATCCTCGGCACTTTGCTCAGCTGGCGCTATGGCAATGGCTGTGTAAGCTAGCTTATACTGTTCTGAAATTTTTTTATTTTTAAAATCACTTGAAATCTTAAGCGTGTCGATTGATTGTATGCCAACTTTTGCGATATCTAAGTGCCTTTGGTCTAAATTTTCTTGATAGCCAAAGCTACTACCAACTCTATAAAGTATGCTAGAAAATATCGCTACTAAACCACCATTTTCATTATCGGCGTTTATACACCTAGAGCCGCTATTTACATCTTCTTCATTGCTGTCATTTTCGCAGGTCAAGTCCATTACACCGTTTCTAAAAGCATCATTAAATTTGCTTCCAGGGCTTTTTAATCCATTTGCAACAGAGCTATTTGCAAGATCTACATATCCGCTATATATGCCTTCTTCGATGATAGGATCTCCGCTAGTATCATCTCCTTTATATTCGTTGATACCGTCAAATAGCTCATAAGCAGCTGGGATAAATTCTAAAATTTCAAAGTCACTACTTAAATTTACGCCACTATCATTTAGAGCTAGATAATCTCCATTTTTTTTCCTAGCGATAACGCTTTGTTTGATTCTGTGGCTAAGCAGCATTGAAATTTGCTCTAGAGCGATTTCGCTTTGTGTTTCTAGTTCGTTTATTACTTTGCTTTGAAAATAGTTTTGATATAAATTCATAAGCGTATTAAAGCTCATAAGTGAGATAACGCCAAGTACGGTGATAACTATTATTAGCTCAATTAATGTAAAAGCTTTTTTTGTTTTTTTCATTTCCATTCTTTTACACTTAGAGTGCTACTTTCACCTATGTTAAAGGCATATCCATAAAGTACGCTTTTGCTCTCTTTTGTAGTTTTCATAGTCGTATCTAGCTTTATCTGTAAAACGTCACTATCGTTTAAAGGAGTGCTAACTACAAATTTATCAGCTCCATTTGTTATAGTTGGAGTCGTTTCTGTGTCTATGATAAAGTCGCGTTTAGTAGTACTAGCAGTTGGTGAGATGGATTTTTGGGTATTGAAATTTTTGATAGATTTTACTTTAAAATTTACGCTTTTGATTGATTCTGGAAGCTTTGAATCAATAGGCCTTGTGGCACATGCAGATGAATTTTGCACCGGATATGCAAGTATCCTATGTCCTTCTCCTTTTACACCGCTTTTTTCATAAAAATCCGGATTTGCCCCTTGGTCGCAGATAATAAGAGGAAAAATTATAGCCTCTTGAGTGGTTATAGATGATGGCATGGTGTTTTTACCGGCTATTAAGACTTGATCGCTAAATGGTGCTTTTAATATTAATGACATATAGGTTTTAGCATTCATTAGCCCTTCTTGCATTAAGGACTGCTCGCTTAAATTTGAAGTAGTTCTTACTGCTAGTGGCAAGCTTGCACTTACTATGGCTACTACAAGCACTGACAAGATAAGCTCTATCAATGAAAAGCCGCCCCTTTTTACCACTCTATTCTCCTGTTTGTCTTGTCGCTTATATCTAGGTTACTATCACTATTTGATTTTACTCCTATAAAACCTCCAACTGCGCCGCTTGTCTTATCTTCTATGTTATTGCTCTTTAGGACTTTACCAGCCCATTCGCCATTTGGTACTAGAAAATTTAGATTAAAATTATTTGTTTCAGTTTTCTCATCAAATTCACTATAAAGAAGCCAGCTAGGTGCTCTCATTTTAGCCACATCAGTAACTGCCGAAGGGTTTCTTATAAAAATTATCTGCTCGCCATTGCTTATGCTGCTTACATCATTTCTTAAAACAGTGCCGCTGTAAGTGTTTGTAAAGCTAAAGTCATGATAGTTAAGTACTCCTGCATTGTGTTTTGGATTGGTGGCCCAAAATGGCGCAGCTGGAAAGTCTTGCCATAGTTTGCCATTATCTTTCATATAGATATTTTTATTGCATCCATCGCAGTAGGCACCATAATAAATTTTGGCGTAAAAGCCGCTATAAAGCCCTTCATAAAATGGTGCATAAACCCTACCAAAGTAAAATTTTGCCGTTGTTTCTGTTACTGGTTTTTCATATTTTTTTACTGTATCGGTGCTATCTGACATGCCACTAAAGCTAAAATCATTACTTGAAATAGTAAAAGGGTTTTTAGCATGATTTACTTTTCTTTCAAAATTAAAATATACTTCACCTTTGCCTACGCCATTTACAAAAGTATTTTTCTCTACATAAAATGTTGATTTTGTAGCACTTGGATCTATTGCTTTTCTAGTATTTGAGCCAGGAATTTCAAAAAATAAAATTTCTTCATTTGCTTTTGCTAATGTACCGGCATTGCCATCATTATCTGTAAAATTTAAAGGAACTCTGTCTAGCTTTATGTCAAAGTTCATATTTTTTGCATAGCAATCTTCATTATAAAGTTTTGCAGGGTCATCGTTAAACAACCTGGCAGTTACTTCAAAGTTAAGCTTTGCTTTTTGTATGCCTTCATTATCAAGGTATGTTATATCGCTATCTTTTGTTATCTTTAGCTTGCTTATTTGTATATCTTTTGGTCTAAATAAATAATCTCTATTACCTTCTAGCTTTATATTGCATCCGATTCTTCCTTCTTGAGCAGTATCTTGTGAAGGATCGTTGCTAATTGAGTTTTTTACACAATCATCAGCTCTTGATGGCGTATGTTGATCAGTTATTGTATAGTCTTTGTCTAATACATAAAAATATGTATCGCCTATATCTGAGTAAGAAAAGCCAACAGGTCCACTTGACGTGTGACGGAAAATTTTACCCAATGCTTTATTTGGATCGTTAAAATCTACGCTTAGTTTGTTCTCACTCTCTATAATGCTAGGATCGCAAGTCGCACTATATGCTGGCACAAGTTTTATCTCTCCATTTGAGCCACTTATGTTATTTATATAACCATTTGCTAAGCCACTATCAAGAGGTTTCATAGCCGCAAGAGCAATGTTGTTATAAGCTTTGCCGCCTATTAAAACATTGTTATTATTGATCGTATTCTTGTCAGTATCCCATAGCCTGAAGTGACTTGGTCTTATGGCAAAATCATCTAATTTTTCGCATTCAACCTTTGTAGTATTTGTCACTGGATCAAGATGAGAAATTCTAAATTTTACGCTTTTATAGGCTCTGTCAATACTAATGCCTGATAACAAAATATCAGTTACGCCATTAAAAGTTATATCTTGTTCATATAAATTTGTTGGAGCATTGCAAGACTCGACCAACTCTACTTTTATATCCACTGGAGCATCTGGTACTTTTTTATTGCCATCTGTATCATAGTTCGTGATATAGACATTAAATGGCGTAGAAACGATTTTAGTTAGAAGTCTATTTTTAAATTTAGCTTTAAAAGTTGCCGAGCCATCGTCTTGTCTATTGCTTGCGACGAAATTATTTGGACTGGCACTAACGCCTAAAGTAATGTTGTAGTTTTGATTGCTGCATCTTCTTATATATGTATCATAGGGCTGTAAATTTATATCAGCATTAGCAACTGTGGCTTTGTAACTATTTGGCTCAAATTTAGACTTAAGGGTCGTCTCATATATGGCATAAGCGTAGTTACCTTGATGAATTAGCATTTCTCCACCCTTATTTGCAGCAGCACCTTGTCCTAAATAAAAAGTTAAGTCGCTTCCGCTTAATTGCTGCAAGCCTGTGTTGTCGTTATAGTGTACCTGTCCTGACATAGTAAGTAGATCACTAGGTCCTTGCGATGCTTTATCTGCGTATATGTAAGTTGAGTTTGGATTATAAATTTGGCTTGGATCTATTGTAGCTTTTAGTGCAAAGTCTTGGGCAGCTTCATTAGTATTGTTTGTAACTTCAACGAAAGTTTTTAAAATAGTATTTGCTGGCACTACTGTCGGGGTATTTTCCTGCACCTTTGTAAAAGTACTATCGCTAGGTTTTTTTGCATAAATATATTCCATATAGCAAACATCTGGTTTATATATACGGGTAGAAAAGCCTACCATAGCCAAATTTATACGGTCAGCGCTTACAACATTAGCACTGCCTGAATTTTTAATTGTTGTAACTGTAAATTTTATATCTGCTTCTTTTTGGGAATGTGACATTTTGTCTGATATATCAAATATATCTAAGTCTGCTTGAGAGTGAAATTTTTTGCCTAGATTTATAGGTTGTCCAAATTTTGTCATGGTTGAGTTAAATTGATCACCTTTTGCATTGTATTTGCTGGTTATACTCAGATAGCTACCTTCGTTTTCTATTTCAATATTCTCACCTTTTGTTTCTGGCTTTCCGCCAAAAGAAAACATTGTAAGCGTAGCATTTATATCGCCTGCTTTTGGTGTATAGATATTTTCAAATTTTACATCTACGGTTGAGCTCTTTACAGTACCAAATGGATCGCTTGACTTCATCCAGTCTGCTGCAAGCCTTTCTAGTCCATCAAATATACTAACAAGCTTTGGCTCTATATTGTTTGCTGCGGCAGTTTTATCATCAAAGTCATAAATGATGACCAAACTCCAAGCCGCAAATTGTGGTGCGATGGATTGTATCCAGTAACCATTTTGCCCTTGAACTGGTGAGAATAGTAGCGTGCCGTATGTTTTTTTTAGTTTTCTATTAGTGGAATTGTTTACCTTATATATGCCATCATTTGGGTCTATAAAATCATCACTGAATGGAATCGTAGTGGATCTGATATTGCCAGCATAAAATGTCCTATCTGATTCACTAGTACCAAGAGAGTCTCTAACTATATCTGTTACATCAGCGCTTGCAACATATTGGTAGTTTATTCCAGCCTTTACATAGTAGCTATTAGACTCGTTTTGATTGTATGATTCAAGAGTCATTGATTTTGGTTTATACTCACTAAATGAGCCAAACCAAAAGACATCTTTGGGATCAGCATCTATTGTGATTACACTCTTTCCAGGGGCTTTAAAATCAATCCTGCTATATCCTTTTATGTAATTTAGAGCATTTGTATATAAATTTGTTTTAATGGCCCAGTTTTGATAAAGAGAGCCACCCCAGTAAAGCCTGGCATAGACTACGTTTTTGCCTTTTAAATTATTTTGTATAAAGGTATTTTTCTCACTAAAATCAAATGTGGAAGAGGATGAATTTTGACAATAAGGATACTTGCTAGGATTATAAATATATGTTTTTTGGCAAAGCGTGTAATTACTAGACGTAAAGCCACCATCATTTAAAAATATTCTATCGGCTGTAGATGATGTTTTTGTTACATTAGATGGATCTGGAACAAAATTATATCCAGTGTATTGTGGAATCATAATAGTAGCACCAATGGTAGCTATATCGCCATTTACTCTGGTATTTAGATTGCCATTTATTGATCTTTGTCTTAACCCTTTAGAATTATCATCCCACATACCAGTTAATAGCCCATATCCCCATGGAGAAAATTGTTTTGCATAAATATGATAATGATCTTGTGCTACACCTGAGACAAAGTTGTTAGTATCTATCGTCCAAGTTCTATCAGATTTTCTTATGCAATGTGGGATATTTTTAGAAGAGTTATCTTGGTACTCTTCAGCGTCTATAAAGCAAGAATAATTTGCTCCACTACAACCAATAGATGCTGCTTCTGCTGTCGTACAAGCTCTGGGTGCACAAAAACCAAACGTGACAATAGAACAGAGTAAGTATGCTATCTTCACAACAAATCCTCTAAATAACAATAAAAAATCTCTCCTTAGATTTTCTAAAAGCTTTTAGCTATTATTTTTGTATAAAATTTTCTATCATTTCAGCTTGCCCGTACTGAGGATATTTGGCAATGTCTAAAACGACTTGAGATAAGGTCATATTATCCATATTGCAAACGATAGGAGCTATAAAATTTACAGTTGATTTTTCAAGCGGGAGTGCAACAACGATAATGTTATAAATTCTAAGTTGAGAGCTTTCTTTAATCTCCATAAGATCTTCATAATAGCTTGGAATATCGAATTCGTAGCTTCTTAATGCAAAAGGATTTATCATTGTAAAAGATGTCTCATCATCTTTGCTTGCTAGCTTAACAAAAATTTTATCAAGCTCAATTAACTCCATCGTCTTGATATGCTCAAAGCCTAAAATAGGGCTTTTAACACTAAAAATCATACTAACTCCTATTTTGTAAAGTTGCCGTATTTTATCATAGTTTTAAAAAATTTATACAAAAATAATAGCAAAAAATGTAGAATACGAGGATTTAAACTTTTTAAGGAAAAGCATGAAAAGATTTTCTAAATTTCTAGCAGTTGTGGCTCTTTTGGGGCTTTTTAGTGGTTGTGCTGAAAAATATACCGAGCTTTACAATCTAACTCCTGATGAGTGGTATGCTCAGGTTATCGCTGATATAAAAGATGGTGATCTTGAAGCGGCCGATAAACACTATGTTTCAATGGCAAGCGAACACGTAGCAAGCCCGCTTTTGGAGCAAATTTTACTCATCCTTGCCCAAGCTCACGCAAATGATGAAGAGTATCTGATGGCAAATCACTATCTTGACGAGTATATCAAAAGATATGGCGACAACGGCCCAAAAACAGAGTTTGCTCAGTATCTAAAGATAAAAGCAAATTTTGACTCATTTGCTCAGCCAAACCGCAACCAAAAGCTTATGGAAGATAGCGTAACAGAG
This sequence comes from Campylobacter concisus, assembly GCF_050447445.1. Taxonomy (GTDB): domain Bacteria; phylum Campylobacterota; class Campylobacteria; order Campylobacterales; family Campylobacteraceae; genus Campylobacter_A; species Campylobacter_A concisus_BI. The sequence continues at coordinate 321,512 of NZ_JALMFW010000001.1, forward strand.
ATCGAGAAATTTCTTTATATGTATCCAAATACTGAATATAAGCCACTTATTGAGACTATGCTTATTAAATTCAAACTCGCGCTTTACTTCCTAGATATGCAAATAGCAGATCTTTACAATAGGACTGGTCGTGACGTTTCGGCTAAAATTTACGAGCAAAAGCTAGAAGATTCGCCGTTTAGAAATTCTGACCTTATCAAGCCTGATGTAGCATGGTATAGAAAACTGTTTGAATAGGAGAAATTTTGCAAATAAACGAAAATAAAGGCTTCCCAACCGAAATTCCCATTATTGTTGAGGACGAGCTATTTTTATATCCATTTATGATAACTCCGCTTTTTTTAAGTGATGATGAAAATTTAAAGGCACTCGAACTTGCCATACAAGAAGAGACTCCGATCCTTGTGGTGCCTACAAAGCCTCAGCAAGACGGCGCTAGAGATTTTGATGGCATCTATGATGCTGGCGTTATCGGCACGATAATGCGCCGTGTGCCGCTACCTGATGGACGTGTAAAAGTTCTATTTCAAGGCATAGACAAAGGTAAAATTTTAAAACAATCAGGCATAAATCCACTCCGTGGTATCGTTGATATGCTCCATGTCAAGCGCCCATCACAGGTCAAAACTGACGCACTAATCGTAGTTTTAAGAGAAAAGGTAAGAGAGCTTTCACAGTTTAGCCATTTTTTCCCGCCTGATCTTTTAAAGACGATCGAAGAGAGCGCTGAAGCGATCAGGGTTTGTGACCTAGTTTCAAGTGCACTTCGCCTAAAAAAACAGATCGCCTATAGCTTTTTTGTAGAGGAAAATTTAGAGCAGCGCTTGCTAAAACTCATCGACTATGTTATCGAAGAGATCGAGGCAAATAAGCTTCAAAAAGAGATAAAAAACAAAGTCCATTCAAAGATCGATAAGACAAATAAAGAGTACTTTTTAAAAGAGCAGTTAAAGCAAATCCAAGCCGAACTTGGAGCGGACACGAGCCGTGAAGAGGAGCTTGAAGAGTACCGCAAAAAGCTTGATGCGAAGAAGAAATTTATGGCCGAGGACGCTTACAAAGAGATCAAAAAACAAATAGATAAGCTTTCGCGTATGCACCCAGACTCAGCTGATGCAAACACTTTGCAAAGCTATCTTGATTGGGTACTTGAGATACCATTTGAAAATGTAGCTAAGAAAAAATCATCTATCGCTGAAGTGAGCAAGCACCTAAATGCCGATCACTACAGCTTAGAGAAGCCAAAAGAGCGCATCGAAGAGTATTTTGCCTTGCGTGAGCTTTTGGAGCTTAGAGGTGTTGGCGAAAAGGTAAATAACGGCGCCATTTTATGCTTCGCAGGCCCTCCAGGTGTTGGTAAGACAAGCCTTGCCAACTCGATCGCAAAAGCACTAAAACGTGAGTTAGTTAGGATCGCTCTTGGTGGACTTGAGGATGTAAACGAGCTAAGAGGCCACCGCCGCACCTATATAGGCGCTATGCCAGGGCGTATCGTGCAAGGTCTTATAGAAGCCAAGCAGATGAATCCAGTAGTGGTTCTTGATGAGATCGATAAGGTTGGCAGAAGCTACCGAGGCGATCCGACCGCGGTTTTACTTGAAATTTTAGACCCAGAGCAAAACAACAAATTTAGAGACTACTACCTAAATTTTAACATCGATCTTAGCAAGATCATCTTCATCGCCACAGCAAATGACGTGGGCATGATACCAGCTGCACTTCGCGATAGGATGGAGTTTATCGAGCTTAGCTCATACACCCCACAAGAGAAATTTGAGATCGCTAAAAAATATCTCTTGCCCCAAGAGCTTAAAAAGCACGGCCTAAAACCAAGCGACGTTAGTATCAGTAAAGAGGCACTTGAGCTAATAATTAGCGACTACACAAGAGAGAGTGGTGTGCGAAATTTACGCCGCAGGATCGCTGATATACTAAGAAAAGTCGCCAAAAATATCCTTACCAAAAAGAATGAAGGCAAGATCAGCGTCACGGCTAAAAATTTAAAAGAGTTTTTAGAGAAAAAGGTCTATGAGATCGAGCCAGCGGATAAAAAAGATCAGATCGGCTTGGTAAATGGCCTCGCGTGGACGAGTGTCGGTGGCGACGTGCTAAGGATCGAGGCTATCAGGATCCAAGGCAAAGGCAATATGCAGATCACCGGTCAGCTAGGTGACGTAATGAAAGAGAGCGCTCAGATCGCGTTTAGCGTGGTAAAAGTGCTGATCGATAACAAAAAACTAAAAGTGCCAATGGCTATCGTGCCAAAACTAGATGATGACAAGCACAAGCTCGAAGCCAGCGACGTTTATAGACGTTACGACCTTCACTTGCATGTGCCAGAAGGTGCTGTGCCAAAAGACGGCCCAAGCGCTGGTATTACGATGGCAACTGCGATCGCATCGATACTGACTGACACAAAGGTCAAACACGACATCGCAATGACTGGTGAGATTACGCTAACTGGTAGAGTGTTGCCGATCGGTGGTCTAAAAGAGAAGCTCATCGCCGCTCACAAAGCTGGCATCAAAACAGCTCTCATACCTCGTAAAAACTATGACCGCGACCTTGTCGATATCCCAACTGAAGTAAAAGCTGATATGAAGATCATCGCAGTAGATACGATCGATGATGTGTTAAAAAATGCTCTTGTAACTAAAAAATAATTTTTCTCTAGTCCTAAGTAAGATTAGGGCTAGAGAAATTTATAAATTTTGACGATTCTAAAATCCAAACAAAAAGCCATATAACGCATAAAAGCAATTAATAATTTAAACATTATAAGCACATGCAGCACACTAGAGAAAAACAAATTTTAAAATTTATGAGCGAACATATCACGCTTCGATTTCAGTGACAAGCAAATAATGAAACCTGAATTTGGTAAGTTGCCAAGGCGAGCAAGTAAAGTTTTAAAATTTGCAAATTCGCTTTGTTAAATCAAGTGAGCGTCAAGCAAATTTTAAAATTTCATGAATGAGTAATTTTGGTTCTAAAATTTGAACTAAGCGGTAAGCGAATTTAGATTTTAGTTCTTGCGAGTGAATGAAATTTTAAAATTTGTAAATTCCTTTTTTATTCAAAAGAGAGACAAGAGGACTCAAATTACGAGGCTGTTCTCTTATCTTCCTTTTTTTTAAATCTGCTAAATCACTCACGTTTAAGATGTATACAATGGCGCTAAAGCACTTCACGCGTTTCAAATACTCTAATAAATTTTAAAAATGTTCGCTTGTAAATTTTAAAATTTGCCGGACTTTTATTTTGCTGTAAATTTTTAGCTATTTATGCTTTGCTTCATGCTCTAAAAGCCAAATTTTAGTTGGCAAGCCCTCGCCGCCCGAGTATCCGCCAAGCCCACTGCTAGCTAGCACTCTGTGACAAGGGACGATGATAGGCACTGGATTTTTAGCATTGGCTGAGCCTGCTGCTCGGTAGGCATTTTTGTGACCTACGGCAAGTGCTAGGGCCGCGTATGTGGTCGTTTCTCCGTATGGTACTTTTTGTAAAGCCTCGTAAATTTTTGCTCTAAAATTAGTTGTTTTTATATCAAGCCTTACGCTAAATTTTTTAAGCTTGCCATTAAAATAAGCCTCTAGCTCATTCAAGCAAAGCTTTAAATTTTTATCTTTTACCGCTATCTTTTCAAATTTATCTACAAAATTTATCTCACAAATTCCATTTTCGCTAGCGATGATCTCCAAAATTCCGATAGGCGATTTTAGGTAAGCTTTTGACACATTTGCTCCTTGAAATTTGAAATTTTGGGCAAATTTTACTTTAGTTTGTTTTGCTTTTTGATAAAATGCAAGCAAAATAGCGATTTTAGACTAAAAATAACTAGCAAAAACCACAAAGGAATTTCATGAGCTTTTTTACCGACTACGAAAAACACGTGAGCGAGCGAGAAAAAGAGGGCGTGCCACCGCTTGCGCTAAATGCCAAGCAAACAAGTGAAGTTTGCGAGCTAATAAAGATTGCCAGCAAGTCTAGTGGTGACGAAAAGGCGCAAAGCGAGCTAAAATTTCTTATAAGTTTGCTTGAAACTCGTATCAATCCCGGCGTTGATGACGCTGCAAAGATAAAGGCAAACTTTCTTGGCGAAGTGATAGATGGGCTTGCTGTTGGCGGTCTTGACGCTATGCGTGCTATTAAAATTTTAGGCAAGATGCTTGGCGGATATAACGTGGAAATTTTGGTGCGGGCTCTAAAAAATAGCGATGAAAATATCGCGCGTGCTGCAGCAAATGAGCTAAAAAATATCATCCTGGTGCATGAATATTTTGACGAGATAGTGAAGCTAAGTAGCAACAATAAATTTGCAAAAGATGTACTTGCTTCTTGGGCAAATGCAGAGTGGTTCACGCATAAAAAGCCAATCGAAACCTGTATAAATGCAGTCGTTTTTAAGGTACCAGGTGAGACAAACACAGATGATCTAAGTCCAGCGAGCGAGGCCTATACAAGGGCTGATATACCGCTTCACGCAAAAGCAATGCTTGTTAAAAAGATACCTGAGGGTCTAGAAATTTTAAAAGAACTTAAAACTCGTGGTAAAAAAGTTGCGTATGTTGGCGATGTGGTTGGCACTGGCAGCAGCAGAAAGAGCGGCATAAACTCGATCCAGTGGCATTTGGGCGATGAGATAGAGGGCGTGCCAAACAAAAAAACGGGCGGCATCGTGATAGGCACTACTATAGCTCCGATATTTTTTAACACCGCCGAAGATAGCGGCGCAATGCCGATAGTTGCAAATGTAAATGAGCTTGAGATGGGCGATGAGATAGAAATTTATCCATTTAAGGGCGAAATTTATAAGCTTGCAGGCACTGAGAAAAAACTCGTGGCAAATTTCAAACTAAACCCAAACACTCTAAGCGATGAGATAAGAGCAGGTGGTAGGATACCGCTTATGATAGGACGTCAAGTGACCAAAAAGGCCAGAGAAGCTCTAGGGCTTGGCGAGGAGCAGATCCTCATAAAGCCAGATCAGCCAAAAGAGCTAGGTGGTGGCTATACGCTCGCTCAAAAGATGGTTGGCAAGGCTTGTGGCGCGGACGGCGTGAGAGCTGGGGCCTACGTGGAGCCTGAAATTTTGACCGTTGGCTCGCAAGATACGACTGGGCCAATGACTAGAGATGAAGTAAAAGAGCTTGCAAGCCTTAGTTTTGGGGCGGATTTTGTTCTGCAAAGCTTTTGCCATACGGCTGCTTACCCAAAGCCAAGTGATCTTGTGATGCATGAGAGCTTGCCAAAATTTATAAATTTACGTGGCGGGGTGAGCCTAAAGCCAGGCGATGGCGTCATCCACTCGTGGCTAAACCGCATGGTACTACCTGATACGGTGGGTACTGGCGGCGATAGTCACACGAGATTTCCTATTGGCATTAGTTTTCCAGCGGGAAGCGGCCTAGTGGCGTTTGCAGCGGTGCTTGGGATGATGCCGCTAAATATGCCAGAGTCAGTTTTGATCAAATTTAAAGGCGAGCTAAAAGAGGGCGTGACGCTTCGTGATCTAGTCAATGCCATACCTTATTTTGCCATCAAAAAAGGACTTTTGAGTGTTGAGAAGAAAAATAAAAAGAACGTTTTTGCGGGTAAAATTTTAGAAATAGAAGGGCTTGAGAATCTAAAAGTAGAGCAGGCGTTTGAACTAAGTGACGCTTCGGCTGAACGCTCGGCAGCTGCTTGCGTGGTAAATTTAAGCGTTGATAGTGTCGTGGAGTATGTTCGCTCAAACGTTGCGCTAATTGACGCGATGATAAAAGCTGGTTACGAGAGCCGTGAGACTCTGTTTAGACGAAAAGAAAAAATGCAAAAATGGCTTGAAAATCCAACTCTTTTAAGAGCCGATAAAGATGCAAAATACGCTGAAATTTTGGAGATCGATTTATCGCAGATAGATGAGCCGATTTTGGCGTGTCCAAATGACCCGGACGATGTGGCAACGCTAAGTGAAATTTTAGCTGATAACAAAAGAGTACATAATATCGATGAAGTTTTTGTGGGAAGCTGCATGACAAATATCGGCCATTACAGGGCACTCGCTAGAATTTTGGAGCATGAGAGCAAGCTTACAACTAGGCTTTGGATAGCACCACCGACAAAGATGGATAAAAGCACACTTGAAGATGAGGGCGTTTATGAAATTTTTAAAAGATTAAATGCAAGAACAGAGGTACCAGGCTGCTCGCTTTGTATGGGCAATCAAGCAAGAGTAAACGACAATGCTGTGGTCTTTTCTACATCAACCAGAAATTTTGATAACAGAATGGGCATGGGTGCGAAGGTTTATCTAGGAAGTGCTGAGCTAGCCGCCGTTTGTGCACTACTTGGACGTTTACCAAGTGTAGATGAATATAAAAAGATAGTAAAAGATAGTCTTAGTTTAAACAAAGATAAAATTTATAAATATCTAAATTTTAATGAAATAAGTGAGTTTAGTATATAAATTTGTTACAATATCGCGAAATTTTAAGGAGCTTTGATGAAAAAAGTAGTTTTTTTTCTCTTTTTTAGCGTTTGTTTTTTGATAAATTTACACGCTTTAGAATGCAGTGATCTTGCCAAAAAAGAGAGCTTTAAAACTACTCTAAATGATCTTGCTTACGCGAATGAAGGGCTATTTTACTGTGATGGTTCGCTTTTAAATTTAAAAGAGGTAAAAGAGCTTTTTGATGCGAGTGTGGCTGTGAGAAGTGAGTCTCAAAGTTGCGTTGGTGATAGAGTTTATAAAGAAAATTTAAATAAGCTTAGATGGCTTTTGCTAAAAGCGTCATTCGCACCTGAATTTTACACAAAAGAGCTTGCAAAGCCTGATATTGCTGAAGAGCAAAAAGATGCCAGAATGGAGTATTTTAGATACTGGGCAAATGAAAGTTTGTTTAATTTTTTAAAATATAAAAAATTTTTAGAAGCCTATAAAAATGCCCAAACTCCACTTGTAAAATTTTATGAAAGCCTTGGACTTGATACACCAAGTGCTGCGTATTACGCAACTAGCGTGGTAAATGAGTTTTTGACATTTAGCGTTGGCAAAAATATAAATAAGGCTAAAATTTTAACCCCTGAACAAAAGATGATCGCCCAAAAGATAAGCTTTGATGAGCTGGCAAATTTGCTCTACTCGAAAAATTTTAGTACCGCTGAGCTTACAAATTTGCTTAATACTGCTCTTTTAAACGAAAAAAGTAGCGATATGATAAAAGAGATTATAAAGCGTGGGGCCGATGTGAATTTGGGTGATGAGACGCCGCTATTTTTTGCTTTAAAAAATATAGAAAACGTAAAAATTTTACTTGCAAATAAAGCCGATGTAAATCATAAAAATTTCTTTGGAAAAAGTGTACTTTTCTATGCTGTGCAGTTTAGCGATAAGCCACTTTGTGAGCTTTTGCTAAAAAATGGTGCCAATGCAAACGAGAGCTACATAGACGAAAATGCCAAGATGAATATGATAAATTTGGGTATGGCGCAGGTTGAAGATACATGCGGTCTAGAGCATACAAATAGAAGCGTTTTTATGCACGCAGCAGCTCACGCAACGCCAGAAATTTTAAAGCTTTTGATAGATAACGGCGCTGATATTAACGCTACTGATGATGCGGGATTTAACGCGCTTGACTATGCCATGAAAGAACAAAACGAAAATACGATCAAATTTTTAGAAAATTTGGGTTTAAAACCAAATTTCAATTAGGAAAAATCATGAAAAAGACAGCTTTTGTAACTGGTGCAACATCTGGATTTGGCGAGGCGATCGCCAGAAGACTCTCAAAAGAGGGCTACAAGATAGTCGCTCTTGCAAGGCGAGAAGATAGGCTAAAGAAGCTTGCAGGTGAGCTTGGCGATACACATATCATTGTAGCTGACATACGCGATAAAGAAGCTGTTTTTGACGCAGTTGATAGCTTGCCTGAAAATTTTAAAGACATCGAAGTGCTTGTAAATAACGCTGGCATGGCGCTTGGACTTGAAAAGACGATAGATGCGAAGGTGGAGGACTTTGAGGCGATGATAGACACCAACGTCAAGGGTCTTATCTACTCGACAAAGGCGGTTTTGCCACTACTTTATAAGCAAGAAAAGGGCTATATATTTAACCTAGGCTCGACAGCTGGCTCATGGCCATATCCTGGAAGTAACGTTTATGGTGCCACAAAGGCCTTTGTAAAGCAGTTTAGTCTAAATTTAAGAAACGATCTAGTCGGTACAAATATCAGGGTGACAAACATCGAGCCAGGACTTTGTAAGACCGAATTTAGCGAGGTTAGATTTAGAGGAGATAAGGCAAAGGCAGATAGCCTTTATGAAAATACAAATTTCATCACATCTGAGGATATCGCGACGATTTTGGTAAATTGTCTAAATATGCCTGGAAGTGTCAATATAAATAGGGTCGAAGTCATGGCAAATACGCAGACTTGGGCTGGGCTTGCGATAGAAAAATTTTAAGGAGTTCTTGTGAGACAAATTTTATTATTACTTTTTTTTAGCGTTGCGCTTTTTGGTGTCGATCCAGAAGTGGCAAAGAGAAACGCTGAAATTTATGGCGTATTTACGCTTATACCGCCTGTTGTGGCAATAGCACTTGCTTTTATCACAAAAGACGTTATATTGTCGCTGTTTATAGGTGTTTTTAGCGGAACGTTTCTCATAAACATCATCAATGAAAATATCTTTATGGGTATCGTAAAAGGCTTTACAGGTATCGTTTCAAGAGTCGTTGAATCAATGGCTGATAAGACTGATTCAGGTATTTTGCTTCAGGTACTTTGTATCGGCGGTGTGGTCGCACTCATCACAAAGATGGGCGGTACAAAGGCGGTCGCTCTTTGGCTTAGCAAAAAGGCAAAAACAGGTATCTCGGCTCAAATTTCAACATGGCTCATGGGAATTTTTGTATTTTTCGATGACTATGCAAATGCCCTAATCGTTGGCCCTATAATGAGACCAATAAGTGATAAATTTAAAATAAGCCGCGAAAAACTAGCTTTTATCATAGATGCTACCGCAGCACCGATCGCTGGTATTGCTATCATCTCGACATGGGTTGGCCTTGAGGTTTCACTCATCGAAAAGGGCTATGAACTAGTTGGAGAAACTGGAATTAACGCTTATTCTGTATTTATCGAGACAATTCCATATAGATTTTATAACCTTTTTATACTGTTTTTCATAGTTTGTACTGCCTTGATGCAACGTGAATACGGCCCAATGCTATTAGCTGAAAGACGTGCCAGAAAGGGCGAACTTCACTCAGGTAAAACTCAAATTCAAGACCTAGAAGATAAAACACTTGAGCCAAAAGAGGGCGTAAAACTAAGTGCCTCAAATGCTGTTGTGCCACTTCTTGTGTTGGTTATTGGCGCATTTACTAGTTTTTATTTTAGTGGTCTTGCTGCACTTGAGGGTGATGCTCTTAAAAATGCACTTGCCAATCCTCTTGCTTTTTCTACATTTAAAGATACTTTTGGCGCAGCAGACTCAGCTACATCGCTATTTCAAGCAGCACTACTTGCTAGTATCGTAGCTATCACAATGGGTGTTTGGCGTAAAATTTTTGACGTAAAAGAGGCTATCAGCACATGGGTAAAGGGCTGGAAGACTATGATAATTACGGTTGTGATTTTACTTCTTGCATGGAGCCTTAGTGCAGTTATCAAAGAGCTTGGCACATCAAGATATTTGGTTGATTTATTAAGCTCTTCAACGCCTAAATTTATCCTGCCAGTTGCTGTTTTTATCCTTGGCTCGTTTATAAGCTTTTCAACTGGAACAAGTTACGGCACGATGGGTATTTTGATGCCTTTAGCTATTCCACTAGCTTACGCTGTTGGTAAAAACTACGGCTTAGACGGAGATGCTATGCATGCATACATGATCGTAAATATCTCAGGCGTACTTACAGGTGCGATCTTTGGTGATCACTGCTCGCCGATCTCGGATACTACGATCCTTTCATCGATGGGCGCAGGATGTAACCACATCGACCACGTCTCAACGCAAATGGTATATGCTCTAAGCGTTTGTGCGGTAAGCGTGCTAGTTGGTTACTTGCCAGTTGCTCTTGGTCTTAGTGTTTGGCTGGCACTTCCATGTGGATTTTTAGCGATTTGGGCGCTAGTTAGATTTGTTGGCAAAAAGGTGGAAGCGTAAATTTGGATTGCAATTATCTAAAAGAGTGCGGCTCTTGCACTCTTTTTACTCCTTATGATGAGCAAATTTTATTTAAAACTGATCTTGTAAAACAAAATTTTTCAGAGTTTTATGACGGTAAATTTGATGTTTTTAGATCAAACCCAAAATACTACCGCACAAGGGCTGAATTTGGCATCTGGCATGAAGGCAGCAAGCTTAGCTACACGATGTATGCAAGCGAAAAGGGCAAAAAGGTCTTTATAGATGATTGCCCAAAGGTTTGCGAGCAAATTTCAGAGCTTATGCCAAACTTGCTTTATAACTTGCAAGAGAACGAAATACTGCGCGCAAAGCTTTTTGGAGTGGAATTTATCTCTTGTAAAAGTGGTATTTTGGTTACACTTCTTTATCATAAAAGGCTTGATGGTGAGTTTGAGGTGGCTATGAAAATTCTAGCCAGTAAGCTTGACGTTACCATACTTGCCAGATCGCGTGGGCAAAAGCTACTAAGTGGTGAGCTAAATTTGATCGATGAGCTAAATATTGGAGAGCAAATTTATAAATTTAGCCTATCTGAGAATGCCTTTATCCAGCCAAATAGAGCCGTAAATGAAAAGATGATAGCTTGGGCAAAAGAGTGCGTGCAAGGCGGTGCTGACCTCCTTGAGCTCTACTGCGGACATGGAAATTTTACTATTCCGCTTTCGTTTAAATTTAAAAACGTTCTCGCCACTGAAATTTCAAAGAGCTCGATCGCAAATGCCCTTAAAAACTGTGAGCTAAACAAGGCTAAAAACATCAAATTTTTGCGTATGGATGCTGATGAGCTTATGAGCGCATTTGCTGGTGTTAGGGAATTTAATAGGCTCAAGGATATAAATTTAAGCGACTTTAACTTCTCTCATGTCCTTGTTGATCCGCCTCGTGCAGGACTAAGCGAAAGTGTCGTAAATTTCATCAAAAATTTTAAGAATATCATCTATATATCGTGCAATCCAGAGACTCTAAAAGAAAATTTAAAAGAGCTTTGTAAAAGCCATAAAGTGATAAAATTTGCCATTTTTGATCAGTTTGCAAACACTCATCACATCGAGTGTGGCGTGTTACTAAGGGCAAAAGAATAATTTTAAAAAGGAAAATTTGAAAAAAATGGTTTCACTAAATAAAATCATCCAAGCAAAGATCACGATCGGTCATTTCGTGACTAAGACCCCATTTGCGCTAAGCGCAAAGCTTAGTAAAATTTTAGGCGCAAGTGTCTATTTGAAAGAAGAAAATTTACAAAGAACTGGTGCATATAAGATAAGAGGCGCATACAATAAAATAGCTAGCCTAAGTGATGAGGAGAGAAAACGTGGCGTTGTGGCTGCAAGTGCTGGCAACCACGCTCAAGGCGTAGCTATAAGCGCAAAGGAATTTGGCGTGCATGCTTGCATCATCATGCCAGAATCAACCCCACTTTTAAAGGTCGCTGGCACAAAGGACCTTGGTGCAGAGGTCATTTTAAAGGGCGACAACTTTGACGAGGCATACGCTTTTGCTGTGAACTATGCTAAAGAAAAGGGCATGACCTTTGTTCATCCATTTAACGACGAGTACGTCATGGCAGGGCAGGGTACTGTTGGGCTTGAGATGCTTGATGAGATAAGTGATCTTGATATGGTCATCGTCCCAGTTGGTGGCGGTGGGCTAGCTAGTGGTGTGGCTAGTTGCATAAAGCAGGTCAATCCAAAGACAAAAGTGGTCTGCGTTGGTGCAAAGGGTGCTCCAGCTATGTTTAATAGCTATGGCGCTAAAAAGAGCATAAACTCAAAATCAGTGCGCACCATAGCTGACGGTATTGCTGTGCGTGATGCGAGCGAGATCACACTGGCAAATATCGTAGAGTGCGTGGATGAATTTGTACAAGTCGATGACGAGGAGATTGCGACTGCGATTTTATTTTTGCTAGAGACTCAAAAGATCGTAGTTGAAGGAGCTGGCGCAGCTGGCGTGGCAGCACTTATGCATGATAAGATAAAATTTAAAAAAGGCGCAAAGATAGGTGTGGTGCTAAGTGGTGGAAATATCGACGTGCAAGTTCTTTCTATCATTATAGAAAAGGGCCTTATCAAGTCTCACCGCAAGATGACCTTGCAAATAACACTTGTGGATAAGCCAGGAGCGCTCATGAGCTTAACTGACAGCCTAAAATCAGCAAATGCAAACATCGTCAAGATCGATTACGACCGATTTTCAACAAGGCTTGATTACGGTGATGCTAATATCACGATCACGCTTGAGACAAAGGGTCTTGAGCATCAAGAAAAGATCAAAGAAGTTCTTGCTAAAAACGGTTTTTCTTTTACTCAATTATTTTAATTTTAGCCTTGCTGCCTTTTGAAATTTTAAGGCGGCAAGACCCAACAAAATTTCAACCAAATTTCTTTTTGCTTTACAAAATTAAGCTAAAATAGCAAGCTTTAAAGGAGAAAGAATGAGTGAATATGTAAATTTGATATTAGCCCTTTTGCTTGCGGTCCTTGCATTTGCATTTTATAGGGCGAGCAGGGCTTTAAAAAAGGCCAAAGATGAGAGTCAAAATGTATCTGTCAGTACGGAAATTTCACAGCTAAAAAGTATAGGCGAGCTATCTGTCTTTCAGGTATATAGCAAAGAGATCGTCACAAAAACCGACCATGCGTTTGGAAATTTTGGCAAAGAGTATCTAAGGTGGCTGGTAAGCGAGAAGAAGCTTTCGATGATATTTGAGTTTGAGATAAATTTCATCTACGATCTAACTAGTCTAAAACTCGAGATCATACAGATCGCAAACTCTAGCTACAAGATAAAAATGCCACCATGCAAGTATAAATTCTCAATCGCAGATATGAAATTTTATGATGAGAAAAATGGCAAATTTATACCATTTTTGCTGCCTGATTCGCTAAATGGCTTTTTTGGAAGCACATTTACAGAAGAGGATAAAAATAGACTTATAGAAGAGGCTAGAAGTGAAGTGAAAAAGATGAGCGTTCGTCTTATATCACAGCTTCAAAGCAAGATACATAAATCGGCTCGCGACACGCTTGAAGCGATCGCAAAGAGCTTTGGGGCAAACAAGGTCGAATTTGTTTTTGATGATAACGATGAGCAGATAAATTCACAGCTAAATTTAGAAAATATCGTATAAATTTAAAGGAGAAAAAATGAGTTTTAATTCACAAGAGGTCACGCAGACACCAGGCAACAACACGGTCTTTCAAACATGGGTTTTAACAGCTGATAAAAAGGCTTGTAAAGAGGGTTTTGCCGAGCTTTGCGCCTTGGTTGTAAATTTAAATAAAACTGCCAAGATTAGATTTGGCGCAAATGAAAATGTAAACTGCGTCCTTGGCGTGGGTCATGATGCTTGGAAAAAGCTTGAAATTTCAAAAGATCTGCCAAAAGAGCTTGTAAATTTTAAAGCGATCAAGGGCGATAAACACGAGGCTGTTAGCACAAAGGGCGATATCCACATCCATATCCGCGCCTTAAATGTGCCTGATTGCTTCGATATGGCTCAAGCGATAAAGGCCGTGCTTTTTAAATTTGCAGAGCTTACAGACGAGACGCAAGGCTTTAAGTATCATGACGGTAGGGCGATAATAGGCTTTGTTGATGGTACTGAAAATCCTGAGGGCGAGGAGAGAGACTTCTTTGCTAAAGTTGGCGATGAGGACGCTAAATTTAAAGGCGGTAGCTACGTTTTTGTACAAAAATACTTTCACAATATGAAAGAGTGGAACGCTACAAGCGTAAGTGAGCAAGAAAAGGTAATAGGTCGTTCAAAAGAGCTTGACATCGAGATGAGTGAGGATGTAAAACCTACAAATTCACACTCAGCTGCTGCAAACGTCGGAGATGATAAAAAAGTCGTGCGTGGCAATATGCCATTTACTGAAGGTAGTAAAACAGGCACTTACTTCATCGCTTATGCGAGTACGTTTTCAACGGTTGAGCTTATGCTTAAAAAGATGTTTATTGGCGAGCCAAAGGGTAACTCAGATAGGCTGCTTGACTTTAGTACGCCAGTAACTGGTGCCCTATACTTTGTTCCAACAGTTGATATGATTGGCGATTACGAGGGATAAATTTAGCTTGGGGCGAAGCAAATTTGTCCCTTTAAATTTATAAGGATAAAAATGCCAGAGTGGTTTATCTACGCAGCTCTTTCAGCTGTTTTTGCTGCACTTACAGCGATCTTTGCAAAGCTTGGTGTAAAGGATATTGACAGTGATTTTGCGACATTTATAAGAACGATCGTTGTCATTTTGATGCTTGTTTTGCTTTTAAGCGTGGCTAAAAAATGGCAGCCACTAAGCTCGCTAAGCCCTAAAAACTGGCTCTTTCTCATACTAAGTGGCATAGCTACCGGGCTATCTTGGCTCATGTATTTTAAAGCGATGCAAGTTGGCAAGGTTTATCAAGTGGCGCTAGTTGATAAATTTAGCGTTGTGCTGGCTATCATTTTGGCTGTCATCTTTCTTGGTGAGAGGCTAAATTTAAAAGAAATTTTAGCCATCTGTCTTATCGTATCTGGCGTATTTTTACTCATTTTTAAATAAAATTTTCTGCATTATTCTTAAAGTATATTTTTAATTTTAATTTGTAATTAATCAAGAAGCTCCTAAAATTTGAACGATTTCATTTTGAAGGGAGAAATATGAAACAAATCATTTTTTCAGCCATCGTGGCTTGTGCGGCATTTGGTGCTAGCCTAAACTACACAGATGTTGTAAAAGATGTTTACGGTGATGCTAGCTCAACAAAAAGTATAGGTAGACTGCTACCAACCAATGCAGTTGAAATTTTACAAATAAGCGGTGACAGAGCGCAAATTAAAGTAAAAGGCTATCAAAATCCAGCCGTTAGCAACGTAGTTTATTTTGCTGATGGTGCCAGGATCATCTCAGTGGCATTTGCTAAAACCGCACCTTTTGACATCAAAGTCATAAAAGAGGGCAAAAACGGCAAATGGAATGAGGTAGAAACAACAGTTTTTGTTCAAAAAGATGGCTTTAGTGCTGACGTAAATGCGATGTTTGCAAAAGCTGATAAGATGTATAAAGAGAGCTGTGGTGTTTGCCATGCGTTGCCTCAAACCACACATTTCAACGCAAACCAATGGCCGTCACTTCTAAAATCAATGATTGGCAGAACCGCAATAGAGAAAAAAGACGAGTGGTTGGTTGTTGAATACCTTCAAAAACACTCATCTGACGTAAATTTAGGTAAATAAGTAAAACCTAGCAGGCTAAATTTCACTAAATTTTAGCAAGGAAAAAGGCTTAAATTTAAAAGGTTTTACTTAATAAAAATCAAAATTTAGATCGCAGACTTGCGATCTTAGGCTTTAGAGTTGGTTCTTAGGTTTGGCTTTGCCAAGCCGCTAAAGAGCATTGTCTTTAGTGCGGGATCAAACCGATGGGGTTTGTCGGAGCTTGGGCTTGCTCAAGCGAGAAGTTAAAAATGAAAGGGAGATAAGATGAACGAGAACAGACGAGAATTTCTAAAAAAAGGTGCTACAGCAATTGCAGCGACACCTTTGCTTTCAAGCGTAACAGCATCAAATTTATTTGCTGATGGTGTAAAAAAGAGTGTTTTAAGAGATAGCGAGGTTATCACAGCCGCTCACTGGGGTATGTTAAAAGTAACAACCAAAAACGGTGTAGCAGTAAAGTCAGAGCCTATCCAAAAAACAAGTGAAATTTACAACCCACTTCAGCACTACACACCAGATATGATCTACAAAAGCCGTATCAAACGCCCAGCAGTTAGAAAGAGCTACCTTGAAAATCCAGATAATCCAAAGCCAGAGCTTCGCGGCAAGGATGAGTGGGTTGAGGTGCCTTACGAAGAGGCGATCAAGCTAGTTGCAAGAGAGCTTAAAAAGACAAGAGCGCAAAAGGGCTTGCAAAGCGTTTTTGCAGGCAGTTACGGTTGGAAGTCAAGCGGAAACGTGCATAACTCAAGAATTTTGCTTCATAGATTTATGAACCTTAGTGGCGGCTTTGTTGGCTCGTTAGGGGACTATTCAACAGGTGCTAGCCAGATCATCATGCCTCACGTCGTGGGTAGTATCGAGGTCTATGAGCAGCAAACCAGCTGGCCAGTCGTACTTGAGAACTCAAAAGTCGTAGTCATCTGGGGTGCAAACCCACTTGCGACACTTCGCATAGCTTGGACTAGCACCGACGAGCAGGGCTTTAAATACTTTGAAGAGCTCAAAAATAAAAAAGATATCAAAGTGATCATCATCGATCCTATCAAGAGTGACACAGCGCAATACTTTGATAATGCTCAGTGGATCGCTCCGGTGCCAAACACCGACACAGCTATGATGCTTGGTATGATGCACTACCTATATGAGAGCGGCAAGTATGATAAAAATTTCATTGAAACCTACACAACTGGCTTTGATAAATTCCTCCCATATCTACTTGGCAAAACAGACAACACTCCTAAAAATTTAAAGTGGGCGAGTAAAATTTGTGGTATCGACAAAGATACTTTAAAAGAGCTAGCTGATACATTTATCGCAAACCGCACTATGATAATGAGCGGCTGGGGCATGCAGCGCGCTCACCACGGCGAGCAACCACACTGGGCGATGGTGACTTTGGCGGCGATGCTAGGACAGATCGGCCTTCCTGGTGGGGGATTTGGCCTTAGCTATCACTACTCAAACGGCGGCGCTCCGACTTGCAAGGGTGCAGTCATCGGCGGCATAAATAGCGCAAGTGTGGGTAAATTTAACGAAAAAGGTGAGTTTATCGGCACAGACACAGGCGAGTTTGATAAACGAGGTCGCTTCGTCGCAAAGGCAGCTGCAGCAGCAGGCACAGGCCAAAGTTGGCTACAAAAAGCAACCAACTATGCCTTCCCGGTCGCAAGGATTGCAGATGCATTGCTACATCCTGGTAAAGTGATCGACCACGACGGCAAAAAGATCACCTATCCAGATATCGACTTTATCTACTGGGTCGGCGGTAACCCACTTGTGCACCACCAAGATACAAATACAAATTTAAAAGCGTGGAGAAAGCCAAGAACGGTTGTCGTACATGAATCATACTGGACACCAACAGCAAAAATGGCTGATATTGTCTTCCCAGTCACTACAGAGTATGAGAGAAACGATATCACCATGACTGGTGACTACTCAAATATGAACATCGTGCCAATGAAGCAAGTCGTTGAGAAATACCACGAGGCAAAAGATGACTATCAAATTTTCACTGATCTTTGCAAGGCTTATGCTAAAAATTTAGTCGTTGCCTACACAGATAACGGCAAGGATGAGTTTGACTGGATCAAAGAGTACTATGACGCAGCCTACGCTCAGGTCAAGGCTGTGCCTGAGCTAACTACTGATATGAAGCCATTTGAAGAGTTTTGGAATGAAAATAAGCCAGTTACATTTGCCTCATCTCAAGATAGTGATAGCTGGGTGAGATTTGGCGAATTTAGAGAAGATCCTGTGCTAAATGCTCTTGGAACGCCTAGCGGTCTTATAGAAATTTACTCAGATACGATCGAGAAAATGGGCTATGACGACTGCAAGGCGCACCCAATGTGGTTTGAGCCGATCGAGTGGCTAGGCATGAAAGACAAACCTGCAAAATACCACATGATAAGCGCTCACCCAACTGACCGCTTACACTCACAGCTAAGCCAAACTTCACTTCGTGACAACTACGCTATCGCAAATCGCGAGCCTATCTGGATCAACGAAAAAGACGCAAAAGAGCTTGGCGTACAAAGCGGCGACTTGGTGCGTGTATTTAACGCACGTGGCGAGGTTTTAGCAGGTGCTCATGTCACTAAAAACATCAAAGAAGGTGTTGTAAAACTAGCTGAGGGCGCTTGGTATGACGGCTTTGATAGTGGAATTTGTAAAAATGGCGGTGCAAACGTGCTAACCATAGATATCCCAACAAGCAAGCTAGCAAATGGCAATATTAGCCATACAGCTCTTGTAAATATCGAGAAATATAAAGGCGACGAGGCGTTAAATCTTACAGCCTTTGCTGAGCCAAAAATTTCTAAATAATATTAAAAGCAGGGGAGTCTTCTCCTGCTTTTGAACTTAAAATTTAAAATAAATCTACTACTCACAAAAGCTTAAATTTATATTTAAAGCCCTATAGCTCTATAAAATTTTATTTCACAATGGATGTTGAGGTGATGGGTATAATTTTTGTTAATTGTTAAATAAAAATTTCTAGATTTAAATGACCAGTTATATTAAATTTTTATAAAGTCCTTTTTAAAGCCAAGCTACCTGACTTTTAAAGACAAAATAATCACTAAAAAACTCACTTTTTTACCTTAATAGATACAATTTTTGATTAATTATTTAAAAGTCGTTAAATGTAGTATAAAATTAATTTTAGTTTTAATTTTTTTTAGATAGATTAAACAGATTTTTATTTAAAGGAGGAAAGATGAAGTCCATAACTTCTAAAATAGCGATAATTATAATTTCGCTGCTTGTTATTTCGTTTGCTGCTATTTCGGCAGTCAGCTACTATACAGCGGAAAGTAAGGTGGTAGAGTTGGTCAGCCAGACCCAGGATCAGATTCTAAGTGACATCAAAGCTACTACTGATTCTTTTTTTGAAGAATATTTAGAAGTTGCTAAAAAGTATGCTTTAGATATAGCACAAACACCAAATAATGATGACTCGTACATGGAAAAAACAAAAATGCAAAAAGAAAGCGTTAGTCGTCTAGTTACTGATATTTTTTATGGTCGCGAGAGTGATGGACATTTTTTCCAGTCTGACGGCACTAGAACAACTCCAGCCGATAACTACGATCCTAGAACTAGAGGTTGGTATAAAGCAGCAAAGAGCGCAAATGGTGCTATCTATACCGAACCTTATAAAGCTGCCTTGTTTAACGCTTTAGTAATTAGTTTTGCTGCTCCAGTAAATAAAAATGGAAATTTTGATGGTGTTTTGGGGCTTGATTTAAATATGGATGCTTTAAGTAAAAAAATTCTTGAAATGGGTAAAACAAAATATGGCTACGTCTATTTAATAAACAAAGAAGGCGTAATGCTAATGCACAATGACCCAAACAATGTTGGTAAAACCGTTCCTGCTAGCAAATATATTGCTGAGGCTTTTGCAGCTAAAAGATTTGATGAAAATGGACTTATTCCTTATACAAACTATAAAGGCGAAAACGTAACTGCCAAAGTCCTTCCTATAAACGACCAAGGCTGGCTAGCCGTAGCCGCTATCGGAGCGGATACTTTTTCGTCTAATACCTTGCCTTTATTAAAAGCTCAAATAATCCTTGCCGTAGCTTTTATAGTCATACTTTCGGCTATCGTATTTACTCTTCTTAAAAAATCCCTTAGTCCTATTAGAACTATTCAAACCAAGCTTGAAGACGCGTTTAAATTTATCACTTACGAAACCCCTAACGCTCCGGAAAAGCTAGTAGTAACTACGCAAGACGAATTCGGCAGAATGAGCGAATCTATTAACGAGAATATAGAAAAAGTCCTTAACGGCGTTAAAAAAGACAGCGCCTTAATAGACGAGATGAACGGTATAGCAAATCTCATGATAAAAGGCCACATGGGGGCTAAGATCAACTCCGTCCCTAATAATCCGGCTTTAGTTCAGTTAAAAGATCTGCTAAATAAATTCTTTGCATCAATTTCTGAAAATTTAAAAGGAATAGCGGTAGTTTTAGCTTCTTACAATAAAAACGACTACACTCCTAGACTAGAGCTAAAACCGGAGCTTGAAAGCGATCTAAGAGATATGATAGTAGGCCTTCAAAGCGCTGGCGACGCCGTAAGCAATATGCTAAGGGAAAATTTAAAAGAAGCTCAGGTCCTAGAAGAAAAAGCTAAAATCCTAGCAGAATCTATGAGAACCCTAACCGACGGAGCCCATAAGCAAGCAGACTCTATCCAAGAAAGCGCGGCGGCTATAGAAGAGATGAGCAGTTCTATGAACGCCATTAGTCAAAAAGCTAGCGACGTAACGAGACAAAGCGAAGAGATTAAAAATATCATCGTTATTATTAGAGATATAGCCGATCAAACAAATTTACTTGCTCTAAACGCCGCTATCGAAGCGGCACGCGCCGGCGAGCACGGCAGAGGCTTTGCCGTAGTTGCCGACGAGGTTAGAAAACTAGCAGAGCGAACTCAAAAATCACTTGGCGAGATCGAAGCTAACGCAAATGTTCTAGCTCAAAGCATTAATGAGATGAGTGAAAGCATTAGAGAGCAAAGTGAAGGCATAAATATGATAAATCAAAGTGTAAGCCAGATCGACAGTATTACAAAACAAAATATTAATATTGTTGGTACAACAAACGAAATTACTGACCAAATAGACGATATGGCCAAGACGATAGTAGCCGACGTTAGAAAGAATAAATTTTAATCTTAGAGCCGAATTTAGGGGTTTGTTTCCCCTAAATTCTAATTTTATCTCACTTACTTTAACTATCTAAAATGAAAAAATAATTCAAAATTATTATTTAATGTATACATCACTATTTTGTAATTAATATTATTAAATACTATTTAATATAAAAAAATATACAATCGCATCTTAAAAATTTTTGTAAAAGGAAAGTAAATGCGATCAATTGCAAACAAAATATCTTTAATGCTTATACTGGCATTATTCATATCATTCTTGCTAATATCTCTAGCTAGCTATAACACAGCTCATGATAAAGCCATTGAGTTAGTAATACAAACTCAAAAGCAAATTTTAAAAGATGTGAAAATCACACTAAATAGCTTTTTTGACAATAATCAGTATGCTATAGAGAAAATGGCTGAGACTCTTAGTAAGATAAGCGAGAAAAGTGATGGCTCGATGAATGCTGATGGTATAAATTTAGCTTTATCTCAAGCAAAAGCTGTATCTAGTAAAGAGATTTCACTTATCTATGCTGGATATGAAGATGGAGCTATGTTTAGATCAAATGGGCAAAATAAAGCCGGATATGATCCAAGAGTTAGAGGATGGTATAAACAAGCTAAAGCTGAGAATAAACCAATATATACTGATCCATATATGGCAGCTTCATTAAATGCGATGGTTATAACTTTTGCTGCACCTATTAAAAATATTGGAGTTACGGGCATAGATGCGTCTATTGAGGAGTTGAGCAATAATATATCGCAAATCAGTAAAACTGAATACAGCTATGCTTTTGTTACAGATCAAAATGGCAACGTTATAATGCACCCAAATAAAGAATTAGTCGGCAAACCTCACGAGATCGCAAAGAGTCTAATAAAACAATATAATGAAAAGAAATTTGATGAAAATGGATTAATAGCATATAAAAATACAAAAGGCGAAGATGTCTATGCCTATATGTTAGAGATAAATGATAAAGGTTGGTTGGCAATAACAGCAATGGATCAAAATATCTTTAGCTCGCATACTTTGCCTATTTTAAAAGTTCAGATTATTTTAGCCTTTATATTTATAGTTGTCTTGTCTGCGTTTGTATATTTCTTGCTAAAAAGATCGCTTAATCCTATTAAAACTATTACAGATGCTTTGGTTAGTTTCTTTAGATTTTTAAATTTTGAGATAAAAGAGCCAGTTGTTTCAAAGGTGGCAACAAAAGATGAATTTGGCGTAATGAGCAAACTAATAAATGATAATATTGCTAAAATTTTTGACAATGCCGATCAAGACTCTAGAGTGGTATCTCAATCTGTTGAGACTGCAAAGGCGATAGAAAATGGAAATTTAAAAGCAAGGATAATAGATGTTCCAGCCAATCCAAAACTAATTGAATTAAAAGATGTCTTAAATAAAATGCTAGATGTTTTGGAAAAAAGAGTCGGTAGCGATTTAAATATGATCCAAAAAACTTTTAATGATTTTAGAAATTCTGATTTTACTTCAAGAATTTTGGATGCCAAAGGCAATGTTGAGCTAGTAACAAATGAGCTTGGCGAAGAGATAGCTAATATGCTTGCATTTAACCTAAAACAAGCACAATTTTTAGAAGAAAAAGCCAAAAATTTAGATGCATCAATGAAGCAAGTAACTCAAGGTGCTAGCACACAGGCAAATTCTCTCCAAGAAAGTGCTGCTGCAATCGAACAAATGAGTAGCTCAATGAGTGCAATTAGTCAAAAGACTGTAGATGTTATAAAACAATCTGAAGAGATTAAAAACATCATCGTTATTATTAGAGATATAGCCGATCAAACAAATTTACTTGCTCTAAACGCTGCTATCGAAGCGGCGCGTGCTGGTGAGCATGGACGAGGTTTTGCCGTAGTTGCAGATGAGGTTAGAAAACTAGCCGAGCGCACCCAAAAGTCACTTGGCGAGATCGAAACTAATGCAAATATACTTACTCAAAGTATCAATGAGATGAGTGAGAGCATCAGAGAGCAAAGCGAAGGCATAAATATGATAAATCAAAGCGTAAGTCAGATTGATAGCATTACAAAGCAAAATGTTGATATCGTGAGCTCAACGAATGAAATCACTGCTCAAATCGATGAAATGGCTAAGACAATAGTAGCTGATGTTAAAAAGAATAAATTTTAACCTTATAGCTTAACACCTAAAATTTTATTAATATTTCATTCTCAAAATTTGAGAATGAAAATAACTCCTTTTTATCTCTAATCTTAAAATTATTTTTTGTTTTATAAATATAATAAAATTTTTAAAAATAATCTAATATTTATAGCTTTATAGTGATATTACTAGTTAAATTTTTATAGATTATGTTTGTCGTAATGTAGTGAAAATTATTAGAATTTATCCTTACAATTATTGCTATTTCAGTAAGGAGATAAAATTTTTAATAATACTTTATGTTACTTTTTTACTCAAATATTTAAAAACAATTTTACTTTGATTTCTTTAGCTTTTTGATAACTACTCTAAAATTTTTAAATTTTATTAAATGGTATTTTCTTTTAAAATCGTACTTTGTAAGAAAATTAATATTTTTATGTAGAAAAATATTTACATTTTTATCTTAAGTTTTTTGAAATTTTTGTAAATGTCAATCAGTTGTAAATAAGTTTTGCAAGGTTAATATCAATTAAATTTGTTTTAAATCTTTAAAGGAGAAAGAATGAATCGACGAGAATTCATAAAAAGTGCTGCGGCTAGTGCTGCTTGTGCTAGTGCTGGTATAGCCGTACCAAGCTCGCTAAGTGCAGCAAGTGAAGCCGAAAAAGGCTGGCGCTGGGATAAGGCCGCTTGTAGGTTTTGTGGAACAGGCTGTGGCATCATGGTCGCTACAAAAGAAGGCAAGATAGTAGCTGTAAAAGGAGATCCAGAAGCACCAGTAAATCGTGGTCTAAACTGCATTAAAGGCTATTTTAATGCTAAGATCATGTACGGCGAAGACAGGATCACTCATCCGCTTTTGCGTGTAAATGAAAAAGGCGAATTTGATAAAAAAGGTAAATTTAAGCAAGTAAGCTGGAAGCAAGCATTTGATGTTATGGAGGCTCAGTTTAGAAAAGCATATGATGAGCTAGGACCTCATGGTATCGGAGTTTTAGGCTCTGGTCAATATACAATTCCAGAAGGTTACGCTGCTGTTAAGCTTATAAAAGGTGGCTTTAGAAGCAATAGCATTGATCCAAACGCAAGACACTGCATGGCAAGCGCGGTTGTTGGCTTTATGCAAGTTTTTGGTATAGACGAGCCATCAGGCTGTTTTGATGATATCGAACTAACTGATACTATCGTGGCATGGGGCGCAAATATGGCTGAGATGCACCCGATCCTTTGGGCACGCGTAAGCGATAGAAAGCTTAGCGATCCTGATAGAGTAAAGGTTGTAAATTTAAGCACTTACTCAACTAGAACATCAAATTTGGCTGATATAGAGATTATCTTTGCTCCGTCATCTGATCTTGCTATCTGGAACTACATCGCTCGTGAGATAGTTTATAACCACCCAGAGATGATCGATGAAGAATTTGTTAAAAAACACTGTATATTTACAACTGGTCCAGCCGATATCGGATATGGTCTTCGTCCAGACATTAATCATAAAAAATATGCTCCAAGCGAGCTAGACACTGCTGCTACTGAGAAGTCAAAGGTGCTAAGTGAAGCTGAGGGTGTTACACTCGCATATCTTGGACTAAAAGCTGGCGATACACTAGAAAATAAAAATGCTGCAAAAGCTGGCGCACATTGGCAAATAACATTTGAAGAGTTTAAAAAAGCTCTTGATCCTTACACGCTTGACTTTACAGCAAAGGTGGCAAAAGGCGATCCTAACGAAGACATTAATGAGTTTAAAGCAAAACTAAAAGCACTTGCTGATCTTTATATAGAGAAAAACCGCAAAGTTGTTAGTTTCTGGACGATGGGCTTTAACCAACACCAACGTGGTACATGGGTAAATGAGCAAGCTTATATGGTTCACTTCTTGCTCGGCAAACAAGCACTTCCAGGTTCAGGAGCGTTTTCTCTAACTGGTCAACCAAGTGCGTGCGGTACAGCAAGAGAGGTAGGAACATTTGTTCACCGCTTGCCAGCTGACATGGTTATTGAGAATCCAAAACATAGAGAGATAACTGAAAAAATTTGGAAACTTCCTGCCGGAACACTAAGCGGTGTACTCGCTTCTCACTACGTAAAAATGATGCGTGATCTTGAAGATGGTAAGGTTAAATTTATCTGGGTTCAAGTAAACAACCCATGGCAAAATACTGCAAACGCAAACCACTGGATAAAAGCGGCTCGTGAGATGGATAACTTCATCGTTGTCAGTGATCCTTATCCAGGAATTTCTGCAAAAGTAGCCGACCTTATTCTTCCAACTGCGATGATCTATGAAAAATGGGGTGCTTACGGTAACGCTGAGAGAAGAACACAGCACTGGAGACAACAAGTGCTTCCTGTTGGTGAAGCGATGCCTGATATTTGGCAAATGATGGAGTTTAGTAAGCGCTTTAAGCTAAAAGATGTTTGGGGTGAGAAAAAAGTAAATGACAAAGTTACACTTCCAAACGTGCTCGATGCTGCAAAAGCTATGGGATATAGCGAAGAAGATACGCTATTTGATGTACTTTTTGCTAACGAAGAGGCTAAGAAATTTAGTGCAAACGATCCTATTATGGAAAACTACGACAATACAGAAGTATTTGGTGATAGCAGAAAAGTGATCGGCTCAGATGGTAAAGAATTTAAAGGATATGGATTTTTCGTTCACAAATATCTTTGGGAAGAGTATAGAAAATTTGGCGTTGGCCACGGCCACGACCTAGCTGACTTTGACACATACCATAAGGTAAGAGGTTTAAGATGGCCAGTAGTTGATGGTAAAGAGACTCAGTGGAGATTTAACACTAAATTTGACCCATATGCTAAAAAAGCTGCTCCAAATGAGAAATTTGCATTCTATGGTAACAAAAATGCAGCACTTCCAACAGGTGATCTAAAAGGCGTTACAAATAAAGATAAAACATCTCTTGCAAATAAAGCAAAAATTTTCTTCCGTCCTTATATGGATCCATGCGAGATGCCAAGCAAAGAGTATCCATTCTGGCTATGTACTGGCCGTGTGCTAGAACACTGGCACTCAGGCACGATGACTATGCGTGTTCCTGAGCTTTATAGGGCTGTTCCAGAGGCACTTTGCTATATGCACGAAGATGATGCTAAAAAACTTGGCGTAATGCAAAACGAGATCGTTTGGGTTGAATCACGTCGTGGCAAGGTAAAAGCAAGAGTCGATCTAAAAGGTAGAAATAAGCCGCCAGTAGGTCTTATCTATGTGCCTTGGTTTGATGAAAACGTATTTATCAATAAAGTAACACTAGACGCTACTTGCCCACTCTCAAAAGAGACTGACTATAAAAAGTGTGCGGTTAAAATTTACAAAGCATAGGTGAGCGATATGGGATTTTCAAGTAGGCGAGAGGCTTTAAAATTTGGAGCAAAAGTAGCGCTTTTAGCTCTTGGCGGAGGCTTTGTTTGGTCGCTTAGCACTAAAGCTTCACCACTTATGCTTCTTAGGCCTCCTGGTGCAAAGGAAGAGAAGCAATTTTTACAAAGCTGCATTAGGTGTGGGCTTTGCGTAGAGGCTTGTCCATTTGATACGCTAAAGCTCTCATCGCTAGAAGATGGCATAAGCATTGGAACGCCTTATTTTGAGCCTAGAAAAATTCCTTGCTATATGTGTGAAAATATCCCTTGTGTGCCAGCCTGTCCGACTGGAGCTTTGGACGTAAATTTAGTAAGTACAAAAGGCAAGCTTGATATAAATAAGGCCAAGATGGGTGTTGCGGTGGTCGATATGAAAAACTGCGTGGCATACTGGGGCATACAGTGCGATGCTTGCTACAGATCCTGTCCGCTCATAGATAAGGCCTTGTATCTTGAGTATCGCCGCAACGAAAGGACGCAAAAGCATGCGTTTTTACTTCCAGTGGTCGATAGCGACATCTGCACCGGATGTGGCCTATGCGAGCGAGCCTGTATCACTAAAAAAGCAGCCATTACCGTGCTAAATCGTGACGCGGTGCTTGGCAAAGTAGGTGATAACTACGTCAAAGGCTGGGTCAAAGAAGATGAAAGACGCATAAATGATGCAGACAGCAAAATAAAGCTTGACATTAAAAAAGCGACTGATTATCTAAATGGTGGTGAGCTATGAAATTTTTAATCTTAAGACGAATAACTCAAATTTCTATCCTAGCGCTATTTATCCTAGGAAATTTTTATGGAGTTAAGATACTTAGCGGAAATTTAAGTTCATCTTTGCTTTTTGGAAAAATTCCACTAAGCGATCCATTTGCTTTGGTCCAAATTTTACTTGCAAGCTTTAGTGCTGGCATAAATGCAATTATTGGAGCTGGCATTATTTTTGCATTTTATGCACTGGTTGCTCCAAGAGCATTTTGTTCATGGATATGCCCGATAAATTTGCTAACTGATATCGCTTTTAAACTAAGAGAGAAATTTGGCTTTAAGGGCGAAAAAGTCTTAAATGTGAGTAAAAATTTACGTTATTACTTGCTGGCTCTTGCTCTTATATTAAGCCTTGCTTTATCTTATCCAGTATTTGAGAGCGTTAGCTATATTGGCATTATTCAGCGTGGCATTATTTACGGCTCAGCTAGTGCTTTAGGCATAGCGGTTGCGATCATTGCTTTTGATATGTTTGTGTTAAAGCGTGGCATTTGCTCGCACGTTTGTCCACTTGGTGCCTTTTATGCCATCATCTCAAAATTTGCCCTAATTAGAGTAAAACATGATGCCCAGGCTTGTACAAAATGTATGAAATGTAAGCTTATTTGCCCAGAGATGCAAGTGCTTGATATGATCGGTAAAGAGAGCCGCTCGGTTAGCTCAAGCGAGTGTATAAGCTGTGGCAGGTGCATTGATGTTTGTGGAGACGGGGCTTTGAAATTTAGTATTAGAAATTTAAGGAGAGAAAAATGAAAATAAAAATAATGATGCTTGGAGGATTGTGTGCTGCGTTTTTTGCGGCATGTACTTTTAATAATCCAAGTATTAGTGATTCGCAAATCGGCTTTAGAAATATCGATTTGCTAGACGATAAAGACGTTGTATTAAAAGATGTGAACTACACAAAAGAGCCGGCTGGTATGTCAAAGAAATTTGATAGGTCTTTTGAAAATGCACCGCCATTTATCCCACACGATACTGAGGGTTTAGTGCCTATCACAAAAGATATGAATATGTGCGTAACCTGCCATATGCCTGAGTTTGCAAAAGATAGTGGAGCAACACCGATACCATCATCTCACCTTTATGACATCAGAAATAAAAAAGATCTTGCAGGCAAGCTTGATGATGAAAGATATAACTGCACAACATGCCACGTTGAGCAACAAAATGGTGTAACGCAGCTTGTTGGCAATAAATTTAAGCCTGATTTTAGAGATAAAAACGGCACTCATAAGTCAAACTTGCTAGATGTTTTAAACGATGGTGTTAAATAATGCAAAGCAGGCGAGAGCTTTTTAGTAAAATTTTGGGGGCAAAATCTGCTCCCAAATTTATAACTCCACCATTTTTTAGCGGTGAGTTTGACTGCGATGGATGCGATGCTAGCTGTGTAAATGCTTGTGAAAAAGAGCTTCTTAGCTTTGAAAATGAAAGAGTAATTTTTAAAGTTAAAAAGCTGGGCTGTGACTTTTGTGAAGAGTGCGCAAAGGCTTGTGAGAGTCTTGGTAAGAAGACATTAAGCCCAAGCTCACCAAAGAGTATAAACGCAAAAGTTAGTATCGATGTTTCTAGCTGTCTAGCATGGAACGATACGATCTGCTACAACTGCCTTGATGCTTGCAAATTTAAAGCAGTCGAATTTCTTGGCGTTTTTCGTCCTATTGTTAATCAAAACTGCGTAAATTGCGGTGAGTGCTTTGATGTTTGCTTTAAAAATTCACTTCAAATGGAGGCCTTATGAGAGCTTTGTTTTTTATTTTTTGTCTATTAAATTTTATTTTTGCAAGCGAGATCACCACTCCATACAAGCAAATAGAAGCTAGTGCAAATGTGCTAAACACAACGCTAATAAATGGCAAACTCTTTATCGCGACTGATGGAGGGACGGTTGAAATTTATGATCCTAAAGAGTCTAAATTTGAAGAGATCATTAAGATGGATGATATAAAAACCTACGTTAGTGATCACGAAAGACCAAAAATTCTAAACGTTGATGAGTTAAATGGCAAGATACTTATCCTAAGTGAGGGTGACTATGCTACAAAGGTGCTTTATATAAGAGAAAATGGGCAGATGAAAAGCATAAAAATACCAAATCAAGCGATAAAAAAGGCATTATTTTTAGACGATGAGCATATTGCACTTGCTTCAATCAGCAATGAAATTTACTTTTTAAACTTAAAAAGTGGCGAAATCTATGATAGCTTTAAAATTTCAATCGCGATGCTCTCAGATATGGAGATAAGCGAAGATAGAAGCACGCTAGCTATCGCTTGTGAGAGTGGGAAGGTCTACTTTTATAATATAAAAGCTAAAAAAATGGATCAAATTTTAGACATTCATACAGACAATATCTACGACATCTCCTATAAAAATGGTGTCATGATCAGCGGAGGTACCGACAGGATCGTGGGGATATTCTCAGCTGGGAGCCTAAAAAAGATAAATACCGGCTTTTTGGTCTATGGCGTCGGCCTTAGCGATGATGGCAGAGTGGCGGCTTATATGAGCGATGAGATGAGCGATGTAAATTTAGTTGATAGCAAAAGCTTAGAAAATATCGCAATGCTAAAAACTGGACAAAGTACGATAAATAGCATAGTTTTTATAAGCGATAATGAAGTCGTAACTTCAGCCTATGAGAATAAAATTTTGTTTTGGAGAATTAAATGAATATTTCAAGTTTAATAGTTTATACGGATAATAAAAATGAAAGTGTAAAAAATGAGATAAAAAAGCTAAAAGAGTGTGAAATAATAACCGATGCAGACGATAGAATCGTAGTGGTAGTTAGTTCAGATAGCATTGAGGATGAGATAAAAAATTTTAAAAAGATAGAAGCTATCAGTGGAGTGGTGAGCGTTGCGATGGTTTACAGCTATCAAGAAGATGCCGAAGAAAATAGGAAAAAACTAGAAGAAAATGGCAAGATAAGTGAAATTTTAACAAGTGATGAGGTAAAGGCAGAGGATATTACTTATGGTGGCAGCGTGCATCATAGAGTGAAATAGTAAAACTTAACTTTTTAGCTTTTGCATTATCATTAAAATTTATAGTGCAAAAGCCTACCTTTCGTATAGATCCTCTTAATAAATTCATTGATAGTACTGTTTTCGCTTAATCAACTTTGTTTAGCTTGTAGATTAAATTTATGTTCAAGGGTTAATAGATTTTGGGTGAAAAAATCACTCAGCGAGCATTAAAATCAAAAACATAACAAGTGAATTAATTTTAGTTTAGAAGATCTTGAGATGATATTTGCATAAAGAATTTTAGTAGGTCAGTTTTGGCTTACTAAAATTTCCAGCCTAAGGTCTATCTTTGATCAAATTTAATAAATTTTCTCCAATGTTTTCATTTGTTAGATTTGAAATTTCTTTATAAAAATTTCCTTTTTTGTCTATTAAATATATTGAAGAGCTGTGGGCAACAGAGTAGCCCATGGCTGAGTTTTCAAGACGGACTTTTTGAAATTTTACACCATAGGTTTTTGCTACTTCCTTTAAGGCGTTTAGTTTTAATCCATCGGCATCTTTGTAGAAATTTTTTGCCATTAGAGTTAAATTTTCAGGAGTGTCACGTTCAGGATCAAGCGTAATAAAAAGTAGCTCAAAGTCATCTCTTTTTAGTTTATTTAGCTCATCGCCAATCAAAGAGAGTGCAGTAGGGCAGACATCGGGGCAAAAAAGATAACCAAAATATATAACTTTGTACTTTCCATCATAATTTTTAAGACTTACTTCACCATTTTTCGAAAGTGCCTTAAAATCATACTTGTTTGGCTTTATTAGCAAAAGTGCAACACCTATACAAATTAAGATTATTATTAAGCCCCAAAATGCCTTTTTCATCGTTACCCTCTATAATTTTAGATCAAGATCTACAAAAAAACCAGTTTCTTTTTCGTCATCAAGCACTTTAAATCGATATCTCATAAGCTCGACAACACAAGCGCTTAGCACTACTTGAGCAGTTAAGTTATCGCCTCTTGGCTCGAGTCTTGCTTTGATTGATCCCATATTCATATTTATGCCATCTATCTCAAGACTAGGATTTTTTAGCCCTAAATTTTTACCATTAATGATTTTAAAGCTAAAAGGTCTCATAGCATAAATAGGTCTTGGCGAGATGTCTATTTTTAGCTTTACGCCTTTAAATTCCATCTCACAAGATTTATTGTTTAGATCACATTTTAAAGGATCTAGCGATGTGTTTACATCGGCAAATTCAGGTGGATCTTCCTTGCTTGTTGTCATAAGCTTATAGCCTATCGAAAAAGCACCTAAAACAATAAAGATAAATGAAAAAATAATTATGATTTTTTTCATTATTTAAAGTTTTTAGTTACTCCGATATTATCAAGCTTTATGCTCTCGCCATTGCTAAATTTTAGCTCTAAATCAACTTTATCACCATCTTTTAATGGCTTATTTAGATCCATAAGCATAATGTGTAGACCGCCAGGAGCTAGTTTTGTTTCGCCATTTTTTGGGATCACTGCATCTTTGATTTGAACCATAGCCATCATACCATCATTCATTTTGTGTGTATGAATTTCTGTACTTTTGCAAACGCTTGAGTGAGCACCGATGAGCTTTACATCGGAATTTGAAGCATTTTTTATATCCATAAAAATTGCACTATTGTTTGTGCCAGGTTTTGTATCTCTAGCTCTAACATTTTCTAGGCTGATATCAGCCGCCATAAGAGCAGAAGCTGCAAGCATCGCACCAAAAACGATTTTTTTCATATTTTTCCTTTGTGATAAAATTAATAATGGTTTTCACATTATACATTTAGAACTACTTAATTTACCTTTAAAATCTAAAAATATAAATTTTTTAGGATATAATTACGGACTAAATTTTACTTTTTGGGATATTTCACTTGAAAAAAATTATATTTTTCTTCATCGCGTTATCGCCTTGTCTTTTTGCCCAAAATTACGAAGAAATTTACTTAAAAAATGGCTCTGCTGCTGTTATTGATGCCATCGAAAAAAATATTTTAAGTAAGGATTACTGGCTAAAAAAGCTTGAGGGCAAGGATGTAAGATATGGATATTATGACAATGAGATACTTCTAAGTGTAGTTGATAAAACTAAAAAGAAGCTCGAAGTGATCTCTTATAATGGCGGTATTACAAAAAAGCTTTTTAGCTCAAGTGTTATAGTTGGCAAAAATGGCGATAAGCTTCTTGAAGGCGATCTAAAAACACCGGTTGGAGTGTATCAGCTTACACGTAGATTTACGCCAAATGATAGATATCTTGGCCCACTTGCATTTTCGCTTTCATACCCAAATTTGCTTGATAAGCTTGCAAAACGAAATGGCGGTGGCATTTGGATACATGGCTATCCGCTTGATGGTCAAAGGACAGATGAGCTAAAAACAAAAGGCTGCGTGGCTATGCAAAATGATACTTTGATGAAATTTGATGATGTTGTGGATCACAAAAAAACACTTGCATTTATTTATGAAGATAAGCGTCCAGAAGCTAGCGCAAAAGATATTGCAGTGATTATTTCTGGGCTTTTGGGCTGGAAAAAGACCTGGAGTGAGAGCGACATTGAAAACTATCTTAAATTTTACGATAAAAACTTTGAGAGATACGATGGTATGAGCTTGGAAAAATTTAAAAGTATGAAGCGGGCTATTTTTTCTAAAAAAGAGAAAAAACGCATTAGTTTTTCAAATTTTCTTATCACGCCTTATCCAAATCTTAAAAACGATAGGCTTTTTCGTGTGAGTTTTTATGAGGATTATGTTTCAGATACACATAAATTTGCTGGGCAAAAGACGCTTTATGTGAAGCTTTATAACGATGATATGAAAATTTTTATAGAGGAGTAAAAGTGGAAAAATCTCAAGAAGTAAAAGAAAAAATCGAAAAAATTTTAGAGGCAAGAGCTGCTTTTTTTGCTGAGCTTGACCGTCAGGTTCCAAAGAAAAATGGTACTGATGTTTTTGATTTTAGCAAAGTAAAAGAGGCTGATCTGAAAGAAATTTACGCCAAATTTTATGCATTTGATTACAACGTAAGAAAACTTTTACCGGATGTTTATACTGCTTTTAATGTGAATTTTAATGTCTGAAATACGCCTAAATAAAGCTTCATATATTCATAATCTCACTCAAATTTGTACTAAAGCCGGTGGTAAAGAAAAAGTAATAGTTGTATTAAAAGACAATGCTTATGGACATGGTGCAAGGCTTATTGCAAATGAAGCTAAAAAATTTGGCATAGAAGTTTGCGCTGTAAAAAGCGAGTTTGAAGCAGATGAAATTTCTGACATATTTGAAAATATTCTCATTCTCTCGCATATCCCAACCGGAAATGAAAGTAGTAAATTTATCTATGCGATAAACGATATAGAGGCACTTTTGAAGATAAAAGATGGCTCAAAAATCAATCTTGCAATCGATACTGGTATGCATAGAAATGGGCTTGATATTAGCGAGCTTGATTATGCGTTTGAAATTTTAACAAGAAGGAATTTAGAGCTTCTTGGAGCTTATACTCATTTTCGCGCAAGTGATGAGCTCAATGCTGATTATTTTGTGCAAAGGGAAAATTTTAGGGCTGCAAAAGAGAAAACTTTAGCTCTTTGCGATGAGTTTGGTATAAAAAAACCGATCTTTCACTCTCACAACTCAGCTGCGCTTGAAAGAGCAAGCAAAATCGATGATGATATGGTGCGTGTTGGCATCGCTCAGTATGGATACACTCAGTTTGGTGATAGTTTGGACTTAAAGCCAGTACTTTCACTATGGGCAAGAAGAGTTAGCAAGCGTATTTTAAAAAGTGGTCAAAGTGTTGGATATGGTGCTAAATTTAGCGCAAAAGAAGATATAAATGTAGCCACTTATGATCTTGGATATGGCGATGGATTGCTAAGATACAACGGACTTGGCGAGCTAAGACTTGCAAATGGCGAGCCAATACTGGGCAAAATTTCGATGGATAGCTTTAGCTGTAAAGATAGTGGTGAGTGGGTCTGTGTGCTTGAGAATGCAAATATTTGGGCAAAATTTTTTAATACGATAAGTTATGACATTTTAGTAAAGCTCTCGCCAAACATCACTAGGAAATTTATATAAAGGAAATATGTGAAAAAGATCGTTTTATTAGCTCTTGCTAGCCTTGCTTTTGGCGTACAAGAGAGCGAGTTTAAGATTTATGAGCAGATATTAAATCAGCTTGATACTAAGCAGATCCCAGCTTTTGTCGTCCAAACTGCAAAGCCAAATTTACCAAGCAGGGTCGATGAGATGATTACGCTAAAAGATGTGAGTAGCAGCGGGCTAAACATACATGGTGAGTTTGTTTTAAACGAGACCAAGACAAAGAGGATAAAAGGCTACAACAAAGCTCAAATTTTAGCTTTAAAAGATGAGTTTTACCAAAATGGAAAAGATGCGCTTTGTAACTCAGGTATGGCTAGAGCTGTGCTAAATCGTGGCATCACTCTAAGTGGTAGTTACGGCTTTGAAGGTAGGCATTTTTTTGATATAAATTTGGATAAAAGCAGTTGCGAGTAGTCATTTTTTTACTATTTTTTTACTCGCTTGCCCTCGCTATTACGCCAGATATGGCAGCGAAAAATCATGCAACTTACTACAAAAAAAAGCTTCCATTTATCTGCACGCCAACACTTACACTTAATGATATATTGAATGTCGGTGATACGCTCATTTATAGATACGCCGTCAAACACGCAAGAAAGCAAGAGATCAAAAGGCTTGAGGAGAAAGAGCTTTTGGAATTTATCGAAGCTATCAAAAAGGAAAATTTACGAACCGCTTGCAAAGATAAAGAGATCTTAAATATGCTAAGCATCGGTGTTACCTTGGATGAGCTTTTTTATTCAGAAAATGGTGAGCTTATTTTTGAGTACACTATAGAAGATCGCGACTGCAAGAAATTGCAGTGAAATTTGGGGCTAAAATTCAGTTTTTGGTTGTAAATTTGATTTTTTACAAATTTTAAAATTTCAATTACTTGCAAGAATTGACTACTGATTTTAGGCCTCGAAAAGCTTGCCACTAAATTTAGAGTCGTTATATACTCGCCCATAAAATTTAAAATTTCTTGTAAATGTCTATATTTAAAGCCAAAAAAGATAGCAAAAAGAAGAAATTTAGTCCAAATTTTACTAGAACTAAATTTTCTACATGCCTCTTTTTATCTCTTGTTCAAGTCTTTCAAGCTCAGCGATCCTATCGCTAGTGTTTGGATGCGTTCTAAAAAGTACGCTAAGCTTGTTAGTTAGCGAGCCAAATGGATTTACGATAAACATATGAGCACTTTGTTCGCTTGCATTTTGCATGATGTAAGAATTTGAGTAGCTCTCAAGCTTTCTTAGAGCACTTGCAAGCCACTCTGGATGTCCTGTTAGGTAGGCAGCACCCTTGTCTGCCTTGTACTCGCGCTCTCTTGAGATTGCCATTTGTATGATTGTGGCAGCTATTGGCATGAGTATAGCAAGTGCTAGCATAACGATGCCATTACCACCACCTCTTCTTGAACCGCCACTCTGCCCAGCAATACCGCCAACTTTAGCAAAATTTGCAAGCATTGCGATAGCACCTGCTAGTATGGCAGCGATTGAGCCAGTTAGGATGTCGTAGTGTCTTACGTGGCTTAGCTCGTGAGCTAGCACACCCTCGATCTCGTTTTCATTTAAAATTTTTAAAATCCCCTCGGTTACTGCAACGGCTGCATGGCTTGGGTTTCTGCCCGTGGCAAAGGCATTTGGCACTTCTTCAGGGATGATGTAAATTTTTGGCATCGGCAAATTTGCCTTTTGTGTGAGGCGAGATACGATCTCATAAAGCCCGTGAGCGTTACTCTCATCGACAGGGATAGCGTTATATCTTTTAAGCACCAGAGTATCACTAAAAAAATATGAAAAGATATTTGTGCCAGCCGCTATCAAAAAGGCGATCATCATGCCATGCTCACCTCCAACATATCCACCAACGGCGATAAAAATTAGCATTAAAGCAACCATTAAAAAAGCGGTTTTGAAAATTTCCATTTTTGTCCTTATTCTTTTATAGCGTTTGGCAAGATTGCGGCATCGATGTTAAATTTTGCAAGCTGTGCTAGCTCGCTTTCATCTTTTACCAAAACAGCTATAAGTGCATCAAATAAATAGCTCTCAGCTATCTTTGCTAGATCTTTTGCAATGTCAATATCTGCGATAATAAATTTTGCTCCAGCCGCGTTTGCGATAATGGCTTCATTTATATTTATCACAAAAACGCTAAAGTTTGCTTCAGCTTCTAGCGCTCTTTTTATAAAATTTCTATCAAATTTAAAGAGATTTTGCCTATCGCTTGAAATTTCATCTTCGTTTTTGCAAAGAAATAGCGGTTCAAATTTGATCAGTTCGTCGCCTAAAATTTTCATCTCTCACCCTTTATGCACTCTTTACAGATGTATTTTCCGTCCCTTAGCACCATTTGGTCGATGTCGCTAAAGACACCGCATTTGCTGCACTCTTCGAAGTTGCTGGTGCTTATCTTGTCGCTTTTTTTTCTATTTTTAAAAAATATGATGTAAATCGCAACCAAAATCGCTACAAAAAGCAAGTATTTCAACGTATCTCCCCTCGGTTTTTGAGATTAAAATATATGTAGTTTCTGTTTTTTTCATTATAAATTTGCGCGTCGATGCCTGAAATTTCATCCATGACGCTTGAGCCCTTGTAGATGAGAAATTTAGTATTTTCATCGTAAAATCCATCGCAAATTTTTATAAGCTCTTTTGTCTTGCTAAGCGCCCTTGAGGTGATGAGATCAGCCGTAAATTTATCTGCAAGCTCGATCTTTTGGCTATGAACTTCTAAATTTTCTATGCCAAGCTCGATCTTAGCGTAGCTTAGAAATGATGACTTTTTGGCTATCGGCTCAAAAAGGTGCCACTTAGTGTGCGGCATTGCAAGGGCTAAAAATATCGCTGGAAAGCCAGCTCCACTGCCTACATCGACCGCAGTTTTGGCACTTAGATCAAAAATTTCAAGCGGCTTTATGCTATCAAGCACCTGCTCACTTATGTCTTTATAATTGCTTAAGCTATGAACCTTATTAAATTTAGCAAAAATTTGAGCGTAAGCTTTTACTTTTTCGTCAAATTCAGCTGGCAAACAAAGCTCATTTTTCATCACAAGATGTGTCCCATTTGCTCTTTTTTTACACGAAGATAGTCTTCGTTAAATTTATTTGGTTTTATAACGATAGGCACGCGTTTTACGATCTTTACCGAGCTTAGCCCGTGAAGTTTTAATGGGTTATTTGTGAGTAAATTTACCTCTTTTATGTCGTAGTGATTTAGGATAAAATCAACCACTTCATATGTCCTCTCATCAGCCTTAAAACCTAGCTGGTGATTGGCTTCTATCGTGTCAAAGCCCTTGTCTTGCAGGCTGTAAGCGTTTATCTTATTCAAAAGTCCGATATTTCTGCCTTCTTGACGCAAGTAGATAACCATACCACCATTTTCTTCGATATATTTTAGGCTCGCTTCTAGCTGGTCGCGACAGTCGCACTTTAGGCTTCCGAT
Source organism: Campylobacter concisus (assembly GCF_050447445.1). Lineage (GTDB taxonomy): Bacteria > Campylobacterota > Campylobacteria > Campylobacterales > Campylobacteraceae > Campylobacter_A > Campylobacter_A concisus_BI. Next base: position 358,928 of record NZ_JALMFW010000001.1, read on the forward strand.
CGCATCGCCAGTTAGGCATTCGGAGTGAATTCTAAGATTTACCACCTCACTCAAAGGCTCTTTGTAGATCACGAGGTGCTCTTTTGTCCCTTCTTTGAAGGCTTGAACCTTATAAGTGCCAAATCTTGATGGTAGATTTGCCGCGTTTGAAATTTCTATTTTCATTTTAAATTTACTCCAACTGTGCTAAACTAGCTAAAAATCAAGCATTTTAACAAAGAAAAGGCAAAAATATGTTTAAACGTTTTAGAAGATTGAGAATAAATCCAGTCCTAAGAGATATGATAAGAGAGACGAGCCTTAGCGTAAATGACTTCATTTATCCGCTCTTTGTGGTTGAGGGCAAAGGCGTTAAAAACGAGATCGCTTCAATGCCGGGCGTTTATCAAATGAGTATCGATGAAATTTTAAAAGAGTGCGAAGAGATAGTAAATTTGGGTATAAAATCGATCATTTTATTTGGTATCCCAAGCCTAAAAGATAGCGTTGGCAGCGATGCACTAAGCAACGACGGCATCATCGCAACGGCGCTTCGAGCCATAAAAGATAAATTTCCAAATTTATTTGTCATCACAGATCTTTGCTTTTGCGAGTACACAGACCACGGTCACTGCGGCATAATCGATCACGTGCACAACACCATCGACAATGACGCCACGCTTGAAATTTCAGCCAAACAAGCCTTGATACACGCTCAAAATGGCGCTGACATGATCGCGCCAAGCGGTATGATGGATGGTATCATCGCAACGCTAAGAGAGGCGCTTGATAGCAATGGCTATGAAAATTTACCAGTCATGGCATACTCAACTAAATTTGCCTCAGCCTACTACGGACCATTTCGCGATGTGGCGCAGAGCGCACCAAACTTTGGTGATAGAAAGAGCTATCAAATGGACAGTGCAAACCGCTTGGAGGCCATAAATGAGAGCTTGCAGGACGAGGCGCAAGGCGCTGATATCTTGATGGTAAAGCCAGCACTTGCCTATCTTGACGTCGTTAGAGAGCTTAGAAATTTAACCCTTCTGCCACTTTGCGTCTATAACGTAAGTGGTGAGTACGCATTGCTAAAAGCTGGCGCAAAAGCCGGCATCATTGACTACGAGCGTGTTATGATGGAGACTTTGATTGGCTTTAAAAGAGCAGGAGCAAATTTGATCATCACATATCACGCAAAAGAAGCAGCCAAAATTTTAAGGGGCTAAGATGAGGCACTTTTTGACGCTAAATGACTTTAGCAAAGATGAAATCGAGCAGATGGTAAATTTAGCCCGCAAGATCAAAAAAGAGGCGAAGGCTAGGGAATTTAAGCCTTATCTTAAAGACCAAAAGCTTGCGATGATATTTGAAAAAAGTTCAACTAGAACTAGAGTGAGCTTTGATGTGGGCATGCATGAGCTTGGCGGATATGCGCTATTTTTAAGCAAAAATGATATACAAATAGGCCGTGGCGAGCCAATCCGTGACACTGCCAGGGTGATAAGCAGGATGTGCGGCATGGCTATGCTAAGGGTCGATAAGCATGAAACGCTAGAAGAATTTGCTAAATTTTCAAGTGTACCAGTGATAAACGGACTAAGTGATAAATTTCACCCAGTGCAGCTCATGGCGGATTATCTCACGATGCTAGAATTTAGCGCAGGAGAGAAGGTCGCGTACGTAGGTGATGGCAACAACATGACTCACTCGTGGCTCATGCTAGCAAGCAAGCTAGGACTTGAGCTAAGAGTCGCCACACCAAAAGGCTACGAGGCGGACGCTGAAATTTTAAAGATGGCTAATGAAAACGCAAAAATTTCAGGTGCGAAAATTTTTATCACAAATGATATAAAAGAAGCGGTAAATGGTGCCGATGTAGTGACTACGGACACTTGGGTATCGATGGGGCAAGAAGCCGAGAAAGAAAAGAGACTAAAGGACTTTGCTGGATACTGCGTGGATGAAAATTTGATGAGTTTAGCTAAAAAAGATGCGATATTTTTGCACTGCCTACCAGCTTATAGGGGCTATGAGGTGAGCGAGACAGTTTTTGAGAAGCACGCGGATGAAATTTTTAGTGAGGCTGAAAACAGACTTCATGCCCAAAAAGGTGTAATGGTCTGGCTAGATGAGAGAAGAATATGAGCAAAGAGAAAAGTATATATGATGAGATAGACGAGATCGGCAATAGTCTTGGGCTGAGTAGTCCTGAAAAGACGATCTTTGAGATAGTGTCAACCAAAAATCCAAATGAGCATATTTTAAATTTAAAAAGTGGCTCTTGGGACTCAAAAGAACCATGGTTTGGCATTGATGAAAATCAAAATTTACACACAGTAATCTCTGTAAAATCGCTTTCGGCTTTGATCGAGGCCTTAAAAGAGTCTCAAAAAGAAAATTTTGATCTAAGGCTTGAAAAGACGATCTGGCAAAATATTCCAGTTGATTTTAGCGATGTTTGGGTAGTTGCTATGGATGAGATAAAAAAGATCGCAAGCGATAAAAAAAGCAGACAATTTAATATTGATCTTGACAAACTAGTAAAAAATATCAAAAAAGAGCACCCAAATTTATTTGTAGACATAAAAGAGGTGATTCAAATGGCAAGGAGTAGGGCAGATGATTGATTTTAGTGCTTATGTGAAGTATTCAAGGCCAGGGCCAAGATATACTAGCTATCCGACAGCACCAGAGTTTAGTGATAAATTTAGCTATGAAGCTTATATAAAAGAGCTTGAAAATCGTGATCTCAATCGACCGCTTTCGCTTTATTTACATTTGCCATTTTGCAGAAGTGCTTGTTATTTTTGTGGCTGTAATGTCATCTACACGAGCAAAGAGGATCGCAAAGAGAAATATATAAGATATATAGAAAAAGAGCTTGAAATTTTAGCTCACCACCTGGACACCAGTGCTGAGGTCTTACAGATGCACTTTGGTGGCGGTACGCCAACATTTTATAATGCCGCTCAGCTTGATGAGATCATCAAACTTATTAAAGCTAAATTTAAAAATTTCTCAAAAGAGGCTGAGATAAGTTGTGAGATAGATCCGAGATTTTTGACAAATGAGCAGCTTGACGTGCTCATATCTCATGGCTTTAACCGCATAAGCTACGGCGTGCAAGATTTTGATGAAAAGGTGCAAAAAGAAATTCATAGAATTCAGCCCTATGAGATCACCCAAAATGCTGTAAAAATGGCTAGGCAAAAGGGCATAAAATCAATCAATATGGACCTGATCTATGGCCTGCCGTATCAAAGCCTAGAGAGCTTTAAAAAGACGCTTGAACTAGCCCTTACGCTTGATCCAGATAGGCTCGCAGTATTTAACTACGCTCACGTGCCATGGATAAAAAAGTCAATGCGTAAATTTGATGAGACAACCCTACCAAATCCAGAAGTGAAGCTTGAAATTTTAAAATTTACAGCTGAGTTTTTAACTAAAAATGGCTACAAAATGATAGGCATGGATCACTTTGCAAAGCCAAACGATGAGCTTTTTGGTGCTCTGGCAAATGGTACTTTGCATAGAAATTTTCAAGGTTATACGACAAAGGGTGGCGCTGATCTTATTGGTATAGGCGTGACAAGTATCGGTGAGTGCAAAAGACACTACGCACAAAATCATAAAGATATGGACGAGTATGAAAAGGCGATCGATAGTGGAAAGTTGCCATATGCAAAGGGAATTTATCTAAGTGATGAAGATTTGCTTAGAAAGAGTGTAATTATGAACTTAATGAGTAATTTTGGGCTTGATATTAAATCTATCGAGAATGAATTCCATATAAATTTCTTTGAACACTTTAAGGACGAGCTTGAGGAGCTTAAAAATTTAAGCGAATTTGTCAATGTTACAGCAGATAAAATCAGCATAAATGAAACTGGAACACTGATAATACGAAATATTGCAATGTGTTTTGATGAATATCTAAAGAAAATTCCCGAGAATTTAAGGCGTTTTTCTAAGACTATATAAAAATTATTTTTTTGTCATAAGATATTTAAAATGCATTTAATATTTCTTGGTGTATAATTCGTGTCAAAATTTAAGTATAGACTTAATGATAAAAAAAGGTAAAAGGATCTTAGTTATGAAAAAGATGTTAGCAATTAGTGCTTTGGCAGCAACTGTACTGTCAGCTCAAGATGTTCCTTATAGGATTTTTCTAGCTTCATTTGCACAAGATGATAATCAGGCTAGAATCGACAGTGCTATTAATAAAGTTAATAGTAAAATTTCTGATAGTAGGCTAACCACAGGTATCTATGAGGTTGGTGGACGAAAATTTTTATATATTGACACAACTCCAGTCTCTGAGGATGAAGCTAATAGTCTATTAGTTAAAGTTCAAAACGAATCAGGCTATAAAGATGCTTTAATGAGAGCAAAAGCACCTGTGGCTGATACTCAAATAACAAAAAAATCTAATATAGAACAAGCTATATCAACTGAAGTAAAACCAGTAGCACAAGTTGATGATGGAGTTTTGACTTTAGATCAAGTTATAAAGACTATTTTAAATGAAAATCCAAGTTTAAAAGCTACAGAATTTAACTATCTACAAGTTGGTAAAGATCTAAAAATAGCAAAAAATGCCTATTATCCAACACTTGACGCTGCTGCTAGAGTGGGATATGAGAAAAAACGCCTTGATGATGGAGTTTCTACAAGAAGAGGAGATGGAAGAATTTCTGGCACATCTCTAACCTTAGTTGAAAATTTATACAATGGTGGTGCTGATAAAAATAGAATAAATTCCCAAAGCGCAAGGCTTGATTCAGCTGCTTATTCAGTAGCACAAGCTGCAGATAGACTTACATTAAATGCTGCAAATGCTTACTTACAAGTTCTTCAAACTAAGAGAATTTTAGACATTGAAGAAGAAAACGTAAAGAGCCATGAGGAAATTTATAGCCAAATTAAAGATAGAGCAAGATCAGGTTATGGCGTAGCTTCCGAAGAGAGACAAGCTGGATCGCGCTATACCCTAGCTCAATCAAACTATACAGCCGCTAAAAATAACTATGAAGATGCACTTTCTACATTTGAGAAATTATATGGAAAAAAAGTTGCAGCTAAAAATTTAGTAATGCCTGAATTTAGCCTTCCTTTGCCTAGCACAAAAGAAGCTGTTTATAATAAAGCAATTCTTTGCAATCCGTCACTTTTGGTTCAAAAATCAAATATTGCTATGGCAGAATCAGTTGTAAAAGAGAAAAATGCGCCATTCTTGCCAAAACTAGATCTTGTTGTATCTGGTGCGTATGATCATTCAAATGTTTTATATGACAATTATGAAGAACAAACATTTGACGCACTTTTAAGACTAAACTATAACCTTTACAATAAAGGTAATGATAAACTAGATAAAGAAAAAAGCCAACTTGCTGTTCAACAAGAGCAACAAACTTTAGATAATCTTGTAAGAGAGCTTAAAGAGTCTTTGGAATTTTCATGGCAAAATTATGTTCTTAACCAAGAAAAAATGGGATACCTAAATCAACACGTTGAATATGCTAAAGCTACACTTGATGCTTATCAGGATGAGTTTAGAATCGGTCGTCGTGATCTTATAAACTTACTTGATGCTGAAAATGAATATAACTCTGCGTTAAAAGAGATCGCTACAACTGAGACAGCACTATCTTATGCAAAATACAGACTGTTAGATAACATGGGAATGATCTCAGATAGCTTTGAACCAGGTTTTGCAAAGAGATACATTCAAGGTGCTTGCAGCATTCAAAACGATTTAAGATAAAAATGTAAAAGTAATGACCATGAGGGTCAAGACAAATTTTTGGACGCTCATTGTAAGCGTCCTTTTTTTATTATTAGCAAGTGCTATTGGAGATTTTATAAAATCAACAACTATAGCAAAGGTAGCTAAAATTTATGGAGAAGATGCAAGAAGAAGGGCTTCTGCTCTAAATTCTTTAATGACTTCGTTGCAAGATGCAACTGAACAAGAGAAATTAATAAAAGTAAATGACTTTTTTAACTCTTTTAGATGGGTTGATGATATGCAACTTTGGCACAAAAAGGATTATTGGGCTACTAGAATGGAATTTATAGGAAAAGGTGCTGGTGACTGCGAAGACTACGTTATCGCAAAATATTTTACACTAAAGCAGCTAGGAATTCCAACTCAAAAATTATACTTTACATATGTTAAAGCCTTAAGATACAATCAAGCTCATATGGTTTTAGCATACTATGATACACCAAAATCTATTCCATTAATTTTAGATAACATAAATGGTAAAATAAAAATCGCAACTCAAAGAACAGACCTTGTTCCGGTTTATAGTTTTAATGGTGATTCGCTATACTTGGCAAAACAAGAAGGTCTTGGTCAAGCAATACCAGGTGGAAATAAAAAACAAAATCCTAAGTGGATGGAACTAATAGATAGGATAGGAAAAGAGGATTTATGACGCTATTTAAACAAATTATGATCGCCGTGATAACTTTTGGTATCATGATTTTTATGGCTGTTGGCTACTTAAATTTTAAGAGCCTAAATGGATATATTAATGACCAGCTTGGTGAAAATGCAAGGCATACAGCAAATTCGCTTGGACTTGCTTTAAAACCTATTATCGATCCAGACGATATGTCCTTGGCTCAAACAATGATAAATTCTATGTTTGACAGCGGCAGATACAAGCTTATCAAGCTTGAAGATGTTGATGGTAAGGTTCTTATTGAAAATTCTCAACAAACAGTTGTTAAAGATATTCCTGAGTGGTTTTACAAAATAGCCAAGTTTGAAGCGCCAATAGCAGATAGCGAGATTATGACTGGCTGGGCAAAATTTGGCACGCTTTATGTTCAAGGTAGTACCGCACTAGCCTATAATGAGCTTTATACTAACTCAAAAAATATTTTTAATTTTCTTCTTCTAATGATAATTGTCACTCTTGTGGTGGCATATTTCGCTCTAAAAGCTATTTTTAGGCCGCTTATGAAGGTTCAAGATCAGGCTGAGGCCATACTTGATAATAAATTTATTATTCAGAAAAGAATTCCATTTACAGCCGATCTTAAAAAAATGGTTCTAGCTATGAACTCTATGGTTAGTAAGGTAAAAGACATTTTTGAGAGAGAAGCGGCCACACTTAGTAAGTATCAAGAACTTTTATATAAAGATACAATGAGTGGTGCTAATAACAGAAGATTTTTTCAAACTAAATTTAGTGAGTACCTAGCTAGTGAAGAATATTCAAGTGGCGTTGCTCTACTTGTTAGTTTTAAAGATCTAATAAATTTAAAAAGTACGCTTGGCTTTGAAAAATGGCAAAGCGTTGTAATGAAAATAGCTCAAATTTTACAAGAAAAATCAATCCATAATGATAAAAATGCGATTGTTGCAAGGCTCAACGATAATGATTTCATCGTACTTTCGTATGGTAGAAATTCATCAAATTTCTTGGCTCTATGTGATGAAATTATGAATGATTTTAAAAAGCTTTATGCAAATTTTGCACTAAATGATAGCGAGTATCCAGTAAATGCTGCAATAGTTGAGTATTCACCAAATACTGATATCAAGACACTTCTTACTTCGGCTGACGTTACATTGGCTAGCTCAAGACCTGCTGGTAGCTTTACATATAAGGTATTTAATGAAAATCAAAATACTTTAGTGATTGGTAAAGAGAAGTATAAAGAGCTTATTTTTGACTCAATAAAAGAGGATGAATTTAAATTTGCAGCTCAAAAAGTGATTGATCTTAATTCAAATTTTGAGCAGTATGAGCTTTATTTGAGGCTTGTTGATAAAGATGGTGTATGGCGTATGGCCTCATATTTCATGCCGATGGTAAATGAGTTAAATTTAGGTGCAATGCTTGATCTTCATATCTTAAATAGGGTAGCCAGAATTTTACCAGAGAATATCCTGCCAAGTGGCAATTTAGCCATAAATTTGGGAAAAGAGATATTAAATTCAGATGAAAATTTTTCAAAACTTGAAGCTACACTTAAAAAGATAAGTCAGATTTCGAAATATAAAAACTATATAGAAATTCCAAATAAAGACGATATTAGCATAGAAAGTATAGTTAAGCTTACTAAAAAATTAAAAGAACTTGGCTTTGGATTTGGTTTTGACCACTTCGAGCTTAACGCAAAAGGTATCGAGAAGCTAAAAGAATTTAACCCTGATTATGTAAAAATTCAGTCAAATGTCTTAATCGACTTCTTAAGTGATAAGTCAGGAGTAAACACAAAACAATCACTTGATGTTGTTTTAAGCTCAAAAGACATTATTTTGATCGCAATCGGTGTTGAAGGGGAAGAGCAGAAGAAAAAGCTAATTGATCTTGGCATTAAAAATATGCAAGGAATTTATATAGATGAAATTAAGAACATTGGATGATAGATGCATAGTGATAAGATAAAAGATGAACTGCTTCAATGTTTGGTTATTTTTACCAAGCTTCATAATAATCCATATAGTGCTGATGCTTTAACTATTGGCTTGCCAGTAAAAGATGGCGATGAGATTGAGCTTTTTTCACTTAAAAGCTCAAGGTCTTTATTTTCTCGTGCTGCTTCTCGTGCTGGCTTTGCTTCTACTCTTGTAAGAAAAGATCTTGAACAAATCTCTCCTTTAGTTTTACCTTGCATTTTAATGCTTAGAGGCAAAAAAGCTTGCATCTTGCAATCTTTTAGTAAAGATAAAAAGACAGCAAATATCATAACACCAGAACTTTCAACTGGTACTAGCACGATAGAAATAAGTAAATTAAAAGAAGAATATTTAGGCTATGCATACTATCTAAAGCGCGAGTTTGTTCCAGAGGATACTAGCTCAACAAAGCTAATTGATGCGGGCAACGACCACTGGTTTTGGGGAACTCTAAAACGTTCAAAAAAGATTTATTTTGATGTTGTTCTTGCAAGTTTTATTATAAATTTATTTGTTCTTGCTAGTCCGCTTTTTACGATGAACGTATATGACCGTGTCGTGCCAAATAATGCGGTTGAGACACTTTGGGTCTTGGCACTTGGTGTAAGTGTAGTTTATGGCATAGATCTTTTTTTAAAATTTGTAAGATCATATTTTCTTGAGATTGCTGGCAAAAAGAGTGACATCATAATGAGCTCTATTTTATTTGAGCGCGTTATGGATATGAAATTTAGCAATAAACCAAAATCTGTTGGTTCGTTTGCTAGTAATCTAAAAGAGTTTGATACGGTTAGAAATTTCTTCTCATCAGCCTCATTGGCAGCCATTGTCGATCTTCCATTTGCGATCATTTTCTTGATAGTTACTTATTTTATAGGAAGCTATATCGTACTAGTGCCGATTATTATTATGATAGCTATTTTATGTTATACATTTTTTATAAAAGATCCACTTCAAAATGCTATTAAGAGTACATTTGAGGCTTCAGCTATAAAAAATGGAATTTTAATAGAGAGCCTTAGTAGTCTTGAGACTATCAAAACTCTTGGTGCTAGCGGACATATACAATGGAACTGGGAAGAGGCAACTGGTGAGATAGCAAATAGAAGCATTAAATCAAAAATTATCACAACTTCGATAACCACTGTTACATCTTTTTTAGTGCAATTAAATACTATTGCTATCATCGTTCTTGGTGTCTATATGATACAAGATACACATCTTACAATGGGTGGTCTTATCGCTGCGGTTATGCTTAGCTCTCGTGCTATCGCTCCTATGGGGCAGGTAGCTTCACTAGCTGCAAATTTTGAGCAGACAAAAACAGCCTATCAAAGTCTTAGTAAGATTATGCAAATGCCTGTTGAAAGGCCAGAGGGTAAAAAATTTGTTAGAAGAAATTCTTTTGATGGAAAGATCGAGTTTAAGAATGTAAGCTTTACATATCCAGATACTACAAAAGGTTCGCTTGATAGGATAAATTTTGTTATTCAGCCAGGTGAAAAAGTTGGCATTATAGGCAAAAATGGCTCTGGAAAAACTACCTTACAAAAGCTCATTTTGGGACTTTACTCACCAACTGAAGGCTCAGTGCTAATTGATGGTATTGATATTAATCAAATTGATCCAGCCGATCTTAGGCGAAATATCGGTTATGTTCCGCAAGATGTTGTGCTTTTTAAAGGAACAGTTAGAGAAAATATTGTTCAAAAAGCACCATATGTTGATGATATTCAGATTATAAAAGCAGCTAAAGTAAGCGGAGTTGATGAGTATGTAAATGCCCATCCACTTGGATTTGACATGCCAGTCTTTGAAAGAGGCGACGGCATAAGTGGCGGACAGCGTCAAAGTATAGCTGTGGCTAGGGCATTTTTGCTAGACAGTCCTATTATTTTGCTTGATGAGCCAACAAATTCTCTTGATAATACAGTTGAAAATAAATTAAAAATAAATTTAAAGACAAACACAGCAAATAAAACGATGCTGCTTGTCACGCATAGGACGTCGATGCTAGATCTTGTTGATAGACTTATAGTTATGGATAATGGCAAAATTTTATTGGACGGACCAAGAGATGAAGTTTTAGCAAGACTTAGTGGGAAGTGATCATGCAAGAAGATATCAAGAATAAACAAAATGAAAATCCAAAAACTGAAAAAAGATTAATTTCTGAAAATAGCATAAAAGAACAAGAGGAAGCTAGTAATAAAATTTTAAATAGTGTAGATGACATAAAGTCTAATCTTCAAACAAAAAATTATGATGCTTATGATTTGAAATTTATGTCAAGTCTTTCTGAGGCTGTTTTGGCTAAAGCCCCATCAACATCTAAAAAGATACTCTATACGGTTGCTATAACTATGTTTTGGCTTCTTGTTTGGGCCTCTTGGGCACAAATAGATGAGATCACAAGAGGTAGTGGTAAAATCATCCCATCTGGAAAAAACCAAGCGATACAAAATCTCGAAGGCGGTATAGTCGATCAAATTTTTGTAAAAGAGGGCGATGAAGTCAAGAAAGATCAAATTCTAATAAGGCTAGATAATAAAAATTTTACGAGTAGTTATGGTGAGTCAAAACTAAGACTTGATGAACTTCAAGCAAAATTTATGAGACTTGATGCTGAGGCGAATGATAAGGAATTTGACTACGATGAAGCTAGAGATGCGAACAATAGCAAAGCCATAAGATATGAGCTAAGTTTGCATAGTTCAAATATCGATCACTTAAATGAACAGATAGGAATTTTAACAGAGCAAATTCATCAACGCCAGAGTGAATTAGTCGAACTAAAAAATAAAATTTCTCAAACTCAAAATAGCTACAACCTTGTTCTAAAAGAAAAGGCCATTATGGAGCCAATCTTTAAAAAAGGTCTTGTTAGTGAGGTTGAATACATCCAGCTTCAAAGACGTGTAAACGATCTAAGAGGCGAGCTTGATGCTGCTGTTCTTGCTGTACCAAGAGTTGAATCAACTATAAAAGAAGCGAAAAATAAGATCGAAGAAGCAAAACTTGCTTTTAAAAATAATGCAAAAAAAGAGCTAAATGAAGTTTCAGCAGAGATCGCAAGGATAAATGAATCACAAATCAGCCTAAGTGATAGAGTGGAAAGAACATATGTAAGATCTCCAGTAAATGGTATCGTCAGCAAAATGATGGTTCATACCGTATCGGGAGTTATAAAGCCTGGCGAAAATATTGCCGAGATCGTTCCTCTTGAGGATAAATTGGTTGCTGAAGTAAAAGTAAAACCAGCTGATGTTGCATTTTTGAGGCCTGGACTTGATACGATGGTTAAATTTACGGCTTATGATTTTAGTATTTACGGTGGTTTAAAAGGCAAAGTAACGCAGATTAGTGCCGATACGGAGACTAATGAAAAAACTGGCGAGAGCTATTATTTGGTCAGGATAGAAACTGAAAAAAATTATCTTGGTAGCGAAGAAAAGCCACTTAGGATAAAAGTTGGTATGATAGTCTCAGCTGATATCATTACCGGCAAAAAGACAATACTTGATTATTTATTAAAGCCTATTTTAAAGGCAAAACAAAATGCCTTAACGGAGAGGTAATGGGCAAGATCGCTTTTTATGATAAGAAATTTGGTGAATATGAGATTGAAAAATTTCAAAATTTACAAAATTTCTATCTCATAAAAGATGATCATTGCTGCGATATAGTTAATGATGAAATTGAACGATTTAAATTTAGTGATTGTGAAATAGAATTTTTACAATTAGTAGATGTTGCTAGTAGACATAAAAAACTATTTGAAAATATAAAAATTCAAGATGATATAGTAAGAAGCATTAAAATTTTAATAAAAGGCTTTGACCAGAGTTTGGATAAATTTGACTTTGATCTCGGAATTTTAGATTTAAATACTCCTTATAAATATGCTATATCACAAGATTTTTTTGAAATGACTATTTTTTTAGAAGAAAAATCCTCAGTGGTTACTAAATTTTTCTCATTAATAGATTACAAGATACACAAAAACGGCGAAAGTCGTCATATAGATTTTTTTATAAATAATAAAAAAATTTATGAAAGAATCATATAAATAATCCAAGGAAAGGTAATGCAAGTTATTTTATTTACACAAAATAGTGCATTAAACAATATTTGGAGAAGCTATTTTACTGGCAATAGCGATGTGAAATTTATACATAATAGAAAAGAGTTTTTTTCTCATATAAATGATGATATTGATATTATAGGCATTGATATTGATGTTTTTAAAGATAATATTGATGATGTTATAAAAAATATAATTGAAAAATCACCAAATATAAAAATACTCACACTCTCAAATAGGCCAACGATAAACGAAGGTAAGCATCTGCTTACGCTTGGAATCAAGGGCTATGCAAATTCTCACATGAGAAAGACACACTTTGAAGATGCTTTTGAAGCTATTTTTAATGGAAATATATGGCTTTACCAAGAATTTGTTCAGGCAATGATTAGTGAGCTAACCGGCTCATATATTAATAGTGAAAGTGAAAAGGCAGATAAAAGGACTGACCTCTCTGAGCTTAGTTTAAGGGAAAGAGAAATTGCAGATTTGATCTATCGGGGTCTAACAAATAATGAAATTTCAGAAAAAACAGGTATTACACTAAGAACAGTCAAAGCACATACAAGCTCGATTTATAGTAAGTTAAATGTAAAGGATAGAATAGGGCTTGTGCTTTTAATGAAGCAGCTTGATGCATAAAATCTTGATTTATTTTTTGAAAAAATTAAGATTCTTCTTCAAAAACCATAAATTTTTATACATGCGCCCATAAGAAATACATACATAACTTTTACTAGCTGAAGAATACAATAAATATAAAATTTTCAAATAAAAAATAATTTGCTAAAATCTTAAATAAAAAATTCTAGCAAATTGATTAATAGCTGAGACAAAAAAACCAGAAACTTTAGTCTTCTAAATCAATATCTACTTTTTCAACATTTGTTATAATGTCTTTTGTATTTTTTTCGATATCGTGTTTATTTTTTTCAATAAGCGATCTATTTTGTCCAATCAAATCCCTATTTTCTTTAATACCATCACTATTTTGTTCAATTAATTTGCTAAGAGTTGATATTCTTTTCTCATAACGTATCATTAGAAAATAAATTACGTAAATTAGTAATAAAATTATTGCCCAAGGTAAAAATTGCATATTAAATCCTTATATATTTTTTTGTAATTATAGAAATTTTAGCTTTTAAAAAAAATAAAACCATAAAAATTATACATATTTCATAAATACTTAATAGTGCATTACGGATTTAAATGTAATAAAAATTTGTATTCTTAAATGGCTGTATTTTATGATTTTAATTTTTATGAAAATTTTTTAAATTTCCCTTGACTTTTACCTTGTTTTGATATATAATTGCCACTTCACAAAATAGGTGCTGGTGTAGCTCAGTTGGTAGAGCTACTGCCTTGTAAGCAGTGGGTCGGCGGTTCAAGTCCGTTCACCAGCTCCATTTTTGTAACAGTGTTTGACCAGAAAATACCAAAATAGTTTATTAATGTTTAAGGTGAGATACTCAAGCGGCCAACGAGGGCAGACTGTAAATCTGCTGACTATGTCTTCCGTGGTTCGAATCCACGTCTCACCACCATTGTTATGCGGGAGTAGCTCAGTTGGCTAGAGCATCAGCCTTCCAAGCTGAGGGTCGCGGGTTCGAGCCCCGTTTCCCGCTCCAAAATTTGGGAAAATAAACTGGGAGCTGTATCTAGATTTTACTAAACACAGTTATTCCTTACTTTATTTTCAAAATTTTTAGTTGTTTGTATTATTTAATTGGAATCATCTCTGCCAAGCGTTTTTCGCTCATATGGCTCAGAGGTAGAGCACTTCCTTGGTAAGGAAGAGGTCGCGGGTTCAAGTCCCGCTATGAGCTCCACTGGTTAATATGATTTTATTATGATTATACAAATTTGGTAAGAAAAAAGACATATATCACATACGGAGGAAAAGATGGCTAAAGAAAAATTTTCACGTAACAAGCCGCACGTAAACATAGGTACTATTGGTCACGTAGATCATGGTAAAACTACATTAACAGCTGCAATATCTGCTGTTCTTTCACGCAAAGGACTTGCTGAGCTAAAAGATTATGATAATATTGATAATGCTCCAGAAGAAAAAGAGCGTGGTATTACAATTGCTACTTCACATATTGAGTACGAGACAGAGAAACGCCACTATGCTCACGTTGACTGCCCAGGTCACGCCGACTATGTTAAAAACATGATTACAGGTGCTGCTCAAATGGATGGCGCCATTCTAGTTGTTTCTGCAGCAGACGGTCCAATGCCACAAACTAGAGAGCACATCTTGCTATCTCGCCAAGTTGGTGTTCCTTATATTGTTGTTTTCATGAACAAAGCTGATATGGTTGACGACGCTGAGCTACTTGAGCTAGTTGAGATGGAAATCCGCGAACTACTTAATGAGTATAACTTCCCAGGCGATGACACTCCAATTGTTGCTGGTTCAGCTCTTCAAGCTTTAAATGAAGCAAAAGCTGGACAAGATGGCGAATGGTCAGCAAAAATTATGGAACTAATGGATGCAGTTGATAGCTATATTCCAACTCCAGTTCGTGCTACAGATAAAGATCTTCTTATGCCAATCGAAGACGTTTTCTCAATCTCAGGTCGTGGTACAGTTGTAACAGGTAGAATCGAGAAAGGTGTTGTTAAAGTTGGTGACACAATAGAAATCGTTGGTATCAAACCTACACAAACAACAACAGTTACTGGTGTTGAGATGTTTAGAAAAGAGATGGATCAAGGCGAGGCTGGCGACAACGTCGGCGTTCTTCTCCGTGGTACCAAAAAAGAGGACGTTGAGCGTGGTATGGTTCTTTGCAAGCCTAAATCAATTACCCCTCATACAAAATTTGAGGGTGAGGTTTATATTCTAACTAAAGAAGAGGGTGGTCGCCATACTCCTTTCTTTAACAACTATAGACCACAATTCTATGTAAGAACAACCGACGTTACTGGTTCTATTACTCTTCCAGAGGGTACAGAAATGGTTATGCCAGGTGATAACATAAGAATTTCTGTTGAGTTAATCGCTCCAGTTGCGCTTGAAGAAGGTACTCGTTTTGCTATCCGTGAGGGTGGTAGAACAGTTGGTTCAGGTGTTGTTTCAAAAATACTTGGTTAATTTATAAAATTTTGCTAAAGGGAATTCCCTTTGGCTTTCTATAATAAGGAATATATATGAGAATTAAAATCGGTTTAAAATGCTCTGAAAGTGGTGATATAAACTATACTACAACAAAAAATAGTAAGACTACTACAGAAAAGGTTGAGCTCAAAAAATATTGCCCAAGATTAAAAAAACATACTGTTCATAAAGAAGTTAAATTAAAAAGCTAACTAAGAATAAGCAGCTATTAGGGCAATAGCTCCAACGGTAGAGCGCTGGATTCCAAATCCAATGGTTGGGGGTTCGAATCCCTCTTGCCCTGCCACAACGAAGGTTAAGATTATGGAAAAATTTATAAATTATATTAAGCTTTCTAAATTGGAAATAATGAAGGTTATTTACCCTACAAAAGAACAAATTAGAAATGCTTTTTTTGCAGTTTTTATCGTAGTTGCTGTTGTTTCACTTTTTTTAGCTCTTGTTGATGTTATTATGTCCTTTGTTTTATCTAAAGTTATATGAGATAAGGAAAAGTAATGTCACATAAATGGTATGCTATACAGACTTACGCTGGAAGCGAAATGGCAGTAAAAAGAGGAATTGAAAACTTAGTAAAAGATCATGGAATAGAAGATCAACTAAAAGAAGTTATAGTTCCTACAGAAGATGTAATAGAAATAAAAAATGGCAAGCAAAAAATCAACGAAAGAACTCTTTACCCAGGCTATGCTTTTGCATGCTTAGATCTTGATACAGCTCTTTGGCACAGAATTCAGTCTTTGCCAAAAGTTGGACGTTTTATTGGTGAAGCTAAAAAACCTACACCATTATCTGAAAAAGATATAAATACTATTTTAGAAAAAGTTCAAAAAAGAGCTGCACCAAAACCTAAGATATTCTTTGAGGATGGTGAGAGTGTTCGTATAACAGAAGGTCCTTTTGCTAACTTTACAGGTATTGTTGAAGAGTATGACATGATACATGGAAAACTTAGACTTAATGTTTCTATTTTTGGTAGAAGCACCCCTGTTGATATTTTGTATTCGCAAGTTGAGAAGATAATTTAAGGAGCAAGAAATGGCTAAAAAAGTTATAGGTGAAATAAAATTACAAATTGCCGCAACAAAAGCAAATCCTAGCCCTCCAGTTGGTCCAGCACTTGGACAAAAGGGTGTTAACATTATGGAATTTTGTAAAGCCTTTAATGAGAGAACAAAAGATATGGTTGGGTTTAATATTCCAGTTGTTATAACTGTTTATGCTGATAAGAGTTTTACATTTATCACAAAACAGCCTCCTGCTACAGATCTTATTAAAAAGGCTGCAGGTATAACAAAAGGAACTGATAATCCTTTAAAAAATAAAGTAGGCAAATTGACAAAAGCTCAAGTTCTAGAAATAGTTGAGAAAAAACTTGTTGATTTGAATACAAATGATAAAGAGCAAGCAGCCAAGATTATTGCTGGCTCAGCTCGCTCAATGGGTGTCGAAGTAGTAGACTAAAGCCTTTACCGTCAGGTTGATTAGCAAAAGACGGAAGCAATATATATGCGGAGAAATTTATGGGAAAAACTAGCAAGAGATTTCAAGAATTGCTCAAAAAAGTAGAGCAAGATAAAATTTATAATCTTAGTGAGGCTATTGATACGGTCAAAACTCTAGCTTCTGCTAAATTTAATGAAACAGTTGAGATTGCATTAAAATTAAATGTTGATCCAAGACATGCTGATCAAATGGTTCGTGGTTCAGTAGTTTTGCCAGCTGGTACAGGTAAAACTGTAAGAGTTGCTGTTATTGCAAAAGATGCTAAAGCTGATGAGGCTAAAGCAGCTGGTGCTGATATTGTTGGTGCAGATGATTTGGTCGAAGATATTCAAAAAGGTATAATGAATTTTGATGTTCTTATAGCTACTCCAAATTTAATGGGCCTTGTAGGTAAGGTCGGTAGAATTTTAGGACCAAAAGGATTAATGCCAAATCCAAAAACTGGTACAGTTACAATGGATGTTGCACAAGCAGTTAATAATGCAAAAAGTGGTCAAGTAAATTTCCGTGTTGATAAGCAAGGAAATATACATGCAGGCCTTGGTAAAGTTAATTTTACTAAAGAACAACTAAATGAAAATATTTCAACATTTATTAAAGCGATCAATAAACATAAGCCTGCAACTGCAAAGGGTAGATATGTTAAAAATGCTTCGTTGTCTTTGACAATGAGCCCATCTATAGCTCTTGATACTCAAGAAGTTATGGACTTAAAATAAAACTAAAATTAAAATTTATATCTTAGATTGGAGATAGCCGAGGCCATTGGGCTTAATTGATTCGACCCGCTCTGCTTGAAATTACCGGTCGGAAAGGAGAAAAAGTGACACGTAACGAAAAAACTGAAGTTGTTGCAAAATTAGAGAGTGAATTTAAAACTGCTGAAGCTATTGTAGTTTGTGACTATCGTGGCCTTTCAGTAAAGAAACTTGAAGTTTTAAGAAATTCTGCTAAAGAACAAAATGTAAAAGTTCAGGTTATTAAAAATACTCTTGCAAATATTGCTCTTAAAAATTCTGATAAAGTCGGAATGGAACTCAAAGATACAAATATCTATCTTTGGAGTGAAGATCAATTAGCAGTAACTAAAGTAGCCGCAAAATTTGAAGAGTCTAATGCTGATCTTTTCAAAATAAAAACAGCTTATATTGATGGCGAAGTTGCTAGTGTTGATAAAGTTAAAGCTCTATCTAAAATGCCTAGCCGTGATGAGCTTATTGCGATGCTTTTACAAGTTTGGAATGCGCCAATTCAAAATTTTACAATTGGTTTGAATGCGCTTAAAGAGAAAAAAGAACAATCAGCTTAATTTAAATTAAAAAAATAATAAGGATTAAAAATGGCAATTACTAAAGAAGATGTATTAGAGTTTATATCTAATCTTTCTGTGCTTGAACTTAGTGAACTTGTAAAAGAGTTCGAAGAGAAATTTGGTGTTAGCGCAGCTCCTGTAATGGTAGCTGGTGGTGCTGTTGCAGCAGGCGGTGCAGCAGCTGTAGCAGAGGAAAAAACAGAATTTAACATTGTCTTGGTTGATTCTGGTGATAAGAAAATCAACGTTATTAAAGTTGTTAGAGCGCTTACTGGTCTTGGTCTTAAAGAAGCCAAAGACGCAGTTGAGGGTACACCATCTGTTCTTAAAGAAGGCGTTAGCAAAGATGAGGCTGAGGCAGCTAAAAAAGAGCTTGAGGAAGCTGGTGCTAAGGTTGAACTTAAATAATTTTTTATTATTTGAGCTTAATATTTCAAGAGAGGGCAAAGGCTCTCTCTTTTTTAAATTTTAGATGCCTTGTTAAAAGGCTATACTTTTCTTTCAAAATTACCACGAGGTAGATGCAATGTTAAATAGCTTATACTCAGGAAATCGTCTTAGGGTTGACTTTTCTAATGTCGTTAAGGAGATAGACGTTCCGAACCTACTACAACTACAAAAAAAGAGCTTTGATAATTTTTTAAATCTAAATAACAATCAAACAGAAAGCGGTATAGAAAAAGTTTTCAAATCAATCTTCCCAATACATGATCCGCAAAATCGTTTGACTTTAGAATATGTTGGCTCAGAAATTGGAAAACCAAAATATACAATTAGAGAGTGTATAGAAAGAGGTCTTACATACTCTGTAAATTTAAAGATGAAAATACGTCTTATCGTTCATGAGAAAGATGATAAGACAGGTGATAAAGTTGGTGTTAAAGATATAAAAGAACAAGAAATTTTTATACGTGAAATTCCACTAATGACTGATAGGATTTCATTTATTATAAATGGTGTTGAGCGTGTTGTTGTAAATCAACTCCATAGAAGTCCAGGTGTTATTTTTAAACAAGAAGAGAGTGCGACTGTTGCAAATAAATTAATTTATACAGCTCAAATAATACCAGACCGTGGCTCTTGGCTACATTTTGAATATGATACAAAAGATATTTTATATGTTAGGATAAATAAACGCAGAAAAGTACCAGTAACTATATTATTTAGGGCGCTTGGATATAAAAAACAAGATATTATTAAGTTGTTTTATCCGATACAAAATTTAATTATTAAAAATAACAAATTCTTAACTCTTTTTAATCCTGAAGATTATTTGGGAAGAGTTGAATATGATATAAAAAACGAAGATGGAGAAATTCTTCACCAAGCAGGTAAACGTCTTACTAAGAAAAAAGCTGATAAGTTAATTGAAGATGGCGTAAAATTTGTTGAATACCCAGTTGAAGCACTTATCGGTAGATATTTGGCAAATCCTGTAATAAATACAGAGAGTGGAGAAATTTTATATGATACATTATCTGCTCTTGACGAGAATAAACTTGCAAAAATTTTAGCTGAACATGAAAGTATTGAGATTATAAATAACTCTGCTGCTGGTGTTGATGATGCGATTATAAATTCTTTCATAGCTGACAACGATATGCTTAAGGTTTTAAAACAAACTGAGGGCGTGGATGACGAAAACGATCTTGCGGCTATTAGAATTTATAAGGTTATGAGACCAGGAGAGCCAGTTGTAAAAGAGGCCGCAAAGAGTTTTGTAAATGATATGCTATTTAACCCTGAGAGATATGATTTAACAAAAGTTGGTCGTATGAAAATGAATCATAAGCTCTCGCTTGATGTGCCAGAGTATGTTACTTTGCTAACAAGTGAAGATATCATAAAAACTGCAAAATATCTTATAAAAGTTAAAAACGGACAAGGTCACATTGATGACCGCGACCACCTTGGTAATCGCCGTATAAGGTCAATCGGTGAGCTACTTGCTAGCGAACTTCACCTTGGTTTCGTAAAGATGCAAAAGGCAATTCGCGATAAATTTACAAGCTTAAGCAATAATACTGAAGAGATTATGCCATACGACCTTATTAATCCAAAAATGATTACTGCTACGATTATGGAATTTTTCACAGGCGGGCAGTTAAGCCAGTTTATGGATCAGACAAACCCGCTTAGTGAGGTTACTCACAAGCGCCGTCTATCTGCACTTGGCGAGGGTGGCTTAGTAAAAGAGCGTGCTGGCTTTGAGGTGCGTGATGTTCACCCAACCCACTACGGTAGAATTTGTCCGGTTGAGACTCCTGAAGGTCAAAATATTGGTCTTATCAATACGCTTTCAACCTATGCAAAAGTGAATGATCTTGGCTTTGTTGAAGCACCTTACAAAAAAGTTATAGATGGTAAAGTGACTGATGAGATAGTTTATTTAACTGCAACTCAAGAAGAGGGCAATGTTATAGCTCCAGCATCAACTAAGCTTGATGAAAATGGACACATCGTTGAGGACTTGATTGAGGTTAGAAAAGATGGCGAGATGATGCTTGCCCGTAGAGAAGATGTTACTTTGATCGACCTTTGTTCTGGTATGATAGCTGGTGTTGCGGCTTCACTTATTCCATTCCTAGAGCATGATGATGCTAACCGTGCTCTCATGGGTTCAAATATGCAACGTCAGGCAGTGCCACTACTTCGCTCAACTGCTCCTATTGTTGGAACAGGTATGGAGAGCGTTATCGCAAGAGATGCATGGGAAAGTGTAAAAGCAAAACGTAGTGGTGTGGTTGAAAAGGTTGATAATAAAAATATATTCATTTTAGGCGAAGACGAAGCTGGTCCATATATCGATCATTACTCTTTGGAGAAAAATTTAAGAACAAACCAAAATACGACTTTTTCTCAACATCCGATAGTTAAAAAAGGCGATGAGATCGTTGCCGGTCAAATAATTGCTGACGGCCCAAGTATGGAAAAAGGCGAGCTAGCTATCGGTAAAAATGCACTAATTGCATTTATGCCTTGGAATGGCTACAACTACGAGGACGCGATCGTCATTAGCGAAAAAATGATACGTGAAGATGCCTTTACGAGCGTTCATATTTATGAAAAAGAGATCGAAGCTCGTGAGCTAAAAGATGGCGTTGAAGAGATAACAAAAGATATACCAAATGTCAAAGAAGAGGAGCTTATGCACCTTGATGAGAGTGGTATTGTCAAAATTGGTACAGAGATTAAGCCTGGTATGATCCTTGTTGGCAAAGTATCTCCAAAAGGCGAAGTTAAACCAACTCCAGAAGAAAGACTATTACGTGCGATCTTTGGTGAAAAGGCTGGCCACGTGGTAAATAAATCGCTCTACGCTTCAGCTTCGATGGAAGGCGTGGTTGTTGATGTTAAAATTTTCACCAAAAAAGGTTATGAAAAAGATAGCAGAACAAATAAAGCTTACGAAGAAGAGAAGACTCTTTTAGAAAAAGAACATCACGATAGACTACTTATGCTAGACCGCGAAGAGATGCTAAAAGTTACAGCACTTCTTTCTAAAAATCCACTAGCAAGTGATCAAGAGGTAAATAAAAAAGAGTATAAAAAGGGCTCAAAGATCAATAAGGCCGATCTTGAAAATATAAATAGGTTTACTCTAAATGCTATCGTTAAAAGCTTTTCAAAAGATATTCAAAAGAAATATGACGAGCTAAAAAATTACTTTCAAAATGAGAAGAAAAAGCTCAAAGAAGAGCATGATGCTAAGATAGAAATTTTAGAAAAAGATGACATTTTACCAAGTGGCGTTGTAAAACTTGTAAAGGTTTATATAGCTACAAAACGCAAACTAAAAGTCGGCGATAAGATGGCTGGACGTCACGGTAACAAAGGTATCGTTTCAAATATAGTTAGAGAAGTAGATATGCCTTATCTTCCAAGTGGTCAGATCGTAGACATCGTGCTAAACCCACTTGGTGTTCCAAGCCGTATGAACATCGGTCAAATTTTAGAGAGCCACCTTGGTCTTGTTGGCTACCGCTTAGGCGAGCAGATCAATGAAATTTTTGAGACCAAAAAAGGCGAGTGGATAAAAGAGCTAAGAGCTAAGATGATAGAGATAGCAGGTGTTGCTAAGCTAATGGACGCTAAAAAAGCTCTTGGTAAGATGAGCGATGAGAAGCTTCTTGAGTACGCAAAAGATTGGAGTAATGGCGTAAGATTTGCGACTCCGATTTTTGAAGGCGTTAAGGCTGACGAATTTGCAAAATTATTTGAGATGGCAAAGATAGATAGCGACGGTAAAACTGAACTATATGACGGACGCACAGGCTCAAAGATAAGAGAACGCGTTAATGTTGGTTGTATGTATATGCTAAAACTTCACCACTTGGTCGATGAAAAAGTTCACGCAAGAAGTACTGGACCATATAGCCTTGTTACACAGCAACCTGTCGGCGGTAAGGCGCTATTTGGTGGTCAAAGGTTTGGTGAGATGGAGGTTTGGGCACTTGAGGCTTATGGTGCCGCTCATACACTAAGAGAGATGCTAACTGTAAAATCAGATGATGTTGAGGGAAGACTTTCTGCTTACAAAGCTTTAACAAGAGGTGAAAACGTTCCTGAGACTGGTATCCCTGAGACGTTCTTTGTTCTAACAAACGAGCTAAAATCACTAGCTCTTGATGTAGAAGTATATGATGAGGATGAGACAAATGAAACTAACTAATTTAAAACCAGTTGAGATAAAAGAAGAGCATAGACCTCGTGATTTTGAAGCTTTTCAACTTCGTTTAGCAAGTCCTGAGAAGATAAAATCTTGGAGTTATGGCGAAGTTAAAAAACCAGAAACTATCAACTATCGTACACTAAAACCTGAGCGTGACGGCTTGTTTTGTGCGAAAATTTTTGGACCGATCCGTGATTACGAGTGCCTTTGTGGCAAATATAAAAAGATGCGTTATAAAGGCATCAAGTGCGAAAAGTGCGGCGTTGAAGTAACAACATCTAAGGTTCGCCGCTCTCGCATGGGTCACATTGAGCTTGTAACTCCAGTGGCTCACATCTGGTATGTAAATTTCTTGCCAAGCCGTATTGGTGCACTTCTTGGTATTAAGATGAAGGATCTTGAGCGCGTACTTTACTATGAGGCATACATTGTTGATAATGCTGGCGAGGCTTATTACGACAATGAAAATTCTAAAAAAGTTGAAAAATACGACGTTTTAAATGAAGAGCAATATCAAAGCCTAGCTTCAAGATATGAAGAGACTGGCTTTACAGCTAGAATGGGTGGTGAGGTCATCTATGACATGCTAGCTGAGCTTGATTTGATGGAAATTTTAAATCAACTAAAAGAAGAGATGGAGTCTACAAATTCTGAGGCCAAGAAAAAGACTATCGTAAAACGCCTAAAAGTTATCGAGAGCTTTTTAAATTCAGGTAACCGCCCAGAGTGGATGATGATAACAAATTTACCAGTTCTTCCACCTGATCTTAGACCGCTAGTCAGCCTTGATGGTGGTAAATTTGCTGTTTCAGACGTAAACGACCTATATCGCCGCGTAATAAACAGAAATAGCCGTCTAAAACGTCTACTTGAGCTTGACGCACCTGAGATCATTATCAGAAATGAAAAGAGAATGCTTCAAGAAGCTGTTGATGCGCTATTTGATAATGGCCGCAGAGCAAATGCAGTAAAAGGTGCAAATAAGCGCCCACTAAAATCACTAAGCGAGATCATCAAAGGTAAGCAAGGCCGATTCCGTCAGAATTTGCTAGGTAAGCGTGTTGACTTCTCTGGACGTTCTGTTATCGTTGTTGGTCCAAAGCTAAAAATGGATCAGTGTGGTCTTCCAAAGAAGATGGCTCTAGAGCTATTTAAACCACATTTGCTTGCTCGCCTTGAAGAAAAAGGCTATGCGACAACTGTTAAGCAAGCTAAAAAGATGATAGAAGATAAGACAAATGAGGTTTGGGAGTGCCTAGAAGAGGTCGTCAAAGACTATCCAGTTATGTTAAACCGTGCTCCAACACTTCACAAGCTTTCTATCCAGGCATTTCATCCAGTGCTTGTTGAGGGCAAGGCTATCCAACTTCACCCACTAGTTTGTGCGGCGTTCAACGCAGACTTTGACGGTGACCAAATGGCTGTTCACGTGCCACTATCACAAGAGGCTATCGCTGAGTGCAAAATTTTAATGCTTAGCTCAATGAACATCTTGCTTCCTGCAAGCGGTAAGGCTATCACAGTTCCTTCACAAGATATGGTTTTAGGAATTTATTATTTAAGCCTAGAGAGAAATGACGAAAAAGGCGCAAATAAAATTTTCTCAAGCGTTGATGAAGTAATGATCGCTGAAGAGGCTAATACTCTTGGTCTTCATGCTAAAATCAAGACAATGGTTGATAATAAGATCATCTTTACGACGGCTGGTCGCTTGATTTTAAGAGCCATACTTCCTGATTTTGTTCCTGAAAATATGTGGAATAAGATCATGAAGAAAAAAGATATTGCAAATTTGGTTGATTATGTTTATAGAAATGGTGGTCTTGAAGTAACGGCTGACTTCCTTGATAAGCTTAAAAATTTAGGCTTTAGATATGCTACAAAAGCGGGAATTTCTATCTCTATCGCAGATATCATCGTGCCAGATAGCAAGCAAAAATATATCGACGAAGCTAAGAAAAAAGTTCGCGAAATTCAAAAGCAATACGGCGCTGGTCTTTTAACAGATAGTGAGAGATACAACAAGATCATCGATATCTGGACAGATACAAACAACAGCGTTGCAAGTGAGATGATGAAGCTTATCCAAAATGATAAAGGCGGATTTAACTCAATTTACATGATGGCAGACTCAGGCGCTAGAGGTAGTGCAGCGCAAATTCGTCAGCTAGCTGGTATGCGTGGTCTTATGGCAAAACCTGACGGTTCGATTATCGAAACACCGATCATTTCAAACTTCCGTGAGGGTCTAAACATAATGGAGTACTTTAACTCTACCCACGGAGCTAGAAAGGGTCTTGCAGATACTGCGCTAAAAACTGCCAACGCTGGTTACCTAACAAGAAAACTAATCGACGTAGCTCAAAACGTTAAGGTTACAATGCATGACTGCGGTACGCACGAGGGCGTTGAGATCACAGATATTACAGAGAGCGGCGAGCTAATCGAAAGCCTTGAAGAAAGAGTATTGGGCCGTGTTTTAGCGGATGATGTGATTGATCCTATAACAAATGAAATTTTATTTAGTGAAGGTACTCTACTTGATGAAGAAAAAGCTAGAGCTATAACTGAGGCTGGCATAAAATCAGTGAGCATTAGAACGCCTATTACTTGCAAAGCACCTAAAGGCGTTTGTGCAAAATGCTACGGCTTAAATTTGGGTGAGGGCAAACTTGTAAAACCAGGTGAAGCAGTTGGTATCATTTCAGCTCAATCTATCGGTGAGCCAGGTACACAGCTAACGCTAAGAACATTCCACATCGGTGGTACGGCTTCTACTGAGCAACAAGATCGTCAAGTAATCGCCCAAAAAGAAGGTTTTATCAGATATTACAACCTTAATACTTATGATAACGGTGATAAGAAGATCGTTGCAAATAGAAGAAGCGCAGCTGTGCTACTTGTTGAACCAAAGATTAAATCAACGATTGATGGCAAAATAGAGATCGAATATGCCCACGAAGATGTAAATATCGTGATAAAAGGTAAAAAAGAAGAGGTTAAATATACAATTAGAAGAAACGATCTTGCTAAGCCAAATGAATTAGCTGGTGTTAGCGGAAAGATCGAAGGAAAGATGTATATACCTTATGTAAGTGGCGATAAAGTAAAAGAGAATGAAAGTATCGTTGAGATCATAAAAGAGGGTTGGAATATTCCAAATCGTATCCCATACGCTAGTGAACTTAAAATTTCAGACGGAGATCCTGTAACTCGTAAAATTTTAGCTGACGCAAATGGTGTGGTTAAATTTTTCATATTAAAGGGTGATTATCTTGATAGGGTTAAAGATATCAAAAAAGGTCACAAGGTAACTGAAAAAGGTTTCTTTGTAGTTGTTTCTGATAAAGATGGACGTGAAGCAGTTCGCCATTATATCCCAAGAAATTCTATCATTCAAGTTTCTGATAATGATGCAGTTGAGAGAGCGACAGTAGTCTCATTGCCTGAAAAAGATGATAAGTTGATTATTGCTGAGTGGGACCCATACTCAACTCCAACTATTGCTGAAGAAGCTGGCGTGGTTAGCTTTGAAGATATTGAGCCAGGATATAGTGCGACTGAGCAAGCAGATGAGGCAACTGGACAAAGACGTCTTGTTATCAATGAGTATTTGCCAAGTGGTGTAAAACCTGCGATTATTATCGCTACTAAAAAAGGAAATTTAATTAAGTATCCGCTTGATCCAAAAACTGCGATCTTTGTCTCAAGCGGTGATGAAGTAGCTCAGGCTGATATTTTGGCCAAGACCCCAAAAGCTGTCGCTAAGTCAAAAGATATTACCGGCGGTCTTCCAAGAGTTAGTGAGCTATTTGAAGCAAGACGCCCTAAAAATACAGCTATCGTTGCAGAGATTGATGGTGTGGTTAGATTTGACAAGCCACTTCGCTCAAAAGAGCGCATAATCATCCAAGCTGAAGATGGCACAACTGCTGAGTATTTGATCGAGAAAAGTCGTCAGATCCAAGTAAGAGATGGGGAATTTGTCCACGCTGGCGAGAAACTAACTGATGGACTAATCTCAAGCCACGATATTTTAAGAATTCTTGGCGAAAAAGCGCTTCATTATTATTTGATTAGCGAGATTCAACAAGTTTATCGTCGCCAAGGTGTTGCGATCGCAGATAAACATATCGAGATCATCGTCTCTCAAATGCTTCGCCAGGTTAAAATCGTTGATAGTGGAAATACAAATTTCATAGTTGGCGATATGGTCTCAAGAAACAAATTTAAAGAAGAGAACGAGCGTATCATGAACATGGGTGGTGAGCCAGCTATTGCTGAGCCGATCCTTCTTGGTGTTACAAGAGCGGCTATCGGAAGTGATAGTGTGATCTCTGCTGCATCGTTCCAAGAGACAACTAAAGTCTTAACAGAAGCATCTATCGCTGCTAAATTTGACTATCTTGAAGATCTAAAAGAGAACGTTATCCTAGGACGTATGATTCCGGTTGGAACTGGTTTTTATAAGGATAAAAAAGTAAAAATCAAAGAAAACTAATACTTCAAGCCCCTATTTTGGGGCTTAACCTCTTTATAAAATTAAGTCAATTAAAAATTTACAAGCTATTAACTATCACCTAATAAAATCCTTATCTTTAAATCACATCATGGAGAATTTATGAAAAACATTGATCTTGGACTTTTATTTATACGTTTAGGACTTGGTATCTGCCTTTTTATGCATGGTTTTGGTAAAATTTTACATGGACTTAGTGGGGTAAAAGGTATATTGGTAAATGCTGGTTTGCCTGGATTTTTGGCATATTTTTCTTACCTTGGAGAAGTTTTAGCGCCCATTATGTTAATTATTGGTTTTTACTCAAGGGTAGGAGCTATCCTAGTTTTAGGTACTAGTATTACTATTTTATACTCGTACTATGGATTTGCAAATTTATTTGCATTAAACGAGGTTAATGGCTTTAAATCAGAGCTTATTTACCTTTATATTGCTATTTCACTTTGTATTCTTTTGATAGGTAGCGGCAAATATGCTGTCAAGCAAGACTAATACAAAATAAAGACAGCAGAGTTTTTATAAAATCAAGAATTAGATGAGTAAGTCTAACTTATTAACCGTTATTTAAGTTTATTTTAAATAAAATTAGGTCTTTTTAATAAATTTAGTTGAAAGGAATTATTGTGCCAACCATAAATCAATTGGTCAGAAAAGAACGCAAGAAAGTGACTGTTAAGTCAAAATCTCCAGCGTTAAAAGAGTGTCCTCAAAGAAGAGGAGTTTGCACTAGGGTTTATACTACAACTCCTAAAAAACCAAACTCAGCTTTGAGGAAAGTTGCCAAAGTTAGGCTAACAAGTGGTTTTGAAGTCATCAGCTATATCGGCGGTGAAGGTCACAACCTACAAGAACACAGTATCGTTTTAGTTCGCGGTGGTAGGGTTAAAGACTTACCAGGTGTTAAATATCACATCGTTCGTGGTGCACTTGATACTGCTGGTGTTGCAAAGAGAACAGTTTCTCGTTCTAAATATGGTGCTAAACGCCCTAAAGCTGGCGCTGCAGCTGCAACAAAAAAGTAAAATTTAGGTTCGCAGACGTTGCTAAAATTTGCAAACGTTTGAGTAAAATTTCATAAAAATTTGAAGGAAAGATCAAAATGAGAAGAAGAAAAGCCCCTGTAAGGGAAGTCTTACCTGATCCGATTTACGGAAATAAAATAATCACTAAATTTATTAATTCTCTTATGTATGATGGAAAAAAAAGCGTCGCTACTGAGATAATGTATGGTGCTATTAAAGCCATAGAAAAGAAAAATGCTGAGGTTAAAGGCATCGACGTTTTTAACGATGCTATTGAAAATGTAAAACCTATTTTAGAAGTTAAATCACGCCGTGTTGGTGGTGCTACTTATCAAGTACCAGTTGAGGTTCGCCCAGCTCGCCAACAAGCTCTTGCTATTCGCTGGCTTATAACTTACGCTAGAAAGAGAAGCGAAAGAACTATGATAGATAAACTAGCGAATGAGCTCTTAGATGCGGCAAACTCAAAAGGTGCATCTTTCAAGAAGAAGGAAGATACTTATAAAATGGCAGAGGCTAATAAAGCATTTGCTCACTACCGCTGGTAAGAAAGAATTAATATGGCAGAGAGAAAAACGCCTTTACATAAGGTAAGAAATATCGGTATCGCGGCTCACATTGATGCTGGAAAGACAACTACTAGTGAGAGAATTTTATTCTTTACTGGCATGAGCCATAAAATAGGTGAGGTTCATGATGGTGCTGCTACCATGGACTGGATGGAACAAGAAAAAGAGCGTGGTATTACTATTACTTCAGCTGCAACTACGGCGTTTTGGAAGGGTTATCAAATAAACCTAATAGATACTCCGGGACACGTTGACTTTACTATCGAAGTTGAGCGTTCTATGCGTGTTCTTGACGGTGCTGTTTCAGTATTTTGTTCTGTTGGTGGTGTTCAGCCACAGTCTGAGACTGTTTGGAGACAAGCAAATAAATATCACGTACCAAGAATCGTTTTTGTTAATAAAATGGACAGAATTGGTGCAAATTTCTTTAGAGTTGAAGAGCAGATTAGGGAAAGACTAAAAGCAAACCCAATTCCTATTCAAATTCCTATAGGTGCCGAGGATAACTTTAGAGGTGTGGTTGACCTTGTAAGAATGAAAGCTTACGTTTGGAATGATGAGAAAAAGCCAACTGACTATGTTGAAGAAGAAATTCCAGCTGAAGTTAAAGATAAAGCAGAGGAATACCGTGCAAAACTAATCGAAGCAGTTTCAGAGACAGATGATAGCTTGATGGAGAAATTTTTTGCTGGTGAAGATCTAAGTGAAGAAGAGATCAAAAAAGGCATAAAAGCAGGCTGCTTGAGAATGACTATCACGCCTATGCTTTGTGGAACTGCGTTTAAAAACAAAGGAATTCAACCTCTACTTGATGCTGTTGTTGACTACTTGCCAGCTCCAGATGAAATTGAAGCTATTAAGGGTGTATATGAAGATGGTACCGAAGTAACTGTTGAAAGTACTGATAATGGTGAATTTGCAGCTCTTGCATTTAAGATTATGACTGACCCATTTGTCGGACAGCTAACATTTATTCGTGTTTATAGAGGAAGCTTGGAAAGTGGTAGCTATGCTTATAATACCGTTCAAGATAGTAAAGAGAGAATCGGTCGCTTGCTAAAAATGCACTCAAATAAACGTGAAGAGATTACTGAGCTTTTCGCTGGTGAGATCGGCGCTGTTGTTGGTCTAAAAAACACTCTGACAGGTGATACTCTAGCTAGTGAAAAAGATAAAGTTATCCTTGAAAGAATGGACTTTCCAGAACCAGTTATTAGTGTTGCAGTTGAGCCAAAAACAAAAGCAGACCAGGAAAAAATGGCAATAGCGCTTCAAAAACTAGCTCAAGAAGATCCAAGTTTTAGAGTTAGCACAGACGAAGAGAGTGGTCAAACTATTATTAGCGGTATGGGTGAACTTCACTTAGAGATTATAGTTGATCGTATGCTTCGTGAATTTAAAGTTGATGCTGAAGTTGGACAACCACAAGTTGCTTATCGTGAAACTATTCGTAAGACAGTTGAACAAGAGTATAAGTATGCTAAACAATCAGGCGGTCGTGGTCAATATGGTCACGTATTTTTACGTATTGAACCGCTTCCAGCTGCTAGTGGATTTGAGTTTGTTAATGATATCAAAGGTGGTGTTGTTCCAAAAGAATATATTCCAGCTGTTGAAAAAGGTTGTAAAGAGGCACTTCAAAGTGGTGTTCTTGCTGGTTACCCAGTTGAAGACGTTAAAGTCACACTATTTGATGGTAGCTACCATGAAGTTGACTCGTCTGAAATGGCATTTAAGCTTGCTGCTTCAATGGGCTTTAAGGAAGGTGCTAGAAAAGCAGGTGCTGTTATTCTTGAGCCTATGATGAAGGTTGAAGTAGAAACTCCAGAAGAGTATATGGGTGATGTTATAGGCGACCTTAATAAACGCCGTGGTCAAGTAAATTCAATGGATGATAGAAATGGTGTGAAGATCATTGCAGCTTATTGTCCATTAGCTCAAATGTTTGGCTATTCAACAGATCTTCGCTCGATGACTCAAGGCCGTGCAACTTATTCAATGGAATTCGATCACTACGAAGAAGTTCCTAAAAACGTAAGTGATGAGATTATTAAAAAAAGAAATGGCTAATTAACCAAAGAAGGGCAGAGTAATCTGTCCTTCAAAAATTATTTATTCTGATAAAATCTATCTACAAAATACATGAATTGTCCTCATAGCTCAGCTGGATAGAGCGTAGAATTCCTAATTCTAAGGCCACAGGTTCGAACCCTGTTGGGGACACCATCATACAATCGCCTTTGTAAAATACAAAGTGCTCAAACAAGTGTTTTTTAAATATACTAAAACGTACAACAAGATATAACAATTTATAAAAAATATTCTTATGCTGATCAGCAAATAGAGTAAAAGAAAAAAATACAAAGAATGGACTTTATAAAAAAGATTATAAGTTATATGCAAACAAGATCACTAATATCAAAGAAAATTTTATAAAAAGCGTAATGGTAAATGACTATATTTTCATCAATCTAGTCGGTTTATCTATATATGCATTCGTAGTAGATTTAGTTTTTTATCAACACATTATATCATTAATTTTTATCTAAACTAATAAATTTTATCAACAAAAATTTTTATATATTTAATAATTCGTGCTAACATTTCAAAAATTTATTTAAGGAGAGTAGATGAAAAAAATTTTACTTTTAGGAGCTGTTTGTTGTATGTTGTCAGCTGATGTTAAAACCGTTAATATAAGCCCAGATGAGATCAAAAAATATGATCAGATTATTGATATAAGAACTCCATCTGAGTGGCAAGAGACCGGCGTTATCGCAGGTGCAAAGACTATAACTTTTAATCCAAACGATAAGAGTGCATTTTTAGAGGAGCTTTCAAAGGCAGTTGATATCAAAAAACCTATTGCTCTTGTTTGCAGAAGTGGCAGAAGAAGTACGGCAGCAGCCGCAGCGATAGATAGCTCAGATCTTAAGATAATAAATTTAGATGGAGGTATGAGTAGCTTGATCGAACAAGGCTATAAAACTACGCCTTATAAAAAATAGATAAATTTTTGTGATTCTATATTTGACTACAAGATAAATTTATTTTGTAGTCAAAATTTATACTAAATAATAAATTTTATTATTTGATTAACCAGTGATTAACTCTAACTACATATAATTTCATCACATTTAAACAATAAAAAAGGAGACAAAAATGTCAAAAGTTATTTTACAGTTAAACACAATTCAGGCTGATGCGAATGCGCTTTACATTAAATTTCACGATCTTCACTGGAATGTAAAAGGTATTCAATTTTTTAGCGTCCATGAATACACAGAAAAAGCTTATGAAGATATGAGTGAGATATTTGATGCAGTTGCAGAAAGAGCTCTTATGCTTGGCGGCAGACCTATCGCAAAGGCTGAGGAGCTAGCAAAAGTCGCTCACATCAAGCATGAGCCAAAAGAGAGCTACACTCCAACTGAAGTTTTGGATATTGTTTTGGCTGATTACAAGCACCTTTTGGGCGAGTTTAAAAAGCTTGACGAGCTTGCAGAAGGCGATACAACAACTCAAATGTATGCACAAGATCAAATCGCAAAATTTGAAAAAGCAATCTGGATGCTAAACGCAACACTTAGCAAATAACTACTAGCGGGAGTTTCCCCGCTTTATCTAAATAAATTCTACTTTTTGGCGATATTGATTCTATAAATTTTAAGGAGCCAAAATGAAAATTTATCAAATCGCAAACTCATATAATAGTTCAAGTATAAAAGAAAATGTAAAATCAGAAATTTCGCTTCATAAAGATGAAAAGAATATCTCTAAAAAAGAGTCTGAAATTACAAATTTAACAGCCAAAGACATTTCAAATAGCTACTTTTTGCAGTATCAAAAAGATATCGTTAAAAGTAGTAGTTCAAATTTACTAGCCCAAAGCGGCTTAAGCTTTAATGCGCCTAAAAATTTATCAGAAATTTTATCAGGACTTGATCTTGCAAATATCGGCTATAACGGTAAATCTTTAAACGAGCTAAGTAGTGACGAGGCAAATGATCTTATCAGCGAGAATGGATTTTTTGGTATCGCAAATACGGCTGATAGGATAGCTAGTTTTGTGCTAAATGGTGCAGGCGATGACGTGGAAAAACTAAAAGCTGGTAGAGAGGGTGTGGCAAAGGGTTTTGAGGATGCGAAGAAAATTTGGGGAGGTGAGCTTCCTGAAATTTCTCAAAAGACTATTGAAAAGACCCTTGAGACACTTGATAAAAAGATCGCCGAGCTTGGCGGCAACGTTTTAAATGTTTCAGCTTAACTATCTTAGGTAGGCTCGCCTAAGATAAATTTGTATGATCGTGTATATAAATTTAAATACAAGCCTTTAATTTCCCACAAAATTTATTTAATCTTAAAAGCTATACTTCGCCGTTTTACACTAAGGAGAAGAGATGAAAGCTAAAATTTTACTTCCACTGGTAACCACTATCATGTTTTTGGGTTGCTCATTTTTTGAGGACAACCCACCAGTCAGAAAACAACCAAGACAGATCATGCAAAATACGCCAGTAAAAAGCTCAATCAAAGGTTTTATAAAAGAAGTTACTTATAAAGATTCAAAATACTGCTATGAAATAGTGGCGAGCGATACAAAAAACCATAAACTTAATAAAGCAAATTTTTGTGCAAATAGATACTATTATGATAAAGGCGACTTAGTCTATGCGACCTTTTATGCAGATAAACTTATAGATATGCTTCTTATAAAAGAGGGCGGCTCTCGTGGC
Source organism: Campylobacter concisus (assembly GCF_050447445.1). Classification (GTDB taxonomy): domain Bacteria; phylum Campylobacterota; class Campylobacteria; order Campylobacterales; family Campylobacteraceae; genus Campylobacter_A; species Campylobacter_A concisus_BI. The sequence continues at coordinate 392,882 of NZ_JALMFW010000001.1, forward strand.
TTATATAATGGTATAAAAAAGCCACAAAATGATGTGATTATTAAAAGAAAAAATGTAAAAACAAATATCGAAGTGCCAAAAGAGGAAAAAATTTCTTTTTAATTACCGTTGATTTACTGCTTGCTTATATAATTTCAACAGCAATCAAAACTAGAACTCCTTTTAAGGGGCGAAATAACAGCCCCTTTTTCTTTTTACTCATTTAAAATTTTGTCCTTGTTTTATTTAAAATTATCAACTTTTGCCTATTTTTGATTAATTTCGGTAAACGATCGGTAACTGAAATTAAAAATTTTAAGCTTCATGTTAAATTTTATTGATTATAATCGTCAGCACAAAACCTTAAAAGGAGAAAAAATGAAACTAACAAAAATTAGTTTAGCCGCTTTGGTTGCTTTAGGTGCATTTTCAAGCGTAGCAAGTGCTACTCCACTTGAAGAAGCTATAAAAAATGTAGATCTTTCAGGATTTGCAAGATATAGATATACAAATGATAAAAAACACGGTGAGTTTTCTAATACAAAATCAGAATCTGGCTCAAAAGCCGGTCATCAATTTAAAGCAGTAGCAAATTTTAAAGCTGCTATTGATGATAACTTCTTTGGCGTTATTGGTTTAAGATATAACGCTACTGATAATTCTGGTGATAATACTCAGAACGATCAAGGTAGTCAAGAAATTGGCACAGATAAAACTAATACAACTGAGCCATTTAGAGTTCATCAGTTCTATCTTGGTTATAAAGCTGGAAACACTACTATAACAGCTGGCAAACAAGAGATTGGCTCATTCTTTACAGATGATGCTATTGGTACCGGTGTAAGAGTAGTGAATGAAGATATCGAAGGACTTACTCTAACAGCTCTAGCTTTTGACGCAATTGAGGGTGATAGTGTTGAAAGTGATGGCAAGTTGTATGAAATTACAAATTATTTAAATGATTATGATGCAGGTAATCTATATGCAGCTGGCATCGCTGGTTCATATGATCCTATCAATTTCCAACTATGGTATGCTAGCCTAACAAATCTAGCTGATCTACTTGCAGCTGATGTAACTGCAAACTTTGCTATAAATGATAATGTTAGCTTAGGTGGTAGAATCAACTATGTTAATAGCACAGTAGACGTAAGCGCAAAATCACACCTATCTGAAAGAATAGCTGCATCTAATGGTGTTGCAAACTACAATGATGGTAACTTTTATGCTGGAGAACTTACAGCTTCACTATTTGGTCTTGATGCTAGATTAGGCTATATGGGTTGGAAAGTTCAAGATAAAGGTGTAACATCATTTGTTTTTGAAGATAAAGGTAGCCTAATAGATGTGGGTGAGCTTACACTTGATCCAACATGGGCTGATGGTAAAGCTAACTTAGTATATGCTACAGCTGGATATACATTTGATAAATTTACAGTTGGTGTTGATTACATAAAAGGCCACATTAAACACGCTGCAGCTGCTGGCGAAAATGGCAAAGAAAAAGTTGAAGAGGTTACCCCAAGATTTGCATATGAGTACAGCAAAAAGCTAACATTTAGCTCATACTATGCATTCAAAACTTCAAAATTTGCTGATGAGGCTAAAAACAAAGAAGATCAATTCAGATTTGAAGCTAAATACTCATTCTAATCGTAGCTCATTAATCAACTTATGATATAATCCCGGGTCGGAGCAATCTGATCCGGGTTTTTTAAATTTAGAGCAAAATTTCAAGGAAAGTTATGAAAAGTATTAAAATTTCTTTTTTGGCGTGTTTTTTGGTGGCGAATGCCTTTGCAGCTTCACAAGTCTACTATATAGAAGCTCGTGGTGAGTTTGGTAAAGAACTTGCTGAAATGGCAAAAAAGCAGGCTAATGATAGAAATGAAAAAGTAAATGTTTATGTCGATGAAGATCCAAGACGCTATAAAGATAATAGAATTTTAAAATTAGGCGTTGATAGAAAGGGTAGATATAGTGTTTCTTTGGGTAAGGAGCTTTATGAAAAGCAATGTGCTAGCTGTCATGGCGAGAATGCTGATAAAAGGCCATTTGGTTCAATACCTCTAAAAAATATGGATGCTAAAGATATTGAAGATAGCATCATCTCTTATAGAAGTGACTCAAGTTTCGGTGGAAGCGGTAAAAATGTAATGCAAAACCAAGCTAAAATTCTTTCAAATAATGATCTTGGCGCGATTCTCGCCTATCTAAAAGGTAAAGATGCATTTACTGAACAAGATACGAATGAGAACAAGCCAGTCTCTACTCAAACAAAGCAAGGCAGTTATTTAAGATAAGTTTCACTTTGATAGCTTTGTCATAATGTAAATAAAAGGAAGCAGATGTTAAATCCAAAATCATTATTTTTAAGTATGGGCTCGGCTATCATTTTGATGATAATCTTTGCCATAGCTAGTGGAGCCGCTACGATAATAGAAAGTAAAACTAGTACAGAAGCTGCATGGTACTATGTTTATGGTGCCAGCTGGTTCGCTCTCATTCAACTACTTCTTGGCATAAATTTGACCTATAATATCTTTAGATATAACTTAATCGATCCAAAAAAACTCCCTTCGCTTATCTTCCATCTTGGTTTTATCGTTATCTTAATCGGCGCTGGAATAACAAGATATCTTGGCTTTGAGGCCGATATGCATATAAGAGAAAAAACTCAGTCAAATATCGTTACGACAAAAATATCCTATTTAAATTTAACCGCATTAAACGATAATGGAGAAGAGATAAACGCTGCTTTACCACTAGGGCTTTCTGATGCAAAAAAAGGTTTTGATTTAAAGCTAAAAATAGTAGACAATGAAGCTAATTTAAAATTTAAAGAATTTGTGCCAAATGCAAGCTATAAGTTTGTGGATGATAAAAACGGGCAACCAGTAGTGGAATTTGTGGTTTCAAACGAGAGTGAAAGTGAAGAAATTTTCTTGTTAGAAGAAGAGGAAGCAAGGGTTGCAGATATTAGTTTTATCTTTAATGCTAAGCCAGACGAGAGCAAAAAATATGTACTTTTTAAATTAGTGGACGGAAATTTCACAGTTACTTCAAATACCGATCTTTCAAAATTTACAATGAGTGATAGCTCAAAAACTGAGTTAAAAGCTGGTAGCGTAAATGAATTTGGCATGGGTAGTCTTTATACTATTTCAAATATAAATTTTGCTCCAAGATTAGTTTCAGCTCATGCTTCAAGAAAGCTAGTTAGTACAAAAGATAGCGAATTTAACGCCTTGATAGCTGAATTAAATTATAAAGGCGAGAGTAAAGAGATGCATATTTTTTATAACTTAACAGAGCCTTCACGCTTAGCTGTGGCTGGACAAAAATTTAACGCTTCATGGGGCGCACAGCAAGTTAAACTTCCGTTTAGCTTATACTTAAAAGACTTTGAGCTTAAAAGATATCCTGGCTCAAATTCGCCTATGAGCTACTCAAGTGAAGTTATTGTAAAAGATGATACAAACATGTCGGGGCTTGACTATAAAATTTATATGAATCACGTGCTTGACTATGATGGCTATAGATTTTTCCAAAGTTCATACGATACAGATGAAAAAGGAACCATTCTCTCTGTCAATAAAGATCCAGGCAAGATACCAACTTATATCGGCTACTTTTTGCTTGGGCTTGGCTTTGTGCTAAATGTTATAAATCCTGGTAGCCGTTTTAGAAAACTAGCTAAGTTAATAGACAATGAATCAACAAAGGGTGGTAAAAAGGTTGTTGCTATCATTACCATTATGCTTTTAAGTTTAAATTTTAGCTCATTAAAGGCTGAAGACTTTTTTCCTAATATCAGCAAAGAGCACACACAAAAGCTTTCTAGGCTTATTGTACAAAGCTCAGATGGTAGAATGAAGCCATTTGACACTCTTAGCAAAGAAATTTTAAATAAAATACATAGAAGCGAGAATATAAACAGCCTAAACTCGAATCAAGCGATGCTTTCAATAATGGTAACGCCTGATTTTTGGCGAAGTGAAAAAATTATCTCACTTGGACAAAGTAAGGAGCTAAAAAAAGAGCTTGGCATAGATGAAAATGCAAAATATGCAAGTTTTAATGATTTTTTTAGAGCTACAAAAGATGGCGGAAGTGAATATAAACTCACAAAATTTGCTGAAATTGCTAATCGCAAGCACCCTGGATCACGCAATACCTTTGATAAAGACGTGATCAAGATCGATGAGAGATTGAACGTTTTTTATATGATATTTATTGGTGAAATTTTTAAAATTTTTCCAAAGCAAGATGACCCATCAAACTCTTGGTATTCACCTGCTAGTGCAATGATGTATTTTCCGCCTAAGGAGGCCGATCTAGTCATTAATATGATGAGAGAGTATTTTGCAGCAGTTGATGCAGCAACAAAAGATAATGATTGGAGTAAGGCTGATGCCACACTTGATAAAATTTCAGCCTATCAGCAAAAGTACGGTTCTGCTGTAATGCCAAGTGAAGAAAAGATAAATATAGAAATTTTGTTTAATAAAATTCAAATTTTTGAACGATTGACGCCGGTTTATCTTTTGGCTGGCCTTGCACTTTTATTTTTTGTTTTTGTCAAAATGCTAGCTCCAAAAGTTCAGATAAATGGTATTGTAAGAGTTGTATACATTGTAAATTTACTAGCTTTTCTTGCTCATACTGTCGGACTTGGACTTCGTTGGTACATTGCTGAGCATGCGCCTTGGAGTAACGCTTATGAATCGATGGTCTATATCGCTTGGGCTCTGGGATTTTCTGGTATCGTCTTTGCAAAACGTAGCCCTATCGCTCTTGCTCTTACGTCTATATTGGCTGGCGTTACATTATTTGTTGCGCACCTTAGCTGGATGGATCCGCAGATCACTACACTTGTGCCAGTGCTTCAAAGCTACTGGCTAACAATACATGTTTCTGTCATTACTGCAAGTTATGGATTTTTAGGGCTTTGCGCATTACTTGGTGGCTTCACGCTATTGCTTATCATTTTACAAAATAAGAAAAAGCCAAATCCAGAAATTTCTCGCAATATCCTCGAAGCTACCCGTATAAATGAGATGGCTATGATACTAGGACTTAGCTTGCTTACTCTTGGAAATTTCCTAGGCGGTGTTTGGGCGAACGAGAGTTGGGGCAGATATTGGGGCTGGGACAGCAAGGAGACTTGGGCGCTAGTTTCGATACTTGTTTATGCCGCAGTTCTTCATATAAGATTTATTCCAAAGCTAAACAATCAATATGCGTTTGCAGTTGCTTCGTTCTTTGCCTATTGGTCGATTATTATGACTTATTTTGGTGTAAATTTTTATTTAGCTGGCATGCACTCATATGCAGCTGGCGATCCATTGCCAGTGCCTGATTTTGTCTGGATTAGTATCGTAATAATGGTGCTTATGAGTGCTTTAGCATTTACAAAGCGATCACTTTGCTCAAGGCTTTAGATGCTAATAAAAGGTCTAATAGTTTTCTTTGTTGTATTGCTATTAATTGCAATTTGTGTGTTAATCTATATACTTTTAAGAAATAGGGATTATAGCATCGAAACAAAGGACCTTGCATTAGAAAAAGAAGAGATAACGATCGAAAAGCTTGAAAAGCTTGCCGGTGATAATAATCTAAGTAAAAACGAGCTTTTCGAACTTATTCAAATCTTTGTAGGAAATTTTAGTATACCAGCCAAAAATAACCAAATCATGCCAAAAGAAGCAAATAACTATATAAATTTCATAATTTTAATCTGCTCTCATAAAAATTCTGATGCTAAGCTCATTAGTTTTTTAGACAAAGAGGCTAAAAAGAAAAATCCAAGCTATATTGTCGAGATAGAAGAGAGTGAGAAAATTGGCATAGAAAATCGCAAAAATCGTAGATAATTTTATTCAAAAAAAGTGTAGTTAAAATATCTTAAAATTAAGCTTGGGATAAAAATGAGTTCTTATGATATTGATTCTATGTACGTGATATTTCTTATTTTCTTTTCAATCGTATTGCCTATATTTTCGATAATTCCTGCAGGTAGATATAACATAAAGGTTTATGCGAGTAAATTTGATCTAATTGGACTTCATCTAATTTTTCCAATTATTATATTGCCTACTTTGGTAGGTACTTTTATTTTTGTTTGCAGCTTTTTAAATATTTCAGATTATGCTGGTTTAAGCTTTGTATTCTATGCTTTTTTAATTTTAATGATAGCCTATATAATTTATGCCTTTTATGTTTGTATCAGATATAACTATGGCTTTTTTCATTGTATCGTAGCACTTTTCTTAAGATTTAATTATGTTATGCCGCTTATTTATCTGCTCTTTTTAGGCGGAAAAAACTACAAAGATGACAAAGAGGTAACCTCTAAAAATATGAGAGGCTTAAATCTTTTTGATCAGTTTAGATTTTCTATTTATAATTTAATTGCTATTAGAAGTTAAAAGTATTTTAAGAGCATTAAAGGTTTTGCAATTAGAGAAAACGCCAAAAAGTAAGAGAAATTTTTACATTTAGTTTTTGTTTGGTTTTTAGGTCTTTTTTGTTTTTAAAATTTTAGTCCAAAGCAGGCTTTTGTTTTGTCTTATCGTTTTTAAGCTTATCTTTTTTGGCTTCAAACTCAGCTATTACATTTGCATCAGGAAATAAATATCCATCCTCAACCATCAGATCAACTGCTTTTTTAAACATAGGCAAGGCACTTTGAGCACCGAAGTAGTAGTAAGGCCTTTTAGGATCCCTTGCTAAAACGCCTATTGTGTAGCTATTACCTCTTGTGTCGTTTACAAAGCCAAAAAATGAGCCATTATAGGTATTGCTGTATCCACCACTACCTGAAGCAATGTGTGCAGTTCCGGTCTTACCACCTATCTCAAGCCCTGGCGTAAAGGCTTTTAGCCCAGTACCTTTCTCAACCGTTTTTATTAAAATTCTCTTCATTATCTTTGCGGTTTCTTGTGATATAACTTGAGCTGGCTCGGACTTTGGCAAATCGTATCTTTTTCCATTTCTCTCTAAGTAGGCAACCATGTGAGGAGTAACTTCAATGCCTTTATTATTAAATGTATTATAGGCTTTTAAAAGCTGCATAAATGTAGCTTGCAAGCCGTATCCGTAGCTCACAGTCGCCTTATATGTCGATGAGTTTAGCTTTGTAACTGTTGGCATCATGCCTACTTGCTCGTAAGGCAGATCTATGCCAGTCTTTCTTGAAAAGCCAAAATTTAAAAGTCCTTGATAAATTTGTGGCCCATTTAAACGTTCAACAAGCTGAATCATGCCGATGTTTGAACTGTGCACGATTATATCTTCAGCACTCATAAAAGGCTCCGGATGGGTATCTTTGATTATCCTTTTGCCGAGTTGGTATCGGCCATTATAGGTATTTACAAGCTCAAATGGATTTACTTTCTTCTCTTGAAGCAAGATGGAAAATATAAATGGTTTAAAAACCGAGCCAACTTCATAAGCATATTCGCTAACGGTCGAATTTAGAGCGCTATAATCTTGCTTTCTTATATTTGAAGGATCATATCTTGAGCTAGAAGCTAGGGCTAAAATTTCTCCATTTTTGCTATTCATTATACAGATGACTAGCTCTTTTGCATCTAGAAATTCACGCTTTTCATCTAAAATTTGCTCTAGTTTGGTTTGAAATTTAAGCGGTATAGAAAGTACTGCATTGTAGCCATCTACTCTTGTTGCTAAATTTGAGTCGCTTGTTAAAATGATATTATTTCCAATATCGCGAGGCCCTAAAATTTTTGCATTTTGTATCGGAGCTAAATAATCTTCATAATATCTCTCAAGACCTTTTACGCCTTTACTTTTTGTAAGTGCGTCACTTTCAGTTTTGCTCACGTAGCCAATAGCTGGTGTGAGGGCGTCTTTTGACATAAATTTACGATTTTGTCCGCTCTCCATTACTCTCATGCCCTGAAATGAAGCAAGTCCTGTTTTTGGATCAAGGTATGAAACCAAAATGCTCTTGCGATTTAGCTTTCTTGAGAGCTCTTGAAGGTAGGTAGCACCCTTTGCATCAATACTATATGAGAGTGTAACGATGCCTTTTGTACCATTTATAATCTTTCTTACTTTGTTTGGATCGTCGCCGCTGTAAAGCGAATATAATTTAATGAACATCTCTTTTTTATTAGGATCAATGTTTCTAGTATCAAGCATCACTTTGTAGAGTTTTTGGCTTGAAGAGATGCTAAAGCCATCTTTTGTGATTATATTGCCACGAATTGCTGTGTTTATATCGCTTGTTTGAAGCCTAGGAAGCTTTCGCTCGATACTTGCTCTATAAAATATGACAAGCACAAATATTGAAATTCCAAAAGTAATTAATAAAAAAAGTATGGTTATTTTTGATTTTCTGGAATTCATTAATGACTTAAATTTGTGTTCTAGAAATTTCTTTATAAGCACTTAGTGCTTTGTTGCGAATTTCTAGCATAAGCTTCATGCTAGTCTCTGCTTTACCTATCGCAATAGCAGCTTGGTGAAGATCTTTTACCTCGCCAGTTGCAAGATCAGCTATGGCTTTATCAGCGTTGATTTGGACTTTATTTAGCTCTTTTAAAGAGTCGTTTAAAGCATTTTCGAAGCCGCCTTGTTCGCCTGCTTTTGCTATTTTATTTGAATTTTCATTTTTATTTATTTTGTCTAAATTTATACTATTTATCATTATGCTTGTCCTGAAATAAGTGATATCGCACTTTGTGCTATTGTTTTTGCGTTTTGAAAGGCTGCCACGTTTGCTTGGTATGCCCTTGTTGCTTCAAGCAGGTCAGACATCTCGATGACTGGATTTATATTTGGAAATGCGACGTAGCCATTTGCATTTGCGTCTGGATGACTTGGGTCATATTTTAGCTGAAAGTCCTTATCGTCGCGCACCACTTTATCTACGATCACACTAGTTAGGGCAGGGTGAGCGTTTCTTGGTGAGCTTGGATCGTCAAGCGGATTTTCATACTCGAGTAGACTTTGTGAGCTTTTAAGCTGATCGTTTAAAATTTTATCAAAATTCATCTCTTTAAAGATGACCTCTTGTCTTCTATATGGCCCACCTTCGGCCGTTCTTGTAGTTTGAGCGTTTGCTATATTTGAGCTGATGACGTTCATTCTGAAACGTTGTGCGCTTAGTCCGTATCCACTAATATCAAAATCATTTAAGTATGACATCATCTCTCCTAGTTCTTAGCACTTGCGTCTATTACGCTTTTAAAGATATTGCTTTGAGCCTTGTAGGCGTTATCAAGGGCGTTTATCATAACTGTATTTTTGCCCATTTCTGTTGTTTCCACGTCAAGGTCGACTGTATTTGCGTCATTTCTAGCCATATGACCATCACGCAAGAAAATTTGAGCTGTGTCGCTTTTTGGAAAATCAACTGCAGCCATATGCGCTTCGTTTGTCTTAGCAAGTTGTAGTTTTTTTTGGCTTGAAGTGTTATAAATTTCATTTGCTTTTTCTTTTAAAACATCTTCAAATCTTATATCTCTAGCTTTATAAAATGGTGTATCAACGTTTGCAAGATTGCCAGAGATTAGTTTTTGGCGTAGTTCTCTGCTTGCAAGAGCTGATTCAACAAGTGGGCTAGATTTTGATTTATCTAAAACAAACATTTAAAATCCTTATGAAATTTCATATTTTTATAAGCAAACGATGTTCCAAATATAGGGCAAATTTATTTTGTCTCATAAATTTTTACCAGATCTTCTTTCATTTTTGTGACTTTTATACCACCAAGATAGTATTTTACCCCGTATTGTCCGCTATCTACGTCTGTTAAAATTTGATATTCGCCATTTTTTATCACGACCTTAAAAGGTAGTGCGATCTCGTGTTTGTATTCGATGTCTCTTACGATTTGCTCGGCAAGTCTGTCATTTATCTTTTGATCGTTTGTTATGAAATAATAGGCGTTAAATTTTTGCATAAATTCGTGCAAAACATACTCATTTGTGATATTTTCAAAGTGAGTTAGTCCAATTAGTGTAAATTTATCTTTGTTTTCAAGCTGATATTTTGTAAGCTCAGCTGCCTCTTTTTGACAAGGGGGGCAAAATGTACCAAAAATATCGATCATTAAAACCTTATTTTCATCATTTTTGATAGCAAAGCCGTGATCTTTTCTAACTAAAGTAAGCTCCTTGCCGCTCACATCTACGAGCTTAACCTCTTCATTTGGACTAAATTCTTTAAAATTTACACTACTCTCCTCATCTTCTCCACAACCAAAAAAAGAAAATAAAGCGATTATTAAAACAAGTAAATTTTTCATCTTATCCCTTAAACATATCTTTTTATGGCAGCTCTTGCCTCTTTGTCTGCCTCGCGTCTTTTAAAAGTCTCACGCTTGTCGTGTAAATTTTTACCTTTTGCAAGGGCTAGTCTTGCTTTTACGATGTTTTTATCGCTTAGATAAAGTGCTAAAACAACCAGTGCTAGTCCATCTTGTGAGACTTGACCAAAAATTTTATCGATCTGCTTTCTATGCATCAAAAGTTTTCTGGCTGCTCGCTCATTTGGACGAAATGCGCTATGTGTAGTCTCAAGATAGCTAATGTGGGCGTTTAGTAAGAAAAGTTCGCCCTTTATGACGCGCACAAAGCTATCTTTTAAATTTGCTCTGCCAGCCCTTAGAGCCTTGACCTCACTGCCTTTTAAAACGATGCCAGCTTCAAAGGTTTCAAGTATGCTAAAGTCATGCAAAGCTTTTTTGTTTTTTGCCATATCTTTTATCAAAGTTTTACCTTTTATTTTACGCTAAATACGCTACTACCGCTACCACTTAGAAATTTATCTTTAAACTCATTCATTTGTGGATAGAGCTTAAAGCATGGGGCAAAAAGATCGTTTAACTCCCCGTTTTTATAAATTTCAAGTAGCTCTTTGCTCTTTAAATTTTGCATCTTTTTTGCAGTATTAACGTTTATGTATTGTAAGAAATTGCTTCTAAATTCTTGATAAACCGCCGGTGTAGAGCAAAAAACATTTGGTGTGAAGATATTTAAATTGGGCACTTCATCATCAAATTCTTCTATGATCTCGCCTATGCCGCTCACATTTGCTGCCTTGTAGCCACTTATGAAAAAAGCGATATCCGCACCGATTTTAGACGCTATTTGCATCAAATTTTCATGTTTTATATTTAAATTTAGCTCATCATTTATCATTAGCAAAAAGGTGGCGGCATTTGAACTACCTCCACCAAGGCCCGCACCAATTGGGATATTTTTGTTGATGATGATTTTATGAGAGCTAAAAAACTCGTCAAGCTCGTTTGAAAAGCCGGCTCTTTTTAGCTCATCTATCGCTTTTTGAATGATGTTATCTTTTATATCGTGGTTGTTGCATTCTATAGCAAATGAATTTGACTTTTTAAAATAAATTTCGTCAAAAAGCTGCTCACAGAGGATAAAGCGCGATAAAATTTCGTGGTAGCTGCCTCTAGTACCAACTATCTTTAAAAATATATTTATCTTTGCAAAGCTTTTCATTTCTCGATTTTTTTAGCTAGCTCATGAATATCGGCTTCGCTTGTAGTCTTTGTGGCATGGATATTTTCATTTTTGATATCATTTGCTAGTTCGCTTCTTAGTATCATTGTATTTCGTGGCGCTTCGATACCGAGCTTAACAGTGTTTTTTGAAATATTTACTATGACGACTTTTATGTCATTTCCTATTAAAATTTCTTCATTTTCTTTTCTTGCTAGGATTAACATTTTTCAACCTTATTTAGAGTGTAATTTATAGTATCATCCGTGATTTGGATTACGCTCATAAATTTATCATAATTTAGCAAATAAATTCCTTGCTTTTGTGTTTCAAAATCGTTAATTTTTAATTTCTTACCATCAAGAATATCGTTTATATCCCCAAGATATGTATTTTTCTGAATGTTTAAAAAATCACAAATATTCAAAAATTTTTCATTTTCGTAGCAAAATTTGCCTTCACTTGTCCTTTTTAATGAGCTTAAAGTTACATTATAACCAAGCTTTTTTCCAAAAATTTCTGCATACGAACGGATATAACTTCCTTCGCTTACACTTAGACGGATAGTTAAAAATGGGTGCGAGTAGTTTAAAATTTGGCTATCAAAAATTTCCATCGTTTCTGTCTTTAGCTCAAATTCTTCGCCGTTTCTAGCTAGCTTGTAGGCTCTTGTACCATTTACATGCTTGGCGCTAAATTTTGGCGGGATGTAGCTTATCTTGCCAGTCAGCTCACTTCTTATGGCTTCAAGTTTTTCTAAATTTAGCTCTTTTACATTTGAAATTTCAGTGATATTTTCATTATCCATGCTTGGACTACTCGCCCCAAGCCAGATCGTAGCTTCATAGACTTTTGGACTTTTATCTAAAAATCTAAAAAATTTCGTATACGAGCCAAAAGCGACTATTAGGCAGCCGCTTGCAAATGGATCAAGCGTGCCCGAAAATCCAGCCTTTTTAACGCCGTATTTTCTCTTTAGTCGTCCTAAAAAGTGGTTTGAGCTCATGCCAGCTGGCTTATTTGCCACGAAAATGGCGTTCATACAGCTTTTTCCACAAAGCTTGACATGATCTCTCTTACGTTGCCACCAAAATTTATAGTTAGTTTAAACTCTTTTTTGATCTTACTGACAGCGCTCACCCTGCCGATACCAAAAATTTTATGCTTAACAAGGTCACCTTTTTTAAATTCATTGCTCTGCTCGATGACTAGCGAGCCATGCGTGATGCCACTCTCGCTTAAAAATCTACTTTTATTTAGTCTTGTTCGCTGACCCTTGTAAAAGCGTGAGTTTGCAAAGCTTAGACTAAGTGTCTTTTTGGCTCTTGTGATCGCCACGTATGCAAGCCTGCGTTCTTCTTCGATATCGCTGCCGTCGCCAATGAGTGGAAAAAATCCCTCTTCAAGACCGATCACAAAAAGGTGCTCAAACTCAAGTCCCTTGCTCGCATGCACGCTCATGATACTAATAGCCTCATCGCTAATGCCGTCTTGCTCACTTGTCAGCGTGATTTCGTTTAAAAACTCTTCCAGATCAAAGCTTGGATTTTGCTTGATCTGATCTTTTAAAACAGCGTAAAACTCGTCGATGTTCGCCGCTCTTTCAGCACCATCTGGCAAGCTCTCGTAGTATTTTTTCACGCCAAATTTAGCTTCAAATTTATCTATTAGGTCAAAAACTGAGCTGCTTTCTTGAAGCTCTTTTAGATTGTTTGCAAACTCAACAAGAGCTGATCTCACCTTTTTGCTAAAGGCTTCGTCGTTATCAGAGATGTTTGAGATCGCCTCGTAAATGGAAATTTTGCCTTCAAATGCCATTTTTTCAAGCTTATCAAGACTCACTTTGCCTAGCCCTCGTTTTGGGCGATTGATGATGCGCCTTATTGAAAAGTCATCGTTTGGATTGTTTATCAGTCTTAAGTAGCTTATGATATCTTTGATCTCGGCTCTTTCATAAAATTTAACGCCGCCAACCATTTTATAGGCGATCTGCTCTTTGTTTAGTCCATCTTCAAGCGAACGAGAGAGCGCGTTTATGCGGTATAAGATCGCGATATCTTTTGCCTGCACACCTTTGCTTAAAAGCTCTTTTATGTATTTTGCGATCTTGCCAGCCTCAACGCTCTCATCAAAGCTCTCTATCAAATTTACGGCCTCGCCTTCGCCTTTTGTGCCCACTAGCTTCTTGCCAAGGCGGTTGCGGTTATGATCTATCAGCTCATTTGCGGCTTTTAGTATTGCCTCGCTCGAGCGGTAGTTCTTCTCAAGTCTAATGATCTTTACATCTTTAAACTGATCTTTAAAATTTAAGATATTATCTATTTTCGCGCCACGCCAGCCGTAGATGCTTTGATCATCATCGCCCACGACGCAGATGTTTTCGTGGCATAGACAGAGCTTTTTTAGCAGTTTATACTGAAGGTCGTTTGTATCTTGATACTCATCGACCATTATGTATTTGTAGCGGTTTGAAATTTCTCTAGCAAGATCTTCGTTTTCATCTAAAATTTTATATGTAAGCCCAAGCAGATCATCAAAATCAACAAGATTATTTGTTTTGAGATAATCTTCATATTTTTCATAAATTTGTGCTGCTTGTTTGTAAAAGTTATCCTTGCTTTTATCAAATGAAGAGAAATTTGCGTTTTTATAGACCTCTTCGACGCTTAAAAGCGAGTTTTTATAGTTTGAAATTTCACTTGAGAGTATTGCCGTGGCAACTGGACTTTCAAAGCTTTTGATGATGCGTTTTTTATCATCTGTGTCGATTATGACGAAGTTGTTTTTTCTGCCAAGCTTTTCTATATAGAGTTTTAAAAATAAGAGTCCAAATTTATGAAATGTGCAAAGTAGTGGCGAGTAGTTTTTGCCACTTTGGCTTAGCATCGCCATAGCTCTACTGCGCATTTCGTTGGCAGCTTTGTTTGTAAAAGTAAGAGTTAGTGTATTTGCCGCGTCTATGCCGACCTCGCCGATGAGGTAGGCAAGCCTAGTTGTGATGGTCTTTGTCTTGCCGCTACCAGCTCCTGCAAGTATGAGCATCGGACCATCTATATGAGTAGCTGCTTCGCGCTGGGCTTCGTTTAAATTTGATAGTAATTTTTCCATTTTTTGCTTTTTAAATTTTCTTTTGATTTTAGCTAAAAATGCTTAAAATTACTATTTTTTCTTAAATATATCTTTATTTTTAGGATTTTGCAAAAAGACTGAAACCGATTTTTTTGTGTGGTCCGCTTGCTTCTCTTTTGGCTTGTAGATAGAGAAATTTACAAGGATCGGGCTATTTTCAACCAAAATTTGAACCACTGCACCAAGTGGGAAAGAGACCACTGAGGCAAAATTTTCACTACCAAAGCCAGCCTCAAAGCTAAGCTCATCTTGCGTTAACTTTGCACTCTCAAGCGTATAGCCACCAAGTGAAAACATAATGACTGGCATATTAAAGCTTCTACTTATCTCATCTGGCAAGCTAGGCTCAAAGCTAACTAGCGGCAAATTTGCCACAACTGAGAAATTTACCCCTTTTTCAAGCAAAAAATCAATGCACTCATAAACGTGCATCTTCATCAAAAGCGCAAATTTCTCATCGTCTAAAATTTCATCTAACATCTCATTCCTTTTGAAATTTCTAAAAATTCATCTACTAGCTTTTTAACTTCATTTATGCCTATCCGCCAGAAATTTTTATCATCGATATCAAAGCCAAATTTAGCCACAAGCTCCTTTGGACTAAGGCTGCCGCCAAGGCTCAAAAACTCGGTGTAAATTTCAACAAAATTTTTGCATTTGCCGCTTTTATAAAGCCCAAAAAGTGCAAGCACAAGAAGCTGCGCGTAAGAGTAGGCGTAGCAGTAAAATGGAGTGTGGATGAAGTGCGGGATATAGCTCCACCAAATTTTGTAGTAGTCGTTTAGCGTGACGCTTTTGCCAAACATCTTTTTGCTCTCTCTTAGCCAAATTTTATTTAGTTCATCTAGGCTGATCTCGCCCTCGTGCGCGTGCACGGCCCTTTCAAAGGTGGTGAAATTTATCTGGCGGTAAAGCGTGGCAAATATATCCTCAATCTTGCCAGCAAGCAGTGAAATTTTCTCTTTTTTACTAAGGCCGTCTTTTATGTGGTCAAAAACTAACATCTCGCAAAAGACTGAAGCCGTCTCAGCCGTGGTTAGCGGAGTGTCTGAGTTTAGGTAGCTTACACTATATGATAGCTTTTGATGCACGGCGTGGCCAAGCTCGTGAGCTAGCGTGAAAAGGTCTCTTCGCTGGTTTGTGTGATTTAGCAAAACATAAGGGTGTGTATCGCTTGATCCTGAGTGAGAAAATGCCCCACCTCGTTTGTTTGGCGCTGGATAAACGTCGATCCAGCCGTCATTAAAGGCACTTTTAGCGATCTTACCAAATTCGCTTGAGAAATTTGAAAATGCCTTTAAAACTATCTTTTTGCACTCATCAAATTTATACTCCCCCTCGCTACTAAGAGGCGCGTATCTATCGTAGTCATAGAGCTTTTTTAGGCCTAAAATTTCTCTTTTGCGCTCGTAAAATTTAGAGACTAGGTCAAAATTTTTCTCAGTTACAGTGATGAGCGAATCAACGCTTTTTTTGGTGATTTGATTTTCAAGGTGTCTTGGCTCTTCAGGAAGCTTGAAATTTCGCAGCTCGCAGCTCGTTTTTAGATCGGTTTTTATCATATTATATATGTAGCCAAGAAGGTGCTGGTGTTTGCTAAGCTCGCTAGAGAGGCTTTTGGCGGCCAGTTTTCGCACGCTTTGGTCGCTCTCATGAAGCTTGGCTAAAATTTCCTCTTCATTTAAAAGCTCGCCTTTAAATTTAAACCTCATCTTGCTCATACTCTCATCAAAAAGCCTTGAAAAACCCTCGGCTCCGGTGCTTGCCGTGCGAAGTAGCACTCTCTCTTCGGCAACGCTAAGTTGGTGCGGTTTTGCTTTGGCGAGGTTGCTTAGATAGTAGCCATATTTTTTAGAGCTTTTGATGATCTCTTCTTGTTTTTTAGGGGCAAATTCATTAAATTTGATCTCAAAAAATATCAAATTTTCATTTGCTTTTGTCGCGATCTCATCGATCTTTGCATAGAATGCACCCTTGCTTGTATCTTTGGCAAAATTTAAAAAAGCGTATGTCATTACTTTTGAAATTTTAGCTATCAAGCTTTCATATTCGCCAAATGCCTTTAAAAACTGGTCTGTTTTTAAATTTTCATATTTTTCAAGGTATTTATCTTTAAATTTCTCGCACTCTTTTTGTAAATTTAGTGCGTTTTGCTCGCACTCTTTTTCGTTTGCAAAAAGTGCTTTTAGATCCCAAATTTGCATATTTATCCTTTAAATTTTTGGGACATTTTACAAAAAAATGGATAAAAGTAAAATTTCAGCCAAAATTTAGCTGAAATTTTATGAGTATTAGTTTGACGTCTCTGAGGCTACGGCTGTAAAAAGCACGTCTGATGAGCTATTTAGCGCAGTTTCAACTGAGTCTTGGATGACACCAATCGTAAAGCCAACTGTTACAAACTGCATAGCGATATCGTTGCTGATACCAAAAAGACCGCATGCTAATGGCACTAAAAGAAGTGAGCCTCCAGCCACGCCAGATGCACCGCATGCACCAAGAGCTGAGATGAAGCAAAGAAGTAGCGCATCGCCAAATGTAACTGTGATAGATGGGATAGAATTTACCGCTGTGAGCGCTAGAATACTGATCGTAACTGCTGCGCCACCCATGTTTATGGTGGCACCTAGTGGGATCGAGATCGAGTAAAGCTCCTCTTTTAGACCAAGCTTTTTGCAAAGCGCCATATTTACAGGGATATTTGCAGCTGAGCTTCTTGTAAAAAATGCCGAAATAGCACTCTCTTTTAGGCAGATCATGACAAGCGGATAAGGATTTTTCCTGGTTAATACAAAAACCATCGCTGGATAGATGATAAATGCGACAACAAGCATTGCCCCAACAAGAACTAAGATCAGTTTTAGATATCCTGCAAGTACTTCAAATCCAGTTTCATGAATGCTGATAGTAACCATACCAAAGATACCAAATGGAGCTAGTCTAATGATAAATTTAACGATATGAGTCACACCATCGCTTATGTCTTTAAATACTTTTTTGGTCTCGGCTGTGGAGTTTCTAAGTGCGATACCACTACCAACTGCCCAAGTGATAATACCTATATAGTTACCATTGGCTAAAGCATTTATTGGGTTTTCAACCATTTTATAAATGAGATCTTTTAAAACATTGGTAATCCCTTGAGGCGCTGACATATCAGCACTTGCAAGACCTTTTAAAGAAAGCTCCACTGGAAATAAGAAACTAGCAACAACTGCAACAACAGCTGCTAAAAATGTACCAATTAGATAGAGTGTAATGATCTTTTGCATACCTTTTGTATGGCCAAAATCTCTTAAAATGATGGATGTTGCCACTAAAACAAAGACAAGAATTGGTGCGATAGCTTTTAAAGCACCTTTGAATAAATCGCCTAAAACTGAAGCAGAAGCTGCTATAGAATCGGCTGAGCTAGCTTTTTCTTTGGCTTCGTTTAGCTGCTTGGCTTCATCCTGACTAAGGCGAGTTTTTATAACTTCATCTACGCTCAAACCACTCTCGTTTTGAATAGTTTGAATTTTAGCTGAAATATTGTTGTAAGGAGCTGTTTCGTAGTGTGTGTAAAAGCCAACTAGGGCACCTAGGATGATACCAACTAAAATTTGAACTATCAAATTTCCATCGGCGTATCTTCTTGCTATGTTTTTAAGCATATTCATTTGACACCTTAATAAATTAGTTTTTTGTTGATTTTAGCTAAACAATTTTTAAATATAAAGAATTTAATAAAGATTAATTAGCCTTTTAAATAGATTTGTTACAATTGCACAAAATTTAGTCAAGAAAAAAGGACAAAAATGTATCTATTTACTTCTGAGGTTGTAAGTCCAGGTCATCCAGATAAATGTGCTGATATAATTGCTGATAGTATTGTTGACACCATTTTAACACAAGATCCAAATGGCCGTGTTGCAAGTGAAGTTTTTGTGGCTGGAAAAAACATAGTAATAGGCGGAGAGATAAACTCAAAAGTAAAACTCTCCTTTAAAGATTACGAAAAGATCGTAAAAGACGCTCTTGCTCATATCGGGTATGACGGAAAAAGCAAATTTACAAAAGAGCAGTGCTTGCATCCAGATGATATCGAGGTCAAAGTCTGCTTAAATCAACAAAGCCCAGATATAAATCAAGGTGTTGATCAAAGCGACGGAGAGATTGGAGCAGGGGATCAAGGCATTATGTTTGGTTTTGCAAGCTGCGAAGCGAAAGAATTTATGCCAGCAGCTATAACTTATGCAAGAATGCTTTGCGAAAAAGTCTATAAATTTGCCAAGGCAAATCCTGATAAGCTTGGTGTTGACATAAAAACACAAGTTACGATTGACTATGGTAGCAAAGACAACTTTGAAAACTGCAAACCTCAAAGTATCCACACTATCGTTGTCTCTGCACCTTGCACGGAAAGTATGAAGATAGAAGAGCTTCGCGCTTTGATTCAAAATTTAATAGACGAAACTGGCCTTCCAAAAGAGCTATATAATAAAGAAAAAACGATCATTTACATAAACCCAACAGGTAGATATGTAAACCATAGCTCACTTCACGATAGCGGTCTAACAGGTAGAAAACTAATCGTTGATAGCTTTGGTGGATATAGTCCAATAGGCGGTGGTGCTCAGTCAAGCAAGGACTACACAAAGGTTGATCGCAGCGGACTTTACGCAGCGCGCTGGATAGCTAAAAATATTGTCGCAGCTGGTCTTGCTAAAAAATGTATCGTTCAGATAAGCTACGCTATCGGCGTTGCAAAGCCAACTTCAGTTAGTGTTGATACCATGGGAACTCACGCAAACAGCGTAAATGACGATATGCTTTCAAATTTTGTAAGTGAGCATTTTTCTCTAACTCCTCGCTGGATAACAAATAAATTTGGACTTGATAAGCCAAGCAAAGATACATTTTTATACGCAAAGGTAGCTGCAAAAGGTCAAGTGGGAAATGCAAAATACCCTTGGGAAAAGCTTGACGCTGTCGATACTTTCAAAGCTTTACTAAAAAAATAATCAAAAAAGTGGCTTTATTCAAAAGCCACTTTAAATCTCTCTTTTTAAAACTCATCCCAAAACGCTTTTTTAGGCTTTATGATCTCGCTTTTTGAGCCATTTACGCTGTGATAGACGACTTTATTGTATTTTGTGGCAAGGTGTTTTATAAGCAACTTTTGAAGCACAGGTTCGCTACTTGGCACAAACCAGCCGTTATTTGTGATAGCCACAACCACATCAAATTCACCCTTATAAAGCTCTTCTCTTGTCGCCTCATAGCAGATAGCGTTTCTAATTTTAACTCCGTCTATCTCATAGTCGCTAAATTTTTCAGCCTTTTTAAAGTCGCTAGCTCCGCCAAAAAATAGCTTATTAACCGCATCTTGCATAAATTTTGGCAAAGGAATTTCTTCTCCAAATGGCACTAAAAATTTCTTATCCATTCGCCTTAGACCACCATCTTGAAACAAAAATGCAGAGTTATAAATTTGCTTATTTTCATAGGCAAGCGCGCCAGCTACGATGGTTATCTTTTTTGAAAGCTCTTTTAGCTCATCAACAAGTAGTGGCTCATTTGTCATAAATAGTGGAAACGCGCTTTCAGGCAGCACGATGAGACGCTTTTGCTCGGCTATGGCGTTATTTATTAAGTCTAAATTTTCATTTGTAAATTCCATGCGTAAGCTTTTATCCCAGCGCACCCTTTGAGCGACATCGGTGTTTATTAGCTCCACGTCAAATGGCAAAGTCTTTGCCTCACCACCTTTAAACTGCAAAGCGGCGATCAGGCAGATAAAAGCTAGGATAAATTTTAAAATTTTGCTTTTTAAACTCAAAGAAATGGCTGCTAAAAATATAAATATAAGCCCTCTTGTGCTTGGCTCAAAAGCTCCTACAACAAGTGTGGCCTCGAGATTAAACCAGTTAAAGCCGAATGGATGAACGTAGCTTGCTAAAAATAGCAAAATGGCTCTAAGTGCTACAAAACTTGGGAAAGAGGCTATCCAAAACATAAATCCGTAAACAAATGCTACAAAGAGAATGACAAACGGTATAAGCCAAACGAGCTCATAGTAGATAAAACTAAAGCTGATCCAATAAAACCACAAAATTCCTGTGAAAAATCCAGCTGCGAAAAAACCAGCTCTGCTTAAATTTATGATGATGTAAATTCCAGTCAAAGTTAGAAACGGTGAGATGAAATTTAAGAGCAAATTCTCGAAGAGGCTTAAAAAAATAAAGTTGGAAAGCAAAAAAGCACCGACAAAGGCTTTTATTATAATTTTAGTGCTAAAATGCCCATTTAAAAATCTTACAAATAAGGAAATCCATGCAAAACGCTGATTTTTTAACATCATTACTACCTCTTGTTGTGCTTTTCGCCATATTTTACTTTTTGGTTATTAGACCTCAACAAAAACAACAAAAAGCCCATGCAGCAATGCTCGCAGCTCTTGATAAAGGTGATAAGATAATAACTAATGGCGGACTTATCTGCGAAGTGATTAAAGCCGAAAATGATTTTATCAAAGTTAAACTTAACGATGATGTAATTGTTCGTGTAGCACGTGAGTTTGTAGCTAAAAAGATCGAAGATAAATAATGCGTAACGCAAGAGTCACATATAGGCTAATTATCTTAATATTAGCCTTAATTTTTGGTTTTGGCTTTTCGGTGCCATCTTTTTTTCAGACTCAAAATGGGGCTAAAATTTCACTTGGCCTTGATCTTCAAGGCGGCCTTCATATGCTGCTTGGTGTTGAAACGAGCGAAGCTATCCACTCAAAAATAAAATCAATAGCTGGAAGTATAAATTATTATGCTAAAAAAGAAGATGTATTAATTGATAAATTTAAGATTAAAGAAGAGAACATTGACTTTACTCTTCTTGATGGCGACGAAGCTCCAAAAGTAGATAAAGCACTAGCCGAGATAAAGGGGCTTGATATCAAAAAAGATGGTTTAAATTACAGCATATCTTTAACCGAACAAGAAAGAGCGGATACGATCGAGTATGCGATCTCGCAAGCTGTTGAAACTATTAGAAACAGACTCGATCAGTTTGGTCTAGCTGAGCCAACTGTTGCCAGACAGGGCAAAGACAATATCCTAGTTGAGCTTCCTGGTATAAAGACTGAAGAGGATGAGCAAAGAGCAAGAGATCTCATCGCAAAGGCTGCTCACTTGCAGCTTATGGCAGTTGATGATAAAAGACAAGATCAGGCTAATACAATGAGCGAGGTTGAAGCTGAGAGCTACGGCGATGTGATCTTTAAAGATGCTAAAAATGACCGCGTGAAATATGTCGTTAAAAATATTCCAGTACTTGACGGTTCTATGCTAACTGATGCAAAGGTTGCATTTTCTCAGCAAAATAACCTACCGATCATAAATTTCACTCTTAACTCAGAAGGCGCTAGAATTTTTGGTGATTTTACTGGCGCAAATGTTGGCAAAAGGCTTGCTATTGTGCTTGATGGGAAGGTTTATTCAGCTCCTGTTATAAATGAAAGAATAGGTGGCGGCAGCGGTCAGATTAGCGGCGGCTTTACCCTTGATGAGGCTCACGACGTAGCGATCGCTCTTAGAAGCGGTGCACTTTTAGCCCCTGTTAAGATGCTAGAAAAAAGAAGCGTTGGCCCATCTTTGGGACAAGAGAGTATCAACCAAAGCATGGTAGCACTTGCTGCTGGATCTATCTTAGTCGTGTTATTTATGCTAGTTTATTATGGAATTTCTGGGATTTTTGCAAATATCGCACTAGTTGCAGACGTTGTTATATTAGTTGCTGTCATGGCGCTTTTTGGAGCGACGCTTACTTTGCCAGGCATGGCTGGTATCGTGCTAACGATCGGTATGGCTGTTGATGCAAACGTCATCATAAATGAACGTATACGTGAGCTTTTGCGTGAAGGTGTAGCGATAAGGACAGCTGTTCAAAAAGGCTATGAGCACGCTATGAGCGCAATTATCGACTCAAATTTAACTACTATCATCACAGTTGCGGTGCTTTATGCTTATGGCACTGGCCCAGTTAAAGGTTTTGCTGTGACAATGGCAATAGGTATCATGGCTTCGATGCTAACAGCTATACTTGGCACTCACGGTATGTTTGATGCTGTTATGGATAAGATAGAAAAAAGTGGAAATACCAGACTTTGGTTTGGTTATAAAAGGAGCTAATGATGCAAATTTTTACTAAAGCAAAAGTTTATGATTTTATGCGTTTTAGATTTGCTTCACTAGCATTTTCTATATTTTTATTTGTTGGCTCTATCGTTTTACTTGCTACAAAGGGGTTAAACTACGGTATTGATTTCTCTGGCGGTACGCTTATTCAGCTAAAATACGACACCAAAGCGCCACTTGATAAAATCCGCGACGCTTTTGGCACAAATGAAGTGCTTAAAAACGCCTCTGTTACTGAGTTTGGAAGCGAAGATGAGGCTGTTATTAGATTTTCAGGTTCAAGCTCAAATTTAACTGGTGACATTGGTACTGAGATAAAGCAAATTTTAAAAGATACTGGAAATTTTGAAGTAAGACGTGTTGATATCGTTGGTCCAAAGGTTGGTGACGAGCTTAGGCAAAAAGGCTTAATGGCTCTTGGAATTTCACTAATTGGCGTGCTTCTTTATATAACATTTAGATTTGAGTGGAGATTTGCGCTAGCTGCGATCGCAACTGAAATTCACGATATAGTTATAACAGTCGGTGCTATTTCGCTATTTGACATTGATGTAAATTTGGACACGCTAGCTGCTGTATTAACAGTGCTTGGCTACTCGCTAAACGATACGATCATCATTTTTGATAGGATCAGAGAAGGCATCAAAGAGAGCAAGAGGACTGATATCGAGGGCGTTATCAATGAGTCAGTTTCTGCTACGCTTTCAAGAACTATCCTAACTTCAGCAACTACGATGATGACAGTTCTTGTGTTATTTTTATTTGGTGGAGATATGATACATGGATTTTCATTTATTCTTATCGTTGGTATTGTCATAGGAACGATCAGTTCGATCTACATCTCTTCGCCGTTTCTTATCTGGTTTAAATTTAGCATCGAGCATTTTAGAAGTAGAGAGACTGAAAAGCAAAAGATAAAAAAAGAGCGCGAAAAAGAGCGTGCTATGTTTGAGAAAGGCGTTGTGTAAGGAGGGATAATGAACTGGGGAAAAGTTATCTACATATTTTTTGCATTGATGAGTCTTACGACTACGGCAGAATTTTTATATGATAAAAATGAGATTGCGCTTTTTGTGGCGGCTAGTATAAATTTGGTTTCAACGCTACTTAAGATCGGTGTTAAAAATTTACTCTCGGCTGAGCTTTTTGCAAGCTCACTGGTTGCTGATTTACACCTTATACCAGCTTTTGTTATTTTGCAAGTCTCTGAAAATATAACACTTAGCTATTCGTTGGCTATTGGCGCAGTCATTGCAAATATATTTTCACTAGCCTTGGTTTTAATAGAATCAAGTAAAGCTCAAGAAGAATTTTAGGAGAGAAAATGGCTGAAAAGAGAAAATATGAGCCTTTAGAGATAGAAAAAAAATGGCAAGAAATTTGGGATAAAAATGAAGAATTTGAACCAAAAGATAACCTAAGCTTGCCAAAAAAATATATCCTAAGTATGTTTCCGTATCCAAGCGGGCGCATACATATGGGGCATGTAAGAAACTACTCTATCGGTGATGCACTTGCTAGATCGTATAGAAAAAGCGGTTTTAACGTGCTTCATCCTATCGGCTTTGATAGCTTTGGTATGCCAGCTGAAAACGCAGCCATAAAACATAAAATTCACCCTAAAATTTGGACTTATGAAAACATCGACTATATGAAAAAAGAGCTATCAAGCCTTGGTTTTTCATTTTCTAAAAAGAGAATTTTAGCCACATCTGACCCACTTTACACAAAGTGGGAGCAAAGCTTTTTTATAAAGATGTTTGAAAAAGGGCTTGTTTATAGAAAAAATGCAATTATAAATTGGTGCGAATACGATCAAACTGTGCTTGCAAATGAGCAGGTAGAGGATGGTAAATGCTGGAGATGTGGTAATGAAGTGGTGCAAAAAGAGCTTCCAGGATATTACTTTAACATCACAAAATACGCTAGCGAGCTACTTGATGATCTAAAACTTCTTGAAGGCAAATGGCCAAATCAAGTAATCACAATGCAAGAAAACTGGATCGGCAGAAGCTACGGCTTGGAGTTTAAATTTTATCTTGATGAGGCTTCAAAAGAGGCTTTGGGTGGTAAATTTGACGGCTTTGAGGTGTTTACTACAAGAGCTGATACGATTTATGGCGTTAGCTACACAGCCCTTGCACCTGAGCATCCTATTGTAAAAGTATTGCTTGAGAGTGATAAAATTGATGAAAACAAAAAGACAAAGATAAAAACAATCCTAAATCAAAGCCCAAGAGAGCGTCAAGCAAGTGATAAAGACGGAGAATTTTTAGGAATTTATGTCGTTCATCCACTTACCAATGAAAAAATCCCAGTTTGGGTTGCAAATTTTATCCTAGCTGACTACGGCAGTGGTGCTATCATGGCTGTACCTGCACATGATCAAAGAGATTACGAGTTTGCAACTAAATTTAATCTTCCTATAAAGCCAGTAGTAAAGCCGCTTGAGGGCGAGAGCGACGGTTCTAAAGCATACTCTGAGTATGGAATTTCTATAAATTCTGAGCTTATAAATGGACTTACTTCAGAAGAAGCTAAAAATTTCATAATAGAAAAATTTGAAAAAGATGGTTTAGGCAAAAGGATCACAAACTACAAACTAAGAGACTGGGGAATTTCTCGTCAAAGATATTGGGGTGCACCAATACCAGTAGTTCACTGCAAATGCTGCGGCGTAGTGCCTGAAAAAGAGGAAAATTTACCTATCGCGCTACCTGAAGATGTCGAGATCACAGGCGAGGGCAATCCTTTAGATAAACATCCAACTTGGAAATTTACAAAGTGTCCAAAATGCGGACAAGATGCGATCAGAGAGACTGATACGATGGATACGTTTGTGGAGAGTAGCTGGTATTTTGCTAGATTTGCAAGCGATGAGAAGACTTGGGAACAAAAAGCGCTTGATGAAAAGAGCGTGAATTACTGGATGAATGTAGATCAGTATATCGGAGGCATCGAGCATGCGATCTTGCACCTTTTATACGCTAGATTTTTCCAAAAAGTCTTAAGAGATCTGGGCTATCTAAGAGATGATGAGCCATTTGAAAATTTGCTAACTCAAGGCATGGTCTTAAAAGATGGCAAAAAGATGAGCAAAAGTAAGGGCAACGTCGTAGATCCTGATGATATCATCAATAAATATGGTGCTGATACGGCAAGGCTATTTATCCTTTTTGCAGCGCCTCCTCAAAAAGAGCTTGAGTGGAACGATAGCGCAGTTGAAGGCGCATTTAGGTTTTTAAATAGGCTTTGGGAGAAGGCACAAACTATCAAAAAGATAGACGAACTGCCTCAGATAGATCATGAAAGCCTAAACAAAGATGAGAAATTTGCAAGACTAAAAATTTATGAAGCGCTTAAAAAATCAACCGAGGTTTTTGGCGACACATTTGCTTTTAACACACTAATCGCTGCTTGCATGGAGGCACTAAACGCCATA
This sequence comes from Campylobacter concisus, assembly GCF_050447445.1. Classification (GTDB taxonomy): domain Bacteria; phylum Campylobacterota; class Campylobacteria; order Campylobacterales; family Campylobacteraceae; genus Campylobacter_A; species Campylobacter_A concisus_BI. Next base: position 419,104 of record NZ_JALMFW010000001.1, read on the forward strand.
AATGCACAAGATAACGAAGATGTAAATGCTGAGGGCTTTTTTATTATATTAAATTTACTTGAGCCTATTGTGCCGCATATCGCAAATGAGCTTAGTGAAGAGCTTTTTGGTAGAAAAAATTTCACAAAGATAGCCGTAAAAGAAGAGGTTTTTGTAAAAGATAGCATCGCTCTTGCAGTTACAGTAAATGGTAAGAAAAGAGCTGAGTTTGAAGTGGCAGCAAGTGAGAGTGAGAGTGAAATTTTAAACATAGCTAAGCAAAACGTAGCTAAATGGCTTGAAGGAAAAGAAATTTTAAAAGAGATTTATATAAAAGGCAAATTAGTAAATTTTGTCATTAAAGGATAAATTTTGAGATATTTTTTAGCGTTTTTTATTGCGATATTTATCTGCGGGTGTGGGTATAAACCAGTTTCAAAGATCACACATGATCTAGTGGGTGATAAAATTTACGTTGATGTGATTATCAGCAAAGAAGAGCCAAAAAATAGTGTCTGGATAAAGGATGCTGTAAAAGAGGGTATGGTCGCAAGGCTACATAAAAATTTATCAAGCAAAGAAAGTGCTGATACTTCGATAATAGTTTCAGTTAATAATTTAAGCTATGAAGCAATTATTTATGATGAGTTTGGCTACATTACGTCGTATAAAGCACATTTAAGCTTAAATTATAAGACTAAATTTAAAGATGGTAGCGTGGTTGATATTCCAGCCACTGGCGAGTATGACTTTAGTGTCGCAAGACGTCAAAAAGATGTAAGATTTGCTGACAGCATTCTTAGTGATACTCAAAAATACGAAGCTATCAAAGAGGCATCAAAAGAGGCCTTTGATGAGTATATCGCAAGTTTAGCGGTAAAAGGATATAGAAATGGCAGCAGTAACCGTTAGTCAAATAGTCAAGGAAGCCTTAAATGAGATCAAAGATCGCCATTTGATGCTAACGCCAGAGAATTACACTGAAGTATATAATGAAATTTCTAAAAAATACGGCTTTACTACAGAAGAGAGTAAAAAGATAGAAAAATATATCTCAAGACTTGGTGATGAATATAAAAATCAAGCCCTAAGCCTTCATATAAAGACGGTCGATGAGTTTGTCGCTTTTATGACTGCTAGGCTCTCTAGAGGTGCTCAACAAGGAGCAGGACTTGCGGCTGACGATAAAAAATTACAGTCACTAAATGCATTTGCTAGAAGAATTCTCCAAGCTATCTCAATGCTTCACAATAAAGATGCAAAAAGCTTAGCAGAGCAAAGTATGCAACTGCTCGCTAGAAGATATGATGAGAAAAATCTTGAAGAAATGTGCCTTAGATGGTTTGACTTTGTTAGTTCTTACGACACTGAATTTTTAGAATTTTTGAAATATTATGGTGTTAGAAATTTTGATGATTTAAAGACAATGAGTTCTGAACTTGAGAAATTTCTTGCACAAAAAGATGAAGATGGCGAAGAGGATGTTTTGATTCAGCTTTTAAGCCTTACTCTTGAGCCTTCTATTACAAAGGATCTTGATGAAGAGCTTAGCACGATAAGAAGTACTTTGAAGCAAAATCCTAAAACCTTAAATAGCAAAGAATTTCAAGAAAAGGTAAAGGCATTTGTTGATCGAAGAATAGAAGAAGATAGAACGGAGATCATAGAAAAAGTTGGTTCGCTAAATAATGTCTTACAAAATATAAGTGAGAGAATTTCTGATATTGCAGTTAGTTCACAAAGTAGTTCTGATAAAGTAAAAAGCATTAAAAATGATCTAAAAAATGTAAATTTAAATACAAATAGCATTGATCAAGTAAGAAGTATGCTTATTGAGATCGCTGGTGCTTTGGAGATCGAGAGTAAAGAGCTAGGTATCGAGATGCACAATAGGCAAGCTACTATCTTAGAGCTTCAAAATAGAGTGAACAGCCTTGAAAAAGAGCTTGAGGAAGCTAAACTGGAGAGCAAAGAGGACTTTTTGACAAAAGTATCTACTAAGCGTGCTTTGATGAACGAGATTCAACGCATTGAAGAGGCATATAAACGCTATGGGACTGATTACTCTATATGCTTTGTTGATATTGACTTTTTCAAAAGCATAAACGATACTTATGGGCATGAGGCTGGAGATGTTATTCTTTCAGCGGTAGCTCAAGTGCTTAAGAAAAATGCTAGAAAGGTTGATTTCGTTGGTAGATATGGTGGTGAAGAATTTGTAATCTTACTTCCAAGCACTGGCTTAAAAGATAGTGTTAAATTTGGAGATAAACTAAGAAGCATGATAGAAAATTTCAAATTTATCTATAAAAATGAGCGCATCAAAGTTACTATCAGCTCTGGTATAGCGACAAGAAGTGCAAATTTAAGTGAGACAATGACGCTTGAGGCTGCTGATAAGATGCTTTATCTTTCAAAAGAAAATGGTAGAAATCAAGTAATGCCAAAGATAATCGAGGAAAAATGAACCTAGCTAAATTTCTTGATGGCAAACCACTTTACTATAAAGAGATTGACTATGGCAGGATTATTAGAGCGTATGCGACTATAAAAGAGCATATAAAGCCATTTAAGATTATTCACATAATAGGCACAAATGGCAAAGGTAGCAGTGGCCGCTTTTTAGCGCAAATTTTAAGCCAAAATGGCGCAAAAGTAGGGCACTACACAAGCCCTCATATATTTAAATTTAACGAGCGATTTTGGCTAAATGGTGAGGTTGCTAGCGATGAAATTTTAGAGGCAGCTCATGAGCGTTTGCAGGCTCTTTTAAGCGACGAGTACAAGATAAAAACGAGCTATTTTGAGTATATGACATTGCTTTCAGCTGTACTCTTTGAGGGTTGTGACTACTTTGTCTGCGAAGCTGGTATGGGTGGTGTGCTTGATGCGACAAATGTCTTTGAAAAAGAGCTAAGCATCTTTACTCCGATCGGCTTTGACCACACGGCGATACTGGGTAGTAGCTTAGAAGAAATTTCACGTACGAAATTTGAAGCCATGGGCAAAAGAGCTATTTTAAATGATGAGATGAACGAGATAAGTGTGGCTATCGCAAAAGAGATCGCAAGCAAGAAAAAAGCGGTTTTAAGCTTTCCAAGAGAAATTTTGACCAAAGAAAATTTAAACGAGATCGCAAACTATGCAGATAAATTTAATCTGCCAGAGTTTTTACGCTCAAATTTAACTCTAGCCTACGCCGCAGCTAAAATTTTAGATAACAGCATAGATATCAAAAAACTTGGCGTTTTATCGCTTCGTGGCAGATGCGAAAAGATCGCCTCAAATTTATATGTAGATGTCGGTCACAACGAGCTTGGAGCAAAAGCTGTGGCTAAGAAATTTAGCCAAGGTGAGTTTGCCAGTAAGAAGCTTACTTTAGTCTATAATTCGTTCTTGGATAAAGATTTCAAGGCAGTTTTAGCAGCACTTAAGCCGGTTATTGATGACGTGCTACTATATCACTATAACTGCGATGGCAGGGAGCTTGGCGGAGAACTTATAAACAAAGCTCTAAATGAGCTAGAAATTTCATATAAAGACTTTGAGCCAAGTGATATGAACGACGTAAAAGAGGCTATAAACGGCAAAATTTATCTAGCTTTTGGCTCATTTCATCTAGTTGAAGCCTTTTTAAAAGAGTATTATGCAAGCAAAGGTTTATGAGTATCTTTTAGCAAATTCTCCACAAATTCTCATCTGCGAAGATGAGAAGGAGGCAGCTCTTTGTGCGGATGCGGCTAGTTTTTCTGGTTTTAATGCATTTAGGTTGCCTGATTTTAGAGCTAAAAAGGGTGATGATTTAAGAAGCTTTAACGAAGAGCTTTTTGAAATTTCATCAGTACTTAGCAAATACTATAAATTTGATGGCAAAAAGATTATCATTAGTCCATTTAGTACGCTTTTAAATCCACTTCCAACGCAAAAAAATTTAGAGAGCTCCACGGTCAAGTTAAAAGATAATATAAACTTAAATGAATTTGCCGATCTGCTTATACGATTTGGCTATGAGTGTGTAGATATCGTTGAGAGCGTTGGTGAGTTTAGTATCCGTGGCGAAGTCATTGACATTTACGGCGTAAATATGGATGATCCTGTTAGGATCTTGCTATTTGGTGATGAGGTTGAGAGCATAAGAAACTACAACACTGCCACGCAAATTAGTAATAAAGCCGAGTTAAGCGAGGCCGAGATCGTGCCATTTATCGCAAATTTGAGCAAAGACGAGTTTGAAAAGGTCAGCCAAAAGATCGAGGATATGCAAAGCGACGCCTTGGTGAGTGACCTAAATTCGCTTGGATTTTGGGCGATCGATAGTTTTAGTGACTACTTAAAAGAATTTGACTCAAAGCTTGTTAAAAAGATCGATTTTGGAATTTATGATGTGCCTGAGGAGAAATTTAGGGGCATTGAAATTTTGCCTGAGCCAAAGATATTCAAGGATCTTGAAGTCACTTTAAATTTTGACTTTTTTGAACTAAATAAGAGTAAAAGCATAACTGTTCTTTCAAGAAATGAGGGACTTTTTAAGGGCTATGAGCTTGATAGCTTTACAAATGTAAAGCTTGAAATTTCGTCCCTTGTAGTAAATATAACTTCAAGCGACAAGATAGTCGTTTCACTAAATAAATTTGAGAAAAAAAGGCGAGTTAAACGTTCAAGTCTCGTGGTAGACGAGTTAAAAGTAAATGATTACGTCGTGCATGAAGACTATGGTATAGGTAAATTTCTAGGACTTGAAAAGATCAAAGTTTTGGGTGCTACGAAGGAATTTGTGGTCATTGCTTATCAAAATGATGATAAGCTTCTTTTGCCAGTAGAGCATCTAAATCTAATCGATCGCTACATCGCGCAAAATGGCTCTATGGCGGTGCTAGATCGCTTGGGTAAGGCAAATTTTGCCAAGATAAAAGAAAAGGTTAGAGAAAAACTATTTGCGATCGCTTCAAAGATCGTAGCAATGGCGGCAAAAAGAGAGCTTGTGGCTGGTAAAATTTTGCAAAAAGAAGACATTTCTTATCTAAATTTTGTCCAAGACGCTGGCTTTTCATATACGAGTGATCAGCAAAAAGCGGTAAATGATATAAAAGATGAGCTAAAAAGCGGTAAGGTGATGGATAGGCTGCTTAGTGGAGACGTTGGCTTTGGTAAGACTGAAGTTGCGATGAATGCTATATTTACCTGCATAAAATCAGGTTTTAGTGCATTTTTCTTCGTGCCAACGACACTTCTTAGCTCGCAACACTACAAGACGCTAAGCCAAAGATTTAGCAAATTTGGCATAAAGGTCTTTAGACTGGATCGCTTCTCAAGTGCTAAAGAAAAGGCGAGCCTACAAAAAGCGCTAAAAGAAAATGAGCCAATAGTTTGCGTAGGTACACATGCACTTCTTGGTGTAAAGGCTGAAAATTTAGGGCTTATCGTCGTTGATGAGGAGCATAAATTTGGCGTTAAGCAAAAAGAGCAGCTAAAAGAAATTTCTCAGCACTCACATATCTTAAGTATGAGCGCCACGCCGATACCAAGAAGTCTAAATATGGCGCTTAGCAAGATAAAAACATATAGCATTTTAGCCACTCCGCCAAGCTCAAGGCTGGATGTAAGAACAAGCGTGAGAGAGTGGGACGAAAAGGTCATCAAAGAGGCGATCATGCGTGAGCTAAGACGTGGCGGGCAGATTTTTTATATTCACAACCACATCGCAGACATTGAGCAGACAGCAAATGAGCTAAGAAAAATTTTGCCAAAGCTTAGAATTTTGATACTTCACTCAAAGGTAAATGCAAAAGTCGCTGAAGATGAGATGATGAAATTTGAGCGAGGCGAGTATGACTTGCTACTTTGCACCAGCATCGTTGAAAGCGGCATTCACTTGCCAAATGCAAACACCATAATCGTAGAAAATGCCAATAAATTTGGCATGGCTGACCTGCATCAGCTGCGCGGGCGAGTTGGTAGAAGCGACAAGCAGGCTTACTGCTACTTTTTGGTGGAAGATAAAGATGCCATTAGTAAAGACGCGCTAAAACGTCTTGTGGCACTTGAAGGCAACTCATTTTTGGGCGCTGGCTCGGTGCTAGCCTATCACGACCTTGAGATAAGAGGTGGTGGTAACATCATCGGCGAGGCGCAAAGCGGCCATATCGAGGCTATCGGCTACTCGCTATATCTAAAAATGCTAGAAGATGAGATAAACAAGCTGCTAAATCAAGACTCCGCAAAGCTTGACAAGATCGATCTAAAGCTTAGTGTGAGCGCCTTTTTAAATCAAGAATTTATAAGAGAAGATAGACTAAGGCTTGAAATTTACAGGCGCCTTAGCAAGTGCAAAGAAGTGAGTGAGGTCTATGAGATACAAAGTGAGCTTGAGGATAGATTTGGCAAGATAGATATATTTACAAAGCAGTTTTTAGATGTCATCATCATTAAAATTTTAGCTCTAAAAGCTGGCATAAAAATGATCTCAAATAGCGAGCAAAACATACTAATAACAAAAAATGATGATGAGAAGATCAGACTAAAGTCACGTAGTAAGGACGATGACGATGTATTGGCTGAAATTTTGGTCTATCTAAGAAAGGATAAGAAGTGATAGATTGGGGCGTGAAGTATGCAGCGATATATAGAAGCACAAAAAGCATGCTAAAACCAGTTGATGATATTGATTTTGTAGATATCGACTCACTTTATGGACTAGAAAAACAAAAAGAAATTTTACTAAAAAATACTCTAAATTTTATAGAAGGTAAAGACGCAAATCACGTGCTTCTTTGGGGCGAGAGAGGATGTGGCAAGTCAAGCCTTGTAAGGGCTGTTTTTACTAAATTTTATAAAGCTGGACTTCGCATCATAGAGATCGGCTGCGAGGATCTAAAATACCTTGGTGATATCATCGATGAGATCAGAAAAAGTGAGTTTAAATTTATCATTTTTTGTGACGATCTAAGCTTTGAAAATGGCAGCAATGAGTATAAATTTCTAAAGCCTATAATGGATGGCTCTATCCAAAAGCCACCAAAAAACGTCCTTTTATACGCCACTTCAAACCGCAGACATCTAATAAGCGAGTTTAAAAGCGAAAATGAAAACTCAGAGCTAATTGACGGCGAAATCCACTACAGCGATGCAGCTCAGGAGAAAATTTCTCTATCAGATCGCTTTGGTCTTTGGATCAGCTTTTATCAAGGCAACTACGACGAGTACCTAAAAATGGTTGATTTTTACTTTAAAGACTACACTGGCGACAAAGATGAGCTTCACACTCTTGCTAAAAATTTTGCCACGCTAAGAGCCAGCAGAAGCGGCAGGACTGCAAAGCAGTTTTATCTAACTTTTAAAGAAAATTTAAAATGAGATCAACCGATCTGTTTTTAGCTTTGCTAAATCACAAAAAGAGAAATTTAGACGAGCTAAAATGGCCAGGTGAGGGCACTTTTGAGGTTATTTTGGGTGCTATCTTGGTGCAAAATACTAACTGGAAAAACGTAGAAAAAGCGCTAAATAATCTAAAAAATGCCAGTAAAGATAGCCTACAAGGCATTTGCGCGCTTGAAAACAGTGAGCTTGCCATACTCATAAAGCCAAGTGGTTTTTACAACACAAAGGCAAAACGCCTAAAGACACTTTGTCTAGCTATAAAAAATGAATTTGATAATTTTGAAAATTTTAAAGAAAACGTAAGTCGTGAGTGGCTAATAAACGTAAAAGGCGTTGGAGCCGAGACTTGCGATGCGATACTTGCTTATGCTTGTGACAAGCCATATATGGTCGTTGATGCTTACGCGCTTAGGATAATGGCGTATTTTGACTATACTTTTGAGAGCTACGATGAGGCGGCTGAGTGGTTTAGTTCGCTTGATTATGATGAAATTTATAAATTTCTTGATAGCGAGAAATTTGATGAGGTTGAAATTTTAAAACTCTACCACGCTCTTATTTTGGAGTTTTGTAAAGAGAATTTCAAAGGTAAAATTTTAAGCCAAAATGGTCAAAAAATATTAAGCAGCATTAAAAATTAAACTACTAATATGTAACAACTCTTTATAAATTTGCCAAAGATTGGGGCTTTTTATAATCTATTTTAAAATTCTGTGCTAAATTTACACAAAATTTATCTTATTTATTTTAGGAGGAGTGATGATCTACGATAACATCGTAAAAACGATCGGTAATACACCTATCGTAAAGGTTAAAACAGGTGCTGACGAGGCTGAAATTTACGTAAAATTAGAGTTTTTTAATCCAGGTGGCTCTGTAAAAGATAGGATCGCATTTAATATGATAACCAAAATGCTAGCTGACGGTACGCTAAAACATGGCGATACGATCGTTGAGCCAACGAGCGGAAATACTGGTATTGGCGTAGCGATGTGTGGTGCTGCACTTGGTTTTAAAGTGATACTTTGCATGCCAGAGAGCATGAGCATCGAAAGACGTAAAATAGTGGCTGCTTATGGCGCACAACTTGAGCTTACTCCAGCATCTGGTGGTATGAAAGCAGCGATCGCAAGAGTTACAGAGCTAGCAGCTCAGCCAAATCACATAATGCTAAGCCAGTTTGAAAACAAGTATAACCCACAAGCTCACGAACTAACAACAGCAGCTGAGATTGTGGCTGATTTTAGTAAGCTTGATGCATTTGTAGCTGGCGTTGGTACAGGTGGCACGATAAGCGGCGTGGCAAAAGTTCTAAAAGAAAAGGGCTATGATACTGAGATCATCGCAGTTGAGCCTGAGGCATCGCCGGTTTTAAGTGGTGGCAACCCAGGACCGCATAAAATTCAAGGCATTGGAGCCGGATTTTTACCAAATACTATGAATATGAGCCTAGTTAGTGAAGTAGAAAAAGTAAGCAACGATGACGCACTAAACGCAGCTAGAGCAATTGCAAAAAGTGATGGACTCATGATAGGTATAAGCGGTGGTGCTGCTTACGTGGCTGCAAAAAGAGTAGCTAAAAGACTTGGCGCTGGCAAAAAAGTACTTTTCATAGCTCCAGATAATGGTGAAAGATACTTAAGCACAGAGCTTTACGGAGCATAAAAATATGTGGGAGAGTCTAAAGGAGCTAGTTCAAACTGTTCGTGAAAAAGACCCATCGGTACATAAGTGTTGCTTTTTGGCAATACTTATAAACACTCCTGGTATTCATGCGGTTTTGTTTCATAAAATTTCTCATTTTCTATATAAAAAAGAGCATTTTTTTCTAGCTAGGCTCATCTCACAAATTGCAAGATTTTTAACAGGCATCGAGATCCACCCAGGCGCAAAGATCGGTAGGAGATTTTTCATAGATCATGGTATGGGTGTGGTTATCGGTGAGACAGCAGAGATAGGTGATGATGTGATGATGTATCATCAAGTAACACTTGGAGGCACTGGAAAAGAGTGTGGCAAAAGGCATCCGACTGTAAAAAATGGCGTGACTATTGCAGCTGGCGCGAAAATACTAGGTGCCATAACGATCGGCGAAAATGCCAAGATCGGCGCAAACTCGGTCGTGCTAAAAAATGTCCCAGCAAACACGACAGTGGTTGGTATACCAGCAAGAATAGTTCGAGTAAATGGGACAAAATTTGAACCAGAGTTTATTATCTAACCTTAAAGATTAGATAAATTTATTCTTACTTTTTATACTTTAAAATTTGAGCATAAATTTCGTCTTTTAGTTTTAATTTCTCTTTCTTTAAATTATCGATTTCAGATGGTTTTACTAGATTGTCGTCTATTTTTTTATTTAGCTCATCATGTTTTTTGCAAAGAGTAGCAAAACGAGCATCGGTTTTCTTTAGCTCATTTATAAGGTCTGTATATTCATGTAACATATTGGCTCCTATAAAATTTTGAGAAATTTTATCAAGGCTTTGTAAATGCTTGGATATAAAAAAGGTGCCAAGACATTGCTTAAATTTTTAAAAAGAGCGAGTAGAAAAATTTATTTTATACGTATTTGAATTCTTCAGGTTTGTGTTTGCTTTTTACAACACGCTTGGTTAGACGTATTCCATCAACGGTACCGATGACTAAAAGCTTTGATCCTGTTCCTACTAATGTATCGCCATTTGGCATTGGCACAAAATTATTATTTATATCTCTAATGCCTACTATGTCTGCATTTGTAATATTTCGCAAATGAGTCTCTTTTAATCTTTTAAATCTTATCCAAGAGTAATCAGGCACAAGAATTTCTTCTATATCGATAGGTGAATTTTTTGTATACAAAAACTGCTCTAATAAATTTTCCATGTCCGGCCTTACGCTCATGGCACTTAACCGCTGCGCGACTAAGCGAGATGGACTTACCACATTGTCAGCGCCTAATTTTTTTAATCTTTGTGTATCGTCTTCTGTCTCGGCATTTGTGATGATATGATAAGGCTTTCTGCGACCTATCTCTTTTTCATAAAGTCTTACAGATGCTATAAGGGCGATGTTATCAGCAATATTTGAGCTAAGAGTTATAAGTCCTTTTGCACTTGATAGATGTGTTTTTAAAAAGGCAATTTGTGTGTGTGGCTGAGCTTTTATGAAATATGGATATTTATAAATTTGAGCTAGCTCTGCGATATCTTCTCTATCATCGACCACTACAAAAGGTATATGATTTTCACGAAATTGAGCACTAAGTTCGATTGTGTATAGATTGTGATAACAAATAACGAAGTGATTTTTTAGTCTTGCGATCCTATAAAGCATGCGTCGTTCCTTTAAAATGCTAATTAATGTACCTCTTTTTAAAACCTCAACCACAATACCGATCGATAGCGTAAATATAATAAAACCAATAAGTATAAACGTGATAGTAAAAATTCTGCCCTTTGGAGTTATTGGAGCAACTTCGGTAAAACCAACTGTTGTAAAAGTCATGCCAGCTTGGTAAAAGGCATCTATTAGCGAGAAATTATCTATTAAGACATAACCTAATGTTCCAAAAAGTAACAGTAATACGACTGAAATTAGTGGAAATCTAAAAGGTTTTAATTGTTCATAAAGCTCAGTATCTAGGCTTATTTCTGGTTTTGTAGAGTTTGACCAGTTGAGGAATTTTAAAAGTCTTGAGAGAAAAGACATAAATTCCTCTTCATTTTATATTCTTAGTTTGATTGTTTCTTCATCGTTCTTAGAGTAGAAGCAGCAACTTTTATCTTTCTTGTAGTACCATCTTCTAGCGTAACGCGAATCGTTCTAAGATTTGGCAAGAATCTTCTTTTAGTTTTATTGTTAGCGTGGCTCACATTGTTGCCTATCATCGGTCCTTTGCCTGTTATCGCACATCTTTTTGACATTTTTTTTCCTTATAAACAAAAATTTCTGCTGATTTTATCTAAAACAAACAAAAGTAATGCTTAAATAGATTCTTTTTTAAAAGAATTGATTTTTATTAATAATCTAGATAAAATAACACTTTTGCCTATAATTATAAATAGCAAAAATATTTAGAAATCTTGAGTGATACAAAATGCTTAGTAAAGAGTTGATCGAAAAAAATGTTGATTTTGTTTTACAGATGCCAACTCTTTTTGAAAAGATCGAGCACTTTTTATTAGCTGGTAATGTGACTGAGGCAGTTGCTACTTTGCAAAATATAGCATCTTTTAAAACTTATTTTAGCTCCATTTTTAAACGTGTAAAATTTGATATTCCTTATGATGGCAACGATTTGGTAGTAATAGCAAATATGCTTGGCATTGATACTTTTAGAGCGATAGTGCTTTCTTATTTTATATTTTTAAAATCCCCAAAAATTTATAAGGTATTTAATTTTAAAATCATTGATTTGATCGAGCTTAATGCTAAAATTTTATCAGATTGGCTAAAGGTATTAAATTCTTTTAAAGAAAAACACTATAACTATTTATCGCTTGCTCCGTATTCTATGGCCTGTATTATAGTGTGTGAGAATTTATTTTCGAAATTTCCATCTTATATGTCAGATGTTATTTCGTATTCTGATGTAAGCTATAATAAAATTTTGCAAAAAAAATATGGCTTTAATCTTTGGGATATTTTTTTAAAAGCAATGAATATGAATAAACAATCATTAAGCAAGATTGATAAAGAGATGCTTTACTTTTTTGAAATTTTGCTCTCTTATGAGTCCAGCAGGCCTGAATTTTATGATTTTGGAGTTGATAAAATTTTAGATATCAATATTTATCTAGAGATGCAAACCATTATATTTATTAAAAAAGCTCTACAAAAATGAAATTAACTTTTAATGGTTCTATGGCTATTATAAGGCCTTTTGGTTTTTTGGAAGCAGAGAATGTTCCATTAAAATTAAGTGAAAAATATATAAACCAAATTTCATCGCGTGATATCAGCGCTATACTGCTCTCACTAAAAAATGTTACATTTTTTAGTCCTATTTGGCTTGGTAGAATAATTGAAAATTTAAGCGAAGAAGCGCAAAAGCTTGGCGTAGTATTTGCGATTTGTGATTACAATGAAATTTTTTATGAATTGATGATGAAAACAGTTAAAAATATTTTAAATATTTCGATGTTTGAAAGTGAAAATATCGCAAGCTTGTTTTTAAATAAATTTCTAAACAACGCAAATGACAAAGTTTTCATTTATAACTCAACTGAGCAGTATAAGCACTATTTGGCCAATTATCTCAAAAATCGCTCATTTGATGTGGTTGAGGCTAGAGATGCAACCGAGTTTAATAAAAAAAAGAATTTATATAGTTATGCAGTGTCGCAGCTAAATCATGTGAGATTAAGACAAAATCAGATAGATACTTTTATAAAAGATGGTGTCGTTGTTTATGCCATAAAAAGTTTTATGGACTCAGATTTTATTGAAGATTTTGATATGTCAGCTCATGACATTATGCTAAAAATCGGATATAAATTTTTTATTTTATGGGTAAATATTTCTGGCGCTTTAAATATAAGGGGTGCAAAATTTCTAATCAAACTTGCTAGCATTAGCAAAAGATCAGGTGCATTTATTTCGCTTTGTGGCATAAACGAATCAAATTTATCTATCGAATTAGTAACATACCTTAAAGATGCAAATATATTTATCTATAAAAATTTAAATGACTTTTACAAAGACGACACTATTTTTTATCTTAAAAAAAGAGACTTTGATGCAGAGCCAGTAGATATCAACAAGAGCGTTGCTCAAATTTCATCTTATGTGACACAAATTGTGAGCAAAATTATCTCACAATTAGCAGAAGAAGAAATTTTGTGTGTTGATACCAAAGTTAGTGCGCTTGACATAGAGGATGAGTGCGATTACTTGCGTATTTGTGTTCAGTATTATGGTGATATTTACGCAAGAGTGCTATTTGGAGTAAAAAAAGATAAATTAGACAAAATTTGCTCTATTTTTATGCCTGAAGGCAATGATTCAAATGATTATTTAAGTGGATATTCTCAAATTTTTAGTATCATTACGGATAAATTTTTGACTCATCTTTGGCAAAAAGGCATAAAAGTAAAAGTTAGCTTGCCTAAAATTTTATCCGATGATGTTTTTTTCGATCACAATAGTGTAGGCATCATGAATAGGCTAGATGCAAAAGATGACGAAATTGGCTTTATATTTGTAACTAAATAAGGAGAAAAAATGTACGTTGCGCCTAGTATTTTATCGGCTGATTTTGGAAATTTGGCAGCTGAGATAAGAGCCATTTGCGAGGCTGGGTGCGATCTGGTGCATGTTGATGTTATGGATGGGCATTTTGTGCCAAATTTAACCATCGGACCAGTTGTGGTAAATGCTGTTGCAAAAGCAGCCACAAAGCCGCTTGATATACATTTAATGGTTGAAAATAACTCGTTTTTTGCCGACCTTTTCTTGCCACTAAAGCCAAAATTTCTAACCTTTCACATTGAAGAAGAGAAGCACCCAATGAGGCTCATTGATCACATCAGGAAAAACGGCGTTGGCCCTGGCATCGTGTTAAATCCGCATACGCCAGTTAGTGTGATCGAGCATATTATTGATGAAGTCGATATGGTGCTTTTGATGAGCGTAAATCCTGGCTTTGGCGGTCAGAAATTTATGCCAGTCGTGCTTAAAAAAACAAGGGCGCTACGAGAGCTGATAGAACGAAAAAACGCTAAGTGTCTGATCGAAGTAGATGGCGGCGTAAACGGACTAAATGCGCCTGATCTTGAGGAGGCCGGAGCTGATATCTTGGTGGCTGGTAACTACATCTTCTCATCAAATTCCTACGAACAAGCCATCCGTGCCATAAAGCTTGAGTTTTGAAACCAAAAAAACAGCGTTTAGAAAATAGCATAGAAATTTTAGCTAGGCAAAATTTAAGCTATCATGAGTTTATTTTAAGATTTGGCGATATCGAGGAAATTTCATCTATTATTGACGTGCGCGACCTTGATATGTGGCGAACTCTTGGGCTTGACATCACTAGAAATGAAGAGAATGAGATCGAGCTTGGCACGAGATTTCGAGACATTAGCGAGCAGGAATTTTGCGTGGTTGATATCGAAACGACTGGCGGTACGACGAGTGGACAGATCATCGAAATAGGCGCAATAAAAATGAAAAATGGCGTTGAGATGGGGCGTTTTGAAAGCTTTATAGCAGCTCCTATGGTGCCTGAAAATATCACCGAGCTAACTGGCATAAAGGCTAGCGATTTAGTCGGTGCGCCAAATTTGCTAAATGTACTTGAGCGGTTTAAAATTTTTCTTGGAACTAGCGTCTTTATCGCGCACAACGTAAATTTTGACTACGGATTTATCTCTCATAGCCTAAATGAGATCGGTCTTGGCATATTGCTAAATAGGAAGCTTTGTACCATCGATCTTAGTCGTCGCACTATCGCTTCGCAAAAATACGGTCTTGGCTCGCTAAAAGAGCTTCTTGGCATAAACAATACCCATCACAGAGCTCTAAATGACGCGATAGCAGCAGCTGAAATTTTTAAAGTCTGCCTTACACGCTTACCTTTTAGTATCCAAACGACAGAGGATCTCATAAACTTTAGCAAAACAGCTCCAAGTGTGAAGCTAAAACCTGAACCAGTTTTGTGTGCGAATTAGCGATAAAAAAATATCCACAATCTCAAATTTAATCATTAATTTTTTATGCAATCTCTATTTTTAAAGGATTGTGGGCAGTTTGCTAAATTTTACAAAAAAGGAGGCAAATGAGCCAGAAAAATCCTATTTCAAATTTTATCTCAGCTGACGATGAGATGCTCGCTTTTTTATCAAATTTTAGCAATAAGTGGTGCGTGAGTAACGATGGGGCGAAATTTATAGAGCAAAATTTTACCTTCATTGGCTCAAAGCCAGTTTTGCAAAATTTAGAAGATTACAAAACGGCTGAATATAAAAATTTTGCAGACATTAAAAAATTCCTCAGCTCAAATCCAAGCATCAAAAGTAAAATTTTAAGTGGCGAGATAAGCTACATCGGCGACAACTTAACAAATATAGAGGTTAAATTTGCACCCGAGTATTTTTATGATTTTTTAAAATTTATAGTTGAAAATATCCCAGAACATCACTATTTTTGTAGTCCCAAGGAGGGCTGGATATTATTCATTGCAACAGAGGGATATGTGGAATTTGGTGTTTTGCACTAATAAATTTATTTTTAAGCAGTTGTCTAAAATTGTCCATAAAAACAAAACGTGAAAGAAAAATTATTCGTAAAAATTCTTAAAATTAACAAAAAAACTGAGCTTGCATCCTAACACAGCTTGTTGCTAGCAAAATTTAATCAATTTTTTTATATAATTCCTATTTTTCACAAAGGCAAAAAGATGGATAGAAAATCTTGGAGTTCAAGGCTCACATACATTTTAGCTGTTGCAGGAGCTACGGTTGGCTTTGGTGCGACGTGGCGTTTTCCGTATTTAGTCGGGCAAAACGGCGGCGGTGCCTATGTACTCGTGTTTTGCATCGCTATGATCGTGATCGGCATACCGATGATTTTAGCCGAAAACGCGATCGGCAGACGCCTAAAATGCAACGCCGTGGATGCTTTTGGTGGATCGATAAATGGCAAAAAGATCAGCAAAAAGTGGCAGATCGTTGGCTGGATGGGGCTTGTTGGCGCATTTGGTATCATGGCTTACTACATGGTTATTGGTGGCTGGGTGCTAAACTACATCGCCCAAATTTCATTTGGTTTACTTGATCTCTCGCATGTGGTTAGTTTTGAGGAGACAAGTACATTTTATGAGCAAAATATCGTAAGCAATCCACTTGCCATAAGCTTTGCGACGCTTGTTTTTGTGCTGGTTAATTACGCTATTTTGGTGCAGGGTGCGGTCGGCGGTATCGAGCGATCAGCGAAATTTTTAATGCCACTACTTTTTATTTTAATGCTTATTATGATCGCTAAAAATATCACGCTAGATGGTGCAATAGAGGGCGTAAAATTTTACTTAACGCCTAATTTCTCAAAGATAAACTTAAAGCTTTTCGTTGATGTTTTGGGGCAGGTATTTTTTGCGCTCTCGCTTGGTTTTGGTGTGATGATCACGCTTTCTAGCTTTGTGAAAAAGGATGAGGGTTTGGTTAAAATTTCTATCATTACAGGCATTTTAAATACAGTAATTGCCGTGCTTGCAGGATTTATGATTTTTCCTTCTCTTTTTAGCTACGGCGTATCGCCAGATAGTGGCCCAAGTTTGGTGTTTAAATCGCTACCAATCGTTTTTTCGCATATGCCTTTTGGCGGATTTTTTGCGGTGGCGTTTTTTGCACTATTAATGATCGCTGCGCTTACGACATCGCTACCAATATATGAAGTAATAATCACGACACTTCAAGAAAAATTTAAGATAAAACGCAAAAAGGCAATATTTTTAGTTCTTGGAGGCATATTTATTTTAGGAAATTTACCTTCGCTGATGGCTACAAACATACTAAGTCACGTAAGCATTTTTGGTAAGAATATTTTTGATGCATATGATGCAATAAGCGCAACGATATTTTTTGTATTTACTTCATTTGGGTGTGCAATATTCGTAGGTTGGGTGCTAAAAGATGATGCAAAAAAAGAAATTTTGCAAGGTAGTGAAAAACATGCAAAATTAATAAATGTCTGGTTTTGGTATATAAAATTTGTCGTGCCGTTTATCATTTTGGTGCTTTTTATCAGCTCGTTTTACGATAATTTTTTGAAATAGGGCGTAAAAATATGTTTTATTTTTTACTCGGTATTTACTTTTTTTACGTTGCCGCAAAGGCGATTTTGGCGATTTTGCAGATAAACTTTATCCGCTCGGAGGCGAAAAGGCCCGCCGTCGTGCTAGAGCAGGGCGAGTACGAATCAGCCGCCGCAGCCGCGATAACGAATCAAAAATTTGAGATAGCGAGCTTGTTTTATCACGCAACGATATTTATGATGTGGGCGTGCTGGGGGCTTGGCGCGATATCGGGGCATGCCTATAAAACGGGAGATATAGGCGATAACGTCTTTATGGTTATGGTATTTTTGCTCGTTTCGTCGCTGCTAGAACTACCGCTAAATATCTACGAAACCTTCGTCAAAGATAAAAGGCTCGGCTTTTCAAACGTAACGCCCAAAATTTTCGCGCTCGATCTACTTAAAACGCTCGCGCTAACGCTGGTTTTCGGCACGCTGTTTGTGTGGCTGGTGCTGCTTTGCATTAGATTTTTGGGCGATTTTTGGTGGTTTTGGGCGTTTTTGCTTAGCTTTGCCGTCGCGCTCGTGATAAATTTAATTTACCCGACGCTCATCGCGCCTATCTTTAACAAAATGCAGCCGCTAGAAGAGGGCGAGCTAAAAAGCCGTATAGAAGGGCTTTTAGTGCAGTGCGGGTTTAAAAGTAGCGGCGTTTATACGATAGACACCGGCAAGCGCGATAACCGCCTAAACGCGTATTTCGGCGGTCTTGGCGCGACTAAACGCGTGGTGCTTTTCGACACGCTCGTTAAAAAACTAAGCCTAGAGGAGATAATCGCCGTTTTGGGGCATGAGCTTGGACACTTTAAGCACAAAGATATCCTAAAAATGATTGCTCTAAGCGCGGTTATGTTTTTTGCGATGTTTTTGATGTTCGGCAATATCTCAGACGCGGCGTATCAAGCACTTGGACTTCATAGCGGAGGTGGCGGAATGATCGTGTTTTTGCTGCTTTTCTCACCGATTTTCGGATTTTTATTTTCGCCGGTGAGCTCGTATTTTAGCCGCGCAAACGAATTTGGCGCCGATAAATTTGCGGGCGACGTCTCAAACAAAACCGACATGATAAGCGCGCTAAAAAAACTAGGCTCCGAAAACAAGGCCTTCCCGAAGGCTCATCCGATCTATGCGTTCGTCTATCATTCGCACCCAAGCCTTTTTGAGCGTATAAACGAGCTGGAAAATGAAAATTGAAGAGGCTCTTAAAGAGGCTAGTTTAAGGCTAAGCTCACTTTGCCAAAATCCAAGCAGAGTGGCTAAAATTTTGCTTATGAATTATCTTGATGTAAGCATTGAATGGATATTTTTAAATCAAAAAAATGAATTTGATGAGAGCGGCTATTTCGCTCAAGTTAAAAGGTATGAAAACTACGAGCCTCTTGAATATATAACTGGTAAAGCTAGCTTTTATGGGCTTGATTTTTACGTGGAAAGCGGAGTGCTGATCCCAAGACCTGAAACAGAAATTTTAGTGGATAAAGTAATAGAAATTTCACATGAATATAATGAACCAAAGATCGCAGAAATAGGCACAGGAAGCGGCATTATTAGTATCATGCTAGCTCTAAAAACAAAGGCAAATATCGTAGCAACAGACATCAATGAAAAAGCTTTGATGCTTGCTAGAAAAAATGCAGATAAATTTGATGTAGGTGGGAGGATCAAATTTTTAAACTGCTCTTATGTGGATGAAATTTTAGAAGATATTGATATTTTGGTTTCAAATCCGCCATATATTGCAAGAGGCTATAAACTTAGTAAATTTGTACTAAATGAGCCAGAAAGTGCACTCTTTGGAGGCGAAGTAGGAGATGAAATCTTAAAAGATATTATTCTCATAGCCAAAGATCGTAATATCAAAAACATTGCTTGTGAGATGGGGTACGATCAAAAAGTAAGTATGCAAAAATTCTTAGAGGCTAATGGTTTTGAATATAGTTTTTACAAAGATTTGGCTGGCTTTGATAGAGGCTTTTGCGCGAAGTTAAAAATATAAAGGAGAGAATTTGAGAGGAGTTTATTTTTTGCTTTTGGCAGTACTTATAGGAGCTGAGCTAACGCTTGGTATTTTGGTGGCGCCAGTCATATTTTTCCCACAAAGCATCATAGGAGATGGCGTACTTACGCATTTTATGAGCGGTCAAATGATGACAAAGATATTTTTGAAATTTAATTATATTTTGCTTTTTATAAGCATAGTTGTAATAATTAGCGAGCTATTTGATCTTAGAAAAAAGCTTATTTTTTCACTAAAATTTAGCATGTTAATGCTTGCTTTTTTAAATTTAGCCTTAGCTTTAAGCTTTGTATTTTTCTTTACGCCTTTTATAGTTTACGCTCAAAATTTGGGTGTTGATGCGACACAGACGGCTGAATTTGCCAAAATGCATAGTGCGAGTGAATATGTGATGAAAATCATGCTTGTTTTACAAATTATTTTATTTTTTGTGAAATTTAAGATTAGCCAAAATGAACGCAAAGCCTGATATTCAAGTCTTAACAAATTTTCTAGCCGAATACACGAGTGCGATGGTGAGTGCTGGCACCTACACAGCGCGTGTAGAAAAGTGCGTAGACCGCATAGCTAAACACTACGGCTACGACATTAGCGTGACGATTTTCGTGAAGTATTTTACCATTAGCGTCATGGATTCGGCCGACAACTCCCTGCGCCGAACCTACGTAAAAAAGATCCCGTTTGGTCATGTGAGCTTTAACCGCATTTCCGAGCTTTCGTCGCTTAGCTGGCGGATTTTGGATGAAAATTTGAGTTTAGACGAGGCCAAAGAGCAGTTTGAGGGCGTCATACGCATCGGTGCGCATAAATTTACAAGCTCGCTTATTTTAATAAGCCTTGCAAATGCGGCGTTTTGCAAGCTTTTTGGCGGCGATGCTGGCTCGGTAGCTTGCGTATTTTTCGCGACGCTCGTGGGTTATAGCCTTAGATTTGCGCTTGCTAAAATGAGCGTAAATTTAAAAATCCAGTACGTCCTAGTCTCGTTTGTGGTCTCTTTTATCGCCTATCTTGGCGTATTTTATGGCTTTACACACACTAGCGACGTAGCGATCGGCTCGTCGATACTCTTTTTGATGCCGGGCGTTTTTCTCATAAACTCGGTCTTTGATATCATAAACGACAACACGCTAGTGGGCATCAGCAGAGCCGTGAGTACGGGTATCTTGATACTTTGCATAGCAGTGGGCGTTTATATCACGCTCTCGCTTAGTAGCGCGGAGATTTTACATGTTTGATCTTTTGACCGCGACGCTCATAGACGGCGCTTTTGCCGCGGTGGCGGGGCTTGGCTTTGCCTATGCTAGCTCTCCGCCTAAAAGGACTCTCGCATTTTGCGCGCTGCTTGCGGCATTTGCGCACGCCAGCCGCTTTTGGATCATGCAGATGGGATTTTTTAACATCAGCGTCGCCACCCTCATCGTCTCTTTTTTAAGCGGAATTTTAGGTATGCTCTTTGCCAAACGGCTCAAAGTGCCCGCCGAGATCATCGCTTTTCCCGCGCTTTTGCCGATGGTGCCGGGAGTCTACGCGTATAAGGGAATTTTGGCGCTATTTTCGTTTCTAAACGAGCCTGATATCGCTAAGAAAAACGAATACCTAATTATATTTTTCGATAACGCGATCACGACTACGACGGTCTCGCTAGCGCTTGGCGTGGGCGTTTCGGTGGTGCTTATTTTATTTTACGATCAGTCGCTGATGATAACTAGAGGCGCCAAGTGCGATCTAGCGATGCAAGATAACAATAAAAGCTAAAAATAGAATTATTAAAAACAATTATGATTAAAGTAAAAAGCATAGTGAAGTATTTTTAAAAATCATTATAAAAATAAAAGTTCTCTTTAATTTAATACTCCTTATATTGGTATTAAGTTTCGTTGAGTCAAAAAATATTATATTGTATATTTTTAATAATTTTTTATTTTTTATAAGATAAGATATATTTCAAGATATATTCAAAGGCTTTGTGATAAAATTGAATATCTAAAATAATATACCAAGAATTAATTTAAAATATAATAATTGGAAGTTATGTTTGATTAAGCGCACTCATTCTATAAAGTTAAAATACAGTATAAATTTACGATATTTTGGAACTTTTGCTTATATACATAAGCTATGTTTATGTTTTAGGAATAAATAAATTTTATTCCTGCAATAACTAGAATTAATATGGAGAAATAAATGATTAAACAATTTAAAATAAATGGGCTTTTTGGTTTTAGAAATGTTGAGATTAATTTTGAAGATAACATAAAAATATTGATCGGTGAAAATGGTTTTGGAAAAACAACAGTTTTAAATTCGTTATATTATTTATTAAACGGTAAGTATATTAAGCTATCAAAAATAGAATTCGAGTCAATAGAGTTATTTTTTACAAATAAACGACATATTCAATTTTCAAAGTCTAATCTAGATGATTATATAAATTACTTAGATAATGATAATAGAAGATTGCCAAGTAGCATTGTTCCCATGTTAGAAAAGTTAGATTTATCCGAATTTGATGATTTTAATAAAGATGCTGAAAAAAAAATACTAAATTACGTTAAAGACAATAAAATTAGACAGTTTGCTCCCGATAGATTCATGGCAATTGAAATTTTTCGTTTTATTACGGAAAGACCGAATTTTGAGGTTTTTGATAAAATGGATAATATTAGACAAGAATTAAAATTTTCAATATTATATTTACCAACGTATAGAAGAGTTGAGGAGGATTTGAAAAATCTTGGAGTATTCGAGGAAAGAGGTATGCGCCGTCGTGACACCCGTAGTTATTATACAGAATCATATAATGTGGAATTAGCCGATGAATTGGATGACGAGGAGACATTGATACATTTTGGAATGAATGATGTCAAGCAAAAAATTAAAAGTATAAAACAGGAAATTGAAAGGTCAACAATTACTGGTTTTTCTAAGCTAACTGGACAGATGTTATCTCACTTTTTGCATACAACAAGCAACGACTTCAATAAAATTGAATCGTTAGATAAGAATACAATTAGGATTATTTTACATAGAGTAGGAGATAATATATCCAAAAAAGACAAAGAGTCAATACTGAATTTATTAGATAAAAAAACTGAATTAAGCAATAAAAGTGATTTGGTTTTTTTTATTTTTAAACTCATTGATATATATAATGCTCATAAGCATCTTGATGATAAAATGAAAAAATTTAGAGATGTTTGTAATCAGTACTTATTTGATAAAGAGGTTGTATATGATGAAAGTTTGGTAGATTTATATATATGCAGAAAGAATACGGAAGAAAAGGTTGAAATAGATAAATTATCGTCTGGAGAAAAACAGATAGTTTCAATTTTTTCAAAAATTTATTTAGAAAAAAATGAAATTTTAATCGTATTATTTGATGAGCCAGAGCTTTCACTTTCTTTACCTTGGCAAAAAAGGTTATTACCTGATATTATTGAATCAGGTAAATGTAAATTTTTATTAGCAGTAACCCATTCACCTTTTATTTTTGACAATGAATTAGAAAAATTTGCTGTTGGTATTGATATGTATATGAATGAGTGCAATGAATAATTCTTTGCTTGAAATAATGAAGGATTCAACTGAATCTGGGCATGCTGCGTACATTAATTTTGTAATGGCCTATGTAAAAAATAATCAAGATTCGGTTTATTGTTTTTTTGAAGGAGATGAGGATAAAAAATATTATGGCGCAAGAATTGAATTTGCTTACTATAAAAAATGCAAATATTTTACATGTGGTGGAAAAGACAAGGTTGTTAAGGCTCGGGAGTTAATAAAAAATAGAACAGAGTATAATGCGGCAAATGTATTATTCTTTGTAGATAAGGATTATTCTGATGATAAAACCAATAATACATTATATGTAACACCTTTCTATTCAATAGAAAATTTTTATTCTTCCAAAGAAACACTAACCAGAATTTTACTGGATGAATTTAATATGAACAATAATGAAGATGTTGAAAAGGTAATTAACTTATATGAGGATGCCTTAAAAACTTTTCATAATAAACTACTGTTTTTAAATGCATGGCTGGCATGTCAACATGATATTAGGATGAAAACAAAAATAGACGCTAGACTTAATATTAATGATGCCCTAAGAAAATATTTTAATACTAATAGTATGTTTAATAAAGACTTAAGAATAAAAGCTAATATTTTTGATGATTTAGAGAATATAGATATTTTAGAAAAAGAGTTGTTTCCAAATTCGACTAAAATATCAATTGAGAATATAGAAGAAAAAAAAATTATATTACTTCAGACCAATCCCTCTCATAGTTTTAGAGGTAAATTTGAATTTAAGTTCTTTATAGATTTTTTAAAAAAGCTGAAAGAAGAGGTGGGTGCTAGAAATCAAAAACTTTTAACTAATAGGTACAAATGTAAGATATCTTTTGAAATTGATACTGGAATTTTGACTTTGACTACTTATGCCATTACCCCTAGCTGTTTAAAATCATTTTTGAAGAACAACCTAGCAACTACATCATTTGGTGATAATTTTTAAATAAAATAACAAAAAAATTAATAAAACTGCATATTTGATTGCTAGAAACAAAATCTAAGGCTAAAGCAATTAGTATTTGCATGGCTTAAATATCTGCCTGGCAAGCAAACTCTAGTAACCTAAGCTATGATTAAAGTAAGCCAAAATTATAGTAAACGAGAGCTTTGCATTTTAAATTTAAAGGAAAAATATGAAAATACGAATTTACTACGAAGATACCGATGCTGGTGGCATAGTCTATCATACAAACTATATTAAATTTTGTGAGCGAGCCAGAAGTGAAGCATTTTTTCAGGCTGGATTAAACTTCACAAAAGAGGGCGGATACTTTGTAGTTTCGTCGCTGGAGGCTAAATTTATAGCTTCTGCTGTGCTTGGCGATGAAGTATTTGTTAGAACCAAAATTTTAGAGCTTAAAAAAGCTAGTCTTGTTTTGGAGCAAGAAATTTATAAATTTGATGACAAAAATGCCGAAAAGCTACTTTTTAGAGCGACGATTACGTTAGCCTTTATGAAAGAAGAGAAGCTTGCTAAGATAAATGACGAGATAAAGAAATTTTTGGAGAATTCTAAATTTTAGATCGTGGCTAAATTAAAAATTTAACTTTAGCCACTTTGTGCTTTTACATTGAGCTATTTTGATCGAGCAAAATTTCTTGATTTGCTTCGTCAAAGTGGTCGCCTTTTGCGTTATAAATTTTAACTCCATATAAGACTTGAGAGTTTTCAACTCTTTCGGTAAAAATTCTATCAGCGCTTTTATCTATAAAATTTGTGTATATATACTCGGCGCCAAAAGCACTTGAATAGCCGATTTGTGAATATCTAAAATCTACATCAAAAAGATCACCAAGTCCTAAAAACAAGTCGTTAACAGGACTTAGTGAGTTTGCGATGAAAAGATTTTGTCTATCTCTTTGCGCGATGGCATTAAAGATATTTGGTAAAAAATTTATCTGTGTGCTTAAAAGTGCGTATGACTTTATTTCAAAGCCTCTCATCTGCGTTGCTACAAGAGAAGCTTTGACGATTGGGATGTTTAAAAACATACTTGCATTATCAAATTTGGATTTTTTACTTAAAGTATCATTTAAATTTATATCTTTACCTACGATAGAGGCTTCATGATAATCGCTACTTTGCATGCGGACATATTCATTTAGCTTTTGCCCTAATGAACTACCATCATCAAATGCAACTATTTTTTCGTTCGAGTAAGCTAGCAAAGCTGAAATTTGGTCTTTATAATCAATGCCACCAAAGATCAAATTTGGTTTTGGATTTATGATAAAAGAGCTATGAACGCTTGGAATGTAGATAAGCTCATTTGATAGAACTAGCGAATTTATAATGTTCGTGCCATTTGATGTAAGGGCTGCGATAAAATAATTAAAGCCTTGGGCTCTAGCCGTTTGCATAGCATTTGTAAGACTTTGTGGGCTTTCATCGTTGCTATTTATAAATTTGATCTCGATATCTGCGTCTTGCTTTAAGACATAGCTTAAGACCGCATTTGATACAACATTTGCATAAGATTTTATAATCTTTTGTGGGATGATTACAGCGATTTTGCCGCTTTTATTAACTTTTAAAATAGCTTCACCACCAAGAGAGATATAAAGCTCCAAAAGAGCGTTATCGTCTATTTTTGCTGGCTCAAATCTTGCCATAAAACTAGCCAGTAAATCAGACTTAATAAGCTCATTTAAGCAGGCATTATCACAAAATTCTGGTTCTAAATTTATATAAGTAATCTTTGCTGGAGGTATACTTGATAGACTTTGGTTTTTTGTAATATTACTCTCAAAATTTATCTCATCTTGTGATGCAAAAATAGTCGAAAAAATGGCTAAAAAAAGTAAAATTTTTCTCATATCACTCCTTTGATCTTTCTTAAATCATCTATAAAAATATTTTCAAAACTAGGATTTTTGCTGATCCACTCTGGCGAAAACGTTGGTAAAATAAGGCTATTTTCATTTTTTAAAATACTACCTCTTATGCTTGCAAATCCGCCTTTTAGCAATAAATTTGGATATAAATGCATAAAGGCTTTCTCTCCTAAAGTCACGATTATCTTTGGTTTTATCAGCCTAATCTCTTCAAACAAATAAGGACGACAAAGCTCAATAGAACGGCTTAAAATCGGACTTTTATCATCATTTTGTGAAATTTCACACCGAAGTAGAGAACTTATATAAATTTCTTTTATATCTAGATTTAAACTTTTTTCTATGGCATTTTCTAAAAAATTTTTACTGTTATTTTCATAAGAATCATTTTTTTTATAAAATAATATAAACATGATTTTGCTATTTTCATTGCCGATGCCAGCCGTTACGCCTTTTGAACTATTTCGCAAAGAGCAAAGAGAACATTTTTTTATCTCACGGTTTAGCTCATCAATATTGTTGTAATCATGATAATTGCTTAGACTAAGAAAATTTTTATCAATAAACTTATAACCAATTAGTTTTAAGAAAAATAATTTTTTTAAAAGCCTATTGTCTTTATTAAAATTCATTTTTGGATTATAACTTGATTTGCTTAAAGTTTGAGTTATGGCTTTTTTAAGCTAAGTTATTCAAAGGAATTTAAGTATTGCTTTGATAAAATCCCACTTTTTATATTAACTTTAAGGATAGAAATGAAAAGGACTTATCAACCTCATAAAACCCCTAAAAAACGCACTCACGGCTTTCGCTTAAGAATGAAAACTAAAAATGGCCGAAAGGTAATAAACGCTAGACGTGCCAAAGGTAGAAAAAGATTGGCTGCTTAGCTGGTTTTGAGTCGTTAAGCGGCTCAAAAGAATTCTCTCAAGTTTATAAAGAGGCTAGCAAGTGGCATTGTGATGCTTGCATTGTTTTTTATAAACCAACAAATGAAAAAAAAATAGCAGTAGTTGCTAGTAAAAAAGTAGGAAAAGCGGTAGTTAGAAATAGAGCTAAAAGACTTTTGAGAGCCGCTTTTTTTAATATTTCTAGTGAATTAAAAGATGGCACATATATTATGATCGCAAAAAATGGAATTACAGAAATTTCATTTGAAAAAATTTGTAAAAATTTAAGTTGGTCTACAAAAAAAATGGGATGTTTAAAATGAAAAAAATTGCGATTAAAGCTATCGCTTTTTATCAAAAATATATTTCCATACTTCTACCAAAAAGCTGTCGCTATTACCCGACTTGTTCACAATACGCGATTTGGGAATTTCAAACAAATAGTTTTTTTTCTGCTTTTTTTGCAACCTTCATGCGAATTTTAAAATGTAATCAGCTTTTTAAAGGCGGTATCAACTACCCAATCATCTACAAAAAATTTAACTTATGTTTTATATCTCAAAAAAGTGATACCAAAAATGTAAATTTTTGGTTTGTCCCTTGTCAGAATAGTAAATTTTATGTCGTAAAAGTATTAGATAAATTAAAGGAAAAAAAATAAAATGGAACAGATGTCTATGCAAAAAAGGTTGCTTCTTGCAGCACTTTTATCTATTGTTTTTTTTATAGTGTATGATTTTTTTATGCCAAAAAGAGTGATGCCTGAGCAAAACCAAACTACAGTGTCTCAATCTCAATCTATAGATCAAAATAAAGCTCCAAATATAAATCAAAATACACCAAAATCAAATGAAAATTTGGCTTCAAATGAGATAATCGCTACTATCAAAGGTCAAAGCTACGAAGCAAAGATAGATAAACTAGGAAGAATTTCAAAATTCTACTTAACTGAAGAGAAATACAAAACTGAAGATGGTAACAAAATCGAGCTTGTTTCGCAAAATCCATTGCCCCTTGAGCTTAGATTTAACGATAGTATGCTAAATGCCGATGCTTTTAAGGTTGCATATAGTAGTGACGCTAGCGAGATAGATGCTAGCAGCGAGCCTAAAACCATAAAACTTACTCAAAAATTAGATGGAGTTACAGTCACAAAAAATATCAAATTTTACCCAAATGGCAGATATGAAGTTGAAGTAAATTTAAGCAAAAATGTTGATTATTTCATCACTCCTGGCTTTAGGCCAAACATCGCAGTAGATAGCTACACAGTTCATGGCGTTATGCTTAGAAATGCAGATGATAGCCTAAATATTATAGAAGATGGTGACGCCAAAGAGGTTAAAAACTATGCAAATACCACAATAGCAGCCGCCTCTGATAGATACTATACAACTCTATTTTACTCATTTGAAAAGCCATTTGAAGTAGCCGTAGACAAAGATTCTAACAACAATCCTATTCTTTTTGTAAAGGCAAATGATAATTTAAAATTAGGTGCATATATTGGACCAAAAGAGCATAAAATTTTAAGCTCAATGGACGAGAGACTAAATGATGTTATTGAGTATGGTTGGTTTACATTTATAGCAAAACCGATGTTTGCATTTTTAAATTTCTTGCATAACTACATTGGCAACTGGGGTTGGGCTATAGTTGTGCTAACACTTGTTATAAGGATAGTTTTATTCCCACTTACATATAAGGGTATGTTATCCATGAACAAGCTTAAAGAGCTTGCTCCAAAGGTAAAAGAGCTTCAGACAAAATATAAAGATGATAAGCAAAAGATGCAAGTTCATATGATGGAACTTTATAAAAAGCATGGCGCAAATCCAATGGGTGGATGCTTGCCGATCTTACTTCAAATTCCAGTATTTTTTGCGATCTACCGCGTCTTACTAAATGCGATCGAGCTAAAAGGCGCTCCTTGGATACTTTGGATACACGATCTTTCAGTAATGGATCCATATTTTGTATTGCCTATTTTGATGGGTCTTACGATGTTTTTGCAGCAAAAGCTTACACCAACGACATTTACTGATCCTATGCAAGAAAAGGTGATGAAATTTTTACCTCTTATATTTACATTTTTCTTCGTGACATTCCCAGCAGGTCTTACACTTTACTGGTTTGTAAATAACGTTTGCTCAGTTGTTCAGCAAGTGTTTGTAAATAAACTTTTTGAAAAACATAAAAAAGCTGCGGAGGTAAAGGCTTAATGAAAATAGAAGCAAATACCCTTCAAGAGGCATTTCAAAAGGCAGCTGAGCAGCTTAACTGCTCAGTAACTCAGCTTGATATAAAAGTTTTACAGCATCCAAGTAGTGGTTTTTTTGGATTTTTTAAAAGAAGTGCGATCATTGAAGCAAATTTAGAAAATCAGCCAAAACCACAACACAAGCCAAAAAATGATAAAAATTTTGTTAAAAAAAATGATGAGAACGAGGCTATAAAAGAAGATAAAAAGCAAGCTAAAAAACACGATCATAGTGATAAAAAGCGAGGCCCTAAAAAACATAGAGATGAAAAAAGCGAAACTAAATTTGAGCAAAAAGAACATAAAAATGAAAAGTCAAATTTAAGTGAAAAAAATGAAGCTCTAGCTAAAGATGCGTTTGCTCAAAAGAGTGAAGAAGAAGCTGAACCAGGATATGTGATAAAGAGACTTGACGATCCAAAAGAAATAAAGGAGCCACAAGCTAGCAAAAATGCTCCTAAAAATATTTTAGATAATTCTATTATTGAAAATTTTAACCAAACTGATGAAGAGAGCGCGACTCAAGCTTTGCCAAATAATAAAAAAGAAAAAGCAACAATCGACTTTGATAAAATTTTACCTGAGATCAAAGAGGGCATGAACCGTCTTTTTAAGGCAAGTTGTTTTGATATTAGTAAAATTGAAGTTAGCAAATTTGACGATGAAACGGTGCTTATAGAGCTTGATGGAGCTGATGCGGCTCTACTTATAGGTAAAGAAGGTTATAGATATAAAGCGATATCTTACATGCTTTATAACTGGCTAAACTCAAAATACAACCTTGCTATCCGCCTTGAAATCGCGCAATTTTTGCAAAATCAAGAAGCGATGATGGATCAATATCTAAATGGCGTGATTGAGCGTGTGCAAAATAGTGGCAGAGCTCAAACAAAGCCACTTGATGGGGTTTTGGTCAAGATCGCGCTTGAGAAGCTTCGCGAGAAGTTCCCAGATAAATATGTCGGCATAAAAAGCGGCAATGACGGCAAATTTGTCGTCGTAAATGACTTTTTCAAAAAATGAGTGAAACTATCGCAGCCCTTGCCACAGCTTATGGCATTGGCTCAGTTTCTATCGTAAGGTCTAGCGGCAAGGACGCCCTAGCTATCTCTTTAAAACTCCTTAAACTTTCAAATTTAGAGCCAAGATACGCAAAACTAGCCAAAATCTACTCCCTTGATGATGAAATTTTAGACGAGGGCATCGTTATATATTTTAAAGCCCCAGCAAGCTTTACAGGCGAGGATATCGTCGAATTTCAAACTCATGGTGGCGTGATGGTGAGCGAGAGAATTTTAAACGAGTTAATAAAGGCTGGTGCTAGGCTTGCTATGCCAGGCGAGTTTAGCAAGCGAGCATTTTTAAATGGCAAGATGGATCTAGCTAAGGCTGAGGCTATGCAAGGGCTCATCACTTCAAAAAGCGAGATCGCTGCTAAAATTTTGACCCGCCAGATGCAAGGCGATCTTAGTAAATTTGTAGGCGAGATCAGGGGCGAAGTGGTCAAAACTCTTGCCTTTGTTGAGACGATGATTGATTATGCTGATGATGATTTGCCTGCAAATTTACTAGAGCAGACCAAGCAGATGCTTTTAAAAAATAGCGAGAAGCTAGAGCGCATAGCAACTCTTAGCGAGCAAAGAAGAGGGCTGATTGATGGCTTTAAGATCGCTATCGTTGGTAAGCCAAATGTTGGCAAAAGCTCCATTTTAAACTCGTTTTTGGCATACGAGAGGGCGATCGTTAGCGACGAGGCGGGCACGACCAGAGATAGGATAGAAGAAAATTTCAAGATCGGCTCACATCTAGTTCGCATAATAGATACCGCTGGCATCAGAAAAGATGCTGGAAGGATCGAGCAAATCGGCATAAACTACTCAATTTCAGCTATAAATGAAGCTGACATCATCCTGGCTGTCTTTGATGGCTCAAATCCAAGTGATGAGCAAGACAAAGAGATAATTAGACTCGTTTTAGACTCAAATAAAAAGGCTTTTTTTATATTAAATAAAAGTGATTTATCTTTTAAATTTGACACCAAGCTAGATGGCGCTATCAAAATTTCAGCAAAAACCGATACAAGCGTAGTTTTAAAAGAGCTTGAGGGCTACCTCAAGACACAAGATACCGACGAGATCATGCTAAGCTCAAACCGCCAAATTTTAAGCTGTAAAGAGGCGAGTGAGGCTTTAAAAAGAGCCTTTTTGAGACTCAGCGAAGAGGAGCTAGAAATTTTTGCTTATGAGCTAAATAGTGCGATAAAAGCACTTGCAAGTATTACGAAACCATTTGAGAGAAGTGAAATTTTAGACGAAATGTTTAGCAGCTTTTGCCTGGGCAAGTGAGCGAATTTATCTTAAAGGAGAAAACAATGAAAAAATTCTATCAGTCGTCGCTTTGGCGGCGTTATTTAGCGGTTGCGCGCCTTTGCAAGATAATCTAACGGGTGCGGCCTCATCCGAACCAAAGTGGAGTAAGTATTTTGAAAACGACGGCAACCTCGGCAATATCGCGTTTTACTCGGAAAATTTAAGCAAAACTTACGCGCTAAAAGACGGCGACGTCATCGGTATGGCGATCGTAAAAAGGGCCGATGTGGCGCTGAAACTGGGCGATATGTATGCGCTAAACGGGCTTTCGTTTACGGTACTTGAGCTTGATGACAAGGAAAAATTCGGCTATCGCTACGTAAATATGCGCGATAAAGCCGAGCATGAAGCCCTAAAAAAGGCAAAAACGGTCAAATTTTATCAGTTTGGCGGCGGCATATTAGAGAGCGTAGTTTTTAGCGCGGACTCGGGCGCCGTGTGCGAGAGTTTTGCGGCGGACAAGACGGTAAAAGCTCATGCGGTGACTAATTATTACGATAAAGAAAGCGTCGACAATAGCGAATTTTTCGCGACCCTGATGGATATCGGAGTGAAAAAAGGCAAAAGCGCCGAGATCAAAAATCTAGACTTTAAATTTTTCGTTAGCGACGGCAAGCTTGCTAGTACGCAAACGCGAGCTCGCTCGGCGGATTTTAGAAGCAAAGTCATAGACGCCGACGCTAAAAAACAGGAGCAAATCCTATCAAACATCGTGTGCGCCGGGCCTAAAAACTGATCGCTTTTATCAAATTTAAACGCGAGCGCGAGATGAAAAAATTATTTCTAGCGGCTATTGCGGTATTGGCGTTTAGCGGTTGCGCGGCCATTACAGGCGAGATGGGCGGCGAGAGAGCGTGGCGTACATATATGGAAAACGACGCTAGCATACAGCAGATCGGATTTATAACCGAGACTACAGTCTACGAGATGAGCGGCGGCAAAAAAGAGGAAAAATTCGGCGACTATAAGGGTGGGGCCGAGGTGAAATCGCCTGGCAAGAGCGACTCGGCGAGCCAAAATCTAGGCTGGGTTTATGCAAGCGGCGACGGCGTAAAAACCCTGATAGTGATTGATCTAGATAGTGGTAGAAATGTAGATTTGAGCGATAAAGACGAGATAAAAAAGCTACAAAACTCAAAGAAATTTAAATTTTACGAATTTGGCGGCGGGATCCTTGAGAGCGTGGTTTATAGCGCGCAAAAATCTCCCGTTTGCAAGGCGTTTTTTAGCGGCGAACCTATAAGCGCTAGAAGCGTGACGAACTACTATGTGGGCGCGTCTGACGAGTTTTTTGCTACCGTGATCGACGCGAAGATAGTCGGTAATAAGGGCTTTGAGATAAAAAATTTGGACTTTAAATTTAACCTACCGAGTAGTAAGCTAGCCGAAGCTAAAGAGCAGGCGACCTCCGCGAAATTTAAACAAGACGTCATCGATCAAGACCTCAAAAAGCAAGGACGCATCCTGCTAAACATACTTTACTACTATGGTATGCCAAGCAAGTAGTCGTTTGCGGCGGGTAATCGCCCGCCGAATTTGGCGTAGCATCCGACTTACTTACGTCAAATTTAGGGTACTAATATACTTAAATTTTAATTTCCACAGCTACTTCAAATTTGGCGTTTGTCTAAAATTTGAGCCGCTCGCCAAGACCAGCGTCGCAAAAATGCTGATTTTCGGTTAAATTTAGAGCCGAATCAATAACTACAAACAGAATATTTTTAGCTTGCCGTATGAAATTTAGGCTCTTGTTTTATTTGTCAAATTTGTCTCGTTTTCGTCCCTTTGGTTTATCAAGTTTTTATGCGAATTTAAGTAAAATCAACCAAAATTTTTTAAAGGCTAAAAATGGACAAAACTACCGTAGAAGCGCACAAAATCAGCGATCAAGAGTATGAGGAGATCCTAAAGA
Source organism: Campylobacter concisus (assembly GCF_050447445.1). Classification (GTDB taxonomy): domain Bacteria; phylum Campylobacterota; class Campylobacteria; order Campylobacterales; family Campylobacteraceae; genus Campylobacter_A; species Campylobacter_A concisus_BI. The sequence goes on from NZ_JALMFW010000001.1 coordinate 452,096, forward strand.
TCCTAGGCAGAGAGCCAAATTTGCTCGAGCTTGGCATATTTTCAGCGATGTGGAGCGAGCACTGCAGCTATAAATCAAGTAAAAAATACCTAAATGGCTTTCCGACAAAAGCTCCTTGGGTCATACAAGGGCCTGGTGAAAATGCCGGCGTCATCGACGTTGGTGACGGGATCGCAGCTGTGTTTAAGATGGAGAGTCACAACCATCCAAGCTTTATCGAGCCGTTTCAAGGCGCTGCAACCGGCGTTGGTGGAATTTTAAGAGATGTTTTTACGATGGGCGCAAGAGTTGTTGCGAACATGAACTCGCTTCGTTTTGGTGAGATAAGAGGCGATGACGAGCTAGCCAAAAAGCATAGATATCTACTAAAAGGAAGCGTCGCTGGCATCGGTCACTACGGCAACTGCATGGGTATCCCAACGATAGGCGGCGAGACTACATTTGATCCTAGCTTTAATGGCAACATCCTAATCAACGCCTTCGCGCTTGGACTTTGCAAAAGTGATGAAATTTTCTACGGCAAGGCTGAAGGTGTGGGCAATCCAGTCATTTACGTGGGTTCAAAGACTGGCAGGGACGGACTTGGCGGCGCTGTGATGGCTAGCGATAGCTTTAACGACGAAAATAAATCACTTCGCCCAACGGTGCAAGTAGGCGACCCATTTGCTGAGAAACTGCTCATGGAAGCTTGCTTGGAGCTTTTTAAAAAAGACTACATCATCGGCATCCAAGACATGGGCGCAGCAGGACTTACAAGCTCTAGCTTTGAGATGGCTGGCAGAAGTGGTAGCGGTATGAAGATGTATTTAGAGCGCGTGCCGATGCGCGAAGTTGGTATGACGCCTTATGAGCTAATGCTAAGCGAGTCTCAAGAGCGTATGCTAATATGCGCCAAAAAAGGCTATGAGCAAAAGGTGCTTGAAATTTTTAGAAAGTGGGACCTTGATGCTGAGATCATCGGTGAGGTCACAAGTAGCGGCGTGATGCAGCTTTACTGGCACGGTGAGCTTGCAGGCGAAATCCCTATCGGCCCACTTAGCGAGGCAGCTCCGGTGCTTGATCGTCCAGTCGCACGTCCAAAATACCTTGATGAGATAGCAAATTTAAAAATTCCAAACAATATTGATAACAAAACTGCATTTTTCAAGCTTTTAAAAGAGCCAGAAGTGCTGAATAAAAGCTTCATCTACGATCAATACGACGCAAATATCCAGACAAATACGATAAAACAGCCAGGTCACTTAGGCGCTGCAAGTATCAGAGTAAAAGGCACTAAAAAGGCCGTCTCTATGGCTGCGCAGTGCGATCCTAGAGCAAATTTCGTTGATCCTAAAATTGGTGCTGCAAGAGCTGTCGCTGCAGCTGGTAGAAAGGTCGCGATGAGTGGTGCTGTGCCACTTGCAATTACTGACTGCCTAAACTACGGCAATCCGCAAAATCCAGAGGTTATGTGGCAATTCAAAGAGGGATGTGAAGGCATAAAAGAGGCTTGCCGTGAGCTAAATACACCAGTTGTTAGTGGCAACGTGAGCCTTTATAACGACACTGACGGCGTGAGCGTCTATCCGACACCAGCCATTGTTACAGTTGGCGTAAATGAAGATGCAAATTTAAACCTAAAAAGCACATTTTTAAGCGAGGGCAGGGCGATTTACTTGCTTGGCGAGACAAGCGGGGAATTTGCTGCTTCACTTTACGCAAAGGCGCTATTTAACGTGGTTGGCGGAAAGCTAAAAGAGGTTGATTATAAAGCTGAGCGAGCTCTTTGGGACCTAGTGATCGAAGCAAATAAAGAGCAAATTTTAGAGTTTGCAAATAGCGTAGGCGTAGGCGGCCTTGCTATTACGCTAGCAAAAATGGCTAGCATATCAAACATCGGTGTAAACTGCGAGGCGAAATTTAAAGAGCCAAATTTTATCTTTGATGAGAGCTTTTCAAGAGCAGTTGTGGGAGTAAAAGACGAGGCTAAATTTGAAGCGCTTGCTGCTAAATTTGGCGTAAAATTTGAAAAAATTGGCGTTAGTGGTGGTAAGAGATTTAAACTAAATGATATCGATGAGAGCGTGGATGAGATAAGAGAAATTTATCTAAATGGGTTTGCAAAAATCGTTAGAAAAGAGGATTAAGAAATGGCTTTGAAAAAGGGCAAGGTCGCTGAGGCTGAAAATGAGCAAAAGGAAGCAGAACAAGTTGAAAAGCGAGGCGTAGCAAAACCGCCAGTGCTTTTTAGTAAGACACAAAATTTAATAAAATCAATCGAAAAAAGACTAAACGCTACCTTGATAACTTACTATAATTCAAACGCTGGTAGCGTTTGCGGCAACGATGCAAGTGCTATGTATGAAATTTTAAAGAGTAAAAAGATAGATACTGCTTATCTTTTTATAAAAAGTGACGGCGGAAGTGGTATTGCCGCTCTTAGGATTATCACTACACTTAGAAATTACTGCAAAAATTTAATAGCCCTAATACCTGCAAACTGCGCCTCGGCTGCTACCATGATGGCACTTGGCGCAAATGAGATCGTCATGGGGCCACTTGCCTATCTAACGCCTGTCGATACCTCGCTCAAACACGAGCTTAGTCCAACAAACAAAGGTAATGAGCTTGTGAGCGTTTCGATGGATGAACTTAGTCGTGTGGTTAAGCTTTGGAAAGAGCAAGATAAAGATAGGCCAAACGACACAAACCCTTATAACTCACTTTATGAGTATATTCATCCGCTAGTCTTTGGTGCGGTTGACCGTGCTAGCTCGCTATCGCTTAAGATTTGCACCGAGCTTCTTAGGTATCACATCGAGGACGATAAAAAGATCGCAGAAATTTCTGAAAGACTAAATGGTGACTACCCGGCTCATGAATATCCAATCCTCTTTAGAGAGGCACACGAGATCGGCCTTCATGTAAAAAAGATGGATGATGATCTAAATGAAATGCTTCAGGAGCTAACGCTACTTTACTCTGAGATGGGACAGCGGGCTTTTACTGACTATGATGAAAACAGTTACCACGATAACAATATCGCAAATATCATTGAAACAAATGGCAAGCAAATTTACTATCAGATCGATAAAGACTGGTTTTATCGCCCTGAGGAGCGTCGCTGGAATGTCATGAACGACGAGAGCTCTTGGCGTAAAAACGAGCTAGTAAATGGCAAAATAAAAAATACTATCTATCACTTGTGGTAACATGTCTGGTGTCTTATTTTTATTGATACTAGGCGGTGCTATATTTTTGCTGCTAAAGGTACAGTTAAGCAATAACCGTAGAAAACAAGCAAACGTAAATGAGGCTAAATTTTTAGTCTCACTCTTGGCAAAAGTGGCTAAGAGTGACGGTAGAGTAGGTGAGTTAGAAGCTAGGCTCATTAGTCAGGTGCTTGATGATCTAAGTAAAAAAGTTAGTGGCGTTAGCGGTGTGCGTGAGTATCTAAAAGAGGTTTATAAGAGCCAAAAAGAAAATGTAGATAACGCCTACGAAACCGCTAGAAACTACAAGAGTGCTTTTAATCTAAACTACGATATATGCGTCGCTAGGCTCACATTTTTTCTAAATTTAGCCTACATCGATGGAGAATTTAACAAAAGTGAGCAAGATGTTATAAGAAATATCGCTTATGGATTTGGCATTGATAAAGAAACGCTTGATGAGATCATCTTTAAATTTGATAGCTTTTATGGCTCAAGATTTGATACAAATCCCGATGAAGCTATCCAAGAAAAAGATGCGTTTGAGGTTTTAGGGCTTAGTAAAAATGCAAGTCTTGAAGAGGTAAAAGCTCGTTATAAAGAGCTTGTAAGGCAGTATCATCCCGACATTTTAATGGGCAGGGGAGAGAGTAAAGAGGTGATCGAGCGTTCAACTAAAAAGCTTCAGGAGATAAACGAGGCTTATGGGCGATTAAAAGAGAAATTTGGAGTTTAGATGAAGAAATTTATTATTTTGCTGCTAGCGGTGGCTGGCTTTTGTAATGATTTTAAAGTGGTAAATGTCGATGGAAAAGAGATAAAATTTAAGCTTACGCAAAGTGAGCTTTATCAAGATCAAAGATTAGTCATCAGCAACTATGATGTTAAAGACAGCAATGTGAGCATAATATTTGTCGACAAAGATGGCAACAAGAGCGACATTATGTCAGTTCAAGCAAAAAAATTAAATGAAATTAGTGAGTATATCTTTTCGTATGATCGCGGCATAAAGGTGATGAAATTTAGCTCGAAAAAGCCGATATGCGAGGCGCTTGAGAAAGAGGAGCCTATAAATTTAAGCGTATTAGATGCGAGATATTTTGACGGCAATCAAATTTCAAGCTATGCCTTTAGCGTTGATATTGTTGGTCAAAAGCGTGAAAACTTTGTAGAGAGAAAAGACTATTATATAGATGCAGCTGCAAATGTTATGGTTACGCTAGAAGCCTTATCGATAAAGAATATCGCAAAAGATATAAAAATGGGGCAGCTTCTGCTAGTAAAAGGTATATGTTTAACAAAAAGATAAAAAATTTAATAAAGGAGAAAAAATGAGAGCATTGCTTAGCGTTAGCGATAAAGAGGGCATTGTAGAGTTTGCAAAGGGGCTAGAAGAGCTTGGCTGGCAGATACTTTCAACTGGTGGCACATTTAAGCTTTTAAAAGAAAATGGCGTCAAAGCTACTGAGGTTAGCGAATTTACGGCGTCACCTGAGATGTTTGAGGGCAGGGTAAAGACGCTTCATCCAAAGATACATGGCGGCATCTTGCACAAACGTGACGACGCTACGCACGTGGCTCAGGCAAAAGAGCATGGTATCGATGGCATAGACCTAGTTTGTGTAAATTTATATCCATTTAAAGAGACTACTATTAGGACAGATGACTTTGCTGAGATCATCGAAAATATCGACATCGGTGGCCCAGCCATGGTAAGAAGTGCTGCTAAAAATTTTAAAGACGTGCTTATAGTTACAAGCGTGCTTGATTATGACGAAATTTTAAAGCGCCTAAAAGAGAAAAGCGATGATTTTGAGTTTAGAAGATCGCTGATGATAAAGGCATTCGAGCACACAGCAGCTTATGATAGCATGATCGCAAACTATATGAATGATAGATTTAATGGCGGTTTTGGTGATGCTAGATTTATCGTTGGAAGCAAGGTTTTTAACACGAGATACGGCGAAAATCCACATCAAAAAGGCGCACTTTATGAGTTTGATTATTTCTTCACAAACAACTTTAGAGCCCTAAAAGGCGAGGCAAGTTTTAATAATATGACCGATATAAATGGTGCATTGATGCTTGCAACTAGCTTTGATGATGCTCCAGCAGTGGCTATCATCAAGCACGCTAACCCTTGCGGTTTTGCGGTAAAAGATACATTGCTTGAGAGCTACGAGGCTGCGCTTAAGTGCGATCCGATCTCAGCATATGGCGGCGTGGTCGCTATAAATGGTACACTTGATGAAAAGCTAGCTAAAAAGATAAATGAAATTTACGTTGAGGTAATAATAGCTGCAAATGTCGATGATGCAGCTCTTAAAGTATTTGAGAGTAAAAAACGCATCAAAATTTTCACTCAAGACAATAAATTTTTAGTTCGCTCAAATGATAAATTTGACTTTAAGCACGTTGATGGTGGATTTGTATTTCAAGAAAGAGACTATGTAAAAGACGAAGAGCTTGAAAATATGAAGCAAATGAGTAAGAAATTTGCAACTGGTAGCGAGCTAAAGGACGCTCAGATCGCGTGGAAAGTGGCTGCGCTAACGAAGAGCAACTGTGTAGTTTATGTAAAAGACGGCGCTATGGTAGCCATTGGCATGGGTATGACAAGCCGTGTGGATGCTGCACGTGCGGCTGTGGCAAAGGCAAAAGAGCTAAAGATCGATCTAAGCGGCTGCGTGCTTGCTAGTGAGGCGTTCTTTCCATTTAGAGACAGCATCGACATCGCTAGCAAAGTCGGCGTAAAATGTGTCATTGAACCAGGTGGTAGCATCAGAGATGATGAGGTGATAGAGGCTGCCGATGAACACGGCATGTCACTATATTTTACTGGTGTTAGGCACTTCTTGCACTAAAATTTAGGGGCACTTGCCCCTTTCTTCACACTTTATAACTTTAATTTTCATATAATCTTTTAAAAATGAAAGGAGATAGAATGAAGAAGATCTTAAAATTTATCTTAATGGTGGCGGTGTTTTTTGGTCTAAATTTGATGGCAAAAGATGAGCTTATAAAGGAGCAGACGATGGCAGGGCAAAATTTAAAAGAAATTTATCTAGCAGGCGGTTGCTTTTGGGGTATGCAGGGATATTTTAAAAAGATATTTGGCGTAGTGGATACAAAGGTAGGCTACGCAAATGGCAAGAGCGAAAATGCTAGCTACCGCGAGCTTCATGAGAGCGATCATGCTGAGACACTTTATGTAAAATACGACGAAAATAGAGTCGCTTTAGCTGAAATTTTGGCTCACTTTTTTAGAGTGATCGACCCGACCTCTCTAAATAAACAAGGTAATGACGTCGGTAGGCAGTATAGAAGCGGAATTTACTATGTGAGCGAAAGTGATCTGCCAACGATAGAGAGCTTTATGAAAATAGAGCAAAAGAAATTTAAAGATAAGATCGTGGTTGAGGTAGCGCCACTTAAAAATTTCGTCTTAGGTGAGGAGTATCATCAAGACTATCTTGATAAAAATCCTTTTGGATATTGCCATATCGATCTAGGCTTAGCTGATAAACCGCTTTACGATGAGGCGAAATTTAAGCCGCTTAGTAAAGATGAGCTAAAGAAAAATTTAAGTAGCGAGCAGTATGCCGTGACGCAAGAAGCAGCGACTGAGAGGCCATTTAGTAGCGAGTATGATAAATTTGATAAAAAAGGCATTTATGTAGATATAACGAGCGGAAAGCCACTTTTCTCAAGTGCAGATAAATTTGATGCAGGATGTGGCTGGCCAAGCTTTACAAAGCCTATCACGACAACAGCTCTTTCGTATAAGGAGGACAACTCGTTTATGATGAAAAGGGTCGAAGTTAAGTCTCAAAATAGCGATGCGCACCTTGGGCATGTTTTTGACGATGGCCCAAGCGATAAGGGTGGGCTAAGATATTGCATAAATGGTGCGAGCCTTAAATTTATACCGCTTGAAGATATGGCTAGGCTTGGATACGAGGAATTTATACCTTACGTAAAATAGCTTTTGTTGAAGCAAATCAATAGTTTGAAAAGTTTAATCAGAGTATAATTCTCCAAAATCAAAAGGAGAAAAAATGAGTGATTTTTTCAAAAATGCAGAGCAGTTTAACGCCGAAGGTGCAACGGTGCCATTTTATAAATTTAATGAAAATGGTGTAAATTTTGTTGGCTTTGATTCACGTCCTTGCGTGCCGCCAGAGCCAATGGTCAATGCATTAATTGCTATTAAATTTGCTGATAAAAATACAAAAATTATGATGCTAAATCATAAATTTCCAGCTGGTCTTATACCAAAGATAGATAAGAGCTTTGACATAGAGCGTGAAGATATAGATGGTGGGGCTGTAAAGATGATTTTTAGCCTAAAAGACGGTGCAAACATAGAAGACGTAGATACGAGTCTTTGCCACTAAGATGCTTTTAAATACTTACGCACCACCATTTAAGCTAGTTGGTGGATATTTTATTGCTGGAATTTTCTTTTTAGCATTAAGTGTGCCGGCATTCTTTTATGCAGATTTTGATGCAATTAGCTCGCTAAATACAGCTGGTTTTTTGCATATATTTTTTGTTGGCTTTGTTATGAGCATTATCATCGGAGCACTTTATCAGCTAACTTCAGTCATCTTAGAAAAGCCGTTTTTTACAGCAAAAGGTGCTATTTTAAATTTGGCTATTTTTTGTCTATCATTGCTGGGCATGTGCTACGGGATGTTATTTGCTGAGGCTAAAATTTTACAAATTAGTGGAGTTTTGCTTTTTTGCTCGCTTGCTTTTTTTGCTACGACTTATGCATTAAGCTTTATGGATAATGAAAAAAAGAGTTTTGCGGCCTTTACACTTTTTGTTTCAGCTATCTTTTTGGTAATTGGAATAACGCTTGGTTTTTGCTTGCTTATGATACTTAGTGGCACGTTGATGCTTGATTTTGAGATGACACTAAAATTTCACGTTTATTTTGTGCTGGGATTTGTGTTTCTCGTGATACTTGGAGCTGCTAGCGTACTCCTACCTATGTTTGCATTGGCCCATGATCTAAAATTTACACTTAGCAAGGCCTCACTAGCATGCTATATTTTGGGTGGTATCTTACTAGCTTTTAATGAAAATTTATCTGTTTTGTCAATATGCGTGGCGGCTTTACTTTTTATAGCTCAAGCACTTTATATTTTAAAAAAGCGTGTTAGAAAGGCGTATGATTACTGGAATGCAAATATCATACTTTCGTTGGTGGCTTTGCTTGGTGCTGCTGTTTTTATAGCTTTAGGCAAATTAAATTTAGCTGCATATTTTTTAATATATGGCTTTTTGTTTGCTTTTATCGTAGCTCATCTTTATAAGATCGCACCATTTCTCATATGGTATCACTACGTAGCACCTTTTGTCGGAAAGGTAAAAGTGCCACTTCTTGATGCCATGATACTAAAAAAGATAGCTTATTTTGGTATAGCTTTTAATGCTATCTCGCTTCTTTGCTATCTTTTCTCAACTTGCTTTGAACTAGAAATTTTAGTGCAAGCTGGTATGATGTTTATAGCTCTTAGTATAGTTTTACTATCAATAAATATAATAAATATTTTTAGATTTACTGGTTTTAAAGGATAAAAAATGAAAGAAAAAATTTATAACGCACTGTCAAATATCGTTGATCCAGAAGTTGGCTTTGATATCGTTTCGCTTGGACTTATATACGATGCGAGCTGCGATGAGAATGGCAAAGCAAAAGTTACTATGACGCTTTCAACTAAATCTTGTCCACTGCACGAAATGATACTTGGCTGGGTAGAAACTGCTGTACTTGATATAGAAGGTGTCAAAGAGTGTGAGATCGATCTTGTCTGGGAGCCTGAGTGGAATATACAAATGGCAAGCGATTTTGTAAAAGCACAACTTGGAGTTTAAATTTTTAAGTTTTTATATTTGAAAGTTTGTAAATTTTTATAAGCTAGAGAGCAAAAGCTCTCTAGAAATTTTAAGGAGTTTGTTTTTTATTAGTCCATTTGATGGCGCATAAATGATGGCACATCAAGTTGTGACATATAGTCTTCGTCATATCCACCACTAACTTTTTTAAGTCTTAATATACGCTCTTTTTTTATGATATCGCTTGCATTAGAAGTTTGTACTTCATCTTTTTTTTCAGTTTCTTTTTGTGAGCTTTGAAAACCTGTGGCTATTATTGTAACTTCAACCTTATTATCTTCTATTTTGTCATCAGTTGTTGTACCAAATATAATTTCAGCATCTTCATCTGCTGCCTCATGAATAATGCTCATCGCATTATTGATATCAGCTAGTGGGCAACTAGGGCTTATTCTAAAATGAACTAAAATACCAAATGCACCATTTATTGTCATGTTATCAAGAAGTGGTGATTGTATAGCATTTTTTATAGCTTCTTGCGCTGCATCCTCGCCACTTGCTTCGCCAACACCCATTAAAGCTAGTCCTCTATGGCTCATAATCGTTCTAACATCTGCAAAGTCTAGATTTATGTCGCTTTTTCCTGAGTCAAGTACGATCGTACTCATACCATTGACGGCTCTTGCAAGTACTTCATCAACCATTTCAAAGCTTTCTTTTATGCCAGCATTTTTATCAATTAATGTTAGGAGTTTATCGTTTGGAATGACAACAATAGAATCGCTTTCTTTCCTGAGCTCTTCAAGGCCACAATCAGCCAATTTTCTACGTTTTTTTCCTTCAAACATAAAAGGCATAGTAACAACCGCAACTGTTAGTGCACCAATATCTTTTGCAGCTTGAGCAACTACTGGAGCTGCACCTGTACCAGTTCCACCACCAAGTCCTGTACCAATGAAAACTATATCTGATGTCTCAAGTGCACTTTTTACTTCATCATAGCTCTCTTCAGCAGCAGCTTTTCCTATTTCAGGTCTCATGCCTGCACCTAGACCTTTTGTCGTCTTTTCTCCAAGCTGTATTTTTGTATGTGCAAGAGAATTTTCAAGAGCCTTAGCATCTGTATTAGCAACAATAAGATCTATATTTAAATTTGGATTAACTCTTATTATGTGGTTGACCATATTGCCACCACCTCCACCTACACCTACGACCTTTATCTTTGCACCATAGATGCTTTTATTTTCTTCTACTGTGAAGCTACTCATTTTTGAAATTCTCCTTAAAATAATTGTGTAATACTATACCAAAATTTTGCAAAAGCATTTGGCTTTTTTTCTTGTTTGCTAATATCTGCAATATTGGCAAGCTCTTCTTTATTTTTTGATTTATTTGCTATTTCTAATTCAAAATCTTTATCAGAAAAACTATCCTCTTTTTCATTTGGATCCTGCACCTCTTGTCCAAAATTTTGTACGTTTTCTTCTTCTACAAAAACATTTCTAAAATTTGCTTTCGGTTTTGAGGCTATTTCCCCTTGGTATCTCATTTTTTTCTCAGAATCAATCTCGTATGGGCTAAAGTTGCCAGCACCATACAAACAAAGCCCTATAGCACAAGAATTTGCTGGATCTCTTAAAATTTCAAATAATCCATCCATTTCTTTTGGTTTTGCTATACGAACCGGCATTTTGTCAAATATCGCAGATGCAAGATCTCTAATACCTTCTAGCTTAGTCATACCGCCAGTAAGTATTATTCCAGCACCAATGCTATCTTTATAGCCGCTATCTTCTAGCATTTTAGCAAGTACCATAAGGGTTTCTTCTGCTCTGGCATATATAACATTTGATATTATGTCCAGTGAAACTTCGTGGCTTTTTGTTTCATCTCCAAGGATCGGAAGCTCTATCAGATCAACTGACTTATTTATTAAAGCACCATAACCTAATTTTATCTCTTCTGCCTTTGGAAGAGGTGTATGCAGAGCCATAGAAAGATCATTTGTAATGTTTGCTGAGCCAACAGGTAAAAATTCATTGTATCTTATAGAATTTCCAGAATGTACCACAAGATTACAAGTAGCACCACCCATATCAACAAGTGCGGCACCAAGCTCTTTCTCATCTTTTGTTAATGTTGCTATTGCAGAAGCATATCCTGAAAGGACTATATTATCTAGTTGAACACCTGCTAAATTTACGGCTTTTCTCAGGTTGCTAATAGATGACTTTTGTACCGTAACAATATGTGTTTGTACTTCTAGTCTACTACCGTTCATACCTATTGGATCTTCAATATGTTCTTGTCCATCTACTTTAAAATTATAAGGAAGAACATGTAGTTTTTCATATTCATGAGGTATATCAGCCGTATGATCGGCCATTTGCATAGCACGCTCAATCTCTTTTATGCCTATTTCATGATTTGGTATATTTACTACACCGCTACTGTCAACGCTTTTTGTATACGCACCAGAAATAGAAACTATGACTTTTTCATAGCGTGTTCCTGCAACTCTTTGTGCTTCTATTAATGCATTTTTTATAGACTTTGCAGCTTGCTCTATATTGGTTATAACACCTTTTCTTATTCCCTGCGTTTTTTCAGTTCCAATTCCAATTATCTTAATACCATTTTCATCATGTTGTGCTATTACTGCACAAATCTGGAAAGAGCCGATATCTATACCTAAAATTTTTGTACTCAAGATAAATTACCTTTTGATATATTCTTTAATTTCATAGTATTTTTTTAGTTTGTTTGTTAAATCTTTTATTAACTCATTATTTTTAAGCATTGTAACGTTTTGCTGTGTTATTTGCTTATAGTTATTATCTATATTATCTACAAGCAACCTTTGTTCCAAAATATCGTATATAACGGCCTTATCTTCTAATATAACATAATCTTTTTTATTGTTAGTTTCAAAAAGTTGAGAAACAAAAGCTCTAGTTTCGCTTTCATTTAGTCCTGAGATAGAGCTATTTATATCTCTACTGATAAAGCCTATATTAGTTCCTTTGAAATTTTGTAAAGACTCTTTTGCCATAGTTATTAAGTTTTCTTTTTTCTTTTTATCTTTGTAAATTTCAAGTACCATTGCTTTTGCTTGCTCAAAACTCATAGGTTGTGGAGGAGTTATGCTTTTTACCCTAACTATCAAATATCCATCTTTATATGTAAACGGTTTTATCACCTCACCAACTTTTGCCCCTTTTATTTCATCGAGTGAGAATGTCGCATTATCTTCATTTATACTAACAAATTCATTTGTTGCAAGCTCAGCTTTTTTGATAGAGGTATATTTTTTTAAAGCATCGGTCTTGCTTTTCTCAATATTGTAGTCTTTAATAACTTCAGTCTTTACTTCGTCAAATGATTTGATTTTATCATCAGAGCCTTTATATCTCTCCTTGTTTTCGTTATAGTAGTCACTCAAAGTAGTTTGATTTACATCATTTTTGTTTGACTCTATAAAGTATGTTTCAAGACCGTATATAGTCTTTGTCATATAGTTGTTTTTATTTGTTTCCCAAAGATCCTTTAGCTCTTTTTCATCTATTTTTATATCACTTTGATTAGCATTTATTATCTGTATTGCTAATTTGTCTTGCATAAAAAAGCTTGCTTCCATCATTGCAATGTCTTCTTTGTTGGCTGGTAAATTTAAAATAGTTCTAAGTTTATCAAGTAGTATTGTTAGTTTTAAATTTTCTTCAAAATCAGTTGGATTTATTCTAGCTCTTCTTAAAATATCGTAGTATAAATTTTTATCAAAAGCACCATCTTTTTGAAATGTTTGATCAGCGATTATATATTTTAAAATATCATCTTTGCTAACACTAAGACCTATATCGTCTGCAAAATTTAATAGTAAATTCTCTTGAATTGTAGCCTGAAGTGCAGCATTTTGTAATCCTAACTCATTAGCCTTTTCTTGCGTTAATTTACCATCAAAAAGGTTATTGTAGTATTGATACAAACTATCGTATTTTTGTTGCAGTTCTTGAATGCTTATATTTCTGTGTCCTACTTTTGCTACTGAAGTGGCTCGATTGCTGTTTAAATCATATGCTCCCCAGCCTACAAAGCCTGCTCCAACAAAGGCTATTGTACTTACCCAAATGGTAACAACTAGGTATTTTTTATGTTTTTGCATCCAAGACAACATTAAATTTTCCTTTAAAAGACTAACGAAATTTGTATGATATATTATATAAAATTGCCTTAAATAAGCTTAAAATAGGGGCTTTAAAAATACCTTTGTAAAGAATTCTGCTAACAATTTTTTAGTATTGTTAGCAAAATTTTTAAATACTATAATCGCTATAACCACTAGTTAAATGAAGCAATTTGCAGCTATTTTCTAGTAAAGCTATCTCTTTTGCAAGAAGCTGAGGGCTTCTACTGTATGCGTAAATACCATATCCTTTAACGATAATAATGTTTGTGTTTTTTTCTAGCATATATCTATAAATTTCAGTTTCTGCACGTTCATACCAGTCATCATATTGTTTTGGATCATAGACTGAAATTTTATCAAATCTCATATACCCAAAATAATCTTTCGGTACTATTTTTTCATGTTTCATTGCGTAGGCAGTTGCGTATGGTGGCATCGCGTAGCAAACAAATCTTGCCTCATTTATATTTTTATAAATATTTAAGTGTATATCAGCATCAAGACTAGCTTCATTCCAACGATAGTCTTTTTTTGATGAAAGAAGTGTCAAATCATCATCTTTTAAATTATCAAAAATGGCATTTTGTTTATTGATTATAAATTGATTTTTTTCGACTCTTGCCGAAATCGAGCCGTGAAAGACGCCAAAAAAATTCTTTCTAAACATAGAAAGTGATATCGTTTTTATCTCATTTATTGAGTGTTCTAGCTCCATTTTTTCTCCTACGTTTAAGCGATTATATTTAAGCTATCTTAAAATTTATGTAAAATTTTGTGTAATGATAGCTTTTTAAGTAAAATTTCGATAAATTTTCCACACTATTTACTATAAAGAGGCAGCGTTGCAAAGTCCACATATCAGTGTTTTACTTGATGAAGTTCTATCTTTTTTTAAAAATTTAAATGGAAATTTTATAGATTGCACGCTTGGATATGCCGGACATTCTAGTGCCATTTTATCTCAAAATGAAAATTTAAATTTAATTGCCTGTGATAGAGATAACGAAGCTATAAATTTTTCACTAAAAAAACTTGAGCCATTTGGTAGTAGGGTTAAAATTTATAAAAGTAACTTCTCTGAATTGACTAGCAAGCTAAGTCAAGAAGAAATTTTAAATGTTAGAGGAATTTTGGCTGACATTGGTGTTAGCTCGCTTCAGATAGATAAAGATGATAGGGGCTTTAATCTTGGCTCAAGCATGCTTGATATGCGTATGGACAAAGAGCGAAATTTTAGCGCATTTGACGTTGTAAATGATTACTCTTTTGACGAGTTGGTTAGAATTTTTAGAGATTATGGCGAGATAAAAAATGCTGCTGGGATTGCGAACAAGATTATAAATGCTAGAAATTTTGGCAAGATAACGAGTGCAAAAGAGCTTGCAAATTTAATAGGTACAGCCCAGATAAAAGGGCGCGGAGTTAGCCCTGCAATACTTGCCTTTCAAGCGATCAGGATAGAGGTAAATGGTGAGCTAGATGAGCTAACAAATTTACTTGATAGTATAGAAAAATGTGTGTTTAAAGATTGTCTTGTGGCGATTATTACATTTCACTCGCTTGAAGATAGGATCGTAAAAGAGCGCTTTAAAAGATGGGCGAATAGCTGTATCTGCCTACCTGGTGTTTATAGATGTGAATGCGGAAACAATCACGAACTAGGAGAAATTTTAACCAAAAAGCCACTAACAGCAAGCCAAAATGAGCTAAAGATAAACTCACGAAGCAAGAGCGCAAAACTTAGAGTTTTTAAGATAAAAGGATAAAAATGCAAGAAAAAGAAGAGCTATTGACGCTTCACGACGAGGAGCAAAAACGTGAGGTAAATTTAAGCTTTAAGACATTAGTGATGGTCTATTTAGCTGTTTTTATAGCTCTAGCTATATTTTTGCCAAAAATTTACATAGCAAATCAGATTTATTATATAAGTAGGGATATAGCCGACATCAGCGGTAAGCGAGATATGCTTTTAGAGGAAAATAGAGCTCTTAATATAAAGCTCGAAAATTTACGTTATAAAAATCAAATTTTAAACAATATGCAAGAGCGTCAATGGAAATAACTAAACATTTAAAGTTTTTTAAATTTTGGCGATTCAATTATATTGGCAAATAATATAGCTATTTTGTATATAACTGCACAAAAATAAAATTAGCTCAATAAACAAAGTCTAGCTTAACTTACTAATTAATTACCCTCTTTTTGAGAGATTAGCTTTTCATATATATATTGTTCTAAATCTTTTTTTGATATGTCGTTTTTTATAGCAGTATTATAAATTTCTTCGACCTTGCTTGAGTATTTTTCATAGCTAAAATAAGGAAAATGCACACTCCAAGCTTTCTTGATAAGATCGTGACTTATCTCTCTTCTTGCCCAAACTTTAAACATATCAAAGCCAATGAAAACGGCCGAAGTAACGACAGCAGTCGCTATTATAGATATGTGTGCGTCAGTTTTTGCTAAAAAATGATGCGTGATGATTAACAATGGAAATAAAATGACAAAACAGATAAGTGCGTAAATCTGATAGAGCTTGATGTGGTTAAATCTAAAATTTAACTTTGCTCCGTCTATTAGCATACCTTCGTTAAAAAGGGCATTTGCTTCAAGTAGATCCCTGAATAAAACTGGCTGTTTTGAAACAAAAAAAACGTTTTTTATGATTCTATCTTTTAAAGTTTCTTGCATTTTTTATAGACTTTTTACCTTTGAAATTTTGGTTCATTATATCTAAGAATCTATAAATTCAAACAAAATTAGATACAATTTGCCCAAAATTTAAGGAGCTAAAAATGGCAGATCAAGCTTTACAAACCGTCTTTTTAAATGGAGAATTTTTGCAAAAAGACGAGGCAAAAGTTAGTGCTTTTGATAGAGGATTTATATTTGGTGATGGAATTTATGAGGTTGTGCCTGTGATAAATTCAAAAATGGTTGATAAAGATGGATTTTGGGCGAGATTTGAAAGAAGCTTAAATGAAATAGATATAAGCCTGCCTTACGAAAAAGATAAATTTGAAGCGATCTTAAATGAGATGATCGCCAAAAATGCCTTAAAAGAGGGCGGAATTTACATGCAAGTAACAAGAGGCGTGGCGTTTAGAAATTTCTATTTTATGGAAAATTTAACCCCAAGCGTCTTCATCTTTTGCTACGAGAGTGAAATTTTAAACAACCCAGCTGCAAAAACTGGCATAAAAGTGGTAAGCGTCGAGGATATAAGGTGGAAAAGGCGCGACATAAAGTCGATCTCGCTTCTAGCTCAGTGCTACGCTAAAAATGAAGCTCACAAAAAAGGTGCAGACGAGGGCTTTATGGTGGAAAATGGCTTTGTGACAGAGGGCTGTAGCTCAAGTGCTTTTATCATCAAGGATAAAACTCTAATTACAAAACCACTTTCAAATGAAATTTTGCCAGGGATCCGCCGCATGAGACTTTTAAGGATTGCTAAAGATATCGGCCTTAAGATAGAGGAGCGAAAATTTAGCATGGATGAAGTTTATAGTGCTGATGAAGTCTTTATCTCGGCTGCGACGCTCATACTCTTACCAGTCGTTTATGCTGATGGCAAGGCGATAAACGGTGCAAAAGTAGGAGAAATTTCAAGCAAACTTCGTGAAATTTATGCTGGTGAACTTTTAAAAGAAGCCGGGCTTTGAGAGAAAAAATCTTAATAAGCGCTTGCCTGGTCGGCATAAATTGTAAATTTAACGGCGAAAATAATCTTTTAAATAAAGATGTTTTAGATGAAATTTCAAAGAGATTTCATCTGCTTTTTGTTTGTCCTGAAGTTTACGGTGGACTTAGCACGCCGAGGGAGCCGGCTGAGATGAAAAATGGTGTGGTTGTTTGTAAATTTTCAGGCAAAGATGTGAGTGAAAATTTCAAAAATGGAGCAGAAATTTGCCTAAGGATAGCCAAATTAAATGGTTGCAAAAAGGCTATTTTAAAATCAAAAAGTCCAAGTTGTGGAAGTGGGCAAATTTATGATGGAAGCTTTAGTAAGAGGCTTATTTCAGGTGATGGCATCACAGCAAAACTGCTAAAAGAAAATGAAATTTTGGTTTACAGCGAAGATGAGATAGTGGGGCTTGATGTTTGATAGGCTAAAAGACAACATTATACTTGAGGTGATTTTTAAGTACATCATCTTGTTGTTGCTTTTTATCTGTGTGATCGGTCTTTTTATGAGCGGCGTTCTTTTCTTAAATGGGGAGATGAGTGAAAATTCGCTAAATTTACACATTTTCTTCGGCTTTAGTTTGGTTGTTTTGACGATTATTCATAGTTATGTTAAAAAGAAAAAGTTAAAGAAGCTAAGCCTTGAGTTTAAAAATATTTTAAATCACAAGCCAGTGCAGATGGACTGCAATACAACCAGGTTTTTAAATGCTTTAAATGATGTAAAGGTGGGCGAACTTTCAAAGAAATTTGGCTCTGATATTGTAGAAATTTTAAGGTCAAATGACATAAAAGTAAAAAGCGAGAATGAGACGATGAAACAAATTTGTAAAAACAACGATGAAAAGATGTTTTATATTTTTGTTTTAATTGTAGAAGATATTTTTAAGGATAAGGAAAAAATTTGAAAAAAGGTATATTTTTAGCGTTTAGTGTTGCTTTGTTTTTGGGATGTTCGCAGACCCAGCCAAAGCCAAGTGTGCAAAATCCTTTACCAGATGAAAATGTATATAAGCCAAATGAACGCATTAGTTTGCTTGATTTTGAAATGAAGCAAGATGCCTCGTCGCTACCGCAAAATATGCAAAGTGCAAGCTTTGACCAAGAAGAAATTTTAAAAAGAAGGTTTAAGGTTTTTACATTAAGGGGCGTAAAATTTAATCCAAACGATGTCTTTTGGGCATTTAATATATATAAACCAAGTGAAAAGAGAAAGTATTTTGGCTCAAATTTTAGACAGGTACCTCAAAGCTGGTTTGACACACAAAAGGAAAATGCAAATTTTTCAGCTCTTTCAAGCATCTCTGCTTATGCTCTAACTTCGGCAAACACAGCTTTAAGAAATTTTCCAACCGATGAGCCGATATTTTTAAATCCGCAAACTCCAGGTGAGGGCTATCCGTTTGATTATCTGCAAGAATCAACACTAAGCATCGCTCATCCACTTTTTGTCTCACATCTTTCTAAAGACAGGGCTTGGGCGTTCGTTAGTGATGATGCGGTTTGGGGCTGGGTAAAGATAGAGGATATAAAATTTATAAGCGATGATGAGGCAAATGCCTATCAAAAGTCAAGTTTTGTGACCATAAAAACGGATAAGATACCAGTTTATGACAAGGCTGGAAATTTCTTGTTTTATTCAAGAGTTGGAGCGATACTGCCTGTTTTGGCGCAGGATAGTAAAAACTACTACGGAAAAATTTATGTAAGAAATCTCTTGAGAGAATTTGTGTTGCCAAAGTCTGTTGGCGCTCTTTTTCCTCTTAAATTTAATGACTCAAATCTAAAAACACTTATTAGCTCTCTTCTTACTCAGCCTTATGGTTGGGGTGGGGTTGATAAGCTAAGGGATTGCTCGCTTTTTACCAAAGATTTGCTAGCAAGTTTTGGTGTGTGGTTGCCCAGAAACTCAAGAGCTCAAGCAAATATGGGACAAAAATTTGATCTAAAAGGACTTAGTAACGCTGCTAAGACAAAAGAGATAAAAGAAAAGGGCGTGCCATATCTTACGCTTGTGCATCTGCCAGGACATATCATGCTTTACGCTGGATACAAGGGCGATGATATATATGTGGTGCATGATGCTTGGGGGCTAAAAACTGAAAATAACGGCAGAGCATTAATCGGTGCTACGGCTGTAACTACGTTAAACATCGGACAAAGCAGAAGCGATATACAAAACTCAAATTTGCTCATTTCAAAGGTCGATTCTATAAATGTGATAAAGCCAGAAAATGTAATAAGCGATAAAGCTAGAAAAATTTCAGCTTTGCAAAGGGCTTATGGTGTTAAGGTTGAGGATAATCTGGTCAAATTTGGCGATGGAACAATATTTGTCTATGATGACTTTAAACAAAAAGATGATGAGTGTAGCACTGGGGCCGATATAGAGGATATGAATGCGCTTGATTACGCTGCATTTTCGCCGCTTAGCACCGCATTAAGTGATGCTGGCAGATGTAGAAATTATGAGTTTTTAGGCAAAATTTATGGCTCAAGCGAGAGCGAGGTAAAAGCAAATTTAGTAAATGTCATCTGGCTAAAGGACTTTTTAAATTTGCCTTTGAAATTTAACTCTAAAAATGGAGCCGCAGCCGCCTTACAAGACATAAGCAATGAGCTAAACGATATGGTAAAAAGTGATGCGAGCTTGCTTGAGTATTTAAAAGATCCAGGTGGGACATTTAAATGGCGCATCATCGCTGGCACAAACCGTTTGAGTCCGCACAGTTACGGCATTGCGATCGATATAAATGTAAAAAAGAGCCACTACTGGCAGTGGAGTAGTGGCTACCAAAACCTCATCCCTGAAAAGATAGTGCGTGTTTTTGAAAAACATAAATTTATCTGGGGCGGACGCTGGAAGCACTTTGATACGATGCACTTTGAGTATCGCCCAGAGATGTTTGAGTAGATGCTAGAGCAAATTTTAGAAATTTTATCTCGCTCAAACGTCTTTTTAACTGGTGGTGGAGGCGTTGGCAAGAGCTATCTAACAGCCTCTGTCATCAGGCATTACAAAGAAAATTTTAAAAACGTCATCATTCTTGGCTCAACTGGCATAAGTGCCGTTAGCCTTGGAGGAGTTAGTTTGCATAGCTTTTTTAAATTTGGCTACTGCAAGGACTACGAGGAGCTAAGGCGCTTTGACTATCATCAAAAAGATAAACTAAGCAAGCTAAGAAATATGCTTGATGCATGTGATCTGCTTGTAATTGATGAAATTTCAATGGTGAGCTCAGATTTAATGGAGATGATAAGATACCGACTACTTACTTCCAAATTTAAAGGCAGGGTGCTTATAGTGGGCGATTTTTATCAGCTTCCACCAGTGCAAAAGGAGCAAAACGAAAATAGGCTTTTTAATTTTTTATACGCTTTTAACTCCAGTGCGTGGGAGGATATGAAATTTACAAATGTCGAACTTCTCATCTCAAAACGCACAAATGATCTTAAATTTTATGAGATTCTCTCTAGGCTGCGAGTAGGCGAGCTAGATGATGAAATAATGAGCTATATAGAGAGTTTAAGAGTGTCCAAGATAGAGCCAGATGATGATACGAGTGTGCTTTTTGGCAGAAATGCCGAGGCTGAAATGCTAAATCAAAAAAGGCTTTCAGAACTTGACACACCACTTGAAATTTCAAACTCAGATGTGAGCATTTTGGATGAAAATTTAGATAAAAAAGAGTTTGAAAAATGGGCAAATACGCTAAATATCTCAAGGGATTTGGAGATGAAGATAGGCGCTAAGATTATCTTTACGTCAAATAAATGGGGCGAATATTACAACGGAGAGCAAGGCAAGATCATGCAAATTTTAAAAGAAAATGGCATCATCTCAAGCGTGATCGTGAAAAAAGATAGCGGCGAAATTTGTGAGATAGAAAAAGCTGCTTATATGTTTAGTGCGTTAAATTTAAACGAAGATGAGATCAAAGAAAATGTGCAAGCCTCGCTTTTTCAGTTTCCATTTAAGCTTGCTTACGCTCTAACCATCCACAAATCTCAAGGAATGAGCATAAACTCGCTCATTTGCAATATCAACAACATTTTTGCCAAAGGACAACTCTATGTCGCACTTTCTCGCGCGGTAAGTCCTAAAAATTTAAAACTTTTTTATGATAAAAAAAGTGATTTTAGGCAGCATTTAAGAAAAGTGGTTAAAATTGACGACGAAGTTAAGAAATTTTACCAAGAAAACGTATTTTTGCATATTAAGGAGAATTTATGAAAAAGCTATTTTTAAGCCTTACTTTTTGTATTTTTGCATTTGCAGACGTACTAAAAGTAAGAGATTTTCAAACAGATATCTACTCAAAAGCTGGACAAAATTTAACAAAAAAGATAAATATGAACCTTGAAGTCGTTGGACGTGATGTTGAAGAAAATGAAGCGTATGTGCTTGATGCTTTAAACATAATAGTTGGTAGCTTTTACGTGGAAGATATTTTAACCTCAATGGGAAAAGAGAAATTTAAAGAGCTTTTCATAAAATACGCAGCCAAAAAGCACTCTCTTGATATCGATGATGTGCTTATCTTAAATATAAAAGTGATAAATAATCTTGAACTAAGCGAGATCATAAAAGCAATAAAAAGCCAAAATTTATGCTCCGATCCAAGTGTTAATGAAGAGATTGTAACAAAACCAGAAAAGAAGAAAAAGGGCAATGAGATCATCATCTCGCCAGATCCAAATGATGTAGTTCAAAAGCCTATCGATCTAAATAACGTTCAAGAATTTGGAAAAGATTTTGGAGAGAAGTGAATAAATTTGGCTAAAGTTAGCCAAATTTATTGATTTACGATGTCGTAACCTTGAGGAATGACAGGAGTTAGCGTCTCTTGTGGTATGAGCGCGTCTTTTACTGGGTTGCTTAGAGTTATTTTTATCTTATTTGAAAGTTTATCTTTATAGTCAATCGTCGTTGGAAGCGTGTTTTTAATAGTTATAAAGTATTCAACTCCGTCATATATTGCTTTGTAAAGTGTTGGTTGAATTTGCTCCGCATGAGCTAAAATTTGCGTCAAATTTGGCGTATCATCAAGCTTTGAAATGATGGCTTGCTCAAGCTCGTCCTCAATCACGATCACACGTTCTTTGTTAAAATAAATTCTCTTTGGTGTTGGACTTTCATATATCCAAAGTGCAGTATTGTCATTTTTTGCGTAAAATCTACCCTTGTAATTTATGCTTTTGCCTTCGCTAAAAACAGTTTGCGTAAAGTCACTTTGCAGGCTTTTGAAATTTAAGCCAGCACCAAATGAGCAAACTGCGATGAGAGATGCAACTAGAAATTTTCTCATTTTTTATCCTTTTTTGGCGTATTCTAGCCCAGTTTAATTAAATAAATAGTTAAACTATGCTAAGATCCAAAGTTTAAAAATTTAGGAAGGTAAAATAATGATTTCATCGGTATTTAGAAAGATTTTTGGCACCAAAAACGATAGAGAAGTCAAAAAATATATAAAACGTGTGGCGCAGATAAACGCGCTAGAACCAACTTATGAAAAGATGAGCGACGATGAGCTTAAGATAAAATTTAACGAGCTTAAATCCCAAGTCGTCGAAGAAAAAGTCACTTTAGATGAAATTTTAAATGATGTTTTTGCGATCGTTAGAGAAGCTAGCAAAAGGGTGCTTAAGATGCGCCATTTTGACGTGCAGCTAATAGGCGGCATGGTGCTAAACGAGGGCAGGATCGCTGAGATGAAAACGGGCGAGGGTAAGACCTTGGTGGCGACTTTACCAGTTATATTAAACGCGATGAGTGGCAAAGGTGTGCACGTAGTGACCGTGAACGACTACCTTGCAAAGCGTGACGCTACGCAAATGGGCGAGCTTTATAACTTTTTAGGCTTAAGCGTAGATGTGATACTAAGCGGTGGATACGATGATGAAGTAAGACAAGCTGCGTATAACGCGGACATAACATACGGCACAAACTCAGAATTTGGCTTTGACTACCTGCGTGATAATATGAAATTTGAAGCTAGCCAAAAGGTGCAAAGAGGCCATAACTTCGTTATCGTAGATGAGGTCGATAGCATCTTGATAGATGAAGCTAGAACGCCACTTATCATCTCTGGCCCAACAAACCGTACGCTCGATGGCTATATAAGAGCTGATCAGGTCGCTAAACAGCTTACCAGAGGCACTCCAGCTGATCCAAACGTGCCAGGCTCAAAGCCAACTGGCGACTTTATAGTAGATGAAAAAAATAGAACGATAATGATCACAGAAGCTGGCATAAGCAAGGCTGAAAAGCTCTTTGGGGTTGAAAATTTATACAACCTTGAAAATGCCGTGCTAAGCCACCACTTAGATCAAGCTCTAAAGGCGCACAATCTCTTTGAAAAAGATGTTCATTACGTTGTAAAAGATGGCGAGGTTGTCATCGTTGATGAATTTACAGGACGTCTAAGCGAGGGCAGGCGCTTTAGCGAGGGACTTCACCAAGCACTTGAGGCAAAAGAGGGCGTGAAAATTCAAGAAGAGAGCCAAACTCTTGCCGATACGACCTACCAAAACTACTTTAGGATGTATAAAAAGCTTGCAGGTATGACTGGTACGGCTCAGACAGAGGCTACTGAGTTTTCTCAAATTTATAATCTTGAAGTTATCTCGATCCCAACAAACGTGCCAGTTAAGAGGATCGATCAAAACGACCTTATCTATAAAACTCAAAATGAGAAATTTAAAGCTGTCATCGACGAGATCAAAAAAGCCCATGAAAAAGGTCAGCCAGTGCTTGTGGGAACTGCAAGTATCGAGCGTAGTGAGGTGCTTCATGAGATGCTTAAAAAAGCTGGCATCCCACACTCTGTGCTAAATGCTAAAAACCACGAAAAAGAGGCTGAAATCATCGCGCAAGCTGGTGTAAAAGGCGCTGTGACTATCGCTACAAACATGGCTGGACGTGGTGTTGATATCAGGATCGATGATGAGGTTAGAAATTTAGGCGGTCTATATATCATCGGTACCGAAAGGCACGAGAGTAGAAGGATAGATAATCAGCTTCGTGGCCGTGCTGGACGTCAGGGCGATCCTGGCATGAGTAGATTTTATCTAAGTCTTGAAGATAATCTTTTAAGAATTTTTGGTAGCGACCGCATAAAGGCGATCATGGATAGGCTTGGTATCGACGAGGGCGAGAGTATCGAGAGTCGCATGGTGACAAGAGCTGTTGAAAATGCCCAAAAGAAAGTTGAGAGCTTGCACTTTGAGGCTAGAAAGCACTTACTTGAGTATGACGACGTGGCAAATGAGCAAAGAAAGACTATCTACAAATACCGCGATGAACTACTTGATAAAAACTATGATATGAGCGAAAAGATAGCTCAAAATAGAAAAGAGTATGCTGCAAATTTACTTGACACAGCTGAAATTTTCCATGGCGGCTTGAAAGATGACTTTGATATTAAAAATTTATGCTCTATCATCCTTGCAGACTGCGGTGAAGAGATAGACGAGAGTGAGTTAAAAGGTCTAGAGTATGATGAGCTAATAGAAAAGCTTGCACAAATTTTTGAAGTAAGATATAACGAAAAAATGAGCGTGCTAAATGAAGATCAAAGAAAAGAGATAGAGAAAATTTTATACCTTCAAGTGCTTGATAATGCGTGGAGAGAGCATCTTTATCAGATGGATATTCTAAAAACTGGTATCGGGCTTAGAGGGTATAACCAAAAAGATCCGCTTGTGGAGTATAAAAAAGAGAGCTACAACCTCTTTATGGAGCTAGTTAGCAGGCTAAAAAGTGAGAGTGTTAAGACGCTTCAGGTTGTTAGATTTAAGAGCCGTGAGGAGCAAGAAGAGCAAGCTAGAATGATGCTTGAAGCTAGTCAAAATGCTGAAAATGAAAATTTAAGCTACAACAACCAAGGCGAGGATGATAAATTTACGCCTGAAAAAAAGATACCAAGAAACGCTCCATGCCCTTGTGGAAGCGGTAAAAAATATAAAGATTGCCACGGAAAAAGTGGCCCTAAAAAAGGCATATTTGCTTAAAATTTCTACTTTTAAGGCGCCAAAAGCGCCTTAATCTTTTAAAGGCTATTTGATGACAAGCTTACCAAAGTACCTACTTTTTAAATATTTAAGATTTGATAAAACTCAGCCATTTATCACTCTAAGCGCCTTGCTCGCCTTTCTTGGTGTTAGCATAGGACTTATGGTCTTAATCGTTGCTATGGCTATTATGAATGGGTTTGACAAAGAATTTGAGCGTAAACTTTTTACGATGAACTATCCAATAACCGTTCAAAGTGCCTTTAAAGGCTCCATTGATGATAGCTTTGTGGATGAGCTAAAGGCTAAATTTAGCGATCTTAAATTTAGTCCATATATCAGCACGCAGGTCATTTACCGCTCGGCAAATGCGCTTGAGGGCGGACTGGTTTATGGCGTAAATTTTAAAGATGAAAAGCAGATAAACTCAGTCGTAAACGAGGCTTTAAAAGAAAAAGAGCTAAGCGGCTTTGAGATACTTGTGGGAAGTGGCATAATGAGCGAGTTTAGACTAAGAAACGATGAGAAATTAACGCTTATCTTTACAAAGGCTGACCCAGCTGGCTTTTCACTAACGCCAAAGATGAAGCGATTTGATATCGGCGCTTCATTTACATCTGGGCTAATCGCCTATGACAAGGCATTTTCATACACTTCAGTTGATGCTTTGAGGAAAATTTTAGACTATCCAAAGGGCGTTTATGATGGAATTCACATCTTTTCAAGTAGGCCATTTGATGATATAAAAAGAGTGCGTGAAGGCCTGCCAACTGGTACGGTTGCTATTGGCTGGTGGGAGCAAAATGGCAATTTTTTCTCGGCACTTGCACTTGAAAAAAGAGCACTTTTTATCGTTTTGATGCTAATCATCCTTGTGGCGTCACTAAATATCATAAGCTCGCTACTAATGACAGTGATGAACCGCAGGCAGGAGATCGCCTTGCTTTTAGCGCTTGGAGCCAGTAAAAGCGAGATAAAAAGAAGCTTTTTCTATCAAGGACTAGTAATCGGGGGCGGTGGCATTATATTTGGCTTAGCGCTTGGCTTTTTAGGGCTATTTTTACTTGGAAATTTCAACATCATAGATTTGCCAGCTGATGTTTATGGCTCAAGCAAACTGCCACTTGAACTCTCAACGATAGATCTTGTGCTTATCGTAGTTGGAGCTGTGTTTATCGTGGCTATCTCGTCTTACTATCCAGCCAAAAAAGCCACAGAAGTAAATGTGCTTCAAACTTTAAGAAATGAGTAGAGCCTAGAGATTTAGGCTTACTCATTGCTTGTAAAAGTTATTTTTAAAAAATTATTTTAAAACTAGCATAAACTCGTAAAAATTCTAGGATAAATTTATACTTTTACGCTCTTATATCATGATCGATTTTGCATTGAAGAGCCTCGTGTACGAGTGTTTTTGCCATGACACGCTCTTCGTTTATTAGGTGAAAATTTTTACCTAGCTCACCAAAGATATCTTTATTACCCTCACCATTTATTTTTATTATAGTTTGGGTATTTACGCCGTAGTCTTTTATCTTTTGCGCGATGAGCTCCACCCTTTGCTCATTATTAACAGTTATAATAACAGCGGCCGCATCGCTTAGGCAGGCATTTTCAAGTGTGTGGCTTTGAAGAACGTTACCTAAAAATACATTTTCCCCGCGGCTCCTACCAAGCTCAACTAGACTAATATCATTATCAAGCACAAGATATAAAAGCTTTGTCTCTTTTAGTCTTAAAACGACTTCTTGTCCAAGTCTCTCATAGCCAAAAACCACGATGTGATTTTTTATTTTTTGCGGCTTTAGAGTTTCATTTGGTTCAACAACGATCTCACGTTCTATGAGGTCTGCTATCGCGTCTAGTTTTTTAAGTATAAAAGGTGTAGCAAACATCGACACAACTGAGGCTGCGATAAAAATTTGAGCAGTTTGTATATCAAGTAAATTTCTAGTAGTCATTAGTCCAAAAACAGCTAGTGCAAATTCGCCTATTTGACAAACACTAAGTGCGGTTTTTGCAGCAACTCTTCGCTTTAAATAGATGTTTAAGATAGCAAAAACAATAACCGCTTTTATCACCATGACACTAAATACTAGGCCAAGAACAAGCCAGATGTTTGAGATAACGACAGCAAAATTTATCTGCATACCAACGGTTATAAAAAATAGCCCAAGAAGTAGATCTCTAAAAGGTATGAGATCAACTTCGATTTGGTGTTTATACTGTGTCTCTGCCATCATCATACCGGCCAAAAATGCACCCAAAGAGTATGAGAAGCCAAAGAAGTGAGCTAATGTGCTAGAGCCAACGACCATAAATAAAATCGTAGCTATAAAAACCTCTTGCGAATTTGTTTGAATAACTTTATAAAATATCCAGTTGATGACATATTTACCAAGTAAAAATAGCACAACAATAAGAATAATCGCACTTGTAAATGTCTTTAGTAAAAGCTCATTTATTGAAGCATCTTGCGAGCTAAACATATCTATCATAAGTAAAATAGGAATGACGGCAATATCTTGGAATAGTAAAATTCCAAGTGCTTTTCTGCCGTAAATTTTACTCACATCGCCACTATCATTTAGCGTCTTTAGCACGATCGCAGTTGATGAGAGTGCAAGCGCAAGACCTGCAATAAGTGCCGTTTCGTCTTTTAAGTGAAGGGCATAATAAAGCATCACACCCATTATAAAGCCACTTAAACAAACCTGTAAGCCGCCATTTAAAAAGACCTCTTTTTTCATGCCCATTAAGTGTTTAAAGCTAAACTCAAGCCCAATGGTAAACATCAAAAATGCGATACCAAATTCCGCGATATGAGAAATTTCATCATTGCTTTTTAGGTTGAAAAATTCTGATATAAGCGTACCTGTTACGATGTAGCCGATAATGGTTGGTATCTGAAATTTTTTAAAAATGACGTTTAATGCGACTGAGATCGCTGCGACAAGCAAGAAACCTTCTAAAATTTGTTCCATAAATTATTTTTTACCTTCATAAAAGACTAGATCAAAGCTATTTTTTCTTTTTACGAGCGATCTTTTTGTGCTAGTTTGACTAGTAGCTTCGTGCAATTTTTTATTTAGCTCATCAATAGTTGATTCTAAATCGTCAATTTTTTCTTTCAACTGAAGTATCACATCAACACCGGCTAAATTTACACCTAGTTCTCGTGTTAAATTTAGTATAGTTTTTACGCGGTCAACGTCTTTTTGCGAGTAGAGCCTCATCTTGCCATCTGTTCTTGATGGCTCGATAAGTCCCTCTCTTTCGTATTGTCTTAAAGTTTGTGGATGTATGCTTAAAACCTTTGCAACAACGCTTATTAAAAAAAGTGGTTCTTCATAATTTTGCATTTTTTACTCCGGTAATTTTTCTTTTAACTCTTTTACTAAGCCTTCATCAAGCTCACTGATATTTGGAAGTTTTACCCTGGCCTTTAAGTAAAGATCGCCATAAATTCCGCTCTTTCTATTTTGCACGCCATATCCTTTTAAACGAATCTTTGTACCTGTTTTTGAGTTCTCAGCGATCTTAATCGTGACATCTTTTTTGTAAGTATGTACATTGACTTTTCCGCCAAAAAGCATAGTTTTTAGTGGAATTTCTATATCTTTATAAAGATCATCTCCGACTCTTTCATATTCGTCGCTTGGCTCAACGCTAATGGCAAGTATAAGATCACCTTTTTGACCACCAGCGCTCTTGCCTTTGCCTTTTACACGAAGTTTCTCGCCACCTTCTATGCCGCTTGGAATTTTTATCTTAATGCTTTCGCCATTAAAATTTATCTTATGTTCACCACCAGTTACAGCCACGTCAAAGGGTATAGAAATTTTTGCATTTACGTCTAGATCGGCTCCACCAAAGCCAAATCCACCACTACTAAATCCGTCAAAGCCTCCAAAATTACTACCAAATCCACTGCTAAATTTAGCTCCACCGCCACCAAAGCCACCTGAGAATATATTCTTTAAAATTTCATTTAGATCGCCCATATCGGCTGAGCTACTAGCAAAGTCGTGGAAATTTTGACCGCCAAACATAGTATCGCCGTACTGGTCGTATTGAGCTCGTTTTTTATCGTCACTTAAAATTTCATAAGCAGCATTTATCTCTTTAAATTTATCTTCTGCTCCAGGGTCTTTGTTGATGTCTGGGTGATATTTTCTGGCAAGTTTTCTATAAGCTTTTTTTATCTCGTCGCTTGAGGCACCCTTTGAAACCCCTAAAGTCTCATATAAGCTTTCACTCATATATTCTCCTTATATTTTTTTGATACGGATTATATCACAAAGCTTTAGTCTATGCAAGTCAAGTTTATTTTTGTTTAATAACAAGAAAAAGTGTTAAGATTTTATTTTTTCACTATATTTATAATTTGCAAAAATTTTTAGTTTAAAGGAAAAAAATGAAAAAGATTGTGCTAATTTCATTAGTAGCAGCTTCTTTTTTAGTGGGGGCTGATATTAAATTTAATGAAGCTAACTCTAATATCACGAGAGTCTCGCCACTTAGCGATAAAAATAGCGTACTTTCTTATTATGACTCGATCGCTCAGGCAAAGCTTTCAGTTGTAAATATCTCAACTACAAAAACGGTAAATAACGCTGGTATTGAGCAGATGTTTAATGACCCTTTCTTCAATGAATTTTTTGGATTTAACTTTGCAAAACCAAAAGAAAAAGAAAAAACTACTTCGCTTGGCTCTGGCGTTATTATCTCAAATGATGGCTACATCGTTACAAATAACCACGTTATAGAAGATAGCGATCAAATAGTCGTAACTCTTGCAAATGGTGGCAAAGAGTATAAAGCAAAGCTAATAGGAAGTGATCCAAAAACCGATCTAGCCGTCGTAAAGATAGAAGCAAACGGACTAAACGCGATCACTTTTGCGGACTCATCAAAGTTGCTTGATGCAGATGTCGTATTTGCAATAGGTAATCCATTTGGCGTTGGTGAAAGTATCACTAAAGGTATCATTTCAGGGCTAAATAAAGATAATATCGGCCTTAATCAATATGAAAATTTTATCCAAACAGACGCCTCTATAAACCCAGGAAATTCAGGCGGCGCTTTAGTTGATAGCAGAGGATATTTAGTCGGAATAAACTCGGCCATACTTTCAAAAAGTGGTGGTAATAACGGCATTGGCTTTGCTATCCCATCAAATATGGTCAAAGATATCGCTAAAAAGCTGATAACTGACGGCAAGATCGAGCGTGGCTTTATAGGCGTTACGATTGCAAATTTAACTGATGAGCAAAAAGAGCTTTACACAAATAAAGAGGGTGCTTTAATAAGTGGTGTAGAGCAAGGCATGCCAGCAGATGAAGCTGGACTAAAAAGAGGTGATTTGGTTATATCAGCTAATGATAAAGCTATCAAAAACGCAAATGATCTTAAAAATTTCATTGGCTCACTAACTCCAAATAGCAGCGTTGATATAACTTACGAGCGATCAAATAAAATAATGAATGCAAAAATCAAGCTTGCAAACGCTGATCACAATTCAAAAGACATAGCAAAAAGCATTATCATCGAAGGACTTAGCGTTAGTAATCTAAGCGATGAGATAAGATATAAATACAAAATCAGCCCAGATACTCAAGGCGTGCTAGTAACTGATGTAAAATCTGGCTCAAAAGCTGAAGACTTTGGCTTTGAAAGAGGCGACGTGATCGTACAAGTTGGCGAAGAGAGCATAAAAGATCTTCAAACATTTGCAAATACAATCAAAAATACAAAAGGCAAAAAGACACTAGTGTGGATAAATCGCGGCGGTATTATACAAGGCCTTGTTATAAAATAATCATCCAAGAGCTGAAATTTCAGCTCTTAACCCTTTTAAATTTTTAAAATCTTAATCTGCTATAATCCTTAAAAATAAATTTACAACAGGAAAGATCATGACTAGAATTTTAATGATAGAAGATGATATGGAGCTTGCTGAAATTTTAACCGAATATCTAGAAAACTACGATATTGAAGTAGTAACTGCTGAAGAGCCATATATCGGACTATCTACGTTAAATACAAGTAAGTTTGACTTAGTGATACTAGATCTTACATTGCCTGGTATGGATGGATTAGAAGTTTGTAAAGAGATTAGGAAAAATCACAATATTCCTATTATCATATCAAGTGCAAGACATGATATAACGGATAAGGTAAATGCTCTTGATAATGGAGCGGATGATTATTTGCCAAAGCCATATGACCCACAAGAGCTTTTGGCTCGTATCAAAAGTCATCTAAGAAGGCAGAGTATCACCCCAGCAAGTGAGGCGAGAAATTTAAATAAAGACCTGGTTTTAAAAGAATTTGAACATGAAATTTTATTTAAAGGCAGTGTCTTAAATTTAACTGCCGCAGAATACGATATCTTAAAATATCTACTTTTAAAAGAGGGCGGAGCGGTTACTAGAGAGGAACTCATCTACAATTGCGAGAGCATAAATGAAGATAGCTCAAACAAAAGTATTGACGTCATCATCGGCAGGATTCGCCAAAAATTAAATGAAAATCCAAAAGAGCCAAAATACATACACGCTATCCGTGGTATCGGCTATAAATTGGTTCTTTGATGCCAAGATCGTCTATTTTTATAACCATAACTTTTATCTTTGCCCTTGCGCTCGTTTCGATATTTCTAGCTTTTTTATGGCTCATGGGCTTTGATAAGCAAAACTATACAAGAGAGCTAAATAACAAATACTCAAACGTTGCTAGGACAAATTTATTTTATATGGGTGGCATCATAAATAAAGCTCAGTACGACCGCCAGCTTTCAAACATCGATATGCCAGAGATCAAAGACGAGAAGAGAAAAGATGAAATTTTAAAGCAAGCGACCGTTTTAGAAGAAATTTCAAGCGATCTAGGTTCAAGTGCGATCTTGCTTTATGACAAGCACCACTACTTAAGGATTGAGCATTTAGACGAGCTAAAACTTTTAATGGATAAAGAATTTCAGCCTTACAGATACGAGGTGATAAAGGCTGTCTTTTTGGTGGTTGCGGTCATTTTGCTAGGTGCTTACATTTTTGTTATCTATAAAATAAAACCGCTTAGAAAGCTAAAGCGTCAGATCGTAAAATTTGCAAATGGTGAGCTTGATGGCGTACAAAATGTTGGCAACGGCAAGGATGAAATTTCTGAAGTTTCTGAAGCATTTTATGAGGCGGTTTGTCAGATCAAAGCTCTTAATGACTCAAGGCATCTTTTCTTAAGAAACATAATGCATGAGTTAAAAACCCCTATCACAAAAGGGCTAATCGCCGCTCAAATGATAGAAAAAAGCAAAAATCAAGAAAGGCTAATCTCTGTCTTTCACAAGCTTGAAAATTTGATAAACGAGCTTGCGGCGATCGAGCAGATAACATCAAAAATAGGACTTAGTAATAAAACGCCATGTTTTATGAGAGATCTCATCGATGAGGCAATCGATATAGCCATGGTAGAAAAAGAGTGTGTTGGTGTCAGCGAGCTTGATGAGGTTAGGGTGCTTGTTGATTTCAAGCTATTTTCAGTCGCTATAAAAAATATGATAGACAATGGCATAAAGTACTCAACTGATAAGCACGTAAATATCGTTGTCAGCAAGGATCATATGAAATTTATAACCCAAGGCGAGAAGCTAAAAAATGATCTTGACTTTTATATCCAGCCATTTATTAAAGGAGAGGATACGCAAAAGAGTTTTGGCCTAGGTTTATATATAGTTAGCAATATACTTGATGCTCATGGACTTAAATTTAGATACGAATATAAAAACGGAATGAATGTCTTTGTTTTTGAAAATTTACAAGATATAATAGTGACTTAAATAAAACATAATAAACAAAAAAGGGCTAAAAATGGCAGCAAAAATTTTCTCACCAGTTGATATCTTATCAATAATAGATCTTGAAATAGCTTTTATAAATCGTTATAAAAATGTAAAAGATTATGCAAAAAATTTATCTTTGATATATTTTTCTTTGCCAAGCACTAAAGAGTATAGTGAACTATTTGAAAAATTTTTAAGACAAACTGATGTTGTTGTAAGAGAAAATGAGCATTATGTGGTTTTGCTTCATGGAACAAACGAAAGAGGAGCTAGTGAGCTATTATCTGGTATTCAAGAGTTTTTAAACGCTGAGCCAATTGATTTGATAGTAAGCTATCCAAAAGACGGAAGAAATGCTAAAGAGCTTACTACTAAGCTTCAAGATGAGATAAAAGACAATTATGGCGTATTGCTTGAAATGCTTTCAAATCAAGAAAAATTTGAAGCTTTTGAAAGCATGATTTAATATAATTTTGTGGAGTTTGTTTGGAGAATTTACTACTATTTTTTGCGGTTTTGCTTATAACTAGCATTTTTTTAAGTAAGATCTCTGATAAATTTGGAATTCCGTCTTTAATAATATTTTTAGGCGTTGGTATGCTAGCTGGCTCAGATGGGCTGCTCGGTGTAAATTTTGATGATCAAGTGATCGCTCAAAATGTCGGCATGCTGGCACTCATATTTATACTTTATGCTGGTGGGCTAGATACTGATTTTGCAGCGATTAAGCCTATTTTTGGCAGAGGTTTAGCGCTCGCCACACTTGGCGTTTTCTTAACCGCGCTAGCCATCGCTCCAGTTGCAAAATATCTGCTTGATTTTACTTGGGCGGAAGCCTTTTTGCTAGGTTCTATCATCTCTTCAACAGATGCAGCTGCGGTATTTGCCATACTAAGAGCTAAGAAAATTTCACTTAAAAATAGCATTGCGCCATTGCTTGAACTTGAATCTGGCTCAAACGATCCAATGGCGATATTTTTAACTATGACGATCGTTCAAATGATCTCATTAAATAGCACTCCAAGTGCGTCAGAGTGGGCGATTACACTGGTTAAGCAGTTTGGCATAGGTATCACTATGGGCTATTTATTTGGCGTTGCTTTACCAGCCATCTTTAATAGACTTCGCCTAAAAAGCTGGGGCCTTTATCCAGTTTTTTCTATCGCTTGGATATTGCTTTTATACACACTTTGCTTTAAGGTTGGTGGCAATGGCTACTTGGCTGTTTACATAGCTGGAATTTTTATAAATAAAAAAGAGTTTTCTCATAAGAAAAATTTAGTCGGTTTTCACGATGGTATCGCTTGGACGATGCAGATAGTTGTCTTTTTGACACTTGGTCTTTTAGTAAATCCATCCGAGCTTCCAGCAACGGCACTAATGGCGCTTGTTTTGGCCTTATGGCTTATGTTTTTTGCAAGGCCACTTGGTGTTTTTGCATCGCTTGCATTTTCAAAATTTAAGATAAATGAGCAAATTTTTATCTCCTGGGTTGGGCTAAGAGGCGTTGTGCCAGTTGTACTAGCTACCTATGTTTATGTCGATGGCGT
Organism: Campylobacter concisus; assembly: GCF_050447445.1. GTDB lineage: Bacteria > Campylobacterota > Campylobacteria > Campylobacterales > Campylobacteraceae > Campylobacter_A > Campylobacter_A concisus_BI. Next base: position 486,404 of record NZ_JALMFW010000001.1, read on the forward strand.
GCGTGATGCGGATATGATTTTTAACATTATATTTTTTATGGTTTTGATTTCGATTTTGATACAGGGTATGTCACTTGGCTTTGCGGCTGATAAATTTAAAGTCAAAGAGAGTGAGCAAGAGGATGTTAAGGCAGTAGAAAACTCTCCGATCTTAGGTTATACGCTTCGCCAGCACACCATCCACTATGGCTCAAAACTAATTGGCAAAGATTTGGCTCAGCTTGAGCTTCCAACTGAGTTTTTAATAATCCTAATAAAGCGTAAAAATGAGTATCAAAAGCCGACTGGCTCAACAATCTTTGAAGAAAATGATTTGCTACTGATACAATGCGAAAATCAAGTGCTTTATCAAGATACGATTAAGTATTTGACTTATTAAAAATTTTTGATAAAAATTGCCACATTTTATTTCTCTTTGTAAATTTTAAAACTTTACTCACTCGCCTTAGCAGACTACTAAATTTAGGCTACACTTCGTTTAGCACTAAATTTAGAGCCGTGATATGCTCGCTTGTAAATTTTTAAAATTTAGTTGGCTTTAGACAAAACATATACGGTGTGGCCCATTTTAAGTGTATGAGAAAATTTACATTGATTTATTATTTTGATCAAAAGCATACAGAAGATTTAAAAGATGAGTTAAATTTCTAGCCCAAAATGAGCTAGAAATTTCTTTATTCTAAAGCTTGAGCTAAATCAGCTATCAGATCCTCGGCGTTTTCAAGGCCTATGCTAACTCTTATTAGCTCTTTTGTGATGCCAGCTTTTATAAGCTCTTCACTACTTAACTGCTGGTGCGTAGTTGAGGCTGGGTGCGTGATGAGCGACTTTGTATCGCCGATATTTACCACGATCTTAAAGAGTTTTACGCGCTCTAGCATCTTTTTTGCGCGCTCAAAGCTATCAGTCTCAAAGCAAAATAGTCCATTTGCCATGCCATCTTTAAAGTATTTTTGCGCCTTTGCGTGATCTACGTTGTCGGCAAGTCCAGGATAAGCCACGCTTTTTATATGTTTGTGATAGTTTAGAAATTTAGCCACTTTTAGCGCGTTTTGCGAGTGTCTCTCAACCCTAACAGCAAGCGTTTCAAGCCCTTGTATGAGCTGCCAAGAGTTAAATGGAGAGATCACGGCGCCGATGTCGCGCACGATGGCAAGCCTCATTCTTAGCGTGTAGATATCAAAACGATCCGTCATATCAGCATAGACGATGTCGTGATAGCTCGCATCTGGGACGTTAAAGTGCTCATATCTCTTGTTGCCTTTTAGCTTTTCGTTTAGGTGATTTGCGCTTACAACAACACCTGCTAGGCTAAGACCCTGACCGCTCATATATTTGCTAGCACTATGCACGCAAACATCGACACCGTGGCGAAGTGGCTGAAAGATGATAGGCGTTGGCACGGTGTTATCGGTGATGCTGATGATGCCATATTTGTTTGCGATTTCTACGATTTTTTCTATATTTGGGATAGAAATTTGCGGATTTGAAAGCGTTTCAAAAAATATAGCCCTCGTTTTATCATCTATCAAGTCCTCCAGATCATCAGCCGTGTCGCTGTCAAAGACTCTGGCCTCTATGCCAAATCTTTTTAGTGTGTGCGTAAAAAGTACTGTCGTGCCGCCATAAATTTTTTTGGCGATGATGATGTTATCACCTGCCTGGGCTAAATTTATGATGCTGTAAAACAAAGCTGACTGACCGCTTGCAGTCGCTATCGCAGCGGCTCCGCCCTCAAGCGCAGCGACCCTCTTTTCAAAGATATCTGTCGTTGGATTGCCAAGCCTTGTGTAGATGTGGCCGCCATCTTTTAGATCAAACCTAGCTGCGGCTGTCTCGGCACTTCCAAAGTCGTAAGCCGTGCTTTGAAAAATAGGCACAGCCATCGTGCCAAAGCCCTCATGTGTGTCGTAGCCTACGTGGATCGCAGCGGTTTCTTGCCTCATTTTTGCTCCTTATTTAAGTAATTTTGGCGTAAATTATACATTAGCAAAGCCAACATTTAGGGGATAAAATCAAATTTTGATATAATTTGCTAAAAAAAAAGGAAAAATTTGAACCAAGTCACGGACAAATTTAAGCGTGTAAAATATCTTCGTGCGCTAGAAAAATTTGCAAAATCAGCGATAAATGGGCTAAAAAGAGATGACTTTGACGAGGCTGAATTTCGTCAAAGAGTGGAGAAAAACGCGAAAGTCATCGAAAAAGTCGAGGCTGTCTATCTTGATCAGCCATACTCAAAGGCGCTAGAAAATTTTATAAATTTGCTTGTCAAAAATGCCCCAAAAGAGGAGCTTTTAAAGGCGGCAAATCTACTTGATAAGCTAAAAAATCAAAAGACATATAAGAAAGAAAAACATAAAAATAAATTTAAGGATGAGGATTGAAAGTAGTTATTTTTGATATGGATGGCACAGTGATCGATAGCGGCGAGGCGATATATAAAACGGTAAATGAAGTAAGAGATGAACTAAATTTGCCGCCACTTGAAAAAGAATTTATCATAAAAGCGATCAACGAGCCAGGTAGAAATTTGCCCCTTGAGTTTTACGGCATTGACACGCCAAGCAGGAGCTTGAAAGAGGGCTTTGAAGAGAAATTTAAGAAATTTTACGATGAGTGCGCGACTACATATGAGGGTGTAAAAGAGCTTTTACAAAAGTGCAAAGAGGCTCATTACAAAGTCGTTTTGGCAAGCAACGCACCGCACGATACGCTAGAGAAAATTTTAAAGAAAAATGAAATTTACGAGCTATTTGACGAGGTTATCGGCGCTAGCAAGGAGATACCACAAAAGCCTGATCCTGCGATGCTTCACCTAGCTGTTAGTAAAACTAAAGCTAGTAAGGCGATCTTTGTTGGAGATAGCCTAAAAGACGAGCTAGCAGCCAAAAATGCAAATATGCCTTTCTTGCAAGTTAGCTGGGGATTTGGCGAGGAGAGCAAAACTGCCACGTATAATGCCAAAAACGTTAGCGAGGCTTGGGAGATAATATTAAATTTTTAACTTAGTTTTAATTGGCTATAATCTTAAGAAATTTTCAAAGAAACAGCGATGATAGATATATTTGAGGGCAGTGCGAGAGATAAATTTTATGACATTTTGTTTAACGCAAATGCCGTTTTAGTTAAAAACGAGATAGATAAAATTTTTGAGAAATTTGTGGCTATGAGCGAGCTTTGTGAAAAGCATGGCGTTAGCGAGGACGAGATCAGAAATTTTATAGCCTCAGAGCAAGATAAAGTTTATAACGGAGTAAATGACCTATATATCGAGCTTAGCGGAGAAATTTTAAGCCAAAATGAGTAAGATTTTCGCGCTCATTGCTTTGCTTGCTGCTCTTGTCTTTGCTAAGGAGCCAAATTTTGACCCAAGTTCGGTGCATACATTTGAGCTTAAAAAAGATGAGTGGGCTAGGGTCTTTATAACTGAAAAGCGAACCCAAAGGGTTGAAACGTTTGACTTTCGTTGGACGTTATTTGATAGTACAAATATCACTGTGCAAAGCTTTTTTAGGCGCTATCCAAGGCAGATGGTCTTTTCGCTAAGACAAGGACAAAACACCTATATGCAGCGAGTTTTGCCTGATTTTACGATGCCGCCAAATGAGAGCGTAAGCCTTTATATATCATTTATTGATTTTAAGGATAAAAAGGCGCATTTTAGGGTGGCTCTGCTAGATGAGAGCAAGCGTGTGGATGTGGGTTTTAGAGATCCAGATGAGGCTAAATAGAAGGATAAAAATGGATAAAATCGATGAAATAATGGGTAAATTTATAAGCGAGCTTGGCTACAAAGAGGCGTTTGAGATGTTTTTAAAGATAAGCTCTGGCAAGAAGCTACGCTCAAGACTTCTTTTAAAGATCGCGGGCGAGAGTGAAATTTCACTTAAGCTTTGCGCTATCATCGAGCTCATCCACCTTGCAAGCTTGCTTCACGACGACGTCATAGACGAGGCAAATATAAGACGCGGCAAGCCAAGTATAAACGCGCTTTTTGGCGGTAAAAACTCAGTCATGCTAGGTGACATCCTCTACTCAAAGGCTTATTTTGAGCTTACAAAATTTGATCCAAGCATCGCAGCTGTCATCTCAGATGCGGTCAGCAAACTAAGCATCGGCGAGATGATGGATGTGAAAATGGCTGAAAATTTTAATGAAAACGAGCAAGAATATCTAAAGATGATTTATTATAAAACAGCTGTTTTGATAGAGGCCACGGCTATTTGCGGGGCAAAGCTAGCTGGCAAAGATAGTGAGAAATTTGGAATTTATGGCAAAAATTTAGGTCTTGCATTTCAGATAGTTGATGATATATTAGACATAACTCAAGATGAAAAAACACTTGGCAAACCAGCACTAAACGACTTTGTCGAGGGCAAAACGACGCTTCCATACATATATCTTTATAAGAGTTTGGACGAGGCCGGTAAGACAAAGCTTAGATCGCTTTGGGCAAAGAAGCTAAACGCGGGCGAAATTTCATGGCTAAAAGAGGAATTTATTAAGACAAATTCGCTTCAAAAAGCGGTAAATGAAGCAAAAAGGCTTGGGACTGAAGCGATAGAAGCGATAAAAGAGTATAAAAACGCTGAGCTTGAAGGGATCATAAAAAGCATGATAGATAGGGAATTTTAATGCACTATTTAGATATAAGTTTTACATATAAAAATACTGATATTTCAGTTAGAGAAAAGCTTGCATTTGATAGCGATGAGAAAAAAGAGCAAATTTTAAAACTACTAAGATCAAACAAAAGTATAAACGAATGCATGGTTTTAAATACATGCAACCGCGTTGAGATAATTGCAAGCGTTAGTGATCTAGAAAGTGCAACGACGCATGTATTTAGGTGTATGTCTGTATTTTCAGGTGTTTTTGAAGATGAGCTTTATGAAAGGGCCGATATTTATGAAGACAGCGGAGCCGTGCACCACCTCTTTGCCGTGGCAAGCTCGCTTGATAGCCTAGTCGTCGGCGAGACGCAGATCGTTGGTCAGTTAAAAAATGCCTTTAAATTTGCTTACGATAGCTCAGCTTGCGGCGAACAAATCAGTAAAATCATCCATTATGCATGTAAATGCGCTGCTAAAGTTAGAAACGAAACTCAAATTTCTAAAAACCCGATCTCCGTTTCAAGTGTCGCCGTAGCAAAAGCAAAAGAAATTTTTGGCACGCTTGAAGGTAAAACTGCTATCGTCGTAGGAGCTGGCGAAATGGGCGAGCTAGCAGCAAAACACCTAATCTCAAGTGGCGCAGAAGTCATCATTATAAACAGAAGTTCGGAGCGTGTTGAGCAGCTAGTTGATAGCCTTGGCGACAACGCTAGCTGGGATAGTATTTTAAAATTAAAAGAGTATGTAAATAATTACGATCTAATATTTTCAAGCACCGCAGCCCCGCACGCGATCATCACAAACGCCATAATCGAACCAAGAGAATTTCACAGATACTTTTTTGATATCGCCGTGCCAAGGGATATTGACCTTATAAATACGGAATTTATTAGCGTCTATACGGTTGATAGTTTAGAGGAGATAGTAAGGAAAAATTTAGCTCTAAGAGAGGAGCAGGCACAAAAGGCTTATTCGATCGTAGGTCAAGGCACAAGCGAATTTTTAAAAATTTTAAAAGAAGATATGAGTGTGCCACTAATAAAATCGATCCGCAAACAAGCTGAAATTTGCGCTAAAAACGAGCTAGAAAAAGCGATAAAAAAAGGATATTTAAAGCATAGTGATTATGAGGAGGCACAAAAGCTCATTCATCAAGTTTTTAAAGCATTTTTGCACCAGCCAACGATGAAACTAAAAAGTCTTGCGGACGAGGAGAGATCTAGCGAGCTCTCAAATGGAGTTAGATTTTTATTTGATATAAAAGAAGAGCAAAATTTTCAAGTGGGAGATATAGATGAGATTTAGTAAATTTTATGCACCAACGACCAAAGAAGCACCAAAAGACGCATCTTTGCCAAGTCATAAATTTTTAATAAGAGGTGGATTTGTCGAGCAGATAGGCTCTGGTCTTTATAACTATCTACCGCTTGGAAAGATCATGCATGAGAAAATTTCTCGTATCGCACGAGAGGAGATGGATGAGGCTGGTGCGCTAGAGGTGAGCTTTAGCGTGGTTACTTCAGGCGAGCTTTGGAAGCAAAGTGGCCGCTATAACGTCTTTGGCAAGGAGCTTTTACGCTTTAAAGATAGAAAAGAAAATGACTTTGTCATAAGCCCTACAAATGAAGAGGCAGCCGTTGCTTTGGTACGTGGCAAGGTGACTAGCTACAAGCAGCTACCACTAAATTTATACCAGATAAACACCAAATTTCGTGACGAGGCAAGACCACGCTTTGGATTGCTAAGAGGGCGAGAATTTACGATGAAAGATGCTTATAGCTTTCACTCAAGCAAAGAGGATCTAAAGCGTGAGTTTGACCTTATGGAGGCAACTTATAGTAAAATTTTTACCCGTCTAGGGCTAAATTTTAGAGCCGTTGAAGCTGATAGTGGAGCTATCGGTGGTAGCGGCAGTAAAGAATTTATGGTGCTTGCAAGTAATGGCGAAGATGACATCCTTTGCTGTGAGGCTTGCAAATACGCTGCAAATATAGAGGCTGCTAGGAGAAAAGCTAGAACAACCGATACTGAAGCGCCAGAGGCTGACGCGGCTAAATTTAAAACGCCAGACACAAAGACTATAAAAGGTGTGGCTGAGTTTTTTAAAGTTAGCGAGTTTTACTGCATAAAAGCTGTTATTAAAAAAGCTATTTATGAAGACAAAGAAGAGATTGTAGTCTTTTTTGTAAGGGGCGATGATGAGCTTCAAGAGACAAAGGCACAAAATGCTTGCAAGGCACTCGAACTTGTCGATGCTAGCGAAGAAGAGATCATAAAAGCTGGGCTTGTGGCTGGATTTTGCGGGCCGGTTGGACTAAAAGATGTAAAATTTTACATAGACAACGAGCTAAAAGGCGCAAATAATATGATATGTGGTGCCAACGAAAAGGATTACCACTTTGTTGGCGTTAGTGTTAGCGGATTTAACGAAGAGAGATTTAAAGACCTTGTAAAGGTAAAAGAGGGCGATAAATGCCCAGAGTGTGGCGGAAATTTAAAACTTAGTAAGGGCATAGAAGTCGGTCATATCTTTCAGCTAGGCGATAAATATTCAGCTGCGATGAATGCGACATATCTTGATGAAAACGGCAAGGCTAAGCCATTTTTGATGGGCTGCTACGGCATCGGCATCAGTAGACTAATAGCCGTAATGATAGAGGCTAACCACGACGAGAAGGGCTGCATCTGGAAAAAAGAGTGCGCACCGTTTGATGTCGAGATTATCATTTCAAATTTAAAAGACGAAGAGGGCGCAAAATTTGCATTTGAACTTTATGAGAGCCTTAAAAAAGCTGGCGTTAGCGTCATCATCGACGATAGAAACGAGAGATTTGGCGTTAAGATGAATGATTTTGAGCTTATCGGCTTCCCTTTTGCGCTACTTGTAGGTAAAGAATTTGCAAATGGTAAGGTTGAGTTCATAACAAGAGATGGTTTAAGCAAAGAAACGATTGGTGCAAACGAAGCCTTTAAAAAGATAAAAGAAAGCTTATGAGATTTTTTGCATTTTTGTTTTTTTTGATAGAAGCGATATTTATCTATCTTTTTGTTGATAAATTTGGCTTTTTAAACTACTTTCTTGAGGTGCTGGTCTCTGGATTTGTAGGCATTGCGCTTCTTTTAAATGCTGGATTTTCTAGTCTAAATTCGCCTCAAGTGGCGTTTAAAAGCTTTCTTGGCGGAAATTTGTTTAGTCAGTTAGGGCTTAGCTTTGGCGGAGTGTTGCTCTTTTTGCCAGGAATTTTAACAGATGTTTTTGGTCTTGCTGTGGTCGTTTTTTCTTTGATATTTAAGAAAAATGTGGCAAAAAACGAGAGTTATCAGGAGTTTAAATTTCAAAATTTTAGCGAGCGTGCCCCAAGAGAAAATGAGGGCGAGATCATAGACGTTGAGGTCGTTGAAGAGCCAAAAAGAGTAAATTAGGAGTGATGATGAAAGAGATAAAAATAGCAACTAGAAAGAGTATCTTAGCACTTTGGCAAAGCGAGCATATCAAGGCTAGGATCGAGGCACAGCACAAGGGCATGAAGGTCGTGCTAGAGGGCATGAAGACAAAGGGTGACGTGATCCTTGACGCGCCGCTTGCGAAGATCGGCGGTAAGGGGCTTTTTACAAAAGAGCTTGAAGATAGCATGCTAAAAGGCGAGACTGACATCGCAGTACATAGCCTAAAAGACGTGCCTGTCGTATTTCCAGAAGGGCTTAAACTTGCAGCCATCTGCTCACGTGAGGACACGAGAGATGCTATGATAAGTGAGAAATTTGCTAAATTTAGCGACCTACCGCACGGCGCAAAAGTTGGCACAACGAGCCTACGCCGAAAGATGCAGCTACTTATCATGAGGCCTGATCTTGAGATCATCTCGCTTCGTGGAAACGTACAAACTAGACTTAGAAAGCTAAAAGAGGGTGAATTTGATGCGATCATTTTGGCTATGGCTGGCATAAACCGCCTAAATATCAAGGCTGAAGTGGCGCATATATATACATTTGGCTTTGATGAGATGATACCTGCTATGGGGCAGGGTGCTCTTGGTATAGAAGCTAGAGATGAGAAGCAAATTTTAGAGCAGATTGATTTTCTAAACGACGAAAATGCAGTCATAGAAACGACTATAGAGCGCGACTTCGTAAGCGTTTTAGAGGGTGGCTGCCAGGTGCCAATAGGCATAAGTGCAAGACTAAAAGGCGATGAAATTTCTATCGATGCGATCGTTGGTCTGCCTGATGGAAGCAAGTTTATAAAAGATAGCTTAAAGACTAGCAAAGATAAATTTCAAAGCATCGGCAAGGAGCTAGCACATAAATTTATAGAAAAAGGAGCGAGAGAGCTGCTAAAACGCGCCGAGGAGATGGCGTAGAGGCGTGTTTGAGCTAAATTTTAAAGCAAAAGCCATAGCCGCTACCAAAAATAGCAAAGACAACTACTATATGATCGGTCTTGCAGACGACAAATACGACTACAAAAACTACATAATCTTTCAAAGACCGATCAAACTCAAAAAAGATGACGACGAAAACGCCGACATAAACGGCCTATACGCAGAGTGCAACGGCGATATTTGCTACAACGCTTGCAAAAAGGTGAAGATCACTGATAAAACTATCATTTTTGAGGTGCAAGATAGCCGCATTTGCATTGATATTGAGGATGTAAAGCTTAACGAGCGCTTTATGAAATATAGCAAAGAGATATTTGGCGAGTTGTTAGAGTAGCTATAAATTTAATCAATTTGCAAAAAAAGATTAAATTCACAAAATTTACTGCCGTTTTCAAAACTGTGATGCCATCTAGTGTTTAAGCTAACAAAAAATTTGCAATGAATTACTTTGAAAAGACATAAGTATGCCGGCCATGTGTGGCTGTGTGTTGAACACTAGTTTGCGGACATTACGACAATAGAGTATAAATTTAGTGCTTGTGTCTATTTAAACGGCGAGGCAATATCGCAAAGGTGGCTCCGAGATAACGATTGAATACTCTGATAATTATCTGTGTGTGCGGTAAATAATAGCCATCCGCTTTGCTTCGCCTTTTTCAGCTTTTTTTGGCTAAAATCGCCCAAAAATCAAAAAAGGCGAAATATGGACTACATCAAGCTTTTAAAAGAAAATAATCTACTTCGTGTTATTGATGAGCCAGTAGATATTGATCTTGAGATCGCGCATGCAAGCTATATCGAGGTTAAGCGTGAGGGCTCGCAAGCGCTACTTTTTGCAAACCCAGTCTGTAAAAAAACTGGGCGTAAATTTGCCCCAGTGCTTACAAATATATACGGCTCAAAACACGCACTTGAGCTTATCTTTGGGCTAAATCCTGATGAGATCGCAGATGAGATAGAAAAGCTTTTAAAGCCCAGAAAACCAGAGAATTTCAAAGAAAAGCTTGATTTTTTAGCCTATCTTTTTAGCATGAGAAAAATTTTTACTAAGAGATTAAAAGGCGAGGGCGAGTGCCAGCAGGTGAAATTTATAGGTGAGGATGCTGATTTGCTATCGCTTCCAGCACTAAAGACATGGCCACATGATGGTGGCGCTTTTATTACGATGGGGCAGGTTTATACGCAAAGCTTGGATGGTGCTTTGCAAAATTTAGGCATGTATAGACTGCAAATTTATGACAAAAACCGCCTTGGCATGCACTGGCAGATCCACAAAGACGGCGCGAATTTCTTTAACGAATACAAGCGCGCGGGCCGCAAGATGCCCGTATCCGTGGCAATTGGCGGCGATCCACTCTACATTTGGTGCGGGCAAGCACCGCTTCCAAAGGGAGTTTTTGAACTTTTGCTTTATGGTTTTATCCGCAAAGAGCCAGCCAAACTTGTAAAATCCTTAACGAATGAAATTTACGTCCCGCACGATGTAGACTACGTAATAGAGGGCTTTGTGGATACGGCTAAGTGCGAGCTTGAGGGGCCATTTGGCGATCATACTGGCTTTTATACGCCTATCGAGCCTTTTCCGGTGATGGATGTAACGGCGATAACTAGCAAGCGTGAGCCGGTATTTCACGCGACTGTGGTTGGAAAGCCACCACTTGAGGATAAATATATGGGCTGGGCGACTGAGCGGGTTTTTTTGCCGCTTTTGCGAACGACCGTGCCTGAACTACTGGACTACAATATGCCTGAAAATGGCGTTTTTCACAACCTAATCTTAGCCAAGATAAATACGCTCTATCCAGCTCATGCAAAGCAGGCCATGCACGCATTTTGGGGCGTTGGGCAGATGAGCTTTGTAAAACATGCTATTTTTGTTGGAGCCGATGCGCCTGAACTTAAAGATTATGATGAATTTACTAGCTTTGTTCTAAATCGTTTTGGCAGTCAGAGTGTGCTAATAAGCCAAGGTGTGTGCGATCAACTTGATCATGCTAGTCCAAATTCGTGTTTTGGTGGCAAACTCGGCGTAGATGCGACGCAGGACTTTTGTAAATTTAGCCCTGAGGTTTTAAGTGATAGTGAGCTCTTGGCTAAATTTCAAAGCGTTACGCCAAATGTAAAAGAGCTTAAGCAGTTTGAAACGGATACCAAAACGCCTATTTGTGTGGTGAAATTTGAAAAAAATCGCCCTGTAAAAGAGCTATTTTCTAAGCTTTTGGAGTTTAGAGAATTTTTCAAACTCCTTATCGTTGTGGATATGCAAAATCACCTTGAAAACCCATATATGCTACTTTGGCGTGTGACAAATAATATTGATGCATTGCGCGATATTTTCATAGATGGTGAAAATTTCTGCGTAGATGCGACGAGCAAGGACGAGCTAGAGGGATATACGCGTGGCTGGCCGTTACAAACGGATTGTGACCGCGAAGTGGTTGCTGATCTAGTTAAGCGCGGCATAGTAAAAGACGAGCCAGAGTTATTTAAAAAATTTGAAATATTTGGCTAGCTTTGAGGGGCTCAAGTAAATTTATAAATTTTGCTTTTTGTTGTGGATTTGAAATTTTTAATAAGACTTGCTTAATCAAATGCTAGTGTTTGTTTGCTAATTAAAAATAGCTTTTAGACTAGGTCTAAAAGCTTAATTTATTTTTAGCTCTCTTTTAAGAGTTTGCTTGCGAGCATATCGGCTTTTGCTTTATCTGTATCTTTTTTTACAGATTTGTAAATTTTAGATATATAATTTTCCAAAACTTCGTGGCAAGATATTACTTTTTCATTTTCACCTCTTGCTACTTTTACGTATTTACCGCTATTTTGTAGCTCAAAAGCTAGATCATTATCGCTTAGCTGAAGCTCTAAAATTTCAAGTAGTCTCTCTTGAAGTCTTGGCTCAAAGATAGGCGTCATAAGCTCCAAGCGACGCTCTAAATTTCTTGGCATCCAGTCAGCACTAGAGATATAAATTTTTGGCTGAGCATGTTTAAAGTATAAAATTCTAGCGTGCTCTAAGTATTTGCCAATGATCGAGCGAACTTTGATGTTTTCGCTTTTGCCTTTTATGTCAGGCCTTAGTCCGCATACACCACGAACTATAAGATCGATCTTTACACCTGCGTTTGATGCGCGGCTAAGCTCATTTATCACGTCTTCATCGATTAGCGCATTCATTTTGGCGATGATTCTACCTTCGCTTCCTTTACTTGCCTCTACTCTTATTTTTTCGATGATACGCTCTTTTATCTGAAAAGGCGACATACTAAGAGCGTTTAAACGGCGATTTTTATTATATCCCGAGAGGATGTGAAAAAACGAAGTCGTATCTTGGCTAAATTCTTCTTTACTCGTAAATAGGCTCACGTCAGTATAAATTTTTGCCGAACTGCCGTTGTAGTTGCCTGTACCAAAGTGCATATAAAATTTAAGCTTATCGCCGATTTGGCGGATGACCTGGCTAACTTTTGCATGCACCTTAAAGCCTGTGATGCCGTATATCACGTGCGCGCCTGCGTCTTCAAGCGCCTTTGCCCAGTGTAGGTTATTTTCCTCATCAAACCTAGCTTTTAGCTCAACCATCACAGTTACTTGTTTGCCATCACTTGCGGCGTCTATTAGACTTTGAATTATTGGTGAGCTTTTATCGACTCTATAAAGTGTCATTCTAATGGATATAACTTTTGGATCTTTGCTGGCCTCTTTTATAAAGCTAACGACTGGATCAAAGCTCTCAAATGGATGCACTAAGAGTACATCTTCTTTGTCTATGGCGTCAAATACTGAGATGCCATTGCCAAATGGTGGCAGTGTCTTTGGAACATAAGGTGCATTTGCTAGGTGGGTAAAATTTTTACTTCCAGCTATCTCCCAAAGTGAGCTAAGAGTGAGCGGAATGCTTGAAAAATAGACATCTTTATGAAAAATTTTCATATGAAAATTTAAGAAGTCCAAGATATCAGCGTCTACGTTTTTATCGATTTGCATACGAACAAAAGCCCCTTTTCTGCGAAGCTTTAGCCCTTGCTCAAGTATCATCATAAAATCATCTGCTTCTTCTTCTTCGATGACGATATCAGCGTTTCTTGTCACTCTAAAAGCAGCCGAGCTAAGTAGCTTATACCCTGGAAAAATTTCTTCTGCGTGGCGGTGTACGATCGTTTCAATCGGTACAAAAACATTGCTACTTGGCTGTGTAAAACGTGGCAAGACTCTTGAAATTCTTATCATGCCGTATTTTAAAATTTCTGGATGCTCTATATCGGCAAGCTTAACGGCAAGAGAGAAGCTAAGGTTGTTTAGATGCGGAAATGGATGAGTCGCATCGACAGCGATAGGAACGATGACTGGCAAGATATTTGAGAAAAAGTATTCGTCGCACTTTTGCTTCAAGCTATCATCAAGCTCGTCATAATTTTTTATAAAAAGCCCCTCTTTGCTAAGAGCATTTACTGTCTTTTTATAGTGATCTTCTACTAAATTTTGCTCATTTTGTAGATATTTTCTAATCTCTCTTAGCTGATCAAGTGGGCTCATGCCATCGCCACTGCTTGTAGTAGCTCCAGCTGCGAAAAGCTGCTTTAAGCCAGCGACTCTGATCATATAAAACTCGTCTAGATTTGTCATATAAATGGCTATAAATTTTAGCTTTTCAAGTAAAGGAATTTCCTTTTCACACTGAGCGAGTACCCTTGAATTAAAGCGTAGCCAGCTTAATTCTCGGTTTATAAAAAGAGTTTCATTTTCGCTCATCATCTTCTCCTTGTGTGTTTTTGAGTTATTTTATGATATATGCGGTTATAAAGTTCTTACTTTATTTAAAATTTTGGTTACAATAAGCCAAAACTTAAATTTAAAGGCTTGTTATGTCTGATTATGTGATATTGGTTGGTATCTTTTTAGTGGCAGTCGTTGTTTTTGCGCTTATTAAAAAGATATCGTTTTAGCTTTTAAATTTCTCCCACCACATATAGGCAAAGATAAGCCCAAAACCCTTGACTTTGCTCTCATCAAAGACAAATTTCATCATATCTTCTCGTTTTATAAAAACAAGCTCTATATCTTCGCCATCGATGCCACCGCCAGAATTTACCTTCATGCTCTCATCGATCTTTGCGTAAAACATCGTTTGCATATTGCCTCCAAAGCCAAAAGCACCGTATGTCATCGTGATACGCTCTATCTCTTTTAGCTCATAGCCCACTTCTTCGATCGCTTCTTCTCTGGCTGTTTGCTCTTCGATAAGTCCTTTATCCATAAGACCTGCGCAAAGCTCATAGGTAAAGCCTTGTTCATTTGTTTTGATGCTTTCCTTCTCTTGCGAGTACCAAACGGCAGGACGAAACTGCTTTACAAATAAAAAGGCATCTTTTTGCTCGTGATATAAAAAAATGCTAACGCTATTCATCACTTTTACGCAGTCCCAATCTCTTTGGACACCATTTTGCATAAATTTCATCTTAAATGGCTTTAGGTATTTTGACTCGCCAAGAGGCAGAATTTCTAAATTAGTTATAGTAGTATCCATTTTGCAAGTCCTAAAAAGCTAAAAAATCCTATCGCATCAGTAAAAGTAGTAAGAATGACGGCTGAGCCGACTGCAGGATCTATGTTGAAGCGCCTTAGCGTCAAAGGTATGATCGTACCAAAAAAGCCAGCAAAGAATAAATTTGTGATCATACTAAGCCCAATAACAACGCCAAGCATACCTTTGTCAAACCAAACAGAGGCGATTATGCCCATTACCACACCAAAGATTAGTCCATTTATGAGTGAAATACTAACCTCACGTTTTAGGACATTTTTGGCATCTTTAAACTCGATCTCGCCAAGTGCCAGACGGCGAACCGTAACAGTAAGCGCTTGTGTGCCGGTATTTCCGCCCATTGATGCAACTATTGGCATTAAAACAGCAAGAGCGACATAGGCTGCGATTGTCTCGTCAAAAAGTCCTATTATAGATGAGCTAAAAAGAGCTGTTAGTAAATTTACACCAAGCCAAACCGCACGACCACGACCAGCCTTAAAAAGCGTATCGTCCTCTTCTGACTCGTCATCAACACCGGCTAGGTTATAAATTTGCTCAGTTGCACTCTCTTGAATGTAGTCGTGGATGTCATCAGACGTGATACGACCAAGCAAAATTCCAGTGCTACTAGTAACTGCAATAACATTTAGATCGTACTCTTGAAACATATCAGCGACATTTTGCATAAGGTCCATATCATTTGCAACGTGTGGCTTGTAGTGATCGATCTGTGCTGACTCTATATTTTGCTTTAGCGTCTTTGTAAAATCAAAAAGTATAAGATCTTCAAGCGGAATAGCGTATTGTAAAACGCCATTTTTATCGATAATAAAAAGCTGCGAGATATTTTCTAGCTTGCCTTCTTGCTTTTCTTGTCTAAGTCTTGCTACTGCATTGCCAAGCTTTTCTTCAAGGTGAGCCGAAAAAAGCTCTGTTTGCATGTGAGCACCAGCTCTATCTTCTTCATAGCTTCTAAGTCTTAAAATTTCATTTTGGTTTTCTCTGTCAAGCTCGTTAAAAAGCTCTCTAGCTTTATCCTCGTCAATGTCCTCGATGTATTGAAGCAAGTCAGTCGCATCATCACTCTCTAGCTCTTCAAGTGCTTCTACGATCTTTTCAGCTGGAAGCTGTTCGATCACATCTTTTAGCATGTGATCAGGTAGCTCGATAGCAACATCACCTAAAATTTCAGGATCTAGCTTCTCAAGATAGTGGGCAAAAAGCTCTTCATCGTGCTTTTTAAGTGTTTTTAGGTGCTGGGCTAGCTCGTAAGGCGAGAGTTCATTGTCTTCTAAATTTTCATCTAAATGCTGATCTATCAGCTCTTTTGCTTCTTCTAGTTCTTGGCTCAAGTTTTACCTTTAAAATTCTATTACATTAGGGAAAAATTCCACTTTATGATACTCTTTTTCGTTGCTTAAAGCATTTTTTATTAGCTCATCATTTTTACTAACAACTGCTTTAAATTTAGCTGATTCTTTCTTATCCTCTAGGCTTTTAACAACCTTTATTGCACTTTCTGGATTGATAGGTTTATTGTCTCTATAAAGACCAAAATGAAGGTGTGGCCCTGTGCTCATACCGCTTGTGCCAACGTAGGCTATAAGCGTGCCTTGTTTGACTTTTAGACCACCTTTTATGCCTTTAGCAAAGCCATTTAGGTGAGCATAAAGTGTCTCGTAGCCACTAGCATGAGAGATGATGACGGTTCTGCCATATCCGCTTTTTTGTCCGACAAATTTAACCGTGCCATCGCCTGCGGCTTTGATCGGTGTGCCTTTTGGAGCACCGTAGTCAACGCCAAGGTGCGCTCTATATCTTTGTAAAATAGGGTGCCATCTTTTTAGGGTAAAAGCTGATGTGATTCTGGCATTTGCAAGAGGGCGGACTAGTAAAAATTTATCATTTTTCTTACCATTTTTATCATAAAATTTATCTTCAAATTTATACATAACATATCGTTTATTTTTCGTTTCTATCATCGCAGCATAGATTTCTGGAGTGCCAAAAGAGCGGCCCATGCGTATTTTTTGATTATAAACGATAGCGATCGTATCGCCTTTGTTTATCTTTTTAAAATCAATGCCACTTCCTTTAAAAATTTCTTTAAAGCCAAGAGCTAGCGTGCCAGAGCCAGTATAGTCAAAAATGTCCTCAGAGACTGATTTGTCCACCTTTAAGGCTAAAAATTTATCCTCGCTTTGATAAGAGATGGGAAGAAACTCGAGTTTAAATTTATCATTGTCATCTCTAAAAATATGCATTTGAAGCTCGTCACTAACAGGGATTAGTACTTGTTTGGTATTGCCGTTGTCGTCTTTATAAATTTGATACTTTGTGCCAGCGATGATCTCTTCTGTTAGTTCTTGATCTTCGGTTGCTAAGTTATAGTAAAGTGAAAGTGGGATTTTGTTTGTCTCTAAGAAATTTAAGAAGTTACTTCCATTTGGCCAGCTAAGCTCTTCGACACTTGGCTTTATAGCGTATAAATTTATAGATAATATTGCAAAAATTATAAAAATACGAGGCATTAATGTCCTTTTAAAAAGCTGGTGGGATTTTAACTAAAACTTGCTTTAATTTTGCAAAAGATAAAGCATTTTAGGCTATAATCGCTCTAAAAATTTAAACTTAGGAGATATTTTTGAAACGTATATTTGTGATTTTATCGCTAGTTTTTGGCTTTGCTTTTGGGGCTGATTTTTCTTTAAATGAGTATAGAACTCCTATAATTAGCGTCGATAGTGATGGCACAGCGACGATAGTTGATAGTCCAGAAATTTTAATCGGCTCAAGTGGCGTTGTGCTTCATAAATTTGATACTGATAGCTCTATCATCGCAAGAGTTAGTGTTATCTCAAAAAATTCTGGCTTTGCTAAGATTAGATTTGAGGTGTTTGATCTGCTTGAGCAAAAGGCGCTCCCACTTCCAGGCATCGCACCTGCAAATGGCGATATGGTCGTGCTAAACTATCTTTATAACCGCTCATTAATCATTGTGCCAAATAAAGAAATTTACGAAGAGATCACTTCTGCGTTTCCAAATATGATATTTATCCACCCAGACCTTATCGGAGCATACTTAAGCTACGAATACAAGCCAAATCCAAGCAGAGATGACTTTAGAAAAATGTGCGCTCAAAGTGCAGCTGGTTTAATTTTTATAGCAATGGATGGCAGAAGCGTTTTTGCTGATTGCCAAAGCTTTAAAGTGCTAAAAGAATTTAAAAGTGGCGAGGTTGAGTACTATCAACTTCCATTTTATACAAGAGTTAGCGACATAGACACTGTGTTTTGGAAGCTAAATAGCGAGCATATCAACAACTACGACGCTCACTACGAAAAACTTTTCGAAGAAGATAACTGATAAATGAGCCGTTTGTCCTTAAGTAAGCAAAGCTTAAAAGAGTTTTTAAATTTACTCCCAACGCTTAAGGACAAAGAGCTCTTTCACTACGCTTCAAGCCTTAGTTTTCATACGATTTTATCGATCATTCCGATACTTCTTATATCGTTTTCTATCTTTACAAAACTGCCTAGTTTTGAGGATTATTACGCCAAAATTCAGGACTTTATATTTTCGGCTCTTTTGCCAAGTAATCAAGAGATCATCTCAAACTACTTGCAAAATTTCTTACAAAATAGCGGAAATTTAGGCATAGTTGGCTTTGTAGCGATGATATTTACATCGGCCATGTTTTTTAGCGACTATGAATATGTAGTTTTGAAAGTGACACGTGCAAGTAAGGCTAGAGGATTTTGGTCAGCACTTAGCTCATATTGGACGCTTATCACGCTTGCGCCACTTGGTCTTGCTGGCAGTTTTTATCTCTCAAGCCTCATTCAGGAGATGCTAAACTCAAATGTGATCACAAACTCGATAAATTTTTTAAGCATATTCCCATATCTCATCATTTGGGCGATATTTTGCATCACATATCTCATCTCAGTAAATGATGAGATAAAATTTAAGAGCGCATTTTTTAGCTCGTTTGTCGCTTCGCTCGTTTGGTATATTGGCAAGTCGGCCTTTGTCTATTATGTCCTTTATAACAAAACCTATCTAAGCGTTTATGGCTCGTTTTCGGCTGTGCTTTTCTTCTTTGTCTGGATATACATCTCATGGATCATCTTTTTATATGGGCTAAAACTTTGTGCTTATCTATCAAATAGTTCTAAATTTAAAAGATAAAATGAATAGTTCGGGCCAGCTGGCTATATGTTTTTATAAGTTTACCAGCTAGCGTATGTATTATTTTATGTAAAATTTTATGTGGATCAGCGTTTAAACTCGCAAATTTCTATCTTTATACCAAGCTCTTTGCTAAATTTACTCACAGCCTTATCTAGCTCATCTTTGTCAAAGCAGATAATATCTATGTAAGATCGCATCTCGCCATTTGCTTCACCTATGATCTCGCAAATTTCACTCTCATGTAGCGCGTCTGATATTTTGTTTTTGCTATCAACGCCAAACTGTATGTCGCCACCGTGAGATAGGGCTAAAAAGCAAAAATTTATGCCAAGTTCAAAAGCTTCGTTATAAGTATCGCTTATGCCGTCGTAGTACTCGTTTAGTAGCTCGCTAAGAGATGTATATCCTGTAAAAACGTCGTCACGCAGTTCATTTGAACGAGGCTCTAGCTCGTAGACCATAAAATTCTTAAGCGGCTCGTTTGATGCTTCTTTGCCAAATTTATCATCTATAAGATCAGCAAAGTCGGTAAGCGCGACGCCTTTTTCTCTTGGCTCATCTACGATCTCAAAGTCGCCAAGTGTGTTTATCATCGCTGTCTCGCCAACAACGTTGTCGCAAAGTATGAAAGCTAGCGTGTAGGCCTTGTTTTCATCTTCGCTTTTTAGCTTACTCAAAGTTTCGTTGTATAGGCACATATCCACGCTTTTTTCTTCAAAATTTGCATAGACCATGACCTCGTTTGCATCAACACTCACGCCATACATCTGTATAGTGGCTACTTCGCGTGGTGCGCGTTGTTTGCCAAGCGTGCAAGTAAGCTTTGCTTCACACTCTTTTGGCATGCGCGATTTGATAAATTTAAGCCACAAAAGCCTATGTTTGAGTCCTTCTGGAGTGAGTACTAGATCGATCTTGTTATCAACAAGGCCTATCATAAAGGTTGGATCTACTAAACATAAATTTAGCGCCTCTTCAGTCATTTTACTTGCTGTTTCGTAATTTTTATCCTCTAAATTACGCTTGATGACGTCTAAATTTTTACCAAGTTCGCTCCAAAATTTATCAACCCTGCTAGCAAAACTTGAGTTTTTATGATGTAAAAATTCCATATTCTTTCCCCTTTTCAAAAGACTCTACATTTCTTTGCGTATAAATTTTCATCGATGGAAATTCTAACGCACTTAGTTTATCAAAACCAACTTCGTTAAAAACGCAGCCTGTGTCGATATCTGCGCTATTTTTATAAAATTTTACCTCTCTTACTGGCGTGTGGCCATATACGTTAAAGATGCCACTAACTTGCATCTCGTCGCCTCTGCCTGAGAGCAGGTGCCTTTTAAACTCTTCGCTAGCATATTTGTCATTTCTTAGCTCCCACATATTGCCAACGGCTGAGTGAGAGACGACTAGATGCTCGCCATTTTGGGTTTTATAATCTTTAAATTCCAGATAAACTGGCCTGCTTTCTAAAAAATCCACATGCCTTTGCTTAAACTCCACGCTTTGTCCAAGATATGATCTATACGTCGCTTCTCCGCCGTTTCCAAAAAACCAGCTCCTATCAAATGGCACTTTGTTGTTTAGAAATTCAAGTTTATTGCTAAGTAGCCTTCGCTCGTGATTTCCCATAACCATTTTATAGTCATTTTGCATGATAAGTTCGACCACGTCGCAGCTAAAAAGCCCACGATCTACCACGTCTCCGACAAAGCAAATTTGAGATTTTTCTTTGTTTGGAAACTGCTTGATAAGCTCTAAAAGCGTGTTAAAACAGCCGTGAACGTCGCCGATAATGTAAATTTGCTCGCTCAAATTTTCTCCTTTGTGCCAAATTTTAGTCTATTAAACTTAAAAATAAAGATTGTTATTTGCTGATAAATTTAGAAAGAAAAATTATTTATGAAATTTAAAGAAGTAGAGGGGGCAAAACCCCCTAAAATCATTGTGCGTAAAAGCCGCTAACCTTGCCGGTGAGATCTATCATGATGTTTTTCATCTGAGTGTAGTGCTCAAGGATGATCTTGTGCGTCTCACGGCCGATACCTGAGTTTTTATATCCGCCAAATGGGCTGCCTGCTGGGATTTGGTTATAGGTGTTGATCCAGACCCTGCCAGTCTCCATAGACCTTGCAACTCTTAGCGCTTTTGTGATGTCTTGTGTGAAAATACCGCCACCAAGGCCGTATTCGCTGTCATTTACCATTTTGATAAGCTCGGCTTCATCTTTAAATTTGATGACAACGCCAACTGGTCCAAAGATTTCTTCTTGAGCCACTCTCATATCGTTTGTCACATCAACTAGCAGCGTTGGCTCGACAAATGCGCCCTTGTCGCAACCATTTGCAGTGTAGGCTTTGCCACCGACTGCTACTTTTGCACCTTCTTTTTTGCCGATCTCGACGTAGTTTAAGATTTGCTCAGCTTGTTTTTTATTGATCTGAGAGCCCATTTGAGTCTTAGTATCAAGTGGATCGCCAACTTTTATAGTACTAAATTTCTTAACCGCAGCTTCTATAAATTTGTCATAAAAGCTCTCTTCTACGAAAATTCTAGACCCTGCGCAGCAAACTTGACCTTGGTTAAATAAAATTCCAAGCTGAAGGCCGTCAAGCGCCTTGTCTAAATTTGCGTCACTAAAGAAGATATTTGCACTCTTGCCTCCAAGCTCAAGTGTGGCTGGGATGATACGGCGAGCCGCAGCTATGGCGATATCACGGCCGATCTCAGTTGAGCCAGTAAATGCTAGCTTGTCAAGGCCTGGGTGGTTTTTGATCCACTCGCCGCTCTTGCTACCTCTGCCAGTTACTATGTTTATCAAACCTTTTGGCAAAATTTTATCTATAAGCCTAAATAGCTCAAGCACGCTTAGGCTTGTCTCGCTTGAAGGTTTAAACACGCTCGCGTCGCCTGCTGCGATCACTGGAGCTAGCTTCCAAGCTGCCATTAAAAATGGAAAATTCCAAGGCACGATCTGACCCACTACGCCTATTGGCTCGCGTAAAACGATAGAAAGTTGCTTCTCATCAAGCACATTTGCGCTGCCTTCTTCGCCCATGATAACGCCAGCAAAGTACCTAAAATGCTCGGCTGCAAAAGGGATATCGACATTTAGCGTCTCACGGATTGGCTTGCCGTTGTCCATGCTTTCAACTTTTGCGAGGTGCTCTTTGTGCTCATCGATGATATCAGCGATCTTGTTTAGCAGCTTTGCGCGCTCACTAACTGTGGTGTGTTTAAATTTATTAAAAGCCTCACGTGCAGCACGAACTGCGTCATTTACATCTTCTTCAGTAGCGTCAGCGATCTTTGCAAGGTGCTCGCCGTTTGCTGGATTTTTGGCATCAAGTGTAGCGCCGTCTTTTGCGTCACGCCACTCACCATTTATGAAAAGCCCGTATTTTTCAAGTAGTTTCATACTTTTCTCCTTGATTAAGATTTTGTAAAAGGATTATAATATTAATAAAATTTATCAAAAATAAATTTTGGATATAAATTCTCTTTTTTAATAAATTTTATTATTTAGAGTAGAGTGGTTTTAAATTTAACTCTGCCAAGTGAGTAAAAACGTAGTCTCGCCATCAAGTTCGCTTGTGCATTTTACGGTGATGCCATTTTTCTTGCAGCACTCTTTTACTAAATTTAGCCCTATGCCAAAGCCGCCTTGATCGTCGTTAAATCTCGTGTAGCGATCAAAAATTTTCATCTGCTGCTCTTTGCTTATGCCATGCCCAGTGTTGCTTATGCTAAAGAAATTTGACTCTAAAATGATGCTAACCTTTGAATTTGGCGCTGCATATTTTGAGGCGTTGCTTAAGAGGTTGTCTAAAATTTTACTCACATCTTCAAGGTCTGCGTTTATGAAGCTTGGCTTTAGGCTAGCCTCTATCTTAAGTCCGCGTTTGGCAAAAAATGGCGAGAAGTAGCTAAGCCTTTGCGTGGTTAGTAAATTTAGATCGATTAGCTCTTTTTTGCTTGGTTTATCGAGGTTGAAGCTTAGATGAACGAGTGCGTCATAGATGCCGCCTAGGCTCTTTGCAGCGAGGCTGATGTTGTTAAAGCGCTTTAAATTTCGCTCATTTAGGTTTTCAAGATCAGCCGTTTCTATGCTCATCGAGATGACGCTTAGAGGCGTGTTTATCTCGTGTGTTGAGTCTTTTATGAAGTGATTTAGCGTATCTATCTTTTCATAAAGCGGTCTTAGGCTTAGTTTTGCTAGATAAAAGGCGACAAAGAGCAGGGCAAAGAGGAAAAATGCAGCCTTTAGTGTGGTCGAAATTTGCAAGGATAAAATTTCGCCGTTGATATTTTTGCCAACTAGAAAGATGTCTGCGCGTGCGAGCTCGTCTGTGGCGTTGTCCTCCATATACTGGATCTTTTCAAAGATCGCTACCTTGCCGTCTATCAAATTTACATTTTTGCCTTTGTTGATATTTTTGCACTCAAAATCTTTATAAATTTTCTCACCATTCTCCAGCACGATACAAGCATGTACGCCCTTTTCGTTTGTGAGGCTTGAGACCGAGTCTAGGCCATTCATCCTGGCTTTCATATATATGCCCATCTTGATCTCTTTTAGGCTTTTTACCTCGTTTAAGATGAGTGCTTCTTTTTTATTTTGGTAGTCGTGTATAAAAAAATAGCTCAAAAATAGCACAGAGCTAACAAGATAGAGGGATAAAATTTTAAATAAAATTTGCGTCTTTTCAGACATAGATGTAGCCGTCTCCACGCTTGTTTAAAATGGCATCTTTGCCTAAAATTTGGCGTAAATTTTTGATATATACACGAAGGCTAAGCTCGCTTGGCTCCTCGTCAAATTTCCAAATTTTATTAAAAATTTCATCTTTGGTTAAAATTTTGCCCTTGTTTTGCAAAAATAGGGCGAGCAGGTCGCTCTCTTTGCTCGAGATATTTACATTTTCGCCGTTTTTACTTAGAGTTTTGCTCTGTGGGTGAAAGCAAAGATCATCTAAAATTTTGATATCTTCGCCGTTTTGGTGTGAGAAATTTCTTTTTATGAGAGCTTGCATGCGGATAAGTAGCTCTTTTAGCTCAAATGGCTTTTTTAGATAGTCATCGCAACCACTTTTGTAGCCTTTTTCAAGGTCGTCTATGGTGTTTAGCGAGGTGGTAAATATGCTAGGTGTTGTGACGCCAAGCTCACGTAGCGATGAAAGTAGGGAGAAGCCGTCGCCTTGCGGGAGTTTGACGTCTAGTATAAGTAGGTCAAAATTTCGCTCGTATGCAAGATCTAGTGCGTCTTTGGCATTGTTTGTAGTGGTGACATCGTAACCATTTTCGCCCAGATACTCGCTTATTAGATCAAGTAATGTTTCATCATCTTCAACAAGCAAAATTCTGACCATCAAGTGCCTTTACATGCCTTTTTTCATTTCGTCTTTCATGCCCATGTCGTCTTTTTTCATACCCATGTCATCTTTTTTCATTTCGTCTTTCATGCCCATGTCGTCTTTTTTCATTTCGTCTTTCATGCCCATGTCTTCTTTTTTAGCTTCGTGTTTTTTGACAGGATGTTTTTTAGACATATCATCTTTCATCATCTGCTCTTTCTTCATCATCTCATCTTTGCCCATCTTGTCCTTTTGCATCATTTCAGTAGCATTTGCAAGACCGCCAAACATAAACATAGCACCAAGTGCAACTAAGATTAACTTTTTCATAAAGTCTCCTTTAAATTAAATTATGTTGCAATTGTAGTCACTTAGTGTGAAATAAGTGTGAATTTACGCAAATACAAAATATATAACTGGAAGCGTGATAAATGAAAATAGCACGCCTATGGCCACTGATGAGATGGCTAGCGAGCTATCAAGTCCAGCTTTTATGACCATCGCACTTGCAAGGGCTGATGTCGGCATCGCACATTGAAAGAGACCAACGACCCAAGTTTTGCTCATCTGGATGCCTGAGACTTTTAATATGATGAAAAATACGATAGCTGGCAATATCATCTTACACAAAAGCACGACGCTAACGCCTTTATATGAGCTTGTGATACTGCTAAAGTTAAGACCAACGCCGATCGCAAAAAGTGCCACTGGGGTGACGCTACCTTCAAACATCCTAAGTGGCGCAAAGATAAAATCTGGAAGCGGGACTTCTTTTAAGATAAGACCCATAATGAGCGCGATAAATGGTGGAAATTTTAAAATTTTCATCGTATTTTGAAAGAGCGAGACCTTCTCTGGTGCGGCAAAAGAGAGGATGAGTGGTCCAAGGATCGAAAGTGGGATACCAGTGGCTATTTGATCGTAAAAGATGACCTCATTTACCATCGCATCGCCAAAGAAGCCCTGAATGACAGGCATACCGACAAATAGTGTGTTACCAAAAAGGCTTAGCATGATCATGCTGACGGTTGTTATTTTGGTAAATTTAAAAATCTTACCTATGACAAATGCCAAAGCAGCACTAATGGCGGTTGAGGCAAAGCCGATAAGGATCGTGTTTATAAGCGAGGCATCGACATTTACGTGGTAAATTTTGTCAAAGATTAGCGCAGGCATTGCAAAACAAAGGACAAAATCCACAAATGGGATCGAGTGCTTTTGCTCAACAATACCGACTTTTTTAGCAAAAAAACCAGTTGCGATTATGAAAAAAATTGCAAAAAGTGGAGTGAAATTCATAACATTCTCTTTTAAATCTAAATTTTTACGGAAAATTGATTATAGGACCCATAAGATTAAATTACAATAAACCTTTTTTAAAATTTGCTCTCAAAATTTATGCCTTAATATCAACCTTTTTATAAAATTTATCTCTCTCATCTATCTTTTCTTTACTCTTTAAATCATTCTCAAGATAGCTGATATTATAAATTTCTCTTGTAGATATGCTTTTACCATTATTTAGACTGATTAAAAATTTACTCTCAAATTTATTAGATAGATTGGCAATAGCGATCGCTCCAGCATCTTTTAGGCTTACGATTTTATCACCTTGCATGAAGCCAACATCTTTAAAATCCAAACTATTTAGCTGCACATTATTCATCTCTTTTGCCTCTAAATTTATGCTAGTTTTTAGCTCACTTGATGTATTTAGCTTGCCAGTATCGTTATAAAGCTCTTTTACGTCTATCTCTCTACCACTATCAAATTTTAGCCTTATGGTGCCATCTTTGTTTAGCTTCATAGCTATGACGCTATCGCTATCTTGCAAAGATGCGGCAGCTGTGGCTTCATTTGTTATAAAAGCCTTTTTTACCTTTTTTAAATTTGAGATACTAAACTCAAGCCCAGTTGCTTGTTTAAATTCATTTTCCATCGCGATCATTTTGGCTGATTTCGTCTTCTCAAGCTTTGATATATAAGCGTCCGTATTTTCTTCAAATTTCTTTAAATTATTGCCAAGATTTTCTATCATCTTGTTGTATGCGTCAAACTCAGCGTTATAATCTTTGTAAAATTTCATAAAACTATCTTTTTGAAATTTTGTATATGAGAAATTTTCATCTTTTTTGTAATCTTTACTCGGCTCAATGATCGGATTAAACTCGCTTAGTCTTGCAGTGTCATCAAAACCCACTTTAAGATAGGCAAAATTTTTAAAAGAGCTATCTTTGCCAAAGATATTATTGTGTCTTAGATCGACCCAGCCGTCATTTTGGGCATATTTTTTAAAGAAATTATTTATATCATTTTTCTCTATCTTTTCATATCTGTTTTCTGCAGCGAACAAAGTATTTGGATCTGAGGCGTAGTAAGAGTGTCTATAATCAATATCTTTTGTATCCACATAAAGATCGGGATTATTTGTGATCGTTGCTTTACGATTTAACTCTTCTCTTTTTATTTGATTGTGATTTATGACATTTGTGCTGATAAACTGCCTAAGATCAACCCTTGGCATCACATCGCTTAAATTTGCTATTTTTTCATTTCCATCTTTGTCGTAACCCCTTACTTTTAGCTTATCAAAGAGTATATCTTTTTGGTCTAGCACACCATCACTATTACTATCAAAGCTAAAAAGATAACTATTATTTTCTAATTTTGTAGTGCCAAGTTTATCGTTATCGCCGTAAATATCTAAAAATACTTCTACTTCGCCATATTTTGTTTTTAGAGTGTTTGAATAAGCGTAATCATTTAAATTTTTAAATTTTGTATTTTCTAAGTATCCACTTTTTAGTGTAGATAACATGCTGCTACTATCTGAAGCTTTTATATTTTTAAAGTAGGCATTTTCACTAAAATGATAGCCTCTAGAAAGTTCATCGGAGTGGATTTTATTGTTACTGTAGATGAGATTTTTTGAGTAGTTATTTAAAATTTCTTCTACTTTTTGTAGGATTTTGTGTCTGTTTTGCTCTTTTATCTCGGCATCAGTAACATTTATAACTTTGCTTGCTTCTATACTTTCTTTTAAATTTGAAATTTGTTCGTTATTTATCTCTAAACCTTGTTTATCCTTAAAGGCATGGAGCATATCTGTAGGATTTTCTAAATCTTTTAAATTTATAAAGTTATATTTCAATGATGCAATATTCATCTAAAATCCTTTTTAAAGATGTTGTAGATAATATCGGATAAATTTAGAAAGTATTTAGGTTTATAATGGTGCCCGAGGTCGGACTCGAACCGACACAAGGTTGCCCTTACCAGATTTTGAGTCTGGAGTCTATACAAATTACAACTAACTATAACTTTTTATAAAAGCCATGTATATCGCATTTTAAAAGCTGTCATAATTTTCTTGTAAGTGATAAATATATATAATATGCTATAAAAATGTGTACCCTAATGTGTACCCTAGTAAAATTTTAGGCGAAATAAAATGGCGAATAAGCTTATAAAGATAGACCTTGATAATGCGGATTGTAAAAATATATACTTTGTGAATAATGATGATTTGTTTAGCGGTAAGACGATAAGAAAGGCTCCGACTTATATCAATAGGGATTATAAAATAGTTTTAAGAATTACTATCGTAAATATAAGTGGTATGCGAGTTCAAAACAAAAAGACATTTTCATTTAGTAAAAAGATTACATTTTTACAGGCTATAAAAGAGGTGGCTTCAAAAAGGGAGGGTTTATTAGCGAAGCTAAAAGAAGGTAAGCATAAAGAGGTAAAAGTGCGAATACCTACGCTAAGTCAAGCGTGGGACAGATATATGGCTATGAAGAAAAATCAACTATCGGCAAACACGCTCGCTTCTTATAATCTCTTTATGCAAAAGTGGCTTCTGTCTGATAGCAATCTAGCCAAAAAGCCGATAACTCACATCACGACTGAAATGTTGCAAAACATCGTAAATAAAATGCTAGATATGGGTAAAAGTCCTAGAACATCGCAGTCTGTTAAAGAAACCCTAAGACCGATGTTTAATCTATATGTTTTAGATGGCACGCTTAAAACAAATCCAGCCACGCTTATACAGATACCAAAATTCGACAACCAAATCAATGTCGAACTAGATGAAAACAAGCTAAAAGAGCTGTACGATACGCTTTATAGCTATCCAGCTGAGCCGTTTAGAAGTATTTTCGTGTGGCTCTCACACGGTAGGCGACTAAATGAAGTTCTTAGTTTGGAGTGGCGAGATATAAATTTTAGTAGCAAAACATATAATATAAGGTATGAGAATAATAAGGTAAGAAAGCCGATGACTTATAAGCTAAGTGATGAGCTTATAAATACGCTTAAAAATATCGGTAGGCGTGATAGTGGGTTAGTGTTTCACGCAGTAACTGATAAAGATAAAAAGATGGATAAAGGCACCATTAGGGGTCATTGGCAAAAGCTTATAAAAAAACTTGGGATAAAAATTCGCATTCACGATTTGAGGCATTTGATAGGTGGAGTGCTTGTTTCAGAAGGCAAGACATTAGAACAGATAGCCTCTATCTTGGGTCATACGACTACGAGCGTAACCAAACGCTATTCAAAAGTGAGACGCGAAGTGGCGGCTGAGAGCCTAGATGAGTTTTTTAAAAGGGTAAAAAGCAATTAAATACACATATCTCTTAAAAAATTTAGCAGTTTAAATATTTTTTTATATCACTTTTCTTGCTAATTAGGAAGGATATTGGGCCATAATAACACGAAGCACTTTGCACAAGTTGTTCTATATTTATAGGAATAAATGCAGATCCGTGTTTATCCCCAAGCTCTTCTTTGTGATTTAATTTTAGTGTTTTTATAATATTTGGTATATTGCTGTTTAAATATCCTAGTAAATCATCTCTCTTGATGATTAAAATTTTATCTGGCATACTATTGTCTTGTATTAATTTATTATTATAAAAAAGAATAATTACGGCATCTAAATAATCGACCTGAAAGTATTTACCTACTTTATCTACTTTAAAGCCATAAAACGATTCAAAATTTTGAAATATTGTATGGTTATGATAAAAATTATTTTTATATCCAATGGAATATGCTGAAACAAAATCTATTCTTAAATCACCATATTTTAAAAAATCCTGCGAATACTGAACATCAATTCTAATGTTTTTATCGCCGGCTAACAAATCTACATTTGTTATATCATTAAGATTGTTTGACTTTGCTACTATATCAAGTTTTTTTAAAATTTCTATTGCTAAGTTTTCAGAATATCTTGTGTTGCTTACCATATAATTACTCATATGCTACTCCTATATTTTTAAGAATATTTTTTTATGGTTATTTTAAGTTCTCATATACTTTTTGAATTAAATAATCTTTATCGTCGCTTTCGAATATAAGACTAGCAAATTCTAAATTGTGCTCATTTGCATTTATGATATTTTTAATTAACTCTTTTTGGTATTGTTTACTTGCTTTGCCACGCCCTAAAGCCCTATGGCAAGTTGGGCATAATTTTGTTAAATTTTCTATAACATCTAATTCTTTTTCTTTACCTACTGATACGAAATGGTGAATTTCTGTATAATATCTCTCTGGGAATTTTCTCAGTAAGAAGCTTCTGTCTGCAATGTTGTATTTGTTTTTACAAGCAGCACATTCATCTTTTGTTTGGTATCTTACGATTTGTGTTATATTCATATTTCTTTTAAAATCATTGCTTATATCTTCGTCAAAGTTTAGCTCTTTTCTAAGGTTGTTAATATCTCTTTCCGTTAAGTCGTTATCCAAAATACGAGTAGAGTAGAAGTTTATTCTCTCTTGAAAACTATTTTGGTTAAATGCTGGCGCTTCACAATCAAATTTATAGTATCCTTTTCCACTATCTACATAATTAATTCCAAAATTTTTCTTTACGATTTCTGCTTTATAAATATTCATAAGCCCCATTTTTTCTAAGTACCAGTACAGATTTACTCTTAACTGGGTGTTTCTACGATTTTCGCCAGAGACATATTGAGCTTGTAAATTTCTAAAATTTATATTTAAAACATTTATAGATAAACCTATATTATCTAGAAATAGACTTATTCTTTTTAACTCTGGAATGCTGTTATAAAAATAATCCTGTGCTAATAATGGTCTTGTTGTGTCAATGCTTCCTCTTAACTCGAAAAACGCTCGTGTAAATTTTTGTCTATCTTGTAAGGCTTTATTGTTGCTTGTAAAGTCGCTTAATAAAATTTTAGTATAAAGCCTAGCAAAAAATTGGTGCTGGGTTAGCCCTAGGTCATTTTCTAGAACAAATACAAATTCTGCTCTCTTTATATTTTTATTGTTATTAATGTGCCACTGAGAGATTTCACT
Organism: Campylobacter concisus; assembly: GCF_050447445.1. Taxonomy (GTDB): domain Bacteria; phylum Campylobacterota; class Campylobacteria; order Campylobacterales; family Campylobacteraceae; genus Campylobacter_A; species Campylobacter_A concisus_BI. The sequence continues at coordinate 516,811 of NZ_JALMFW010000001.1, forward strand.
TTGAAAATTTAGTCGCTCCAAATAGTCAATTTTGCTTTTTTTGTAAAAGGCTTCATCTGGTACATAAGATGATGTCTTGTATGTGGATAGAGTATATATAAGAGTATTGTCATCTGTAAAGCAATACCTGCCATAAAAAGCACCGAGCAAAAATGGCATTTCTGTTTTAGATGTTAAAAAATCCGATACTTTTAAATATTTCATATTCTATCCTTGCTTTTTGTAATTGTTGGATTTTATAAAAAATAAAGAAAATATACAATAAAATTGAGGGACAAAAAAGTTATCCCTCAGGAGTATGGCAGTGTATAGAATTTTGGATTTATTCTGCGGAGCTGGTGGTTTTTCATATGGTTTGGAGCAGAATAACGGGTTTAAAACTGTTATAGGTCTTGACTTTGAAAAAGCAGCAATAGATACATTTAGTTATAATTTTAAAGAAGCGGTTGGTATTTGCGGCAATATAACAAATAAAGAAGTTAAAAATAGGGTTGTAAATTTAGCAAAAGAGTTAAAAGTAAATATGATAATAGGTGGTCCGCCTTGTCAAGGTTTTAGTTTAAAAGGTAAAAATTTAGGTCTTGATGATGAGAGAAATTTTTTATTTTTAGAGTATTTAGAGCTAGTAGAGAGAGTAAATCCAGAAATTTTTATAATAGAAAATGTAAAGAATTTATACAATGCAGTAGGTGGTTATTTTAGAGAAGAGATTATAAACAAGATTAAAAATATGGGCTATGCAGTAAATTGCAAAATTCTAAATGCAAAAGATTATGGTGTTCCTCAAAATAGAGAAAGAGTTTTTTTTATAGCACATAAAGAGTTATTTTTGGATTTTCCAAGTGAAAGTAGTAGCTTAGTAAATGTAAGAGATGCCATTAGCGACCTTAACTATTTGGAAAGTGGAGAAGGGGCAGTGGAAGCAGACTATAAAATGAAGCCACAAAGCGAATATCAAAAGATGATGAGAACAACTAAATTGCAGTATCATATAGCATCTAATCACTCTAAAATAGCAATAAACAAGCTAAAAATGATACCACCAGAATGCGGTAAAGAGCATTTGCCACAACATCTACACGGTAAGCAAAAATTCTCTACAACCTGGGGTAGATTAGTCTGGGATGATGTTAGCCCTACGATAGATACCAGATTTGATACTCCAAGCAACGGTAGAAACTCGCACCCAGTGCTTCATAGAGCAATAACACCAAGAGAGGCTGCAAGAATTCAGAGTTTTAGCGATAATTTTTACTTTAAAGGGACAAAAACACAAGTGTGTAAGCAGATAGGAAACGCAGTTCCGCCGTTACTAGCCAAGGCATTAGCAGATAGCATTGCAAACCAAGTAAATCAAGAACAGCGTATAGAAAAAAACTTCACTATATACAATTCAAATGCCTACTCTATGGTGGAGAGTTTTATAAAACAAGGACTTAAAGTAAATCATATCATTACAGACCCACCTTATAATATCTCAAAAGATAATAACTTTTCGACTATGAATAAGGCAAAACGACAAGGGGTTGATTTTGGAGATTGGGATAAGAACTTTGACCTTTTTAGTTGGATAAAAAGCTATTCTAAAATTTTAGACAATAATGGTTCTTTTATAATTTTTTGTTCTTATAGGTTCTTAAGTCATATTTGCGATACTCTTGAAAATAGTAATTGTGAAGTTAAGGATATCTTGGTATGGCAAAAAAGCAATCCAATGCCTAGAAATATCGACAGAAGATATGTTCAGGATATGGAATTTGCCGTTTGGGCGATAAAAAAAGGTGCAAAATGGGTTTTTAATAAACCAGATGATAAAAAATACCTACGTGCAATATATACAGCACCTGTTGTCAGTGGCTCTGAGAGAACAGAGCACCCAACCCAAAAAAGTTTAAAGGTTATGCAAGAAATAATGCAGATACACACAAACGAAAACGACTTGGTGCTAGACCCTTTTATGGGGAGTGGCAGTACAGGTGTTGCCGCTATTAACAATGGTAGGAAATTCTTAGGCATTGAACTATCTGAAAAATACTACAATATAGCTTTAAATAGATTAAGTAATCAATCACTTTTGGTATATTAATGGAAGCACAGTAGACTACGCACGGCTTTGTTTTATATATCGCTTGCACCTTGTTTTACAAAACGTCTAGGTCTGCCTTTGTTTGTCTTTTTAGGTATTAAACCACGTCTTAAAGCTTTAATGCTACTGCCGTCAGGCGTGGTTATGCTTTGTTCGCCTTTGCAAAGATAGCTAACTACATTTTGCTTTAAAATTTCTATCTTTTTATGGTCGTCGTAGTTAATCCTGCCTGTCGCATTGTGTTTGTATTCGTTTAAGTTACAGTTATGATATGCACCTTTACCTTTGGTAATGACATCATTCCAGTATCTGCCTATCTGATTGGCTTTATTTACAGCATTTTGCTCTTTGTGTTTTTGTCCGTTAATGAAAAACAAAGCGTGTGCGTGTAGGTGATTGTTTCCTTTATCACCTTGTTCTATCTTAATGATATAGCCTTTGATGTTGTCAAATATGGCATTGCTACGCTTGTTAGAGTTAAGATGATTTATATCATTACTAAAACTTTCTAAGCTTATCTCATCTCTGCTTTCTTGTTTGTAATATAAATCAAGTCTAACTATGTCTAGTCTAGAGTTAGTCTCTATCATCATATCTATATATCCATTTAAACTCTCTTGTCTTCTTTGTATCTTTCTTTTCTTAGACATCTTATATCCTTTATATTTAATTTATATTTAAATTAAATAATATTTATAAGCTAAATTCTAAACTCTTGATAGGGTAGAGCAGGTGTATAGAAAATGAAGCTTAAAATATTGATGTTTTAAATATCAAAGATATACAGAGTTATGACAAAAAATAAAATGGAGATACAAACTTGGGGTATTTGCCCCAGTTTTGAGTATTTAAAATTTCAATATAGTTAAAATCTTTTTCATTGTTTGTGATAAGCGTTAGATTATTTGCTATGGCGGTTGTTGCTAACTGCATATTTATCTCGCCTGCGTTTCTATTTTTATCTTTTACTGCTTTGTGGACTTTTGCGTAGGCTTTGGCACGCTTGCTGTCAAAATTAACTATGTTAAAATGACTTAAAAACTCATTTACAAGGGCTAAGTTCTGCTCTTTGTGACTCGAATTCTCCACTCCATAAAGTAGCTCTGCAACGCTTAAAGATGAGATAAACACAGCCGATTTATCCTGTTTTAAAAGGTGGTTCAAGATGTTTTTAAAATAAGGCTCAGTCTGTGAGATGAGATAACTACAAATATTTGTATCTAGCAAAAATATTACTCAAATCCAAAATTTCGCTCTTGTGGTGCTAAACGCTCTGGCATTTTTAGCTCTTCCTTGCTTTGCTTCATCTTATCAAGCGTGGTAGGTAGTTCACTCCACTCATCCTGCTTTAAAACGGGTGTGAGTGTTATCTCTTTTTTGGTTTTTTGGGTGATGACAAACTCATTTATACCGCCTAAGTTTATAGACTTTGGCATGCGTATAGAGCCATAAAGCCACCACTTTTAAACATCTTTGCTGTTTGCATTTTAAGTCTTTATATATATTTTTAAAAGTATATACAAATAAATATAAAATTTAACAAAAAATAAATACACTCAAAGCCTTTTTAGACTTTGAGTGTATTGACTACGCGGCATTTGCCATGGTTTTATACCATTGCTTTGTGCTATTATCCCACTTAAAACCAAGTAGCTTTATCTCGTCTCTTTTGGCAAACACATCTTTGCCATTTAGTAGTAAAAAGCCGTCTTTTTCTATCGCTTGTAAGCCTAAATTTCGTAAGGCTATTTGGTCGTTTGTTTGTCTTTGGGCTTGTATTCTTGTGCTTTGAGTTGGCTGTGTTTTGTTTTGTTGTGTTTGACTTTGTCTGCTTTTGTCGTAAAGCGAGTTACCAAACTGATTGCCAAAGGTTCGTAAGCTTCTTTTTAATGCATCTGTTACTGCTTCTTTGGCAGCATTTTCGTGTGCATCCGCTGGGCTTCGTGCCACACCAGTACCAAAGCCTACATCTTGACGGACTACAAAACTAACGTGGTCTATGTTAAAAACTTCAACTTTTACTATCGCTTTATAGCAGATAACTAAATTTTGATTATTGTTTATTTCCTGCGATACTTGTTCTAGTGCCATAATACTATAATTCCAATTACCAAAGCCAAATATGGTATTTGCACTCTCTATAACATCAAAGCCTTCTAAGTATGAAAGGCTTACGTTGGCTTTTTGTCTAGTTTTTATCCTGCTGGTGTCTAGCTTGCTGGCTAGAATTTCACTTTGTTTTTCGTTAAACATCTTTGCTCTCCTATACTGCCACCGCAAATGGCTCATCTAGTGGCGAAATCTCAGTTATTTCGGTTTTTGTTTCTCGCTTTTGATTGATTTTAACCCTAGCTGGTGTTATGGTTCTAGTGCTTAAAACTTCAGCAAATTTGCTTATCTTGGATCTTTTATCGCCCTTTAAAGCTTGCTCGACGGCTTCTAAGTCAAGCTCATGCTTAACATAGCCAAGTGTTAAAAGTGCGTTTTCGTCTATGATTTTTACTTCGTCCTTGACCCTTACACTCTCTTTTGTTAAGGTTAGTGATGATATGACATTACCGTCAATTCTGTCAATGCCATTTTCCATAAAAATCTCAGCCGTGATTTGTTTAGCGATATTTAAGGCTTGTGCTAAGTTTCGTTTTAGCTCTCCTAGCTCTTGTATATCGCGTGATATACTGTCAATTTTATTTTGCACTTCGGCTAGGGATAAACCTACATAGTCGCACTTTTTAAAGTAGCTTGTACTTGTATCTTGTAAAATACTTCTAAGATGCTCTTTAAAATATTGCGTTGGCTTGTCTGGACTTAACCGTTCTATATCGGTTTGTAGTTGAAAATTTAGTAGTTTCACACTCTTTCCTTTTATGCTACTTGTCTGTTTGCTGTTGATTTTATCTTGGCGATATTTTCTGCTAGACTCCAAAGTCTTTGATTTATCTGCGTATCAGTGCTGATAGACTTTATTTCCTTACTTGTAAAACGCCTATTTGTCTGCGTATTGATGACACTTAGATTGCCTCTTATTAGGTGTTCTTGTATGGTATTAAACGTAGTATATAGGTCATCTTTCTCGTCTTCTATCCTATGTGGCACTAATAAATCGTTAAAATCAACTTGTAAATGACTTTCAAACCTAAGCGGTATGACTGCTTTTGCAAAACTAGCTTTGTCATCTTTGCTTAACTCTATTTTGCTAAACAAATCTATCTTATCTAAAATTTGATGCTTAGCTTGGGCTATATGCTCAATGGCAAATGACACGTCATTATCTATTTCGCCCAAATGCCTAATCTGATACGAGCCAAAAATTTCATCAGCTACCACCAAGCCATTAGCACACACAAACCTAAACACACCCAAGCTTATACTAAAACTTTTGCTTCTATCGTGAGAGTTAAAGAGCAAAAGTTCGACTGAATTTTCGCTAGGCTTTAAAAGGTCATCTAGGTGGCGAAACCTAACGCAATGTTTTTGAAAGCCGTCTTTTTTCTCGTCTCTCACACTTGCTTCGCTAACACCTACTGGATACCACGAATGCCCCCTGATAGCTTCTATAACATCAATCGTGGATATAAAATGATACTTCTCGCTTGCTTCAAAATACGGTTCGTCCGCAAACAAAGATGGAGCTAACTTCTTTAACTGCTCGTTGCTTAATGCTTCGTTAAAAATTTTCATATCTTACCTCCTGTGTTTTTGTCTAAATTTTCTTTTATAATCTCAGCGACAGCTATCGCTATGGTTAAGATTAAACCCATTTTATACTCCTTGTATGTTTATTTTTATCATTTTGTTAAATGGAAAAATTCCAAAACCTAATGTTCTAAAACTATCCATGTCTAGCTCAACAACATTAAAACTCATACCTATTACCTCCGCATATTTTGCGTATTAATTTACAAAACAGCTCTTTAAGCCAAGACCTTCGCTTTCTTGGATAAAAGCAACCTTTTTTCATTTGTGCTCCTTTTTAAAGATATTTGGCATATGCCTATATAAATAATATATAATTGAAATTTTTTCACTTTGCATTTTTGCACCACTCCTACGGCAAATAACGCCGCAGGAGTGGGTCTGCACTAGACAGAAATAGCTTTTGTAGTGTAATATGTTTGATTTGTATGTGAAATTTAGATTATAAGGTTTTGGTTTAGTTTAGGGCAGCTATGGTATTTTTCTCTAAAAACATTATAAGCACCTGTCTGCTTATAAAATTCTTAGTACCTATCTTAACAACTTCTATCTCTCTATTATAGATTAGCTTTTTTAGCATATCAGATTTTATCAAGCTCATGTCTTCAATATCCTTTATGCTAAATAGCAAACCCTTTGGGAGTAATAAATCATAGTCTGTGTAGTTTTCCATTTTAAAATCCTTAGATTTGATTTTATCAATGGAAGTGTGTTTGTAAAAATAAAAAATATATAACTTTTATTTACTGTTATATATTAATATAACAAATAGTATTGTATTTTATATTTTGATAAAATACGGCTAAATAGTTGTATTTTTATATATTTTTTATGCTATGATATGTTTTTATAAAAATAGAAACAAAAAATAATAAAATCACTTATATATAGATATTTATAATATATTTCTATTTAATTTCTTAAATATTTCTATTTTAATATAGAAACAAAATTTTTGTTTCTACTATATTTTTAGAAACTATATAAAAACAATCAAAAAACACCATAAAAAACAAAACAAATTGTTTCTTATAATATAATATCTTATAAATATTTATTTAATATAAAATTACTAGCTGTTTAGTTAAATTTTCAAAGTACAAAACATTTTGCTCCGCCAGGAGCTTTAACTGTCTCAAAGGAGATTGCGTCTATTTGAGCCAAATGTTTATATAAAGCAGTGGCACTAATATCGTAATCGTATCTGTATTTAAAAAGTTGATATATGTGTTTTCTTTCAACTTTTTTGTGTCTTTTGTAAAGTTTTGCTATTTTTATATAGTCTTTTTCAGAGCACAACTCTTGTAGCTTGGCAAATAAATTGTGGTCATTTTTAAGTTCATCTGCAAATTTGGCAATACTATCTTTCAGGCCTGGTTTTTTTGTTATATCTATGTCTTTTGGTTTTGTAAGTGCAGTATAATCTGTTAGGATATAGGCTCTTAAAATATTAGCAAAGTTGCCTACATCTATAAAAGTTTGCGTTTCCAATTCTTCAATTGTGCTGATGCCAAAATTTGGTAAAAAATCATCTATACGATTAGAAATTTTAAAAGTAGCATACTCCCATTTGATATTATAAGGCAAATAATTTTCTTTGGTAATAATAATTTTGAGATTATTATTAAAAAAAAGATTATCATCAGGGCAGATAATTTTTTCTAGCAGCTCCTTCTTGTTTTTATTTGCTATAGTTTTTTGGCTTATATCTTTAATAATATATAAAATTTTATTTTTAATTTGTTCTTTTGTGTCTTTTTTGCTTATTGTGTCATCGTTTACTTCTACACAATTATATTCCCCGAATAGGGGAATTAAAATTTTATTTAGTAATATTTCTATTCCAGTATATTCATTTGCAACAAAAATCAATATATTATTTGTAGGATAGTCAGTAGGTGTATCCGTTACCATACTTATGCGTTTAACAAAATTAGATAGCCAACTCATAATATGATTAAATTTGTTTATATTACGATTAGAGATATAATATAGATATTCTATAATAATCGAAAATTGTATATCACTTCTTTTGTTTGTATTTAGATACATAGAACGTATAAAAATATTTCTAGAATAAACATTATTTACAAAAATATTATTTTTAAAGCCTGAGTAGTCATCAATAGTAAATACATATTCATCTACAATACGAAGAGCAGACACAAGAAATATGTCGTTTATCGGCAACTGTTTCTTTCTTGCTTTGTTTTCTAATTCCAGCTTATCTCTAAAAACATATATATCCCTACCGAGAAGCGACGACAAAAGCTGAGATAAGTCATTTTTATTAACGATTCTAACTATATTATTACTGCAATGGCATATCTTACCTGCCTTATCGAGCCAAAAAATGCTAAATTTTTGTTCTAATTCTATTAAAATGTTGTGGCTCGCTTGAATAGCGTCAATCAGTGTGTTGTAATATGGAAAATTATAAAGTGGTACAGAGCTGTATACTATTGTATTATTATTTGTTTGCAGTTTGTATCCAGTATATTCTACCGAGTGTGGTCGCATATATTTTCCTTAAAGCCAAAATACAAAATTATACAACATTTATTTTTAATCATTATGGCCAAAATTAGAAAATACCAAAAAAAGTGTACCCTAATGTGTACCCTAGATTAATTTTTAGAATTTTTAAAAGTTACTGAAAGCGTTTGGAAGCCGATTTTATCGATGGTGCCCGAGGTCGGACTCGAACCGACACAAGGTTGCCCTTACCAGATTTTGAGTCTGGCGCGTCTACCAGTTTCACCACTCGGGCTAAAGTAAGATTGAAAGTTAATTTTTGTGTGAGAGGAAAAAGGGGAGACTTGCTCCCCTAAAAAGAAATTATTTCTTTTTACCTTTTTTAGCAGCACCAGCAGCAACTGCTTCTTTAAGTTTTTTGCCAACTTTGAATTTAACTGCTTTGCTAGCAGGAACATCGATAACTTTTTTAGTTCCAGGAACTCTAGCTTTTCTTGCAGCTCTGTCAGCAGTACCGAAAGTACCAAAGCCTATAAAGCTAATTGTATCGCCTTTTTCAAGAACTGCTTGGATTGTCTCCAAAGTAGCATCAACAACTTTTAGAGTATCTTTTTTTGAAAGACCAGCCTTATCGGCAACAGCTTGAATAAATTCAGCTTTTTTCATGAACCATCCTTTTAAGAAGTTATGTGGCTATATTACACTCTTTTAAAAAAAAATACAATACTTTTTCCCTAAATTTAGCTCTTTTTTACGTTTTTTTAACAAAAAATGCATTTTTTTAAAAATTTACTCGCAAATTTCAAACGTAAGCTCGGTCTTTAGACCAATCTTTTTCATATCAATAAGCCTTAAATTTTTAAAATTTAAGCTCATTAGTTCATCTTTATTTTTTATAAGTTTATTTGCTATCTGGCGCAAGACTTCGCCTCTATATGCTTTTGCGTGATGACTCACTATTTTTTTATTTTTTACAAAACAAAAAGTTATGTATTCTTTTTTTATAGTGTAAAATTTTTCATAAAACTTAGCTCTAAGGTCTAAAATCTCATCATTTTGCAAAAACTCGTCAACCGCTTTACTAAAATTTTTTTCATAAAATTTTGAAATTTCAAAGCCACCTAGCTTTTCACCTTGCTTTAGTTTGTATTCTGGTATCTCATCTTTTGCTAAGATAGGCCCAAATAAATTTGAAAATATTAAAACATTATTATCTATATATTTTTGCGCCTCATTGTCTAAACCACGATAGTTTAGATGTTTATAGGCTACGCCATCATATCTTAAGATAGCTTTTATGCTGCCTTTTTGAGATAGGCTTTCTCGCAGCTGCTTACTCTCTTCAAGCTCTTTTAGTCCAAAAAGCTTTTTTATCTCGTCTAAATTTGCGTTTTTTAAAAACTCATCGTATCTGTTTAAAATTTCAACTCTTTTGCCAAAAAGTTTTGGAAATATCAAATCCTTACCATTAAATTTATTATTCGTATTTAGAGAAATTTTACTTTCGCTTGGAGAAAAGAGAATTTTTAGTGCCATTGTTCTTACCTATTTTAAATATAAAATTTGTTGGATTATACAATAAACTTTTTATGCTAAAAAAAATCAAATTTTTACCGATATAAAAACAAGCGGAATCATTTTTGCTTAGAGTGAATAAAAATTTAGGAAAAAATTATGAGAATAACAAACCAACTACGTTTTAGTCAGACTTTGCACGACTATCAAAAAAATATGGCTGGCGTAAATAAAAGCTATCAGCAACTCTCAAATGGTTTGAAAATTCAAGATCCATATGACGGTGCTGCTATTTATAACGATGCGATGAGGCTTGATTATGAAGCAACTGCCCTTACTCAAGTGGTTGATGCCACTGGTAAGTCTGCAAATTTTTCAAAAAATACAGACAATGCATTGCAAGAGTTTGAAAAACAACTAGAAAATTTTAAGACAAAAGTGATTCAAGCGGCTAGCGACGTACATAGCAAAACATCTTTGGAGGCTCTAGCAAATGACCTTCAAGGCATCAAAAATCACATTGTAAATATAGCAAATACTTCGATAAATGGGCAGTTTTTGTTTTCTGGAAGCGCAGTTGATACAAAGCCGATAGATGGTGCTGGAAAGTATCAAGGTAATCGTGATTATATGAAAACATCAGCTGGTGCACAAGTCGAGCTTCCTTATAATATCCCAGGATATGATCTGTTTTTAGGAAAAGATGGTGATTACAGTAAAATTTTGACCACAAATGTTCGTTTAGCTGATCAAACTAGAACCGATATCGCTTATGCGCCAAAATTTCTAAACGACAATAGCAAGATAAAAAATATGATCGGACTAAATTACGCTAGTGATTCAGTGGTTAGAAGTGATGGCTCTTACAATGGCACAATAAATCCGGATTATGATTTTTTAGATAATTCAAATGTAAATTTTCCAGATACATATTTTTTCATGCAAGGCAAAAAGCCAGATGGCACGACATTTACTAGCAAATTTAAGATGAGTGCAAATACAACCATGGCTGGACTTATGGAAAAAATCGGTATGGAATTTGGCAATACAAAAACAACAAAAGTTGTTGATGTAAGCATAAATAACGATGGACAATTTAATATAAAAGATCTTACTAAAGGCAACCAAACTATTGACTTTCATATGGTTGCAGCTACATCAGTGGCACCAAATCGTGGTGCAATCGCTCAAAACAATGCGCTTGATGCGGTAAATTCTCTTGAAGATCTTGAAACAATGGCGAATAACGTTCCAAAAACGGTTCACATCACTGAGTTTATAAAGAGTAAATATACTGATAAAGATGGAAACGCGACAAATGCATTTGACTATGATAAGGTTAGATTTGAAAGAAAGGATAATGAACTAATCGCGAATTTGCCTCAAGTAGCTAGAAGAACGGGCGAATATGCAACAGATCAGACAAAGCTAAGCGAAGTCTCTGGTACAAAAGAGAGCTACGATAGAAATTTATATCCAAAAGATGTCGATGCTAGAAAGAGAGAGCTTTTTAATATCGACAACCAAGAGATAAATTTACAAGTAAAGTCAATCACTGGTACAAAATATGACATAAAGGTAAAAATGGGTACAGCAGGGGGTACAAATACTCCAGTACAATTTGAAATAACATCTACACCACCAGGCGGTACACCTTCTGCAACTAGGACTTTAACTGTTTATAACTCAGATGAGTTTGGAAGTTACAGAACTTACGCTAGCGATTTTACTTATAGGCAGCTCATGGATATCGTTGCAATGGCAGCAAGTGATAATATCCCAAATCCTCCACATGCAGAAAATGCAAATTTTGATACAGATATAGAAAAAGTAAAAAGAGATCAAAACTATAATGCCTATAAAGAGGCTTTGTCAAAAACAAAGGGCGCAGTAGAGACAACTTTAGATGATAAAGGCAGAATGGTTTTAACTGATAAGACAAAATCAGTAACAAACATAGAAGTAACTATGTATGATTCAAAAAATAGTGATAAATTTGATGGAGATAGCACCGGCAGAGATACAGCTGGCAATGCTGGACACGCTCAAGGAAAAGGCTCTGTTTTTAGCTTTAATGAAAATAATGCTTTAACTATTGATGAGCCAAGCACTAGTGTTTTTCAAGATCTTGATAAGATGATAGAGGCTGTTAGAAAAGGATATTATAGAGCTGATGCTGATAATAATGATCCGAGAAATACTGGCATGCAAGGTGCTTTAAAGAGACTAGATCATCTAATAGATCATGCAAATAAAGAGCTTACAAAGATCGGCTCTCAATCAAGACTTTTAACAGCGACAAAAGAACGAGCTGAAGTAATGAAAGTAAATGTACAAACTGTTAAAAACAGTGTAATCGATGCAGACTATGCGGAGTCGTATTTGAGATTTACGCAACTTTCGCTTTCATATCAAGCTACACTTCAAGCAAGTGCAAAGATCAATCAACTAAGTTTACTTAACTACTTAAATTAAAATTATAAATCAGCAGGCCTGGCTTGCTGATTTTTTTAAAAATTAAACTCTAGCGTGCTATAATAAGCCTTTTTATAAAGGATCTAAAATTTTACGACATATATTATTTACTATTTTTGTTTGTATTTTTGTATATTTTGGTATAGCTACAGCTGCCCCAACTGCTGATTTTGTCGGTTCACTTGGGCAAAGTCTTGGCGTTTTAAATATAAAATGTTTTGGACTTATCGCATATGTTTATCCGTTTTTATTGATTATTTTTGGCTATTTTGTTTATAAAAATTTTAAGAAATTCGACTTTGATTTTGCTCAGTTCGTAATAGGAATTTTCCTATTTTTTATGACATTCTTGATGTTTCAAGCCTTAAGCACCTCTGGTGCAAATGCTGGTTTGGTCGGAAGCTTTATAGTCGGCGCATTAAAAGAGGTTATCGGCACTATTGGGACTGCAGTTACTATACTCATGATGTTTATTATTTCGCTTGGGCTTGCCTTTAGAGAAAATTTTATTATCGTTTTGAGAAAGGCCTTTGTCGATAGAGAGCCAAAAAGCTACGAGGAGAGCAAAAATTTAAAGGATATAAAACCAAGAGAAATCCCAAAGATAGAACGCAAGAGATCAAAATCTGAAGAGATAAAAGAAGAAGAGCTAATAGATGCTCAGGTGGTAAATGAAGATGAGCAAAATTTAGATGAAGAGTTGGAGCCTGAGCCAGTAAAAGAGAGCAAGACATCGACAATCAATGGCATAGAAATATTAAATGAAGTGGCTGAAAATAAAAAGCTACTTGATCAAATAGAGCGAGGCAAGGTCGAAAAACCAAAAGACTTTGTTTTGCCACCACTTAAATTTTTAAATGATCCGCCAAAACGCTCGCACAATGTCAACGAAGCCGAGATTGATCAGCAAATTTCAAATTTACTAGATAAGCTGCGCAAATTCAAGATAGATGGCGATGTGGTACGAACTTACACTGGCCCTATCGTCACGACATTTGAGTTTCGTCCAGCTCCGCATATCAAGGTAAGTAAAATTTTGACCCTACAAGATGACCTAGCGATGGCATTAAAGGCTCAAACGATCCGCATCCAAGCGCCGATCCCTGGCAAAGACGTCGTAGGTATCGAGGTGCCAAATCAAAATTTGGAAACAATCTATCTAAAAGAAATTTTAGAGAGCGAGATATTTAAAAACGCTAGCAGTCCGCTAACCATGGCTCTTGGTAAAGATATTGTTGGTGCACCTTTTGTGACCGATCTTAAAAAGCTTCCACATTTACTTATAGCTGGAACAACTGGATCAGGTAAAAGTGTGGGTATCAACGCGATGCTTTTAAGCTTGCTTTACCGAAATAGCCCACGAACTTTGCGTTTAATGATGATCGATCCAAAAATGCTTGAATTTAGTATTTATAACGATATTCCACATCTTCTAACACCAGTCATAACAGAGGCGAAAAAGGCTATCACAGCACTTGCAAATATGGTGGCTGAGATGGAGCGAAGATATAAGATAATGAGTCAAACTCGCACGAAAAATATAGAAAGCTATAATGAAAAGATGAAAAGTGAAGGTGGTGAGCAGTTTCCATACATTGTTGTGATTATCGATGAGCTCGCTGATCTTATGATGACTAGTGGGAAGGATGTGGAGCTTTATATTGGCCGTCTGGCACAGATGGCAAGGGCTAGCGGTATACACTTGATAGTGGCAACCCAGCGTCCAAGTGTCGACGTCGTGACTGGCCTTATCAAGGCAAATTTACCAAGTAGGATAAGCTACAGGGTAGGGCAGAAGATCGATAGCAAGGTTATTCTTGATCAAATGGGTGCCGAGAGTTTGCTAGGGCGTGGCGATATGTTATTTACGCCTCCTGGAAGTCCTGGAGTGATCAGACTTCACGCACCATTTGCCAGTGAAAAAGAGATAGAGACGATCGTAAATTTCTTAAAAGAGCAACAAGAAGTTATCTACGACGAGAAATTTTTAGTAGAAGAAGGCTCTAGTAGAAGTGTGGCTGCTGGAGCGCTGGGAGAAGATGAGCTTGATGAGCTTTATGAAGAGGCAAAAGAGATCATCTTGAGCGAGCAAAAAACTTCAATAAGCTACTTACAAAGACGTCTAAAAATAGGCTATAACAAAGCTGCAAATATAATTGAACAAATGGAAAAAATGGGTGTTTTAAGCCCAGTGAATGCAAAAGGGCAAAGGGAAATTTTATAGCTAAAGTCATAAATTGCTTTAATTTTAGAATTTTAATTTTTATTAAAATTCTAAAAAGTCTTGACAAAGCACATTAAAATCTATATAATTACAACTCTTAAAAACATTGGGGTATCGCCAAGCGGTAAGGCAACTGGTTTTGGTCCAGTCATTCAGAGGTTCGAATCCTCTTACCCCATCCACTTTTTAAATCCAAAATAATACTTATCGCGGAGTAGAGCAGTGGTAGCTCGTCGGGCTCATAACCCGAAGGTCGGCGGTTCAAATCCGTCCTCCGCAACCAAATGCCCATTTCATCGATATTTGAAACACTTTTAAAAATGCTTAAATTAATCTGAAATTGATTTTAGTAAATTTTCGATAGTTTCTTTAGATTTTTTAACGTTTGCAGTAATATATTTTTGTGTTGTAGTTATATTTGTATGCCCCAATGTAAATGATACTTGCTCGATGGGAATTTTTAAATAATTAATTGAATATGTGCCAATTAGATGCCTTATATCGTGAAGCCTGATTTTAGGTAAGTTATTCTTTTTAAGAAGTGAAGCCCAGCTTTTACGCAAATCCTTAAATTTATCGTTAGTCATAGGATTAATAAAGACATAATCGTTTAGCCTATTTTCTTTTTTGGCTATCAAAAATCTTTTGTAAAGACGATTAAAAAGCTCATCGCTCATCTTATAAATCATATTTCTTTTAGCCTTATTGATTTTAAAGGGGATAATATAGGTCCTGGTCTTAAAATTTATATCGCTAAATTTTAAGCTTAATACTTCATTTTTTCGTCTGCCATGCAGTAGAAAAAAGAATATATCAGAGCTTGCATCGGTATTTTCACTAATAGCTTTAATAAAACGTTTTTGAATAGCGATCGAGTAATCAAAATACCTTTTATTATCAAACTTTGGTAGCTCAATAAAATCGCAAGGATTTTTATTTATTAACTCCAGCTTTATACCCAGTTTGAAAATAACCTTTAGCTTTGCAACGATATTTTTAATAGTCTTTATCTTGTAATCTTGCTTGATAAGATCATTACAAAACTTTTGAATATCGATAAAATTTATATCTTCTATTTCTCTTAAGCCAAGTAAGTTTTTAAAATGCTTGTTATAAGTAGCTATATCACTTCTTAGAGTGGTTGGGCTTAAAATAAGCTCATAAAAGCTAATGTAATTATTAAAAAGCTCATTTAGTGTCATTAAATATGCTCAAAACTATCATAATCAAATTTTTTAGCAAAGGCATCAAGAAAATCATCAAAACTAGAAAAATCACATAACCCATATTCAAAAAAAGAATAATAAGTTTTAAAAAAGACATAATCAAAATCTTCATAATCATATGACTCAAATTCTTCTACAACAATGTCTAAATCTAATTGCGGGAAAAAACAATAGGGATAACAAGAACACTCAACTAATAATTTTTTCATAATATACTCCTTAAAATTCATTACAAATCAAAAATCTATCTACAAAGCTATCAATATCAGGGGCATTTAGATCGTGCCTTTCATGATAGTGTGTAAAATTATCTAAATTTCTATCAAGCATTAAATTCTCAACATAGGCTAAATGCTGGGCATTTACATCGCCGCCCAAGCTTTGATAATAATTAACTAACTCGTAATCTTTCATTCTGCTTACTGGTTTAGGCTTTTCATCGCTTTTAAAAAGCTCATCACAAAGCTTTAAAATTTGTCTTTGTTTTAAATTAGTGCCAAAGCTTTTTATTTCATCTTGTGCGTTTTCATCTTTTTGGCCATCAATTTTCAATCTATCGTAAAAATTCATAAGCCTACCACTTATGTAATGCTCCAATCTGCCATTTAAATAAATAATTTCTTCTTTGTTAAAAGGCAAATTTATATATATGTAATCATCTTTTTTATTCCACTCTAAAATAGCCCTATGATCGTTTGTTAAGTCGTTTAAGTGATAAAAGTCTTGCATCGTGCTAATAAAATTAATCTTCCTATATACCCATAATGGCACTTTAGTGCGAGAACTCAAAAAACGTCTTACCTTATGCTTTACATACCAGGCGGAAAGCTCATCAAAATCTTGCGTTTCTTTTAAGTTGATGAAAGTCTTTTGAATATACTTCATAACATAACCGCTGGGATTATTAATGCTGGTTTGAAAGCCGTTTAACTCGCCATTTTTCTCTTGCTCGCTTGTGATAGCATTTGTTTTTAGGTTTTGCGGAGCATAAAAAATATCTTTATAAATTTTTTTCATGAAATCGATCGTGTAAGCTGGGACATAAAATAAAGCGTGAATATGTGGCACGCCATCTTTTTTGTGTGGCTCAAAACACCTTATATAGCTTCTGTCGATTTTTTTAAATCTTTTTGAATAACGCATAATAAATAAATTCCACTGATGATTAAGAACGGCTACTAAATCAGAAATACTTAAAGGCGCTGAATTTTTAGCCTTATATTTAACTTCATCAGGCAAATATCTATAATCAATCGGCATAAATTTAGAATAATCGCCATTTAATGCACCCCTAAAGCAGCCGTTAAGGGTAATGGTTAAAAATACTGGGACTTGAAAATAATCAATAGCAAAAGAGCTAAACACATTCACACGATTAGACACTTCGGCGTAATATTTATCGCTAAAGTTGGCCGACATTGAAATATCTAGCAAATTTCTAACCTGGCCATTAACATTAACAAAAGAGAAAGAGCGCATATATTCCCTTTGGCTATCAAGCTTTGCTTGGCAAAGCTCAACGTCAAGGGGAGAAACACCATATAAATTTCTCGCTCGCATAATCGCTTCCTTAAACGTAAGAGTTTTTTATTAATTTGACAAGGGCAGCCATTGTGGCGGACTTCGTCCGCCCATGGCAGCCTTTTTTGGCTACGCCAAAACACATATAGGCGAAAGGGGTGTTTTAAACCCGAAAAGCATATTAGCTGCACGGCTCGATTAAGCAAAACATGCCAATAAGCTTTATTTCTCGCCTTTTGTAGGGGAAAACCCCTACACCCCTAAAACATTAAATAATTTGAATTGTGAGCGTTAGAACAGAGTTTATTTCGCTGTCTTGCTCGACTGAAAAAAGATACTTTAAAAACCATATATCTTTAAGGATAGGCACGCCATTACGTTGCTTAGAAGTAGTCGTTTTATTAATACCGCTAAGAACTAGAACGTCGCCACGCTTTAAAGAATACGAGCTTTTAAGCTCCTTTTTTGAAACAATGGGCGTTAATGATGTACTTTGAGAGAGAATATCTTCAAGTATTAAATGTAAGTCAAAATCAATGTGATCAGATAAAATGATAGGCTTTAAATTTATCTTTAAACCAATGTCTTTATATTCGTAACTATCAGTCTTTTGGTAATTTAAATTAGATATATCAGTTTTTGAAACTAAATAAGGGATATTTTGAACGGAACTAAAATAAACTTCGGTGTGATTTTTTGCCGTCAATACTGGCGATGAGATAATTTTTGTAATGCCATTCGTATCAAGAAAATTTAATATGCCAAAAAAGGCTCTATCATCATTTTTAATAATATTTGAATTAGAAATATAAGGGGAAGTAATCAGGTTAATATAATAAGCTAAATCGCCGTGATTAAGTGGCTTAAGTAAGCCTTTTAAATTTGTGCCTAAATCTTTAATGTCTTTTAAATTTGTTTCAGTGATAGTCAGCTTAAAAGTTACTTGCTCCAGGCTCTTATCAATCTTTAAAATGGCTTCTTTAATTTGATCAAATATATAGTCATCAGCCCTAAAGAAAACTGAATTAGAAGACGTCGAGTAAGTAGCATTTAAATCAAACTGGCTAAGAATTTTATTAACGTCATCATAAACATAATTTTTTAGCTCGATACGCCTAAGATCATAATCAGGCAATTTTTGAGAGCTTACGTAGTAGAAATTATCCTTTTTATAAAGATATAAGTTCTTGGCTTCAAGCATTTTTCTAAACATTGCAATAGTGATCTTAACTTCGTCTTCATAAATGAAATAATATTCGCCCTGGTGTATGCTTTCATCGGTTACAATGGCTATATTGTTAGCCTTACTTGTAAGACGTGCGAAATCTAAAAGATCAGTATAAATTTCAGCAGCAAACAAACTATTTAAAAACAGAAGTGGAAGAACTAGGAACTTGATTAAACTTTTCATCGGAAACACCTTTGTTATTTTTTGAAATTAAATTTTGAAAAACTGGCTTGTCAAATACATAGTAATATTTGACAAGCTCGTGAGATTTTGGCTCATAATAAAAATATAATGGCGTGTGCATTGAAGATATGTAGCTGATTAATGATAATGGATATAAATGATAGTCGTCATCGAAATGGCAAGATGAATTAACACAAGTAATGTTATATATATGAATTTCTGGTATATCGGAACTATTTTTAATGTTATGTTTTGAAGTATCTTTAAATATATCTGGAAAATCTGAAATGCTATTTTTTTGAGAATTTGGAAAAGAAGTTTTATCTTGATTTGATAAATTGTTTTCAGCTGGAGTGTCAGGCTTAAAAAAAGACATAACAACAAAATAAAAATAAATTAAAAGAAATATTAAAACAAAAATAGCTAGTAAAAAATAAAATCTTACAAATGATTTTTTATTTGAACTTTGTCCAGAGTGGTATAAATTAAATACTTCTTCAAGATATGGAATATTAATAATCTCTAATCTATCTTTTTTATAAAGCCTATAAGATGCAAAAACTTCGTAACGGAATTTCTTTGAAAATAATCTTTTTGCGCTATCAACAGCCCTATAAAATTTCTCTGCTATACGTTTATATTCGTTATTGACTAGGGTTAAATCTTGAGTAATTAAATAAATATCTTGGTATAAATGGCGATGATAGGTAAGCCACCAAACTAAAATTTCATCTTTTTTGTCTTTAAAAAAGTTATGGCACTCGTCAAGAACAAATACGCATCCATATAAATTTAGATCTTTGGCTTTCTCATTAACTTCATTATCGCTGGCACCAGTCTTATATAAAGCATATAAGTTTCTTAAACCTAAATAAAACTCATCAAAATCGAACTTTTTAAATTTATCTGATAATTCAAACTTAAACTCATTTATATTTGTATAGCAAAATAAATAGCTAGGCTTTTCTTTAGGCTTAACAAATTTAGATAAAAATGTTTTCTTTGGCTCAAATAAAAAGGTCTGGTAAATCATATATACTGCGTAATATGTTTTACCACTTCCAGGATTGCCAACTAAATAAGTAATCATTTTTAAAGCTTTGCCAAAATAAATGTAACTAAAGTTTCGCGAATAAATCTAAAAATAGTAATGCCTATCTTTGTCGCATAAATTAAAAAAAATGAAAGCAAAATAGGCGAAAAAATAGAAAACACATCACAAAAAGCATTCCAGGCACCAAGAGATTTTAAAATAGAAAAAGCAGTCGTAACGATCCTATCACTACCAATAGAGAGATTATTAACATAATCAATAATGTAGTTAATCTTAGAATAGATGAAATTAATAATATAAATAACAGCAGCAGCATAAGATAAAACAAGAGCACCTAAAATTACGTTAATAACAACCATTTTAGAAAATGTAATTGCTTTAAAAACAAAATTAATAGCATTTTCCCATTTAAAAAAGCGAAAGAATAAAACAATAGTAGCTATAATTGCTTGCATATCTTACCACCCCATAAAAGTAAAAATAAATAGCTTGGCTATTAAAAATAAAAACAACAAAAAGAAAGCTACAAAGAAAAAGACATAAAGAGAAGAAGCAATCGGCGAAAGAATACTACAAAAATCAAAGACAACTTTTTTACTGAAAAAAACCATATCTACATCAAAATTTAAAGGGCAAGTATTAGGAATACCGCCTTTTTTTTAAGCTCATTAGATTGCCATCTTTGATTTTTGAGATAGTATCATTTAAGCTTTTTTTAATACCATCAATAGGCTCAAAAAGATTATTAATATTTTCCTTATACGTATTTGCGAGATCAGCAGTTCTTTCTTCAAGCTCGCCATAATCTATATTGCCAGGTGTAGCGTTTTCAGAATTGCCATTGTTTCCTTGTCCGCCACCTTGTCCGTTATTTCCTTGATTATTGCCGCCGCTTGAACCGCCACCAGTACCGCCACCAGAGCCGCCATTTCCGCCAGGTGAACCACCGCCAGAACCGCCATTATTGCCACCAGAGCCGTTATTATTACCACCGCTAGAACCGCTATTATTACCATTACCAGGCGTAGAATTGTTATTGTCTTTGTCTTTATCCTTATTTGGATCTTCTTTGTCTTTGTCTTTATCTTTATCTTTGTTTAGATTTTCTTTACTTTTGTCAAATTTGAAAGTAATCAATCTTTCATCTTTGCAATGAGCATTAACAATATTAGGTTTTTCAGGATCCCAAGCATAACCAGGATTATAAGAAGAGCCAAGACCAGAACAATAACACCTTGCAATATCATCTATTGTTAAAGCACTAGAACAATCTATACAAGTATAATCAGAAGTAAAAAATTTATGATTATCTTCATCGGTACAATCAACAACACAAGCATTAGTTTCAACATTCCATAATTGACCAGCCGGACAAGCATCGACACATTGCATAGTATCGGTGTTAAATTCTTGATTTAAAGAACATTTAGCTATTTGTTTTGAATTAAAAAGTATAAAATCATAATAAGTAAAAACTGGGTCTTTTGGATAATCGGAAGCAACATAATATTCATAATCGCCAACACCGCCACGTTGACCAAAGCGACCAGTTTTTGGTTTGCTATTTATATAGGAATAATCACCACCAAACCCCTTATAAAAACCTGGAGCTTTTGAGCCAGCAAAATAATAAGCTTCATCTCTAATTATAAAAGAATAGATAAAGTAATAACCATATTCAGGCGACCTAATACCAAAATGATTTCCTTTTAAAAATTTGCCATCAATAGGCTTAAAAGAACTATCCAAGTTACGATCAAGCACAGCCAAACATAAGCCACTGCCAGCACAATTTTTAGAAAAAGCAAGAGAACATAAAAGAGATAAGAAAATGAAAAATCTAACTAGAAATTTCATCACAAAGCCTTAAAAAAATCTTTTTGTTAAAAGAGTTAAAGCAGCACAAATGGGTAAAGATAAGACCATAAACCATATAAAGATAGAAAAAAAGTAATCAAAAGCCGGAATACCAATAACGTTAAACATTTTAAACACCTTTTTTAAATTCTTGAAAGAATTATGAAAATAAACAAACAAAGCAAGAAACCGCATAAAGTACCAGTGGTAGACATCAAGAAGTTATATTGCTCTATTGTTAAATTAAGAAAGACTTTATCCATAAATTTAAACCCCAAAAACTACTGACGCACTCCGTTTGTCGGCTTAAAGCTTTGCTTTGCACTCTGCTTTAAGCTTTAAAATTTACGTGCTAATTTTTAAAAAGACTAAAAGCGGAAGTAATGGCAGTAACACAAGCAAAAAAGACAATTACAACAGCAAAGAAAGAATTTAAAAAAATTCCTAATTTCGTAACATCTATAAAATCAAAATACACTTTTAATCTTTTTAAAAATTAGCCCCCCAATAAAGGGGAACAAGCTATTTTAAAAGAGAAAGACCTTTTTTAACAGCAAAAATTGCAGCCAAAACAACAATGACTGCACCAGCTACGCCCATAAATGGAGCGATATTAAGATCGCCAGTTACTGTGCCGTCTGCACCCATTGTTATACCAGCTGCAAGAGCATTGCTCGACATTGTGCTAACAGCAGCAACACCACCTAAAACCTTAGCCTTAGTAGAAGAAAGAATTTTTTTCATCTCTAACCCTTTTTGTTAAAATTTAGTAGCCTTTAACTACTTATTTAAGGAAACACGGACTTAAATAAGTAGTTAAAGGGGATAAACCCCTTTATTTATTTTCAGGTTTTTTTGCAGGCTTTGTATCAAATAGGAAGTATTCAACTGGATTAGCGATCGTAATTATTCTTTGATCGTTAGGGAAGCCACCTTGAACAGGTATCTCTTCGCCTTTTTTAAATTTTTCTTTTATTGCAGCCGCTACAAGTCCAGCGGTATTGTTATCAGGGCAGATAATTTTAAAAACTACTTTTTGCTCAACTTCATCAGTAAAGCCGGTCTTTTCATTAACAACATCATAGATATTTGATGAAGAAATACGAACTGAAGAAGAGTAATCATTACCTTCAAACTTACCAGAAGCAGAACTTCTAACAAGACCACCTTTAAGAATATACTTTAAATCATATTCAGACTTAACGATTTCCATTTTAACACCTTTTTTAGTTTATTTTTTGTTTTTGAAACACCATTTAACTTGGCTCCGAAAAGGTGTTTCGTCCAAACGGAGCCAGAATAGTTTAATGCCATATTCAGGGCAAAACCTATGCAATTTTTGATATAATTTTGTTGCGAACAAAAATCAAAAAATTATGCACAATAATTGTGCATTTGGATAATGAAATGTTAAATAAAAAACCCTTAAAAATTAATAAAATGCAAAATAATTTGTCAAAAAGTATGAAAAATGACTAGACAAGAATTAGCAGACAAATTAAATATTACTAGAAATACACTCACAAATTGGGAAAAAGAAAAGCCAGAATTAATACGATTAATAAATCAAGGTTTAGCACTAGATGAACAAATTTTAGAAACCAAAAAATTTCTAGAAAGATTAGAAAAAATAAGAGAAAAAGCAAACAATGGAAAAATAAATACTAAGATAAATAAATCAGAGGAATAATGTTGGAACAAAATTTAAATCTAATTATTCCACTCATAAAAATTTTTATATCTGTAATGCCTATTTTATTATTTATATTTTTAATAAAATTAATAATAAATTTTATAGAAAAACAAGTAAGAAAAACAAATTTTAAAAAAAGGAATTTTATGCAAATTATAACAGCAAAACAAATAGCAGAAGCATTTAATAAAAATTCAAAAGAGATAAACGAAGCTTTTGTAAATATAGGTTATGCCGAAAAATGTAGTAATGGATATACAGTAACACAACTTGGAAAAAGTAAAGGTGGAGAGCAAAATTTTTATATGGGAAAAGCAAATATTAGATGGACAGAAGAAATACTAAAAGATGATATCTTTATAAACGAAATAAAAAAAGAACAAAAAGAAGAAAAAGAAGAAAAAGAAGAAAAAGAACAGAAAGAAGAAAAGCAAGAAAAGCAAGAAAATTTTAGAGATAAATTTAAGGCAGAGTATAGAACTAATGATGGACACTATGTAAGAAGCAGGGCTGAAGTAATTATATCAAACTGGCTATTTGGGGAGTGTATAGCACACGCTTATGAAAAAAGAGTTCCAATAGAAGAAGATATGTATTGCGATTTTTATATACCAAAAGGAAAAATTTATATAGAATTTTGGGGATACGAAGAAGATGAAAAATATTTAGCGAGAAAGGAAAAGAAGAAACACCTTTATAAAAAATATGGTTTAAATTTAATAGAAATAGATAATGAAATAATAAACAATATAGATGACTTTTTACCAAAAGAGCTTTTAAAATTTGGGATTAAATTAAACCTTGATTAAGATATATTAAGCATAAACGAGCTTAATATCAAGGGCATTTACAACCTTAAATATACTTTCAAATCTAGGTTTTGAATTTTCTTTAAACATCTTATAAAAGCTTTCCCTATTTAAATTTGCTTTTTTCGCAACTTTCTCAATACCTTTTGATTTTGCTATATAAAACAAAGCCCTTTTAAATTCTTCGATATCGCCATCAGACAAAACCTGATTTAAATACTCTTTTCTTAATTCATCGGTTGTTAAATAGTCTTCTAAATTAAATTTTGTAAATTCTTCTTTCATTTATAATCCTTTAATATCTCTTTTGCTTTTTTAATATCATCGCTTTGACTGTCTTTATCACCAGCATTTAACAATATAATTATTTCATCGCCATTAAAAGTAAAAAATATTCTTATTCCACCACGATTAAAAAATCTAAGCTCATATAAATCAGTATCAATAAATTTATAATCTCCTAAATGATCTTTAGTTTCTATTTGATCTAATCTTCTTAAAATAGAAATTTTAACAACCGGATTATTTAATTTATGTAACCATTTGTCAAATGTAGTGCTTTTTAATATTTTCATAAAATGGATTTTAAAAAAATGTAGCTTAATGGCTACTTATAAAAGACCATAACGCTCATAACCCGAAGGTCGGCGGTTCAAATCCGTCCTCCGCAACCAAATGCCTCATATCTTTATCATCTAAAAACTATGCACCAACCCCCACACCATCACGTATATCATCAACATTTAGATGGACGTAATGTAGGCTACTTTTAATATCCCTGTGACCCATAAAAGCCATCAGTTTATGAGCATTAAATCCCTTCAAACTCACTAACCTAGAAGCCACTGTATGGCGTAATATATATATTGTTTTCTCCCTTATATCCTAGATGGTTTCTTACAGCCCACCACATACGATTTGCTGTATCGTGGTTTAGATGAGTTATAGGGCACTTGTTTAAGGGTAGGTCTTTGCAGTTGTCATAAGCCCCTTGAGATACCCAGTAGTAAGCCATACGAAGCACTTGGTCGTCTTTTGTTTCAGTAAAGAGTTTGCGTGCCTCTATTTTACTTACGCTCTTAGCTATCTCTAAGCGTTGTTTTATGGCTTTGAAGACTAGAATAGTTTTGTTTTAATATGTAAAAAGGAGATTAGTAAAAATAGGTTTCATAACTTTTAAATATAAAAAGAGAAATTTCCACTTAGTATTATTTTATGGGTTATTAGTATAAATTTAAAAATATAGAAGGGGGCGAATGCCCCTAATTATTATTTTAAAGTTTGGATGTATTCAGCTACTGCTTTTGCATCTTCGTCGCTCATTGGAGTAGCGATTGGTTTCATCATAGCGCCAAGACCAAATTTATTTGCTCCTGTTTTATAACCCTTTAGTGCCTCTTCGATAGCTGCTGCATCAAGAGATGTTAAAGCTGGAACTTTATTATTAAACATTTTTTCAGCTTTTGCACCATGACAGGCGATACATTTTTTGTAGATAGCAGCACCATCTGCAGCAAAGGCAGCAGTTGAAAGTAGAGCCGCAACGCTAGAAACAATTAGTAATTTTTTCATTTTTCATCCTTTGTAAAAAAGTTTGTGCATTATAGTACAAAAAGGTAAATTCGCAAGAAGCTAGTTAAAATATTTTGGCTATAATCACCAAATGAATAAAAATGAGCCTATTAAAGCACTTTTTCTGGATAGAGACGGCGTAATAAACGAAGATGCTGGATATGTTTGCGAGATCAAAGACTTTAAATTTATTGATGGCATTTTTGACGCATTGAGAGAATTTAGCGATGCTGGCTACAAGCTCTTTGTCGTGACAAACCAATCAGGCATCGGTAGAGGCTACTACACGCAGGAGCAGTTTGACGCTCTAAACAAATTTATGCTAGAAAATTTCAAAAAAGAGCAAATTTTTATCACCAAAGTCTACTTTTGTCCGCACGCCCCAGAGGCAGATTGCGCTTGCAGAAAACCAAATCCAAAAATGATACTTGATGCCTGCGATGAGTTTAATATCGACCTTGAAAACTCGCTCATGATAGGCGATAAGCCAAGCGACGTCGAGGCTGGCAAAAGGGCAGGTGTTGGTAGAAATTTCTTGCTTGATGGGATAAATTTTAAAGATGTAAGAGATGTTTTAAATAAGCTAAAAAAGGAAAAATCACTATGAATTTAAATGGGAAAAAGATAGTTATAACTGGCGGCGCTGGCTTTATAGGCTCGGCGCTGGCGCATTATTTTGATGAAAATTTTAAAGATGCTCACGTACTTGTCGTGGATAAATTTAGAAACGACGAGACATTTAGCAACGGCAACCTAAAAAGTTTTGGCCATTTTAAAAATTTACTTGGATTTAGGGGTGAAATTTATGCTGGCGACATTAATGATGAGAGTACGCTTGAGAAGATAAAAAACTTTCGCCCAGACGTCATCTATCACGAAGCGGCGATCTCAGATACGACCGTAAAAGAGCAGGACGAGCTAATAAAAACAAATGTAAACGCTTTTGTAAATTTGCTTGATATTTGCGAGAGTTTAGGCGCAAAGATGATCTATGCAAGCTCTGGAGCGACTTATGGCAACGCAAAGAGCCCACAAACCGTCGGTGAATGCGAAGCGCCAAACAACGTTTATGGCTTTAGCAAACTAAGTATGGATAATATCAATAAAATTTACGCAAAGCGTGGTGTGAGCGTGGTTGGACTAAGATATTTTAACGTTTTTGGCAAGGGCGAGTTTTTCAAAAACAAAACCGCCTCGATGGTGCTTCAGTTTGGTCTGCAAATTTTAGCTGGCAAGACCCCAAGGCTTTTTGAGGGCAGCGATCAGATCAAAAGAGACTTTGTTTACATAAAAGATATCATTGATGCAAACATAAAAGCACTTGACGTGCCAAGTGGTGTCTATAACGCAGCTACTGGCAAGGCTAGAAGCTTTCAAGATATCGCTGACATCTTGCAGCGTGAGATCGGCGTAAATTTAGGCAACGAATACATAAAAAACCCATTTATCGGCTCGTATCAGTTTCACACCGAGGCCGACGTAGCCCCAGCTCGCGAGGCATTTGGCTTTAGTGCTACGTGGAGCTTGGAAGAGGCGATAAAAGACTACTTGCCAGAAATAAAGAGAATCTACAAGGAAGAGATAAATGGCTAAGAGAGTTAAAATTTTAGTTGTCGGCGATCTCATGCTGGACCACTATATTTGGGGCAGCTGCGACCGCATCTCTCCTGAAGCACCAGTGCAGGTAGTAAAGATAAATGACGAAACCTATACGCTTGGTGGCGCTGGCAATGTGGTGAGAAATTTGCTTTCCCTTGGCGCAAATGTGAGTGTGGCTAGCGTTTTGGGAGATGATGAGGCTGGTAAAAAGATAAAAGAAAGGCTTGCTGAGTTAAATGTAAAAGATGAGCTGATCCTTACTGAAAAAGGGCGTGAAAGCTCGATAAAAAGCCGTATCATGGCGTCTCACCAGCAAGTTGTCAGGATCGATAAAGAGAGCGTAGTCAAGATAAATTTAGAAGATGAGCTTATCTTAAAGGTCAAAGAAAACCTTGCAAATTTCAAGGCTGTTTTACTAAGCGACTACGGCAAAGGCGTGCTTAGCGAAAAAGTCTGCCAAGAGATCATAAACGAGTGCGTGAGACTAAATATCCCAGTTCTTATAGATCCAAAAGGCAGCGACTACTCAAAGTATAAAAACGCTACCCTTCTAACGCCAAATAAAAAAGAGGCGAGCGAGGCTACAAATTTAAAGATAAAAGACAAAGTTGAGCTTGAAAAGGCGATAAAACAGCTAAAAGACGATCTAAATTTGACCTATTCGATCATCACGATCTCGGAAGAGGGCATCGCGCTATATGATGATAGGCTACACATCTTTGCCGCCAAAGCAAAAGAGGTCTTTGACGTCACAGGTGCCGGGGATACGGTGCTAGCTACACTTGGCTATATGCTGGCAAATGGGGCTGACATAAAAGAGGCGATAAAGATAGCAAACCTCGCAGCAGCCGTCGTCGTGGCAAAGATCGGCAGTGCAACGGCTAGCTTTAGCGAGATCGAGCAGCTGCTAAATAGCTCATTTGGGGCAAATTTCGAGCACAAGCTTAAAAGCGTTGAGGAGCTAGAAGAAATTTTGAGCCAAAAGGACAAAAAAAAGGTTATTTTCACAAATGGCTGCTTTGATATCTTGCACGCTGGGCACGTAAAATACCTAGCGCGAGCAAGGGAGCTTGGCGATCTTTTGATTGTCGGGCTAAATTCTGATGCTTCAGTTAAGAGGCTAAAAGGCGAGGCGAGGCCTATAAACTCGCAAGATGATAGAGCCTGCGTGCTAAGTGGGCTTGGGTTTGTCGATTATGTCGTGATATTTGACGAGGATACGCCATTAAATTTGATAACAAAGATAAAGCCTGACGTGCTTGTAAAAGGGGCTGATTACAAAGGCAAAGAGGTTGTTGGCAGCGAGATCGTAAAAGAGGTCAGGCTCATTGACTTTGTCGAGGGCAAAAGCACAACAGGAATAATAAAAAGGATAAAAGATGCTAAAAACGATGATAAAAAATGAGCTCGAGGCTCACCAAAAGACCTTTAGTGAGCATGTAAATTTGCTGGGTAGCCTAGAGCGCGCTTGCCAGATGGTGGCTGATACGCTCAAAAATGGCAAAAAGGTGCTGATATGTGGAAACGGCGGCTCTGCGGCGGATGCACAGCACTTTGCAGCCGAGCTAACTGGCAGATATAAAAGCGAGCGCCAGCCACTACCAGGCATCGCGCTAACCACCGATACTTCAGCTCTTACGGCCATTGGCAACGACTACGGCTTTGACTATGTTTTCTCACGCCAGTTTGAGGCTTTAGCTCAGTCAGGCGACTTGCTCGTGTCGATCTCAACAAGCGGCAACAGCAAAAATGTCCTTGAAGCTATAAAAAGTGCCAAGAAAATGGGCGCATCAGTGCTTGGACTTAGCGGCAAAGGCGGTGGTGCGATGAATGAAGGGTGTGATCTAAATTTAGTCGTTAGCTCAAGCGATACAGCAAGAATTCAAGAGTCTCACATCTTTTTCATACACACGATCTGCCAGGCCGTAGATGAGGCTTTTAGGAGCTAAAATGCAAGAAGCGATGGATAAATTTTTAAGTGATCCTAGCGAGAAAAATGAGATAAATTTGATATCGGCTTTAAAAAAGGCTAGCTTTTTTGCTCCGGTGCTTTTAAACCAAGCGCTTGCAAAGCCTGATGGTGGCGTAGTTTATGAGGAGGAGGGCTCAAATATCAAATTTATCCTGCTTGAAGATGAGGGCGAGAAGCTTAGCTACTTTCCGGCATTTACTAGCAAAGAGGCGATGAAGCTTTGGCGAAACGATAGTGAGCAAGAGAGCATCGAGATAGGGCTAAAAGAGTATCTTGCGATGCTACAAGAGAGCAGCTATGCTGGAGTTGTGATAGATGCATTTAGCTATGATTTTATTCTTAAAAAAGAGCAGATGGCAAGAATTTTAGACTAAAATTTTCATCGCACTATTGCCAAAGTCGCTGATTTGCTATTTAGCAAGTTTTTATCAATTATTGGTTAAAATCAGCCAAGCTAAATTTAAGGAAAAAAATGAAAGACAACCTACTTGAATTAACCCAAGATATCGCGTCTGTTGATATCGAAGAGTCTATAAAAACTAGCTATCTTGACTACTCTATGAGCGTCATCGTCGGACGTGCTTTGCCTGACGCTAGAGACGGACTAAAGCCAGTTCATAGAAGAATTTTATACGCTATGGATAACCTCGGCGTTGGCAGCAGAAGTGCTTATATGAAGTCAGCTCGTATCGTCGGTGAAGTCATCGGTAAGTACCACCCACACGGCGACACAGCGGTTTATGACGCACTTGTTCGTATGGCTCAGAAATTTTCTATGCGCTATCCAGTCGTTGATGGACAAGGAAACTTTGGCTCGATCGATGGCGACAGCGCAGCTGCGATGCGTTATACCGAAGCTAGAATGACTATGCTTACTGAAGAGCTTTTAAAAGATATCGACAAAGACACGGTTGATTTTGTACCAAACTACGATGATAGAGAGGTTGAGCCAGATGTTTTGCCTAGCCGTGTGCCAAATTTATTATTAAATGGCTCAAGCGGTATCGCTGTTGGTATGGCGACAAATATCCCACCACACAGCCTCGATGAGCTTATAGACGGTCTTTTGCTCCTTCTTGAAAACAAAGAAGCAACACTTGAAGAGGTGATGGAATTTATCAAAGGCCCAGACTTCCCAACTGGCGGTATCATCTTTGGCAAAAAGGGCATCATAGAAGCCTACCGCACAGGTCGTGGCAGGGTTAAACTAAGAGCCAAAACTCACATAGAAAAAAAGCCAAACAAAGACGTCATCGTCATCGACGAGCTACCATATCAAACAAACAAAGCAAGACTTATCGAGCAGATCGCTGAGCTTGTAAAAGACAAGCAGATAGAGGGCATTAGCGAGGTTAGAGATGAGTCTGATAAGGATGGTATCCGCGTCGTCATCGAGCTAAAACGCGACGCTATGAGCGACATCGTGCTAAACAACCTCTTTAAATCAACCACGATGGAGAGCACTTTTGGCGTTATTATGCTTGCTATTAATAACAAAGAGCCAAAGGTATTTAACCTTATCGAGCTACTTAAGCTATTTTTAAATCACAGAAAAACGGTCATCATTAGAAGAACGATATTTGAGCTTGAAAAAGCGCGCGCAAGGGCTCATATATTAGAGGGTCTAAAGATCGCACTTGATAATATCGACGAAGTGATCGAGCTTATTAGAAATAGTGCCGATACAGCGGTTGCTAGAGAAGGGCTGATGAGTAAATTTAACCTCTCAGAGCTTCAAGCAAACGCTATCCTAGATATGAGGCTAAGCAAGCTAACGGGTCTTGAGCGCGAGAAACTAGAGGCTGAGCTGGCCGAGCTTATGGCTGAGATCGCAAGACTTGATGAAATTTTAAAAAGCGAGACATTGCTTGAAAATTTGATCAAAGAAGAGCTTCTTGAGATCAAAAATAAATTTAAAGTACCAAGAGTTACTGAGATCGTTGATGACTACGATGACATCGATATCGAAGACCTCATACCAAATGAAAATATGGTTGTAACCATAACTCACCGCGGCTACATCAAGCGTGTGCCAAGCAAGCAGTACGAGAAGCAAAAACGTGGTGGCAAGGGTAAAGTAGCGGTCACGACATACGACGATGACTTTATAGAGAGTTTCTTTACTTCAAATACTCACGACACGCTTATGTTTGTGACAGACCGCGGACAGCTATACTGGTTAAAGGTCTACAAAATCCCAGAGGGAAGCCGCACGGCAAAGGGCAAAGCAGTTGTAAATTTGATCCAGTTGCAGCCTGATGAGAAGATAAAAGCGATCATCCCAACGACTGACTTTGACGAGAGCAAATCGCTAGCATTCTTTACTAAAAACGGTATCGTAAAACGCACAAATTTAAGCGAATTTAAAAACATCCGCTCAGTTGGCGTAAGAGCGATCAGTCTTGATGAGAACGACGAGCTGGTAACTGCTCTCATCGCTCAAACATATGATGATATGCCAGTGACTGACCCTGAAAATGAGCTAAGCGTTGAGACAGAGGTACTTGAAGTTGAAGAGCTTCAAAATGAGATCGATGAAGATAATACAAATGCTGAAGATGACACAAGCTCAAGCGATGAGACAATGCTATTTGTGGTGACTAAAAAAGGTATGTGCCTTAAATTTAAGATCAGCAAGGTTCGCCAAATGGGAAGAACTGCTCGTGGCGTAACCGGCATTAAATTTAAAGAGCCAGGCGACGAGGTAGTGGGCGCAGCAGTCATCGAAAGCAATGATCAAGAAATTTTAAGCATATCTCAAAAAGGTATCGGCAAACGCACAACTGCTGACGAGTACCGCTTGACAAATCGTGGCGGCAAAGGCGTAATTTGTATGAAGCTAACAAACAGAACGGGTGATCTAATCGGCGTTGTAATGGTTGATGAAGAGCAAGATCTAATGGCTCTAACATCAAGCGGCAAAATGATTAGGGTCGATATGCAAAGCATCCGCAAAGCAGGACGTAACACAAGTGGCGTGATCGTTGTAAATGTAGATGGCGATGATGTTGTAAGTATCGCAAGATGCCCTAAGGCTGAAGATGGTGATGATGAAGAAGCATCAGGCGAAGATATGGGGCTTTTGGAATAAAATTTGCTGTTAAATTTTAAATAAAAGCATAAAAAGGTTGTTTATGAAGATTAAAATTTTATTTTTTGCTGTAATGGCGACACTTTTTAGTGGTTGTACATTTAACGGCTTTATGGGTGAGCCGACAAGCACATCAAATCGCAACGTAGTCATCCAAAAGGTCGATAAAGACGATCTTAGAGAGGTGATGAAAAAAGAGAAGATGATATATGATAGCGCTCCAAGAGAGACTACTTTTAGAGCTACAGGTGAGGGTATAGCTCCGTTAAATTCGCTCTCTTATGCTCAGTCTGTAACTTTAGCAAAAAGAGCAGCAATGGCCGATGCCTATTCGCAGCTTGCTGGCAAGCTCTATGGCGTAAAGATTAACGCTGAAGATACTGTAAGAGATGCGATGCTAAATGATTCATCTATCACTTCAAAGGTGCAAGGTCTTGTTAAAAATGCAAGAATTGTAAGTGAAAATTTCAAAGATGGGCTTTATAAGGTAAATATGGAGCTTAAGATAGACGAAGATAAGTGGCGAGAAGTCTTTTCTTACTAACGATACTTTTAAATTTTGCCTTTTGCTTGGAGGAGTTTATCTTTTGGGCAAATGTTAATACAAAAAACCAAATCATCGCTCACGAAGAAATTTCTTTTTCACGAGCGATGACTCTCACACCGAATCCAAAACCAAAATTTCTTTGCCAGATAGATGCTTTTAAAGATGAAAACACTACAACTATTGGTTTTTTGAATTTGCATAAAGATGAAATTTTTGATTGCTTTGTTTTAAAAAAAGTGATGGTAAAAAATGAATTTAAAAGAAAAAATAATGACATTTCACACACTTCAAATTTGAAAATTTTACCAGTTAGATTTATGGTGGAATTTAAGCCAAAATCCGCTATTATCGGCATACTTCAATAAAAAGAGATCAAATGAATATCGTCATAGTAGAAGATGACATCAATATGCGAAGGTCGCTTGAGATCGCACTTGGCGAGTATGAAGAGCTAAATATAAAAAGCTATAAGAGCGCAGTTGAGGCCCTAAAAAAGCTAAGCGACGACACTGATCTAATCATCACCGACATAAACATGCCAAAGATGGACGGACTTGAGTTTATTAAAGAGTTAAACGGTAAATTTGACGTCATCATAATGACAGGAAACGCGACACTTAACAAGGCGATCGAAAGCGTTAGGCTTGGCGTGAAGGACTTTTTAACTAAGCCGTTTGACGTTTCAACGCTTTACGAGGCGATAAAAAGGGTCGAGCTTCTTAAGCAAAAGACTCCAAAAACTATAAAAAAAATAGAAACAAAAAGCGAAACTACAGGGTTTTTAGCTACCTCAAAGGCGCTTGAAACTACGCTCAATATCGCGCTAAAAGCGGCAAGAACAGATGCTTCAGTCATGCTTAGTGGCGAAAGTGGCGTTGGCAAGGAAGTCTTTGCTAAATTTATCCACGCAAACTCGCCAAGAAAAGACGCTGCATTTATAGCTCTAAACATGGCGGCGATCCCTGAAAATTTGATAGAAAGTGAGCTTTTTGGCTTTGAAAAAGGTGCTTTTACTGACGCTGCGGCTACCAAAAAAGGGCAGTTTGAGCTGGCAAATGGCGGAACGCTATTTTTAGATGAGATCGGTGAGATGCCTATAAATTTACAGCCAAAATTGCTTCGTGCGATTCAAGAGCGCGAGATAACAAGGCTTGGCGCCACAAAGAGCGAAAAGATCGACGTTCGCATCATCTGCGCTACAAATGCAAATTTAGAGCTTGCGATGAAAGAGGGTAGGTTTAGAGAAGATCTTTTCTATCGCCTAAATACGATCCCGCTTTTCATCCCGCCACTTCGCGAGCGAAAAGATGAAATTTTACCTATCGCGCAGGATGCTTTAGAGAAGTGCTGTAAAGAGTATGGCTTTGAGGCTAAAAATTTCTCAAAAGCAGCAAAAGAAGAGCTTTTGAGCTACGACTATCCGGGCAACATAAGGGAGCTCATCTCAGTCGTGCAGCGTGCAGCGATACTAAGCGAGGGCGATGAAATTTTGCCAAAAGATCTATTTTTACAAGCCAGAAGCAAAAAATAGCCATAAATTTAAGTAAAATTACAAAAATTAAAAAAGATAAGGAGAACAGATGAGAAAATTTAACGTAGCTGTCGTTGGTGCTACTGGAGCGGTCGGCGAAGAGCTTTTTAGAGTGATGGAAGAGGTTGAGTTTCCAGTTGGAGAGCTTTTGCCGCTTGCTAGCGCAAAAAGTGCTGGTAGTGAGATCGAATTTAATGGCAAATATTACAAAGTAAAAGAGCTAACCGAAAAGATTTTTAGTGAGTACGAGATCGATATAGCTTTTTTTAGTGCGGGCGGTTCAGTCTCAGAGAAATTTGCCAAATTTGCAGCTGACAGCGGCGCAGTAGTCATCGATAACACCAGCCATTTTAGGATGGATAAAGATATCCCTCTTGTTGTGCCAGAGTGTAATCCAAGCGACATTGCCATGTGGAAAAACCGCGGCATCATCGCAAATCCAAACTGCTCGACTATCCAAATGGTGCAAATTTTAAAACCACTAAACGACGCTTTTAGTATCAATAGAGTCGATGTCTCTACATACCAAGCAGCAAGCGGTGCTGGTAAAGAGGGTATGGAAGAGCTTGTCGTCCAGATGCAAAAATTTTTTGAGTTTAAGCTTGATGAGTGCGAGCCAAAGGTCTTTGCGCACCGCCTAGCGCTAAACGTGATCCCTCACATCGACGTCTTTTTGGACAATGACTATACAAAAGAAGAGATGAAAATGGTCAATGAGACGCAAAAAATTCTTCACAAAGATATAGAAGTTAGCGCTACCTGTGTGCGTGTGCCAGTGCTTAGAAGCCACTCTGAGGCGATCACCATCCATTTTGACAAAGACGTGAGCGCAGATGCGGCAAGAGAGATATTAAACAAAGCGCCAAGCATCGTCGTAGTCGATAATCCAGCGCAAAAAGAGTATCCGATGCCTATCATTTCAAGTGATACAAATGAGACTTATGTCGGCAGGATCAGAGTTGATAATTACAGACCTAATGTGCTTCATCTTTGGTGTAGTGCCGATCAGATCCGCGTAGGGGCTGCTACAAATGCCGTCAGGATCGCACAAAAGTGGATCGCGATGCAAGAGTAAATAAAAAGGATTTTTATTGCGTAAGATATTTGAAAAAATTTTGCTTGCAAGCAACAGCTTTACACTTTTTCCAGTAGTTTTTGGACTTTTAGGTGCGATCGTGCTTTTCATCATTGCAAGTTACGACGTCGGCAAAGTACTTTTAGAGGTTTATAAATATTTCTTTGTAGAGAATTTTCACGTTGAAAATTTCCACTCAGAAGTCGTTGGTGAGATCGTTGGAGCGATCGATCTATACTTGATGGCGCTTGTTCTTTATATATTTAGCTTCGGAATTTACGAGCTTTTCATCTCAGAGATCACACAGTTAAAGCAGTCAAAGCAGAGCAAGGTGCTTGAAGTGCATTCGCTTGATGAGCTAAAAGACAAGCTTGGCAAAGTGATCGTAATGGTCTTAATCGTAAATTTCTTCCAAAGAGTGCTTCATGCAAACTTCACAACTCCGCTTGAAATGGCCTATCTTGCGGCTTCTATTCTTGCACTTTGCCTCGGACTTTACTTCCTTCACAAGGGAGATCACTAAAATTTTAAGCGTTTTTACGCTTAAAATTTCTCCTACATCTTTTCTTTAGCTATTTTTGGATAATATCTATTTAAAAATTTAAAGGAAATTTGATGATTTTCATAGACGCTTGCCTTAAAAAACCGACCCCATATACGCCTGTTTGGATGATGCGCCAAGCTGGTAGATATCTGCCAGAATATATGGCTGTAAGAGCTAAAGCAGGGGACTTTTTATCGCTTTGCA
Source organism: Campylobacter concisus (assembly GCF_050447445.1). Classification (GTDB taxonomy): domain Bacteria; phylum Campylobacterota; class Campylobacteria; order Campylobacterales; family Campylobacteraceae; genus Campylobacter_A; species Campylobacter_A concisus_BI. Next base: position 552,988 of record NZ_JALMFW010000001.1, read on the forward strand.
AAGACTATAAAAAGGCTAGTGAGGTCACGCTTCAGCCAGTTGAAATTCTTGGCGTTGATGCGGCGATTTTGTTTAGCGATATCCTTGTCGTGCCACTTGAAATGGGCATGGATCTGCGCTTTGAAAAGGGCGAGGGACCAGTTTTTGCAAAGCCTTTGCGTGATGAGGCCGCACTTGATGCGCTTAGTATCGAAAGATCGGTTAAAGGCTTAGCATACGTCTATGACACGATCAAGCTTACAAGAGAAAATTTGGCTAAAGATAAGGCGCTTATTGGCTTTTGCGGGGCACCTTGGACGATAGCTACATATATGATAGAGGGTGGCGGCAGCAAAAACTATGCAATCTGCAAAAAGATGCTCTATCAAAATCCAGAATTTTTACATCAAATTTTAGAAAAAGTGACGCAAGCACTCATTCTTTACGTCAAAGAGCAGATAAAAGCAGGCGTAAATGCCGTGCAAATTTTTGATAGCTGGGCGGCTGCACTTGAAGAGCAGGCTTATTTTGAGTTTGGATTTAACTACATAAACAAGATAGTTGATAGCGTCAAGGCTGAGTTTCCAGAAATTCCGGTCATTGTTTTTCCAAAAGGAATAAGTGGCTATCTAGATAAAATTTCAGGAAACTTTGATGTTTTTGGCGTTGATTGGAGTACACCGATAGAGCTAGCCAAAGCAAAACTTAGCCCAAGATACGTCCTTCAGGGCAACATGGAGCCAACAAGGCTATATAGCAAAAAGGCGATCGATGAGGGCGTGGATAAAATTTTAAGCACGATGAAAGGCGCACCGCACATTTTCAACCTTGGTCATGGCATCTTGCCTGATGTGCCAGTTGAAAACGCAAAATATTTCATAAAAGAGGTTCAAAGAAAAAGTGCAAGATAGCACTGTTGTCTTTGGGCCGATAAATTCTCGCCGTTTTGGCATGAGCCTTGGTATCGATCTAAGCCCAAAGCAAAAATCATGCAATTTTGACTGTGTTTATTGTGAGCTAAAGGGTGCAAAGCCAGTTGAAGAGATAGAAAATCCACCAAGTGTTAATGAAATCATAAGCGCTTTAAAAGAAGCATTAAAAGCTCATCAAAACATCGACGTCATCACGCTTACAGCAAATGGCGAGCCAACTCTTTATCCGCACTTAAAAGAGCTGGTGGCAAAAGTAAATGAGATAAAAGGCAAGGCAAAAACTCTCATCCTAAGCAACGGCTCAGGCGCGAGAGATCAAAAAATTTGTGAAGCCTTGCAAGGGCTTGATATAGTTAAATTTAGCCTTGATAGCGCCGTGCAAAGCACATTTAAAAAGATAGACCGCAACAAAAGTGGCATAGAAGTAAATGAACTTATAAAAGCAATGGCTAAATTTCGCAAGAAATTTAAGGGCGAGCTTGTGCTTGAAATTTTGGTTGTGGCTGGATTTAACGACAAAGAAGAGGAATTTATAGCACTCAATGCAGCGATAAATGAGATAGCTCCGCACCGAGTGGATATTGGCACGATAGATCGCCCACCAGCTTACAATGTAAAGGGTGTAGATGCCAAAAAACTAGAGGAGCTAGCCAAGCAGATAAGTGGCGTACCGGTTAATATAGCTAAAGCTCACAAAATAGAGCAAAAGTATAACTTTAGTGAGGATGAAATTCTAGAAATGCTAAGGCGTCGTCCGCAAACTATTGCAAATATTGAAGAAAATTTCTCAGAACACTCAAAGCAAATTTTAAACAAGCTCTTGCAACAAGATGTGGTTTATCTAGTCGATGTTGCTGGAGTAAAATTTTACAAACTAAGAGTATAAATGAAAAGAATCCTTACAATACAAGACATCTCGTGCGTTGGCAAATGTTCCCTTACTGTCGCACTTCCAATAATTAGCGCTCAAGGCATTGAGACGTGCATATTGCCTACTGCGCTACTTTCGACTCATACCGGCTTTAAAAATTTCACATTTCGTGATCTGACTGATGAATTTGACGAGATAACACAAGTATGGCACAAAGAAAATATCACATTTGATGGAATTTATACTGGATTTTTAGGTAGCTTTAGTCAGCTTGAGCTGATAGAGAAAATTTTTAATGAATTTAATGACTCTGCTCCACTAATACTTGTAGATCCTTGCATGGGCGACAATGGCAAGCTCTATCACGGATTTGATGAAAAATTTGTTATGAAAATGCGTGAGCTTTGCACAAAGGCTCACGTCATCACACCAAACATAACAGAAGCAAGCTTTATGTGCGGGATGCCGTTTTTTGGCAGTGACTATACGCAAGATTATATTTTAGAGTTGCTTGAAGGCTTGGCTAGCTTTGGAGCTAGAAAGATTGTGTTAAAGGGTATTAGATACAAGCAAAATGAATGCGGCATCATAGCTTACGACGCAAAGACAAAAGAGAAAGTAGAGTATTTTCACGAGTTTTTGCCATTTCACACGAGTGGAACCGGAGATATATTTGCTTCTGTGCTTTTTGGTTCGCTAGTAAATGGCAAAAGCATGCAAAATTCTATAAAAAAGGCAGCAAACTTTGTGCTTAGTAGCATTAAAGTCACGCTAAAAGATAAGAGTCGTGCATGGTATGGTGTGCAGTTTGAAAAGGTGCTTGGCACTCTTTCAAAATAGGCTAGCAAACTACTTATTTAAAATTTTTAATAACACAACGATATGGCAAAGATTTATATCTTTGCTAGCTGTTAGAAGTGCTATATCGCCATGCTCTTTTTCTAGTTTCTTTAGCATTTTAAAGCAAGATTGCGCTTTTTCATTATCAAGCTCGAGCTCAAATTTCTCACAAAACTCATCAAATCTAGCTTCTCTATCTTCATGAAACCACTCTCTTAAAGTAGCGCTTGGTGTGATATCTTTTAACCAAAGAAAATTTGAAAATATCTCTTTTCTTATGCCCCTTGGATAGAGTCTATCAACAAAAGCCGCCTTAATATCCAAACTATCATCTTTGATAAAATCATAAATTCTATAAGCTTTAAACATGTTGTGATTGTAATCCTATAATGTTTATAAATAAAAAAATATTCTTAGTTATCTTATATTTTTTATACTTGTTTAAATTTTAAGGTTTGTAAAATCAAAGCTCAAATTTTTGATTGTGGCGATAAGAATTAAACTAGGGCTAGAAAATAGTCCTAAAAAGAATAAATTTAAATTAAAGCTCGTTTCGATAAAATCCCAACATAAAAATCACTAAAAGGGTTATCATTATGAGAGGCTATAAAATTTTCTCAGGAACGGCTAATATTGAGCTTTCAAAGAAAATTTCACAATATCTGTCGCTTCCACTTAGCGAGGCAAGTATAAAAAGATTTAGCGATGGCGAGATCAGCGTGCAGATCGGCGAAAGCGTGCGTGGGAAAGATGTTTTTGTTATCCAGCCAACATGTGCACCGACAAACACAAATTTAATGGAGCTACTTATCTTAACTGACGCTTTAAGACGTAGTAGTGCAAGTTCAATAACAGCGATCGTGCCGTATTTTGGCTACGCTAGACAAGATAGAAAAGCAGCTCCTAGAGTGCCGATCACTGCAAAACTAGTGGCAAATATGATGCAAACAGCAGGCATCGATAGAGTCGTCACTATGGATCTTCACGCAGGACAAATTCAAGGATTTTTTGATATCCCGGTTGATAACCTTTATGGAAGTATCATTTTTAATGACTACGTAAGAGCCAAAAATTTACCAAATCCAATCGTTGCAAGCCCTGATGTAGGTGGCGTTGCTCGTGCTAGAGCTTTGGCTAAAAATCTAAATCTTGACATGGTTATCGTAGATAAGCGCCGCGAAAAAGCAAATGAAAGCGAAGTGATGAATATAATCGGCGACGTAAATGGTAAAGATGTGATTTTAGTTGATGATATGATAGATACAGCTGGCACGATCATAAAAGCAGCTGAAATTTTTAAAGAGCGTGGCGCAACTAGTGTTATGGCATTTTGCACGCATCCAGTCCTTAGTGGGCCAGCTTACGATAGGCTAAGACTTGGCTTTTTGGATGAGCTAGTTGTTACTGATACGATACCTCTAGCTGAGGAGCTTCATTGTATAAAAGTGCTAAGTGCTGCTTCATTGTTTGGCGAAGTGATACGCCGTGTTTATCACAATGAAAGCGTAAATAGCTTATTTTAATTAATCTTGGCTTTTGCTTTGGAGTTGTTTCAGGCAAAAAGCCAAATCTTTCAATATTTGTTAGAATTTAATTTTTGATAAATCAAAATTTATAGCAAAAAGATAGCCTCTATTTATAGCTGGAATTTTTAAAATTCTAGCCTTCTCTTTAAAAATTTTTGGCATTATGGTTTTACAAAATGGAGTTACTAAAAGGTAAGTGTCTGCGTATCCGACAGCAATCTTGCCGCTTAGTACCACGCTTGTTTGCTTTGCTAAATTTGTGCTTAGCTCATCTTTTTGCGCTTTGCTTAGAAGCACGTTTAGCTCTTTTGCTGCCATATCAACGCCTCGCACAACGTTGCTATCATTTTTTATGATAAAAATTTCATCACTTATTTTTGTGATATTTGGCATTAAAATTTGTCTATCGGCTTCTAAAAACTCAAAGCTCTTTTGCACGCCACTAAAATATCTATCCAAAAATGGCTCACTAAAATTTAGCCTCATGAAGCTTCTTTTAAACTCGCCTTTTAAATTTGTATCATCAATAAAATAGTGTAAATTTCTCTCGTCAAGATAGCTTTGAAGCTCTTTTTTGCGTAAATTTAAAAGCGGCCTAACTAGCCAGAAGTGCTTTCTCTTTTCAAGCTCGCTCATGCCGAAGAGCTCTTTTAGTCCAGCGCCCTTACTAAGCTGCATCAAAAACCACTCAAATTTATCGTCAAACTGGTGTGCTAGGATCAAATTTTCATAGTTAAATTTTTGGCAAATTTCTCCAAAAAATTCATATCTTACCTCGCGCGCGTTTTTTTCAAAATTTGACTTATCTAAAAAAACGCTTTTGGTATAAATTTTTTTACCAAATTTATCCGCGAGTTTTTTTGCGCTTTTTATCTCGCTTTTACTTTGCTCTCGAACATTGTAATCAACCATCGCTAGATCAAATTTGATCCCAGCATCTTCTAAAATGTAAAAAAGTGCAGTGCTGTCTATACCGTGCGAGAAGGCTAGTAGATTTGAGCCTGAGTTTAGCTTTTCTCGCACATTTTGGCTTATCATTTTGCTTTTTTGATGATTTTAGCGATCAGTTTTTGATCGACCACATCGTTTACTTCACAAAGATAGAGTGAGCCTATCTCAAGCTCTTTTACGTCACTTTCATTTATTAAAATTTCGCCGTCTATATCTTTATCCCAGATATCTTTTTTGGCTGCGTAAAACATCTCACCCTCGCTACTTTCGCCCTCAAGAGAAGCATAAATTTGCTTACCTATCTCTTTTTGCAAGCTCTCATTTATCGATTTTTTGGTGATCTTTTCTATCTTGTTTAGTCTTTTTGAGATGATCTTAGCTGGGATTTGCTCCATTTCAAAGGATGCAGTATCTTCCTCTTTTGAGTAGGCAAAGGCTGAAATTCTATCAAATTTAAACTCTTCTAAAAACTTGCAAAGCTCATCAAAATCCTCCTCGCTCTCTCCTGGATGACCCACGATGACACCGGTTCGTAAAAATGAATTCTCGGCATTTCTCATTAAATTTAAAAGCTCTTTGATTTTTTTAGTGCCACTTCCACGCTTCATTATCTTTAGCATGTCTTCGCTGATGTGCTGAATCGGCATGTCAAAGTAGTTGTGAAAGACAGGCGAGGCGATGATACGTTCAATTAGCTCCTTGCTGGTAGTGCTTGGATAGAGATAAAGTATCCTGGCACTCCTTACGCCCTTTATCTTTTCTATCTCGTCTATTAAATTTATAAGCCCGTCGCTAACGCCTTGATCGCGCATATATGAGCTTGAGTCTTGAGATAAAAAGCTAAAGTCATAGTAGTCTTTTTTGACTAAATTCTTAACCTCATTTACGATGTTTTCAAGCGAGCGTGATTTTAGTTTGCCTTTAAAAGTTGGAATGGCACAAAAACTACATTTTTGGTTACAGCCCTCTGAAATTTTGATGTAGGCGTGGTAGTTTGAGCCAGTTATCACACGCTCTTCATTTGCTTGCAGATAAGTTTGCGGGCTAAATAAATTTTGCTTTTTCAAGATGATCTCATCTATCTTGTCGTAGTCGGCCACACCAGTAAAGAGATCGACCTCTGGTAGCTCTTTCATAAGCTCGTCTTTGTAGCGCTGCATAAGACAACCAGTTACTACCAGCAAAGAGCCATTTTTACGAGCTTCGTGCATCTCAAGTATGGTTTGTATGCTCTCTTCTTTGGCAGATTTGATAAAGCCGCAGGTATTTACGATGATGACGTCAGCATCGCCGATATCATCCGTAATATCGTAGTTTTGCAATCTGCCAAGCATTATTTCTGAATCAACTAAATTTTTATTACAGCCAAGTGAAATTAAGTGAAGTTTTGGCATTTTTATATCCAGATATTATCTATTAGCCTAGTTTTGCCAACATAAGCTGCCACTAAAATGATGGTGTTATTTTTTTCTATTTTGGAAATTTCATTTAAATTTCTATCCGTAATAGCGACATAATCAACCTTTAACGGCTCTAGCACCTCAAGCATCTTTGTTTTGATCTCACTTGCGTCTTCCTCGCCATTTTGGATCAAATTTTGTGCTTTGTTTAGCGATCTTGAAAGCCTTAGAGCATTACATTTATCTTCGTCGCAGATATAGACGTTTCTACTTGAAAGTGCAAGTCCATCTGGCTCTCTAACGATATCACAAGCCACTAGGCTGGCATTTATAAAAAATGTCTTTATCATGTTTTGTACTATGATTAGTTGTTGTGTGTCTTTTTTGCCCATGTAAACGCTATTTGCACGAGTTAGGCGAAATAGCTTGTTTAGCACCCTTAAGACGCCATCAAAGTGGCCTGGCCTAGTTTTGCCCTCTAAGATGGCTGAAAATTTCTTTGGAGCGACGATTAGAGGTTCATCTTCAAAGTAAAGCTCACCAGCATCTGGGATAAAAATAGCGCTAACGCCATTTTGCTCACAAATTTTCATGTCGTTTTGTTCGTTTCTTGGGTATTTGTCTAGATCTTCGCCTGGTAAAAATTGAGTTGGATTAACAAATGTTGAGACGATGCTTATCTCATTTTCGCTCACACATTTTTTGATAAGGCTAACATGTCCGTCATGAAGTGCGCCCATGGTCGGCACAAAACCGATCTTTGCGCTTGTGCTAGAGACGAAATTTTCAAGTTCTTTTGCGGTTTTTATGATTTGCATTTTGACTCTTTTGGTTTAAAAATTTAACTTGGTATTTTAACAAAAAAGGATTAAAAGGGCGTAAATTTAAAAATGTAAGCAACTTTTGGCTAAAATCGCCAAAAATTTTTGGAGAAAAACTTGGATAGTTACGAATACAACGAGCTTTTAAAGAAGCTACAAACAAAAGTTGAAAACATAGGCTCTATCGTAAAGCCTGACGAGATAAAGGCTAGACTAAAAGAGATCGAGGCCACCGAGCAAGATCCTGATTTTTGGCAAGATATCGCTAAAGCAGGGGCGCTAAATAAAGAAAAAACTAAAATTTCAAATATGCTTGAAAAATTTAACGACGCTAATCAGGCAGTAAGTGATGCAAAGGAGCTTTTTGAGCTAGCAAATTCTGAAAATGACGAAGAGACTATAAATTCTCTTTTTGATGACGCTAAAAATTTAGATGAAAAGATAGTAAATCTTGAAATTTCTATGCTTTTAAGTGGCGAAGATGATGGCAAAAATGCGATCGTATCGATCCATCCTGGAGCTGGCGGCACTGAGAGTAATGACTGGGCGAGCATGCTTTATAGGATGTATCTTAGATTTTGCGAGCGCGAGGGCTTTAAGGTCGAGACTCTTGACTTTCAAGAGGGCGATGAGGCAGGGCTAAAGGATGTGAGCTTTATTGTAAAAGGTGAAAATGCCTATGGGTACTTCAAGGCAGAAAATGGCATCCACAGGCTCGTTCGCACAAGCCCATTTGATAGTGCAGGGCGCCGTCATACAAGCTTTTCTAGCGTCATGGTAAGCCCTGAAGTAGATGATGATATAGAGATCGAGATCGAGGAAAAAGATCTAAAGATAGACACTTATAGAGCAAGCGGTGCAGGCGGTCAGCACGTAAATAAAACTGAATCAGCCATTCGCATCACGCATATACCAACTGGCATCGTCGTGCAGTGTCAAAATGACCGCAGTCAGCACAAAAATAGAGCCACAGCGATGAAAATGCTAAAATCTCGTCTTTACGAGCTTGAGCTGATGAAACAACAAGAAGCGAGCAACAGCGTCGAAAAAAGCGAAATCGGTTGGGGGCATCAGATAAGATCATACGTACTTTTCCCGTATCAGCAAGTAAAAGACAACCGCAGCGGCGAGGCATACTCTCAAACTGATGCGATACTTGATGGGGACATCAAAAAGATGATAGAAGGCGTCTTGATCGCTCAAAAGGCTGAGGGGTAGTAAATTTAAAAGAGATGAGAGCTAAAATTTCATCTCTTTTAGCTTTGTGCAAGCTTCTTCTTTGCCTTTAAAGCAAGCCTCATCAAGATAAATTTTCGCTTTTTTATAGTCGTTTTTACCTAGGTAGATGAGCCCTAGATCGTAGCTGGCTTCACTTGAGCCAAGGCTTGTAGCTTTTTCGTAAAAATATATCGCTTTTTCTAAATTTTTATTGACCCCGAGGCCGTACTCGTAGATATATCCAGCACTTCTTAGGCCGTCTATGTTGCCGTATCTGCCAGCTGTCTCAAACCAAAAAAGTGCTCTTAAAATATCTTTGCTAAAGCCTTTGCCGTCACGAAAACATGCGCCAGTTTGTTGCATGGCTAGGACATTGCCATCTTTTGCGTAGTCGTAAAATCTCTTACAAGCTTTTGGATAGTTGCCTTCATTGTATAAATAGATAGCGTCTGCTATTTGCTCGACCTCTGGATCAAGTGGTGGCTCACTAAGGCCAAAATTTTGTGAAATTTGATCTAACGAACATCCCCAAAATAGCAAAACACTAAACACAAAAATGATAAATTTTTTCATATTTGTCCTTGAAAATTTAGGCGATTTTATCCAATTTTATCTTATAATGCCCGCAAATTTTAAGCAAAAGGAACGATATGGATCATAATGCACTTTTAATCCAGCTTGGCTATAACGTCAATGAAACGACCACTGCTCAAATGTGTAGAATTTTAAACAATACTGATGGTCTTTTGCCAAAGAGCATAATTGAATTAAACGATCATTTAAAGCCGCACCTTTGTTTTGTAGCGATGAGTGGAAGTGAAGATAGACTAAAGATAAAAAATGTAGCTACCGTTAATGAAATAAAAGAGCGAGTTGATGAAATCATAAAAAACTGGGCTAATAAATATAAAATGGAGCTAAAAAAGATAAATGAAACAACTTACTATGTAATGGGAAAGATAAGGGACTGAAAATGAAATATGATATTGTAATTATTGGTTTTGGAAAGGCTGGCAAAACGCTAGCGGTTAAGACTGCCGCACTTGGCAAAAAAGTGGCTCTTGTAGAGAGATCACCAAAGATGTATGGAGGTACTTGCATAAATGTTGGCTGCATACCAACCAAACGTCTAATAACAGCCGCTAAAGAGGCAAAATTTGTAAATAATAGCGTTGAAAGCGAATATTACACGCTTAGTGTGGAAAATAAAAATAAGCTAATCTCAGCTTTGAATGCTAAAAACTACGCAATGCTAAATGATAAAGAAAATATCGATGTGATCGATGGTGTTGGCTCATTTGCTAGTGAAAATAGCGTACTTGTAACAACGCCAAGTGGTGAGAAAAAGATAATAGAGGGCGATTTTATCATCATAAATAGTGGCTCAAAAGAGGCAGATGCTCCTTTTGAGGTTGTAAGCTCAAATGTATTTTCAAGCCAAACGCTGCTTGATCTAAAAAAATTACCAAAGCATTTTGTTATTATCGGTAGCGGTTTTATCGGTATAGAGTTTGCATCGATGTTTGCAAATTTTGGATCAAAAGTAACTATCATAGGACGTTCAAAACTACTTAAAAACGAAGATGATGATATAGCTAATAGCGTAAAAGAAGCTCTTAGAGTTCAAGGCGTTGAAATTTTAGAGGATTGCGAGATAGAGTGCATTAAAGAAAATATATTAAATTTCAAGCAAAATGGTGAGCAAAGATGCCTTAGCGCCGATGCATTTTTGATCGCGCTTGGCAGAGTGGCAAATGTAGATGATTTAAATTTAAAAGCTGCTGGAGTTGAGCTAAATGAAAAAGGCTTTATAAAGACAAATGAAAACCTTCAAACAAATGTGCCAAACATCTATGCGGTAGGCGACGTGCGCGGCGGAGAGCTTTTTACTTATACGAGCTTAGATGATTTTAGGATAGTTTATTCACAAATTTTTGGTGATAAAAAGAGAAATACTAAAAATAGAAGTATTCACGCAAATGTGCTATTTACCGACACTCCGCTAGCAAGAGTTGGAGTAAATGCAAAAGAGGCTAGCAAGCTTGGGCTAAATTTTAAAGAGCTAAAGCTTAGCATGGCAACAGTACCAGGCGCAAAAGTACTAAATCACGATGTAGGCATGCTAAAAGCTATCGTTGATGCACAAAGTGGAGAAATTTTAGGAGCTAGCTTTCACTGCATCTATGCAAATGAGCTGATAAATGAAATTGCAATTGCGATGAATTTAAAAGCAAATGCAAATTTCTTTAAAAATCAAATTTTCACTCATCCAAGTATCAGTGAAGCACTAAATGACTTATTTGGACAATTTTAAAAGGAAAAGAATGAAAAAATATTTATTGCTTTTATCGGCTTTATTTTTCACTGGCTGCTTAAATGTGATTGGTATAGGACAAAAACAAGATGATTCGTGGCAGCAACCAAAGGATGAAAAAATAGTGCAAAATAAAGAGCAAATTTCAAGAAATGCAATCGAAATTTTAATACCAAAATGCGAAGAAGGCGATGCGGAAGCTTGCAACGATTTGGGTGTAAATTACGAGCTTTTAAAAGAATATGAAAATGCTTTAACAAATTATAAAAGAGCTTGCGATGCTAAGGTACAAGTCGGTTGTGCAAATTTGGGCACTCTTTATGAGCTTGGACTTGGAGTTAAAAAAAATCCAAAAAAGGCAGTTTCGATTTATAAAGAAAGTTGCAATGGCGGAGGCATGCAAGCTTGCTATCATTTAGGCAATGCTTATAGAAAGGGCGAAATCGTTAAGCGAGATTATTACTTAGCAATGCAAGCTTATACAAATGCATGCAATGCTGGCGATTTGCCAAGTTGTGCCAATATCGGAGCGATGTATGAGCTTGGTCTTGGTGTCAATAAAGACGAAAAAAGGGCTTATGGAATTTATAAAGTTGCTTGCTTTCGTGGGCTAAGCAAGGCATGCCCACAGATGAAAAGACTAGGCTCAAAGCTAGGAATGTAAGTGAAAAAGGTCTTAAATTTTGGTCTTATTTTGACCATGGGCTTTATGCTTAGTGGTTGCTGGTCGTGGCAAAAGATGGTAAGCTTTGGCTTTTGGCAAAGTGAAGAAGAGAGCAGGGCAGAGCGTCTTGAGCTTGAAAAAGAGAAGATGGAGCAAAGCTGCAATGCTGGAAATAGCATCGATTGCAACAATCTAGCTGTAAATTTTAGCAACGAAAAAGACTTTGTAAAGGCAAAAAGCTACTATGAAAAGGCTTGCAATGCTGGGCTTGCTACGGCTTGCTCAAATTTAGGTCAAATCTATGAGCAAGGGCTTATTGATGAGCAAAAAGATATGGAAAAAGCTCTAAAACTTTATAAACTAGCTTGTGATAGCGGTGATGGCGTTGGTTGCTATAACGAGGCTATGGGGCTAAAGTCTTACATCGAAAGCGAAAATTTAAAAACTCATAAGATAGATAGAACTAAGGCTGAGGCTAGAGTACTGAGGCTTTTGGCAAAGAGCTGCGAGCTTGAGTATGCTCAGTCATGCTTTTTGCTTGCAAAGCTAAGCGGCAATGAAGCAAAGGCAGACGCACTTTACAAAAGAGCTTGCCAGCTTGGTAAGTGCGTGGATAAAAAGTAATACTAGTCAAAATACTGTTCTAAAAATTCGTAACAAATCAACAAAGGCTCTTTTTTGAGCCTTTTAAAATTTGATGTTTTGTTCGAGAAATTCTAAAAATACCTTCAAACGTGTGCGGATCTGGCCAACATACATCTTGTTTGGAGTAGTCAGTTTCAAGACTCATATAGCTTACGCTAGCTTCTTTGCTGGCTTCTTTTATCTTGTTTGTTTCTATTGCATAAGTGTGACAGCCACTTAAAACGATGTCTATTACATCATCTGCTTTATATTCATCTACAAATTTTTTAATAACGTCAGATATTGCGTCGTTTTTGTATATTACAGAACAGGGTATCTTTAAGTAATGTTTGGCGATATTTTCTACAAGGTCGCCTTATGTACTCATATTATTTTTAAATTTTTAGTTCCTATACAGTTTTCAAAAACTACTACATCCGCTTCTACACTTGCTCTTCCATACCCAGTAGCTGCGATTGAGGCATATTGATAGCCTTTTTATTCTAAATTTCTTTTATATTGCGTACTATTTTTATGGTACTAAAACTACTTGATAACAAAAATAGATCACAAAAATTATCTTGATTATCTAGTATTGCTACTTTTGTAGATGTTGAGCTTATATCAATACCGATGAAATACATAAATTTATGTCTATAAAAATATAATTTCTATAACTAAGAACTTGAGAGAAATGTTATCTATTTGTAGCTTTTTATTAAATGAAATCTAAAATTTTACTTCAATCCAAAAACTTTTATATTAAATGTAGTATGGATTTTATCCTTTTCGCCTTTCATGACGATAGGAAATTCAGTCTTTACGATACTGTCATAGCTGCTAAGCGCATCTAAAAAGTCATAAAATTTTTGTGGTGTCCTTAGAGAGCTGGTTACATTTAGACGAAATCTGAAAAATTTCTCACTAGCGTTATTATCACTTTCTTCTATTTTGCTAAGGCTCACTTCACTAAAAAATTTGGAGGCAAATTCTATAAATTTATCTTTATCAAATTTAGCCTCAAAAGCTGAAATGATAGCTCCATCTTTTTGTTTGGTTGCTTCAAGGGCTTTAAATTTAGCTTCAAATTCATTTTTTACTTTTGTATAAGATGAGGTCTGTGAATAATTTTGTCTAGTTAGGCTTTTAAATTCTTTTATATTTGGCACGATAAAACCAAATATCATAATGAAGCAAACTACAATAAAAGCAAATATAAAAAGTAAAAGCTTGACGGGATCTATTTTTTCTAAGCTCGTATCTTTTTTACTCATTGTATCCCTCAGAATTATCAATTTTATTTGTGCTTATAAAGCCGTACCAGCCGTTTTTACTTTGATAAAAGCTAGTATTTGAAGTTGTAAAAATAGATCTTAAAGGTGAGGCTAGAAGCTGATTAAATACATCTTTTGTCGGCGTTATACCACGAATGATGAGTGAGTTTTTATCCATAAAAACCTCTTCGAGCGTTATACTATCAGGCACTAGATCAAAAAGATTGTGCAAGCTTTGCTTGAGAATAGAATTTGATGTGAAAATATCATTTGCAGATTCTATTTGTACGGCTAATTTAGCTGAAATTTCATCTGTTGTGACTATTTTTTGACTAAGCTCTTTTTGTTCATTTGATAAAAAAATTATATTTTTTTCAATTGAATAATTTTTGTAAAGTATAAAGAAATTTGTTGCCAAAAGAGCTACAAAAACAAAGCCTATAAGACTTAGCCAAATTTTGCTAAAGATAGATATAAGTGGTCTTGGTTCCGGAGCAATAAAGCTAAATCTCATAATATTATCTCTTCTTGCATGATTTCATTCATAATATGGTTTGTATTCACTGGATACACCGAAGTCTCCACTAAAAGCTCGGATTGCAGATATTGTAAAAAGGTTGCACTTGTTTTTGTATTTTCAAAAACAATGATTTGTTCAATAAAATCGCCGCCGTAGAGAGGATTTTCGTAAAATTCTTTTACAGCCTTTACGATGTAATCAAACATCTTCATGTCATACCCAAAAATAGCAACTGATTTTTCTACATTTGTAGAAACTGGCATATTTAGTTCATAGTTTAGATCTTCAAATTCTTTTGGCTTATCATCACTTAAAAAATCATCTAAACTTTTAAAATCATCAAGAGATGTTGCGTCATTTTCTTCTTTAATGATTAAGTTGTCAATATCTGTTATATCTTCTTCTTTTAGGCTTTCAGCTTCCTGATTAGTTTCCTCAATACCAGCCATATTTAAAAAAGTGGATAATTTCATTTGTTTATCTTTAAATATCGCAAGCGTAAACGAATGTGCATGGATATAAAGATAAAGTGTAGTTTTTGGAGAAATTCCGCGTTTTAAAAGCTCGTGAAAAAGTAGGGCGATAGGTGAGTAGATGAGATCTACACTATCTTGTCCAAATAAATTTTTATATTTTTTTATAGCATTTAAATTTGCATAAATACTCCAGCTATCCTGCATGATAAGGCTTGTAAGATTTTTAGTATTTATATTAAATTTTTTGTATTCATCAAAGCTAACACTAGGAAGCGCGCCTTGCGAGTCGTCGTTAAAAAAAACTGAAACATATACACCAAAATATGCTTTTTCTTGCTCTTCTATGTATTTTATGATTTTTTCATCGATACTATCGATATTTATATCTGTAAATTTAGCGTTTATAGTTTTTAAAAGTTTGCCATTTCTAAAGACCTGACCGAAGAATATGCACTCATTGCCCTCCAACACGACGCTTAAAAAAAGGTTAGAAAAAAGCTTTTTAACGCTAAAAGACATAAATCTCCTAAATTTAGTGCATAATTTTCGTTATGGTAGCTAAAAAGGGATTAAATAAGTTTAAAACAGCTCGTTTTTAAGTTTAACGAAAATCTCTTTTGTATTTAAAGCTTCATTTTTTAGTTCACTATCAAGTAAGGCCAAGTTTTTAAGGTCGTCAAAACCATCTATCATCACATCACACATCATCTTAATGCGTTCACTATCAGCCTTGCTGACGCTACTTTGGCTCATTTTTTTGATACGCTCAAGATACTCTTTGCCATTTTTTATGTATGAGTTAAATTTAATAGCAGCCTTGCTTTGGTTTAGCACAGTATTTGCCATTTTGTTATAAATATCTATATCAAGTGCTTTTTGGCTTAAATTTAAGGCCTTTTCGTATTCTTTGTTTTCGTATAAAAATTTTGCTTCAAGAGCGAGCTTATAGGAGTTGTCACTATAAAAAAATAGTCCGAATAAAACAATTAGAAAGATGGCTATAAAAATAGATAGTTTATTTTTCATAAATTTCATCCAAAATTTCTCTTATCTCATCGCTTATTTGCGGATTTTTGTGAGCATATTTTTTCCACCAAATTTTTAAATTTGACCTAAAGTCCTCTTTATTTTGTAGCACGCTCTTGCCGCCGTCATTTTGCGAGGCTTGCCAAAGCTCGTTTTGTATCTTCTCTTTTGCCTCTTTTTGCCCTAAATTTGCCACGCTAAATGGGGCTGAAAGGCTAAAATTTATAGTTGAAAATGGCTTAGGAAGTATCATCTTATCCCAGCTTTTAAACTCCCAAAACGAGTTTGCTTCAAAATTTAGAGCATAAATTTCACAAGATGACTTTTGCGCGATCACCACAGCTCCGTCTGCCACGCTGTGTCTTGGTCCGCGTGGGCCATCTGGCGTGATGATGACGTCGTGGCCTTGCTTTATTTCTCTTAAAGCCTCTATAAGCGCCCTTGCACCACCTTTTGAGCTGCTGCCTCTAATGGTACCGATGCCAAAAAATTTGATTATTCTAGTGATTAGCTCGCCATCCTTGTGGTCGCTGATTATCACCTTGCCTTGCTTTCTATTTTGCTTGCTCCACCAGCGTCTATAGGCAAAGCTCATAAAGCTAAGTCTTCCGTGCCAAAAGACGACGACGCAGCCATTTTGTGGTAAGAAATTTGGAGTGTAGCTCTTTTTGCAGGTTAGGAAAATGAGCCACATCAAAATGTAGATGAAAAAGACGCCAACATTCATGGCAAGCTTTTCAAGGGTGTTTTTAAATTTGCAGCTCGCCATACAAAACCATTCGTTTTGGGTTTGTGATCTTTACTTTTTGTGTAGTGCCAAGAAGCTCTTCGCTGCCATCAACTTGAACCAAAAAGTTGTTAAAACTTCGTCCAGCAACGCCGCCATTTGCCCTTAGCTCTTCAAAATAGACATCAAAAATTTTATCTTTTTGTGCTGCCACGATCTCGTCTAAAATTTCATTGTGGCGATTTTGCAGGCGCGTAAGCCTTTCTGAAGCGGTTTTATCATCTATTTGATTTGTAAAAGTAGCTGCCTTTGTAAGAGGGCGAGGCGAATACTTAAAACTAAAAATTTGCTCAAATCTAACTTGTTCAAGCACGTCCATTGTATCTTCAAACTCGCTATCACTCTCGCCCGGAAATGCGACAATGATATCAGTTGAGATGCTCACGTCTGGGCACATCTTTCTAAGTCTTAGCGCGCGGTCTAAAAACCACTCTTTTGTGTATCCGCGCTTCATTTCGCGTAAAACTTTGGTGTTTCCGCTTTGAAGTGGCATGTGCATTGATTTACAAATTTTTGGATTATTAGTGAAAATTTCAAGAAATTTATCATCCATATGAAGTGGGTGTGGGCTTGTAAATCTTATCCTTTCAACACTATCTATCTCACTTATCTTTACTAGCAGGTCGCTAAAATCAATATTTTCTTGCATGCCCGAAAATCTTTTGCCGTAATTATTGACATTTTGCCCTAGTAAAAATATCTCCTTTGCGCCGCTTTTTGCAGCCTTTTCTATCTCTTTTAGGATGAGGCTTGAGGGGATAGAAATTTCATCGCCTCTGGTGTGCGGGACGATGCAGTAGGTGCATTTTTTATCGCAGCCGATCGAGATGTTGATATGGCTTTTGTATGGCGAGCCTCTAAATTCGCCAAATGCGTATTCACTCTCGTCGTGGTTGATGTCGGTTGAGATAAATTTAGGCGTATTTACCGCCTTTGTGATCTTACTAACATTTCTTGCGCCAAGAACAAAATCAACATAAGGCGCGCGCTTAAAAATTTCACTACCCAAATGGCTTGCAGTGCAGCCGCAAACGCCTATCTTTGCACCTCTTTTTTTGGCTTTTTCAAAGGCTCCGACCTCGCTAAAGAGCTTATGAACTGGCTTTTCACGAACCGAACAGGTATTTATAAGGATTAAATCAGCTTCTTCGATGTTTTGTGTTAAGGAGTAGTCTTCTTTTTGTGAGAGCTCGGCTATGATATGCTCGCTGTCACGAACATTCATAGCACAGCCTAAAGTTTGGATAAAGAGTTTTTTACTCATTAAAGTATATGCACTTCATACATGTAGTCGCTATCATCAAGTCCGTATTTTACGGTTCTGTGATAAACACTTAGCCCTTTTTCTTCAAAGTGCTCGACCAAGGCGATTAGTTGTTTGTGTGTGTTTTCTTTATCAAAATAGAAAATTTTCTGACCCTCTTTTTCGACAGCTGCCTCTATCTTTTCTAGTGAAATCGTTTTTGGTTTTGCGTCTAATTCGGCTCTTGCAAGTTTTAGCTCCATTTTTAATCCTTTCGAAATCTTAAATTTTAATCGGTCAATATATCCAAAACATCATAAAAAAAGGATTAAATAAAAGTTAATAATAAGCTTAAAGTTATTAAAAGTATGGCTTATGTATAATTTCAAAACTTCACGAAAAATCCCCAAAATTTATCGTCACAATGGAGAAAAAAATGGAAAGAATTTCAGATATCATCGAGTCAATTGCAAATGAAAAAAATTTAGAGATAGAAGATGTAAAAGAGCGCGTTATAAGAGCCTTGATAAATACTGCAAAAAGAGTTTATGGCGAAAATTATGAATATGATGTGAGTATCGATGCAAATAAAAATTTAAAGCTTTATCAAAAAATTTCAATCGTAGCAAACGACGATGAGAGGCTTGAAGAGGATAATGAGCATTTTTTAAGCTTAAAAGAGGCTAAAAAGATAGATGGTGGCGTAGAGATCGGAGATGAGCTCACATATGAGCTAAGCCTTGATAACCTTGGAAGAACCGCAGCCCAAACACTTCATAAGGAGCTTGAATATCATATCCAGCGCCTAGTTGAAGAGAAAATTTTACAAAAATATAATGAGATGAGCGGTCACATGGTCTTTGGGCCAGTTGTCAGAGTCGATAATGATGAAAATACATTTATTGAAATTGACGAGCTTCGCGCTGTTTTACCACGTAAAAACCGTATAAAAGGCGAGAAATTTAAAGTAGGAGACGTCGTAAAAGCTGTCATTAGAAAAGTTTTTACAGATAAAAATTTAGGCATAAAGGTAGAGCTTTCAAGAACTTCACCAAAATTTCTTGAAGCACTGCTGACTTCTGAAGTGCCTGAGATAAAAGATGGCGGTATTATCATTCAAGGAAGTGCTAGAATCCCTGGTGAAAGGGCCAAAGTAGCACTCATCTCAACCACTCCAAACATCGATCCAGTCGGCGCAACAGTCGGCACAAAGGGCGTTAGGATAAATGCCGTAAGCAAAGAGCTTCATAACGAAAGCATCGATGCGATCGAATATGCCACCGAACCAGCGATATTTGTCGCTCGTGCGATGGGACCAGCTATCATCACATCGGTAAAGATAGAGGAAAACAAAGCGATTGTTACACTTGCAAGTGAGCAAAAGAGCAAAGCGATCGGTAAAAACGGCATAAATATCCGCCTAGCAAGCATGCTAACTGGCTATGAGATCGAGCTAAATGAACTTGGCTCAAAAACTAGTAGTAATGCAGAAAATAATGAGCCAATCAAAGATTTAAAAGCACTTTTTGGTGATAACTAATGAAATTTCAAATAAGAAAAGCGACTATTGACGATATAGACGTGATATGCGAGCTTGTAAGGGAGCTTGCTAGCTATGAGAATTTGAGCGATCAAGTCACTTTTACAAATGAAATTTTTGCAGACTCTATCTTTAATAAAAACCACGCAAAAGCCCTTGTCTGCGAGAGTGAGGGCAGGGCTATTGGTTATGCTATCTATTTTTATACATTCTCCACATTCTTAGGGCTTGGTGGGATGTATCTTGAGGACATTTACGTTAAAAAAGAGTTTAGAAATCAAGGCATTGGAAAGGCATTTTTTAAATTCTTAGCTCAAATTTGTAAGAATGAAAATTTAAAGAGGCTTGAGTGGTGCTGCCTAAACTGGAATGAATCAAGCATTAAATTTTATGAAAGTATGGGAGCTAAAAATCAATCTCATGAGTGGAGAACCTACCGCTTAGACGGCAAAAATTTAGAAAAACTAGTAAATTTATAGCTTATTTTGAAATTAAAAGCTCAAATTTCCTTTTGAATTTGAGCTTTTTGAACACTAAAATTTATATGTATATCCCAAATAAAGACCCACGTTTGTCTCTTTTATTTTTGAATTATCATATTTTACTATAGAGCTATATTTTGTTCTATCTGCTTTTACACCAAACTCAACCGCATTATTTTCGTTGATAGAGTATTCTGCACCAATTCTTGCACCTAGTATCCAGCCATTTGTATTAGCTTTCTCCGAGCCATCATGTGTGTCAAACACATCCATTTTAAGTTTTGAAAAACCAGTATAGCCACCAAGAACTAGTTTAAGATCTTTTGCTACGCTTGGAGTGTAGTCTGCTCCAACTAT
Organism: Campylobacter concisus; assembly: GCF_050447445.1. Taxonomy (GTDB): domain Bacteria; phylum Campylobacterota; class Campylobacteria; order Campylobacterales; family Campylobacteraceae; genus Campylobacter_A; species Campylobacter_A concisus_BI. The sequence goes on from NZ_JALMFW010000001.1 coordinate 572,833, forward strand.
AAATTTATGAGTTTTCCATTTTACTACTGTGCCATCTTCATCACCAAGTGACTTTTTGGCTTGAAAGTCGTAAATGTAAGCTCCATAAACTCTAAAACTATCAAAGTTGTAGCCAGCTTTTAGTCTAAAATTTGATGAGCTTATCAAACAGAGTGAGATGCTTATAGGCGGGATATGTTATATAAAATTTAAAGCGAGATGATATAAGTTTTTAAAAGGTGGTTAGCCCACCTTTTGTTATTTTTTCGGAGTTAGTTCTGTGTCTTTGCGGTTTAGCTTTATTTCCTCACCTTTTATACATCTTGGGTTTAGCGTTTCTAATGTTGCTAAAAATTCTGTCGCATTTTCGTCACCTATCTCGCCATATTTTTGTTCACAGTAATAGTAAGGTGTTCCTTGTGTTATGCTATTTTTTATAACCTTGTAATCGTCTGATTCTTTTTCATTAAATTTGTCTAGATCAACCTTCGTATCTTTATCTACTATAAAATAACCTTTTCCATTTTCTTCTAGGCTCGATCGGTTTTTTATATAGTCGTATTTGGTCGTATAACTTATCCTTTTATAAACCTTTACTTCACCTTTAAAGTGTTTGATACTTCCCATGTCAGCTTTGCAAATTTCAGCCAGAGTAGTTGGCTCGCCACATCCAGTTAGTGCAAGAGCAAGTATTGCTGTAATGCTTGAAAAAGCGACTTTTGTTTTCATATTTTCCCTTTTTGTAGAAGTTAGAAATTTGGATTTTACAAAAAAATAAAACTGAAAAATTTAAATTAGTATAACTATGAAAGATTTATTGAGAAAATTGATGTAAAAATTTGAGCTCAAAGCAAGCGCTTCAAGCTCAGTTAAATTTACTCGTTTAGGATAGATAGAAGCTCTTTGTTATCTTTTGTTTTTAGCATTTTTGCGTATAAGAATTTAAGTGCTTCGACATCGTCCATTGTCGCGATCGCAGAGCGGATAGCCCAAATTTTTTGAAGCTCATCAGGCTTTTGAAGTAGCTCTTCTTTTCTGGTGCCTGATTTTAGCACGTTGATGGCTGGGTAAATTCTGCGGTCTGAGATATTGCGGTCAAGCACGATCTCGCTGTTTCCAGTGCCTTTAAACTCTTCAAATATCACTTCATCCATGCGTGAGCCAGTGTCAATAAGAGCAGTTGCGATGATGGTTAGAGAGCCGCCGTGCTCGATGTTTCTAGCTGCGCCAAAGAAGCGTTTTGGCTTGTGAAGTGCGTTTGCGTCCACGCCGCCTGTTAGCACCTTGCCGCTTGGCGGGGTCACTGTGTTGTAGGCGCGTGCTAGACGGGTTATGCTATCAAGCAAGATGATGACGTCTTTGCCCATCTCAACTAGACGTTTTGCCTTTTCGATGACTAGCTCCGCCACGCGGACGTGATTAAGCGCTGGCAGGTCAAATGTCGAGCTAAATACCTCGCCTTTTACGCAGCGCTGCATGTCTGTAACTTCTTCTGGTCTCTCATCTACTAGAAGCACCATTAGCTGGGCTTCTGGATGGTTTTTGGCGATGCCGTGAGCTAGCTCTTTCATAAGCTCTGTTTTACCACTTCTTGGAGGTGCGACGATGAGGCCACGCTGACCCTTGCCAATAGGCGTGAAAAGGTCAAGTACGCGGCCAGTTAGCTTCATTGGATCGTACTCTAAATTTAGCTTTTCAGTTGGAAAAAGCGGGGTTAGGTTGTCAAAGAGTGGCCTCTCTTTTGCGTCTGCTAGAGGCATATAATTTACCGCTTCGATCTTTAAAAGAGCGTAGTATTTTTCTTGATCTTTTGGCTCTCTTACTTGTCCTGTGATGATGTCGCCCACACGAAGTGCAAATTTACGGATTTGAGAGTTTGAAACATAAGCGTCGTTTGAGCTGTCGCTTAAATTCGCATCAACAGCCCTTAAAAAGCCATAACCTTCGTTTGTGATCTCTAAAATTCCAGTAAATAGTATAAAGCCACCTTGTTTTGTCTGGGTTTTTAGTATCTCAAATATCAAATCCTGCCTGCGAAATTCTCGCGGATTTTCGACGCCAACGCTATTTGCGATCTGCACTAGCTCATCTAAACTAAGCGTTCTTAGCTCTTCGATCTTGTGTCCGTCTACTGGTATGTGTGTTCTTGATGCTTGATGTTTTTTTATAGTTTTTGTGTTTTGAGTAGCACTTTGCTCGGTTTGATTATTTTCCATTTTTCCTCTTTAAATGCGGGGATAATTTTGCAGAATTTCTAGGTTTCAAAAAGAAGTTTTTGAAAGTTTTGGCATTTTATAAAAATAAAACTTTGTTGTCAAGAAATGGTATAAAATAAAATTTTTGCTCAAAAATGGTTGATTTGCTATAATCTCGCCATTTTATAACGATAACAAAAGAAGAAATTTATGCCTATTTTTGCAGTTTGCCTACCATAAATTTATATGGTACGTAATAGGCATGTGATGCAATAATATTAGTAAAAATTTTAGATAAAAGAAAGTAAAAATGCCACAAAGTAGATGTGCTCATTGTAGATTAAAATTTGATGAAAGCGTGATGATCTCAAATGAAAGCGGACTTAAATTTTGCTGTGTTGGTTGCAAAGGCGTTTATGAAATTTTAAATGAAAATGGGCTTAGTGAGTTTTATGAGCGTCTTGGTAAAAATACACTTACACCGGCGAGCAACGGTGCAAATATCAAAAATTTAGCGGCAAATTTTAGCGAGCTTGTGACAAAAGAGGGCGACTTTAGTCAAATTTCATTTTTAATCGATGGTATCACTTGCTCAGCTTGCATCTGGCTACTTGAAAAGGCACTTTTTAGCTTACCTGGCGTCTTGGAGGTAAATATCAACTCGCTTAATCAAAAAGCGGTCATTGTCTTTGATGAGCAAGAGCTTTTAATAGAGCAGATAATTGAAAAAATTTATGCCGTTGGCTATGTTCCAAAGCCATATGCTACGAGTCAAAAAGAGGACGAGCTAGCTAAGAAAAGAAGAAATTTTTACACAAAAGCACTAGTTGGTATCTTTGCTACGATGAACATTATGTGGCTAGCTATTGCTCAGTATAGTGGGTATTTTAGTGGCATAAGAGGCGATATAAAAGATATTTTAAGCTTTGCGCAGTTTGTATTAGCAACGCCTGTGCTTTTTTATACTGGTAGCGAGTTTTTCAAAGTGGCAAAGATAGCCATAAAAAACGCTTCGCCAAATATGGATTTGCTCGTTATCACCGGAGCTAGCATAACCTATATCTACTCCATTTTTGCGATGTTTACGAGGAGTGGTGAGAGCTATTTTGACTCAGTTGCGATGATCATCACCTTTGTTTTTATCGGTAAATTTTTAGAAATTTTGGGTAAGAAAAAGGCGCTTGAGATTTCAAATTTCTTAAATGATATGCTGCTTGCAAAGGTGTGCGTTTTAGAAGATGGTAAGGATATTTTAAAAGAGCCAAGAGATGTAAATTTAGGCGAAAAGATCGTGCTCAGATCAGGCGAGAGGGCGCTACTTGATGGTGTGGTACTTAGTGGTGAGGCGAGCATGGATAGCTCAAGCTTAACAGGCGAGAGTTTACCGGTTTTATTGGGAGCTGGCGGCGAGGTCAAAAGCGGCGTCGTTTGCCTAAATGGGCAGATCGTCTACGAAGCAAGGCAAATTTTTAAAAACTCATACCTCAATCAGCTCATAAATTTACTCCAGAACGCAGAGCTAAAAAAGCCAAATATCGAGCTAGCAGTCAATAAAATCGCCTCGAAATTCTCTCTTAGTGTGCTAACTCTAGCATTTTTTACATTTTGGTTTTGGTACTTTAAATTTGGCTTTTCAGAAGCTATTGTCACAGCTGTTAGCGTCATCGTGATCGCTTGCCCTTGCGCGCTTGCTCTTGCCACGCCAGTTAGCAGTGTTTGCGCCCTTGGTGTGGCTTTTAAAAATAGAGTGCTTTTTAAGGAGGCTAAATTTTTTGAAAGCCTTGCAAAGTGCGATGTAGCGGTATTTGACAAGACTGGTACGCTCACAAAGGCGGAATTTGAAGTTAGTGATTTTTTCATAAAAGAAAGCATAAGTTTAGATGAAATTTATTCGCTGGCTCTTATTTCAAATCATCAAATAAGCGTGGCAGTGGCTAAACTTCTAAAGCAAAAAGGCGCAAGGAAAATAGAGCTTAAAAATACAAATTTAAGCGTGGCAAAGGGTGTTGAGGCTGAAATTTCGGGTAAAAAATTTTATGCAGGAAGCAAGCGATTTTTAGTTGAAAATGGTATTATTTTTGATGAAGCTGAAGAAAATGTGAGCTTTTTTGTGGGGCTTAATGGTGAGCTAGTGGCGAAATTTTACCTAAAAGATAGCGTAAAACCTGAAGCAAAGGCCTTGATAGACGAGCTAAAGAGCGCTGACATGAAAGTGTGTATCTTAAGTGGCGACGTACAAAAAGTAGTAAAAAACGTAGCAGATGAGCTTGGCGTGAGTGAGTTTAGAGCAGAGATGTTGCCTGAAACGAAAGCTAAATTTATAAGCAAATTAAAAGAGCACGGTAAAAAGGTGCTAATGGTAGGAGATGGCATAAACGACGCAGCAGCGCTTAGCCTTGCTCATATCGCTATTTGCATGGGAAGTGGGGCGGCGATAAGCCTAGAAAGAAGCGATGTGGTACTGCTTGATGATAGTTTAAAAAGTCTAGCGAAGGCCATAAAAATCTCAAAATTTACTTACAAAACGATAAAGCAAAATTTGCTCTTTTGTCTTCTTTATAATGTTCTTGCTCTGCCATTTGCCGTATGTGGCTACGTCATTCCGCTATTTGCTGCGCTTTTTATGTCGCTTAGCTCGCTAAGTGTTATCTTAAACTCGCTTTATATTGTTAGAAAATTTAAGGAAAAATAATGGATAGCGCGACACTTGCGATGCTAGTTTTTATCTCAGTTTTGATGGGGGCATTTTTGCTTTTTGGCGTGCTTTGGGGGATAAAAAATAAGCAATTTGAGGACTACCGAAAATTTTTAGACGGAGCAAATTTGGACGATGAAGATGCACTAAATGAAGCTTATGAGCTAGAGCTTCGCAAAAAAGAAGCCCTAAAAAAAAGAGCAAAATCTAATAAAGATAAAATTTAGCTCTCAATCGTTGGCTCGCCAAAAAGTCTATTAGCCTCTTTTAGCGCACCTTGTTCTCTTTGTCTTTGAAGCTCTTCTGGCGTTTTTGGCTCTTTATTTAGTATCAAAGCAAAGTTATTTTTCTCGTTTTGCAGCTCGCTTTTTATCTCGATTTTTGACTCATTTTTAGTTTCAACGTTATTTGCATTTAGTCTTGAAATTTCCTCATCAAGCTCGTCTAGTTCGCTTTTTTCATTATTTTCTAAAGAGGCTTTAGGCGTCTTAGTTTGTGTTTTTTGCTCATCACTCTTTGCATTTACTATTTTTGCATTTTGTCCAAAAAGCGTACGCAATATCTCATTTAAAATTTTCCAATTTTTCTTAAAATATTCTAGATTTTCATCTTTTGCATTTACTATCAGTCCAAGCTCATTGTTATTAAAGAAGCTAAATTCTACAAATTCTTTAAAAAACTCGCCAAGATCGTAATTTCTATCATAAATTTTTGTTAAGAAGAGTTCGTATGGACCTTGCATTTTAGCAGGAGCTACTTGGCTTTTTTGAGTGATGACTTCTGTGATTTGTGTGGAATTTTCGTTATTTTTTGAGATCACTTCATTTATAGCGTCATCGATATCTTGTAAATTTAGCGCTTCTATCATCATAAAAAGCATTAGCATTAGCACAAAGCCATTGTCGCTACTTACATTTAGCATACCTTTAGCTTGTGCCAAAATCCTAAAAAATCTCTCATAAACAAGTAGTGAAATTTTTGAGTCGTTTTCTATAAATTTTTGCTTTAAATTTGCCAAAATTTCATCTATTATCATCTCTGGATCGTAGCTTTCAAGTTCGCTTACAAGCACTCTAATAGCATTTTTATCGTGATTTAAAACATGAGTTATTATCTCTTCGATCTTTTCTGGATCAAGAAGCCCTAACATCGATGCTACGCCATTTGCCGTGACATTATTTGCTCCATAAATTATAGCTTGATCAAGAAGCGTCAAAGTATCTCTTAGCGATCCTCCGCCACTTCTTGCTAAAATTTCAAGTGCCTCTTTTTCGTAGCTAATACCTTCTTTACTTAAAATAAACTCAAGATGTTTAATGATGCTGTATCTGCTTATTTGCTTAAACCTAAAATGCTGCGTTCTTGAAAGCACCGTTGTTGGGAGTTTTAATGGATCAGTTGTCGCTAGGATAAATTTTACATAGCTTGGTGGCTCTTCAAGCGTTTTTAAAAGAGCGTTAAATGCCTCTTTGGTTAGCATATGCACTTCATCGATTATAAAAATTTTATATCTTGCCATTGCTGGAGCATATTTTGTTTGCTCGATTAGCTCTCTTATGTCATCTATCTTTCTGTGGCTAGCTGCGTCCATTTCGATGATGTCCATATGTCTTGACTCATTTGCCATTATGCATTGTGGGCATACTTCACATGGCTTTGAAGTAGGTCCTTTTTCGCACACCAAAGCTTTTGAAAATATCCTGGCACTTGAAGTTTTACCACTTCCTCTAAGCCCAGAAAACAGATATGCGTGGCTTATACGACCCTCGTCAAGTGCGTGTATAAGACTTTTACTAACTGCTTCTTGACCGATAAGTTCATCAAAATTTTTAGGGCGATATTTTAAAGCTAGTGCTTGCAACTGCTTTCCTTTTGCAATTTTTATTTGCTGATTTTATAAAAAAAGGTATAAATTTATGATTATTTATATATTTAATTGTCTTTAAAATTTTTTATTTTAGTTTAATGAAGGCGGATAAATTTTTATATGTTTCATAAAATTCCTAGTGTATTTGCAAAAAAAATATCCCTTTTTATAATGATCCATAGCTGTATAGATTTAAAATTTATAATAAAAATACATAAAATTTTATGTTAAATATTTTGTATTTTTGTATGAATTTTTAAAAAATGCCTTGGCGTGTATGCCAAGGCAAAATTTGCTAGATTAGCAAGAGAAGCAAGTTTTGAACTCATAAGCGGTTGGGCGTGCTTCGTAAGGCCAAACTTGAGTTTCAAATTTGAAGTGCTGATAGGTGTCTATGAAAAGATCGGTCATTATTGGTTTTAAGTATTCATTATCGCGAATTAGCGCTTCAAGGCTACCACGAAGTGTGTGTGGAAGCTGCTCTATACCACGCTCTCTGATCTCATCAAGATGAAGTTTAAATAAATTTTCATCCATCGGACCAACTGGCTCGTATTTGTTTTTGACGCCGTCAAGTCCTGCCATTAGCATTGCTGAGAAGGCTAGATAAGGGTTTGCTGTGCTATCTGGAAATCTCATCTCAGCCCTAACTGACTTTTCACCTGAGCCATAAGGTATGCGGATACTTGCTGAGCGGTTTTGGCTAGAGTAGGTGAGGATAGATGGCGCTTCAAAGCCTGGGATTAGGCGTTTGTAGCTGTTTGTGCTAGGGTTTGTAAAGGCTGCGACACTTCTTGCGTGTTTTAAAACACCGCCGATGTAGTACCTCGCAAAGTCGCTTAAATTCGCATATCCGCCCTCTTTATAAAATAAATTTTTGCCATCTTTCCAGACTGATTGGTGTACGTGCATGCCGCTACCGTTATCGCCGTAAAGTGGTTTTGGCATAAACGTAACAGTTTTGCCGTTTAGGTGAGCCACCATGCGAACTACATATTTATAAATTTGTACATTATCGGCAGCTTCGACTAAGTTACCAAATTTCACGCCGATCTCGCCTTGACCTTGTGCGACTTCGTGGTGTCCTAAAAATACTTCAAGACCAACTTGCTCTAAAACCTGCATCATCTCAGCTCTTAGATCGACCATGCTGTCGATTGGCTGAGTCATCAAGTAGCCACCTTTTCTGCGTGGGCGATGACCTGTGTTGTAGCTGTCTTTGAAGTCAGTAGCATCGTTCCATTCGCCTTCTTCGCTATCTACTTGATACATCGCACAGTTTGGGCTATCGATGATTTTGACGTTATCAAAGACAAAAAATTCATTCTCAGGGCCAAAGTAAGCCTCGTCACCAAGACCGCTATCTTTTACGTACTGCATTGCTCTTTTGGCTATTGAGCGAGGGCATTTTTCATAAATTTGACCCTTGTAAATGTCGTAAATATCGCAAAAAACAACAACTGTAATATCAGAAGTAAATGGGTCTAAAAATGCAGTTGTAGCTTCTGGCTTCATTATCATATCGCTCTTATCGATTGGTTGCCAGCCATGCATAGAGCTAGCGTCCATCGGGATGCCATTTATAAAATTTTCTTTCGTAACAGCTTTTATATTGTAGCTAATGCTATGCCAAGCACCACCTAAATCAGTAAATCTAAAATCTACAAATTTGACTTCATTTTCTTTACAAAAATCAAAAAAATGATCTATATTTTGGACGAATTTTCCCACTTTTTTCTCCTTTTAATTTTTAAATTTTTCGTATTCTATCATAAAACCTAATATTTAAGATTAAATTTATATTTTATTTGAACCCAATCTAAAATTTTACTAATTCTCTATCTCTATTTTTAAATATTGCACATTTTGAATAACCTAAATCTCTAGCTATTTGCTCGCAAATTTCACCATTTTTACCGATATCCTCTTTTGTGTGAGCGTCTGAGCCAAAGGTGATGGTTATATCTTTTTCGGCTATTAGTTCAAGTAAATTTACGCTTGGATATTGCTCGCCGATAGGTTTTCTAAAGCCAGCGGCATTTATCTCAACAACTAAATTTGCTTCTTTTATTGCATTTACTGCATTTTTAGCCAAAATCCTAACATCCTTTTTTGGCAAAAATTTAAAAAGTTTTAAAAGATCGATATGTCCCATAATGTCAAATTTGCCAAGCTTGGCTGATCTTTCTACGTGATCAAAATACTCTTGCCAAATCTGATCCAAGTCTTTGCCCTCGTAGCCACCGATAAATTCTGGATTGTCAAATGCCCAGCCATTAAAAAAATGCACAGAGCCTATTAGATAATCAACCTTTCTAGCAAAAACTCGCTCATCCATAAATCCATCTAAAAAATCCATCTCATAGCCAAGCAAAATTTCTATCTCACTGCTAAATTCATCTCTTAAATGTAAAATTTTATCTTCATAGCCCTGCATTTCATCAAAGCTCATTCTGTAAGCTTCATCGTAGTTCATCGGTGCGTGATCGCTAAAGCCAAAGTATTTTGTGCCAGCTTTTATTGCGTTTTGCACATACTCTCTTGGCTCGCCAACTGCGTGCTTGCAAAGTGGCGTATGGTTGTGAAGATCGACGGTCATTTTTAGCCTTTTAAGGTCGTTTATTTTTAAAAATGCTATCTAAAAATTTATAAATTTAAAGATAAAAGCATTGCCTTTAAACTTACTTTTTATTTAAATCCTATATAATCAAGCCAAATTTTATTAGGAGCTTTTATGACCCAAGAGGAACTTGACGCACTTATGGCAGGTGGGCTAGATGATGAGTTAGATAATGCTAAAGAAGATGCTGGCCAAGAGGTTGCGGACGTCAAAGAGGATACGGACGAGGTAGCAGAAGTTGCAGAAGCAATCGATACTAAAGATGAACCACAGTCAAAATCAGAAAGCAATTCAAAGAATGCGGAAAATTACAGAGTGAGTGCAGATGGTGTTTGGCCACCACCACCACCAACGGAAGATCACAAAATGGTTCATCAGCTTGACGATGTAACAAGAGATAGCGAAGAGAAAGCTACTCAGATGTTTGACAAGCTTGAGACGATAAATAACTTTTTCATGGACGCTGAGAGCGACTCAAATAGCCTAAAAGACGCGATAAACTCAAACATTGAGCTATTTACGACACTAAGTGAGAAATTTCCAAAGATTGCCGCATTTAGCGAGGCTTTAGAGAAAAACAACTCGCTTCTTGGCACGATCGATAATATCATCGGAAATTTACAAATGGGACAAGATGAGATCATGATGGCTATGGATATGATGCAGTATCAAGACATCCATAGGCAAAAGATCGAGCGTGTTATCAACGTTATGAGAGCACTTAGCAAATATATGAATACCTTGTTTGAAGGTAAAATCGACGATGATAAGCGTGTTAGCTCTGCTGTTCACATCGCTGGTGATACAACGACTGAAAATCTTGTCAGCAACGACGATATCGAAGCTTTGATAGAAAGTTTGGGTAAAAAATAGTGCTAAAAAGGCCTGAGCTTTTATCTCCAGCTGGAAATTTAACAAAACTTAAAATCGCCCTTGAGTATGGAGCCGACGCTGTTTATGGCTCAGTGGCTAGTTTTTCGCTAAGGACTAGATCGGCGAGGGAATTTAACCTTGAAACATTTAAAGAGGCGATAGACTACACACATGCAAAGGGAAAGAAATTTTATGCGACCATAAATGCTTTTCCTTTTAACTCGCAGATCGAGCCACTAAAAAGGCACTTGCAGGTTATCTCGGCGATGAAGCCAGATGCCTTTATCATCGCAACTCCAGGCGTTATGAGTCTAGCAAAAGCCATCGCTCCTGATATCGAGATACATCTCTCAACTCAGGCAAATGTCATGAATGTGCTTGATGCAAAAATTTATCATGACATGGGCGCAAAACGTATCGTCGTAGCACGTGAGATGAACTTAAAAGATGTTATAAAGATAAAAGAAGAAATTCCAACTCTTGATATTGAAATTTTTGTACATGGCTCGATGTGCTTTGCCTACTCTGGTAGGTGTTTGGTGAGCTCAGTGCAAAGCGGACGTATGTCAAATCGCGGTAGCTGTGCCAACGACTGCAGGTTTAAGTATAAACTTTACGCTAAAAATGAAGAGAGTGGCGTGCTTTTCCGCTTAGAAGAGGATGAAAACGGCACTCATATTATGAACTCAAAAGATCTTTGTCTAATATCGCACATCAAAGAGGTCGTTGATAGCGGTGTGATAGATAGCTTTAAGATAGAGGGTCGCACAAAGAGTGAGTACTACGCGGCCTGCACAGCAAGAGCCTACAAAATGGCGATAGATGATGCCATGGATAATAAATTTGACGCACAAATTTATGAGAATGAGATAAATACATTGAAAAATCGTGGCTTTACGGATGGATACTTAGTGCATAGACCTTATGAACGAACCGATACGCAAAATCACGTTAGTAGCCTAGAAGAGGGCACACATCAGGTAAATGCCATAAGCGAAGATGGCGAGTTTTTTAAGTGTAAATATAAAATTTTTCCAGGCAATAGCTATGAGATCGTGGCTCCTACTGGATCGGTTATAGAAGATAGTGAAAATAAAATCTCAAAGGTTTATTCACAAGAGGGCAAGAAATTTATCAAATTTAAACAGCTCATCACCAAAAAAGGTAAGGTCATGGGTGAAATTCACAGTGGCAATGAAAATGAGATAAGCCTTGGTGTTAAGCTACCAAAATTTAGCTTTTTGAGGGAGAAAATATGAAATTTGTTTCTATTGTAATTGGAAGTAAGAGTGACTATGAGATAGTTAGTGAGGCGGCAAAAACTCTTGAAAAATTTGGTGTAAAATATGAGTTAATAATAAGCTCAGCTCACAGAAGTCCAAAAAGGACGAGTGAGTACGTCACAAATGCTGAAAAAAAGGGTGCAAAGGTCTTTATCGCAGCTGCAGGCATGGCAGCTCACTTAGCTGGAGCGATCGCTGCAAATACAACCAAGCCAGTTATCGGCATACCAATGGCAGGATCAGCTTTAAGCGGCGTTGATGCACTTTACTCAACGGTACAAATGCCAAGTGGCATGCCAGTAGCGACTCTAGCTATCGGCAAGGCCGGTGCTATAAATGCAGCCTATTTGGCGGTGCAAATTTTGGCTCTTGAAGATGACAGTCTGGCAAGTGCCCTAAAAGCTGACAGAGAGGCAAAGATAAAGGCTTTAGAGGAAGATTCTTCAAAGGTTGAAGTGATACTGTAAAAAGGAGAAGCGGTGCAGACCTATCTTGGTGTTGATGAATTTTGCAAACTTGTGCACTTGGAGCGTGAAGTTATCGAAGATATGATAAATCGTGGCGTTTTGAAAACCAAAGAGGAAAATGGAGAAATTTTGATAGAAGCGAGCGAGGGAACAATGAGTGTGGTGCCTAGTGTTTCGCAAAATTTATCTTTGCAACCGCAAGGCCAAGATGGCATCAGCTTTGTTGAAAAGACGATTGGAACGATATTAAATTTACATGAAAAGGTGCTTGACGCAAAGGATGAGACGCTTGAAACCCTAAGAAATGAGAATAAATTTTTAAAAGAGGCGCTCATTTCTATGCAAGAGCTCTATGACGAAGATAGAAAAACGGTCGAGACGCTTACAAAGCAGCTTAAAATTTCACAGGATGAAGTTGAATTTCTAAAACGAAAATACAAGCTCATGTGGAATCAAGCAGTTGAAAATTTTAACGGACAAAAGTAGTTTATGAAGATTATAAATTTAGAGGAAAGCTTTGAAATTTACGGAGTAAAAACTCGTACTAAAAATGAAGACGAGATAGGCGGTGAGGGTAAAATTCCAGCTTTATGGTCTAAATTTATGAGTGAATACTATGATGGCAAGAGTGAAATTTATAGCGTTTACTGCAACTACGAAAGTGATCTTAATGGACATTACTATAACTTCATAGGCACAAGATCATGCCAAAAAGGTGATGAAAATTTAAATATACAAAGCGGAAAGTACGCTCTTTTTAGCTTTGCAAATGAGCCACAAAATGTTGCAAAATTTTGGGGTGAAATTTGGAGATATTTTGAAAGTAGTGAGCTAAAAAGAGCCTATGAAATGGACTTTGAGCTTTACGATAGCGACGAGATAAAAATTTTTATATCTATTTTAGGTTAGGAAAAATGAATAAAAAAAATAATAGTTCAATCTTAAGTTTTATCGAAAATTTTGGTAACAAATTGCCAAATCCAACTATGCTTTTTATCTATCTTTCGATTATTACGATAATAATATCGTTTGTATTAGAAAAGATGGGTGTTGGCGTAAGCTATCAGGCTATCAAAGACGGACAAATATCACAGCTTAATGCAAATGTTATAAATTTGCTTTCTGCTGACAGTCTTAGATCTTTTGTTTCGTCTGTGCTTAAAAATTTTACTAGTTTTTATCCTTTGGGAGTAGTCTTTGCAATTATTCTAGGTATTGGTATCGCAGATAAGTCCGGACTTTTATCAGCACTTATGACAAAGATTGCCTTAAAATCTTCCAAAATATGGGTAACCCCAATCGTTATTTTTCTTGGCGTAATGTCAAATGTTGCTTCCTCGGTTGGCTATGTCGTGCTAATTCCGCTTGGAGCTATTTTATTTGCTGGATTTGGTCGCCATCCAATTGCTGGACTAGCTGCTGCTTTTGCTGGTGTTAGCGGTGGCTGGTCGGCAAATTTATTAATCGGTACAAATGACCCTATGTTTGCGGCATTTTCTATGCAAGCAGCTAGCGTGTTAAATCCGGATTATGTGGTACTAGCAACTGCAAATTGGTATTTTATGATCGCTTCGACATTTTTGATCGTATTTGTTGGCTGGTTTGTGACAGATAAAATCGTAGAGCCTAGGCTTGGAAAATTTGATTTTTTGGGTGATTTTAGCTTACAAGAGCATGGCGAGATAAGTGCAGAGCAAAAACGTGGCTTAAAATTTTCGCTAATAGCGTTGATTGTTTTTGTAATTTTATTGCTTGTGGCTATTTTACCTTCAGGCTCTTTATTTGGAGCAAAAGGCAATGAAAGCTTTATGAAATCTACTTTTATGCATTCTATTGTCGTTTTTATGATGTTACTTTTTATAGTGGTAGGCGTAGCTTACGGTGTAGGCGCTAGGAGTATAAAAAGCAGTAATGATGCCATAAAATTTATGGAGCAATCTATTTCTGAGCTATCAGGATTTTTGGTTTTGATATTTTTCGCAGCTCAGTTTACATATCTTTTTAATACCTCAAATATTGGGCTAGTACTTTCTATAAAAGGTTCTATTTTTCTAAAAGAGGTCGGATTAACTGGACTTAGCCTTATTATAGTTTTTATTTTCTTGATCGCTTTTATAAATTTATTTATAGCTGTTGATTCTGCAAAGTGGGCGATGATGGCTCCGATTTTTGTACCAATGTTTATGAATCTTGGACTCTCGCCAGAGCTTACACAGGCTGCTTTTAGAATAGGCGACTCTACTACAAATATCATAACGCCTTTGATGCCGTTTTTTGTTTTGATAGTAGCTTTTATGCAAAAATACAATAAAGAGTTAAAAATCGGATCAGTTGTTTCTATTATGCTTCCTTATACGGTTGCATTTTTAATTTCTTGGACAGCACTAATGTCGTTTTGGTACATTTTTGATCTACCGCTAGGACCTGGTGCAGTTATACACTATGTAAAGTAAAATTTTAAAAGGAAAGCAATGACATTTTCACAAATAATATTAACCCTTCAAAACTATTGGCAAGAGCAAGGTTGCGTTATACTTCAGCCATACGACATGCCTGCTGGCGCTGGTACTTATCATCAAGCGACTTTTTTAAGAAGCCTCGGACCAAAGCCGTGGGCTACTGCATACGTAGCTCCAAGCCGCCGTCCGACTGATGGCAGATACGGCGAAAATCCAAACCGCCTAGGCGCTTATTATCAGTTTCAAGTACTCATAAAACCAAGCCCAGAAAATATCCAAGAGCTTTATCTAAAAAGCCTTGAAAAACTTGGGTTAAATTTAAAAGATCATGACATCCGCTTTGTCGAGGATAACTGGGAGAGCCCGACTCTGGGCGCTTGGGGACTTGGCTGGGAGGTCTGGCTAGATGGTATGGAGGTGACGCAGTTTACGTATTTTCAACAAGTGGGTGGCATCGCATGTGAGCTGATCTCTGGTGAGATAACATACGGCCTTGAGCGTTTGGCCATGTATCTACAAGATGTAAATAGTGTCTACGACATCGTTTGGGACGACAGGGATGGAAACATCGTAACCTATGCCGACGTTCATAAACAAGGTGAGTATGAGTGGAGTAAATATAACTTTGAAGTAGCAAACGTCGATATGCTTTTTAACCAGTTTGAAAATGCATTTAACGAGTGCAAACGCTGCTTAGAGGCTAAAATTTCACTGCCAGCTTACGACTACTGCATGCTTGCGGCTCACACATTTAACGTCCTTGACGCGCGCGGAGCGATAAGTGTAACGCAAAGGCAAGACTATATCCTAAAAATTCGAGAGCTTGCAAAAGAGTGTGCGCTAACTTATAAAGAGAGCCTAGAGCAAAAGTAAAATTTTATGAAAATAGCTGAAATTTATAAAATTCTAGATGAAATTTGCCCATTTGCGAGCCAAGAGTCCTGGGACAATAGTGGCCTACAAGTTGGCTCATTTGATAGCGAATTTGAGCGAATTTATTTAAGTCTTGATTTAGATAGCGAACTTTTGCAAAATGTCTTGCCAAATTCGCTTATTATCACTCACCATCCACTCATTTTTAAGGGGCTAAAAAGCCTAGACTACAGCTTTTATCCAAGCTCACTCATAAGAGAGATGATGATAAAAAATATCTCGCTTATTTCGCTTCATACAAACGCTGACCTTGCATTTTTAAATGAAAAATTTGTGATGCAGGTTTTGGGGCTTGAAATTTCAAGCAAAGAGGGCTTTTTGATCTACTCTGATGTGAAGATGAAATTTATTGAGCTTTGCAAATTTGTAAAAGAAAAACTTAGGATAGAAAATTTAAGAGTGGTTCATGCAAAAGATGAAATTTCTAAAATTTGTATCTGCACTGGAAGTGGCGGAGATCTCATCCAAGATGTAAAAGCAGACGTCTTTTTAACGGGTGATCTAAAATATCACCAAGCCCTTTATGCAAAGGAAAATGGGCTAAATTTAATCGATATAAATCACTATGAAAGTGAACGTTATTTTGGTGATTTTTTAGCAAAATATTTGCAAAATCTGAAAATTGAAGTTATAATACGCAATTCTAAAAATCCATTTACATATTGCTAACAAAAAAAGGAAACATTATGAATAAATACTTACAACAATTAGTTGAATTATCTGACCTTGATAAACAAATAGATGGCTTTATACCACGCATTCAGGATATAGAAAAGGCTTATAAAAATATAGAAGAAGAGTGCGAAACTATAACGGTTAATATAGAAAGACTAGATGAAGAGGTAAGCGACTTAAAGTCTCAAAAATCAGGCACAAATGCTCATATTGCCGAGTTTAGTGCAAAGATAAAAGATGTAGCTAAAAAAAGCTCAAGTGCAAAAAGCGAAAAGGAGATAAAAGCTCTAAGTCTTGAAGAGGATATTGCAAAAGAGCAACTTGAGGCTGCAAATGAGGAGATCGCTAGACTTGAGAAGCTAATAGATAGTAAAAATAGTCAAAAAGATGAGCTTGGTGCAAAAAAAGCTGAACTTGAAGAGAATTTAAAAAATATAAAAGGCAAAACTTTATCTGAGCTTGAAAATATCGGGAAAGAACGTGAAGAAGTTTATGCTAAAAAAGACAAGCTTATCGCCACTATGAATCAAAAAATTCTCGCATTTTATGAAAAAATTAGAAAATGGGCTCATAACACAGCCGTTGTTCCTGTAAAAAAACAAGCTTGTTATGGTTGCTTTATGCAGATAAATGACAAAACTTTCTCTGCTGTTATCAAGGGCGAAGATATCGTTACATGTCCTCATTGTGGCAGAATTTTATATAAACAAGAGCAATAACACATTTCGTGATAATAATATATTACTTTCTAGCCTCAATACTCTATCTCTTTGGGGCTATCTTTCTATTTATTTTAAGTTTTAAAAAAAAGTATCATAAGTCGATTCCAGCACGTTTTTTCCTCTTTAATAATCCTAAATTTCAAGATGCAGATGTGCATTTTCACGCTTGTTCGTTTGGCGAGGTGCAAGCGCTTAAACCTTTGATACAAAAATTTGACAGTAAAGCCATAAGCGTGGTGACAAATACGGGCTTTGAAGCGGCAAGTAAAATTTGCTCCAACACGAGATTTTTGCCATTTGAAATTTTTTTGCCATTTTGGCTAAAAAAGAGCAAAATTTTAGTTATTTTTGAGGCTGAGCTTTGGCTCATGCTAGTTTTCATGGCAAAGCTAAAGGGTAGCCGTGTAATACTGATAAACGCTAGAATTTCAGATAGAAGCTATAAAAGTTATTTAAAATTTGGCTTTTTTTATAGATATCTTTTTAAATTTATAGACAAAATTTACGTCCAAAGCGAGCTTGATAAAGAGAGGCTAAAGTCGCTTGGAGCAGGTGAAATAGAGGTTGTTGGCAACATAAAAGCTGCGTTTTTGCCAAGCGTGAGTAAAATTTATGAAAAGCCAAAAGCAAGAGTGATCGTGCTGGCAAGTACTCATGCTGGCGAAGAAGAGATGGTTTTAGAAAATTTAAATTTAAAAGAAAATGATCTTTTAATAATCGCACCACGCCATCCTGAGAGGTTCGCAGAGGTTGAGAAGATAGCAGGCGACTACGCTAAAAAGCATGATTTTAGCTTTGCGAAATTTAGTCAAACGTATAAATTTGAAGCTAAAGTAAATTTGCTTGACACTTTAGGTGAGCTTGTAAATGTCTATGCTATTAGCGATATAGTCGTGCTTGGAGGCAGTTTTGTGCCAAATATCGGTGGGCATAATCCAATCGAGTGCGCACAATTTAACCCAGTAATAATAAGTGGCGAGTTTATATTTAACCAAAAGGCGCTATTTAGCCTAGTTGAAAACATCTATATCGCAAAGGCAAGCGAGATCGGTGGCATAATGGGTAGTGATGCTAAAAAGAGCAAGATCGCTGTGCAAGCAAGCGCTGATGCGATCATAGAAGATATAAGGAGCACTTTATGAGTGAAGAAAAAGCGTATAAAATTTTAGCTAAGCAAAAAAATATCTCAAACAACGAGGCAAAGGAGCTAATAGATAGCGGTCTAGTCTATGCTAAAGGCCAAAAAGTGATGATCGCTCGTGCCTTGATGAGTGAAAATACCAAATTTAGCGTTGAAGAGATGCCAAAGCCAAGCATTATTTTTGAGGATGAAAATTTAATAGCCATCAATAAGCCTGCTACCATAACTAGTGAAAAAATCAGTCAAATTTATAAATTTCCACTCCTTCATAGACTCGATAAAGATACGAGTGGCGTGCTGCTTCTTGTAAAAAATAATGAATTCGCAGCGCTTGCCATAAATGAGTTTAAAAAGATGAAGGTTGAGAAAATTTATGTGGCCGCAGTTAGAGGTATTATGAGCGAGGAAGTGGTCGTAAATGAGCCGATCTTAACGATAAAAAATAAAAATGGCGCTTTTTCAAAGATATCAAAAGATGGCAAAGAGGCGATCAGCGAAATTTCACCACTCATGGTTACAGGTAAAAAAACGCTTGTAAAAGTTGCCATAAAAACAGGCAGAACGCACCAGATAAGAGTGCATTTGGCTAGCTTAAATTTACCTATCGTTGGCGATGAGAAATACGGCAAGAATAGGGCAAATAGAATGTTTTTGCATGCCTATTCTATCGCTCTTTTAAACTATAAATTTAAAGCGCCTATCCTAAAAGAATTCAGCTCTCTTGGATTTGAGCTATTTAATAAATTTGAAATTTAAAGAGCAATAAAGAAATTATTTAGTAATATACGCCCTTTAATAACAACTTAGAAAGGTGATTAGTGTTCGAACAAATTAGCGAGTCTTTTAGATTAGCCGTTAGTAAGATACGTTTTATAGATGACGAAAAAGCTCTAAAAAACGCACTTGACGTGCTCAAAAAAGCTCTTTTAAAAGCTGATGTTTATCATAAAGTCACCAAAGATCTACTCACATCTATCGAAAGCGAACTAAAGCAAACTGGTGTTGGTCAAAAGAATTTCTTAGATGCGATCAAATCAAATTTGACGACTATTTTAACAGCTCCTGGCAACCAAGGCTTTGTATATGCGTCAGTTGCACCGACCATTGTTTTAATGGCTGGTTTGCAAGGTAGCGGTAAAACAACGACAACTATAAAACTTGCAAACTATCTAAAACTAAGAAAGAAAAAAGTTTTAGTTGCTGCTTGTGACTTGCAAAGATTAGCGGCAGTTGAGCAGTTAAGGCAGCTTTGCGTTGCAAATGAGATCGATCTTTTTTATATAGAAAATGAAAATAATCCTATAAAAGTAGCTAAAGAAGCACTAGAAAAAGCAAAAAGTGGCCTTTATGATGTGATTTTAGTGGATACCGCTGGTCGTCTTGCGATCGATGAAAAGTTGATGCAAGAGATAAAAGATGTAAAAAATGCAATAAATCCACATGAAATTTTCTACGTAGCTGACGCCATGAGCGGACAAGATGCAGTAAAAACAGCTACAAGTTTTAATGAAATTTTAGGAATTTCTGGAGTTATCCTTTCTAAATTTGACTCTGACTCAAAAGGTGGCGTAGCTATTAGTATTGCAAAACAGCTAAATATTCCACTTAGATTTGTCGGTACCGGCGAGAAAGTAGCTGATATCGAGAGTTTTATACCAGACCGCATTGTAAGCCGTATAATGGGTGAGGGTGACTTAGCTACTTTGGTAGAGAAAACATCGACTATTATCGATGAAAAAGAGGCAAAACGCCTAAATCAAAAGATAAAAAAAGGTCAGTTTAACTTTAATGACTTTTTAGATCAAATGGAAAGCGTTAAAAAGCTTGGTAGCATGAAGTCTTTGATGGGGATGATACCTGGTCTTTCAAATATTGCAAATCAGATAAAAGATATAGATCTTGATAATTCAAAAGAAATTTTACATATTAAGGCTATGATAAACTCTATGACGCAAAAAGAGCGTGAAAATCCTGAACTTTTGAATAATAGTAGAAAAAGACGTTTAGCGGCTGGTTCTGGACTTTCTCAGATAGAGGTAAATCGATTTTTAAAGCAGTTTGAAAATGCCTCAAAACTTGCTAAGAAATTTTCAGGAAAAGGTGGAGCAAAAGGACTTGCAAATATGCTTTCTCAAGCAAATCTTAAAAGACCTGTTTAATAAAAGGGTTTAAATTTGGATATTTGTTATCCAAATTTAAGCTTTATTTAAAAACAAGAGGAGAAATATAATATGGCAACAGTAGTAAGACTAACAAGAATGGGACGTAAGAAAAGACCTTTTTATCGTATAGTTGTTACAGATAGTAGAAAAAGACGTGATAGTGGCTGGATAGAAAGTATTGGCTATTACAATCCTATGGTTGAGCCAAATGTTATAAATTTCAATAAAGAGAGATTAGATTACTGGAAAAGCGTTGGTGCTAAACTTAGCGATAGAGTTGCACAAATTACAAAATAATGGTTAAAAATTTTTTATACGAATATGCCAAGTTGATTGCTGATTTTCCTGATAAAGTAAGTGTTGATCGTCAGGAACTTGGTGAAAATTTTGCTGAGATAATTATAAGTGCAGACAAGGTTGATACAGGAAAACTTATCGGTAAAGATGGCAAAATGATAAACGCTATAAAGACCGTTATTATTGGTTGTAAAGCCAAAGATAATACAAGTTATAGGGTAACGGTAAAAGCTATTGAATAGTGATATTGTTGAAGTCGCTACCATCGGAAAATGTGTTGGTTTAAAGGGCTACTTAAAGCTTCACAATAATAGCGACTTCCCAGAACAGTTTAAAAAAGGTGCAACCTTTTTTGACAAAAACAATGATCAGCTCGTCATAAAAGACTATAATAGACAAAAAGAGCTGGTTTTATTTGAAAATTTTGATGACTTAGATCTTGCTAAAACGCTTGTAAATAGAACTATATATACCACAAAAGAGCTCACTAGAAAAAACTGCAAATTAAAAAAAAATGAATTTTTTCAGTTTGATATTATTGGCTTAAAAGTTATAGAAAATGGTGAAATCTTGGGTATTGTAGAAGATATCCAAGATAATTTTGCAAATTCACTTTTATATATAAAAACAGACGAAGAGCTTACCTTGGGTGGTAAACCAAATAATTTTTACATTCCATATTTAGAGCATTTTATTATAAGTGTAAATTTGAATAGTGGAGAGATTTTGGTAAAGGGTGCTAGAGCCATTTTAGAAAATTCATGACATTTACGTTTATTACACTTTTTGAAAATTTAGTTAAACCTTATTTTTGTGATTCTATTTTAAAACGTGCAATTGGTAATAAAATTATTGAAATTGATTTTATAAATCCAAGAAATTTTACTAAGGATAAGCATAATAAAGTTGATGATTATATGATCGGAGGTGGAGCAGGGCTTTTGATGTTTCCACAGCCTTTGGATGAATCGATTAAATTTTTAAAAGAAAAAGATAAAAATGCTCATGTGATATTTTTAACGCCAGCTGGTAAAAGATTTAATCAAAATGACGCAAAGAGGCTCTCCAAAAAAAAACATATTTGTTTTGTTTGTAGTAGATATGAAGGCCTTGATGAACGAGTTGTTGAGCTTTGGGCGGATGAAGTTTTTTGCATAGGCGATTTTGTTTTAACTGGCGGAGAGCTTCCTGCGCTTTGTATGAGTGATGCAATATCAAGAAATGTACCTGGAGTTTTAGGAAATGACATGAGCCTTGAAGTTGAGAGTTTTGAGGATAATTTGCTTGAGGCTCCATCTTTTACAAAGCCTGATAATTTTAGATCAATCTTTGTGGTTTCAGAGTTTTTAAAGGGTAACCATGCTAAAATCCACACTTTAAAAAATAAGATGGCTCACTGCAAAACAAGGTTTTTTCGCCCTGATTTATATCAAAAGCTTAAGCCACATAAATAAGGAAAAACATGAGAAATAAATACATTGAAGCATTTGAAAATGCTCAAATTGCTAGTAAAAATATTCCTGACTTCCGTGCAGGAGATACATTGCGTGTTGCTACTCGTATTCACGAAGGCGATAAAACTAGAATTCAAAATTTTGAAGGCATTTGTATAGCTAGACGTGGTAGCGGTACTGGTGAAACATTTATCATTAGAAAAATTGGCGCTAATAGTGTTGGCGTTGAGAGAATTTTTCCAATTTTTAGTGATTCTATCGAAGAGATAAAAGTTCTTAGAAAAGGTCGTGTTAGAAGAGCTAAATTATTCTATCTACGTGACCTTCGTGGTAAAGCTGCTAAAATCCGCGAACTTAGAAAATAATCTTACTATCTGTCCTGAAGCCTATTCAGGACTTTTCAACCTTTTTAAATCTAATTTCTATTTTCTGTTAAATATTTTTATCGTTTTTAATATTAATAAAAATCCATTTATTTTTTACCACTATATAAAAATTTAAAATATATAAAAAATTTCTATATAAAGTTTCAGATACCTTATCTTATATACTAAATTTATTTATTTTCTACTTCTTCTTATTTGTATACCAAAATAAAAAAATAACACAACAAAGAATTACTCCAAACATTATTGATACAACTATCATAGTAGCATTTTTAGTTTCATTAAATGGTAAGCCTTGTGTATTCATGCCAAAAAAACCAGTTATCAGATTTAGTGGCAGCATTACAGCTGATATCATTGTCAAAATGTAAATATTTTGATTGATTTTGTCGTTTTTTATACTTTGTATAAATGTATAAATATCATCTATTCTGCAGGCATATTCATTGGCCATTGTTCTAAAAACATTTGCCTCATGAGTACTATTTTTAAGCTCTTTTTTTAAATTTTGTTGCTCGCTCTGACAAATCGAAAGTGTCTCATAAAAGTGAGATATCTTGTTTTGAAATTTTCTAATCTCGTATTTTAAAAAGTGGTGTCTTTTGATAAATTGATTAAAGTTTTTTCGACTAGCATAAATTTTTTCATACTCATTTAGCTCATCTTGATGCTCTAAAATTTTATTTGCATATTCATTACATAGTTTTTTAAGGGCCGCTTCAAACTCGTTTTTATCGCATTCGTGATCAAAATCTTCTTTGTAAATTTTGCTATTTTTAAATAAAAATTTATAGCTTTGTTTTTGTGTGAAAGAAACAAGTAAAATATAGTCGTATTCATCGCCATAAAAATATCCACAAACTGAACTTTTATAGCTCATTTTTTACCCTTTTAGCATAAAAATTTTTCTTAAATTTGGTAAATTCGCTAGCCTCGATCGCCTCTCTCATTTCTTTCATCAAATTTAGATAGTAGTGCAGGTTGTGAAGGCTTGCTAGTCTAAAAAACGTTAGCTCCCTAGCCTTAAAAAGGTGGTTTAGGTAGCCTCTGGAGTAGCGTTTGCAGGTATAGCACTGACACTGTGGGTCGATTGGCGCGTGGTCGTTTATAAATTTGGCTGATTTTATATTTATCTTGCCAAAGCTAGTAAATAGCGTGCCGTTTCTTGCGTTTCTAGTTGGCATGACGCAGTCAAACATATCAACGCCTCTCTCCACGTTTTCTACAAGATCTTCTGGTGTGCCAACGCCCATTAGATAGCGAGGTCTAAGCTCATCCATAAATGGCATAACTGCCTCAACCGTGTCATACATCGCCTCATTGCTCTCGCCAACGCTTAGCCCACCTATCGCAAGGCCGTCAAATGGCATCTCGTTTAGCGCCTGCGCGCAAAATTTACGTGCCTCATAGTCGGTGCCGCCTTGGACGATGCCAAAGATATTTTGCTGCAAGCCAACGCCCCTGCTTTGCATAAATTTGTGATAATCAATCGCCTCTTTTGCCCATTTTATCGTTCGTTTTATGCTTAGATCGATTCTTTTTGGCTCAGCAGGCAAGGCGACCAGATCATCAAGCATCATCATAATGTCGCTACCTAGATCGTACTGCGTATCAAGAACGGATCTTGGCGTAAAATAGTGCGTGCTGCCGTCGATATGGCTTTTAAATTTTATCCCACCATCGTCGTTTTTGGTGTTTGATCTAAGCGAGAATGCCTGAAATCCACCGCTATCTGTTAAAAAAGAGCGCTCAAACTTAGAAAATCCATGAAGTCCGCCAAACTCGCGCACGACCTTGCTTCCGGGGCGCAGATACATGTGGTAGGTGTTTGCTAAGATTATCTTTGCGTCTAAAATTTCACTCATATCAAAGGCGTCTAAGCTTTTAACCGCACCAACCGTGCCAACTGGCATAAAAACTGGCGTTTGAATCTCGCTGTGGGCTGTCTTTAGTACGCCACGTCTTGCGTTATCATCTTTTTTTATAACTTCAAATTTCATTGTTATCCCTTATTTTCTGATTTTCTATTTTAACAAATTTATAATATAATCCGCTAATTTTAAGGCAAAGGAACTTTTTGCAAAAGAGAAATGACATCATTTTTACCAAAGCAAATAGCACTCAGACTATAAAATTTATAGGTGAGTTTAGCTATAAAGATGCGAAAAATTTACAAGGTATTTTTAAGAAAATTTCGCGATTTAGAGGTAGTGTTAAATTTGATTTTTGTGAGCTCAAAAGCATTGATTACGCTGTTTTGATACTTTTAAGAAATGCACTAAGCGGTAAGAAATTTGAGATTATTACAAATGACGAGAAGATAAGGGCGATGGGCGAACTTTTAAATGATGAAAAGATCGATTTTAATTATATGCCACCGCATAATAGTCTAAATTTTTTCTCACGACTTGGTGAAAAAATTTGTGAAGGTTTTGTAAATTTAGCTGAGTTTGGTACATTTTTGGGCGAATTTTTGATAAAAAGCGTAAAAATTTTATTTAATCCAGCCAGTCTTAGATTTAGGGAATTTAGCAACTATATAAAAGATGGTGGCGTAAATGCTGTTTTTATCGTATCACTCACCGCTTTTTTGATAGGTGTCGTGCTTGCGTATCTTGGTAGTGCGATGCTTGCAAACTTTGGGGCAAGTATATTTATAGTCGAGATCATGGGGATGCTTACGCTTAGAGAAGTGGCTCCGCTTATAGCTGCTATCGTTATTGCAGGTAGGTCAGCTTCCAGTTTTACTGCACAAATAGGTGCTATGAAGCTAACTGAAGAGATAGATGCGATGAAGACGATGGGGTTTGAGCCGTTTAACTTTTTGGTACTGCCGCGCATCATCGCCATGGTGCTTTGCATGCCAGTCATCATCTTTATAGCTGATGCGATAAGTATTTTGGGGCAGATGATCATTTGTCAAACGATACTTGATATCAGTTTTAGTGACTATCTAAATAGATTTCGTGAGATGGTTGAGCTTAGACATTTTACCGTTGGTATGATAAAAGCTCCATTTTTTGGTGCGGTAATAGCGATCATTGGGTGTATGAGAGGTTTTGGTGTGAGTCAAAACGCCCAAAGCCTTGGAGCAATGACAACAGTTAGCGTCGTAAATGCGATATTTTGGGTTATCGCGCTTGATGCCTTTTTCGCGATAATTTTTATGTGGCTAAAGATATGAACGAGATAATAGTTGGAAAAAACATAACAACAAGTTATGGCGACAAGATAATGCACGATAATGTGAGCTGGAGCGTTAAAGAGGCTGAAATTTACGGCTTTTTAGGCGGTAGTGGTGCTGGTAAAACGACGCTTATGAAGACGATGATATATCTAAAAAAGCCAAGCGAGGGCGATATATTTTTTGATGGCGTCAATATGTGGAAAAGTAGTCAAGAGGAGCAGCAAGAGATAAAGCTAAAAAGTGGAACGATGTTTCAATTTGGCGCACTCTATAGCTCGATGACGATCCTTGATAACGTGGGCGTTTTGCTTCATGAGTACTCTAAATTTAACAAACGTCAGATTGATGAGATAGCGATGTTTTGGATACAAAAAGTTGGACTCAAAAAAGAGGTTTCTATGCTTTATCCAAGTGAGCTAAGTGGTGGTATGAAAAAAAGAGCCGCGCTAGCAAGGGCTTTGGTTCTAAGCCCAAGGGTGCTATTTTTAGATGAGCCAAACAGCGGCCTTGATCCTGTTAGCTCACGCCAGATGGACGCGCTCATAAAAGAGCTTCGTGATAGTATCGGCGTGACTGTTGTCATGGTGACTCATGATGCTGATAGTATTTTTGATATTTTGGATAGATTTTTGATAATAGATAACAAAAAAATAGCCTTTGAGGGAAATATAAAAGAGCTTGAATATCTTAAAAACAACCCACTTGAAGAGCTATTTAAAATGAGGAAAAAGTAGATGGAAAATAGAAATTCTTATACCATTGTTGGCATGTTTTTTATGGCTTGCCTTACAGTATTTGCGATATTTATCTGGTGGATGACTAGCAAAAACAACACAAAGGTTGATTTTAAAGAGTACTACATCCATACAACCGAGCTACCAAGTGGTCTAAAGGTTGATTCAACAGTTAAATTTATCGGTGTACCAGCTGGAACGGTCAGTAATATAAATTTTGTTGATGATAAAAACGCTCTTATAAATATCACGATGAAGATAAGAGAAGATCTGCCGATCAAGGCTGACAGTATTGCAAGTATTGAAGTTCAGGCTATTAGTGGCGTTGCTAGTATAAATATAAGCCGTGGCACTAAGGATTTTTCACCAGATCAAAAGCCTATCTTGCAGCTTGAAGAGAGCTTGTTTTCAAAACTTGGAAACAATGCAGAAAACATCACTTTAAAGATAAATCAAACACTCGATAAAGTAGATAACTTTTTCTCTCCTGAAAATATCGAACACGTTGAGTCGATCCTTAAAAATATTGATAAATTTACACAAGTTTTAACAGATGAGGAGGGGCTAAGTGAGGTTGATAGTATCGTTAAAAATGTGAAAAATTTTACAGATAGTTTAAACAAAACCGACACAAAAGAGCTTGTTAAAAATTTAAACACTCTAATTTCAAATGCAAACCAAGTTTTTATATCGGCAAATTCGGCTATTAATGGATATAATTCGTTGCAAGAACTTATCACCGCAAAAGCAAAAGACGGCGAGTACGACCTTAGAAATACAGTTGGACCGTTATTAAGAGAAGCGAGTGATTTTTTAAATGGATTTGACAAGACGCTTCGGGAGTTTAGAGGTGCGCTTCAAAGACTCGAAGATAATCCTTACGAGTTTTTCTTCACAAATCCGGTCTTAAACGACAAAGGAGATAAGAAATGAGAAATTTGATATACATAGCGGCTGCTTTTTTCTTTTTTGGCTGCTCACTAAAGACAGATGTACCGCAAGCTACGATGTATGAAATCCACTATTCAAACAAAGAGTGCTCAGCTGAAAACAAGCAAAAAGAGCTAAAAAATGTCTTTATCGAAAATGTGAGCGCCCTTGATATGGTCGATACTAGAAAAATTTTGATCGTGGCTGAAAATAATAAAATCAGATATCTAAGTGATGCTAAATTTGTCTCTGAGCCAAGCGAAATGGTCTATAAATCGCTTGTAAAAGGGCTTTATTCAAACTGTGCTGCTAAGCCGATATTTTCACCAAATGCAAAAGATCTTAGACTAAAAGTAAGCATCATCTCTCTTCAAATAAGAGGCGACAAGGCCGAAGTTTCGCTAGCTTATGAGCTGTTTAATGCAAACACTTCGCTAAAATCAGGCATGATCACAAAAGAAATTTTCTGCCCAGATCCAAGCTCAAGTACTATTTTTGATACGATAAATAAGGCTACAAATTTAGCAATCGACACACTAATCTCTGAAATAATCTCTTAAATTTTCTTGGCTGTAAATTTCTAAATTTATAGCCAAAATAGCTTATTTTAAAGACCTTTTGTTATAATGTGAGCTTTAAAATACGGAGAATTGATGAAGAAAATTTTAATAATCGCAGATGGAACTTTTGCAAGAAATTTTTTAAACAGACTGCTTGAAACAAAATCAAATTTACATCACTATATCGTTGTTTCAAGCGAAGATTACAGCCAAAAATCAAATTATGAAAATTTTACATTTTACCAGTTTGATCCAACTAGTCTTTCAAAGCTAAAAAGCATAAGTGATGGCTATTTTAGTCAGTTTTGTATAGTTTGTGATGATAAAAATGAGGCGGTTGCTGTTTATGAAAATTTAAGACAGATCAGCACAAAGACCGAGACTGTTTTTATGAGCTCATGGGAGCTTGATGAAAAATGCAAAGAAATATTTGCAAACGATAAACACTTAAGCGTGGTTGATATCAGAGATATTGCAGCATCAAGGCTTATGGACTATTTACCAGATCTGCCGGTTTTAGCTGATAATATCGGGCTTAGTGAGGGCGAGATCATGGAAGTTAAGGTGCCAATAGGTAGCTCTTATATGTACCGTCACATTAGCTCAGTAGCTCAAAAGAAATGGCGAATAGCTCTCATATATCGAGGCAGCGAGATCATCTTGCCAAAGCCAAATGTAATGATACAGCCAAGCGATATTTTACTAATTGTCGGCGATCCAAACGTACTTCAAAATGTTTACCGCTCGATCAAGCGTGAAAGTGGACAGTTTCCAAGCCCGTTTGGTAGCAATATCTATGTGCTGATCGATATGATCTCAATGGATAAAGAACGTGTTAGCAAGCTCATAAATGATAGCTTGTATTTGCATTCAAAGCTAAATAATAAACGCCTTTTTTTTAGAGTGATAAATCCAACTTTAGGTGAAAATTTAGATACTTTAAAAGCGATAAAAGAGAAAAGTATCATCGTTTTGATGGATTATTTTAATAGTGATAACAAATCTATAAAATATGATGTTTTAAAGCACGACATCGGCCTAATCTTAAGCGATGATAAATACTTTTTTAAATTTAAAAAGCTGTTTTACGAGCTAAAACTTCCAGTGCTAAAAACGGGTAAAATTTTGCTCTCAAATATAAAAGAGGGCGTGATACTAGGCGATCAAAGTCAAGAAGTGGAGAATCAATCAGCTGTGATAACTGACTGCTGTGCACAGCTTGATTTGGAGATGAAATTTTACTATTTTGACAATAAACACAGCGATGATGAGGCGTTAAGAGAGCATTTTGAGAGCATTAGCGCGCTATTTTCTAAGCGTATAAAGATAGAAAATCATAATCTTAAAAATCCGCTTGTAAAACTAAAAAATACAAAAGATTTGCTTCATTTTGTAATGTTTACTAAAAGCGTGGCAAATGGTGGGGCATTTGCCTTTTTATCGACAAATTTAAATAGGCTTTATAAAAAACTAAGCCAAAATGCACAGCTTTTTGTGCCAGTAAGTGAGTAAAAATGCAGATAAATTTAAATCTTAAAGAAAAAGCGTCAAGCTATAAAATTTATATAAACGAGCTTGAGAGACTAGAACTAAAAGGCAAGGTTGGTATCGTTACAAATGCTAAAGTGGCCGGTCTTCACCTTGAAAAACTACTTAGCGTTCTAAAGTGCGATGAGAAATTTATCATAAGCATTCCTGACGGCGAAGAGTATAAAAATTTAAAGACGTTAGAACAAATTTTAGAGCAGCTTTTTGTTAGTAAATTTGATCGCTCATCTACGCTAATCGCCTTTGGTGGTGGCGTCATAAGCGACATGACTGGCTTTGCGGCGAGCATTTATGAAAGAGGGATAAATTTCATAAATATCCCAACTACACTTTTGGCACAAGTTGATGCGAGTGTGGGCGGAAAGACCGGTGTGAATAACAAATTTGGTAAAAATTTAATAGGCTCATTTTGTCAGCCAAAAGCAGTTTTTTGCGAGATAAATTTCTTAAAAACGTTGCCAAAAAGAGAATTTGCAGCTGGCGTGGCTGAGGCTTTAAAAATGGCGATAACTTTTGACAAAGAGATGTTTGATTGGCTAAAGATCGTAAATTTAGATGATGAAAATTTAGCCAAGCTAGTCGAAAAGTCGGTAATTTTAAAAGCAAAAGTGGTTGAGCAAGATGAGAAGGAAAAGGGGCTAAGAGCTATCCTAAACTACGGCCATACCTTTGCTCACGTTATAGAAAATGAGACAAATTATAAAGAATTTTTACACGGCGAAGCGGTGGCAATAGGCATGAATATGGCAAATCGCTTAAGTGTAAGACTAGGGCTCATGAGCGAGGCAGAAGCAGAGGGTGTCAAACAGGTTTTGGTAAAATTTGGCCTTCCAGTAAGCTACAAAATAGAAAATGAATATGCATTTTACGAGGCATTTTTTATGGATAAAAAGACAAAAGATGATAAGATAAATTTCATCATTGCAGATAAAATCGGCAGTGCGATCATCAAAAATGACGTCAAAAAAGAAGACGTTTTAAAAATTTTAAGAGAATTTAAATGAAAAAGATCCTAGTTTTAATACTTTTTTGCTTTGCCCTTTATGCTGAAGAAAACGTTACGCTTGAGCAAAATATCTCGCAAAATTTACAAAATAACGAGCTTATAAAAGATATTTCAAATCTAGATAACTCCTTAAAAAACAATATCTGGATCACAAGATATGCTAACTATAACACTTATCAAAGGCTTATTGATGAGCTTGAAAAAAACGAGAATGAACTAAAGAAACTGGACAAAAGCTCAAGAAGAGGCAGCGATATCATAAAGAGAATCCAAACTCTAAAAGAGCAGATAAATTTACTAAAAGAGTATGAAAAGACGCCATTTTCAAATATGCTAGCAGCTCCTGAAATGGATACTCCACCAAGGATAACAAGTCCTGTTGCACTTATATCTGGCTTTTCGTATATCAAAAAGATAAAGAGCGATAAGATCGAGTATCAAAGGCATATAAAAGAGCTTGATACGCTTTTGGAAAAGCTTGAAACAAAAGAAAATTTACTAAATAGACTAAATTTGATAGAAGAAAATGAACAAAATAGGGAAAGTCTAAACTTGGTAAAACAAGAAATAGGCGACTTTAAAGCGGCAAAACAGATTGCTGATACAACTTATAATGTCTATGAAAAAAGGGCTGATGAGGCTATAAATTTAACCACCTCTGATATAAAAGCTCAGTTTTTAAGTATGGGCTATACAGCTATCATCATTCTTTTGACTATCGGACTAACCTTTATCGCCAAATTTATCGTTAAAAGAACAATTACTGATAATGAGAGATTTTACACGGTCAATAAATTTTTAAACGTTTTAAATATCACCGTTATCATTATAATCTTACTTTTTTCGTATATCGAAAACGTCACATATCTAGTAACCGTGCTAGGTTTTGCTTCAGCTGGTATCGCCATTGCGATGAAAGATATGTTTATGAGCATGCTTGGTTGGATGGTGATCATGTTTGGTGGCTCTATACATGTAGGTGACAGGATAAGGGTGCTTCATGATGGTAGTGAATTTGTAGGTGATGTGATCGACATCTCTTTACTTAGGCTGACCGTTTTTGAGGATGTTAGCTACTCGACTTATAAGACAAACCGCCGTGCAGGTAGAATTATCTTTGTGCCAAATAACTATATCTTTACCGACCTCATCGCAAACTATGCTCATTATGGTATGAAGACCGTTTGGGATGGTATAGATATCGTTATTAGCTTTGATAGTAATCATAAAAAAGCTGTGTATCTAGCAAGAAATGTCGTTAAAAAATACTCAAAAGGCTATACTGATATCGCAAAACGTCAAATGAATAAATTAAGAAGCCAATACAGTATCAAAAATCCAAATGTCGAGCCAAGAATTTATACATTTTTTGAGCCTTATGGTATAAATGTCTCATGTTGGTATATGGCAAATTCTTATGCGACTTTGGCTCTTAGAAGCACTATTAGTGCAGAGATAATAGAGGCATTTTTATCTCAAGATGATATAAAGATCGCTTATCCAACACAAACCATGTTTATAGGTAAAAAAGAAAATCCAAGCGATCATACCGCTCACAGTGAGCAAGAGAGCGAAAATTCTTAATGCAAAAGATATTTTTTAAAACATTTGGATGTCGCACAAATATCTATGATACTGAGCTTTTAAAAAGCTACATCAAGGACTACGAGATCACAAACGACGAAGAGAGCGCTGATATTGTGGTCATAAACTCGTGCACTGTTACAAATTCTGCCGATAGCGGTGTCAGAAACTACATAAACGGCGTAAAAAGGCGTGGGGCAAAGGTGGTGCTGACTGGATGTGGTGCGGTTAGCAAGGGCAAAGAGCTATTTAATAGCGGTATATTTGGCGTGCTTGGAGCTAGTAAAAAGAGCGATCTAAATGAGCTTTTAAAGCAAGAAAAGCCATTTTTTGAGCTTGGAAATTTAAACTCAGTTGATAAAAATATAGTTACAAATTACGAAAATCACACAAAGGCTTTTATAAAAATTCAAGAAGGCTGCAACTTTAGCTGCAGCTACTGCATCATCCCTTCAGTGCGCGGCAGGGCTAGAAGCATGGATGAGGCTATGATATTAAAAGAGGCAAAGATTTTAGCTCAAAACGGATATAATGAGCTTGTGCTAACTGGCACGAATATAGGCAGTTACGGTAAAGATACAAATAGCTCTCTTGGTAAGCTTTTGGCGAACTTGGGTAAAATTTCTGGCATTAGACGTATTCGGCTCGGAAGTATTGAGCCAAGCCAGATAGATGAGAGCTTTAGAGAAATTTTAAAAGAAGAGTGGCTGGAGCGTCATTTGCACATCGCGCTTCAGCACACGAGTCAGGCGATGTTAAAGATCATGCGAAGACGAAATAACGCATTTAGCGATTTGGAGCTTTTTAATGAGCTTAGCTCACTTGGCTTTGCCCTTGGTACGGACTATATCGTGGGTCATCCTGGTGAGAGTGAGGAAATTTGGGCAGAGGCTGTGGAAAATTTTAAGAAATTTCCTATCACACATCTGCATGCTTTTGTCTATTCGCCAAGGCGTGATACGCACTCAGCAACGCTAAAAAGCAACGTTAGTGGCGATGTGGCAAAAGGTAGGCTAAAAATTTTACAAGGCATTACTTTGCAAAATAATGAAAATTTTAGAAAAAAACATAACGGAGCTTTGAAAATTTTAGTCGAGCAAAAAAATGGTGAATTTTACGAAGGTTTTGATCAGTTTTACAACAAAGCTAAAATTTTAAGCCAAAAAGATATAACAAAAGAGTGGGTGGAGGTAAGCGAATATGAAGTTAAGCCAGATGCCAATTATGCAAAAATTTAAATTTAATAAAAAAAATATCCTAATAATCGCAGCTATCGCATTAATCAGCGTGCTGTTATTTGCCGTTAGCAAAGAGCCACGAAATATCACATATTCGCAATATATGCAGCTAATGGATGGAAATTTTATAGACCGCGCTGTAATAAATGATGATGAAGTCGTGCTTTATGCACAAAACAATCGTTTTTCAATCATAAAAGAGGGCATCGATCTAAAAGAGCTTATTAAAAAAGTGCCTGTTGAAAAGACTAAGCAATACATCACTCCTGGCATGATCTGGGGTTTTATCATCTTTGTCTGCTTCGTGCTTTGGTACGCTTATATCTTTAGAAGTATCAGGAAAAAAGAGGAGGGCTTGCTTAGCAAAAAAGAGGGCGCATTTGAGATAGAAAGCGTGCTAAATCAAAACACTATGCCAGTCATCTCAAATGTGAGATTTAGCGATGTGGCAGGTATTAGTGAGGTCAAAAGCGAGCTTAGCGAGATAGTTGATTTTCTAAAAAATCCACAAAAATATAGAAATTTTGGTATTAAAATGCCAAAAGGCGTACTGATGATCGGCCCTCCAGGCGTTGGTAAGACGCTTGTAGCAAAGGCAGTTGCTGGCGAAGCAAATGTACCATTTTTTTATCAAAACGGTGCAAGCTTTGTTCAAATTTATGTTGGCATGGGTGCAAAAAGAGTACGAGAACTTTTTAGTAGAGCCAAGTCCTATGCGCCCTCAATCATCTTTATCGACGAGATAGACGCCGTTGGTAAGAGCAGGGGTGGGACTAGAAACGACGAGCGAGAAGCCACTCTAAATCAGCTACTAACCGAGATGGATGGCTTTGAAGATAACTCGGGCGTCATAGTGATAGCCGCAACAAACAGGATCGAAATGATCGACGAGGCACTACTTAGATCAGGGCGTTTTGATAGGAGAATTTTTCTTTCTATGCCTGATTTTAACGACAGAGTAGCGATCTTAAACACATATCTAAAAGATAAAAACTGCGAAGTGGCCGCTGAGGATATCGCCAAAATGAGCGTTGGCTTTTCAGGTGCGGCACTTAGTACGCTTGTAAATGAAGCTGCGATAAATGCCCTAAGAAACGGCGAGAGCGTGCTTAAGATAAGGGACTTTGAGGCTGTTTTAAACAAGGTCTTGCTCGGCAAGAAAAAGGTTTTAAGCTACAGCGAGAGTGAGAAAAAAATCCAAGCCGTCTATCAAGGTGCAAAGGCGCTTAGTGCATACTGGTTTGATGTAAAATTTGAAAAAATTTCACTCATTGAAGACCGCTTTATGGCAACCGAGCAAGAGATCGAGTCTAAGTCGCAGATGATATCTCGCATTAAAGTATTAATCTCTGGCATGTGTAAGCTTGAAATAGATGAAAATGATATTTTTTCAAACTCGAGCAGTGATCTAAATTTAGCCAAAGAGATCGCATCAAAAATGGTTTATGAATACGGTATGGGAAGTTCATTTGTCCCTAATCCAAATGATGTAGAAGAAATTTTAAAACAAGCAAAAGAAGAGATTATGTCTTTTTTAAAGGGTGCAAACGAGCAGATTGCAAAGATCAGTTCATATCTGCTAGCGTACGAGAGTGTAGATAAAGAGACGCTGGCAAAAATTTTAAACGAAAACTATTAAAGGAGAAAAAGTGAAAGCAAAAATAGGTATATTAACTCTCTCAGACCGTGCAAGCGAAGGAACATATGAGGACAAATCAGGCCCAGCGATCAAAGATGTGCTTGATAGCTGGATAGTGAGCGAGCGTGAGTACTTTTACGAGGTTATACCAGATGAGTTTGAGCTGATAAAAGAGAGGCTTGTGCACATGGTGGACGTGCTTGGCTGCGACCTTGTGCTAACTACTGGCGGTACTGGGCCAGCTCTTAGAGATGTGACACCAGAGGCTACTGAGGCGGTTTGCGAGAAGATGATGCCAGGCTTTGGCGAGCTAATGAGAGCTGCAAGCCTGCAATACGTCCCAACAGCGATCCTATCACGCCAAACAGCAGGCATCAGAGGGCACGCGCTCATCATAAATTTACCAGGTCAGCCAAAAGCGATAAAAGAGTGCTTGGAGCCGGTATTTCCAGCGGTGCCATACTGCATTGACTTGATTGAGGGGGCATTTATTAAAACTGACGAAAATGTCATGAAAGTATTTCGTCCAAAACAAAAGAAAATTTCGTAAATTAGTTTATCAAAGAGGCTAAATTTAAAGCCACTGCTTTTATGGATAGGCAGTGGTTTTTTATTAAAATTTAGCTTTTTGTGTGTTAACTTATTTTAAGCTAGAACAGGTTATATCTCCATGTTTAGTCGCATTTGTTTTTTGTCATCTTTTCACTTCTTTAGTTTATTGATGCTTTTGTACTCTTACTATATGTGTTACCAGGCTTTATAGCACTACATATACTAGATATAAAATGGTTATATCACTAGAAAAATTAGTAAAATTTTATGTATTATTTTATATAAAATTTAAGCATTGTAAGCTAAATTTGCTCGTTTTTGCTCTCTGTTATCTTTTTTATAAGCTCTAGATCGCCGTTCATTGCTAGGCTCATAAAACAAACGCCACTTGCGCCAGCTTTTATGGCCTCTTTGTAGTTTTTGCTATCTAGTCCGCCAAGTGCGTAAATTTCTTTATAAAAGCTTTTTAGCTCGCTTATAAAATTTACCCCTTTTGGCTCTAGGCCTTCTTTGCAAGGAGTAGCAAATATATGAGAAGCAACTAGCACGTCAGCGATAGAGGCTGAAATTTTAGACTGCTCTAAGTCGTGAGCTGGGGCGTAAATTTTAGCTGTTTTTTTAAATTCATCCAAAAAAATGCTGTGATTTTTAAAAAAGTTAAGCTGTGCTGAAGTGAGCCAAAAGTTGCTCTTTAGCCTGCAAGCTACGTCAAAAAATTGATTAATGATAAATTTCTTGCGGTAGTTTTCACAAATTTGAGCCACAACCTTAGCAAGATCGTAAAAATTAGCCTCGCTTAGCCCCTTTGCGCGAAGTAAAATTTCATCCACGCCAGCCTTGCAAAGTAGCTGAATTCTCTTTAAAAAGTCATCACCCTCATAGCTTTCAAAGTCAGCCACGCAGAGAATTTTAAACATAGACATACTCGCTCATTAATGGCTCTAGTCCGTTTGCTTTTATCATTGCTTTTATCTCATCCACGCTTCTGTTGTCACTTATCTCAAACTGCTCGTCACCCTTTTTCTCTTCGCCGTGAGCGCCGATGCTTACTTTTACGCCAGCACTTATTTTATTTGCGGCGATCTTTATGGCGTTATCGCGAAATTTCGCCTTTTCTCTGGTTGAGATAGTTATGCTAGCTGTTGGCATGAAAATTCTATAAGCGCAGATCACTTGCAAAAGTTCGCGCTCACCCACGTCACGTGGATTGATGCGGTTGTTGTTGATGATAGGGCGAAGTCTTGGGCATGAAAATGCGATCTCAGCGTGTGGATACTTTTCCTGAACTAAGCTTGCGTGAAGTGCAGTCGCAAAGGCATCAAGTCTAAAGTCATCTATGCCAAGAAGTGCGGCAAAGCCAACCCCTCTCATGCCTCCAAGAAGCGCTCGCTCTTGCGCATTTATGCGGTATGGGAAGATTCTTTTGTTGCCACCAAGGTGAATTTTCTCGTATTTTGTGGGATTATAGGTCTCTTGAAAGACGGTCACATAGTCCACGCCGCTTTTGTGAAGCAGAGCGTAGCCGTCTGAGTTTAGCGGGTAAATTTCAACCCCAACGACTTTAAAAAATTTCTTTGCCAAAGCGCAGGCATTTGCGATGTAGGCGACACTTGAGTTGGTCTCGCTCTCGCCAGTTAGGATCAAAATTTCTTCTAAGCCGCTCTTTGAAATTTCTCTTAGCTCCCTTGTGATCTCCTCGTCGCTTAGCTTTGCCCTTTTTATATTATTTTTAGCATTAAAACCGCAATAAACGCAGAGGTTATCGCAGTAGTTTGCTATGTAAAGCGGTGTAAAAAGCGTGATGTTTGAGCCAAAATTTGCCCTTGTTTTTGCCTGGGCAAGCTGGGCGATTGGCTCTAAAAATGGCACTGCAGCAGGCGAGAGCAGGGCTTTTAAATTTTCAAGCGAGCAGTGCTTTGCATTAAGAGCTGCCTTTACGTCAGCCTCGGTGTAAATTTCAGGTTTGTAGTTCGCGCGCTCTTTTAAAATTTCATCCATGATCTCACTGCCAACGTCCTGCATGTGAGGTAGTAGCTGCATGTGGTCGGTTCTTGTAAATTTCATCAGTCTAAAAATCCAGTGAGCGGAGATGAGGCGTTTGCGCTTTTACTCTTTGCACCAAGGCCTGCTAGATAGGCGTTGCGACCAGCGATGATCGCCTCTTTGAAAGCTCTTGCCATGAGCGGGATGTTTTTAGATGAGGCTATGGCTGTGTTTGCCATGATCGCAGCCGCTCCCATCTCCATCGCTTCGCACGCTTGTGAGGGCCTACCGATGCCTGCATCAACTATGATCTGCGTATCAAGCTCGTTTATCAAAATCTCAATGATATCTTTAAAAACTAGCCCTTGGTTTGAGCCAATTGGTGCAGCTAGAGGCATGATGCAGCTAGCTCCTGCGCTTAGCATCGCTCTTGCGGCATTTAGATCTGGAAACATATATGGCATTGGCACAAAGCCGTCATTTGCCAAGGCTTCGCACGCTTTTATGGTTTCAGCGTTGTCTGGAAAGAGAAATTTAGAGTCAGTTATGATCTCTATCTTAACAAGCTCGCCGCATCCAAGCTCACGTGCGAGCTGGGCGATACGAACGGCCTCTTTGGCGTTTCTAGCGCCACTTGTGTTTGGCAGAAGCGTCACGCCTTTTGGGATAAAGTCAAGTATATTGCGCTCTTTACTCTCGTTTATGCGCCTAAGAGCAAGGGTTAAAATTTGCGCGCCAGCCTCGTTTACGGCTGAGTCGATGAGCTCGTGCGAGTACTTGCCAGAGCCAAGGATAAAGCGGCTTTGAAACTCTTTGCCACCAAGGATCAAGCTATCATTTTGCAACTTACGCCTCCAAACCCATAAGTAGCCTAATGGCCAAATTTGCCTCATGATTTGCGCAGATTGCCACGCGTGGCGCCATCAGCCCCTGACCGATCTTTGCTTCATTTGTGAGGTCACCGCAAAGATAGACATTTTTGGCAAATTTTATGGTTTTTATGAGATTTGAGCTAAAGTATCCAGCCATGCCAGAGGCGCCGATGATCTTTTTATCTTTTAAGCTTGCCCCAGCTTCATTTAGTATCATCGCCTTGCCAGCAACGTTGTCAAAGGCTTCGCATAAAATTTCGCACTCGCCAAATACGCTAGCCACGTTTTTTTCGTCCAAAAATATATCGTGAGTCTCGACTTCGACAAAGGGATTGACGTCATTTATCAGCTCTTTAAGCGCCTGTGTCTTTTTTAAGCCGATGTGGCGGACGAAATACTGCTGGCGGTTTAGATTGCTTGGCTCAACGACGTCAAAGTCGGCAAGCACTAGCTTTTTTACGCCAACTCTTGCAAGGCTTAGCGCGATATTTGAGCCAAGACCACCAAGTCCAGCTACGCCGATCACTGCTTTACTTAGGGCTAAATTTAGTTCAGGGCTGTTTCTTGAAGCGATCATCGCGCGTAAAACTTCACGCTCAGGCATCACGCCACGCCTTATAAATACGACGTTTGAGCCATCTTTTAGCTCGCTATCTTCTTTTATGGCAAAGCCATCAACGATAAAAATATCTGGCTTTGTCGCGTTAAATTTCTCTAAAAATTTATAAATTTCACTCTCTTTATCGCCAAGAGCAAGCTCTTTTAGCTCGCCAAGGCTTTTTACCGGCACCTTAAATTTTGCGCCGTTTAATACAATCTCTATCATTTTCTCCTCATCCACCGCCAACTAAAGTGACGATCTCATAAGCTTTGCCCTCGCTCATGAAGCGCTCACTCCAAAGCTTTTTTGGCAAAATTTCTCCGTCTCGCTCAAGGGCTATAAATTTAAGCTCATAGCCATTTTGAGCTAAAAAATCATAAACATTTATATCGTTTTCAAGCTCGAAAATTTTGCCATTTACTCTAAATTTGATCATTAAATTTTGTAGCTTTTTACAAAATTTGCGATCCTCTCGATCGCTTTTTTTATGCTCTCGATGTCTGTCGCAAAAGAAATTCTAAAGTATCCCTCCATGCCAAAGCCCACACCTGGCACGGTCGCTACGTTCGCCTCTTCAAGCATCTTTTTGCAAAATCTAAGTGAGTCGCTATCTACATCTTTACATTTTACAAATAGATAAAACGCGCCATCAGGCTTAACTACGCTTAGCCCAGGGATAGCATTTATCATCTCAACTGCCACATCGCGTCTTCTCTCATACTCTTTTCTCATGTTTTCGATATCATCGTCAGTTTCGCCAAGAAGTGACGGGATAGCGCCTATTTGCACGATCGAGCTGATGTTGCTTGTGCTTTGGCTTTGAAGCTTTTTGATGCCGGCAATCAGCCAGTCCATCGAGCTTGCTATGTAGCCAAATCTCCAGCCAGGCATCGCGCCACACTTGCTTAGACCATTTATCGTGACCGTTCTTTTAAAAAGATCCTCGCTTACGGAGGCTACTGCGTGAAATTTCTTGCCGTAGATCACTTTTTCATAAATTTCATCGCTTGTGATGATAATGTCAGTGCCCTTTAAAACTTCATCAAATGCCGCGATCTCATCTTTTGTATATACAGCTCCAGTTGGATTTGTCGGGTGATTTAGCGAAAAGACCTTTGTTTTTGGCGTGATCGCTTTTTTTAGCTGCTCGGCTGTGACTTTGAAATTTGTGCTCTCGTCTGCTTCGATAAAGACAGGAACGCCGCCACAAAATTTAACGATCTCAGGGTAGCTAACCCAGTATGGAGATGGGATGATGACTTCGTCGCCTGGGTTGATAAGTGCTTGAAATACATTAAAAAGTGAGTGTTTTGCGCCGATGTTTGTGACGATTTGATTTGCTTTATAGTCAAGTCCGTTATCTCTTTTTAACTTTGCTCTAATGGCATCAATCACCTCAGGAAGACCTGGTACTGGCGTGTATTTGCCACTTTTATTATCGTTATCTAGTGCGTTTTTTACAGTTTCTCTTATCTTTTTTGGAGTCATAAAGTCAGGCTCACCAGCTGAAAGCGAGATCACATCAATACCAGCAGCCTTCATCTCTTTGGCCTT
This sequence comes from Campylobacter concisus, assembly GCF_050447445.1. GTDB lineage: Bacteria > Campylobacterota > Campylobacteria > Campylobacterales > Campylobacteraceae > Campylobacter_A > Campylobacter_A concisus_BI. Next base: position 613,029 of record NZ_JALMFW010000001.1, read on the forward strand.
TGTGCTGATCGCGATTGTGATTGATTCGCTTAATGTTTGCATTCTATTTGCTAGTTGCATTGTTTTCCTTTTTAATTGATTGTTTTTAGGTAGCTATTATCATTTAAAAATAGATAAAGTTCGCCCAAAATTTGCTTCTTTTGTGTTTCGTTTATCAAAGTTGATTTTACTAAGCGCTCGTTTAGAGTGTCTTGGATCTCGTAGATATCATAGTCCATGTCTTCCATAATGTCTAAAATAGACTGGCTCTCAAGTAAATTTGTGATCTTGTAGCCATCATTTGAAAGCTCTATCGTGGCTTCTGTCGGATGGGTGAAGAGGTTGTGTTTCATGCCGATCACCTCTTGATATGCGCCAACTAGGAAAAATCCCAAGAAATAATCTTCTTTTTCCACATCCACGTCGTGCAAAAGTAGTGGGTTTTTCTCGTCATCATAGCTGATCTCGCCGTCGCTATCGCAGGTGATATCCCAGATCGAAGCTGGCAGAGTAGGGCGCTCATCGAGCCTATCAAGTGGCATGATAGGAAAATTTTGCTTTAGTCCCCAAAAGTCAGGCAAGCTTTGAAAGATTGAGAAATTTAGCAGATATCTCTCTTGGACCTCTTTTTGAATTTTGGCCAGATCGCTTGAGTTGCTCTTGTTGCCAAGCATGACAACGGCTTTTTTGCTAATAAGTCTTAAAAGCACCTCGGCGTTTGATCTATCTTGAAGATCAACATATCCAAGGTCAAAAAGTGTTAAAACGCTCTCTGTGTGATGGATAGCGTCGTGCAAGTATTCTAGTGCGTTTGAAGGTTTGATTGATTTATAAAGATCGACTAGCTCGGTTATTAAATTTGGATTGTTTTTCTTTAAATTTAGCTTCTCTTCGGTGTATTCTTGAGAAAATAGCTCAAGCACAGGGGCGACTAGAAGTGCATGAGAAGCGGCGATGTAGCGACCTGACTCTATGAAAATATCTGGCTCGATCTCCTTTTTTTGCTCGCTTATAGTTTTAAGCATATAAACAACGTCGTTTGCATATTCGTTTAGTGTGTAGTTTCTGCTGCTTTCTTCTTTAAACTGTGAGTATTCTATCGCAAGACCGCCACCTAAATTTATCGCTTTTAAATTTGAGGCACCCATTTTTCTAAGCTCAGCGTAGATATTACCAGCTTCGATGAGAGCCTTTTTGAGTGGATGTATCTCGCTTATTTGAGAGCCGATGTGAAAGTGTATCATCGTGAAATTTTCAAGTAAATTTGCTTTTTTTAGCATCTTTACAGCTTCTATTAGTTCTGTTGATGTTAGGCCAAATTTAGAGTGTATGCCGCCACTCTTTGCCCAAAGACCCGATCCTGTAGAGTGTAGTCTTACTCTAAGTCCGATCTTTGGTTTTGGTTTGAAGCGCTCTTTTGCGATGGCGATTATCGCTTCAAGCTCGTTTAAGCCCTCGATCGTTAGCGTAATGTTGTGTCCCATTTCAGCGGCGATGAAGCCTATATTTATCATCTCTTTATCTTTAAAACCATTTACGGTTATGGGAGCTTTTTCGTTATTGTAAGCCATTGTTAAAAGTAGCTCAGCCTTACTGCCAGCTTCAAGGCCGTAGTTATAGGGCTTGCCAAGACGCACTAGGTTTTTTACAAAGCCAGGATATTGATTGACTTTAAGTGGAAATACGGCATTAAAGCTGCCTTTGTAGGCAAATTCTTTCTTTGCCTTTGCAAAGCTTGCGTGGATCTGCTCAATCTGCTTTTGGATAAGGTGCGGAAAGCGAAGCAGTAGTGGCCCTCTATATCCGTCGTCTCTTATCTCTTTTACGATGTCTATGATCGCTGGTTTGCTGGCTGCATTTATACAGACTTTGCCATCTTCTATAACAAAATTTGAATTGCCCCAAATGCTAAGTCCAAAATCATTCATCCCAGCTCCTTTTCAAGCTCATCTAAATTTATCGTTTTTTCATCTTTGGTTTCTAAATTTTTATACCAAATTTTATTCTCTTTCATCTCGTTTTCGCCCACGCAAAGGAAAATTTTTGCATTTTTATTGTCGGCATTTTGCAGATGTTTTTGGAGTTTTTTAGCTTCATAAGAAATTTCAACCTGATATTTTTTGCGAAGTTTTGAGCCAAGATTATAGATAAAATCAACATTCGCCGCATCAAGCGCGCAAAGATAAACTCCGTCTCGCTCATCCCCAGCTTCACCTAAAATTTCCATTATCCTCTCAACGCCCATCGCAAAGCCAACGCCGTAACTTGCTCTACCGCCAAGGTACTCGACTAGCCTGTCGTATCTGCCTCCGCCTGCTACTGCACTTTGTGAGCCGATCTCATTGCTGATAAACTCAAACGCCGTCTTGCAGTAGTAGTCTAGCCCACGAACGAGCTTAGTGTCTATCTCAAATTTAACGCCATTTGCCGTTAAAATTTCTTGCAGTTTTGCAAAATCAGCCTGCGCCTCATCACTTAGACTATCAGTGATAACTGGAGCGTTTTTATAAATTTCTTGGCAGCTCTCGACCTTGCAGTCAAGCACGCGGATAGGGTTTAAAAGCTTGCGTCTTTTGCAGTCTTCGCAGATTTTATCGTCATTTTCATCTAGAAATTTAACAAGTTTTTCTTTATAAGATTTCATCGAGCTCTCGTCGCCAAGCGAGTTGATCTTTAGGGTTGTTTTTATATTTAGTCTGTTAAAAATTTCACTCACCATTAAGATAATGCTCGCATCCTCATAGACGCTACCCTCGCCAAAACACTCACAGCCAAACTGGTGAAACTCTCTCAAACGACCTTTTTGTGGGCGCTCGTAGCGAAACATCGAGCCATGATAAAAGCAGCGTTTTGTCACATTTGCCCTGTCAAGTTTTGCCTCGATAAAGGCTCTAACCACGCCAGCCGTGCCCTCAGGACGCAAGCAAACGTCGTTGCCGCCTTTATCTTCAAACTGATACATCTCTTTGCCCACGATGTCACTGCTCTCGCCGACACTTCTTTTAAAAAGCGCCGTCTCCTCGAGGTGTGGGGTCAAAATTTGCTCATATCCGTAGTTTTTTGCGACTTCCTCGCAGGTTTTGATTATCTGTGCGTAAAGTTTTGCGCGAGCTGGAAGCATATCTTTCATGCCACGAAGTGCCGTTATCATCGCATTATCCTTTTTATTTTTTGTGATTTTACTTAAAATTTATAAAATTTTCTATCTCTTTTGAAATTAGCTCTATGCTTTTAGATGCGTCTATAAAAAGCGTTTCAAAGCCATTTTTGATAAGGATTTGCTTCATCAGGCTTTGCACTTTTAAAAGATACTCTAGCCCGCGAGCCTCGATCTTATCGCTTGTACCTCTTGTTTTTAGCCGCGCATTTATTAGCTCATGGCTTGCTTCAAAAAAGATGATCTTGTCTGCAAATTTATCATTTAGTGCAAATTTATTAAGTTCTAAAAGCACGTTTTCATCTAAGCTTTCATCATTTGCCAAAGCGTAGGCGATGCCAGAGATAAAGCCTCTGTCACTTAAAATCAATTTGCCTAAATTTGGAGCAACCAGCTTTTCAAAATGCTCAGCCCTATCAGCTAAAAAGAGTAGAATTTCAGCCCTTTTGCCTATTTTTATGCTCGAATTTAGTAAAATTTCTCGTAAATTTTCACCAAGCTGCGTGCCACCTGGCTCTTTTGTGACGATGGCATCACTAAATTTAGAAGCTAAAATTTCTATCTGCGTGCTCTTGCCAACGCCGTCAATGCCTTCAAATAAAACATACATTTTACGCCTTTAAATTTTTTAGAATTTTTGCTGGCACTAGGTTGCTCACATCGCCGTCGTGGCGCAAGACTGAGCGGACGATCGAGCTTGAGATGAAGGCGTTATTTAAGCTTGGCATAAGATAAACCGTCTCAAATTCATCCCAAAGTGCAGCGTTTGCATAGCCTATTTGTAGCTCATACTCGAAGTCACTAACCGCACGAAGCCCCCTGATGACGGTGTTTATGCCGTGCGACTTAGCAAAATCAACAAGCAAGTTATCAAAGCCAAGCACGCTCACGTTTTTTAGCTCGCAAACTGCCTCTTTTGCCATCTCTATGCGCTTTTCATGTGCGAACATCGGCTGTTTGCTATCACTTTTTGCAACTGCGACGATTACCTTGTCAAAAATTTTTGTAGCCCTTATAATGACGTCTAAATGGCCGTTTGTAATGGGGTCAAAGGTCCCTGGATAGATGCAAGATTTTTTCAAATTTGCCACCTTTTATAAAGATTATTTTCGATTTTTAAGGCATCAAGCCACTTGCCGATGATGAAATTTTCCATATCCTGAAGGCTCTTTATGCCTGCGTAGTAGCCTAAAACTGGCGGAGCGATGGTAGCTCCAAGAGATGAGAGAAGTTGCATCTGAGAGAGCGCAATGGTAGAAAATGGCATCTCTCTAACGCCCAAAACTAAGGTTTGTCTCTCTTTTAGCGCGACACTTGCGGCTCTTGTGATGAGCGTGTCGCTTATGCCGTTTGCGACCTTTGCCAAAGTATTAGTAGAGCAGGGCGCTATGATTATAGCATCCGTGCCAAACGAGCCAGAAGCTGGACCTGCGCTAAGATCTTGATCATCATAAATTTTTACGCCAAGATCATTTAAATTTAGCTTCAAATTTTCTTCAGCTTCTAAAACTTTCATGGCATTTTTACTAACTATGACGTGCGCCTCGCAACTATCTTTGGTGGCATTTATTAGCTTTAGAAAAAGCCCAGCCCCGCTTGCTCCAGTGGCTGCAAAAACTACTTTTTTCATCTTATAACTGCCTCATCTTTGCCTGAAACTGTGGCCTGTAAAATTTTATTTTCTTTTGTTCTTATCTTTATCATATCGCCTAAATTTCCATCCTCAAGCGCCTTTACTTCAGCGATTATCTTGACACCACCTTCGCTTAAAACTGCATTTAGCATTTGACCTTTTTTGACTAAACTAATGGCATTAAACTGACGCTTGGTTAAAATTTCACCGCTTTTTATCTGCGCTTTTGTTATAAGAGCTAAGCTATTTGAGCTAGAAAGTGCATCTTTTGGCCATTTGCCAAACTCAATCATCGTTGGCTGATAGTCAAGCAGGCTTAAAATGTGGTTTGTATTCATTGAATTTATTGCTATAAAGGCTGGCATTTTAGCGTTAAAGCTAAATTTAAAATAGATACTTTTTAGGCTCAGATCAACATCCTCAAATGAAGCTCTAAATGTACCTTTTTGACTATTTTGATCACCTAAAAAGATATTTTTTAGGACGAACTCTTTGAAATTTGCTGGAAGCTTATTTTGTGGGCTAATACTAAGATCACTTATGCTGATACCAGGATATTCATCACTAATCGATCTTAAAAATTGCATTTGAATCTCGTCCATAATAGAGCAGTTTTTTACAAAAGCAACGCTTCCACCGCTTTTATCTTTATATGTTTTAAAATTTGCTGTTAGAATTTCATAGAGTTTTTTGCTATCTATCTTGGCAGCTCTTTTGCCCTCTAGGTTTAAAATTTCGTTATCTTCGCCGTCAAAGCCGAGTGTGCGAAGTGAAATTTGATCATTCACGATGCAATACATCGGATAGATGTTGACTTCATTTGCAAAAAGTTTTGTGGAAAGTAAAAAAATGAGTATAAAAAAGATGGAGCGGGAAACGAGATTCGAACTCGCGACCCCAACCTTGGCAAGGTTGTGCTCTACCCCTGAGCTATTCCCGCAGTCAAAATGAAGTCCGCATTCTATCAGATTGTTTTTCATTTGTCAAGATTTTATGGAAGTTTTATAAGAGAAATTTCACTATTTTGTAAAATTTCGCTTTGATCTGGGCTAGTTAAAAACATAAAAGTGCTTTTTAAAATATGATCTATCATGCCAGAGCCGTATTTTCCACCATTTATTGCTATAAATTTATCATTTTCAATATTTCCAAAAATGGCATTGATCCTACCTGATTTTACCTTTAAATTTTGCGCATTTGTAGCATTTTGCATCACAAAGCAATCCTCTTTTAAAAGAGGCAAAGCAAGCATCATCATGCAAACATAAGCTGCCATTGGATTTCCAGGGAGAACAAAAATAAGTTTGCCATCTTTTTCATAAGCCTTGCAAGGTTTGCCAGGTCTTATATCAATATTTGAAAAAATTTCATTGTATCCAAGCTCGCTTAGAGCTATTTTCATAAAGTCAGCCTCGCCAGCGCTTGCTCCACCAGAGCAGATAACTATGTCGTAGTTTACAGCGTTTAAAAATGCCTGTTTGACAGCACTTAGCTCATCTTTTATGATGCCAAGATATGAGCTATCTTGCCCAATAGAACTTAAAAGTGCAGCGATGCCAAAGGCATTTGCATTGTAAATTTCATCCTCGCTTGCTCTTTGCCAAGGCTCTATGATCTCGTTTCCACTTGAATAAATTCCAACACTAGGCTGTTTTTTAATATTTATAAAACTTATGCCCTGTGCTGCTAGCATCATTATGCCTCTAGTGTTTAAGACCTCGCCACTTTTTAGCAAAATTTCACCAATCTTTACCTCTTCGCCTTTAAAGCGATACCCATCACCTTTTTTAAGATTATTTGGTGCTTTTATAAAATTTCCATCAACAACACAATCTTCAATCTTTATGATTGTATCAGCACCCTTTGGCATCTTCGCACCAGTCATTATCTTAACGCACTCATTTTTGCCGATGCTTAGCTGCTCTTTATCGCCTGCAAAGGCACTTGCAACTATTTTATATGGCTTATCTTTATCTTCAAATTTCACAGCAAAGCCATCAAGCGCAGAGTTATCAAAACATGGCAAGTCTTTTACCGCCACTACATCATTTGCCAATGTTTTACCAAGAGCCATGCTGATAGGTAAAATTTCACTATCTATTTTTAATTTAAATTTAGATTTAAGCGCATCTAATGCATCATTTAGTAGCATTTTTACTCCTCAAGCCTAATAATATTTGCACCAAGGCCTTGAAATTTCTCTTCTAAATTTTCATATCCTCTATCAAGGTGATAAATTCTATGTACCAAGCTTTCGCCATTTGCTATAAGAGCGGCTAGTATCAGCGCTGAGCTGGCTCTAAGATCTGTCGCCATTACATCGGCTGCATTTAGCTTAGCTGGCGCATAAACGCTTGCAATATGCCCATTTAATTTAATATCCGCTCCCATTCTAGCAAGCTCGCTAACGTGCATAAAGCGGTTTTCAAAAAGTCTCTCATCTATCGTGCTAACGCCATTTGCTGCAAGGCAAAGTGCCATAAATTGAGCTTGCATATCTGTTGGAAAGCCCGGATACTCGGTGGTTCTTATCTCCACTGGTTTTATCTCTTTTGCTGGCAATATCGTGATCTTGTCGCCGTCTACTTCGATACCAAAGCCCATCTCTTCAAATTTATTTAAAATGGCTGTCATATGGGCTGCATTTGCCTTTGTGACTGAAATTTCGCTATTTGTTATAGCTCCAGCACAAAGGTAAGTGCCAGCTTCGATCCTATCAGGGATGACTTCAATATCGCAAATTTCAAGTAATTTTTGACCGCTTCCGGTTATCTTTAGTTCACTTGTGCCGATGCCTTCTATTTTAACGCCACTTTTTGCCAAAATTTCACAAATTTGCACTACTTCAGGCTCAAGTGCGACGTTAAAAAGCTCTGTCGTACCGTAAGCTAGGGCTGCAGCCATGATGATATTTTCGCTGCCAGTTACAGTGATCTTATCAAAAACGATTTTTGCACCTTTTAGTCCATTTGGTGCTGTTGCAATGACGTAGCCTTGCTTTATTTCGATATTTGCGCCCATTTTCTCAAGTGCACTTAGGTGCAGGTCTATTGGTCTTTGTCCGATCGCACAGCCTCCAGGAAGGCTCACTTCGCAGTGGCCAAAACGTGCAAGAAGCGGTCCAAGCGTTAAGATTGATGCTCTCATCTTTCTAACGATGTCATAGTTTGCAGTCGTCGAGCTTACACTGCTTGTGTCTATGCTTAGTGAATTTTTATCTTTAAATTCGCACCTTGCTCCTAGATTAGTTAGCAGTTGGCAAAGCGTTTTTATATCAGCAACATTTGGGATATTTGTTAAATTTACACTTTTTTTTGCGAGTAAGGTTAGGGCGATAATAGGTAGAGCAGCATTTTTAGCACCGCTTATTTTTACTTCGCCACTTAATTTGGCATTTCCTTTTATCTTTAAATAGTGCATCATTGTTTTTTGCCTTAAGAAAATATGTTTTTTGCCGATATTATATTGCTTTTTAACTTAGAATAAAGAAAGCAAAGCACTATTTCCGGTTCATTTACGTTTAAAAGTTAAAATTGCAAACACTAAAATTTTGGATATAAATATGTCAAATTCAATAAATAAAAAAATCTTTTTTATACTTAGCATTATATTTTTTACAGGTTGTTCTTTTACCTCTAATCAACCGACAACTCCGCAAAATGAAACAAATCAGACCGTAACTTCAAGCGTTGATTTTAGTGAGCAAATGATTGGTGAAATCATAGATGAAGATAATGATAGAGAAGATAAAAAATTTGGTTCTTTTTTTAAAAAATACCTAAATACAAGAGCTGGCGGTGATTGCTCAGGATTCGTTTCTATCGTAAATGCAAAGTATCAAAATATGTATTTTGATGAAAAGATAATAAATCGCTACTACGATAATGGCGGTAGAAAGTCAAAAGCGATCTATAATTTTTATGAAAGTAAAAATTTAATTACTCATAAAAATCCAAAAATAGGCGATCTTGTATTTTTCTCAAATACTCTTGGCAAGGGTGTTCAGAAAAATAAAGATAAGAAAAATATCACTCATGTTGGCATAGTTACGGCTGTTCTTGGCGATGAGACAGTAAAATTTATACATAATTCTGGCGGAAAGATAATTCATAGCTATATGAATCTAAAACAAAAAAACGTGCATCTAAAAGGAAATCAAGAGATAAATAGCTACCTTGTAAGATGTTCAAACTCAAGTTGCTTGGCAGCAAATAGATTTGCTGGATATGGCAAAGCAAAATAAATCAGAAATTTTTACTAAAGACCTTTTAAAACAAATACTAGGCTCAAATTTTAAGCATTATTTATATAAATTTACACTCGTAAATACAGATTTATATAAAGAGAAAATATGAATTTTTACGATGAAATTTGGGAAATTTTAAATGAAGGCGAGATTGGGCTTAAATTTTTAAAATTTGAGCTATTTTATGAAAAATTTAAACGAGATTTTAATATAAATTTTTGTGAAAGCCCTAAACCAAATGAGTTAATAACGCCTAGCTATGCAAAATTTTGTGAAGTGGTTAGCATGAAAGAGCTAAACAAAAAAGTAAAGCCAAAGGATAAAAATTTAAATTTTATCCACTCGGTAGCTCATATTGAATTTAGTGCTATTGACATCGCGCTTGATGCTTGTTATAGATTTAGAAATTTGCCAAGAGAATTTTATGAAGATTGGCTAGAAGTAGCTGAAGATGAGATCAGACACTTTTGCATGATAGAAAATTTGCTCTTAAAACAAGGCGGTAGATATGGTGAGCTAAGTGTGCATGATGGGCTTTTTATCGCACTTCAAAAGACTTCAAGTAGTCTAACTAGCCGTATGGCGCTACTGCCAAGATATATGGAGGCAAATGGACTTGATGCAAACGCTCATATTATAAAAAGGCTCGAAGGTGAGGGCGGAAATGAAGAGCTCATTGAGTGCCTGAAGGTCATCTTAAAAGAAGAAATCTCTCATGTTTATAAAGGCGATAAGTGGTTTAAATTTTCTTGCAAAAAAGAGGGCATTGATGAAAATAGTTACTTTGACATTATCTTAAGTTTGTATCCAAATTCATTTAAAAATGTTAGAGATATCAATGAGCAAGATCGCTTAAAAGCTGGATTTAGCAAAGAAGAGCTTTGCTTGATAAAGAATTTCTCAAAGGAGAGATAGTGAGTAAAATTTATTTCATAAGACATTCAAAAGCGGTTGATGAGAATAAGGATGGAGCTAAAGATGCCTTAAGGGAGCTTAGTCAAAAAGGCAAAGAGGACGCTAAATTTATGGCAAATAGGCTAAAAATGTATGATGTGATGCCAAGAGCCATCTTTTCAAGCAGTGCTAAAAGGTGCGAACAAACAGCAAAGATTATCGCTAAAACTTTAAAATTTAAAGAAGAGACCAGTCTTATAGATGAGCTTTATGATATAAGCTTTGAAGATCTTTTAAAATTTGTCAAAAATATAGATGAGAGTTTGGATGAGATTTTTATCATCACGCACAATCCAAGCATAACCGAAATTTGCGAGTATTTAAGCGATTCATCAATAGACAATATCCCAACTTCTGGAATATTTTGCGTTGAGTTTGGATGTAAATTTAGTGAGTTAAAAGAGGGTAGTGCAAAAGCGTTATTTTTTGACCACCCCAAAAAACATCAAAGATAATTTATTGCTTTATTTTTTATCTTTAAAAATTTCGTTATACGAAGTAAAAATTTGCTCGCTTAGATCTTCTATTTTTTTAGACTTATCAACAAAATAATTCAAATTTTGTTCGTTGTAGCCAGAGGCTGACTTCTCGAGCAAGAGTTTGATTTCATTATTTAGCGACGATGTAAGCTCTTTTGACTTATCAAAATTTTTGTTTTGCTTGTGTTCGCTTATACTCTCGTTCTCATACCAATCTAGCAGACTTTGCGCTAAATCACGTATTTCCTCGCTGCATCCTTGCTCGTTTATAAGATCAGAGTACACTTTAGTTTTGTAGGCAATTTGCGAAATTTTTGCGATTATGGCAAAGGTTTTATTTTCGACATATTTTGATGTTTGAGCAGTATTTTGTGCGTTCGCATTAAACTCACTCAATACCTTTTTGAAATTTTCTACATTTTGTGTCGTTAGCTTAGAAATTTCATCGATTTTTTTAGAATTTTCGTCGATATCATTTACCTCTTGCTGAAGTGTTTTTATGTTTACTTCGATATCACTTGCAGCTTTTTGTGTGTTTTCAGCTAGCTTTCTTACCTCATCAGCAACTACAGCAAAACCACGTCCGTGCTCTCCTGCGCGGGCAGCTTCAATGGCGGCGTTAAGAGCAAGCAGATTTGTCTGATCGGCAATATCTTTTATTAAATTTAAAATAGAGCTTATTTCAGAAGCCCTAGTGCTTAGCATGCCAGTAGCATTTGAGCAGCTTTGTACTAGACCATCAAGCTCTCCCATGTTTTGACTAAGTTCGGCGATGTTTGACATATTTTCTTTTGCTATTTGTGCAGTTTGTTTAGCATCTGTTGCTGTTTGGCTTAAATTTTTGATACTTTCATTTAGATCATCTCTTACATAATTTATACCATTTATACCGTTTCCAAGTTTGTCAAGCTCGCTTGATAGAAGACCTCTAACCTTGCTTTTTTGGCCGTCTTTTATACCTGTGACACCCTTGCTCATAGATATGGCATTTCGTTTAAATAAACCCCTAAACCCTTCTACAAATATATTTCTATATGTTTTTGAGTTTTGTGCAGCTTGGACTGAGGTTGAAATTTCACGTTGAAGCGCCTCAACTTGATCTAGCAAATCATTTATGCCAAGGGCGACTTCATACATCTCGTCCTTTTCTCCAACATTTACAATGCGAGGCTCTAGTATGCCATTGCTTGCCGATTTGACAACACTTAAAATCTCATTTATTGCATTTGATTTTTTCTTAAACATATCTAGAACCTTTGTAAGTTGTTTATAAATTCATCATAGCTTGTTGATTTTTCTTCTAAGAATTTTAATAAATATTTTTTAGACGCTTCAATACCGCCATCTCGTTCTAGCTCAAGTAGTTTTGCATAAAGTGGTTTTATGGTCTCTATTGCTTTTGCGTTTGGCTTACGTCTAACAGAATAGTATCCAACGATATTATCTTGCTGATCAAGCGAGGCTGTGATATTGCCAAATACCCAGTAAAATCCACCATTGAGAGTTTTATTTTTAATAAAGGCAAAAATTTCCTCTTTATTTTGTATGCGTTCCCAAAGTAGCTTAAAAATAACTCTTGGCATATCAGTGTGCCTTATTATATTGTGCGGTTTTCCCAAGAGATCACCTTGTTTTACTCCTACGATATTTAAAAAAGGCTCGTTGCAATAAGTGATCCTTCCTTTTGTATCCGTTTTTGAAACTAAAAATGCGTTCTCATCAACGCCATATTCTTTTTCTATAGACAATTTTACTCCTTTAAATGTTGATTTAATTTTTAACAGCTTTTGCCATATCCCACATTGGCATAAATATACCAAGGGCGAGCAAAAGCACCATAGCTGCGATAAATATTAGTAGTATCGGCTCAATATAGTTTGAAATATTATCAATAATATCATTAAATTTTACTCTATAATAATCAGTAACTTTTTGTGTCATATCATCTAAGCTACCACTTTGTTCGCCAGCGCCTATCATTTGTATAAGCATACCCTCATAAAGCCCAGTTTGCCTAAAGGCCTCGGTTAAGCTTATGCCGCGACCAACCAGTACTTTTACAGCAGTTAGCTTATTTCTTATGTCTTGATTTGAAACAGTTACAACGGCAGTATCTAGCGCATCAGCGATAGGAAGTCCCGCGCGAACAAGCTCTGTAAAGATTAGATTAAATCTACTCATATTTGCAAAAAATATTATCTTGCCCACAAGATAGACTTTTAGTAGATATTTATCGACCTTATCCCTAAAATTTTCATCATTTGAATATTGCCTTTTTAGCAAAAAAGCAAATGCGACAAGAACAATTATTATGTATATACCGTAATTGCTCATTATGTATTCAATGTTTAGTAAAATTTTAGTAGGAAGAGGGAGGTCGGCATTAAGCTGGCTAAAAATTTCTCGAAATTGTGGAACAACTGATGTCATAAGCACAATAAAAGCCAAAATTATAGAGCATATTACGGTTATTGGATACCTTATAGCTTTTTTAAATTTTTGCTGGTTATCCCAGACTTCTTGCAAGATAGAAGCTAGCTTTGATAATGCGTCAGCCATGTTACCAGTACTCTCTCCAAGTCTTACCATGGCGACAGTGACATCGCCTAGCTCTTCTTGAAAATTTTCTATACTTTGAGTTAAGCTTGCACCTTGATTTAGGTCTTCATCTAATGTTTGAAATATTGTTTTTAGCCTTTTATCCTCAGTAGCATTTGCTGTCTCTTTTATGCCATCATGTATTGATATACCAGCATTAGTCATAACGCTAAGTTGCCTTATGGTAGCGACTAGAGCTGGAATTTTTACTTTCGAAGAAGAGAAAATTTTGTTAAATTTTTCTTGCAAGTCCAAAAAATCATTGTTGATACTTGAGACCTGAGTTTCTTTTATCTTTACTATCATACCTTGAATATTTGCACGATTTTTTACATCATTTTTGCTATTAGCCTTTAAGCTCATCTTTTTGCGTTTGCCATCTTTTATATATTCTATTTCGTAAAATTTCATATCTTGGCAACTCTATATACTTCTTCGATTGTTGTTACACCATTTGCTGCGCGTATAACGCCATCATGGAACATATCTATAAAGCCTTCGTCATAGGCGGCCTTTTTAAGCTCTTCTTTTGAAGCGTTATTTGCTACGATACTTGCTATGTGATCACTGATAGATAATATTTCACTTATCATTTCACGCCCTAGATATCCGGTTTGTGAGCAGTGTTGGCAACCTACGCTTTTATAAAACTGATAATCTTCAGGAAGAAATTTCTTAATCTCATCAAGAGCTTTTTGAGATAGCGTGACTTTTTGTTTGCAATACGGGCAAAGCTTTCTTACAAGCCTTTGAGCCTCAATGCAAACTAATGCACCACTTACTAAATATGGCTCAATGCCCATATCAACCATACGAGGTAAAGCACTAATAGCATCATTTGTATGAAGCGTGGAAAAAACTAGGTGACCAGTTAGTGCTGCTTGAATCGCGATCCTAAGCGTCTCTTGATCTCTGATCTCACCTATCATGATAATATCTGGATCTTGCCTTAAAATAGAGCGAAGAGCTGAGATAAAAGTAAGCCCAGCCTTCTCATTTACATGTACTTGTTGGATCATATTTAGCTGATACTCGACTGGATCTTCAACAGTGATGATCTTGGTTTTTACACTTTTTATGTCATTTAATGCACCATAAAGCGTAGTCGTTTTTCCAGATCCTGTCGGACCAGTAACTAGGATGATGCCATAAGGTGCTTTCATGCTCTTTTTAAACTTAGCAAAGTTATCTGGATGCATACCAAGGTCTTCAATGTTTATGATAACTTTTGATTTGTCCAAAATTCTTAAGACTATGCTCTCACCATTTAAGATAGGTAGCGTAGAGATACGAAAATCGTACTCTTTGTCTAAAATTTGAGCTGAAAACCTACCATCTTGCGGGCGGCGGCGCTCCGCGATATCCATGTTTGAAAGTAGCTTCATTCGGCTTACCATCGGCGGATAGATATCTTTATCAAATATAAATGTCTCACTTAGCATACCATCTATCCTGCTTCTTACGATACAGTTTGTCTCGGTTGGCTCGATGTGAATATCGCTCGCTCTGCTTTGAATAGATGTTTTTAAAATTATCTCAATTAGCTTTAAAATTCCAGAGCTTTCTGTGCTTTGCCCTTGGCTGCTAGAGCTTGAAAGCTCTTTTCTGATCTCTGTAATAACGTCCTTTATGCTTTCATTAAGAGCTATTTTGTTTATATATTTTTCTATCTGGGCTGGATCGGCGCAAGCTACTTTTAATAGCTTTCTGTTAAATAAATTTTGAACTTTATCCTGAATGATCACGTCAAAAGGATTTTTAAAAGCAACATAAACGCTTATCTCGTCTTCTTTTACGGGTATGGCGTTATATGATTTTAGCTGCGAGGTGCTTAGTTTTTCACTGATACGGTAGTCGATATCTATATCATCAAGATCAAAAAATGTGATTTTAAATTTATCACATACATATTGAATAAAGCGCTTTTGATCTATCTGAAGACTAGTCGAAATTTCATCAATGTCAGTGTGTCCTCTTCTATAAATATCAGATAGAATTTCAAAAAAAATCTCTTCTTCTAGCATATTTTCTTCAAGCAAAATAGCCAAAAGACTTTTTTCGTTTATCTTTTTTATCTCTATAATCTTTAAAATTTGCTCATCATTTAGTTTATTAAGTTGCTCTAATGTTTTAAGTGTTAAATTTTCTAAATTATTCATCTCTTCTCTTTATCTATATTCAATCTGCGAAGTAAGATCGTCATTTTTAAAAATTTTTAAAATCATTTTTGCAAAATTTGAGCCAGCGATTGCACTAAGCTCATATCTTGTATCTGAATTTGGCTCTTCAAAAATAAATACGCCAAGCTCCTCAACGTATTCTTTTTTGACAAATTTATCAAATATAAATGAAAGAATGTAATCGCTCTTTGGAAGCCTAATATAGCTTATATCAGCCCCATCCAAGATAGCATGAAGCAATAGCTTTTTTTTAAGCAATATATCAGCAAAATATGCTGCATTCTCTCTTGAACTTTGTGTTTTTGATAGTTTGCTTGCTGGAAGAGCGAGCCTATCTATATCATTTGTTTTTAAGCAAGATATGCCAAAGATATTAAGAAATTCTTCATTTTGTGAATCTTTTAAAAGATCTTGTATTTTTTGATTACAAATTTTAGGATATTCAGCTTTTTCAAAATAACTTTTAATGTCAGCCGCCCCAAGTGCAAAGGCATTTAATGATAAAAATATAACAAGTAAAAATTTCACAACGTATCACTTTTTATCTTATTTATTAGCTCATTTATTTCTGGCTTATTTTTATTTTTATTATATTCTTCTAATGCGCGCAAGGCATCATCTTTTTGTTTTAGCATATATTTTGCCTTAGCAAACATGACCCAAGACTCCTCAATGCTACTATCTAAATTATTTGCTGATAGTGCCCATTTTATAGTGTCGATATATCTTTTATCTTGATAGCATTTTCTTGCTATTTTAAGGGCGATTTCTGGATTTTTGCTTTTATTAAAATTTTCTTTTAGCATAGAAATTTCATTGTTTTCACTTGAAATTTGAATATCAATTTTTGGCTTTGCCTTTGGTTCTAATTCTATTATCTCTTCATTTGGTAGAGGCTGTTCATTTTGTATATTTTCATTTTCAGTTGGTAAATTTAGCTTTAGCCAACCGCCACTACTTCTTTGTTTTTTATCTGATGCCTGCTCTTTATTGTCTTCATTTAGCTTTATAGATTGTTCTAGCTTTTTGGCTATTTTCTCGGCAAGCTCATCTTGCTTCTTATCTGATTCAAATCTCTCTTTTGCCTGCTCGCTTTTTTGTTTGCCATCTTCTAAAATATTTTTGCTGACATTAGTTTCAGCAAAGGTTATATTTTTTTCTTTTATATCTGTTTGTATTGTCAAATTTTTCTCAATTAAAGTTGGAGTATTGGTTGTCTCTTTTTTGTTTTTGGCGTTTGAGAAAAATAAAAAAATACCAAAGATAAAAGCAATTAGCAAGATCGTAATTATCAAAAGACCTAGCTTTTTATGTGACAACAATTTTAAAAGGCTATTTTTATTCTTTTTTTCGTACTCTTCATAGAGCTTTTCTAGCCTTTGAATTTCTTGTAATTCAAGCATGAATTATTCCTGTATCAAGTGCAGACATTGTCAAAATTTTAATATTTGCGTCCTCGCTACTTAATTTTGATGGCTGATTTTGTTCGTAATATTCACAAATTTCATAAAATTTATACATAATTTTATTTAGTGTGCGTAGATTTCCGCAACAAAGCTCATAGGCTTTGTCATAGTCTTTTTTCTGAAAATTTAGGTATTTATCGTAGCCTTTTTGTCCTATTTTTCTTTGCAAATAAACTATGATTTCATTCGTGTTTGCACTTCCAAGCTCTATACTCTCCCAAATTCTAGTTTGAAAATAGTCCTTTGCTAACACATCTTCATTTTCAGTTTTATGAATCGTAAATAGAAATTTAAATAATCTTGTATCGGCCATCAGCCTTATTTTTTCGATCAATTCAGTAGGATAAAGTTGCGCTTCATCCAAGATAACGACTATTTGGTTTTGTAAAATTTCATCTTTATTTTTAAATTCTTTTGAGTAGTGTGCAACAAAACTTTCAAAATTATTTATATTATCAAGCTTATTTCCGTATATATCTTCACAAAGAGCTTCTATAAAAGTAGCCTCGCTAAAAAAAGGATGCGGGAAAAAAATTAATTTTTTATCCTTTTGAAGATCAGAGGCTATCTTATTTAACAAAAAGGTCTTTCCACTACCAGGCTTGCCATAAAAAAGTATAAGCTTTAATGGCTTTTTTAGAGCCGAGACGATCTTATTGTAACAAGTGATTGAGTTATCTAGGTTAACAAAATCAGCTACTTCATCTTCGTTGATAAAGATATCTTTTATATCTGTATAAATATTCTTGTTATTCATAGATCGTTTTAGAAAAACCTAAGTCTTTTAATGATTGATTAAGTGACTTTTTTTTGTCAAAATCAACCACATGAGGAGTGATGACAAATATAAGCTCTGTTGTTTTTATATTGTCTCTTGTACTTTTAAAGACACCACCTATAAGGGGGATATCAGAAAGAAGAGGTACAGAAGTATTATTTTTACCCTTTGTCTGACCTATTAATCCACCAAGAATAATAGTATCACCGCTATCAACTTGAACAACAGTTGAAAGCTTCTTTTGTACTGTATCTGGAGCAATCTCTCTTAACGCATTTTGTCTTGTGTCGTCTTCAGCGTATTTAAAGTTACTAAGTGATGGATTGATTCGAAGCATGATTTTATTATTATCAGAAACTTCTGGTAATAAATTTAATAATATGCCTATAAAAACAGAGTATTGTTTATAAGTAGTTGTCAGCCTATCACTATTGCTGTTTCCATTATCGGTCTTTTGTTGAACACGGTAGTTTATGTTATCGCCAACTGAGATTAGTGCTTGTTGATTATTAAGTGTTGTTACTTTTGGGCTTGATATAACCTTTGTCTTTCCATTTGTCTCAAGAAAATTTATCATTCCATCAAGGCTAAAATTTAAATTAGCTGCGATATTTAATGTACGTCCAAATCCATCACTTAGGCTATTTCCTTTATTTGTCCAAGTAGCACTTGAGCTCGGATTATTTCTTGAATTACCAATGTATGTATTAAATCCAAGTTCAAATTTACTCCAATCGACGCCTTGCTTATATTC
The DNA here is from genome assembly GCF_050447445.1 of Campylobacter concisus. Lineage (GTDB taxonomy): Bacteria > Campylobacterota > Campylobacteria > Campylobacterales > Campylobacteraceae > Campylobacter_A > Campylobacter_A concisus_BI. The sequence goes on from NZ_JALMFW010000001.1 coordinate 631,253, forward strand.
ATTATTTAATTCAACTGAGATAATAGAAACATCAATAATTACTTGTTTTTTTAGTCTTTTTTGCATTTCATCTATATATTTTTCGACTCGCTTAAGTTGAGAAGGAGTGGCCGTAACAGTGATAAGGCCCGCATTTTGATTTATGATAGGATCAGGCGCTGTGATATGTTCGCTACTATTATTTAAAATAGCTTTAAGCTCAGCATCTAGTTTTTCCCAAAAGTCAAACCTTTCAGTAGTTTTTATAAGGTTGCTTGAGCCTTGAGAACTATCATCTTGGGAATTATCGCTACTACTTGAACCACTAGAAATTTCAGATGGAGTGGCATCCACTGAAGCTTGGGTGACAGCAGTTCCTTCTCTAATAGAAGTTATATAATCTAGTTTAAAAATTTGAGTTTTTAAAGATGAAATTTTTAATACATTATTTGAAAACTCGTAGCTTAAATTTTTCTCACTTAAAAGTAGGTCAAAAACTTCGCTAAGACTCATATTTCTGATATTAACGCCAAAAACTTTATCTTTTAGCTCTGTTTTGCTATAAGTGTCCTTTGCAACAATACTAAAGTTACACATCTCTGAAAGCTGATTTAACACATCTACTAGCGCAACATCATCTGAAATTTTCATATTAAAATTCTTGCTTAAACAACTACTCTCATTAGCACTAGCATAATTCATATTTAAGCAAATGAGTGCACCCATTATTAATATTTTATTTAATCTTAATCTCAACATTTTTACTTCCATTTTTTAAAATTAGCTCTTGTTTCTCATCGCCTTTTACTAAAAAAACACTGTTTCTAGTAATGTTGGCTATTTTGTAACCATCAACAATATCACCGACAGCATACCATTTGGAATCAATATTTGCTTTGTTTAATAAAATTGCTTTTAAACTAAGCCCTTTTGAAGCCTGAGTGATAATTGATAAATTTTGATCTGTTACCGTCTTGATAGGTTCTTGCTTAAAAGGATTTTTTATGCTCGAAAGCTCAATATCACTAAGACCGCTTCTTTTTTCCTTTATTTTTTCAAAAATTTTATCATAAGAGTCCATTTCCTCTTGAAGCTGATTAGCAAAAGCAATATTTAAAAATAAAAAAGCCAATAAAATTTTTATTTTCATTAGTATTTCATCCCCCAAACAGATATTGAGATCTTAGCGCCAAGCTCTTTTTGGGTAGAATTTACATCCATTTTATGAAGATCAACTACTAGCTTTGATTCTTCAAGGCCATTTATATATGAAAGCATATCTTTAAAACCTCCCAAAAATGTCAAGTCAATATTTAAAATTTGCTCAATCTTTTGGAAATTTGGCTCTTTTATATCACTTTTTAATTCTAAAATTTTTATATTATTTTGCTTTGCTAAAGATACGATGTTGTCTAAAAAATTTGCCCAATTTTGATCGTTAAATAATAAAAACGATAGTTCTTTTAGCTTTGAATCAAAATGAGCATTAAAATTTAAAACACTAGAGTATTTGCCTTTAAGCGTTTCAAGTATTTTGGACTCTTCATTTATTTTAAAATTTTTATCCCCGCTAGGTGAGCTGGTCGATCTTAAATAATCTCTTGTTCTTGAAAGATCATTGCTAATTTTAGTATGCGAATTAAATCTTTCATCATAAAAATCTTGCGACGGATCAAAGCAAAGCATATAAACAATATAAATAATAATTAAAGCTGAACCCAAAAAAATTATATTTGTTTCGCTTTGTTTTTTTGCGTCAAAATACTTATCTATTTTACTTAAAACGTCTTGTCTCATTGTCTAATCTCTATACTTATATTGCTTTCATACTCGTTGTTTTGCCTATCTTCTTTAATTTTTTTTGTATTTACTGAATATTTAGGCATCTTGCTGATATCTTTTATTAGCTGTGTAATCCTTTTTTCATTATCGCTAACAACTGTTACTGTTAAATTTTTATCGTTGTTTTTAATATTTGTTATAAAAATGCTATTGTTGTTTATCATATCGGTAATCTCAAAAAGATTTAAACCTTTCATTACGTAATGATCTTTTTTATTTTCAATTTCTTGAAGCAACCCTTTTCTAAAATTTAACTTCTCTTCCTCTTTGTCAGTTAATCCTTTTATATCATTTTGCTCTTTTTTTAGTCTTTCAAGAGTACTTCTTATTTGTTCTGCTTGTGCATTAAGCACATCAAGCTCATCGCTTAGTCTTTGCGAATCTGCCTCTAAAATACTGCCAGCTATATAATTATAAAGTGGATAGGACATGCTTAGGCAAAAAGCAGCAGCACATGTCAGTATAAATTTACCACTTTTTCTTTTTGTGAATGGATCAGGTCTAAGCAAATTTGAGAAGTTAAAATCAGCATTAAAGGCCTCTTTTTTATAAAAATTTGCATACAAAGCCATCATGTTATATCGTTCACTAATGGCTAAATTTTTAGAATTTATTACAGTGCTTGTATTTAATTTCGTAGCATTTGTGCCGAGCTTTGTATTGATAAATTTTTCAAAACGCTCTATTTTATAGTCGCAGTCAATATAGATATTTTTTATATTTATGCTATAAATTCTATTGACAACATTTATCGTGTCATTTACGTAAAATATATAGTCCTCAAAAACAGTATTTAGATCGTAGCTAAAGCCTTCTTCATTGCTATCTAAAAGTCCTCTTGTCTTTAGGATATCCAAAAAGCTTACTAGGCTTACTCTTTCGCCACTTTGCTCTATAAATTTATCTTTTAGATAATTTAGTGTGTATCTTAAACCTCTTGATGTAAGGTATTCTCCATTTACATAAATGCTTATAAATGCTTCATCGGCCCTAAATGTCAAAAAACAATCACTCTGAGTGCTAGGAAGCAAGCCTTTTTTATATATAGCACTATATAAAAGTGGCTCTACAACGACATAATCTATAAAAGGCGCTCTTTTAGAAATATTTTTAAAAATTTTATTTATAGTTTCGTTTGTAGCAATAAAAACATTAAAAATTCTATCTTCTTTTTCAACATTGCTTTCAAAATAAACTATTTTATAGTCAATCGCAGGATCAAGAGAGAGCTCTTCGTAAATTTTGATAGAGATATTGTTTTCAATATCCTCATCATCTATTGTTCTTGAGATGTTTATGGTAGCTGTTATTATATCTTTGTACTCGATGTAAGATATAAAAAAGTCTCGCTTTAGAATATTCTTTGAAAGACTTAGCGTATCGACATTGCTATTAGAAAATCTAAAACCTTCATATTCATAAGGATCTAGCGTAACGATTGGATTATCGTTAATTTTTCTAAGCTTTAACATAAAAATTTACCTCATAATGCTCTAATTGGGCTGTATTTTAATATTTTTAAAATAAAAAATCAATATCCAATTATTTTATTAAGGCTCTTTTCTTCTTTACTCCAGCCTTTTTTAACGATTACATCGAGCTTTAAAAAGACCTTTGTTCCGGTTAAATTTTGTATTAACTTTCTTGCAAAAATTCCTATTCGTTTTATCGTTTCACCATTCTTACCGATGATCATACTTTTATGAATTTCACGCTCAGTGATGATGCTCGCATAAATTTCAGTTATGCCAGGTTTTTCTTTTACGCTTTTTATGATCGCATCGCTAAGATATGGGATCTCATCGCTTAAATTTTCATAGATCGCTTCAAGTATAAATTCTCTAAAAATTTCTTTTTCATTTGTCGGAGTAAGAAATTCCGGATCGTAAAAATACTCATGCTCTGGCAAAAGCTTACAAATTTCATCAAGAAGCGGCTTTTTATAGGTTGGCTGCTTGGTGCTAAAGGTAAGCAAAGCTGTAAATTTATCTTGAAATTTTTGATATTGGGTGATCTTTTCTAATACTTTAGCGTTTGAGCTCTCATCGACTTTGGTCAGAACTAAAATATGTGGTTTTTCAGGATTTAGTGCCAGAAATTTCTCATAGTCGCTTGTGTCATCATGAATAGGCGCTAAAAAGACGATTAGATCGCAATCCCCCATCGATTTTATAGCTTGGCTAATTAGCAGTTGATTTATCGCCTTGTTGCTCTCGTGAAGTCCCGGTGTGTCGGTGAATATGATCTGATCTTCACCATTCATCACGATGCCATTTATCTTTCTGCGAGTTGCATTTTGCTTGTGTGAAACGATGGCAATCTTTTCGTTTAGTAGCGCATTTAAAAATGAGCTTTTGCCAGCATTTGTGCGTCCTATGATGCTAACAAAGCCCGATTTCAAAGTATATACCTCGCTAGATCTTGATCTTCGACCACGTCTTTTAGGCGCTCTTTTACGAGTTCTTTTGTCACATTTATCTTCTCGCCGCTCTTTTCGCTAGCCTCAAAGCTGATATCTTCTATCACGCGCTCGATCACTGTGTGAAGGCGTCTAGCACCGATATCTTCCATCTTTTCATTTGCTACATGAGCGATCCTTGCTATCTCTTTTATCGCTTCATCGTCAAATTCTAGCTCAACATTTTCGGTTGAGAGTAGGGCGATGTATTGTTTTAAAAGCGAATTTTTTGGCTGAGTTAAAATTTGATGAAGCGCGTCTTCATCAAGGCTATCAAGCTCGACTCTTAGTGGAAAACGGCCTTGTAGCTCTGGAATGAGATCGCTTGGTTTGCTTATGTGAAAAGCGCCAGCTGCGATAAATAAAATGTGGTCTGTCTTTAAATTTCCAAATTTAGTATTTACATTTGAGCCTTCAACTATTGGCAGTAAGTCTCTTTGTACACCTTCTTTGCTAGGGTCTTGCCTGTTTGAGCTACCTGAGCCAACGGCTACTTTATCGATCTCGTCTATAAAGATGATGCCCTCGTTTTCAGCTCTTCTTAAAGCCTCTGTTTTTACGCTCTCAAGGTCTAAAATTTTATCATTTGCCTCGCTTTGAAGGGCTTTTTTAGCGTCTTTTACCTTCATCTCTTTTTTGATGTTTTTACCACCGATGCCAATTATTTTTATAAAGCTCTCTTGCATCTGAGCCATATCAGGTGGCACGTTTGAGCCAGCTTCAAGAGGATTTTGCTGCACTTCGATCTCGATACTTAGCTCGTCAAGCTCACCATTTCTTAGTCTATTTAGCATTTTATCGTAGCTCTTAGAGTACTCAGCTTGCTTTTCTTCGCTAGCACCCTTTGGAAGTGGAGGAAGTAGCTTTGAGACGATCTTTTCTTCGATGTAGGCGTTTATCTTATCTTGATTCTTTTCGCTTTGCTCATTTTTAACGAGATTATATGAGGCCATAGCAAGGTCTCTTACCATACTTTCGACATCGCGACCTACAAAGCCAACTTCAGTGTATTTACTAGCTTCTACCTTGATAAATGGCAGCCCCATCATCTTTGAAAGACGCCTTGCGATTTCTGTTTTACCAACGCCAGTTGAGCCAATCATCAAGATATTTTTTGGCATGATGTCATCTTGCAGGCTCTTTTCAAGCTTCATGCGACGATAGCGGTTGCGAAGTGCGATCGCTATGATCTTTTTGGCGTCCTTTTGGCCGATCACATAGTCATCTAAAAATTTAACAATTTCTCTTGGTGTTAAGTTCATTTTCTCTCTTATTCTAAAACATAAGTTTTGATGTTTGTATTTGTATAGATGCAAATTTCGCCAGCGATCTTGAGGCTCTCTTTAACCAACTCCTCTTCATCAATATCAGCAAATTTATCTAAGGCACGGGCCGCTGAAAGAGCGTAGTTGCCGCCACTTCCGATCGCTGCTATCTTGCCATCTTCTGGCTCGACAACATCTCCAGTGCCACTAAGTAAGAAAATTTTATCCCTATCAAGGACAAGCATCATCGCTTCAAGCTTTCTTAGATACTTGTCTTTGCGCCACTCTTTACTAAATTCTATCACCGCCTTTAGCAAGTCCCCCTTTGTATGCTCTAAATTTTTCTCAAACATATCAAAGAGGTTAAACGCGTCTGCAGTACTGCCAGCAAAGCCAGCTAGGACTTTGCCGTTGTGAATTTTGCGAATTTTTACGGCATTACCCTTTAAGACGGTGTTGCCAAAGCTCACCTGTCCGTCGCCGCCGATGACTGATTTGTTTTTGCCTTTGTAGGCTAAGATGGTTGTTGCATGAAACATCTACTCTCCTTGCACATCAACCTTCAAGCTCGCATTTATCGAGTGTCCAAGCTTTACATGAACGTCATAAAGGCCGACTGCTTTTAGGTGAGCGTCCATATCGATCGCTTTTTTCTCAACAACTAAATGATGCGTTTTCTCAAGCTCTGCCGCGATCTCCTCTTTTGAAACTGAGCCAAAAAGCGAGCCATTTGCGCCAAGTGTTTTTTTGATGACGACTGTCACTTTTGCAAGCTCTTCTTTTAGTTTTTCTAAATTTGCGATCTCGTATTTTAGCTCTTCGGCCTTTCTTTTTTGAGCTGCTTCATATTGACGTAGGACATCTGGAGTAGCTGCTTTTGCAAAGCCTTTGCCGATTAAGAAGTTATTGCCATAGCCGTCTTTTACCTCTTTTATCTCGCCAGCTTTACCAAGTGCTTTTACATCTTTTATTAATAATACTTTCATTTCTTTCCTTTTTAAATTTTATTTTTTAGTCAAATTTTCGCCCATTTTTACGTGCGATGATGAAGCGAAGCGCATTTAGTTTGATAAATCCCTCTGCATCTTTTTGATCATAAACGCTATCTTCCTCAAATGTGCAGTACGCCTCGCTAAATAGATTATCATCTTTGCTGTTTCTGCCAAGGATGATCACATTACCTTTATAAAGCTCAACTTTTACAGAGCCATTTACGTGCTCTTGGCTCTTGTCGATGAGCGCTTGGAGCATATTTCGCTCAGGTGACCACCAGTAGCCGTTATAGACTAGCTCGGCGTATTTTGGCATGATTTCATCTTTTAAATGAGCAGCACCACGGTCAAGCGTGATGCTCTCGATCGCTCTGTGAGCTTTTAGCATTATTGTGCCACCTGGAGTTTCGTAGCAGCCGCGGCTCTTCATACCAACTGAGCGGTTTTCTACTATGTCAAGTCTGCCGATGCCGTGTTTTGCCCCAAGGCGGTTTAGCTCGGTTAAAATTTCAGCTGGGCTCATTTTTTTGCCATTTATGCTAACCGGATCGCCTTTTTCGTAGCCGATCTCGATGATTTCGCTCTTATCTGGGGCATTTTTAGGGTCAACGCTCCATCTCCACATATCATCTTCTGGTGCGTGGCTCGGATCTTCAAGCACTAGACCTTCGTAGCTGATGTGAAGTAAATTTGCGTCCATTGAGTATGGGCTCTTGCCTGGTTTTTTGGTGATATCTATGCCGTTTTTCTCAGCGTATGCTAAGAGCTTTTCACGGCTATTTAGATCCCACTCGCGCCATGGAGCGATGATAGTTAGATTATCGCCAAGTGCGTAGTATCCAAGCTCAAAGCGAACTTGGTCGTTGCCTTTGCCTGTTGCTCCGTGACTCACGCCATCAGCGCCAACAAGCCTTGCGATCTCGCTTTGTCGTTTTGCTATTAGTGGGCGCGCTATCGATGTGCCAAGCAGATACTCACCCTCGTATACTGCATTGGCTCTAAACATTGGAAATACATAATCACGTACAAATTCTTCTCTTAAATCTTCAATAAAAATATTTTCAGGCTTCACGCCAAGTGCTAGGGCTTTTTTGCGTGCAGGCTCTAGCTCCTCGCCTTGGCCAATGTCAGCTGTAAATGTGACTACTTCGCAGTTATATTCATCTTGAAGCCATTTTAAAATGATGCTTGTGTCAAGTCCGCCAGAGTATGCTAAAACCACTTTTTTTACGTCTTTTTTCATAGCTCTTCCTTTTGTTAAAATGGTCGTATTTTAGCCTAAATTGATTAATTTTTAATAAACTAATTTAATAAATAATGTAAGTTTTTTCTTAGAAAATTTTATAAAAAAGATTACTATTTAAAATTATGATAATTAATATTGTTTTAAAAGATACTTTGTTAAATTTCAAACTTTTTCAAATTAAATTTTTAAAAGGATAGTCGTGAGAAAAACAAAATTTATTGCCATTTGCCTTAGCGCTTGCGTGGCAAATTCGCTCTTTGGAGCAGAGTATAAAGACAATAACGAAACAAGGCTTGATGGCGTTGTAGTAAGTGCGAGTGGCTTTTCGCAGCAGATCAAAGAAGCACCCGCGAGCATAAGCGTGATAAGTGGCGATGAGCTTACAAAAGATAGCTTTACCTCACTTCACTCAATCGCTCAAAAGGTACCAGGCGTAAATGTCGTTGGCGGCGAAGACGGGGCAGCTAGCGGTATCTCGATACGTGGCATGGAGAAGTCTCAAACGCTAGTTTTAATTGATGGTAAAAGAGTAAATTCAAGCAGCGCAAATCCAAAGGGCGGAGCAGGGGATATGAACTCAAATTTCATTCCACCAGCTGAAGCGATCGAGCGTATAGAGGTCATCCGTGGTCCTATGAGCTCGCTTTATGGTAGCGACGCAGTTGGTGGCGTGATAAATATCATCACTAAAAAGGATTTTTCAAAATTTAGTGGCAATGTCGGCATCTCAACCACGATAAACACTCACAAAGGCATAGGTGATGGTAGGCAAGGCGACTTTTATCTAAATTTACCTCTTTATAAAGACCTTTTTGCGCTTCAGCTTTGGGGTTATAAAAAGCTAAGAGATGAAGATGGCTACATCGGTGGCTATCAAAAGAGCGATAAGAGAAATTTAAGTGCAAAGCTTTGGATCACGCCAGATGAACATAATAAATTTTTTATCCTTGGCTCAAACGAAAGGCATGATTATTCAAAAACGGTTGGCAAATCAGCCGATCCAGACCCAAGAAAAAGACCATTAGATAATTATGACTACGAGAAAAAGAGCTATGGCGTGGGCTATCTTGGTGAATTTGATAGCCTAAATGCCGATATCAGCTACATTTATGATGAGACGCAAAGAACGAGCCTTTTTGACAAATTTATACCAGCAAAAGCCAAAAATCACAACTTTAACTCTAAATTTACAACGTTTTTTGGCGCACACACTCTAACTTTTGGCTATGACTTTAGCAAACAAAATGTCGGCACGACCTTCATCGTCTCAAACGCCTCAAGAAACGGCTTAAAAGATCCAAAGACCTACTCGATGAGCGAGCATGCAGGATTTATCGAGGATGAGTGGCAAATTTTAGAAGAGAAGCTATTTTTAACGCTTGGTTCAAGGCTCACGCACAACGAATTTTTTGGTAACCACCTCTCGCCAAGAGCCTACCTAGTCTATAATGCCACAGATACGCTAAGCTTAAAAGGTGGCGTAGCAACTGGCTATAAAACGCCAAATGTCAATCAAATCTCCCCAGAAGTAGGCACTATTCAAAATGCTTGGAGAATAGTTGATTTTGGAAACAAAGATCTAAAGCCAGAAAAAAGTATAACTTACGAAGTTGGTGCATATTATGACAATCAGGCTGATTTTAGAGGCTCGGTAACGCTTTTTAGAAATGAGTTTAAAGATAAGATCTTAGACACTGATGGCAGTAACGTCAATAAAATTCCTGCCTTTGGCACTTGCGCAGGTGCACCACACGTTAATTGTCCTGGCTGGGGAACTTACTTTAACATAGAAGGTGCAACTGTTTGGGGAGTGGAGTTAAGCGGAGACTATGACGTTCTTTCAAATCTAAATCTAAGCTCAAACTACACCTATAATAAGTCAAAGATAAAAACTGGCAACCCAACGATAAATACGCCAAGAGGCCCTATAAAATTTAGTGAGACAAATCTTGGTAGACTTGATGCAAAAAGCCTTACAGCAACGCCAGAGCACGCATTTCATGCAACACTTGCTTATAAGCCAATTAAGAGCGTAAAAACATTCTTCACCACAAACTATGAGAGTAAGCTTACTAGCGTGAAATTTGGCCCTGGCAACAAAGTGAGTGAAAATGACAAAAATTTACTCACATTTGATACAGGTGTAAGCTGGGATGCAAATAAACACCTAACACTTAGCCTAAATGCCTACAATATATTTGATAAAGTAAGATACGATGAGGCGCTAGCAGACGACGGCAACTACTACTGGTATCCGCAAGAGGGTAGGAGATTTTGGTTTAAGGTTGCTGCAAAATGGTAAGAGCGTTTAAATTTTTGCTTTTTACGCTTGGTGTGGCACAGACTTTGCACGCAGGACCAAGCCAAACGCCTGATCCACTTAGCCAAAAAGCTACTAGTAAATTTGAAATTTCAACCTTTAAAATGAGCACAAATGATGAAATTTATAAAATTTTCACAGCCAAGCTGAAAGGGCAAAAAGAATTTAAAAATGTGCTCTATCTACTGGATGCAAATGCCCAGTTCAACATGATATTAAATGAATTTGATGGCTCTTTTGCCCCACTAATAATAGGAATAGGATATGACAGCAACAAAAGCTACGAAGTAGAAAAACGCACAAGAGATCTCACGCCAAAGGCAAAGGGCGAGGAGTTTAGCAAAGGTGGTGGCGCTGATGCGTTTTACCACTTTTTAACTAGAAATTTAGTGCCACTAATTGATGAGAAATTTAACGTGCAGGGCAGTCAAAAAAGCCTTTATGGACACTCTTTTGGTGGGCTTTTTACACTTTATGCCTTGCTTAAAAATGAGGGCGTATTTTCAAATTTCTTTATCGCTTCGCCATCTCTTTGGTGGGGCGAGTCTGAGATATTAAAACAAAACGTGAGTGAAGGTAAATTTAAAGAGAAACTAAAGGCTAAATTTGTTTTTCTTAGCGTTGGCGAATTTGAAAAAAGAAAAGGTAAAACCAACAAACCTGGCATTTTAAAAACAAGCGATCTAGCTCAAATTTTAAAGCAAAGTGGCATAAATTCTCACTTTGAGCTTTTTAAAAATGAGACGCATGGCAGCGTCATACCTCTAAATTTAAAAGAGCTTTTAAAATATCTGAAGGATTAAAAATTTAAGGCTATTTTTGTTAAAATTCGTCTCATGAGAGTAGATAAATTTTTAAACGTAGTAAATATCACCAAAAGGCGTGCTGTTAGCGAAGATATGTGCAAAAGCGGCGTTGTGAGCATTAATGGCGTGCAGGCAAAAGCGGCCAAAGATGTAAAGATCGGCGATGTTATCACCATCAAATTTCTAGCTCGTGAGGCGAAATATGAGGTGCTAGCGATACCAACTACAAAAAGCATACCAAAAAGCGCTCAGAGCGAATACGTGAAAGAGCTTTGATGGTTTTTGAGCTTTTAGAAAATGAGCTAGATCAGCTTGTGAGGGTGCTGCCAAAAAGTGGAGTGGTGCTACTAAGTGGCGATCTAGCAAGTGGCAAAACGACGCTTGTAAAGGCGATCATTAAGGCTTGTGGGATAGAAGAGAGCGTGACGTCGCCGACATTTTCATTGATGCAAATTTATGGTAAAGATATCTACCACTACGACATCTATCAGATCGGATTTGATGGGATGGCCAAAAATGGTCTTTTTGAAAATTTATTTGAAGAGGGACTTCACTTGGTAGAGTGGGGCGATGAAAATTTAGAAAAAGCTTTAAAGAAAAACGGCGAGAGCTATACGATGATAAAAATTTCTCCTAGCAAAAATGGCAGAAAATACGAGGTTATAAGTGCATAAACTAGAAGTAAAAGATCTAAAAAAGACGATTAAGAAAAGTGAGATCATAAAAGGCATATCTTTAGAGGTAAATAGTGGCGAGGTGGTGGGGCTTCTTGGACCAAATGGTGCTGGAAAGACGACTACTTTTTATATGATCTGTGGGCTCATCTCGCCAACTAGCGGAGATGTTTTTTTAAATGACGAAAAGATCACAAATGTTCCGCTTCACAAAAGGGCACACCTTGGTATTGGCTATTTGCCGCAAGAGTCAAGCATATTTAAAGAGCTAAGTGTCGAAGAAAATTTACTTCTTGGGGCTGAAATTTTAAATCAAAGCGAAGAAGAGATAGCAAAAAGAGTAAATGAGATGCTAAATATGCTAAATATCGAGCCTATTCGCCTAAGAAAGGGTGTTAGCCTAAGTGGTGGCGAGCGTAGACGCTGTGAGATAGCTAGAAGCCTCATCATAAAGCCAAAATTTTTGCTGCTTGATGAGCCATTTGCAGGCGTCGATCCTATCGCAGTTAGCGACATCCAAAGTATTGTTAGAGACCTTAAAAAGCTAGGTATCGGCGTTTTGATAACCGACCACAACGTTCGTGAGACGCTAGCTATTTGTGACAGAGCTTATGTCATCAAAGACGGCTCGCTTCTAGCAAGTGGCAGTGCGAGCGAAGTAGCAAATAACAAGCTCGTTAGAACGCACTATCTTGGCGAAGAATTTAAGCTACTTGAGTAGATGATGCTAAGGCAAAAGCAAACTTTAGCGCCAAAGATCAAACTAAACCAAACACTGCGAAGCTGGCTTCCCATCCTTCAAAGTGGGCTTGATGAGCTAAAAGAGACGCTTGAACCTTTTATAAAAGACAATCCATTTGCCACGATTGAACATAAAAATTTAGAAAAAAGCGAAAAAAAACGAAATTTTTTTGAGCAGGTCAGTAGAAATTCTGTTACTGAGAGTATCGAGGCTTTAAGTATTTACAAAGAAAGCCTCTATGAAAAGCTAATTAGTCAAATCAATCCGCCACTTTTTCCCACGCAAAAGTCTCAAGATATCGCATATAAGATCATTGAGTGCTTGGATGATGAGGGCTATTTTTCTTATGATGATGAAATTTTTGCTGGCTTTAATGAGAGCGAAGTAGAGCGGGTTAGGGCGAGATTTGCCTACCTTGAGCCATGTGGAGTGGGCGCAAAAGATGTGAAAGAGAGCTTTTTGTTTCAGCTTGGCGAGGCAGAGGTGAGTGAAGAGATCGTAGAGTGCACAAGAAAGATCATCTTAAATTTTGAAAATATAGAAAAGCTTAGAAAGCTCAAATTTTATGACGATGCGCTAAAGATCATAAAAAAATTTAAAAATCCACCAGCTATTGAGTATCTAGAAGAGGCTAGTCAAAAAGTACCTGACATATTCGTACTAAGCACTAGTAGTGGTGTGAGTGTGCAGATAAATGACGATTACTATCCAGAAATTTTGATTGATACCGAGGGATTAGACGAAAAAGAGGCCTTTGTAAGCTCGCGCATAAAAGAGGCGAGCGAGCTCATAGATGCCCTTGAAATGAGAAAATCAACGCTTTATAAAATAGGGCTCATGATAGTTGAGTATCAGTATGACTACTTCTTGGGCGGTGATATAAAGCCTATGAAGCTAAAAGACCTAGCAGACGAGCTTGGACGCAATCCGTCAACCATCTCAAGAGCCATTGCAAATAAATATCTAAGCTGCTCAAGAGGCACGGTCGCACTTAAAAATTTCTTTTCAACTGGCTTTGACGAGGAGACCTCAAACGCTGCGATAAAGGAATTTTTACTAGAGCTTATTAAAGGCGAAGATCATAAAAAGCCACTTTCTGATCTAAAAATCCAAGAGCTCATACAAGCTAAATTTAACATCCAAATCGTTCGCCGAACCATTACAAAATACCGCAAAATTCTAAACATCGGCAGCTCAAGTCAGCGAAAAAGAGTCTATCAGATAAACGGCTAACTACCACTCATTTACAGCAAAAAGTATGGCCTTGCGCATCTGCGTAAAAAGCTCGTTACTAAGCTCTTCGTACTCTTTACCACGTTTTTTATATTGTGCCATGCCCGCTGCATCGTCGTTCCAAGAGCCCATACCGCCAAAGACATCAGCCAAGCTTGCCGCAGCAAAAAGGGCTAAATTTTTCTTTGGCATAAGCGGTGCATTAAATATCTTTTGGTCATCATTGCTTGAAGATCTAAGTGATTTTAATGCCCTGCGAAAACACTCACCAAAATTCTCACACTCTATCTCATCTGCAAAGGCTGCTATCTTGGTAAGTATGGCCATAAAAGCCTTTGTGTTGTCGCTAAAATTTTCTAAATTAACATCTTTTTCAAGACCAATTTCTTTATATATTATGTCCCAGCCTCTTTGATCTTTGTTGTATTTCCAGTAGGGCACAAAGCAGCTTATGTGCTCTTTAAAAATACAAATGATCGATTTTGCGGTAGAGTTTGAAAAGCTAAGCAATAAACGTTCATCTGATGAGCCAGTTAAATTTGCAGTAAGTCTTACATCGCTTAATCCAAGCTTTAATGCGTGCTCAAACCACTCATTTACGCCATTTGCCCTATGGCCTGAGAGAAAGTGAAAATTTATACTATTTTCGTAGCTAGTGCCATTATATAGGATAGAAGAATTTGACTTTATGGCCTGCTTTGCGGCAACAATAATGGCGCATATATTAAACATTTCACCATTCATTTTCGCTCTCTTTAATAGCCCTTGTGGCAAGCCGTGCTCTAGCCAACCATCACAAAATTTTCTTGATTTTTAAAGTATGGTTTTAGGCCCTCATAAGCAGATTGAATATTTTTAAATTTCTTTGCATATTCTTCTTGTATGAGAGGATTTTTGTTGGCGTGTCTGTCCGGGTGATAGATATTTACGAGTGAAAGATAGCTCTGCCTGATAGTTTCAAAGTCATCATCTTTTTTGCAACCTAAAATCTCAAAATTTTCCTCAAGCAAATTTGCAAGCACAGAAAATCTGCTTACAAATTTAGATGAGCTTTTTATTTTTATACCTTGTTTAAAGGCTTTGTAGTTTTTTTCATCATAGATAAAATTTACGCTAAATTTTGGATAGTTTCTTTTGTAGAGCAGTTTGTTTAATGTGTTTATGTCGTTGTCATTTGAGATGGTGATATTTAAAAAATCATCATTTTTGCTAAAAGTAACATTGCTTTTTACTAGACTCTCGCTGATGTAGCTAGCAAAATCTCTGCAAAGTGTATCTTTTAGTTCAAATTTGACTTCATTTTTTACAAAATTTACGTTTAGGCTAATGACTGGAGTTAGGGTATTTTTTTGAACAAAGCCAAGCTTTATGGTTTTATAGTTTGCAAAACGAATATCGAGTTTATCATCACTTTGCTTTTCATAAAGTTTTTTTATAAATTTTAAAAAGCACTTGCGTTGTGGGATCTCGCTCTCTTCGTAAAACGAAATAACCTTATTTTTATTAGATAAAATTTTTGTAAAATTTCTGCTTATCATATCTCTAAGCTCACGAAACAAAGCGTCATTATCAGTTAAAATGCTTAGAGATTCTAATGTTTGCGTAACTTTCATTGCCTACTCCACATAAAATATTACATGTTTTAGCAATAAGCATTCCAAATTTATATTTTTCTTATATCTTGGCCTTTAATGTAATCTGCAAATTCGTTTTTTAGCTTATTTTCTTTATATGAGATCGCCTCTTCTTTTGTATGAGAAACGACTTCTTTTTGAGTTTTTTTGATCTCACCTTGCTCTTTAGTAAGTTCTTTTTTTATCTCTTTTAAACTATCGAAAAAATCATTCATCTTTGCTCCTTTTATTTTTATTGGATTTTACTAAAACAGTTATAAAATTAAAATGAATACAATTTTTCTTTAAGGAAAGTTTGGCTAATATCTCGACTTAACTTTCTTGTGCGCTCGTAGCTCAGCTGGATAGAGCATTTGATTGCGGTTCAAAAGGTCAGAGATTCGAATTCTCTCGGGCGCACCATCTTTTTAATTCTTAATGACAAACTTCATGATTTTTATAGTAAAATAAGCAAAAAATTAAAAGAGAAAAAATGGATTTTCAAAATATTCAAAAACAAATTTTAGTACTAAAAGAAAGTTTGACAGCATTAGAACAAAATAGCGAGCACGAGATCGGCTTGGCAGTTGGGGTTGTCGAGTTTAATAAAAATGCTGATGAACTTAAAAAAAAGCTTACAAATTTAAAAGGTGAAAGCGATTTCTTTAAAAGCGTCTTTAATACAGAGGACTATTATGAAAACATTAGTACTTATTTGGAGCAGATAAAGAGAAGCTTAAATTATAAAATTGAGAAAAACGGTGTGAGCTTTAAGGCAAATGAAAATTTACAAGAAAGCCATGTCGCCATTTTAAATATAATAGAAATTTTAGTAGCAGAGTATCAAATACAAAACAAAAATAAAGCGAAAAATCTCTTTTCTAGGACAACAGACACTACTCAAATAAAATCAATACTTGCGGAGCTAAATACTCTACAAGAGCGTATACATAATGTTTTGCATATTCATTCTAGAATAGTTTCAAATGTCATTTTGCAAA
This sequence comes from Campylobacter concisus, assembly GCF_050447445.1. Lineage (GTDB taxonomy): Bacteria > Campylobacterota > Campylobacteria > Campylobacterales > Campylobacteraceae > Campylobacter_A > Campylobacter_A concisus_BI. Next base: position 647,424 of record NZ_JALMFW010000001.1, read on the forward strand.
ATTTTAAGATAATTTATACGTTCTTTTATAATTGTATTAAGGCTGCAAAGCAACGCAAAGATGAGCTTTTGCTAGTGGAGATCGCGGGTATAACTGATAAGATAATAACTATGATAAAACCAGTCTTTAGTGCAAAAATTTTAAATACAAATGAGCTTATTTATCACTACTTGATCTTTGAGCTAAAAGAACTAAAAGCTTGTGCGATAGGCGAGGAGCTAGTTTAAAATTTTATCAATTATCTCTTTTGCTCCATTTGGCAAAAGGATCTCTTTTAGAGCTTTACTGCTTTTGTTTAGATCAAAATTTTCTATCATTCTTATAACTTCGTCTTTGTCTAAGATTTCTCCATTTTGCAAGCAAATTTCAGCAATGCCCTTATCTTTTAAAAATTTAGCGTTATAAAACTGATGATTGCCAGCAGCATAAGGAAATGGCACAAAGATAGATGGCAAAGCATTTGCGCAAAGCTCCCAAAGCGAGCTAGCTCCTGCTCTTGATATGGCAAGGTCAGCCTTGCTCATCTTATTTTCTATCTCTTTACTAAATTCAAAAATTTCTAAATTCGTTTCATTAAAGCCAAGTTCATCATATCTTTTTTTAAGTTCATCAAAGCCGTTTTTACCACATTGATGAATTATATTTATGCCTTTTTCTTTAAGATATGGAGCTAAATTTATAGCTAACTCGTTTATCGCTTTTGCGCCTTGCGAGCCGCCCAAAAATAAAATAGTCTTTAGCTCCTCTCTCACTCTTACACTATCAAAAAATTTTTTTGCCACAGGGTAAGGGTAGGGCGAAGCTTCATCATAAGAGCTAAAAAAGCCTTTTGCATAAGGCTTTAAAATTTTATTTAATTTGCCCATTACAGCATTTTGTTCGTGGATAAAAAGCGGCACTTTTGAGATAATGGCTGCAATAGCTGCTGGAGCTGCTGAATAGCCACCAACACTAATGACTGCCTTAACGTCATTTTGCTTAAAAATTTTTCTACATTTTAGAGCAAGATTTACAATATTTGTTAGTGATTTTAGTTTAGCAAAACCTCTCTTATTTACTACGCCACTACTTGGTAAGAAAAATTTTTGTAAAAAATTCTCGTCATTTTCAAACCAAAATTTATCTTGCCCACTAGTTGAGCCGATAAATATAGGCTTAATATCTCGTCTATTTAGCTCCTCGCAAAAGCTTCTTGCAATAGCTAAATGCCCACCAGTACCTCCACCGCAAATAACAATCATAATTTTGCCCTTTTACTAACCATCAAAACCATGCCGATACCGATACAAATCGCAAGCACGGAGCTACCGCCGTAACTAAGAAATGGCACAGCAATACCCTTAATAGGCGTGATCGACGTGATGCCATAGCTATTCATTAAAAACGAAAACGATAAGATAAGCCCGACACCAAGCGTAAATAGATGATAGACCTTATTTTCGCTTCTGGCTGAAATTCTAAAAATTCTATAAAGTAGCGTTATAAATATAGCTACAATACACAAAATACCAAATACACCAACCTCTTCAGCGATACCAGCTAGTACAAAGTCAGTATGAACCTCACTTAAAAAGCCAAGTTTAAAGATGCCAGCGCCAAGCCCTTCGCCGAAAAATTCGCCATGCTTTATAGCGTTTAATGAGTGAGAAATTTGATATGGCTCTGGCGCATCAGCCACTCTTAATACATCTGCAACGCTGTCAGGCAAGAAAGAAAGCACCATATTTTGTATCGTGCCCCACCATGATTTTATACGCAAGATTCTATGTTCTGAGCTGATTATCGCTACTGTCATAACAAAAGCAGCTCCTAAGATACCGATACTAAAAAGTCTCGCACTTGCTCCTGCAAAAAGCGCCATCGTCACAAATGTAAGCGCCAGAACGACCACTTGACCAAGGTCATTTTGCATAACAGCGATAAGAAAGATAGCAACACCAAAAAGAATAATATAAGGCATAAGTATCTTAATCTCATCTAGCAGGGTCCTTTTGCCTTCACTAAATTTTCTAGTAAAACTCCAAGCTAAGAAGTAGACAAAACCGATTTTAAAAAACTCGACTGGAGCTAGCGAAAAGCCAGGTAGCCTGATCCAACGTCTAGCACCACCAGCGTCAGTCACCATTGAAGCTGGCAATGCATGCATTAGCCCCATGGCGATACCGCAAGATATAAGAAGACCAAACCCTATCCAAACAAGCGTCTTTTCAGGATTAAGTCTAGAGAGCCACCACATAATGAAAATTCCGATACAACCAACAATAAACTGGCGGATGAAAAAGTGAAATTCGTCGTAATTAAAAAATAAAACCGTAAAAACTGGCAAAGATAGTGAAAAAATAATGCTTATAGCGATCAAAGTCGAACAAAGATAGAAAATGATCTTATCAACTGCCAAAATTTAACTCCAAGTTTAAAAAGTGCCAAAGTATAATAAAAAACGGCTTACAAAGATATTATTTGCTATAATTGCAGGCTTTAAGGAAGGGCATGAAGATAGGTATATTTGACTCAGGACTTGGTGGACTAAGTGTCTTAAATGAAGCTTTAAGCAAGCTTAGCGAGCATGAATTTTTATATTACGCAGACGTTAAAAATGTCCCGTATGGACAAAAAAGCAGGGATGATATCTTAAAATTTAGCTTTGATGCGGTGAAATTTCTCATAGAAAATGGTGCAAACGCCGTTGTAGTAGCTTGTAACACGGCAACAAGCGTAGCGATAAAAGAGCTTAGAGCAAATTTAAATGTACCTATAATCGGCATGGAGCCAGCCGTAAAAAAGGCTCATGACTTAAGCCATGATGATGCCTTAAAAACGCTTGTCATAGCCACTCCGGTCACCGTAAATGGTGCAAAACTAAAAGAGCTGATCGCAAATTTACACGCAAAAGATAAAACTGAGCTGCTCGCTCTACCTCGCCTTGTAAATTTTGCTGAAAATGGGGAATTTGACACCGAAAATGTAAAATCATATCTAAAAGAAGAGTTAGCCAAATTTGATCTAAGCAAATTTGGGTTTTTAGTGCTTGGCTGCACGCACTTTAACTATTTTAAAGATAGCCTAAGAGAAATTTTGCCGCCAAATATAAGTATAATTGATGGCAACGAAGGGACAATAAACCGCCTTGTTAGCGAGCTTGGGCTTACAATTTCAAATGCAAATTTAACTTCAAATGTGAAATTTTTCTACTCTGGTGCCGAGATGTACGAGCAAAGCGAACTAGAAAAAATTTCAAGAAATTTAGCTAGATTAGAGAAGATGAGGGCGATCTGCTAGGTTAAATTTAACTAAATATCACAAGTAAAAATTTAGAAAAATACACTAAATTTTACATATTTTTATATGTATTTAGCCTTTTCTTTGCTTTATTATATAGACTACACTTATTACTACAACCACCGCTAAAAGAGCGATCGTGATTATTAAAAGTGTCTGTTTATCAGGGTTTGAGCCTATAAAATAGCCGACTCCAAGTAAAACAGCACACCAAATCCCAGCTCCAAGTGAGGTAAATAGGCAAAATCTAAAAATGTTCATCTTAGCAAGTCCGGCTGGTAGGCTGATGTATTGACGAATGCCAGGAATCAGACGTGAGTTAAATGTAGAAATTTCGCCGTGTTTATTGAAAAATGCCTCAAATTTATCCATTTTTTCGTGAGTAATTCCCACAAATTTGCCGTATTTTAAAACGATCTCGCGACCAAAAAAGTAGCAAAGATAATAGTTAAAAATAGCTCCAAGTAAGCTACCAAGCGTGCCTGCAAGAAAGGCCAAAACTAAACTCATTTCACCTTTATGCGCCAAATAGCCAGCCGGTATCATCGCGACCTCACTTGGAAATGGAAAAAATGAGCTTTCTAAAAACATCATCACAAATATGCCAGCATAACCCCAGCTACTTACGCTCGCAACTATAAAATCAATAACATCATGCAGCATTTAAATTCCTGAAAAATTTTAAAGTGAGCCATTTTAGCAAAGCATAGCTTAAGCTTTTTGACAAAAATAAAGAGAGTTTATAGCTTATTAAAACAAGATGAAAGTAGAAATAAAATAGGGCGAAAGCTCGCCCCGTTTTTAAAATGCAGGTATAACCTCGCCTTTGTAGCGAGTGATGATGAAATTTTTAGTATCAGTACTAAGCACCGCATCAACTAAAGCTTTGATCTTAGGATTGTTCTCGTTGCCAGCTCTTGTGACGATGATGTTAGCGTATGGACTATTGGCATCTTCAAGTAAAAGTGCGTCTTTTGCCACGCTCATGCCAAGATCAAGGACGAAATTTGTGCTAATAGCAGCGATATCGACATCATCAAGCGTTCTTGGGATCTGAGCACCTTCTAACTCTACAAATTGTAAATTTTTAGGATTTTTAGTTATGTCATTTACAGTTGCAACTTTTACGTTTTTATCGATCTCTATAAGACCAGCTTTTTCTAAAATTCTAAGCGCTCTGTTGCCATTTGACGGATCGTAAGCGATCGCCACTTTTGAGCCATCTTTTAGCTCTTTTATGTTTTTTATCTTTTTAGAGTAAAAGCCAAGTGGTTCTACGTGCACGCTTGCAACGCTTACAAGATGCAGGCCTCTAGCCTTGTTTTGCTCCTCAAGATATGGTAAATGCTGAAAGAAATTTGCGTCTAAGCTGCCATCTTCTGTAGCGACATTTGGTATCGAATAGTCTGAAATTTCAGATATAACAAGGTCGTAGCCCTTATCTTTTAGCTTTGGTTTTACAAATTCTAAAATTTCAGCGTGTGGCACTGGTGAGACGCCAACAGTGATAGTGTGGTCTTTGTCAGCTGCGTGAAGGCTTAGAGCAACTAAAGATGCGGTTAAAAGTTTGATAATTTTCATTGTTTTTCCTTTTTTTGGTTTAAGCGACGCTAAAAAGGTAAAAGCTTCCACGTCGCTTATTTAAATTTTTAATTAAAATGCTGGAAGGATAGCGCCGTTATATTTTATCTCGATAAATTTTTTAACTTCTGATGAGTTTATTGCTTTATCAAGAGCCTTTATTTTAGGGCTATTTTCGTTGCCAGACTTTACTACAACGTAGTTTACATACGGGCTATTTTTGCTTTCAAGCACAAGTGCGTCTTTTACTGGATTAAGATTAGCATTTAGAGCGTAATTTGTGTTGATAACTGCAATAGTAACGTCATCAAGCGTTCTTGGTACTTGAGCAGTCTCTATCTCTTCAAATTTAAGCTTTTTAGGGTTATCAACTATATCAAGCGGAGTTTTTAGTGGATTATCATTTAGCTTAATAAGTCCAGCATTTGCAAGAATATCTAAAGCACGGCTTTCATTTGTCGGATCATTTGGGACAGATACAGTCGAACCATCTTTTAGATCCTTGATGTCTTTTATCTTTTTAGAATAAACTCCCATTGGCTCAAGGTGAACGCCAACTGTTTTTATAAGATGAGTGCCCTTGTTTTTGTTAAATTCGTCCAAATATGGAAGGTGCTGAAAGAAGTTTGCGTCAAGGTCGCCGTCCTCTGTCGCAAGGTTTGGCGTGGTGTAGTCGTTAAATTCTTTGATCTCAAGTGTGTAGCCATCTTTTGCCAAAATAGGCTTTACAACCTCTAAAATTTCAGCATGTGGAATAGGTGTAGCACCAACGATTATTGTTTTTGATTTATCAGCTGCATTTGCACTTACACTAAGACCAAGAGCAACTAAAGAAGTGAGAAGTAGTTTTTTCATTTATTATCCTTTTTTAAAATTTGCCAAGCACCAAAAAGGATAAATTTAAGCTAGAGGATTAAATTTCTTTTTAAGCGCTTAAGCTAGTTCTAAGCACTTAAAAAGAAATTTTGTGCTTAGAGATTAGTCTTTCGACAACGAGTTTTTTAATAGGCGGCACATCTGGCACATATCTGATTTCATCTTTTTTCCTTTCAGCTAAAATTAATTTGGCAATTTTAAGAAAAAAAGCTTAAAATCAGATAAAAATGTGGTCCTATTTTTTTGAAATTTTATAGAGATAGTTGCCTAAAACTTGGAAAATTTGAACCATAATGATAAGAATAACCACCGTGTAGAGCATGATATCTGGGCGAAATCTTTGATAGCCGTAGTTTATAGCGACTGAGCCAAGCCCGCCACCGCCAACTGCACCAGCCATCGCTGAAAAGCCGATATTTACGATAAGAGTTAGCGTAAATGCCGAGATGATGCCAGGAAGTGCCTCTACAAACATCACTCTAAAGATGATCTGAAATTTCGAGCTTCCAAAGCTTTGAGCAGCTTCAATGATGCCTTTATCAACCTCTTTTAGTGCATTTTCAATGAGCCTTGCTACAAATGGAGCCGCTCCAATAGTTAGCGGAACGATCGCAGCCGTAGTACCGATGCTTGTGCCTACGATCATTTTTGTGACCGGAAAGAGCACGATAATTAAAATAATAAATGGAAAGCTTCTAAGCACGTTTATAGCGATATCAAGCACAAAATAAAGTTGTTTGTTTGGCTTTAGTCCGTCTTTGTCTGAAAGTATGAGCAAAACCGCAGGTATGAGGCCTATGGCAAAGGCGAGCAGGGTAGAGATGATGCTCATATATAGCGTCTCACCGATAGCTGGCAACAGTATCCTCGAAAACACATCTGGAAATTTAGAAAAATCAATACCAAACATCAAGCAACCTCCCATAAAACGCCACTTTGCTTGATGTAGTTAAGCACGTTTTCTTTATCTTTTTCATCTATGTTTATGACAAGCGAGCCAAGGACGTTGTCGTTTAGCTTCTCAAGCTTGCCCCAAACTATGTTAAAGTCGATATTTAGGCTTCTAGCCATATGTGTGATCACGCTATTTTGAGCCACTTCTTTTGGGAAAAATAGCCTAATATTCGTGCCAGTGCTTGGCAGAATTTCAACCTCGCCCAAAAACTCTTTCATCTTCTCATCTGGCTTTAAAAATAACTCTTCAATACTTCCAGAGCCTATGATCTTGCCGCCTTCTAGCAAGATCGCGCGTTTTGCGATCGATTTTACTACCTCCATCTCGTGCGTGACGATGACGACGCTGATGTCTAGCTCTTTGTTTATCTTTTCAAGCAATTCTAAAATTTGATTTGTCGTGTTTGGATCAAGAGCCGAAGTCGCCTCGTCGCTCAGTAAAATTTTAGGATTTAAAGCAAGCGCTCTAGCGATCGCGACGCGTTGTTTCTGGCCGCCACTTAGCTCGCTTGGGTAGCTTTTTGCCTTGCTTTCAAGACCAACTAAATTTAAAAGTTCTCTCACTCTTTTCTCGGTTTCATCGCTTTTATATCCCCAAAATTTAAGCGGAGTAGCGACGTTTTCAAAAACATTTTTTCTAGCCATCAAGGCAAAATGCTGAAATATCATCCCAACATCTCGCCTTAAATGCCTTTGCTGTGTCTCATCTAAATTTTTTATCTCTTTATCAAAGACTTTTAGGCTACCACCTTGATAGCTCTCAAGCCCGTTTATGCACCTTAAAAGCGTTGATTTACCAGCACCGCTATGTCCCACGATAGCAAAAATTTCACCCTTTTTAACCTCTAAATTTATATCAAAAAGGATTTGCGTATCACCATAAAATTTGCTTAAATTTTCTATCTTTATCACTATTTTTCTCCAAGAGCTTCTAATTCTTCGCATACTTTTTTAAATTTAGCCTCAGCGCTCTCTAGCGCCTCTTTATTCGTCTCTATAACTTCTTTTGGTGCGTTTGCCACGAAATTTTGGTTATTTAGCATGCCTGAGAGTTTGGCTATCTCTTTTTCAAGCTTTGTCTTTTGAGACTTGAGCCTTGTGATGATACCGCTCATATCAAGCCCTTCAAGCGGGACAAATGCTTCTAAATTTTCACTCACGTCTCTTATTGAATTTTCTATTTTCTCATCTACAAAGCCAATCTCCTCGCATTTTGCAAGCAGCTTGATATACTCTTTTACTTCGTCTAGATCTATTTTTTCATTAAATTTAACAAAGGCTTTTGCTATCTTTGAGTTGCCAAGATCGATGGTCGCTTTTGCACGGCGAATAGCCACGATTGCCTCGATAACTAGCTCAAATTTCTTCTCAACATCTAAATTTCGCTCTTTTACCTCTGGACAGCTCATCACCATTATTGATTTTGCGTTTTCAAGCTGTGTACCGCTAAGCTCTTGAAATAGATACTCTGAAAGAAACGGCATGAAAGGGTTTAACAGCTTCATCGCCTCTTTAAATATACTTCCAAGCTCTTTTACGCTCGCTTTATCAGCCTTGCTAAGCTCGATGCCCCAGTCACAAAACTCATCCCAAAGGAATTTATAAAGTGTGTTTGCTGCGTCATTGAAGCGGTAAGCGTCGATGTTTTCGCGCACCTCTCTCACGCACTCGTTAAAGCGGCTATTCATATAAATTCCAAGCTTTGTTTTAAGTATGATATCCTCTAAATTTTCAAATTTACTCTCATTTAGCATGAGGTATTTACTCGCGTTATAAAGCTTGTTAGTGAAATTTCTTACCTGCTTCATCTTGGCGTCACTTAGCTTGATGTCGCGTCCTTGGACTGCTAGAAGCGTTAGCGTAAAGCGCAAGATATCGGCGCTATACTCATTTATACTATCAAGCGGGTCGATGACGTTGCCAAGGCTTTTACTCATCTTTCTGCCAAACTCATCTTTTACAAGCGCGTGTAGGTAGATGTCGTCAAATGGCAACTTACCAAGGGCATTTTCACCCTGAAACATCATCCTAGCAACCCAGAAAAATAATATATCAAAGCCAGTGATTAGTAGGTTGTTTGGATAAAACTCGGCGAGGTCTCCCTCAAACCATTTTTCATTTTTAAGCTCATTTTCATTGCCCCAGCCAAGTGTGCTAAATGGCCAAAGACCGGAGCTAAACCATGTATCTAGCACGTCTGGATCTTGGTGAATGTTTTTACTTTTACACTTTTTACACTCGCACGGCTCTCCCTCATCAGCCCACATATAACCGCAATCATCGCAGTAAAATACTGGAATTTGGTGTCCCCACCAAAGCTGGCGTGAGATACACCAGTCTCTTAGCTCTCTCATCCATGCGTTAAAGCTGTTTATCCAGTGCGGTGGGTAAAATTTAGCAAGACCCTCTGAGACCTTTTCGATCGCCTCGTCTGCGATCTTTTTTTTGACAAACCACTGCTTTGAGATGTATGGCTCGACGACGTTTTTGCAGCGGTAGCAGTAGCCTACTTGGTTTTCGTAGTCTTCTATCTTCTCAACATTGCCAAGTTTTTCAAGCTCAGCTACTACGATATCTCTAGCCTCAAGCCTCTCAAGACCTGCAAATTTATCGCACTTGTCGTTTAAAATGCCTTTTTCATCAAAGACAGTGATAAACTCAAGGTTGTGCCTTTTACCAACCTCGTAGTCGTTTTGATCGTGTGCAGGTGTGACCTTAACAAGGCCTGTTCCAAACTCCATATCGACATGCTCATCTGCGATGATCTCGATCTCTCTATTTATGATAGGTAGAACAACCTTTTTGCCGATTAAATTTTTATAGCGCTCGTCGTTTGGATTTACCATTACGGCGGTGTCGCCAAAGTAGGTCTCCGGGCGAGTTGTTGCAACAACAACAAATTCGCTTGGCTTGTCTGCAAAGTAGTATCTCAAATGATAAAGCTTGCCTTTATTCTCTTTGTGCTCAACCTCGATGTCAGAGAGTGCTCCGTCGTGCGTACACCAGTTTATCATGTAGTTTTTCTGGACTATTAGTCCTTTGTCGTATAAATTTACAAAGGCTTTTTTCACAGCTTTTCTTAAGCCCTCATCCATGGTAAATCTCTGGCGTGACCAAGCTGGAGTGATGCCAAGTTTTCGCATCTGATGGACGATCATGCCGCCGCTTTTTTCTTTCCACTCCCACACTTTTTCTACAAATTTCTCACGTCCAAGCTCTTCTTTTTTGATGCCTTGGGCTAAAAGCTGCTTTTCAACGACGTTTTGAGTGGCGATGCCAGCGTGATCAAGTCCTGGCTGCCAAAGTGTCTTGTAGCCGTCCATTCTTTTGTAGCGCGTCATTATGTCTTGCAACGTGAAGGTTAACGCGTGCCCGATGTGAAGCGAGCCAGTCACGTTTGGAGGTGGCATCATAATGCAAAATTTACGTCCATCTTTTTGGATATCTTTGTTCGCGTCTATCTCGAAGTATCCGCGTTCTTCCCAAATTTTATAAAATTTATCTTCTATCTCTTTTGCATTGTAAAATTCTGCCACTTTTGTGTCCTCTTTCGTTTAAAAAATGCTTAATGTTATCTAAAATTTGTTTAAAAAAATCTTTGCAAAAGTGGGGAAATATGGGCTTGGGGCGGTTAAACGCCCCAAAATTTATATGGCTTATTTGATAGTAAAGCTTCGCTGAGCTAGGTCGTAGTCGTTTTGTCTTTCGTTATACATATTTTCAGTTGTGACTGCGCCAAGTGAGCATTTGCCGCCAAGTCTTACACGATAAGGTGTGTAAAGCACAGCCTCTCTCTTATCACTATCTAATGTATAAAAACTTAAAACGCGATCATCTTTTATACTCTGATATTCAAGCTCAATGCTATCTTTAAGACTCTTATTAAAGCCACTTAAATTTTCATTTATTGGCTCAAAGCAGCTACTTACGATCTCGTTTATTACACCATTTTTAACCATAGCTTTAGAATTTATCACTATTTTTGAATAGACAACATCATTTACTCTTAGGCTATTTAAATCAATCTCTTTGCCTTTTTCATCGACAAACGTTCTATAAATATCAAGCTCTTTTGGCTCTATTTTATGTTTAATCTCAAGTGGCACATAAGCATAGCTTAAAATAGTGGCATATAGCTTGTTTTCACTAAGTGGAGTGATGGTAAAATTTCCATCTTTTGCTGTAAATGATACGCTTAAAAGGCCATCAAATTCTTTGCTTCCGCCATTGTAGCTAAGCTTAAATTTATTATTTTTTTCATCGCTATCTTTGCCAAAGTAGGCATTTAGCGCTCTAAGTGTAAAAGCGCGCTCCTGCGTTGAGCTAAGCTCATTTAAATTTGTGATCAAGAAATTTGCAAGATCATCTGAGTAGTCGTTTTTCTCAAAATATTTTGCGTGCAGATACAAGATAAATGCATTGTCTCTCATCTTTGAGCCAAAGCTAGAATAATCCCTGCTGTAATCAGCTATCTGAGCTTTTTTAATATCTTTTAGCGCCACCTTTGCTTCGTCATTTAAGCCGTTTAGCTTTAGAGCCGCTGCCATTAGATATTTATTAAGTGCGGTCGTATTGTAAGCTTTGTGGTCATAAATTTTATTTAGCACCGATTTATCAGCAACATTTGCGCGGGAGCTTACATAGATAGCATATAGGGCTTCAATATCTGTATTTGTATATTTTAAGAGCGAATTTAATGCTCTTTGCTTTACATTTTTATTTAGCTCATATCCAGCCTCTTCAAGATCAAGTAGCACATCAGTTGCATAGATCGAAGCAAATGCATTGGTACTACTTAGATCGCTCCAGTAGCCAAAGCTACCATCTGGTTTTTGCATCTTAATTAGCTCACTCATTCCGTTTACAATAAATCTCTTTTGGTCATTTTTTTCAAGCTCATCTTTTGGCTTTAAATTTAAAAGTGCAAGCAGTCTTGAGCTCCTTTGCTCCGCACATCCATAAGGGTACTCAACTAAATTTTTAGAAGCTGCTAATAGCACGCTTGAGACCGAGCTTGACGCATCTATACTAACATTGTGAAAGCCTTTTGGAAGAGAGATCGTGCTCTCTTTGTCAAAGACGCTACTTTTTGCATAGGTGCTAATCGTATAAGGATTAACCACATCAAGTAAATTTTGAGCTGTTTTTGAGCTGTTTTTGTCGCTTATTGTTATATTGTATTCGCCAGCTCCAGCTTCAAGAGCTGAAATTTTAAATGTAAAGGTTTTATTTTCAAGCGGCTTTAAATTTACATTTTCTTTTGTTTTGATGTTTAAATTTTTACTGCTAGCCACTTTTATGGTTAAATTTTTATCCTCATTTGTTGTGTTTATGAGCCTTAAGTTCGCATTTAGCTCATCGCCTTTTAGCAGATAAACTAACGCACTTGGCTTAATAATCACATCATCTTTTACTAAAATTTCTTTATTTACAGCGTTCATACTATTTTCATTATTGGCCACGACATCTACTCTAATGGCAGAGTTAAAGCCATTTGGCGTTTTAAACTCGTATGAAATTTCACCATTATCGTCAGCTTGAAGGCTTACTAAATTTGCATATGTTTTTACTTTTTTACTATCGACCGGGCTAGCATGTTTTGCCATTTTTGCCTCCATAGCAAGTGCTGCCATATCGCCACCAAAGCTTAAAGTTTTGCCCTCGACTTTATAGTTTGTGAGCATATTATAAATATCATAGTCAAAAACGCCATCTGGTAAAATTTTGTCAAAAAATTTAAGTGGATCGGCTGGCTTTTGTGACGTTATATCAAGCACGCCAACATCTGTGATAAATAAATTTACATAAGCTTTTGGCTTTGTTTTTAGAGAAATTTTTATATTTTCATCGCTTTTTGCTGTATTTGGTGCATCAAGACTTAGATCAAGTATCCTTGATGACTTATCAGCCTTAGCATAGACCTTACCGTAAGTCCTAAATGGAGTTAATCCACCATCTGTCATGCGGTAGATATTTGCACTCACGTAAAGTCCACTAAAATCAAAATCAAGTTTAAATTTCACATTTGCTGAGTTGTTTTTTATCTTAACGACCTTGTAAGCTTTCACGCCACCATCTTCAAGTGTAACAAGGGCGATACCTTCTTTTATAGCTGAGCTTATATCAGCACTTAGTTCATCACCTTTTTTGTAGATATTTTTATTTAGTTTGATTTGAGATTTGCTAAGCTCTTTTGTAGGCGCTAGAGTCGAGTAGTTGTAGCCACTTACGTCCATATCAAGGCTTGTGCTTGCTCCACTTACTAGATTTGTAGCGATGATCACATATGAGCCACTTTGTGTAAATTTGTAGCTAAACTCGCCATTATCTTTATAAAAATTATCCACATCTTCTAGCGTTTGAAACCACTTTATATAGCCATTTGCATCTCTTTGGTATTGCCAAGTAACACGCTTTATTTCAAATTTTAAATTTGATTTTACGGCCTTTTGACTTGACATATCTACCACAACCGTTCTTATTTTTACATCTTCGTTTGGCTCAGCAAATGTTGTGCTTACTGCGATACCAACCATATCTTTGTAAGGATAGAGAGTAAAGCTTTTTGTATCGCTTACGTTTTTACCGTCATCATTTACATTGAAATTTATCACGCCTGTTATGATAGAAGAGGCATTTTTAGTGCTAAAGCTAAGATCTATCATTTGGCTTGATTTGCCATCTTTTGAAAGAGTGAGATCGTTTTCAAAAGATGGATAAGCGCTTGGTTTTAGCGTATTGTTTTTAAATTTATACTCTTTAAACTCGCTATTTTTATATTCATCATCAAAAAAGCTAACCTGCATGCTGCCATCAAGCTCGCTAGCAGCGCCACCAAAGAGATAGTTACTAGCTAGATTGGCTCTAACAAGCTCATTTGCAAAAAATTTATCTCTCTCAAGCGTTATCTCATTTTTTATCCTATTTGGCATAAAACTCTCAACAAAAAATGGCACATTTGAGATCACTTTGCTTGCGTAAATTACTTGCATATTAAATCTACCGCTTAGATCGCTTAGTATCTCTTTTTCAAAATTTACCATGCCAACGTCATTTGTATTTTTTGAAATTTCAGCGCTACTTTTGCCTTGTGGATCGAAAAATTTTATCTTTATAGGCATATTTTTTAAAGGATTAAAATCTCTATCCCTTAGATAGATTACACCCTTCAAGCTCTCATTTGGTCTTATGATATTTGAAGCAAAATGAACGTACGCATCGATACTCTCACTGGCATTTTGGCTCATAAATTTCGCTTCATTTAGCGCTTCGTCTTCTTTTAAAATAAGAAAATTTTGCTCTTTTCCAAGAGAGACAACCACTGAGGAGATATCTTTGTAAATATCTTTTTTGTTAAATTTAAAAACGCCTATATCATTTGTCGCGCCAACTGCGATCTCTTCGTTTTTCTTGCCATAAATTTTTACATTTGCGTTTGGCAGCATTGTATTTTCGCCAAGACGGTTTGCAAATACAAAAATTTCATCCTTACCAAGCTTTGCATTTACGGCGATATCACTTAGATAGACTACTTTTGAGACACTCTTATCCTTGCCGTAGTTTAAATTTATCTTATAAACGCCGTCTCCAGCTCCAGCAAAGTCAAGTTTGATTTTATTTAGAGAAATTTCATTTAATGCGCCATCAAGCTTATAGCTTTTGCTTGCCACTTTTGTGCTGAAGTTGCTTAACTCTTCGTTATTGTCATTAAAATTTAAGAAATATCTAAAATTTTGATCGCTTAGCTTTTCAATGCTTACATTTAGCTCAGGTAAATTTGCACTTTTGATACCGATCTCACCGACGCTTGAGATATATGGTTCATTATTTATAAAATTTGCAAATGGAGTGAAATTGCCAGCTACTACTTCATAGCTACTTTCTTCTCTTACTACATTTCTATCGTCGCCAAAACCGGGTTTAATGGTGATTTCATAACTATTTTGTGGCTTAAAATCGTCACTTGTAATATCAATGTAGTAATAATACTCGCTAAGCTCTGAGTTTTCTTCATAGTTGTCACTATATTTAACGTCACTAATGCTAAAGTTTTTTACACCTTTAATGTTTATAAATTTTTTTAAGTTAATGTCGTCATCAAGCCAATTTTTTAGATAAATTCTAAAGCCCAAGATACCATTATCAAGGCTCACTGGATAAATTTCTGGTATCTCAAGACTCTTTGCATTATCATTTATATTTACGCTTTCTTCGCTTATTTCATCGGCAAAATTTACTATCGTTTCACCTGAAAGCGTTGCGCCAAATTTGCTCTCAAATTTTTCACCAAAATCAAAAACTGGATTGCTTAAATTTTTATCAAGATTAAGCTCAAAGCTATTGTTAGAAAGCTCAATCGCTTTAAATTTTGCATCTTTTACGGCAATATTTTTGATAGCTTCAATATTTACTTCATCATTAAATTTAATTATATATTTGCTATCGCTTATTTTTTCTATCTTTGTTAGCTCAAATTCTTTCGTGGCAAAACCAGCAGTGCTTCCGTTTTCAAGCTTGCAGCTATAATCCAAACCAGCATGCATATCTTTTGTAAAAAGTAGCAAGCTTTGATTATTAAATCTAACCGTACCATTTAACGCTGGTTGGCACAAAAGTAGCTTTTTATCGCTTAGCATACCAACAAAATTTTTATCGACTTTATCTTCTAGTCCAAACTCTACGCTTAGTGGCGATTTTATCTGCGCAGTGCCATTTAGGCTCAAAGCATATAAATTTGTCATTCCCAAAAGTGCTAGAAGTGCTACTTTTTGCCACATTTTATCTCCTTATTTTTATTGTTATTTCACTTTGATTTGAGTTTTGATCAAGGCATTTTATGCTGTGCTCGCCAAGAGTTAGATCAAACTTTTTTTCGCTTGCATTTTCTATCTTAGAAAAGTTCAAATCATCTATTTTTAGGTAAATTTCATCGCCTAAAAACGCGTAGCATTTTACCATAACTTGTGTAATATTTTCATCTGTCACTATCTCTTCATTGTCATACGGATAGGCAAAAACTGGCTTTTTATCTTTAAAAATTTTAGCGCAAGGACTTTTTTGTATCTCATCTTTATCCAAAAGCTCATTTTTAACCAAAAAATCAAGCTCTTCGCCCCTTAAACTTTCGCACTTATCCTTTAAATCTACACCCTTTATCCTATCATCAAGTACCATTTTTTTACACTTTTCATAGTTAAAGGCATCAAGGCAGGTTGGTAGCTTTTCTATGCCATCTGGCTCACTCATAAATCTTAACTTCTCTTTTTGAGCGATTATCTTAAACATATCAAAAAGACTCTTTGATACGTCATTTAGTCCTGTTAATTTATCAGTTTTGCTGGCATTAAAATTTCCAATCCAAATAGCAATTGTGTAATTTTCATCAACGCCTATGGCATAAAGATCACGTGAGTTTGCGCTTGTTCCTGTTTTAAAAGCGATCTTTGGCGTATTTTGGGCGTACTGCCAAGCATTTTTTAGATATGACCTTGAGGCTTCGCTTAGCATTTTAGCGGTTAAATAGGCACTTTGAGGCGAGATTAGAGTTACATTTTTCTCTTCATTTTTGTAGTTTTTGCCAGCAAACTCAAGAGGCCTATAAATGCCGTCATTTGCATAAATAGTATAAAGATGAGCAAGATCAAGCAGGCTCATTTCAGCACTTCCAAGCGTTATAGAAGCTCCATAATACTCCTTATTTTCATCTACTAAATTTACCTTTTCGAGTAGCTCATAAAGTGAGTTCTCTTTTAGCTTTAAGTTTAAATTTATAACCGGAATATTTAGACTAAAATTTAGAGCATCTTTCGCGCTTACGATACCTAAAAAATCATTACTAAAATTCTTTGGAGCATACTCTTTTATATAAATTTGCGTGTCTATTAACTGCGAATTTGGCGTTATAAGCCCACTATCAAGCGCAAGTGAGTAGATAAAAGGCTTTAGCGTGCTGCCAGTGTTTCGCTTCATATTTAGGGCTGAGTTTTTGCCGTCACGCGCATGCTCATCATGTGAGCCTATGAAGGCTACGACACTCATTTTTTTATTATCAATGACCACGGCAGCGGCATTGTTTGCATTTTTAGCCTTTAGCGAAAACATCGTATCTTTTAAAATTTTAAGCATATCTTTTTGCAAATTTAGATCCAAACTCACCTTTGAAATTTGGTTTTTAAAAGCGACATTTGCATAATCTTCCGCTGTTACGATGGCTTTTGCCCTTACATTTTTAAATGGCTCAGCCTGCGCTCTTTTAAATGCGCTAAGATCGATTAAATTTGCCTTATAAAGCATCTTTATAACCCTGTTTTTTAGGGCGTTTATGTTTGAGACGCGGTCTAGTCTATTTTTATTTGGATTTTTGGGTATCGTGCTTAAAAGCGCGGCCTGAGCGTAGCTTAGCTCGTTTAGCTCTTTGCCGAAATAAAAAAAGCTAGCCGCCTTTGCACCCTCGATATTGCCGCCATATGGGGCTAAATTTAGATAAAAATTTAAAATTTCATCCTTGCTAAAATGAAGCTCAAGCTGCAAGGCTCTAAAAATTTCTTTTACCTTATTTTTATAGCTTCGATCACTTGGCTCAAGCATCCTAGCTACTTGCATCGTGATAGTGCTCGCACCTATGCGGTTGTCGCTTCTTAGGTTGTGAAAAAATGCTCTAAAAATGGAGGCAAAATTTACCCCAAAATGGTAGTAAAAGTATCTATCCTCAAAGAGAACGACGCTTTGTTTTAGTGAATTTGGGAAGCTTTGCTCGTGAAATCTCCAAATTCCGTCGCTGCTAAGCTTCATGTTTATAATATTGCCATTTTTGTCAAGCAAAATTTTGGCTTCATCTTTTTTAAGTGCATCTAAATTTAGTGGATAAATTTGATCTAATATCAAAAAAATAGCAACCAATAGAGCCAAAAATAGGGCAATAAATTTTAGAAATTTAAGTTTTTTCATTTGCATGATTATAGCTGTTAAAGTTTAAGTAGCTATAATTAGGCCTTTTTAAAAAAGAGGAAACAATGCCCTTATCTAGGTTAAACAAAGAACAATATACCGCCGCAACTGCGCCATTTGGACACAATCTCATCATCGCTTCAGCTGGCACTGGCAAGACTAGCACCATAGTCGCGCGCATCGCTCATCTGCTAAATTTAGGCGTAAAACCAGAGAAAATTTTACTTCTAACATTCACTAACAAAGCAGCCAGCGAGATGATAGAGCGACTAAATAGGTATTTTGATAAACAAGTCACCTCCAAAATCACCGCAGGCACCTTCCACTCGGTCTCATTTTCGCTTTTAAAAAGCCTTGATAAAGGCGTCACGCTAAAGCAGCCAAGCGAGCTAAAGACGCTTTTAAAAAGTCTTGTTGAGAGGCGTAAATTTTACCATTTAAGCGACGTCAAGCCTTACGGCGGAGCCTATCTATACGATCTTTACTCGCTATTTCAAAATAGCGAGCAAGGCACTACTTTTGGTAAGTGGATAAGCGATAAGAGCGAAGAGCAGGGCGTTTACGCTGAAATTTATGAAGATGTTTTAGAGGAGTTTGAGGCTGAAAAGGCTAAATTTGCCTACGCTGACTTTAACGATCTTCTCATAAAAATGCGCGACGAGCTAAAAAAAGGGGCAAATTTAGCTTATGATGAAATTTTGATCGACGAGTATCAAGATACAAACACACTTCAAGGTAGCCTCATAGACGCATTTAAGACAAAAAGCCTCTTTTGCGTGGGCGATTTTGACCAGAGTATTTACGCATTTAATGGCGCAAATATCGAGATAATAGGCTCATTTAAAGACCGCTTTCCAAACGCAAATATCTACGCTTTAAATGTAAATTACCGCTCAAGCTCGAGCATACTTGCCCTTGCAAATAAGGTCATAAATAACAACCCAAGGCTTTATGAAAAGCACCTCACAGTTAGTCGCGAGGGAAATTTCAAGCCCCCAAGGCTGCTTGTTTATAACGAGCTTTTTGATCAGTATCAAAACATCGCTGATATCATCTCGCTCTCGCCATTTAATAGAGAAAATATCGCCATAATTTTTAGAAATAACTCATCAGCTGATGGCATCGAGGTCGCACTAAAAGAGCGAGGTATTGGCTCAAAGCGAAAGGGCGGGGTGAGCTTCTTTGAGAGCCGTGAGATCAAGGCGCTCATCGACATCATGGGAATTTATGTCAATCCAAAAGATATAATGGCATTTATCCACATCTGCGAATACGCAAAAGGCGTTGGAAGCGCAGTTAGCAAAGAAATTTTTGACGCGCTGCTTAAGCTTGGGCATGGAAATTTGATAAAAGGGATAGTTGAGCCAGATGAGAGCGTAAATATCTCATCAAACAAAAGGCGAAACTACCAGCTTGGCCTTTTTGACGATCTTGACGAATTTGCCGAAGTTTCAAGGTTTTCTAAGCTTGGCTTTAGTGATAAATTCCTAGGCCATCCAGTGCTAAAACTACAAAAGCTAAGCGAGAGTGGGGCGCAGTTTTTATATGAAATTTACAACTTTTTAAGAGGCATGAGAAATATCACAAAGCCAGCCACGATGATAAATGAGATAAAAACTAGCAAAATTTACTCTCTCATCGTCGAAAATATCAGCACAAAAAGGGCAACTCTAAAAAATGGCAATGTCGATCTGGCACTTAAAGAAGAGGTTAAAGAGCGCATAATGGCAAAGAGCGTGGTGCTAAGCGAGCTAGCTAAAAAGTATCAAGATATCAGTAAATTTTATAACTTCTTAGCCCTTGGAAGCAACGAGATGAGCGAAGGGCAGGGCGTTAGCTTACTTAGTGTGCATGCGAGTAAAGGGCTTGAGTTTGACCAAGTTTTTATCGTCGATCTCGCGCAAAACCGCTTTCCAAATTTAAAACTAATGAGCATGGGTGGCAGCCTAGAAGAGGAGAGGCGACTCTTTTACGTAGCAGTGACCAGAGCAAAAGATGAGCTATATCTAAGTTATGCAAAATACGACAAGATAAAGAAGGTGAATTATCAGCCAAGTAGGTTTTTGATAGAGGCTGGCATGGCAAAAGAGGAAGTTTAAAGAGAATTTTAATCTTATTAAGTAAAATTGACTAATTTTTTACAAAGAGAAGCGATGAAAAAATCTAAAATTTTAATAATCCTGCTTATTTTAGGCGTCGGTGGATATTTTATCTATGATAATTTTTTTAAGATAAAAGATGAAAAGGTGGAATTTATCACCAAAAAGGCAAAGAAAGGTTCATTTAGTAAAAAAGTCGATGCGACTGGAGAAATTTTCGCTACCGAACTAGTTGATGTGGGTGCGCAGGTGAGCGGCCAGATAAAAAAGCTATACGTTAAGCTTGGAGATCAGGTAAAAAAAGGTGATATGATCGCAAGTATCGATAGCTCGACACAGCAAAATAGCATCGATAATAAAGAGGCACAGCTTGCTATCTACAAAGCCCAGCTAGAAAGCGCAAAAGTGGCTCTAAATATCTCTAAAACGCAGTTTGATAGAGAAAATGCACTTTTTGCCAAAAACGCCACTTCAAAACAAGAATTTGAAAGCGCAAAAAATACTTATAGCGCAAATAGCGCCAAGATAAAGGAGCTCGAAGCTCAGATAAAGCAGACAAATATCGAGCTAAGCACTGCTAAGATAAATTTAGGCTACACAAAGATCACCGCGCCAAGAGATGGAATAATAGTAAGCGTGCAGGTCGAAGAGGGACAGACTGTAAATGCTAATCAAACTACGCCAACTATCGTAAAGATCGCAGATCTTAGCTATGTCAAGATGAAGATGCAAATAGCCGAGGGCGACATCACGAAGATAAAGGTTGGTACGCCAGTTGAGTACTCGATCCTATCTGAGCCAACGAAAAAATTTCAAACGACGGTTAGTTCGATCGACCCTGGTTTAACGACATTAAGCGATGGTAGCTACGGCTCTAGCAGTAGTAGCAAATCCACAAGCTCAAGCACTTCAAGCAACTCAGCTGTTTATTATTATGCTCAAAGCATAGTTGAAAATAAAGATAAAATTTTAAGAATAGGCATGACAACGCAAAATGAACTCTTAATAGCAAACGTAAAGGATGCTATCATCGTGCCAAGCATCGGTATCAAAAGAGATGAAAACGGCACATTTGTCTATATTTTAAAAGATGGCAAAGCTGTAAAAACAGCGGTCAAAACTGGCATAAAAGACAACCTCGATACGCAAATAATTAGTGGCGTAAATGAGGGTGATGAGATCATCACATCACAAGGCTCAGCAAGCGAAATAGCCAAGATGATCGAAAAAGAAAATAAGAAGTTTTAAGTGATAAGTCTAAAAAATATCACAAAAAGCTTTAAGCTAGGCGATAATGAGATAGAAATTCTTCATGGCATAAATTTAGAGATAAAAAAGGGTGAATTTATAGCTATCATCGGTCAATCTGGCTCTGGCAAATCAACACTTATGAATATCCTTGGCTGCCTTGATAGCCCAAGTGGCGGGCAGTACCTGTTAGATGGCAAAGATATATCAAAATTTGATAGCGACTCGCTTGCTAAGCTTAGACGAGATAAATTTGGCTTTATCTTTCAAAGATATAACCTTCTTAGCACGATGAACGCCCTTGAAAACGTTGCACTTCCAAGCATCTACGCAGGTGCAAACAAGAGCGAGCGAGAAAAAAGAGGGATGGAGATTTTAGACTCTCTTGGCCTTAGCGAAAAGGCTAAAAATTTACCAAATAAACTCTCAGGCGGACAGCAGCAAAGGGTCTCCATAGCAAGGGCACTGATGAATGGCGGCGAGATTATCTTGGCTGACGAGCCAACAGGAGCGCTTGATAGCAAAAGTGGTCTTAGAGTGATGGAAATTTTAGTTGATCTTTATAAAAAAGGTCACACTATCATCATCGTTACGCACGATCCAAAGATCGCCGAGTACGCGAGTCGTGTGATCGAGATAAAAGATGGCAACATCGTAAGTGATAATGTAAGAAATAGTGAAATTTTTGAGGCCAAAAAGCAAACTCAGCCAGAAAAAAGCAAATTTACCTACTATAAAGATCAGCTAATTGAAAGCTTTAAAATGTCGGTAAATGCGATGCTAGCTCATAAATTAAGATCGCTTTTAACGATGCTTGGCATTATAATTGGCATCACGGCGGTCATTAGCGTCGTAGCTCTTGGCAAAGGCTCACAGGAGCAAATTTTAGCTGGCATCAGAAAGATCGGCACAAATACGATCGACATAATGCCAGGAAAAGGCTTTGGCGACATGCTCTCGAGCAGGGTAAAAACGCTCTCTATAAGTGACGCAAATATGCTCTCAAAGCAGTCGTTTCTTGACTCAGTCACTCCAAACACAAGTACTTCAGGCGTACTAACATATGAAAATATCTCCTTAACAGCGACATTAAAAGGCGGTGGAGTAGGGAGCTTTGATGTAAATGGACTAAAGCTAGAAAAGGGAAGAATTTACGATGAGGACGAGGTTTTAAACTCAGATTCTGTCACACTAATAGATCAAAATACCAAAAACAGTATATTTAAAAACGAAGATCCGATCGGTAAGATTATTCTTTTTAACAAAAAGCCACTTCGCATTATAGGCGTTTTGCAAAAAGATGAGTTTAAAGTCGGCGATGCTAGCTCACTTAAAATTTATGCTCCATACACGACTGTGATAAATAAGATAACGGGCGATAAATTTATTAGCTCAATAACCGTAAAAGTAAATGAGAGTGTAAATGCTCAGATCGCAGAAAAGAGCCTAACCGATCTTTTAACGATAAAACACGGCAAAAAAGACTTCTTTACAAGAAATTCTGATAGCATCAAGCAGACTATCGAAGAGACGATCTCAACCATGCGCCTTCTAATATCAAGTATCGCCGTCGTATCGCTAGTGGTTGGTGGCATAGGCGTGATGAATATCATGCTAGTCTCGGTCACCGAGCGCACCAAAGAGATAGGCATCAAAATGGCAATAGGAGCCAGACAGAGCAACATCTTGCAGCAGTTTTTGATAGAGGCGGTGCTACTTTGCTTAATTGGCGGAGCTATTGGTATAGCCTTTTCTTACGCGATCGGCTACATCTTTAACAACTTTTTAGATGGCTTTAGCATGATCTTTTCAAATGGCTCGATCGTGCTTGCGCTTGTTACGTCGATGGCTATTGGTATCATCTTTGGCTACATGCCAGCTAAAAATGCCTCAAAACTAAATCCAATAGAAGCGCTTTCAAGGGAGTAATATGAAATTTCTAAGCCTAGCTTTAGTACTTGTTTTAAGCGGCTGCGCCGTTAAAAACATAGATGAAAACTATAAGCAAATTTTACTTGAAGATAATGCCAGCAGGGAGCTAAATTTAAACACATCTTGGTGGAAAGAGTATCATCAAAGCTATCTTGATGAGCTTGTAGAACTTGCGCTTAAAAATAACACAGACCTTACAAAAGCAGCAATAAACGTAAATAAAGCGCTTGCTCAAGCTGGCGTTTTGCAGGCAAATCTCATCCCAAGCTTTAACGCTGGCATCGAGGCTGGAAGTAGCAAAAATATAAAAGAGGGCGGCACTTATAGTAGGAATTTTGGTTCAAGCATAGGGCTTAGCTACGAGCTTGATCTTTGGCAAAAGCTAGCAAATAGCAAAGACGCAGCGATGTTTGAGGCTGAGGCTACTAAATTTGACCTAGAAGCTGGCAAGCTAAGTGTGATAAACTCCGTGGTAGACGCTTATTTTCAAATTTTATATCTAAACGAGAGCATAAAAACTTATGAGCAAATTTTAGAAATTTATAACGAGCTAAATAAGATAATTGGGCTTAAATTTAAGCTTGGCAAAGAGGAAGCGTTAAGCCTAAAACAGATAAACTCACAGCTTTTAAGCACTCAAAATAAGATAGAAAGCGCCAAAAAAGAGCTTGTGACAGCTAAAAAAACTCTTAGAATTTTACTAAATGAGAGGCCGGATTTTGAGCTTAAATTTGAAGGACTCACGCTAAGCCCTGTAAAAAAAGTGGGCGTTGATCTAGATGTGCCAACAAGCGCCATAGCAAACCGCCCTGATCTAAGAGCGGCCATTTACCGCATAGAAGAGGGCATCTTAAACTACAAAGCGAGCCAAAAAGAGTTTTATCCAAGCATCACGCTAGGAGCCAGCCTTAAAAGCAGCACCGACAAAAAAGAGGAAGCCTTTAGCCTTAAATTTCTAAATGGCAACATAGCTCTGAATTTACCATTTTTAAACTACCACAAGCTAAAGTCAAATTTAAAGGTTAGCGAGGCAAATTTCGAGCTTGCAAAGCTAAACTACATAAGTACTCTAAATAGCGCATTAAACGAGATAGACGCATTTTACAAAGGCTACCTAAACGACGAAGCGCTACTTGCTAACTACCAAGAACAGATAAAAAACTACGAGGAAATTTCAAAAATTTACGAGCTAAAATACTCCTACGGCAAAGTCGAGCTAAAGCAGTTTTTGGAGGCTAAAAACAGCGAGCTAGAGGCTAAAATAGGGCTATTAAAAGCAAAATACACGCTTTTACAAGACGAGCTAAATATCTACAAAGCCATGGCAGGCAAATTTAATAGGTAAATTTATGAGCTCGGCTTGGGACTATGAGGCAAATGCGTGTAGCAGTGATGGCAAATTTAGCGCCAAATTTGAAGGCTGTGAGGTCGCTATGGGCGCTCCAACCCTTGGCGAGCTACGACTTTTTATAAATAGCAAGCACTGTCTAAAATTAAAAAATGAGCCTTCAAACCACGAAAAAAGACTATCAAATTTGGATCAAAATTTAGTCAAAGATGACATCACCCACCAAATTTTACTTAGCGAAAGAGCGACTGCTTGCTTTTTGTTTTCAGAGGACTCTAAATTTCTAGCTTTTTCTGAATGGACGGCAGATAAAATGCAGATCGTAAAGGTAGTGCACCTAGCCGATATGAGCATAAAAACTGATAATAGGTGCAAAAGAGTAGTGGAATTTCTCTCATTTGATGATGGCTTGCTTGAAATTTTAGACTCGCCGATCTTTATGCCTAAAAATTACACACTGGATATCCGCACACTTTTTGACGATAAAATTTAATTCTTGAGCGAGCGCTTTATGTACATTTATTGCAGTTTTTGCAAGGTTAGTGCTCTGCACTTAAAAGCAAGAACCACAAACTACAAAGATAGCTCTTGCTCACTTTTTCAAAATATGGTAGATCAAATTTTAAGTTATATATAAGATAAATACAAATTTCACATTTTTTGAAAAGTGTAAAATTTAACTAATTTTCTTACAAATATTTTTATGTCAAATTTAATGGATAAATTAAAATCATACAAAAGATAAAATCCAAAATAAGCCTATAAATCAATATTTAAATTCATTTAAAAGAAAAAATAAGAAAACTAAAATAACAATTTGAAAATTACAGTTTTCAATACAAATATATAAAAAAGCTTGTATTTTACCTTTTAACATATTCATATAAGTATTATGCTTTTATATATCTTTTTAAAATGAAAGTCGTATTTGATTTTTTGAAAACTTACAACATTTAGAAGTAAGTTTTCAAAATTAGAAGTTTTATAAGATTGTAGATTTTAAGCCAAAAGCTCTTTTGCGATCATACTTATGCGTTTTGCTTCAGCACTTGCTCCGATCTCATCTTTTGCCATTTTCATTACAGCACCTAAATTTTTACCAACTCTTTCAATAATCTTTTTTATTTTTTCTTTAAGCTCTTCATCACTTAGTTGTGCTGGCAAATATGCCTTAATGAGCTCAATCTCGCCCTGCTCTTTTTTAGCCAAATCCTCCCTAGCGCCTTTTATATAAAGCCCAACTGAGTCAGCCCTCTTTTTGATCTCCTTTTGAAGTAGTGGAAGTACCACTTCATCAGTCATTTCAATCCTTTGATCGACTTCAACTTGCTTAAGTGCTGCATTTAGCGTTCTTAAAGTATCTCTTTTAAACTCATCTTTTGCCTTCATAGCCTCTTTTATGTTGGCTAAAATTTGCTCTCTTATGCTCATTTTCTCTCCTTTAAATTTTTGAAATATTAACTAAAAATTTGTGATAATTTCTTGAAATTTTCCTTGCAGATATGCCGCCCCAACACCCTCTCTAAGCCCATCGTCAATAACTAAAAATTTTGCTTTTTGCCCACTTAGTAGCTCTTTTAAGAGCAGTGTCCCAGCGATGAGCGGATACTTTCTACTTCTTCCAACCGCCAGATCAGCGCTCTTATCATCCATCTTTAAAAGTTCATCTACAAACCAAGCAAGATCATCATCTCTAAGCTCAAATCCGCTTACTTTTTTTGGATTATAATTCTTGTAGTTAAGTCCAAGTCGTAACGCTGCGATAGTAGTTGGTACACCAGAAGTCAGCACGATAAATTTATTTTTTAAGCTATTTAAAAATTCTCTTGCATCTTTTGTATAAATTTTTGCATTTGCTTGCATCAGATCAAGTGTTTTAAATTTTTCAAAAAACGTAATAATGCCAAATTTAAAACTCATAAAATTTCTATCTTCACCGATCTCTGAGCTTGCTCCACCGATGTCAATGACGCTAAAATTTTTATTTATTCCAAGCTTTTTAAAAGCATTTTGAACACCCAAAAATGTAAGTTTTGCTTCAGCTTTGCCATTTATTAGATGAAAATTTATACCAAATTTTTCTCTTATCTCGCTAAAAATTTCCTCGCTATTTGATGCTACCCTAAAAGCCTCAGTCGCGACTGCTGCGCATTTAAATTTATCAAAGTCAAATTTACTTTTAGCCTCTGTTATCGCTTCAAAGAGCCTATTTTTGGACTCATCTGCTATCTTGCCACTTTCATTTAGCCCTCTAGCAGCTCCTACTATATTTTCATAAATTTGCTCATTACTAAAGCCATTTTGTTCCTTTTTGACAAGTGCTACACGAAATGTGTTTGAGCCAAGATCGATCGCTATAACCAAAATTTATCCTTAAAAATTTTTGCAGATTCTAACATATGATAATTTAGTATCATTTAAAGTTGAAAAATTCTAAAAACTTTAATATTTTTCAAGATATAATCCCTATCAAAAACCTTACAAGGGGGCTTGATTGCTTCGAGATAACTTATTGGCATTTGTTATTTTTGCAATTTGTAGCGTTGGATTTTTCGTTTGGGGCTATCAATACATCCCGACAAATAACTACTTTTTATTCTTGATCGCCGGCATGTTTGGTCTTTTTATGGCCTTTAATATCGGTGGAAATGACGTTGCAAACAGCTTTGGCACAAGCGTTGGCGCTAAGACTCTTACGCTTAAGCAAGCTCTCATCATTGCCGCTATTTTTGAACTTAGTGGTGCGATATTTGCAGGATCTGAGGTTACAAATACGATTAGAAACGAGATCGTGAAATTTCCAAGCGATATAAACCCGATGAAATTTGTCATCATCATGATCTCAGCCCTTCTAAGCTCTGGTCTTTGGCTATTTTATGCATCTAAAAAGGGTTTGCCAGTCTCGACAACTCACTCGATCGTTGGCGGTATCGTTGGCGCAGGACTTGCCATGGGTTTTATGATAAAAGATCCCGAGCCATTTAGCATGGTCTCATGGAGCGAGATCGGCAGGATCGCCGTAAGCTGGGTCGTCTCACCACTGCTTGGCGGCGTGATGTCTTACATCATATTTGGCTACGTAAAAAGTAAGATTATCGAGCCAACACATGAGCTTAAAATGAATCTAAAAGCTCTAAAAGCTGAGCGAAAAGCATATAAAGAAAGCTTTGTAAAAGCACTAAAAACAAAGCCGGCCGAGGAGCAGATAGCTACTCTTTCAAAGATCGCAGTTATCGATGAGGATGAGATCGAAACAACTGAATACAGTGAGTACCGCTCAAAAATTCGCATCATGAAAGATAGCGAAAAAGAGATAGACACTTTTAAAGCGATGAAAAAGCACATCCCGATCATCGCTGGATTTGCAGCAATGGTCATCTCATCAATGATGCTTTTTAAAGGGCTGGAGCATATAAATTTAGCCTTTAGCATCATCCAAACTATCTGGATCATCTTCGTCATCGGAGCTCTAGCATATCTTGCAAGCCTTGCTATCATAAATGTCATGAGCAAAAACGATAGCGAAAAGAGCATCAATAGAATTTTTTCATGGTTTCAAATTTTTACAGCTTCATCTTTTGCGTTTTCACACGGCGCAAACGACATCGCAAATGCAGTTGGACCATTTGCAGCCGTGCTTGATGTGCTAAAGACTGGCTCTATAAACGAAAGCTCACCGATACCTAGCATCGCAATGGTAACCTTTGGAATTTCGCTTGTCGTTGGACTTTGGTTTTTAGGCAAAGAGGTGATCACCACCATCGGCTCAAAACTAGCTGAAATTTTACCTACAACTGGCTTTAGCGCAGAGCTTGCCTCAAGCATCGTCATCCTTCTAGCTACAAAGCTTGGCATACCAGTTAGCTCGACTCATATCCTAATAGGCGCAGTTTTGGGTATCGGCATCGTAAATAAAAATGCAAACTGGAAAATGGTAAGACCAATCATTCTTGCTTGGCTCATCACGCTTCCAGCCGCTGCTATCTCGTCATCTATATTTTATTTTGCCCTTGCTAAATTTTTAGGCGTTTAGTCATATTTTTCAAATAGCAAAACCGCCCTATTTTTTAGATATTTTTTGTATAAATTTTATATGAGAGCTTGGCAAGTTGATCCAACCTGCCAAGTAAATTTGAAGTTATTTTTTCTTAATGATGATCTTCTCGCCATCGCTATCAATGGTGATCTCATCGCCACTTTCAAGCTCATCTTTTAAGATCATATCAGCGATCTTATCTTCAACTAGCTCATAAAGCGCTCTTCTAAGAGGCCTTGCACCATAAACTATGTCAAAGCCAGCTTTTGCAATAAATTTCTTAGCCTCTTCGCTCAAAATTGCCTTGATACCGCGGTTATGAAGAGTTTTTTCAAGCTCTTTAAACATGATCTCAACGATAGAGATTAGGCCTTGCTCATTTAGAGGATTAAAAATGATAGTATCATCAAGCCTATTTAAAAACTCTGGTTTAAAGTAGTTTTTAAGCTCGTTTTTAACAGCCACATCACGATCTTCGCCCTTTAGCTCCATTATGAAATTTGAAGCGATGTTTGAAGTTAAAATAATGATAGTGTTTTTAAAATCAACCGTTACACCTTTATTATCAGTCGCACGTCCGTCATCTAAAATTCCCAAAAGTATGTTAAATACATCTTTGTGGGCCTTTTCAACCTCGTCAAAAAGTATGACTGAGTATGGTCTTCTGCGAACTGCTTCTGTTAGCTGACCGCCCTCATCGTAGCCTACATATCCTGGAGGTGCACCAAGAAGCCTGCTCACGCTATGTTTTTCCATATATTCGCTCATATCAAAGCGGATAAGTGCCTTCTCATCGTCAAACAAGAACTTAGCCAAAGCCTTAGCAGACTGGGTTTTACCAACGCCTGTTGGTCCAAGAAATAAAAATGAACCAATCGGCCTTTGACCCTCATTTAGTCCAGCTTTGTTTCTCTTAACAGCACGCGCAAGTGCGTGTAGTGCATCATCTTGACCGACAACGCTCTCTCTTAGATGCTCTTCGATGCGCAGATATTTCTCTTTTTCGCTTGTTAGCATCTTTTTAACTGAAATTCCAGTCCATTTGCTCAAAATTTCAGCCACAAGTTCTTCATCGACTTGATTTTTAAGAAGCACGCCCTCTTTCTTCATGCTCTCCCATTTTTCTTCAAGCTCGTATTTGTGCTTTTTAGCGTCAGCTATTTTGCCGTATTCTATCTCGGCAGCTTTTTGAAGATCGCCATTTCTTTTTGCTATTTCAGCTTGTGATTTTAAGCTATCTATCTCTTTTGTGGCTTTTGAAATTCCTCCAAAAACAGCCTTTTCATTTTCAAATTTTGTATCAAGTGCCAGCTTTTTCTCATTTAGATCAGCTATCTCTTTTTCGATCTCGCCAAGTCTTTCTTTATTTTTCTCAGCATCCTCCATCTTTAGAGCTTCTTTTTCTACTTGAAGCGTCACGATCTCACGTTTTATCTTTGAAAGCTCATATGGCTCACTTTCTATTTGCATTTTTAACTCAGCTGCGGCTTCGTCAATAAGGTCTATCGCTTTATCTGGCAAGAAGCGGTTTGCTATGTAGCGATCACTGAGCCTTGCTGCGGCAACCAATGCACTATCTGTTATTGTAATGCCATGGTGAACTTCTAGGCGCTCTTTTATGCCACGTAAAATTTGCAAAGCTTCATTTACGCTTGGCTCTTTAACATCTATTGGTTGGAAGCGTCTTTGGAGTGCTGCATCTTTTTCAAAGTATTTTCTATACTCTTTTAATGTCGTAGCACCAACAGCATGAAGCTCACCACGTGCAAGAGCTGGTTTTAGGATGTTTGCAGCGTCCATTCCACCCTCACTCGCACCTGCTCCTACTATCGTGTGAATTTCATCTATAAAAAGTATGATGTTGCCAGCTTTTTTGACCTCGTCGATGATAGCCTTTAGCCTATCTTCAAACTCACCTCTATACTTTGCTCCAGCTACGACTGCACTCATATCAAGCGCGATGACACGTTTATTTGCAAGACTTGTTGGTACATCACGAGCGACTATCTTTTGAGCTAGACCCTCAACGATGGCTGTCTTACCAACGCCTGGCTCACCGAGCAAGATAGGGTTGTTTTTGCTCTTTCTTATTAAAATTTGCATCATTCTAGTGATCTCTTCATCACGGCCGATGACTGGATCAAGCTCTTTATTTAGCGCTTTTTGCGTTAGATCGATACCAAATTTCTCTAAGCTATCAAGAGTATCATCGCCAGTTTGGCTATCTATCTTTTTACCGCCTCTTATGCTCTCAAGATTCTTTTTGATCTCTAAGATGTCGCAAAATTTACTTAAAATTTGTTTGATCTCACTAAGTTCAAGAGCCGAGATGATCCATGTATCAACAGCGATGTAACTATCACCCATGCTTACCATCAACGCTTTTGCATTTTCAAGAGAATTTATAAGCTCTCTTGAAACTGAAACGTTATCTTTTGTAACGTTTGAGCTACTTGGAAGTGAAGAAATTTTACTTTTTACTTCAAGCTCGACAGCGTCTTTACTTACATTCATTTTATTAAACACTTGGTTTAAAATGGAATTGCTATCTGCAAGCAAAGCCCAAAAAATATGAAGTGGAACAACTTGCGGATTTTTAGAAAATATCGCTAAACTAATACCTTTTTCAAGAGTTTCTTGCATCTGAGCTGTTAAATTTTCTGTTATATCAGCCATTAAATCTCCTTGGATTATTTTATATGGTCGCCATTATATAACTTTAGTCTTATATTGTCAAGTATTTTTATAATGCTTGTCACTCTTTTTATTTAATTGCTAAAATTTACTGTTATAAATTTGTATCAAAAACTATCCAAAAGCAAAAATATAAGCTTAAATTTATACTTTTTTTAGCCAAAAGCTAATAGAATTGAGCCAAAAATTATAGGAGAAATTTTGAATAAATTTAGTAGATCTTTTGCGCTAAAAATAACTGGCGCTCTACTCATCTCAAGTGTGGCAGTGAATGCACTTTTTGCTAAAACTGAAGACGAAGCAAGTGCGAAGCTTGAAGCACTTTCAAAGCTTACAAAAACAATTTCAACCGTTGAAAAATACTATGTTGATGACATTAAATTTAAAGAGATCATCGATAAAGCCATTGCTGGTTTAATGCAAAATTTAGATGCCCACTCAAGCTTTTTAAATGAAAAAGCCTACAAAGATATGCAGGTGCAAACAAGTGGAGAATTTGGTGGACTTGGTATAACAGTTGGTATGAAAGATAGCGCACTAACCGTTATTTCACCGATAGAAGATACTCCAGCTGATAAAGCAGGTATAAAATCAGGCGACATTATTTTAAGAATAGATGGCAACTCTACTATCGGTACAACGATAGATGAAGCTGTAAATAAAATGCGCGGCAAGCCAAAAACACCAATAACTATCACAATTTTACGAAAAGGCGAGCAAAAACCATTTGATGTAAAGATTATAAGAGATCTTATAAAGGTTGAGTCTGTCTATGCAAAAATGATAGAAAATGACAACATTCTTTACGTACGTGTTACAAATTTTGATAAAAACGTCGTTACAAAGGTAAAAGAAGCGATCAAAGAGTATCCAAAAGCAAGTGGCATCATACTTGATCTTAGAAACAATCCTGGCGGACTTTTAAATCAAGCTGTCGATCTAGTTGATCTTTTTGTAGATAACGGCGTCATCGTCTCTCAAAAAGGTCGCGACGCATCTGAAAATGTAGAGTATAAAGCAAGTGCTAGTAAAACTCTTTCAAAATTGCCGCTTGTTGCACTAGTAAATGGCGGAAGTGCTAGTGCTAGCGAGATCGTAAGCGGCTCACTTCAAGATCATAAACGTGCTGTAATAATCGGCGAAAATACCTTTGGCAAAGGAAGTGTTCAAGTAATCCTTCCGATAGATGACACCGAAGCATTAAGGCTAACCATCGCAAGATACTATTTGCCAAGTGGTAGAACTATCCAAGCAGTTGGCGTAACACCTGATGTAGTCGTGCATCCTGGTAAAGTGCCACAAAGCGACGATAGTGCATTTAGCATCAAAGAGAGTGAGCTAAAAGCACATCTAAAAAGCGAGCTAAACAAGATAAATCCTACAAGTGAGGGCAATAAAACTGAAGCAAAAGATGATAAAAAGATAATCACGCAAAAAAAAGTTGATGAAGATATTCAATTAAAAACGGCAATTGATACGATCAAAATTTTAAAAATAAAACAATAAATTAGAAGGAGATCTCCATGCAAAAAAGAGAGCTTATTTACGAGGGAAAAGGTAAAAAAATGTATGCCACAGATGATGCAAATTTGCTTGTGGCTGAATTTAAAGACGATCTAACAGCATTTGATGCTCAAAAAAGAGGCAACGAAGCTGGTAAAGGTGCATTAAATAATAAAATTTCAACACAGCTTTTTAAGCTTTTGGAGAGTAAAGGCATCGTGACTGACTTAGTTGAGACTATTAGCGACACTGAGCAAGTAGTCAAAAAATGTGAGATCATACCTCTTGAAGTTGTTGTTAGAAATATCGCAACTGGTTCACTAAGCAAAAGACTTGGCATAAAAGAAGG
Source organism: Campylobacter concisus (assembly GCF_050447445.1). Taxonomy (GTDB): domain Bacteria; phylum Campylobacterota; class Campylobacteria; order Campylobacterales; family Campylobacteraceae; genus Campylobacter_A; species Campylobacter_A concisus_BI. Next base: position 680,270 of record NZ_JALMFW010000001.1, read on the forward strand.
CACGGTTTTACCTTTTACACTTGTTGAGTTTTACTACAAAAACGACGATTTGCACGATCCATTAGTAACAGATGAGCACTGTATCATTATGGGATTAGTAAAGAGCGAAAAAGATCTTCAAACTCTAAGACACACAGCAAGAGAGATCAACTCTATATTATTTAAATTTTTTGCCGAAAGAGATCTAAAACTAGTTGATTTTAAAATAGAATTTGGTATCGATAAAGACGGCAATATCATTCTAGCCGATGAAATAAGCCCTGATAGTTGTAGATTCTGGGATGCTAAAACTAATGAAAAACTTGACAAAGATAGATTTAGACAAGACCTTGGTAGCGTAAAAGTCGCTTACGAAGAAGTTTTAAGAAGAATTTTATCGTAAGGACAAAAATGAAAGCTGTTGTAAATATAGCATTAAGAAGTGGGGTCCTTGACCCTGCTGGCAAAGCAGTGGAGCATGCTTTAAATTCTCTTGGATTTAGTGGTGTGTCAAATGTCAGAATAGGCAAACAAATTGTTTTAGACATAGACGAGAACGATAAAGCTAAAGCAAACGAGCAGCTAAAAGTGATGTGTGAAGAACTTTTAGCAAATACCGTTATCGAAGACTATGAGATCGTGTTATGAAAGTAGCGATTATACTTTTTCCTGGCACAAACTGCGAAGAAGACACAGCTCACGCATTTAAATTGCTTGGATGCCAAACACAGATCATTTGGCACAAAGAAGATAAGATTGACGCTGATCTAGTCGTACTTCCAGGTGGTTTTAGCTATGGAGATTATCTAAGAACAGCTGCGATAGCCAAATTTAGTCCAGCTATGCAAGCTGTAAAAGAGCATGCAAAAAAAGGTGGCTATATCTTAGGAATTTGCAATGGTTTTCAGATGCTACTTGAGCTTGGACTCTTAAAGGGTGCGATGAGAAGAAATGAAAATTTAAATTTCGTCTCAAAATATCACCACCTAAAGGTAATTTCAAATAACAATAAATTCTTAGCAAATTTAGCCAAAAATGAAGTAGTTAATATCCCTATTGCTCACGGCGAGGGTAACTATTATACTGATGAAAACACTCTAAAAGGCCTTTACGACAACGATCAAGTATTACTAAAATACTGTGATGCCAAAGGTAACGAAACAAATCCAAACGGCTCAGTCGATAGCATAGCAGGAATTTGCGATGAGAGCAAAAAGATTTTTGGTCTTATGCCTCACCCAGAGCGTGCTTGTGAGAAAATTTTAGGTACAGATGATGGCATGAAGATGTTAAAAGGTCTAGTTTGGTAAAACATTTTCTTTTTATCTCCCTACTCGTACTAAATTTATTTGCTGTAAATACCGACGAAGTAAGCGTTTTTGACATGATGGACGAAGCTAGGGAGGATAAATTTGTAAATAGCCCTACTTCAAATCTAAAAACTCAAAAACCGCCAAAAGAACAAGATTTTTCAAGAAAATTTGTATCACCACAGCCAGAGCGTATCACTCCAGAGCAGATGCGAAACATCGTTCCAACAAACGAGCCAGATATTAGCGTCCCAGACAATCAAGTATATGACAAGATCAAAGTAAAAGAGCTTCTTTTAAAAGCCACAAACGTACCAAAAAATGTTGTTATAGGAGAAATTTTTAGTGTTGAGATAGTGGCTGATACACAAAATGACTTTGAGTTTGAGTTTGAGACACAGCTTGATGAAACAAATATCAAATGGTTAAATAAGAAAAATTTTCAATGGGTAAAAAGCGAAGACAACAAATATGTAGGTACTTTTTATCTTGAGGCAACAAGCATTGATGCAAAGACTTTAAAAGTTAGCTTGGATCTAAAAAGAAATGGCGAGAACTATCAAAACTCTAGCATAAATATCTTTTTACCAAAGCTAAAAGAGCTTAGAAGTGATGAGAACTATAACCACATCGTGGCTGATAATCTTGAAGTTAAGAAATTTAAGACAACAAAATTTGATGATATAAACAATATCATGGTTGTAGAAATTTATGGTAACAACGTAGATCTAAGTGCTTTTAATATAGAAAATAAGACAATCTTAAAGCAAGGCGTAGATACGATAAATGGCGACTTTAACTCACAAAGTGCATATTATTTTGCAGTATTTAAGCCAAATAAAAAATCGCTTGACTTTAACTACTACAACCTAAAAAAGGCTAAATTTGAAAGCTTTTCTTTGCCAGTGAGTGTCGAAGATGACGATGTCAGCACACAAATCGGACTAAACCCAAAACAAAGTGAATTTAGCACCTACAAAGATATCACGATCTATTCTTGTGTGGTAATTTTTATATTGCTAGCTATTTGGCGCAGAAAATTTAGCTACTTTTTTGTAGCTGCCATTTTTATAGCGCTTGGAGTTTACACCTATAATCCTTTCGGGAAAGCTATTTTGAAACCAGATGTTAGTGTTTCTATTTTGCCAACTAAAAATTCGACTATTTTCTACACATCTCGCAAAAATGAAAATGTTGAAATTTTAGATACAAAAAATGACTATTCAAAAATTTTATTTACTGATGGTAAAATCGGTTGGGTAAAAAAGGATGATCTTGTCAAAAATTAGAGCTCTTTTATTCTCAATTACATTCGTTCTTAGTGTTGTTTTAGTGGTTTTTTTTATGTGGCTCTTTAACTCGAAAAATAGAACTATTAGAAAATTTTGGGGCAGAACGCAAAGATTTTTTGGTGGCTATAAGCTTGAAGTAATTGGTGATTTTAAAGATGAGGCCAATATCTTACTCATAAATCATCAAAGCATGCTTGACATTATTGTCCTAGAAGAGGTTCATCCGAAAAATCTTTGCTGGATAGCAAAGGCACAAATCGGCAAGATTCCTATAATAGGCAAAATTTTGAGCCTGCCAAAGATGATAGCAGTTGAGCGTGAAAATAAGCACTCTTTAATAAAACTTTTAAAAGAGGCTAAAGATAGAGTTGAAAATGGTCGTGTTTTAGCTATTTTTCCTGAAGGAACAAGATCACAAACTAACAAGCTTTTACCATTTAAAGGTGGAGCTAAAATGCTTGTTGAAAAGCTAAATTTAAAAGTTCAACCTATCGTTATAGTAGGAAGCGATGCTATGAAAGTAAAAGAATTTAGCTTTAAAAAAGCAGACATCAAGCTCTTTTGTCTTGATATAGTCGATACTTCAAAAAACAACTGGCTAGAGGCGACTAGAGAGAGTATGCAAAAAGTCCTAGACGAAAATAGAAAATAAATTTGGCTTTGCAAATTTACAAAGCCCCTCCTGCTCTATATCATTATCTATAAAAATTTGACTTTATACTAGAAATTTTTATCAATAAATTTAAAAAGGTCCAGCGAAAGCTAGACCTAAAAATATTAGCTTTGCAGATAAGTTCTTAAGTTCTAAAGACACTAAGTTTTGAATTTAATGCATCTGTCATCTTGTTTAGATGTTCTGCCGCTGAAGCTATCTCTTCGACACTTCTAGCATTTTCAGATGAAATTTGGTTGATATTTGAGATGCCTTCCATGATTTCATTTACATTTTTACCAGTTGCGATGTAGTCTTGCATAGTCTTATCAGACATTGCTATAGCGTTATTCATCGTCTCACTCATAACATTTATAGTTTTTTCAACGTCGCTTGCCACGTGAGTTAGCTCTTGGATCTGTTTAGAGTTGATACCCATTTGCTCACTGCTATCATTAATCGCTTGAACGATGACATTGATAGTTGCATTTATCTCAGTTAAACTCTTTTGAGTCCTCTCAGCTAGCTGTCTAACTTCATCAGCAACGACGGCAAAGCCTCGTCCATGCTCACCTGCTCTTGCAGCCTCTATAGCTGCGTTAAGAGCAAGTAAATTTGTTTGATCAGCTATATCATTGATAACAACAAGGACTGATTTTACCTGCTCGGCATCACGGCTAAGCTGATCGATCTTATCAGCCATTTGATTTTCAATATTAGCAGAGTCAATAATCTGCGCCGATAGTGATCTTATAGCTTCAGTTGCCGTTTTTATATGTGTGCTTGCTTTTTGAAGATCGTCTTTGCCGGCTTGAGCTACCGCTAGAGATTCTTTCATATTTTCTTGCATTACTTTACATCTTTGATTTGTCTCTTCCACTATTTCAGTTGATTTTTCTACACGTTTGCCTGTCTGAAGAGATGTAGAACTAAGCTCATTTGCAACGGAGCTATTTTCGCTTGAAAGGTGCTTTGTATCACTTATTAATACCCTTATTCTTTCAATAAAATCATTTATATCTCTACTTATCTTAGCTATCTCGTCTTTACCATAAATAGGAATTTTAATTGTAAAATCAGATGTTATCGCATTTAAATTTATTCCTAGTCTATCAATAGGATTTGCAACCATCTTCTTAAGCAAGAACATCGAAACAACTATCAAAAGTAAGGTAACTATGATACTTGCTATGATGAAATTTTTACTAACTACTTTTAGTGGTGTCAAAAAATCATCAGTAACAGCTGAACCTAAAACCATCCAGTCTAGTTTATCAAATGACTCAAAAGCAACTATGCAGTCAACCCCATCAATTATAATGGACTCAACACCTTTTCCTTTTTTGACAATATTATCCATAGTAGTTTTTAATTCACTATTTAGCTCTTGATCTGCCTTAGTTGGATGGAAGTCAAATTTACCAGTTTTAGTATTGTACAGAGAAAAATATCCATGCTTACCAAGTTTCATCTCAGAAAAAGTCTTTTTCATATTGTTTAATCCCTCGGTAGGATCATAGCCAACAAATAAAATTCCTATTACCTCGTTATTTTCAATAATAGGATCATAAACGCTCATATAGTTGCGTCCAAATAAATTTACAACACCTATATACCTCTCTTTATTCATGATATTTTTATAGGCTTGACCGCTTTTGTCAAGCATTGTACCAACGGCCCTGCTACCATCAGCCTTCGTCACTGATGTACTAACTCTTAAAAAATTATCACCTGATTTTGCAAAAATAGTTGAAATTCCGCCTTTTGTAGCGTTGTTAAATTTATCTAAAATATCGTAGTTATTGTTTAAAATACCATTTTGAGACATTAGCTCTATCGCTTCGTATTTACCAGTCTTACTCATTTGGTGATTGGTTGAAATTTTTCCGATCATCTCTTTAAAAACACTCATTATTAGCTCCGCACTACTTACATTATCTTTCTCAAATAATTTAACCGTATTCATAGCAAGCTGGACGTTTTGTTCTACTGTCGTAAGCACACCATCTTTTATCTCGCGCTCTAAAATATTTGACGTATATACAACAAAACATGTCATAGATACTGCCAAAACCGTAGCAATCGTTGCTGAAACTTTTACCAAAATGCTTCGTAAATTCATTTTGTTTCCTTTTTTCCAAAAATTTTCGCCTTGATTATAGCACTATTTTAAATAAACTTTATACAAGAATGCATAATTAATAACAATTAATAAATTATCATTATTATTTTATTTATAAATTATAACTTTTTTGAAATTATTTTAAAAAATTAATTTAAAAATCTTGATAGTATTACTATCAAGGTTAAGTATATTTTTATCACTTTATGTTATAATCTGCCAAAAATTTAAAAAAAGGAAATCAAAATGGCAGATAAATTTGAATTTCAAACCGAGGTTAATGACCTTCTAAATTTAATGATTCACTCTCTTTACTCAAACAAAGAGATATTTTTAAGAGAGCTTATCTCAAACTCAAACGATGCACTAGACAAGCTAAACTATCTTTGTTTAACTGATGAAAAATACAAAAAACTAAACTATGCCCCAAGGATCGATATTAAAATCGACGAAAAAGCCAAAACACTGACTATTAGTGATAACGGCATTGGCATGGATAAAGATGAGCTTATCGCAAATTTGGGCACAATAGCAAGAAGCGGCACAAAAGGCTTTATGAAAAATTTAAGCGGCGATGCAAAAAAAGATAGTTCACTAATAGGCCAGTTTGGTGTTGGCTTTTACTCAGCCTTTATGGTAGCAAACAAGATCGAAGTCATCAGCCAAAGAGCACTTGGCGATAAGGCCTACAAATGGACATCTGATGCAAAAAGCTACGAGATAGAAGAGGCCAGCAAAGAGAGCTTTGGCACTGATATCACTTTGTATCTAAACGATGATGAGTTTGCAAATTCTTGGCGTATCGAAGAGATAGTTAAAAAATATTCAAACCACATCCCTTATCCTATATTTATGGATAAGCAAAGCTATGTCGCTCCAAAAGAAGGAGAAAAAGAGGGCACATATGAGACTAAAAATGAGCAAATAAACAAGGCAAATGCTCTCTGGAGGTTAAACAAAGCTAGCCTTAAAGAGCAAGATTATAACGACTTTTATAAGCAAATTTCTCACGATAGCAGCGACCCGCTCCTTTACATCCACACAAAAGCTGAGGGCAAGATTGAGTACTCGACGCTATTTTATGTGCCAAGCACTGAGCCGTTTGATCTTTTTAGGGTTGATTATCAAAGTGGCGTGAAGCTATATGTGAAGAGGGTTTTTATAACTGACGATGCAAAAGAGCTTTTGCCGCCGTATCTTAGATTTATCAAAGGTGTGATCGATGTTGAAGACTTGCCGCTAAACGTTAGTCGCGAAATTTTACAAGAAAATGCGATCATGCGAAGTGTCAAAGAGCAAAGCGTGAAGAAAATTTTAAGCGAGCTTACAAAGCTAAAAGATAACGACCGTGAAAAATACATAAAATTTTACAAACTATTTGGCAAGGTTTTAAAAGAGGGACTTTACGGATTTAACGCTGAAAAAGAGCAAATTTTAGATCTTTGTCTATTTAAAACCTCAAAAAGAGATGGACTTATCAGCCTAAAAGAGTACAAAGAGGCAATGAAAGATGATCAAAAGTCGATCTACTACATCAGTGGCAACAACGAAAATATGCTAAGAAATTCGCCGCTTCTTGAGAGCTTTAAGAAAAACGATATCGAAGTGCTTATTATGGACGAAGAGATCGACACGATCGTAATGCCAATGGTTAATGAATTTGACAAAACACCTCTAAAATCAGTCTCACATGCTGATATAAATGACGAGATCAAAAGCGATGAGAAGGTTGATGAGAGCAAGGTTGCAAACACGCTTGTTAAAATGAAAGAAATTTTAAAAGACGAGGTAAAGGATGTAAGGCTTAGCTCAAGACTATCAAGCTCCGCTGCGGTGCTAATTTATGATAAAAACGATCCTGATTATGCTATGCAAGAGATGCTAAAACAAATGGGACAAGGTGCAAACGCTCCAAAAGTTAAACCGATCTTAGAGATCAATGCTGACCATGAAATTTTTGCAAAACTAGAGAAAAATGAGGCTATGATTTACGACATCGCACCTTTGCTTCTTGATATGGCAAGGCTAAATGAGGGCATGAGCCTAGAAAATCCTGCTAAATTTTCAGAGCTATTAACGAAAGTCATGTTAAAAGCTATCTAAATTTATAAAGCCCAAGAGAAATTTTGGGCTTTAACCTACTTCTATAAATTTAATTTTCTATATTTATTATATTTATTGCAGTAAAAATTTATCGGTAAAAATTTAATTGTGTAAGCTAAATTTCCCACGCCAAAAGACGTGGGATAAAATTTACGCTATCTTGGTAGCGTCGATGATGTTTAGATCAAGTCCAAGATCTTCAACAGATAGTCCAAGTGCAAGACCTACAAGCTGAGATAGGTGGATGATTGGCTTTCTCACATTTGAGTGGTTCTCATCTTGATACCTCTCTTGGTAGATGTCAAGTTGCATTTGACAAAGTGGGCATGGTGTGACAACTACGTCAGCGCCGTTTTCATCGGCGTTATTTACGATTTGGCTTGACATTTTTCTTACAGATGTGCCAGCTGGATAACTAGCGTGGAAACCGCAGCAGTCAAGTCTTTTTTCAAATGGTACGATAGTAGCACCAAGTGCACCTACAACGGTTTCAAAGCTCTTTGGATTGACTGAGCTTTCTCTATTGTGCAGATCTTTTTCAGGTCTTAGGCTATGGCAGCCGTAAAATAGTGCTACTTTTAGCCCACTAAGTGGCTTAACAACCTTTGCTCTTAGCGTTTCTACGTTTTGATAAAGCACCCAAAGAAGGCTTGTGATCTCAGTTGAGCCATTATATTTCATATTGCCCTCAGCCAAGAAAGTATTTATGCGGTCCTTTGCACCCTTATCAAGCGTAGTTTTAGCTCTTGTTAGAGTTAGCATACAAGTTGAGCATGTCGTAAGCATAGGCATATTCATCTGTTCGGCAAGCGCTATATTTCTAGCATTTGCCACAAGCGTAGCGATAGGATCCACGTCTTGTGCCTGTTGGGCACCACAGCAGCTCCAGCCCTTTATCTCATGAAGCTTCCAGCCAAGTATCGGAGCGATAGCCTCAAGCGACATCTTAGCCTCTTTAGCTGCTTGAGAGAGTACGCATCCTGGGAAAAAAGCGAATTCGTTTTGCATAATTACTCCTTACTAGCAGCTTTGCGAGCCGCATTTATCATTTTTACTAGATCATCATGTCCTTCAATGTCCTCTTCGCCGAAAATATGAAGCGGATTCATCTTACCTGCAAGCATTAAATTTGCAGCGATATCCATTTTGCCCATATTTTTAAACACTCCCTCAGAGCGAAGTGCAAGCTTGATCTCATTTAGTCTGCCTGAGCCGTCAACTAGATCAGTTAAGAACGCCTCAGCGTGATCTGGCCCCATACCATCATCAAAGCCTTTTTGTATAGCCATGATGCGAAGATCAGTTATATCTTTACATGCACTTATACCTTTTGGACAGCGATCAGCGCACTCTTGGCACTTTACACACATCCAAAGCCCATTATCTATAGCCGGTTTTAGGTGCGGCATAGGATCTTTACTGCGTGAGTCAAATGCCGCTCTATAAGCATGAACAAATACAAATGGCTGCATATAATCGCTCGCATCAGCTTCAAGTTTATTACACTCACTAGCGCACGCTCCACAAAGTATGCAGTCCCATTCAAGCGCTACTTTTTCATACTCTTTTTGACTTTGCTTACAGCCTTTTTCTGCGCTAAATTCTGACTTAGCAGTGATACTAGGCTTAATCTTGCGTAGATTTTCGATACTTGGCTCCCAGTCCACCATAAGATCAGAGATGACCCTGAAATTTCCAAGTGGAGAAATTCTTATGCTCTCTGGATTGTCATACTCAGCCAAAAGCTCGTTCATTTTTGTATCACAGGCTAGATATGAGTGGCCATTTACCCTAACAGCACACGCCCCACATATTGCTGAGCGGCAAGATGCTGTGAAATTTAGCGTCGCATCCTTTTTTTGTTTGATATCAAGAAGCACTGTTAAAAGAGTTTTGCCTTTGATCTCTTCATTTGTTAGCTCATAAGTTGATTCATATTTTTTAGTTCCGTCAAAACGGTCGATAATAATTTTCATCCTAGCTCCTTACTCTGGCTTCTTGCCATCAAGTGAAAATATGCCTGTCACAACGTCTTTGTAGCTAAGTTCAAGCTTGCCGTCTTTTAGTGTGACTATGCTGTGTTTTAAGAAATTTACATCATCTCTTTTTGGATAGTCCTCTCTTGTGTGAGCGCCACGGCTCTCAAGACGATTTTGCGCTGCAAGGCACGCTGCACGAGAAAGAAGTATAAGGTTGCCAAGCTCGACGTAATCTGTAAAGGCGGTATTCATAACTGGGTTTTTATTTGGCACTTTTATGGTGTCATATTTTGCTTGGATAGCTTCAAGGTTTTTAGAGAGCTGATCTAGCTTGTCGCCTGTTCTAAAAATTCCCATTAAATCCCAGTTGTTTTTACCAAGCTCTTCACGAAGTGCGTACATATCATTTACGCCGCCCTCGCCTGTTGCGATAGATTTAAATTTATCTTGCCACATTTTTGCTAGCTCAGAAGTTTTCTTTCCGCTTGCAAATTTTGCATTTTGAGCGTAAGCCCCAGCACCTTTGCCAGCTAGATCGCCAGTTACAACTGCGTCAGTTAGGCTGTTGCCACCAAGGCGGTTTGCACCGTGGATAGATACGCATGATGCCTCACCACCTACATAAATTCCAGGAATTTTTGTACTCATATCATCAAATTTAGCTACCTCTATACCACCCATTGAGTAGTGAGCTGTTGGGCGGATAGGCACTGGTTGTTCGATTAGATCGATGTTTTGGAAAAGCATAGCAGTGTGGCGAATTTTTGGAAGCTTTTTCATAATAGTATCTTTGCCAAGGTGGCGAACGTCACAAAGCACGTAAGCGCTCATGCCCTCACCAAAGCCTCTACCCTCGCGAATTTCTGTCTCGATCGCACGAGCGACGACGTCACGAGGAGCTAGCTCCATCTTTTCGTGATAGTTTTTCATAAAGCGCTCGCCCTTGTTGTTTAACAAGTAACCACCCTCGCCACGAGCAGCTTCTGTGATTAGTGTGCCGCCATTTTGAACGCCAGTTGGGTGAAACTGAAGCATCTCAGGATCTTCAAAACCAAGACCTGCTTTAAGAGCAGCAGCGATGCCATCACCAGTTGCTATAAATGGAACTGATGTGCGGTTATAGAAAATTCTAGTGTATCCGCCAGTTGCGATGACTAGAGATTTGCAAAGAACTGGGTAAATTTGACCATCTTGGATGTTGCGAAGAACGACGCCTTCGACCTTGCCATCCTCAAGACCGATCTCAAGTAGCTCATGATCCATTAAAAATTTAACGCCAGCTGTAATAGCGTCGTCAAGACAGGCGTGCATCAAAACGTGACCAGTTTTGTCAGCTGCGTAGTTACAGCGCTTTTTGCTAGCGCCACCCATGAAGCGAAACGCAACATCACCATTATCTTTACGGGACACGTCGCCATTGTCTATACGAGAAAAGAGCATGCCATTGTGGTCTAGCTCGTGGATGACTGCGCCTGCTGCCTCGCAAAATTTCACTACCGCATCTTGATCGGCAAGATAAGCTGCACCTTTAACTGTGTCATAAGCGTGAAGCTTGAAGCTATCACCATTACTAAAGTCAGTAACGCCGTTTATGCCACCCTCCGCCATACAGGTTGCGTTGCGTGATGGCATCATTTTTGTAGCGACAACGACGGTTGAGTTTGGATATTGCTTGCGAACGGCTGTTGCTGCACGAAGTCCAGCACCACCAGAGCCGATTATTAGCACATCAACAGATGGCAAGCCACTTTCATTACCTTTTGGCATCTCACCAGCAAAAACGTTGGTCGCACCAGCTGTTGTAGCTAGCGTACCTACGCTGATACAGGCACTTTGTAGAAATTCTCTTCTGGTAAATTTTTCACTCATTGATAACTTCCTATCTTAGTAAATTTTTAGCGTTTAAAACGCACCGCCAGTTAATTTCTTAATATTTTTTAAAACAACTACATTAATTAAATAATTAATAATGAAACATTACATTAAATTTACTTAAAAGAAACATAAAGATTTATTTTAGATTAAGAAATGAGAGCTGATATTAAAATCAAAAAGGATAAAATGGGCTTTTCAAGGTAGTTTTTATAAATTTAGTGGTAGAAAATTTATAAGATATATAAAAATTTCTACCGATTTGAAGTTTATTTTTATTTTTGAGTTTTTAAGCTTTAAAAGCTATTATTCAGGGCGTTATAAATATAAATTTTCTTTTATACTTAAATAAATATATTAAATATATTAAATATATTAAATATATTAAATAACATTATTTTTGTCCTATTATCAAAATTCACCCTTTGGGTGCAAAATTTCTTTTAGCTCGCTATCACTTAGCTTGTAGTTATAAAATCTCTCGTAAAACTCTCTTGTTTTTTGCTCTAAATTTAGATCGCTAAACTGCTCTGGGTAAAATGTCTTAGCCAGCCAAAGCGGATAAAGCGCACCCTCAGCACTTCTTACGCTCCAAAGATAAACGCCACTTGGCACTACAAAAATTTCTCCATTTTGCACAGCTTTTAGCTTGGCAAATGATGCGTTTTTAGCGATAGCATCGGCACTTTTTTGTGAATTTGTGATGATGATGTCTGGGTTAAAGATGATGACTTGCTCTTCATTTATCGCTTTTGAAATTTTAAAATCTCCATCGCTTAGCTCTGAGCTTAAATTTATGCCGCCAGCTACGCTAATATACTCAGCGGCGATATCTTTTGAGCTAATGGTGCTAAAGTTTCCTGAGTTGTAGTTAAGCACTAAAACTCTCTTTTTTGGTGTTAAATTTGCCGTTTTTTGGCTTACAAATTTTATGTTATCGTTAAAATACTCATTAAACTCACGCGCTCTTTTTACGCTCTTTTCGCCCCAAATTTCAGCGATCTTGCTAAAGCTATCTTGTATCTCTTTGATACTTTGAAATTTATCTATCTTCACAACTGCGATGCCAGCACTCTCAAGCTGAGCCTTGCTATTTTCATCAAACATCATGCCAACTGGCCCAAAAACAACTTGCGTTTTTGAAGCGATGATTGTTTCAACGCTGCTACTTAGCATGCCACTTTTGTTGTCGTTGCTCTTTATCTTTGGAAAAATTTTTGACATAAGTGGAGGCAGTTTTGGCGCACCGCTAATTATATGATCTTCGTTGCCAAGCATCGCAGAGACCTGCACAAAAGCCCCTATCAAAGGCGTCGCACGCTCGATCACATCAGGCACTTCTACCTTTTTATCGTCGCTATCAAGCACCACTCTTGCTTGCAAACTAACAAGCAAAAAAGCCAAAAGTAAAATTTTCTTAAACATATTTTCTCCTTTCAATCCACCATCACGCAAGAGTAATGCTCGCGCTCATCGATGATATTTTTCACCACTCGTATATCTACGCCGTAAATTTTCTTTAAATTTTCGCCATTCATCACCTCGCTAGCCTCGCCGTAGATATAGTTTTTATCACGCCCAAGCATCGCAACCTTTGCATTTAGATAAAAGACCTGCTCTGGCTGATGAGAGGTTAGGATGATGATGTAGCCTTGCTTTGCGAGCTTTTTTATCTCTTTTAAAACTCGCATTTAGTTGCCAAACAAAGTCTAAATTTGCCGTTGGCTCGTCAAGTAGCATCACCTTTGAGCGTTGCGCTAAGGCCCTAGCTATGAGCACCATTTGCCGCTCGCCGCCACTTAGATCGGTGTAAATTTTATCTTTAAAGCTCTCTAAATTTAGCGTCTTTAACGCATCTAGCGCTATTTTCTCATCCTCTTTGCTAGGACGTTCAAATATACCAAGCCTTGCATTTGAACTCATCATCACCACGTCAAAAACGCTAAAGGTAAATGGCAGTGTGTGAGCCTGCGGGACGTAGCTTATAAAGCTTGTTCGCTCTTTCTTGCTCATCTTTAGCGCGCGTCTTTGCCGTCTATTAAAATTTCTCCCCCAAAGTGGCTTTAAAAAGCCAAGTATCGTCTTAAATGTTGTCGTTTTGCCAACACCGTTGCTACCAAGCAGGCAAAAGATGTCGCCATCTTGTAAATTTGCATTGAAATTTTCTATAACGACCTTTTTATCGTAGCCGCAGCTTAAATTTTTGATCTCAAATTTCACGCAAAACCCTTTTTGCTCTTATAGAGCAAATAGACAAAAACAGGCGCGCCAACTAGCGAAGTGATGATGCCAAGTGGGATCTCGCTTGCCATTAGACTGCGTGAAGTGGTATCAACTATCAGTAAAAATAGCCCTCCGCCAAGCAGTGAAGCTAGAAAGAGTGTGATAAAATTTGCCCCCACGACAAAGCGCATGATGTGAGGAATGACGAGCCCCACCCAGCCCACGATACCGCAAAATGAGACGCAAGTAGCGGTTAGAAGCGTTGAGGAGATGATGATTATGATGTTGTAAAATTTGGCATTTAGCCCCATAGCCCTAGCCTCTTCTTCGCCAAAACTAAGCGTATTTAGCTTGAAGCGAAGCATGAAAAGTGGCACAAGGCAGATCATGACTACGCAAAAAAGTAGAGCTAAATTTTTATATCCGCCGCTTCTTACAAGGCTTCCCATCAGCCAAAAAGTAACTTCAGGCAGCTTATCTTCGCTGTCAGCTAGAAATTTTATGAGCGAGCTAAGCGCTCCAAAAAGAGATGAGATGACGATGCCAGTTAGCACCATCACGAGTAAATTTAGCCTACCCTTTGCGATAACGCTGCTTATAAAAACGACGGCAAAAACGGCAAAAAGACCACAGCCAAAGGCGCTAAGCTGTACGCCTATGTAGTTGAAATTTAAGATGATAGCCACGCTCGCTCCCACAGCTGCGCCACTTGAGACGCCAAGGATGTCAGGCGAGACTAGAGGGTTTTTAAAAAGACCTTGATAGACAGCTCCAGAGCTAGCAAGCGCTGCACCAACTAAGATGGCAAAAAGCACCCTTGGCAAGCGGATGAGCGTAAAGACCGTATATCCTTGCTCGTCGCTTGGCTGCTCGTTTAAAATGGCTGATCTTATAAACTCAAAAATTTGAGCGTAACTTATCTCGTAGCGTCTTATGCCTAGAGAAAAAAAGAGCGCCAGCAAAAGAAGCGCAAATAATGCGAAAATGATCTTTTGACTACTCAAATTTCATCACCCGTACGTCCCACCAGATAAGATAGATCTTGGTTTCTCTTTTAAATTTAAAGCCGCTTTTGGTCTTTGTGAGGTAGCTTTTTACATTTTCTTTATAAATTTCTTCTTTTTCGGGCGCGATCTCGCCTACGAATCTAAAATAAGAAAACGCCTCTTCAAGGCTAGCAAAATCCCTCTCAAAAATGGTGTCTATTATCTTTAAATTTGGATTTGCTCCCATGTCGTAAGCGATGTTAAAGATAAAGTTATAGCCAAATCTCCTATCGCTAAGACCTGCCTCTTTTTCATCTTTTATCCCTTTTAAGAAGTCTTGCCAGATATCTTTTAGGCTCGGATGATCTGGCAAAAACGAGGTCATCACAACATATTTTTTAGCAAATTTGCAAAGCTTTTTTATATCAAAAAGCCCAACCGAGCGTGATGCTAGCACGATGTCATGTTTTGGCAAGCCCTTTATGCTCGCCTCATCACTCCAGTCTTTTTGGATGAAATTTATATTTTTTACTCCAGCCTCTTTTGCATTTTTTTAGCGTATTCAAGCATTTTTGCAAACGGATCTAGCGCGCTTACACTCTTTGCTAGCTTTGCAAGTGGCACGCCAAGTCTTACTGGGCCACATCCCACGTCTCTCATATTGTTTGCTTCTAATAGGCTCTACTGTTAAAGTCTCACCTGTTCTAGGTCCTCTTCTAAAAGTATAAGTTGATTGTTCATTTGAGATACTATCTGCATAAGTAGTATAAAGGCTTACGTTTTCAACTGGCTTATAGACAAGGCTTACACCGTAGTTAAAGCCACTTTTATCATAGTTTTTCTCTTTAGATGGATCTAGCTTATAGCTTGTAAACCAGCTTCTTGAAACTGATAAGATAGTGCTAAAGTAGTCATTGAATTTAATATCATCAACAACAGAAATATTTTTCATATCGCTACTACTACTTTTATATCTACCGCTTCCTTTTTTCACATGTGGATTATTAAATATTACTGGATGATATAAATTTGAGTTACCAAGCACTCTTTCTTCACCTCTATTTCTAGCACTATAAATGGTCCATCGGTAGCCGTTTGTAGCTATGGCAAAATTATGAGATAAAGGCCCCGTTTCAAAATTTGTCAAACCTTTTAAGAACCAGCTATCTACATCAAATCTACCAGATGCACCACTACCACCACTTTTAGTAACTTCATAATCTCCATTTTGATTTAAGAATTTTCCATCGGTGCCATACATATCTCTGATAGCCTTTTGCCACTGATAGCCACCTTCAAAGTACCAAGTTCTCTGTTGGAGCGTATTTTAGTTTTACACTAGCTGTCGTTGTTTTAAGGTGATTACCACCAAAAGACTGCTCAAGTCCTCTTTTAGTATCTTTTACAGGGCTTGGTACGTCAAAATTTGCTACTCCGTTTGTTAATGGCATGCTAAATCCACCTGGCATACCTGAGTCTTTATGCTCATAGTGGCTAAAGTTTGTCTCAAGTGTCAAATTCTCTGTAAGATAAAAATCAAGCCCTAGTGAGGCTAAGCGACGAGAGAATTTACTATCTTTAGCATTCTTTTCACCGCCTGAATAGTAAAAGACACCCCTATATCCAACTTTTTCAAATTTGTTTGAAGTATCAAGACCTACGCCTAAATTTGACCTTGAGCTGTAATCAGTCCAGATAACGTTTTGAAGTGGGACTGGGCGCTTGCGAGAGTAGAGAAAATATCCAGAAGGTGTAGCACCACCATAAAGCGAGCCAGCAAGTCCGTTTTGAATTTGTAAGCTCTCAAACATTACCATAGGTATAGCTGTCGTAGAAACTGCGTAAAAGCCGTCCCAAAGGACGTTACCTACGACTGAGCCTTGAAAACCGCGAGTTTGCGGACGACCAACATCGCCACCACCGCGATATTGAATTTGTGCTGAAGGGAAGTATCTAACTGCATCTTCAAAACCTTGAACGCTTTGATTATCAAGAACCTCTTTTGAGATTGTATTTACTTGATAAGGCATATCTATAACTTTTTTATCAGCCAAAGGACCAGCGGCTACTCTTTTGTTTAAAATCCCCTCATCAATACCACTCTCGCTGATGTTGTCACCGACTGAATTTACTTCAATGCCCTCAAGCTTTGTCGTTTGCACAGCAAAAACTTGACTTAAAAAACCACTGCACATCAAGAGTACAGCACATGTTGCAACTGAGATTTTGTAACTCAATTTTCACTCCTTTTACAAAAATTTTACATCTGAAATGTTACTAAAACAAATCTTAAATATAATTTATTAATTTATTAAATATTTAAAAATATATTTTATTTAAGAAAGCTAAAATAAGGCATTATGAGAACGATTTTTAAAAATTTCATAGCTTTGATAAGATAAATAAATACTATAAATATAATCTTTTATATCGACAAGTGATGCTTAAAAATTTTAAGAAAAGTAATAATTGACAAAAATATAATAAAGGTTAATTTTTCTGTTTATAGTAGAAATTTTGGCTAAAAATTAGCCAAAATTTATTTTAAAAGCTCTTTTGCGTATTTTAGGCCTAGCTCGTAAGCTTTAGCATTTGCCTCTTTGACCTTAGCTGGCACGCTTGCTAGCATCTCTTCACGCACTAAATTTTCATCCATGCACCTACTCATCGCCACAGCCACACCAAGAGCCACGACGCTTTGAGTGATGACGTTACCGACCTCGTCTTTTGCGATAGAGATGATAGGGATTTCATAAATTTTCCAGCGCTTTTTGTCCTCGTCGCTCACTTTTACCAAATTTGGCTCAACAACGATCGCACCGCCCTCTTTCACGCCGCTTTTAAAGGCGTTGTAGCTTATCTGCGCGGTGGCAAGCATAAAGTCTATCTCGCCCTCGTTTGCATAAGGGTATAAAATTTCTTTCTCATCAAGTATGATATCGACCTTCGTTGGGCCACCACGCACCTGAGATGTATAGGTAGAGGCCTTGACGCCGTATCCGCCTGCTTTTATCTTGGCAGCTGAGAGGATCTCGCCAGCTAGTATGACGCCCTGTCCGCCAACGCCGACAAATCTTAATTGTGACTTCATGCTAGCTCCTCAAAATTTATCGCTTCATTACTCATAGCAGCCTTTCTTACCATGTCGTAAGCCTTGGTGTATTCGATCTTCTCTTCGTCTTTATGTAGCACACCAAGTGGAAAAATGCCTTTTTTCTCCTCGTCACTTAGCATGTCAAATTTGACCCTGCTCGTCGTACGACCCTTTATCCACTCTAAATTTTTCACCGCCTCGCCCATTTTGTTCTTGCGGCCTAAATTTATATGGCAGTTTGAAAATACATCAAAAAAGCTGTATCCATCGTGGCTAAAGCCCTCTACAAAGAGCTTTGTAAGCTTCTCTGGCTCGATGACGCTACCGCGCGCGACGAAGCTAGCACCTGCGGCGGTTGCGAGCTTACAGGCATCAAAGCTAGGATCGATGTTGCCGTATTGCGCTGTGACCGTCCACATGCCCTTTGGCGTAGTTGGGCTGGTTTGCGAGTTTGTTAGTGCGTAGATGAAGTTATTTATTAGGATGTGATTTAGCCCGATATTTCGGCGGCATCCGTGTATCGTGTGGTTGCCTCCGATCGCTAGCCCGTCGCCATCGCCAGTTACCACGATGACGTGCTTATCTGGATTTGCCATCTTTACACCAGTGGCGTAGGCTACGGCTCTACCGTGAGTTGTGTGGATGGTATTGCAGTCAAGATATCCGCTAAAACGGCCAGAGCAGCCTATGCCTGATACCACGCAAACATCATTCATATCCCAGCCCATAGTGTCGATCGCGCGGATGAGCGCCTTTAGTATGACGCCGTCACCACAGCCCCAGCACCAAAGAGTAGGCATTTTATCTGTTCGTAAGTATTTATCATAATTAAAAGCCATAAATTTCTCCTATCTTCGCCTCGATCTCGCTTGGGCTTATCGGTCTGCCGTTTGCTTTTAGCAGTTTTGCAAAGTCATCTCTTAAGATGATCTTTGAAATTTCGCCACTATACTGACCTAAATTTAGCTCGCAGACTAAAATTTTCTTAAATTTATCTGATATCTCTTTTAGCTTTTTAGCTGGAGCTGGGAAAAGTGTAAGTGGCTTAAATAGCCCTACTTTTAGCCCTTTTTCACGTAAATTTAAGATCGCTTGTTTAGCTGAAAGTGCCACGCTACCAAAGGCGATGATGCAAATTTCAGCGTCGTTAAGCATAAATTCTTCATATTTCTCGCACTCATTGGTGTGTAAATTTATCTTATTAAACAGCCTATTCATCGAGTATTCAACGATCTTGCCATCTTCTGTTGGAAAGCCAGTTGAGCCGTGATGAAGCCCAGTGATATGGTAGTGATAGCCTTTAAAGAAAGGATTTAGCGTAGCTGGCTCATCTGGTGCCGCCTCGTAAGGTTTATACTCTTTTGGCTCGCCACTAAATTCTCTTCTTTTATAAATTTCTAGCTCGCTAATCTCTGGCAAACGCACCCTTGCTTGCATGTGTCCTATCGTCTCATCAAGTAGTAGCATAACTGGCGTCATAAACCTAGCTGCGAGGTTAAACGCTCGCACCGTCTCAGTGTAGCACTCTTCTAGGCTGCTAGGTGCTAGCACTATCATATTTACATCGCCGTGAGTTGGGTTTTTAGCCTGCAAGATATCACCTTGTGCGACGCGGGTAGGCAGACCAGTTGATGGGCCGCCACGCATTACGTTTACGATGACAAGCGGTATCTCAGCGATAAAGCCAAGGCCTATTTGCTCAGCCTTTAGTGAAATTCCTGGACCTGAGCTAGCAGTCATCGCCTTAGCACCACTCGCACTTGCACCAAGAGAAACTGAAATTCCAGCTATCTCATCTTCCATTTGTATAAATGTACCGCCATGTTTTGGCAAAAGCACGCTTAGCTCGTGGGCGATCTCACTACTTGGAGTGATCGGATATCCGCCAAAGAAGTTACAGCCGCACTCAACCGCAGCCCTTGCTACTAGGGCATTTCCAGTTGATACTAGCTCTCTCATGCGCTCTCTCCAAGCTTTGCAAATTTATTTGCCTTTACGGCCGCAGCTCGCTCTTTACTTTCTGGCGTTAGCTTTGCAAATTTAAAGCCTTTTTCAGCCACATAAATGGCAAAATCAGGACAGTGAAGCTCACAGTCGCGACAGCCTATACATGAGTCAGCATAGACGACCTCTATCATCTTACCAAGCACCGCCTTTGACTCAAGCCTCATCGCTAGCACGCCTGCTGGGCAGTAGCTCACACAGACATCACAGGCTTTACACCTGCTCTCATCGACCCAAACAGGTACGTTTTCTTTTATTATCATCTATATTCCTAATCCAAATTTTCTTTTAAAAATTTAATGTTTTTTCTAATATCAGCTTCGCTTTTACTTAGCTGCTCTTGCTCACTTTCATTTATATTTAGCTCTAAAATTTCTTTTAAGCCCTCACGTCCAAGCCTTACTAGCCTTCCACAACTTAGTTCATCATCAAGAAGCACGCTAGCACTTAAAATTTCATCACTCTTACCTATTATCGCTTCACACATCTTCACAACTGCAGCTGCTGGTGCATAGTAAGCTGAAGTGCCAAGGAGTTTAACGATCTTTGCGCCACCTGTGCTTGTCTCTTTTTTAAGAGTTGCCAGCTCATTTTCGTTTAAATTTTCGCTAATGTTGCTAGCAGATACGATCATCTCGTCGTTGTGAGCGCCAATTATTTTTGTCTTTAGCTCTTTTGCATCTTTATCTTTTAGAAGCGCTAGCTCATATCTGCATCTTGCGCCATCAAGCTCACCAGCCATGCCGATCACTTTATTTTTACTAAAACCACTAAATTTATGAGCCGTCCAGACCATCACATCAAGCGGATTTGTCACGACAATTATCACCGCATTTGGTGCAAATTTTGCGATATTTTGCGCTGTTTGTTTTACGACTACGGCGTTTTTAAGGAGCAAGTCCTCTCTTGTTTGACCCTCTTTTCTTGGGCTTCCAGCAGTTACCACTACGATATCACTGCCCTCTATTAGCATAAAATCATCGCCACCACAAACGATAGTTTTAGCATTAAAAACGCAGCTTGACTGAGCTAGATCGATTGCTTTTGCACGTGCCACGTCACCAAATATATCCACAAGCGCGATCTCATCGCAAACTTCTCTCATACAAAGCGCATAAGCTATGTTTGCACCGACGTTTCCTGCTCCAACTATACTTATTTTCATTTTCTCATCCTATTATTTGATTTAAAATTTTGCTTGGTCTCATGACCTCATTTGCCCTCACTTCATCTGGCAAATAATATCCGCCAAATTCCACGCTTGCACCATCATTTTGTCTTATCTCTTTTAAAATTTCGCTCTCATTTTTCTCTAGCTCGTCTGCTAAATTTTCAAAAATTTTACTTAAAATCCCGCCACTTTTTGCCATCTCTCTTGCCCAAAAAAGTGCCAGATAAAAGTGCGACTCTCTGGTATCAAGAGTGGCATTTGGCGTTTTGTTTTCGTCTAAATAGCTAGCAACCGCTCTATTTAGCGCATCACTTAGCTCTTTTGCCCCTTTTTTTTGCTTAGCAAATGCTAGATGTTCAAGTGAAGCACTAAGCGCTAAAAACTCGCCGAGACTATCCCAAAGTAGATGGTTTTTCTCTTTTAGCTCTTTTACAAGCGTTGGAGCCGTTCCACCAGCACCTGTTTCAAACATCGCTCCACCAGCAAGTAGCGGCACAACTGAGAGCATTTTTGAGCTACCACCTAGCTCAAAGATCGGGAAAAGATCGGTTAAATAATCTCTTAAAACGTTACCAGTTACGCTTATAACGTTTTTGCCAGCTCTTATTCCCTCAAGCGTTTTTGTAGTCGCTTGCTCGTAGTTTAAAATTTCAAATTTTACGCCAGCCCTAGCAAATTTCTCTCTAAATTTTTCAAATTTAACTATCAAATTTCTATCATGAGCACGGCTGCTATCTAGCCAAAATATAAGCTCATCTTTTGAAATTTCGCCTCTTTTTAAAGCAAGCTCAAACCACGCATTTATCGCATCATCCTTTGCCTGCGTCATCCTAAAAATGTCGCCCTTTTTGACGCTAAATTTAAAGACGCTCTTGCCCGCTTCGTCAAAAACTACAAATTCTCCGTCCTCTTTTGTGATGAAAGTCTTATCGTGACTGCCGTATTCCTCGGCCTTTTTAGCCATTAGCCCCACGTTTGCTACGCTGCCTATGCTGCTTACATCAAGCGCACCATGCTCCTTAAAGTCCGCTACGCAAGCCTCATAAACCCTAGCGTATGTTCTATCTGGGATCATGCAAAGCGAGAAATTTAGCTCGCCGCTTCTATCTTTTACCTTGCCAGAGTTTCTAATGAGTGTTGGTACGGAGGCGTCTATTATGACGTCATTTGGTATGTCAAAATTACTGGCATTTTCATTTAACGCCCAAATTTTTGCCTTTTTGCTCAAAATTTCATCAAATTTAGCCAAAATTTCATCTTTGTTTTTAAGAGTTGAAATTTTAGAAAACATATCTTTTAAACCGTTTTTAGCCTCCACGCCGTGAGTTTTAAACTCTTCGTCAAATAGTTCAAAAACCTCTTTAAAATAGCTTTTTATCGCGTGAGCAAAGATGACTGGATCGCTAACTTTCATCATCGTGCATTTTAGGTGCAGACTCAAGGTCAAATTCTCTTTTTTTGCCTCTTCAAAACATCTTTCATAAAATTTATCAAGCTCATCTACGCTTAAAAATGTAGCATCGACGACCTCGCCACTTTGTACGGCAAGCTCTTTTAAAAGCTCTTTTTTACCCTCTGTATTCACAAAATTTATATAAAATTTCTCATCATTACTAGCGATTATTGAGTGCTCATTTTCATAAAAATCGCCCTTTTGCATGTAGCAAATTTTAGCTTTATTTGCCTTGTCCCAGTCGCCATTGCTGTGAGGATGCTTTTTGGCAAATTCTTTAACCGGTGGCAGGACTCTTCTATCTGAGTTTCCTTGTCTTAGGACTGGATTTACTGCACTTCCTAGCACTTTTTGGTATTTTTTAGCGACCTCTTCGTCGTAATCCGTGATGATCTCATCTGGATAAAAAGGCACGTTTATGCCTTTGCTTCTAAGCTCCTCTATCGCTGCTTTTAGCTGAACAAGCGTGGCTGAGATGTTTGGCAGTTTTATGATATTTGCCTCTTTATGACTGGTAAGCTCGCCTAAAAGCTCCAACTCATCGGCCTTATTTAGTCCAAGCTCTTTGCTAAAAAGAGATAAAATTCTCCCAGCTAGGCTAATATCGGCCCTAGTTATGCTAATGTCAGCACGAGACAAAAAGCTCTTTACGATAGGAAAGAGAGAGTAGCTTGCAAAAAGCGGTGCTTCGTCAGTTTTGGTCCAGATAATGTCACTCATTTTAGCCCTTTTATTTTTTTAAAATTTATCACTTTCTTTATTAAATCTCGTTGTATTTTAGGCATTTACCGCAAATTCTAGCTCTATTTTCCTATATTTTGGTTGTGCTCGCTTAAGGTTTTTGAAAAAATGTGTTTTTTCACCTTTTTGTCAAGCACAAAGTATAAATAATCGCTCTTTGCAGGATTTATCGCCGCTTTGATCGCACTTATGGACACTGTGCAAATAGGACTTGGCGGAATGCCGTTATTTAAATAGGTATTAAACTCGCTCATATCGCTTCTTATGCGCTCGGCTGTGATCACATCGTGCGAGTAGATGCCGTAGTTTAGCGTGCCGTCCATTTGCAACCTCATGCCTTTATCAAGGCGGTTATAGATGACGGAAGCCACAAGGGGCATCTCAGCGTCATTTGCCGCTTCTTTTTGGATAATCGATGCAATCGTTAAAATTTTAAACCATTTTTTCTCGTTGTATTCACCAAAAATTTTTCTACTTATCTCGTTTTGAGCCTTTTTTGATGAATTAACAAGATAAAAAGCAAGATGCCTTTCACTAATGCCTATTGGAATTTTGTATGTATTTGGTATCAAAAAGCCATCGCCCACCGGAGCAAGAGCGTTATATTCGCCATTTAACTTAACAGGATCAAGTCCAAGCTGAGCAGAAATTTGATTTAAAAAGACAACCGTTGTCTCTCCGGGTATGAGAGTTATCTCGGTTAGCGCAGCTTTTGACTTTGCGAGTCTTTTTAAAAAATCAATCCTTGAAATTTTATCTTTTCCGATCTCTATCCAGCCAGACTGAGGCGAGCCGATAAAGTGCATAGCATACTTATCAATCACGCTTAAGTTAAAGTTGCGATTAGCTAAATAGGTTATAATTTCGCCCACACCTCCCTTTGGTATGAAAACGACCTTACTTGTGTTTATAGGGCGTGCCAAATAGATAAAAACACTTAGGACAATGATGAGTACGATATCAAAAAAAATATCCAGATATGGTTTTTTTATAAAATTTTTTATCATCTTGATTCTTTCGCTTGCTTTGCTTTTAAAATACGGCATAAAAGTTAATGATTTTGAGTTTTATGGCGTAAAATTGGAGCAATTATATATAAAGTTAGATAAAAAAATAATTGTAAGAGCAAAGCAGATAAGACTCCCAAAATTTAAAAAAGAAAGTGAACAAAAAAGTAGCGATGAACGTCTTTTAAATCTTAGCAAAAGCGTAGATTTTATAGATACAATTTTTCAAGAAATTTCACTTGAAAATGTGCAAATAGGCGATGATTTTAAACTAAAAATTCTATTTTTAGATGATATATTTTTTGTTGATAGCCCTTATTTAAATGTAGACATTAAATTCCAAAACGAACAGCAAGACGGAATAGATCTTTTTAGTGTTAGAAATTTAAGCTTTAAGGATTTTAACGTCAGCATTAGCGGCGAAGGAAGTGCAGATTTTGATAAAAATGACTATAAATTTGAGGGAAATTTTACCTCTCATGAGCTGCATGGCAAGCTAAATTTTGCCCTAAAAGATACATTTTTAACTTACAAAGCTTATGATGTCGAGGCTGGAAGCATTAAAAACTTCATTGATGAGCTTGACAGACGCATAGAGCTAAATAGTGAAGTTAAAAACTGGATATATGGATACATCGTTGCTGATGATTACGAGCTAAAAGAGATAAATGGCAAGGCTGATCTAGCTAAAAATAACTTTTATCTAAATGATCTAAATGCCACCGCAAATACTAAAAATTTGCTCGTTAAATTTGAAAAAGGCTTGTCAGCCGTAAATGTAGGCGAGGCAAATATCACGCTTAAAAACTCAAAGCTTAAATTTGATCTTATTTCGCCTATTTACAAGGGCAAAAAGCTTGATGGCTCAAGCGTTGTAATAAATAATATCTTTGATGAAAAAAGCGCAAATTTAGAGCTACTTATAAAGACAAAATCGATCTATGATGAAGCTATAAATGAGATATTAAAAGCCTATAAGATCATCGTGCCAGTAAGGCAGCTTAGCGGAAAAATGGATGCTAGCTTAAAAATTTTAATAAAACTAGACGAGAAAAGCTTAGAAAATTTTGATGAAAGAAGCGTCATTGCAAATGGAGAATTTAAGCTAAGTGACGCGGTTTTAGAGATTGCTGGGAGTAAATTTAATACCAAAAATGCTCTCGTAAAGCTCATAAATACGACAAATTTAAGTATCGATGCTACCGGCTTTGGGCTTGAGTTTTTTAAAGCAAATGCTAAGGCCGATATAAATTTACAAAAAAGTACTGGCGAGATAAAAGGCGTGATAGAAAGCTTTGATCTAAAAGAGAAAAATGATGAAATTTTAGCCTTTAAAAATGAGCCATTTAGCGCATTTTTAGACTTTAGCAAGGCTGATGAAACTTTGCTTAAGATAGAGCCATTTGGGCTTGATATGAGCTTTGGCAGTGAAAGTAAAATAGCAACAAAAAATAGTAAATTTTTCATAGAGAGCTCGCCTGTTTTAAAGCAAAACGGCGTGCGTGGTTTTGATGAACTTAGTATAAAAAGCAAGGATTTTACTGATCTTGAAATTTTTGCCAAAGAGGCAAACTTTGATTTGCCGTTTTTAGATAAAAATGGCTCAAAGTATGAAAATGACGATCTTAAAATTTTAGTCTCAAAAGCTGGTGTGAAGGTAGATAGCGCAAGTAAAAAGCTAAGCCTAGACATAAAAGAAAAAGTCATAAACGTAAAAACTCAAGATCTAAATTTGCTAGTGCTTGATGATAACAAAACCAGCGAACAAAGCACGCCGCTTGAGCTTTTAGCAAAAAATGGCGATATCATTTTAATGGATCTAAACAAGACCTTGCCATTTGCTAGCTTTAGTGCCGAGAAAAAGGGCAAAAGCACCTCGCTAAATGGGCTGGCGCAGCAAGGAAGAGTTGGCTATTTTAATGATGAAAAGAGTATAAATTTAGACGCAACCGATATAAGCGGAGAATTTATCAACGACCTTTTTGGTATCAAGAGCTTTGAGGGCGGTAAATTTCGCCTAAAAATGCTTGGAGAAAACTCAAAGAATTTCAAGGCAGAGGTGAGATTTTTTGATACTTTTTTAAAGGATTATATCTTTTATCAAAGACTACTTAGCTTTTTAAACTCAGTTCCATCGCTTCTTAGCCTTAAAACACCTGATTTTAACGACAAAGGCTTTACTGTTAAAAATGGTAAAATCTTACTCACTAGAAATGGCGATATGATCGAATTTTTAGCGATTGAAATGATAGGCACGAGCGCTGATATCGGTGGACGTGGTACGATCGATCTAAAGAGCAAAAAGATAAATATCGACCTTGAGCTAAAGCTACTAAAAGACGCTAGCAGTATCATTGATAAAATTCCACTGGTAAATCAAATAATACTTGGTAAGGACCGCTCGCTCTCAACCGTCATCGCAATACGAGGCACTACCGACAAGCCTGAGTACTCGACGCAGATCCTGCAAGATGCCTTGCTTTCGCCACTAAAGATAATAAGAAACGTGATTCAGGCTCCGTTTTTGATATTTGAGTAGTTTAAATCTGCAACGCACGGAAATTATAGAAAAATTATTGGCTGCTTCTAAAGCCAAGAGTGGCACTCATTTTTGATTAACTATACTAACCTCGGTTCGCAAAGCGCATAATGCTTAAATTTTACTAGTCAAAAAACATCAAAAGCTAAAGATCAAGGCTTTGATAGCTCTATTTTTTGATACTACAACTATTAAAATATTTTGATAAAAAACATAAAATTTTACATATAAAAATATGTAAAATTTACTTCATCTCAAGGCGCATGAGATACATCTCCTCGCCGTCAGTCACCTTTAAATTTTGGCTCTTACACTTTGGACAAGTAAAGTCATTTTCGCTAAGCTCCCCGCCAAATCCACAATCCAAACACTCGATCACAATGCCTTGTAAATTTATCACAAGCTCAGCATTTTCGCAGATCGTGCCAGCCTTATAAACATCAAAGGCGCTCTCTAGATAGTGTGGCTCCACTCCGCTTAAACGGCCGACCTTTATCTCGATCTTGCTTATCTCTTTGGCGTTTTCTTTGGCTGCGTTTTTTTCACAAAGACTAACTAAATTTTGAACGATGCTAAGCTCGTGCATTAGCATATCCTTGGCAGTAGCTCGCCCTTTGGCGGCTCGAGAAATCTTCTTGATTTATAGGCGTTTTCGATGATAACACGCTCGTTTTTAGCTTCCAAGACCTCACCTATTATCATCGCGTTTTTATCAAATTCTCTTAAAATTTTAAGCGCGTCCTTGGCCTCGCTCTCATCGACAGCCATCACAAAAGTACCCTCATTTGCAAGCTCATAAGGCTCAAAACCAAACAGCTCACAAACACCCATCACTTCGTCAGCTACCTTTATATTTTCTTCAAAAACTAAGATGTCAAATTTACTAAATTTAGCCCACTCATTTAGCACCGCACTTAGTCCGCCCCTTGTCGCATCACGCATGCATTGCGGCTTTATGCCAGCACTAAATAGCTTTAAAGCGACCTCTTTTAAGCTCTTGCAGTCACTTTTTAGATCAAGTCCGAGCTCAAATTCTTCTCTTGCTGCAAGTACTACGCCGCCGTGCCTGCCAACATCTCCAGAGATTAAAATTTTAGCACCTGCTTTTAAATTTTTAAGCTCCACGCCTTCGCAAACTATCTCACCGATACCAGCCGTGTTTATGAAAATTTTATCGCATTTGCCTTTTGGCACGACCTTTGTATCACCACAAACTACGCTTACGCCACTTTCTTTACAAGTTTTTGCAAGCGAGCCAAGCACACGCTCGAGCTCCTCTATACTAAGCCCCTCTTCGATTATGAGCGAACAGCTTAGGTATTTTGCGCTTGCACCAACCATCGCAAGGTCATTTATCGTGCCGCAAGCTGCGATCTTGCCGATGTCACCGCCATTAAAAAAAATGGGAGTTACCACAAAGCTATCAGAACTAAAAGCGATTTTTCCGTTTAAATTTAGTATCGCTGAGTCGTTACTCTGCCTTAAAATTTCATTATCAAAAATTTTAAATATCGTCTCATTTATAAGCGAGTTCATCTCCTCGCCGCCGCCTCCGTGGCTTAGCATTATCTTTTTCATTAAATTCCCTTAACCAACTCTTGCGTATTTGAAATACGCCGCACAAGCGCCCTCGCTTGAGACCATGCACGATCCTATCGGATTTTGCGGGTTACAAACTTTGCCAAAGACTTTACACTCTGTTGGCTTTGCTAGCCCTCTTAAAATTTGCCCACAAATGCAAGCCTTGCTCTCGCCCGCACTCTCTACGTTGCAGTCAAACTGCACTCTGGCGTCAAGATAGGCAAACTCATCTTTTAGCTTCATGCCACTTTGTGCTATCTCGCCAAGGCCTCTCCAGACAAAGTCGCACGGCTCAAAGTACTTAGATATGAGCTCTTTTGCTCTTAAGTTGCCATCTTCTTTGACCGCCCTTGCGTACTCGTTGTAGACTTCATATGTTCCTGCGTTTTGCTGACGGACTAAATTTAGCACACTTGCCATGATATCAAGTGGCTCAAAACCACTAATGGCGATCGGTCTTTTAAATTCGCTCGCTAGCTCTTTGTAAATTTTACTTCCAGTGATGACACTCACATGGCTTGGGCCTAAAAATGCGTCTATCCTCACGTTTTTATCGCTCATTATAGCTCTAACTGGCGCTGGAACGGTTACGTGATTTATATGAAAGTATAAATTTTTAATGCCCTGCTCAACCACTTTTTCAACCAAATTTGCGCTCATCGGAGTCGTCGTCTCAAAGCCTATGGCAAAAAATATGACCTTCTTATCTGGATTTTGCTTAGCTATATTTAGCGCATCAAGTGGCGTGTAAAGTGCCCTTATGTCATGTCCCTCGCCGCGAAGCTTTTGCAAACTTGTCTTTGAGCCAGGCACTCTTAGCATGTCAGCTAGCGTGCAAAAGATCACATTATCCATGCTAGCTAGCTTACAGGCCTCATCTATGCGGCTTTTTGGCATCACGCAGACTGGACAGCCTGGGCCATGGATAAAATTTATATGCTCTCCCACCAAACTTGGTAGTGCAAATTTCATAATGCTGTGCGTATGGCCGCCACAAATTTCCATGATATTTAGCAGTTTTACGCTCTCTTTTTGGATGAGTTTTGAAAGTGCAAGGATTAAATTTTTATCGCGAAAGTCATTGATAAGATCCATCAAATTTTCCCCGCGTTCATATCATCAGCGATCTTTTGATAGACCTCTAAGCTTTCAAGCGCAAACTGCGTATCGATCTTTTGCATAGCGTAACCTACGTGAATTAGCACATATTCGCCAACTTTTACCTCTTCAGAGATGAGATCAAGGCTCACCTTTCTAGTAACGCCCAAAGTCTCAACGGTAGCAACGTTGTTTTCATCTATTTCTATTACTTTTGAAGGTATTGAAAGACACATTATCTTAGCTCTTTTTTAAATTCCAAATAACTTATCCACTTATCGATACCTTCGCCCGTTTTGCTGTCAATAACAAAGATATCGACCTTTGGATTTAGCTTTCTAGCGTCGTTTTTCACTCGCTCGATGTCAAAGTCAAAGTGCGGCGCAAGCGAAGCTTTTGTGATGAGAAGCACGTCAGCAGCTCTAAACATCACTGGGTACTTACTCACCTTATCATCGCCCTCTGGCACTGAAAGAAGCACAGCGTTAAAGTGCGAGCCAACGTCGTAGCTTGCAGGGCAGACTAAATTTCCAACATTTTCTATAAAAACCAGATCAAGCTCATTTAGTGGCAAGTGATGAAGCCCCTCATGCACCATAAAAGCATCCAAGTGACAGGTCTGACCTGTGCTTATCTGATGAGCCTTTGCGCCAGCCTTTACTATGCGGTCGGCATCTTGATTTGTTTCCAAATCGCCCTCAACAACGCCTATTTTAAACTTACCAGCCTTTATCGTAGCCTCAAGAAGCGTGGTCTTGCCAGCGCCTGGGCTACTCATTAAATTTACACAAAGTATCTTTTTTTCATCAAGATGAGCTCTGTTGTGAGCGGCCTCTTTGTCGTTTTCAGAGAGAATTTTCTCTATCACGTCTATGGTTTTACTCTCGTTTAGCACAGGGTGTGCGTGAGCCTCGTGGCTATGTTCGTGCGCGTCATAAGCGTGATCTGTATGCCCATCATGAGTGTGTGGGTGCGAGTGAGTAGTGCCATCAGCATGAGTGTGAACGTGGGCGTGATTACCCATTGAACAACCGCAATCTTTACACATTTTTTCATCCTTTTTTATTAATTTATGGAGATTTTAACTCTTAAATTTAAAAATAAAATTAAAATTTAGGAGTTTTTGCAAATAGATCAAAATTAATTAATTTATTTAAATTTCTATTTAAATTTAAAAATATAAATGAAATTTGCACAAGAATTTTGACTAAATTTACTTTACTCTTTTTGCCTAATCTCATCCAACTTATCAAAATTTTCATCACCAAGTAGTTTTTTGCTATTTTTTTGGGCATTCTTTTGGATTATTAGATCTTTTAATCTAGCCTTGCCATTATCCATCACCATCAAAACAGCATAGGCATCAACGTCTTCTTCTCTCATTTCATTTTCGGTATTAGCCGCACTATCAGGCGACATATAAAAGTGCTCTATGCCGTATTTTACGAGCGAGTAGCCATCATATCTACCAGCTAAAAACACTCCATTGTCTGGCTTGCTTATACTAAATTTAGCAAAGCTGTAAGTGCCATTAGTATCTGGCTTTAAAACAGCATAAACTCTAGCCCCATCTCTTACTCTCTCATCGTATTTATCGATATAGCGGTCATCTTTATCATTTTCGTCAAAATTTCTTGAATGAAAATTTGAAAATTCATAGTTTAAATCAATATAATTTCCGCGAAAAAGATCTCTTGGATCATAAAGATTGACCCTTACTCTTACCTCTTGTCCAAAATAAAGTGGCATAAGCGCGTAGCCAAGCATAATGCCAATAAGCGAAATTTGAAAAATTACAGCTACTATTAAGACTTTTATCTTCATTTTTTACGTCCTTTTCTAGCAACAACTAGCACTATGAAAGCAAACACCATAAATAGCGCCGTAGCACCAATATAATCGCCTATTAGCTGGAAATACCTCACGGCTGCAACCAAAAATATCATACAAAGACCAAGTTTTAACTCACCCTTTTTGATAAGAACCGCAGCTGTTATGATATTTGCGAGCGAAAAAAATATATTTGCGTAGCCAGGCCCGTAGCTAAAGACAAATGGCAACGACACGAGCAGTGCCCCAAGTAGCAAACCACTCTTGTTTTTTTCTTTAAAAAATAGTGCAAAATAAGCAACACTAAATAGAATAAAGACAAAGCCAAAGTTGCTTTTAAAAAACGACTTCACAAACCAAAGTTCTTCATCTCCAGCCTCAAATAAATTTCTTTCTTCAAATAAAAGCAGACAAAGCAACAACACAAAAACGCCAAAATTTTTACCAAATTCTTTTGCAAATGCGCCAAGCCCTACTCTAAATTTATCTAGTAGGGGCGAAATACTGATAAGCAAAAGTGCATAAGATAGCGATACGATCGCAACCATAGGAAGTCCAAACAAAAATCCATAATCAAATATCGCTCTAAGACCACTAATGTAGCCACAAAATGAAATGATGTATATAAAGATATCTATAAAAAGCACAAAAGCAAGCCATTTTGAGTCGTCTTTGTAAAGCGTATATGCGCCAAGTACTATAAAAATAATAAAGCCAAAACCAAAGTCGCCCTGATAGCCTCTCATAAAAAACCAAACCGTCGCAAAGATAAGGCTTTGGGCTACCAACACACCTTTTTTACTAGCAAAAGAAACCGCAAACGCTCCGATACTCCAAAGCAATATGCCGCCGCTTGGCTCATCACTAATGTGATAAATTTGAGCAATAAGTGCAATCGCCGCACCAAAGCAGAAATTTCCAAGAAAAAACATCGCCGTTGATAGATTTTCCTTTCCCTTTGCGAGATAGTAAATTCCACCAAAATTTACAAGCCCAAGCACAAACAACACAAGTGCCAAACGTCCTAGTCTTGGTATCTCTTCCCAATTTGCACCAACAAGCGTAAAAAAAGCCAGCGCAAAAAAGAGATATGCTACGAGTTTTAGGACAAAACTTATCTTATCGCTGTGAGCGTCAGTGTCGATGTCATATAAATTTGCTATTTTTATAGCGGTCTCTTTATCGACTATACCGTCACTTTGCCACCGATCCAGCTCTTTTGCTAGAAAAATTCTATTTAAAAAGTTCATTATTCACACTCTCTTTTATAAGATATACAAAACACCAAATTTCTAGCCAGTGTCTTAAATGCCGTATTTATGTCCATTGACACTGCCTTAGTCTTTCAACAAAAAATATAATTGTGATTTAAAATATAAAAAAATACAGAAGCTAAAATGCTACCGATGATAAAAATTTTTAGCAAGGTAGCTTGGGCCAGACTCCTAAGCTTTGCTTTAAAAATTTCTCGCTTAAGTCTAAACCCAAGTAAAAAGAAAAAAACGGCCATCAAACTATCATTTACCAAAAGGATAAGGGGCTTTTGTATCGGCGATTTACCAAAATTTAGCCTTGTATCGATTTGTAAAAATGAGTTATAAAAACTGCTTAAAAAAACATTTTCAAAGATAAATGCCACTAAAGTAGCAGCGACAAGAAAGATATCGCTACTAGCTTCACCTATAAAAAAATCCCAAAAATTCCTAAAACCCATAAAGACCCTTAAAAAATTAAAACCTAGGAATAGCTGCCCTTGTGAGTTTAGAAAATTTTACGCCCTTTAAGCCGGCGATCCTTTCAGCAAAGCGTTCAATTTTGCCAGCCTCGCCTCTTATTGAAATCGTTTCTAAGCAGTTATGGTGATCGACATGAACATGGTTTGTGCAGATGATTTTCACATCAGAACTATGCTCTATATCCATCTTTTTATTCACCAAATCGTTGTGATGATGCATATAAATGAGCGTCAAAACCCCGATCAACTCCTCACTAGCGTCCTTCCAGCTATCACTTACGATCTTTTCGCGGATCAGATCCCTCGTAAATTCGCTCCTAGAAGCGTAGCCTTGTTCGCTAACCTTTTTATCTAGTTCGTCAAGTAACTGACTAGGTAAAGAAACACTAAAACGTATAACACTATCCATTTTCTGCTCCTTTCTCGTTTGATTACCGTTTATAATCATTATACATCACTTATTAGAAAATGTGGATAAATAATAATAAATTTGCCCTAAATTTACGTTAGAATCGTTGCTACAGAATTTTTTATTGATATAAAATTTCAAATTTGCTTTAGTAAATTTTTTGTAAATAAGTTCGAGTAAAGTCTTATTTTGAAAAACTCCGCCGCTTAGCAAAATTTCCATTTTTTCTTTTTTTGAAATTTCAAAAATAATATCAGCCAAGCCATTTATAAACGCCGTTGCAGCCACTCTTGGCTCATCTTTTAAAGTACTTTTAAAAGCTTCTTTAATGCCGATCACTCCATTATCTAGGCTAAATTTGTAACACACATCTAAATTTTTATCATAAAGCGCTTCAAGCCTCATACCGCTCTCGCCCTCAAAGCTTGAGTGAAAAAGACCACAGATAATAGCACCAAATGCGTCAAATATCCTACCAACCGAGCTAGTCTTTACTAAGTTTAATCCTTTTTGCTCCATTTTTTTAAAATTTGCAAGCATTTTTTCATCAAAATTTACTAAAAATTTACTCGCTTCGTCCTCAAGAGAGTATTTTAAAATAATAGAATATGCGATTAGATAAATATTTTTGATGCTATTTTCGCCACCAAATAAGCTAAATTCATCAAAATGATAAACTCTATTAAAGCCCTTTTTATCTAGCCTAAAAACCTCGCCACCCCAAATTTTGCCGTCCTTACCGTATCCGGTTCCATCAAAGCAAAATCCAAGATAGCTTTTGTCACTAAGATCGTTTTCAAACATTACACTTAATAGATGGGCGTAGTGATGCTGCAAATGAATGAGCTCAAAGCCCTGATCCTTTGCCCATTTTGTATTTAAAAAATTTGGATGCAGATCGGCTATGACCTTGTCTATTTTTAGGTTGTAAGTCTTTTCAAAAAGAGTAAAAATATCTTTAAATCTATCAAAAGTCGCCACGTTTTTTAGATCGCCGATATATGGGCTAACCATCAAAAGGCCGTCTTTATAGATGCAAAATGAGCTTTTTAGCTCCGCACCAAGAGCTAAAAATGTCCCTTTTTGCTTGAAATTTGTATGGATGAAATTTGGATTTAAGCCACGGCTCGTTCTTGTAAAAATAACTTCATCACCAACGCAAAATGCGATACTATCGTCACTTGGTGAGTAAATTTCTCGGTCGTGATCAAGGTAAAAGTCTATGACGTCACCTAGCTTTTCTCTTAGCTCATCCTCATCTTTTATCACAACTTCGCCTGATATGTTTGCGCTAGTTGCGATGATGTCGTGTTCTAAATAGTCAAATAGCAAAAGATGTATGCCGCTAAATGCAAGCATAACGCCAAGCTTGTTTAAATTTGGAGCGACGCTTTTTGCGATATTTGAGCCATTTTTTGCTTCAAGTAAGACGATCGGCTTTAAATTTGAGCTAAGAAGCTTCGCCTCCTCCTCTGAAATTTGCGCTATCTCTCTAGCATTCTCTAAATTTTTACTCATCAGAGCAAAGGGCTTGCTTGGACGGTGTTTTCTTACTCTTAGCTCGCAAACTGCGGCTTCATTTGTCGCGTCACAAACCAAATGAAAGCCACCAAGCCCTTTAATGGCTAAAATTTTACCCTCGTTTATGAGCCTAGCCGCCTCTTTGGCTGCTTCGTTTTTACTAGCCAAGACTTTGCCAAATTTATCTTTTAGATAGAGTTTTGGTCCGCAGTTTGGGCAAGATATCGGCTCTGCGTGATAGCGGCGATTAAGCGGATCTTTATACTCGCTCTCGCAAAATTTACACATTTTAAACTCGTTCATCGTCGTATTTACCCTGTCATAGGGTAATGCTTTGATGATAGAAAATCTTGGTCCGCAGTTGGTGCAGTTTATAAATGGGTATTTATAGCGTGGATTTGCGGGGTCATAAAACTCGCGCAAGCAGTCATCACAAAGTGCGTAATCAGGCAAGATAGGCGCTTGCTTGGCAGCTCTCTTTGAAGCGATAATCTCAAGCTTTTCATAAATTTGATCTATCCTAAATTTATGCAGTTCATCGATCCTAGCAAGTGCTGGTAGCTTCTCATAAAGCTCTTTTTCAAAAGCCAAAAAGTTAGCCTCTTCGCCGCTAAAATTTAGCTTCACACCCTCATCATCGTTGTAAATTTCACCAACAAGTTTAAATTTGTCCGCCAAAGTATAGACAAAAGGTCTAAAACCAACGCCTTGAACTAAGCCTTTGATCTCATATCTAAAGCTTGATCTCAACGCCAAATCCGGGGTCAAAATTTGTTTTTATATTTGGGTTTAGGTGCTTTTTTATCAAGTTGCTCACTACCTTATTATAAAATAAATCCCCGCTTAAAGTAACATTTTTGATATTAAATTTATCTCGTTTTTCATAGCTAAAATCGCTCAAAAAGTGCGCCAAAGACTCGGTGCAACCAAAGCTGATGTTCTTCTCTCCAGCGCCAGCAAGGACAAACGAAATGATACTTTTTACAAACTTAACCCCGTCTAAACCAAAGTCATCTTTCATCTTGTAATCGATCCTAACGCCCTTTTGACCGCTAAAATCAGCTGCCATAAGAAGCAAATTCTCCCCTGCTTTTTTAAACTCATCACTTAAGCCAAGTATGCGCCCAGCTATGCAAAATAGCGAGAAAAAGCTAGCATTTGAGCTAAATTTACCGCTTGGCAAGGTGTGCTCTTTACTGAAGTTTTCAAGTAGCCTTTTGCCGCCCTCCTGGGCTCTTATGAGCTCATAAATTTCTTCAAAGCTACTAAATTTTGGTAAAAACAGAAGCTGTGTTTTGCTTGATTTTGAAAGCATGCAAATTTCGTCATCGCTAAATTTGCTAAATTTTAGCCCCAAAGCTATATCGCTAAAATTACTAAGCTCAAATTCCTCGTTTTTTGTATAGAAAAATGGGCTTAAAACTGCGCTGTTTTCAAGCAAAACAAGCCTTAAAAGGGCGCTTTTTTGCTCCTTTACAGAAACGCTTAAAAAGCTACAGCCATCTTTGTTTAGCTGCTCGCAAAGGGCGTAAAGAAAAAGGTCATTTGGTGCCATCACGTCAAAAAATAGCGGCGCATCCTCGTGGTTTTGCCTATAAATGGCTGTCGTCTTTAGCGACAAAAGTGGTTTTTCAAAGCTAGCAAGCGCAATCTGTACCCTATTATCAGCGATAAAAATTTTTGGTAGCTGCTTTAAATTTACAGACATCAAAAAATTTGCGTCAAAATTTACGCCAAGAGAAATTTCATATAAATTTTCGTCCTGTCCTATACAAACACTCTTGCCGTTTTTTAATAAATTTAGGCAAGCTTTTAGCTTTTCATTAAAATTATCAAGCGTTATCTCACCCTCAAATTTACTCTCACATAGCACGCCACTTTCATTTAAGATAGCCTTTTCGCTAGCCAAAAATGTACTCGCTTGAGTCGGAGTTAGTCCACCAAATTTTATCTCATTTATCTTGCTATCTTCATCAAGTTCACTTGTAGCCAAGACCTCACTGTGCTTTATAAAAAGACTAAATGGCAAGAGCGCACTTGCTTTATTTGCCACGCTCTCAAGCTCGCTGGTATTGCCACTTACCTTTAGACAAATTTCATCATCTTTACACTTTATACTATGAGCCAGATCGCCAGCAAGCAAGCGTAAAAATGGAGCCAGAAACAAAGCGTCCTTGTGGCAAGTAAATTTAAAAGCAAGTATCATTTTAAACCTTTTTTATCGTATTCATCAACGATATCTTTTAGGGTAAAATTTGCCACCTTTTCACACTTAAAATCAAGCTCTTTTAAGTGATCAAGCAGCGTTTTTTCTAAAATATTAGAAGCGTTTATAACCTCATCTGAGAGGCTAAAATTTGATGATTCTATGCGGCTAGGCACGATACCTAAAATTTTTGTCGTAGGTCTATCGCCTGCAAGCTCCATTAGATGAAGGGTCTGAAGCATCTCTATCTCGTGAGCCGAGCCGTCCCAGCTGATAAAATTTGGTACGTTTAGAAAGTCGAAAAAATAAACATCACCCACGCTTGCGCCATTTGCACTAATGCAATCAGCAACAATAAGATAGTCAAATTCGCTTATGATGTGAGTTAGGGCGAGGGCTAAAGTACCCCCGTCCATTAGAGTAAGCTCGTTTTTAGAACTTGTAAATTTATAGTTTTTAGCCATCAAATTTACAAAATGAACACCTATGCCCTCATCGGCAAACATCACGTTGCCGATACCAAGAACCAGCACTCTCATCAGTGTTCTTTTACAAATTTATAGCCACTAACGATAGCGTCCATCGCTCCATTTTTGCCTTTAACAGCGTTAAATACTGCCATATAAACATGAATCGGCACAAAAATCATAATGACCCACATACAAATTCTATGTATCGTTCTGACATTTGCTAGTCCGCCCATAAGCTCTTCAAAAAACCTAGCTGGCTCATAAAGCGCTCCGCCAAGTCCCTCATGATAAACATGAACATAAAGCACAAGACCGCTTAGGCAAATAAGAGTCAAAATAAGATAAAAGAAAAAGTATGAGGCAAACTGCAAAGGATTATAAACGCCCCTTAAATGCGGATGTGGCCCTATAAAAAGATAGTATTTGATCTGTGCGATCCAAATTTTTGGATTTAGAAAATCAACCACACTCATCCGCTCTTTTTTGCTGTGTTTATCAAAGACAAATAGATAAAATTTAAAGATAAACGCCGCTATTAGCACAAAGCCAGCGATCTGGTGAGCCATACGCCACTTTGCTTGCATAAAATTTGTAGGCTCGCTCGTGATCTCTGGACTCACAAAAACGTATGAGATATAGTAGCCGCTCACAACTAAAAGTGTGATCGCTGCAAATCTAATCCAGTGTGTCAGCCTAACGCCGATGGAGAATTCGTATTCGCTGATCCTGTCAGCATTTTTATGTGACATATTCTCTCCTTACAAATTTGGATTTATCTTATAAGTACTCAAATCATTTCCCTTCGTATCCATAACATGCACAGCACACGCGATGCAAGGATCGTAAGAGTGAATTTTTCGTATTATCTCAAGTGGTTTTGAAAGATCAGCGATCTTTAAACCAACTAAGCACGCTTCGTAGCTTCCCATTTGATTTTGTGCGTCTTTTGGAGAGGCATTCCATGTGCTTGGCACGACTGCTTGCCAGTTTGTGATAACACCATCTTTTATGCGGCACCAGTGGCTAAGCGCACCCCTTGGAGCATTGCCTTGAAAATTTCCTTTGTACTCTTTTTTGTTATCGATTACATATTTTGCGCAAGTCTCTTGATCTGATTTTAAATTTTCTACCAAAGCATTAAATGCGTCCATTGTGTGCTCTGCGACTACTTTTGCCTCGAGCATACGAGTAGCGGTTCTGCCTAGAGTTGAGAAGACTGCATTTAGTGGCAAGCCGCTCTTTGCTAAAAACCCATCAACTACTTTTTTAACTCTCTCGTTGCCTCTAG
Source organism: Campylobacter concisus (assembly GCF_050447445.1). Classification (GTDB taxonomy): domain Bacteria; phylum Campylobacterota; class Campylobacteria; order Campylobacterales; family Campylobacteraceae; genus Campylobacter_A; species Campylobacter_A concisus_BI. The sequence continues at coordinate 718,935 of NZ_JALMFW010000001.1, forward strand.
CGTAGTTTATAACGATACTTGCGATCGGTCCTACTTGCATAGGCAAGCCATCATATCTTGGTGCTTTGATCCAGCTATATTTGCCTTTTGTATCAAAAAGCTTACTATGAGCTAGTTTGCCCTCGGCATCTATGCTCTCACCGTCAATAAGACCTGTGTAGTTCGCCTCAGTCTCGCCGTCATATGGATGAAGCGCTTTGTCGTTTTTATACCAAGACCTAGTAGCCTCTTCTGTGATCTTGTCTTCATCTATGTCATAAACCTTGCTAAGATCGCCATTTAAGATATAGCCACCTTTAAATAGATGATCATTTTTGCCTATCAAAAACTCATCGTAGCAGAGTAAATTTGCTATACCAACGTCGTTTAGAACGCTTGGCTCATTACCATAAGCTTTAGCTGCCATCAAAATGTCTGGATAGTAAGCTCTATCTACAAATTCTTTGATCTCAGCAAATTTGCTCATATATTCGCCCATTCTAGCTGGATCCATAAGGTCCATTACGCAGGTCACACCACCTACTGTTAAACTTTGTGGGTGTGGGTTTTTCGCGCCAAAGATCGCCATCATCTGAGCTGCTGTTCTTTGAATTCTAAGACACTCTAAGTAGTGAGAGAGGACGATTAAATTTTGCTCTGGCGTAAATTTATATGTGCTATGTCCCCAGTATGCGTTAGCAAATGGTCCAAGATTGCCCTTTTTAACAAAGGTTTCAACTCTCTCTTTTACCTCTTTTAGCTTATCAGCTCCAGTGGCAAATGGCAAATCAGTGTATTTAAACGCCTCTTCGCTAGCTTTATGCACATCTGCGCTTAGTGCGGAGACCACGTCCGCCCAGTCCATGCCGTGGAGCTGATAAAAGTGCACGATGTGATCGTGAAGATATAAAGCTGCATTCATAAGCGTTCTAGTTAGCTCTGCATTTAACGGAGGCTTGATACCAAGAGCATTTTCAACTGCGATAATGCCTGCTCGGTAGTGTGAGTATGTACAAACGCCACAAATTCTTTGCATAAAAAAGCCAGCATCTCTTGGATCTCTACCTTTTACGATCTGCTCTAAGCCACGCCAAAGAGTTGAGCCAGAATACGCCTCTTTTACGATATTATTTTCATCTACAACAACTTCTATTCTTAAGTGTCCCTCGATACGTGTTATAGGATCTATTACTATTCTTTTTTCACTCATTTTTTCGCCTTATTCTTTATCTTTACTCATAGAAGCTATAACAGCGTGAGCTGCTATACCAATGCCTGTAAGAGCTAAAATTCCGATGCCAACTTTATCGCTAACATTATCAGCTCCAAGACCTAAAACAGTATCAAAGAGTCTATCTGCCATAGGCTCTTCAAATGGTCCCATCGTATCCCAGAAGTCTGGCTCTGAGCAGCCTATACAGCCGTGACCTGCTTGAACTGGCCACGATGTGTGCTGGTTAAATCTCTCGCGTGAGCAGTTATTAAAAGTATATGGACCTTTGCAACCTACTTTGTATAAGCAGTAGCCATTTTTTGCACCCTCGTCGCCGAAGTTTTGGACAAACTCGCCAGCGTCAAAGTGACCACGTCTTTCGCAAAGATCGTGAATTCTTAAGCCATAAGCCCATTTTGGTCTATTGTAAACATCAAGTGCTGGAAGTGTGCCAAAAAGTAAGAAGTGAAGCACGTTGCCAACGATATTTTTCTCACTTGGTGGACAGCCCGCAACATTAATAACTGGTTTATCAGTTACCTTTGAAAGTCCCACTGAATTTGATGGGTTTGGCCTTGCAGCTTGAATGCCACCAAAGCTAGAACAGGTGCCGATCGCAAATATAGCAGCTGCGTCTTTTGAAGCATTTACAGCATGAGTTTTACCTGTTGTGCCATGAGGTCCAACAGTTAGAAAATTTTCAGTCGCACCAGTTGGAATACCTCCCTCAACTAGCAGGATGTATCTACCTTTATACTTTTCGATCGCACTCTCTAAATTTTCTTCAGCCTGCCAACCAGAGGCTGCCATGATAGTTTCGTGGTATTCAAGGCTTATGTAGTCAAATATAAGACTATCTATACTTGGAGCATCGGTTCTTAGTAAGCTCTCGCTACAGCCTGTGCATTCTGCCATATGAAGCCATATCACAGGAAGCCTATCGCTAAGCTCAGCAGCACGAGCAACCATCGGTGTCATCGCACTTGGTAGAGCCATAAAAGCTGTCATCGCACCAGCCCACTTCATAAAATCACGCCTCGTAAAGCCCTTCTCTTTTAAAAGCTGCGCAATACTCGAGTCGCTTTTCATCTTAGGCAACGCACTAAGCTCACTTAAGCGTCTATCTATCTTTTGACGCAAGTCATTATTCATATAAGCTCCTTTGCTTGAAAATTTTACTTTTATTAATAATATCTTTGTTTAAAGAAGTAAAAAATTATTTTATAAAATTAATATTTGTAATTAAATAAATTTTAACTAAAAAATTTAAAATCCCTTTTTTTGCGATATATTTTCAAAATATAAAAAATAATATTTTGAAAAATTTTATTTTTATTTGATGAATTTTAGATATTTTAAGCATATTATTCTGAAAGTAAATATCAACTATAATTTTTAATAATTTTTAAAAATTTAGCATATTTAAGGCGAGAGAAATTTTTGAGATATAAATTTTTAAAAGCCCAAATGGGTTAAATTTAGGCTTTTAAAGTTGCATTAAAATGGCCAGATAGCTTCCATGAGCCTTGTGCCCCAAGGTTTTTTGGTAGATTTGTCTAGCTCGCCCTCTGTTTTATACAAAATTTTAGCATCAGCTATGTATTTTGAGTCGATTTCGTTGTTTTGTGAGATGTCGTAGGGTCTGATAACGCCGCTTACTTGCATGATCTGCTTTTCGCCATTTATAAGTAGCTCGCGGCTACCCTCGATAAAGTAATTGCCGTTATTTAGTATTTTTATGATCCTGGCTGAAATGGTTGCGGTAAATTTCTCGCTTCTATTACTCGTGCCACTTCCTGTAAATTTATTGCCACCACCTGCTTTAAAGCCGATATCGCCGTATTTGTTTAGATTATCAGCCACAGTTGAAAGCGGTGCAGCCCCAGCTGTGAAAACACCGCCACCAAGCGAAACGGTGCTATCTTTGTTGGTACTTTTGCTACCAGTTGAAGTTTGACTTGCATTTTCTGAGATAACGATAGTCACGATATCATTTACATTCATCGCTTTTCTGTCTGAAAAAAGAGGATTTTCGCCCTTACCAAAGAGGCTGCCAGCGTTGCTTTGTCCGGTTCCACTATCTTTTGAAGGGAGTTGCTCGACATAAACTGGGGGTTTCATATTGATATGAGGATCAGCACTTGGTGTGCAGCCAGTGCAAATAATGCCCGCAGATAAGACGAGCCAAATCGTTTTATGGTTCATAAAAAATGCCTTAAAATAAGTATCTTTGTGCTAGAATTAAGCAATTTAAGTTCCTAAAAAGGTCGCAAATGAAAAGTTGTTACGTTTTTACAGACAAAAATTTAGCACATCTGCAAGAAATTATAGCTACAAAATTCAAAAAAGTTGAGATTTTTAAGATAATCCCAGATGAAAATGATAAAAATAACTTAATAAATTCAAATGAAAAAGAGTTTTTTCTCAAATTTATAGACAAATTTGAAGAGGTAAAAGCCAAAAACGACTTTATTATAGTTCTTGGCTGTGAGAGCTTTAGTGTCTTTGGCAAAAGCGAGCTGAATTTAAAGCTAGCAAGAAATTTAAACGCACCAGTTTTTGATGAAAACGCAAGCGAGCTAAGGGCGTTAAATCTAAACTCAAAGCTTCTAATCACCGATAAGATCGACGAAATTTTAAACTATCAAGCAGATATCATCACATCATTTAAATTTCAAAGCTTGCTTCTAAAAAGAGCTAAAGCGGCAAACAAGACCGTCGTTTTACCAGAAAGCGATGATGAGAGAATTTTAAAAGCAGCCCACATCGTGTTAGAAAAAGGTGCGGCAAATATCATTTTGCTAGGACTTGAGAGCGAAATTTCAAAAAGGGCAGCCACTTTGGGGCTAAATTTAAGTAAAGCCAAAGTGATCAATCCAGAACAAAACGAGCTAACAGATAAATTTGCAAAGAAAATTTATGAGCTTAGAAAACATAAAGGTGTGGATGAAACTAAAGCAAATGCACTTGCTAAAAATAAAATTTACTTTGCTACGATGCTAATTCATGAAGGCTTTGCCGATGCCTTGGTAAGCGGCGCTACGATGAGCACAGCTGATACGATCCGCCCAGCCTTGCAGATCATAAAAACGAAGCCAAATGTAAGTGTGGTAAGTGGGGCATTTTTTATGGCGCTTGAAGAAGAAATTTTACTTTTTGCCGACTGCGCCGTCACGCCAAATCCAAGCGCAGATGAGCTAGCTAGTATCACGCTAAGTAGTGCTCAAACAGCAAGTGCCTTTGGTCTTAACCCAAAGATCGCTATGCTGAGCTACTCTACGGCTGATAGTGGCAGTGGGGCTGATGTGGAGTTTGTAAAAGAAGCTGCTAAAAAAGCTAGCGAGCTTGATGCAAATTTAAAAATCGCAGCGCCAATTCAGTTTGATGCAGCGGTTGATCTAAGTGTCGCTGGCAAAAAAATGCCAAACTCAGAGGTTGCTGGGCATGCAAATGTCTTTATCTTTCCAAATTTAAACTGCGGAAATATCTGTTATAAAGCAGTTCAGCGAAGCGCAAACGCTCTAGCTGTGGGTCCAATACTTCAAGGATTAAAAAAGCCAGTTAATGACCTAAGCCGCGGTTGCCTCGTTGAAGACGTGGTAAATACTATCTTAATCAGCGCCATACAAGCAGGAGAATAATATGAGAATTTTGGTTTTAAACTCGGGTAGTAGCTCAATAAAATTTCAACTTTTTGCAATGGATACCAAAACCAGTCTAGCAAGCGGTCTAATAGAGCAAATCGGTAGCTCCAGCTCAAGAGCGGTGCTAAAAGCAAATGGCGAAACCTACGAGATAAAACGCTTTATAAAAGACCACCACGACGGACTTGAGGCGATGAACGAGCTCTTTGTCACCTCACACACTCTGCACGATCTAAGTGAGCTTGATGGCATCGGACACAGGATAGTGCACGGCGGAGAGAGCTTTTTTAGCTCAATGATCGTTGATGAGAGCGTTATTAAAAAGATAGAGGAGATAAGCCCACTTGCCCCTCTTCATAACCCAGGGCACCTTGCGGGCATTAAAAACGCGATGAAAGAGAGCAAAAATGTGCCTCACGTGGTCGTTTTTGACACGGTATTTCATCAAAGCATGCCAGAGTATGCCTACCGCTATGCCCTACCATACGATGTTTGTAAGACTCATCACATAAGAAAATATGGCTTTCACGGCACTTCACATAGATATGTTTGCAAGCAAGCAGCCAAAATGCTTGGCATAGAGTTTGATAAATTTAACGCTATCTCGCTTCATCTAGGTAACGGCGCCTCAGCCTGTGCGGTACAAAACGGTAAAAGTATCGATACCTCGATGGGGCTTAGCCCACTTGAAGGGCTCATAATGGGTACAAGAAGCGGCGATATGGACCCAGCTGTGGTCATTTACCTGCTAAATATCGGCGTTTTAAAGTGGAACGAGATAGATAACTTTTTAAACAAAAAAAGCGGACTTTTTGGAATTTGTGGCTCAAGCGACATGAGAGAGGTTGTGGCCAAAATGCAAGATGATGAGCGAGCAAAGCTTGCATTTGAGATGTTTTGCTACCGAGTAAAAAAATATATTGGCTCATATTACGCCATTTTAGGACGCGTTGATGCACTTATATTTACTGGCGGTATCGGCGAAAATGCACCAAATACAAGGCAAAAAATTTGTGATGAACTAAAGCATCTTGGCATTCACATAAATCACGATCTAAATTTCCAAGACATGCGAGGCGAGAGATGCATAGACGGGGATGACGCTAAGATAAAAACGCTCATCATACCAACAAACGAAGAGCTAGAAATCGCAATAGAAACGGCTAGAGTAATAAAAGAGAACAAAGCCAAATAAATAGAAATTTAAAATAAAATAGCTAATTTGTATTTTGACAAACTTAACATATAAATTTTAAACCTAACTCGTTTTAAAATAGAATTAGCATTCTTAGGCTACGAGATAAAAAGCTTTTGCGATTTTAAGCTCGCAAAAGCTTGCAATCAATTTTTTTTAAAAAATCTCAAAATTTTTGCTTGGAGTTTAAATTGATCCGAAAGCTCCATTATCGGGTAAGCTCCAGCGTATTTTTTGCCACCAGGTAGGTCTTTACTAACGCCACCGCGTGCTGCGATCTGCGCGAAGTCACCCACTTTTACATGACCAGCTGAGCCGCTTTGTCCGCCCATTACGACGTTTCTGCCTAGCACTGTTGAGCCAGCAAGGCCAGTTTGTGAGACGATGAGGCAGCCATTTCCAAGTTCGCAGTTGTGACCTATTTGAACGAGATTGTCTATCTTTGTGTAGTTTGCGATCATCGTGCTTTCAAAGACGCCGCGATCTATCGTCGTACAAGCTCCGATCTCGACAAAATCACCTAGGACAACATTGCCGTTGTGATAAATTTTCACATGCTCGCCAGTTTTTGTGTGTGCATATCCAAAGCCGTCGCTGCCGATGACGCAGTTTGCTAGCAGGTGACACTCGTTACCGATGACGCAGTCATTGTAGATGACTGCGTTTGGGTGGATGATGCAGTTTTTACCGATAGTTACGTTATCGCCCAAAAATGCCCCAGCCATGACTATCGTATTTTCACCAACACTCACGTTTGAGCCAATGTAGACATTTGGCATGATAGTAGCACTTGGAGCTATATTTGATGGCTTTGGCTCGCAAAATAAAGGCTTCGCATAGTCCTTGCTAAGCAAGGCAAATGCAAGGTGCGGGTTGTCACACACAAGTGCGACCATGCCAACTGGCACCAAGTCCAAAAGGGTTTTTGTGACCAAGATAGCTCCAGCATTTGAGTTGCTTATAAATTTAGCATTTTTCTCGCCATCACAATATGTTAGCTCAGCTTTATTTGCATTTTTTAAAGAGTTCAGAGCAAAAATTTCAAGATCTTCTCCGCTAAAAGTAGCATTTACTTTTGAGGCTATTTCACTTAGTTTCATTATATATCCATTATCACAGATCCGCCGCGTACAACGTCAACTGGGTTAAATTTCTTTATCGATTTTAAAAAGCTCTCGATCCTACTCGCATCGTCAGCCACCATGACAACGATATAGTTTTCATTTGTATTTGTAACGATACCATTGTATGACTTTAGTATCGCCTCAAGACCAGCAAAATTTTCACCAAGCGGAATTTTCACAAGAGCCATCTCTTTTTCGACAAATTCGCCACTTTCTATGACTTTATACGTTGGGATGAGCTTGTGAAGCTGTTTTACGATCTGCTCTAAAACCCTCTCATCGCCGCTTGTGACGATGCTTAGCCTTGAGAAGTTGCTCTCAGGTATCGGAGCAACGGTGAGTGTATCGATGTTGTAGCCTCTGCCCGCAAAAAGCCCAGAAATTCTAGCCAAAACGCCGTGTTCATTTAAAACTATAACCGAAATCGTTCTTCTGATACTCATTTTTCTTCCTTGCTCTTTAATATCATATTATAAATCGCAGCCCCAGCTGGAACCATAGGAAGCACGTCCTCAAAGCGGTCGATCCTCACGTCGATAAGAGCTGATTTTTTACTCTTGATCGCCTCTTTTAACGCCTCTTTAAACTCATCTTTACTCTTGCAAACAAAGCCAACGCCGCCAAATCCCTCAGCGATCTTTACAAAATCAGGCTGCAAACTAAGATCAGTCGATGAGTAGCGCTTTTCATAGAAAAATGTCTGCCACTGGCGCACCATGCCTAGGAAGTTGTTGTTTAAGATGATGTTTATAACAGGCATATTTATCTCATGAGCAGTCATTAACTCTTGGATATTCATAAGTATCGAGCCATCGCCTGTAAAATTTATAACAAGATTGTCTGGTTTTGCACATTTTGCGCCGATCGCTGCAGGGAGGCCAAATCCCATTGTGCCAAGTCCACCACTTGTGACAAGCTGTCTTGCTCGGTTAAACGGATAAAACTGCGCCACCCACATTTGATGCTGTCCAACGTCTGTTGAGATTATCGCATCAGTTCCTGCTATCTTTGCGGTCTCTTCGATGACCCATTGTGGCTTTAAGACCTTGTCGCTATCTGTGTAGCCAAGTGGGTTTAGTTTAGAATATCTATCTAAAATTTCTCTCCAAGGTGCATAGTTTTTAGGCTCACCTTTCACCTCTTCATAAAGTTCGCTTAGCACGTTTGTAAGGTCACCAACTATCGGATAGTGGGCGTTTATGATCTTTGAGATAGAGCTTGGATCGATGTCGATGTGAATTATCTTTGCATGTTTGGCAAACTCATCCGTCCTGCCAGTGATCCTGTCACAAAATCTAGCTCCAAGCGAGATGAGAAGGTCGCACTCGCTTAAAGCCATATTTGAAGCATAGCTGCCATGCATGCCTGCCATGCCTAAATTTAGCTCATCTTTTGCGTCAAGCACACCAAGAGCCATCAGTGTCTCAACCGCTGGGATGCCAGTTTTTTTCATAAATTTACGTATGATCTCGCTTGCTCCAGATGCGACCGCGCCACCACCGATGTAAAGAAGCGGTCTTTTAGCTTCATTTATCGCAACTGCTGCTTTTTTTATCTGTTTTGAATTGCCCTTATAGGTCGGTTTGTAACTTGGAATAGAAATTTCTTTTGGATAGACAAAGTCACCAAGCCTTGATGTGATATTTTTTGGGATATCGATATGAACTGGTCCTGGACGGCCTGATCTTGCGATGTAAAACGCCTCTTTTATGATACGAGGTAGCTCTTCAACGCTATTAACTAAAAAGTTATGCTTAACACAGGGACGTGAAATGCCGACTGCATCGATCTCTTGAAAAGCATCTGTACCGATCATAAATGTTGGCACCTGACCGCTTATAAGCACTATTGGAATACTATCGCTATAAGCTGTTGCAAGGCCAGTGACTGCATTTGTAAAGCCAGGGCCACTTGTCACAAAAGCAACGCCAACTTTACCACTAACCCTAGCGTACCCATCGGCCGCATGAACGGCTGCTTGCTCGTGGCGAACCAAAACGTGTTTAAAATAAGTCTGCTTGTATGTTTCGTCGTAGATATTTAAAGCTGCACCGCCAGGATAGCCAAAAACTATCTCAACGCCCTCTTCGTGCAAGGCCTCGCTTATCATCTGTGAACCAGAAATCTGTTTTATCATCACTTTAGCCTTTTGATAAATTTATCGCAGATTATATCCCAAAGCATTTTAAATCCATTTTAACTTTCTAGCGAATTTTAGGTATTGCTTTGATTTTCTTGAAAAATTTTTAACTAGCTTAGAAGAATAATACAAAATATTTTACATAAAATTAAACATATTATTCTTAGTAAAATCAATAAATTTAAGTGAGCAAAGACTATAAAATTTTAAGAGATAAAACTCATTTGAATTAATTTTAGACTTAATTTTTTAATTAAATTAAGTCTAAAATTTTGCTTCGTTTTTTTATATCATTTAGCTTTTTAACGGCCTTGCCAAAGTCGTCAGAATTTATAAAAACATTAATATTTTCATTTTTCTTATAGACTTTATCGTAGTATTTTGTGAGTAAAATTTCAGCTACTTTAGCAATATCATTTTCATTAAATTTAACCACAGCTTCATCTCTAGCTTTTTTATCGATAAATGGCGAAATTTTCTTCATACATTCGTCAAAAAAGGCTTTATCCACACTTTTATAGTCATCTACTATACAAGAAATTCTTTTTTCTAAACTTGCGCTCACTTCGACATTTATGCCACTACGCATCGCATCATAAAGGCTCTTTGGCAAGCTTAATGAGCCTATTCTTCTACTTTCGCCCTCAATAAAGCAAATTTTATCTTTTAGCGTTATGAGCTTTTCAAACAACGCATCTTCAAAGCTTTTTTGGCTTGGCTGCGCGCCATTTATCGCCCCAAAGACAGAGCCTAAATGATTTGCCATAGCTTCAAGGTCTATTGACGGGCTTAGAGCCCTTATGAGCTTACTTTTGTAGCAGCCAGTATTTCCAAAAAGAGTGATAAATTTTGTACTTAAAGGTCGATTTAGAAATTCTAAAACGTGATTTCTATAAGCTTTATAGCCACCACTAAGCCTAAAAACTCTATATCCTATCATGCTTAGCACATAGCCAACAGAATTTGATCTAAGCCCACCTTTAGCGCAGTAGATGCCAATAGCTGAACCAACCTTGGCTCTTTTATAAACCTCATCAATGATATTTTGTAAATTTTTGCAGATATATTTTGCGCCAAGGCTCTTTGCTAGGGATCTATCGCTTTTATAGAGTGTGCCTACCTCTTTATGTTCTGCATCATTTAAAGCGTATAAATTTATAGCATCTTTTATGTGTGAATATAAAAATTCATGCGGCGATCTTGCGTCTATTAAAATTTCAAAAGAGCTTCTTTTTTCTAGCCACTGGTCTACATCAAGCTCAAATAACGGCACTAAATGCCTTTTTTAGTTTCTCAAAAAGCGGATGAAATGGCGTGCCATTTACTCTCACATCAGAGATGGTGGTTATAAAATTTGTATCCCCGCTCCACCTTGGCACAAGGTGATAATGCACGTGCTCGGCTATGCCAGCTCCTGCGGCCTTGCCTAAATTCATACCTATATTTACGCCATTAGCATAAAGCTCTTTTTTTAAAATTTCAACTCCAAGCCTTACAAATTTACTCATCTCAAACCAAGTTTGCTCATCAAGCTCTTCGATCTTGTCGGTATGCTGATTTGGTATTATCATAAAATGACCTGGAGAATACGGATATAAATTCATAATCCCAAAACAATGTTTAGCTCGAAAAAGCACACCATTTTTATCATCATCATCTGAGTTTATAACATCACAAAAAACACAGCTATCTTTCTTAGCGCTAAAGTATTCGCTTCTCCAAGGGGCACAAAGGTGCTGCATTACTCGCCCTCCTTTATCTTTTTGACGGCATTTTTTATATCATCTTGTCTCATAAAATGCTCTCCTATCAAGAAAGCATCTACGCCTATTTTGCTTAGCTCTCTAAGCTGTTTATGCTCGTAAAGACCGCTTTCAGCGACTATTATCTTGCCATTTGGCAAAAGTGGTATGAGCTTCTCACAAAGGCTCATATCCATCGTAAAATCATCTAAATTTCTATGATTTATGCCTATTATATTTGCTCCTGCAAATATCGCTTTTTTCACATCGCTCACATCATGTGTCTCGACTAATACCTCAAGACCCAAGTGGTGCGCGTACTCAAGTAGTTCTTTCAGCTCGTTTTGAGTTAATGCTTTTGCAATGAGCAAGATAAAGTCTGCCCCATAAACAAGAGCTTCAAGAATTTGATACTTATCAATGATAAAATCTTTTCTAAGGATCGGCCTTGATGCGTAGCGGCGAACCTGAGTGATGTACTCGATGTCGCCTTTAAACCAATGTGGCTCAGTCAAGATACTAAAAGCATTTGCGTATGGCTCGTATTCCTGAGCGATTTTTATAGGTTCAAAATCTTCTCTTATCACGCCCTTACTTGGGCTTGCTTTTTTGATCTCGGCTATGATTTTTATCGGCTCATTTTGACTTGCTCTAAGTGCATTTAAAACATCTCTTGGCACGTATGGATTGTACGCGAGCGAGCGACCAAGCCACTCCTCAGGGAAGTCTGCTTTTCTTTTTTCAAGATCATCTTTAGTCTTTTTTATTATCTCATCAAGTATCATTTTTTAAGCCTTTTGTTTAGATTTATTATACAGCGCTCTATTAGGTGCAAATGCTCTTTTGCCTCTTTTGAAGCTCTAAAATCAACATCTTTCATCGCATGCTGCATAATGCTTTTTGCCTTTTTGCACTCACCAAGCTTAAAATATCCCCACGCTAGCGAATCCTCGTAATAAGGCGAATCAGGCGAGATATCAAGCGCTTTTTGCACAAGCTCTATACCCTTTCTAGGGTCAATATCATGATCTATCAGCAAGTAGCCATAATAGTTAAAAAACATATCATTTTCTAGCTTTGGCACGCTAGCCTCAAATTTATCTAAAATTTCAGCCATTTTTTGTTCGTTCAAGGCATCTTTATTCATCTCGTATTCGTAAATCGCGGCTTTTGCTAAAAAATTTAAATCCCTGCTATCATTATAAATTTTAACAGCAAGTATGTATGCGTCACCAAAATTACTAGTTGCCGCATAAAGATCCATAAGTGCCACATCGTTGTAGCTATATTTTTTTAAAATTTCAATTGCTGCTTTGTAATTTTTATCATAGATAAAAAACTGCACGATCTTATCAATATACGAAGTGTCGTGATTTAGCTCATAAAGCTCTTCAAAGAGCTCAATCACTTTTGGGAAATTTCTTTGCTGGGAGTAAATTTCAGCCAAAAGTTCGCAAGTCTTTAACGTGCAGCCTTGTTCATCTCTAAATTTTTCAAGATATTTTGTAGCGTCTTTTATCTTATCCATGCGATTTATCAAAATATCGACGATACGGAGCAAATTTTCTTCTTCTTGCTTTAGCGAGTATGCCTCTTCAAAGTATTTTAGTGCAGTCGTTGTTTCATTTTGCATCATACAAATAGTGCCAAGCATGAGTAAATTTTGAGCATTTGGCTCTTTTGTAGCAAGCTCTTGCATTAAGCTTTTAGCTTCATTTAGCTTTGAAAGATTTACTAAATTTGCCACCTTTATACGGATAAAATCGCTATCGTCTTTTAAGTTTTTTTCGCCTTCACTTATCAAAGCGTCTAAATTTTCATTTTTTGTAGCAAAGGCGAGTTTGATCGCCTCTTTTAAATAAGCTTTTTGATTTGTATCTTTAAAAATGTTTGAGTAAGCTTGAATGCTAGCATTCACATCTCCACTATCTTGAAACAATAAAGCCTGCATTAGACGTAAATTTATACTTTTATTATCGTCAGCCAAAAGTAGCTGCGAGTTAAAAAATACGCTCATAAAAAATACTAAAATTTTACGCCAATACATTCTGCTTTTAGCTCCTTTAAATTTTTTTTAAAATAATTCCAAAACGGAAAAGTCCTACACTGCTGTGGCCTTAGCTCATAGACTGAGCAGTTTTTATTTTTTTCATCAAAAAATATACAAGCAAAGCCATCTTCATAAGGCTTCTCTTTTATGCTACACCTTAGCCCAACTCTTATTAAAAACTGCTTTTCAAACTCATCTTTACTCATATGAAATGCAGTACAAAATTTTGAAATTTCTTCTTCATTTATCCAGATATATCCGCTCTCTCCCGCGCAACACTTACCGCCACAGCTCTCGCAAAAGCTGGCATCAAACTCATAGTTAAAGCCTTGCACCCTCACGTTAGCTCCTGATAATCAACGCTCTTTGTATCAGCTTTTTTAAAAATTTCAATCGCCTCTTTTGTATGCGAGCCATTTTCGCTCATTACCAAAGGTGGCAAAATTTTTAGCTTTGAGTTTGAATTATTTCTCACCTCAAATAAGGCTAAATTTGCTGGCTTATCAGCTTTTGTATGAATAAATTTTAGGCTTACTAAATTTAGCTTAAACTCTTTTAGACACATTGCGATCTGGCTAAGGTCATCAGGTGCATAGCAAAAAAATGCCCTTTTGTGAGGCTTTAAATTTACGCTTATACCTTTTATAAAGTCTTTTAGACCCAAAGAGCTTGTGTATCTACTAGCTTTTATATGCTCATCTTCGCTCTGTTTCGTACCATCGTGATAAAATGGCGGATTTGAGACGATGAGGTCAAATTTCTCACTATCTTTAAAATCTGCAAAATCAGCATTTATGATTTCTGCCTCCAAGCCGTTCTTAATGGCATTAAATTTAGAAATTTCACCATTTATTTGCAAGATATCAAGCAAGCTTAGGCTGGAATTTTTAAAGTCGCGTTTAAGCAAAAGCCCAAGTATCCCGCACCCTGCGCCAACGTCTAAAATCCTGCCTGAAAAATTTTTCAAACTTGAGCTTATAAAATCATAAAGTACCAGCGTATCGCTGTTGTAGCGATAGCCACTTTTTAGCTGAGCCAAGATCATCTATATACCTTGATGATAAAGCCACGCGTGACATCTTTTACGATCACTTCAGAGCTAAAGCTAATCCTTGCAAAATCGCCAAATTCTTCTTTTATAAGCTCGGCTGCTGCCTTTGCGCGCTCTTTACCAACGCCATAATTTACATAGTTATTTAGCCTGCCAAGATCGTCTTTTTTGATGCTTTGAGCCACATTTGACGGAATCACAAAATTTTTCTTATCTACGATCGGAATTATCTCATAAAGGTAGTTTGAGTTAAATCTTTGCAAAAATTCGCTCACTCTATTCTTGCACATCACGCTAACCTTATCTTTCGCGTCCATGTCATCACACTCAAGGCTAGAGATCAAAACTAGCTTTGTTGGCGTCTCTGGCTTAGTTGTCGCCTGCAAGATATTTTTTAAATTCACATTTTCATTTTCAAGCTCATCTTGCCTATTTAAATTTTGCTCGATATCTTTTTGAAGTTCGATAATTTTGGCATTTACTGGACTTCCTTTTACGCTAGATGAGCTAAGTTCATTTATTTTAGAATTTAACCTCTCAATCGTCTTATTGCTCTCGTTTAACTTATGTTTTGCGCTTTCAAGCTCATTTTGTAAGCTTAGTAAATTTTTACCACCACTTTTATTGCTATCAGCAAAAAGAGCTGACGTATCGGCTATCTTTTTTTGCAAAATATTTATTTGCTGACGCAAAATTTCATAATTTTGCATATCGATCTTTAGCGTCCTTTTTTGAGCTTCTAGCTCACTTTGCTTTGCTGCTAGCATTTGGCTTGTTTGCGTGAGATTATTTTCCAGCTCTTTTATCTTTTCATCTTTTAAATTTATCTTTGCACTTAAATTTTTTAACTCACTGTCATTTAAACCAAGCTTTTGGGTCTGCAAAGAGATAGTTTGATTTTGCTCAAACAAAGTTTTTAAAAATTTATTCGTCTTTATATCAAGCGTCTTTAGCTCATCTCGTGCATTTTTAAGGTTCTCTTCACTTAAATTTAGCTTTTTATTTAGCTCACTTAAACTTGCATTTGCATCTAAATTTTGCTTCTCTAGCTTTTTATTTATCAAATTTACCCGTTCAAGCTCTTTTTTAAGCGAGCTTATATTTTCATTTGCGAGTTTATTTTCCTGCTCGCTTTTAAGATTTTTTTCTTTTAAATCATTAAAACTTTTATGAAGTGCCGCAAGAGAGGCGTTTAGCTCTAAATTTTTACCATTATAGTTTTCAACTGCCAAATCTTTTGAGTTTAAATTTTTCTTTATCTCATCAAGCTCATAAATTCTGTCTTTTAAGGCGGTCTTGCTTGACTCAAGAGCCTCCTCAAGATCAATTATCTTATTTGCCTTTTTTGAAAGCTCATCCTCCATAACACTCTTTTGCGTTTCAAAGCCATCAGTTAGTACATTTATCTCTTTTTCGTAGCTAAATTTTTGTGTCTTAGCGTCACTCTTTGCTCGCTCGATCTCCTCTTTTAAAAGCAAAATTTCTTTTTTTTCGTTTTTATCTTTTTCATTTTGAGTATTTTCATACTCTTTTATTAGCGCGTCTTTTTGAGTCAGTGTCGTATTTAGCTCTATATTTTGCTCTTTTAAAGCCGTATAATTTGCCTCAGCCGCCTCTTTAAATTTAGCAAAATTTGCTTCGATATCTTTTACCTTACTTTCATCGCCATTTTTCGCCTCATTTATCGCATTTTCAAGGTCTATTATCTTTTTTTCATAGGCTTTTGAGCTCTCTATCATATCAGCTTGAGCTTCATTTAGCCGTTTTGTGAGAGTTTGTATATTTTCAAAGTGTTGTGTTTCAAGCTCGCCAAGCGTCTTTTGATTTTTTTCAACTATCTCATTTTTTTCATTTTCGATATTTTTTTTCATCTCTGAAATTTTGCTTATAAAGTCTAAATTTTTCTCGCTGATATCAACATTATCAGCAGCTAAAATTTTATTTTTTTTACTTAGCTCACGAACTTGTTCTTGAAGTTCATTTACATTATGTGATAAATTTTGATCGTTCGTTTCAGTAAAATTTTGGATATAGCTTTTTGGAGTTATATATCCGCCATATTCGTAAAGATCGTCTTTACTGATGTATTTTTGTCTCTCTTCTTCTGGCAAATTATCAAAATTTATAGAATAAATCGTTTGATTAGCATCTTTTGATGTCTCATCTTCTTTTGGGGATTTAAAAAACGATAGGCAAAAGCCAGCTATCAAACAAAAAATAGCTAGTAAAATTTTATTTATCAAGCTTATGCCTTGCCCTTTAAAATGTCTTTTATGACGTGATGAGCGTGATTTAGAGCAACGACTATTGAGCCGCCATTTTTTAGCACGATGTCACCGCCCACATAAAGTCCTGGCACGCTACTTTGGTAGTTACTATCAACTATTGGAGTACCTTTTTCATCGATTTTTATCTGACATTTTTGTAAAAAATCAACCGGACTTGAGCCGCCTATTGCATAGACAACTCTATCATAAACGCGAATTTTGCCATTTTCGTAATGTACTCTAACTTTGCCTGATTCGTTATCTATCTCTTTTATATCGTGATTTAGCCTAACTTTTATCTTACCGTGCTTTTCTAACTCCCAAAGTGCGCTTAAATTTGTCTCATTTACGCGGCTAAAATTATCTTTTCTATAAGCGATTGTGGTTTTATTGTATTGGCAAAGCTCGATCGCATACTCAACTGCTGAGTTTCCGCCACCTACAACAAGCACCTTTTCGCCGTTCGTACAGCTATCAAGGTTAAAATTTACAACCGAGTTTAGTGAAGGCGGGATTTTATAATCAGGCTTATTTGGTCGTCCCATTTTGCCAATTGATATCATCACATTTTTAGCTTCATAGACGGCTTTTGAGGTAGTTACTTTAAAATTTTCTCCATCTTTTTTCACGCTCTCTACTTCAGAGTTAAAAAAAGCTTCTATCTTTTCAGTATCAAGCAGCTTATCAAAATAATCAAGCGTGCTCTCTTTCGTGCCATCCTCAAATGAAACTACACCATGTATCGTACTATCTTGCCCTTTATACTCTTTATCTACGCGTTTATTATCTTTATAAAATTTTCTTATCGTTTGGCTGTGATTATCGCCTTTTTCAAGAAGCAAAACGTTGTTTAAGCCATTTCTTTTTGCCTCAACTACGCTAGCAATTCCACAGGGTCCGCCACCAACAACGATTAGATCATAAACATTTACCATCTTTTTCTCCAAATTTTATAATTTTAAGCTTTTTTAACTAGATCAGCCATCAAAAACGCAAGCTCAAGTGCCTGATCAGCATTTAGCCTTGGGTCACACTGTGTTTCATATCTTTGCTCAAGCGAACTTTCAGTGATATTTAATGCCCCACCCGTGCACTCAGTCACGTCTTGTCCTGTCATCTCAAGATGCACACCACCAGCTCTTGTGCCCTCAGCCTTATGAATTTCAAAAAAGCTTCTAACTTCACTTATTATCTTGTCAAATTCTCTGGTTTTGTAGTTATTTGATGTTTTTACAGTGTTGCCATGCATCGGATCGATACTATAAACGATATTTAGCCCTTCTCGCTTTAGCTCTCTTAAAATTTTTGGTAAATTTTCGCCTATCTTATCAGCGCCCATTCTGATTATCACATTTAGTCTACCGGCTTCATTTTCTGGATTTAGTTTATTTGCAAGTGCGATGACATCTTCAGCCTTTGCACTTGGTCCGATCTTTACGCCGATAGGATTTTTCACACCACTTAAAAAATGCACGTGAGCGTCGTTTATACCACGTGTTCTTTCGCCTATCCAAAGCATATGAGCCGAGCAGTCGTACCACTCACCGCTAAGACTATCAACCCTAGTCAATGCCTCTTCATAAGGTAGTAAAAGTGCCTCGTGAGATGTATAAACCGCGGTTTGATTTATGACTGGCGTATTTGCTGAAGTGATGCCACAAGCTGCCATAAATGAAAGCGTCTTTGTTAGCTCATCAGCTAGTTTTGCGTATTTCTCGCCGATCTCTGGCTTTTTAACAAAGCCTAAATTCCACTTATGCACTTGATGAAGGTCGGCCAAACCGCCTCTTGAAAAGGCTCTAAGTAAGTTCATCGTAGATGCACTTTGATAATACGCCTCGATCATGCGTTTTGGATCAGGCACTCTTGCCTTTTCGTCAAATTCAAAGCCATTTATGATGTCACCTCTATAGCTTGGAAGCTTAACGCCACTTGCCTCTTCAAAATCGCTACTCCTAGGCTTTGCAAACTGCCCTGCCACGCGGCCCACTTTGACCACTGGATAGCCACCAGCAAAGGTTAAAACTATCGCCATTTGAAGTAAAACCTTAAACATATCTCTGATGTTGTTTGCATTAAAATTTGTAAAGCTCTCAGCGCAGTCGCCACCTTGAAGCAAAAATGCCTCGCCATTGCAAACTTTTGCAAGCTCCTCTTTTAAACTTCTAGCCTCGCCAGCAAAGACCAAAGGAGGAAGCGATTTTAATTTTTCTTCGACCTCTTTAAGCTCTTTTAAATCTGGGTATTTTGGTTGTTGCAAGATATTAAATTCTCTCCAGCTATCGCGGTTCCAAGTCATTTATTTTCCTATCTTTTTTGCCTTAAATTAGACGCTGATTATATCACGCAAAACTTAAAAAATAAAAGCCATTAATGGGCTATTAAAGATATTTTGCATACAATCGCTACTTTAAATTTACCCAAAAAAAGAGAAGATTTTTTTCATGATAAAAGGCATTTTTTATTCGCTTTTGGCATCAGTTTTGTTTAACTGCATTTACTACATGTCAGTGCTCATGAACCCCATCAGCACACAAGCTCTTATTGGATACCGCATGATCTTTGCCATGCCTTTTGTCATCGCCGCCATTTTTTTGTTAAAACAGCAGCGAAATTTCAAATTTTTACTTCTAAAAATAAAGCTAAAACCTAAAATTTTACTAGTTTTACTAGCTACCTCGCTCATTGTCTCATTTCAGATGTGGCTCTATCTCTGGGCTCCAAGCAACGGATCAGCGCTAAAAGTCTCTATCGGCTACCTCATCATGCCAATAGTCATGGTCCTTTTTGGACGGATATTTTTTAAAGAGCACCTCTCTAAAACAAAGCTAGCCTCGATATTTTTTGCAGCCCTTGGCGTCTTTAGCACAGCTATACTAAGCGGCGGCATCTCGTGGGAGAGCGCTGTAGTTTTTTGCCTTTATCCAGTCTATTTTGCCATTAGAAAGTACTACAGCCTTGCAAATTTCTCAAGCTTTGTTATAGAGATAATTTTTATGTTTTTATTCTCATTTTATTTTGCGCTCACAGCCGATATGAACTACGTGATGAGCCAAAATCCAAACATCTACTATCTGCTCATCTTGCTTGGTGCTATCAGCGGCATAGCCCTCATCGCCCAGATCCTCTCAAGCACGCTCGTGCCAATAAATGTACTAGGTTTGCTTACATACTTTGAGCCGATAATGATGCTTTTTGTCTCTTTTGCCATCGGCGAAAGGCTGGAGAAAAGCTCTTACTTTTTGATGATATGCCTTGCTATTTCGGTTACGCTCTTGATGGTTGATAGTATAAATTCCATAAAAAGCGATAAAAAATGCAAAAACTAAACGAAGCTCAAAAAGGCGTTGCTTTCGCACTTAGTGCGTTTTTTATGTGGGGATTTTTAGCAGTTTATTTCAACCTCTTTAGTAAAGATGTCGATGCTTATGAAATTTTAGCCCACAGGGTCATTTGGTCGTTTTTCCTAATGGCTGGAGTGCTTTATTTTAGTGGCAAAATGGGCGAAATTTTTACTTTACTTAAAGATATTCGTTCGCTAAAAATCCTATTTTTGAGTGGCATATTTATTACCACAAACTGGGGCGTTTATGTCTATGCAGTTAGCAATGGCAAAATTTTAGACACAAGCCTTGGCTATTTTATAAATCCACTAATAAGCATGCTTCTTGGTGTTATCATCTTTAAAGAAAGGCTAAATAAAAGCGGAATTTTAGCCATTTGTATAGTCGTTTTAGCCATTAGCGTACAAATTTATGCCCAAGGCGGATTGCCATTAGTTTCCATCATCTCGCCGCTTTCATTTGGATTTTACGCAGCAGTTAGAAAGATGGCAAAGATTAGCGCATTTAACGGGCTTTTTATAGAGA
The DNA here is from genome assembly GCF_050447445.1 of Campylobacter concisus. Classification (GTDB taxonomy): domain Bacteria; phylum Campylobacterota; class Campylobacteria; order Campylobacterales; family Campylobacteraceae; genus Campylobacter_A; species Campylobacter_A concisus_BI. The sequence continues at coordinate 739,209 of NZ_JALMFW010000001.1, forward strand.
CATTTTTTATGTTCCCATTTGCACTTGCTTACGTTTTTTACATAGCATTTTTAGGTAAAAGCCACTTTGGGCTAAACGAAGACTCACTTTTAATGATCGTTTCAAGCATCGTAACCATCGTGCCACTTGTCGCTTTTAACGCAGCTGCAACAAGGATAAATTTAACAACGATTGGCTACTTGCAATACATCTCGCCGACCATCGCGATCCTTTGTGCGGTCTTCATTTACGGCGAAAATTTGGACGGCTACAAGGTCATCTCGTTTTGTATGATCTGGCTGGCACTTGCAATAATTAGCATAGATAAATTTAGAAAAAGGAGTAAAAATGAATAATGTGACGATTTATTTGCTGCTTGCGTTTTTTGCAGCGCTTATTTTATATTTTCAGATACAAAAACTAACCAGAAAGCTCGACGAAGAGGGGGCGGTTCCAGCTTATCAAAAGGCTGCGCAAGAGGTTTTAGAAAATTTAAGCAATGCTGAGAAATATCCAAAATTTTGCAACGTAATATTTAAAAAAATAAACGCCTTAAGGCAAGATATTTTATTTGAAGATGCGCTAAATAGTGAGTCTGAGAAGGATAAAGCATTAGATGCCTTAGAGCAAATAAGAGAAAAATTAGAAACTTTATCAAAGCAAGAGAATTTAAGCTGGGAGAGCGAACTCTTTGCGATCTTGGACGAGCTAGATGGCTTTATAAAGATAAATTTCAAAAACGGCGAAGATAGAGCTGAAGAGCTAAGGGACGAACTAAAGAAAGAATTTGATGGGTTGTGAGATAAAATAGGACACTAAATTTAAGGAAATAAACAAGGAGCAAAAATGGTTTCATGGCAAGAACGCTTGAAATTAAGGGATGACTTTCAACAAAGATGGCCTTTTCAAGCTATAGAAAATATGACCTTAGAGCAATACACAGGCGTTAAGAGCAAGGATACTTTTACCTTTTGGCTTGAAAGTAAAACGGAAAATCTTATAAGTATATGGGGTGGATCTGCTTATAAATTTGGAATTTTTAAAAGAGCACAAAACGATGTCGAAAAGGAACTAAAAAGTGGACAAACTGGTGATACAGAGTATGGATGGTATGAAAAATATGGAGAGACTAGAAATCAAGCATTTCAAAAAATAAAAAGTCTTATTTTACAAATTATAAAATATGCACAAAACAAAGAATTTGAAAATATAGATGATATTGATCTTGGCAATGCCATAAAATGGAAAATAGCCTTTTTATATGCACCAGACAAAACACTTCTACACATTGTCTCAAAAGAAGCTTTCAAGTATTTGGCTCAAAAAAATAATATAAAATCAAAAAACATATCAGAAATTCAAAAAGAACTACTAAAAAATAAGCCGAACTATATGGACTTTTATGAATATTCGTCTCTATTATGGAACCAATATGCAAAGGAAAATAAGTCAACACACGATGTACTAAACAATAGTGATAATGAAGGATATAAAATGACCGACAATGACAAGAAATTAACTTATCCACTTAATCAAATTTTATACGGCCCTCCAGGAACTGGAAAGACATATAGGCTTTCAAAGATCATGGATAAATTTACTCAAAATCTAAATATAAAATCGAGCGATGACACTGACGCGTTATATGAAATGTTAAAAATAGAAAAGTACACTTGGTATCAAGTAGCAGCAGCCATATTATGTGATGCGGCTATTTCAAATATTAATGGTGGTTGGCTTAAGTTAAACAACGGCATAGCAAATCACATTTTATTTAAATTAAAATCAATAAAATCGAATTCAAAAAAACCAAATCAGACAATATCAACAGACTTGCTGGTTCATACAAAAATGGATTGTAAATATGTAAATGTAAAAAGAAAAGGCTCACCTTTTATATTTGAGAAAAACGAAAAAAATGAATGGTGTGTAGATATAAAGCTACTTAATGATGAGTGCCCTGAAGCCATAGAGCTTTACGAAAAATACAAAGAGATAAAAGAGCAAAAGGTAGGAACAAGCTACACTAAAGAAAATTTTAAATTTATAACATTTCACCAAAGCTATGGATATGAGGAATTTGTTGAGGGCATAAAGCCTGTATTTGACAGCGAAAACGAAGATGGCGATATAACTTATGAGATATCAAAAGGAATTTTTTATCAGTGCTGCGAAAATGCCTTGCTTCTTAGTAATTACAAGGGCAAGCTTAGTGATTTTTGCGATTTGCCAAAAGATGAGCGACAAAAGTTTTTTAATGACGATACACCAAAATATGCCATCTTTATCGACGAGATAAACCGCGGAAATATCTCTAAAATTTTTGGTGAGCTCATAACTCTTATAGAGCTGTCAAAAAGGCTCGGTTCAGATGACGAGATAATGGTCGAGCTACCATATTCAAAAGAAAAATTTGGAGTACCGTCAAATTTATACATAATAGGCACGATGAATACGGCAGATCGCAGCATAGCCCTCATGGATACGGCACTTAGAAGAAGGTTTGAGTTTGTGGAGATGATGCCACAACCGGAACTTCTAAAAGACATTAAGATCATTAAAAACGGAGATGACACCGACATAAAGCTCAATGAAATGCTTAAAACGATAAATGAGCGCATAGAGTATCTTTACGACAGAGACCACACGATAGGACATGCTTATTTTATGTCGCTAAAAGGCGGTGCAGATATAGAAGAGCTAGCCTCGATCTTTAAAAATAAAATTTTACCGCTACTACAAGAGTATTTTTACGACGACTGGGAAAAGATAAGGCTCGTACTAGGAGATAATGGGTTTATAAAAGAAAAAGAGAAAGATAGAAAATTGCTTGTGTTGGATGGCAAAGAATATGAAACTGATAAAATTTTATATGAGATAAAATTTGAAGCCTTTAAAGAGCCAGAAAACTATATAAAAATTTACGAATGAAACAAAACGCAAAGCAATGACCAAATACTTAATAGAGTTTGAAAAATTTCGCCCGGAAGACGACCAAAACCTATTTAAAGCCGTAGATGCCTTTACTAGAGAAAATTTTGCCGCAGTAGAGTTTTTAAAGCCCGGTAGAGACAAAAAGGGCGATTTTTTACAAGCTCAAAACTACGTCGGTATCATCCAGACAAAAAGTGGCGATAGCCTTGAGATACTTCCCAAGATCCATGATAACGACAATGCCAGCAATAAAGAAGCGGTAGAAAATTCTAAAAGAATTTTACTAAGAATGTTAAAAACTTTAAAAAACCATCCATTTAAAAATATAAACATAGCGAATTTAAAAAGCTTGAATCTACCACTTCTTGAAATTTTTATATCGATGTTCCTAGATGAAGTATCAAAACTCATAAAAATAGGCATAAAAAGCGACTATGTAGAGCTTGAGGATAATCTAAAATTTTTAAAAGGAAAGCTAAAAATCTCGGAGCAAATACGTAAAAATATCGTCCATAAAGAGAGATTTTACGTTTGCTATCAGGAATTTTCCATAGATAGAGCCGAAAATCGCCTCATAAAAAGTACGCTCGAGTTTTTATATAGACGCTCAAAATCAAGCAAAAATCAACGGCTTATTAGGGAATATTTATTTATTTTTGATGAAATTTCATCTAGTTCCGATATAAACGCGGACTTTAGCCGATTAAAACTAAATCGCCAAACAAAACACTATGAGCAAGCGCTTTTATGGAGCAAGATATTTTTACAAAATAAGTCGTTTAGTCCGTATAGAGGTAGCGAAATAGCCTTTGCTTTGCTGTTTGACATGAATAAACTTTTTGAAAGCTATGTTGGAAATTTTATAAAGAAAAAGCTTTCCGGTGTTATATTGCAGCATCAAGAAAAATATCTTATCGAAGAGCCAAAAAGAGACTTTGGATTAAAGCCAGATATATTTTTAGAAAGCAAATTTATAGCCGACACAAAGTGGAAGATAGTTAAGTCAAGAGACGATATCTCACAAGCCGACCTATATCAGCTATATGCCTATGGTAAAAAATATAATTGTGGCAAACTTTATCTAATATATCCAAAGATAGACGGCATAAAACAAGAGTTTATGAAATTTGAATATGAAAAAGATATGCAGCTTGAAATTTTATATTTTGATCTTGAAAAAGACGAAAATAACGCAAATTTACTAGCCCAATTTATAAAAGCCAAATTTAAAGCTTCGCTTTTAGAGCCATTATCCTCTTATATGAAGCATCGATTCGCTCTTTGCTGATCTTTCTCTCATTTACAGCATCAATTATAATCTGAGCGACTAGATCAGCCGTTCTTTGGTTGTTTATCTTAAACTCGCTAAAGAGCAAGATATCGCCACCAGCGTTTATAAATTTCACCACCTTTTGCGCCAAAGCTTCGTCACCAACGCCTTTCATCAGCATATCATCGCTGATAACTATACCATTAAATTTAAGTTCATTTCTTAAAAGATCGGTTATTATTTTTTTAGAAAGCGTGGCTGGATTATCCTCGTCGATACCCTTTACAAAAAGGTGCCCGACCATAATGATCTGCGCTCTACCGGTGCTTATTGCGTCTTTGTATGGCAGTAGCGCATCTTTACTTAGCGTGATCTCGCTCTTATTTTTATGCGAGTCCTCTTTTGAGCTACCATGCCCAGGAAAGTGCTTGATCGTAGTTATCACGCCCTGCTCTTTAAATGCATCCATAAAAGCGTCAGCATAGATCACAACCTTGCTTGCATACTCGCTAAACGCTCTTTGCTTGGCAGCAATGATCGGCGAGTTTTCATCGTGCAGATCGACTACTGGAGCGAAATTTAAATTTATGCCACACTCTTTTAAATTTATAGCCATTTTCAAGTAGAGATCATATGCGCTTTTGATATCAAGCGTACTTGCGACCTCGTATGCGCTAGGATATGGACCATCAAAGCTCTTATCTTTCATGCGGCTTACGTTGCCGCCCTCTTCATCGATAGCGATGAAAATTTTAGGGCTTTTCTCTTTAATCGCTTTTATGCTAGCTTTTAGCTGGGCTTTACTAGTGACGTTTCTACCAAGTAGCATCACACCGCCAAACCTCTCATATCCAGCGTCGCTTAGCATCGCACGAAACGCAGCGTCTTTTGTGCTAGCTCCGTTAAAGCCAACCATTATCATCTGCGAGACCTTGGCTCTTAGACTCACCTCTGCGCCGTTTAGCCCAAGAGTAAAAATAGCCACAAAAAGTATAAATTTAAAAGCTCTCATCTTCTTCCCAAAAGCGATTTTACGCTCTCAAAAACATCTTTACCATTTAGCATATTTTCAACCTCACTAGCTATGGGCACATATATGCCCTTTTCTTTAGCGATCTTGCTAATAGCCCTTGCAGTATCGACGCCCTCTGCTACCTCGCCAAGCTCATTTAAAATTTTCTCTAGTCTCTCGTGCCTTGCGATGCCAAGACCTACGCGGTAGTTGCGCGAAAGTATCGATGAAGCGGTTAAGAAAAGATCCCCTGCGCCGCTAAGCCCCATAAATGTCTCATCTTTTGCGCCAAAAAATTTACCAAATCTAGCCATCTCGACAAGCCCACGTGAAATGAGGCTTGCTCTTGCATTATTACCAAGACCAAGGCCATCGCAAATTCCGCCAGCTATGGCTATCACGTTTTTATAGGCTCCGCACACCTCAGCGCCGATCACATCATCAGATGTGTAGGCTTTCATATAGCTTGGGAAAAATGAAGCAAATTTTAAAGCTAAATTTTCATTTTTAGAATTTACCACCAAGGCGCAAGGCAGCTTTTGCATGATCTCTTTTGCAAAGGTCGGTCCTGAAAGAAAGGCCAAATTTTCTATATCAACAAAGTCTTCATAAATTTCATTTAAAAATTTAAGATTTGCCGTGTCTATGCCCTTGCTGGCGACTAAGATCTTTTGACATTTGTTTTTGTAGTTTTGCTTTAGCCATAAATTTGTAGCTTGTGTTGGGATCGTGCAGACTAGATATTCGCATTCCAAAGCTTCATCCAAGCTTACAAAATTTGGCATCTCTCTTGGTGTTCTTGAGCTGATGATACACTCGTTATTTTCACTAAATGCGTGAAATAGCGCACTACCCCACTTGCCAGCTCCGATGACTGCTATGCTCATTTTAACCCTTTTATTAGCCTATTTTAGCCTTTAAAAGCTCATTGACCTTGCCTGGATTAAAGGCACCTTTGCCCTCTTTCATTACCTGACCCACAAAGAAGCCAAACATCTTATCTTTGCCGTTTTTATACTCTTCGACTTTGTCGGTATTTGCAGCCAAAATTTGATCTATGATCGCAATAATAGCTGAGTCGTCGCTCACTTGTTTTAAGCCAAGCTTTTCGATGACACTATCGACGTCCGCGTCATTTTCCATTAGGTAGTCTAGCACCTCTTTTGCAGCCTTGCCGCTTATCGTGCCATCTTCTATACGTTTTAGTAAATTTATCATTTTAGCACTATTAACTGGACTTGTCTCGATTGTTACGCCATTATTTAAGCGGCCAAGAAGCTCGACTATGAGCCAAGTAGTAGCAAGCTTTGGCTGAATTCCAGCAGCGATCAGCTCTTCAAAATATCTAGCCATCTCAACGCTTTGGGTTAAATTTAGCGCATCACTCTCTTTGACGCCTAGCTCACTTACGTACCTTGCAACCTTTTGCTCGGCAAGCTCTGGAATTTTTATCGCTTCGTTATACATCTCTTCTGGAATCTCAACTGGCAGCAAGTCAGGGTCAGGGAAATACCTATACTCTGCGCTATCCTCTTTACCGCGCATCGATCTTGTCACCAAATTTGTCGTGTCAAACAGCCTTGTCTCTTGATAGACTTCTTGGTCGTATTTGCCATCTTCCCAAGCTGCACTTTGGCGCTCCACCTCGTAATCGATCGCTTTTTGGATAAATTTAAATGAGTTTAGATTTTTTATCTCAACTCTTGTATAAAGCTTGGTATCGCCTTTTGGACGGATAGAGACGTTTGCATCGCAGCGAAAGCTACCCTCTTGCATATTCGCATCACTTATATTTAAAAAGCGAAGGATTGAGTGCAATTTTTTAAGATAAGCCACCGCCTCATCACTGCTTCTAAGATCTGGCTCACTAACTATCTCAAGAAGTGGCGTGCCGGCTCTGTTTAGATCAACCAGACTCTCGGTTTCTTCATGGATGTTCTTTCCAGCGTCCTCTTCAAGGTGCGCTCTAGTTACACCGATGCGTTTTTTAGTACCATTTACGTCGATTATTAGCTCGCCACCTTCTACGATAGGGATCTCAAACTGGGAAATTTGATATGCCTTTGGAAGATCCGGATAGAAGTAGTTTTTTCTATTAAAGACTGACTTTTTATTTATCTTAGCATTTATCGCTGTGCCAAAGCTAATTGCTTTTTTGACTGCCTCTTTGTTTAGCACAGGTAGCGCTCCAGGAAGTGCTAGGCAGGTCGGACAAACGTGAGTATTTGCCTCGTCGCCAAAGCTAGTCGAGCAAGAGCAGAAAATTTTAGTTTTTGTATTAAGCTGAGTGTGAACTTCTAAACCGATAACGACTTCAAACATATTTTTACCTTTAAATTTATACAAATTTTTAAGGCGTATTTTAGCGATACTTTCTTTTAAAATATCTAAAAATGAGCGTTTTGGCCGGAAAATAAAGAAGGTAATTTAAAAATTTAAATAGTTTTAAAAAGGGAAAGCCATATAAAAATATGGCTTTAAATTTTAATGCTCATGCTCGCTAATAGCAACAGCACCAGCTAGATAAACATAAGTTAACATCATAAAAATAAATGTTTGCAAAACAGCCATAAGCGTTAGAAGTGCAAAAGCTGGAAGCGGAGCAAACCAAGGTGCAAGTGTAAGCATCGCTAGCAAGAATAGATCATCTCCCTTGATATTACCAAAAAGACGAAATGAGAGCGAAACTACACGTGAAAGATGTGAGATGACTTCAACTGGAAACATAATCGGAGCTAAGAATTTATTTGGTCCCATAAAGTGTCCAAAGTATTTAAAAAAGCCATTTTCTCTAATGCCTTCAAAGTTATAATAAAAGAATACAACTAAAGCCAAAACTAGAGTTAAATTTAGACTTGATGTTGGTGACTCAAATCCAGGAATAATACCTACAACATTTGAAAAAAATACGATAAAACCAATAGTTGCAACAAGTGGAAGATATTTCCTTGCTAGTTTTTCACTGCCTAAAGTATCTCTTCCCATAGATATAACGCCTTCTAAATAAGCTTCAACTATATTTTGAAGACCTCTTGGTACAAGCTGCATCTTACTCCTTGCTATATAAGCAACTATGATAACAATCAAAGCTACAAGCAGAAAGTGAAACGCATAGATAAAGGCGTGGGAGCTATTTAGGAAATTTGAAAATAGAAACAAATCTTTCATTAATTTACCTTGGATTTAGAATTTTGCGTGATTGTAACAAAATTATTGTTAAAACATTTTTAATTTTAAACTCTGAAATAATCGAAAATCAATTTACAAATAGTCACTGCAACGACTGCTAAAAACATTGTTCTAATAAATTTTACCTCTTTTTTAATGACAAGATTTGATCCAAAATATGCGCCTAAAATTTGACCAACTGCCATTAAAAGTCCAACAGCCCAAAGCATCTGTCCGCCGGCTATAAAAATGCCAAGAGCAACGATATTGCTAGTAAAATTTAAGAGTTTCGTATGAGCGACAGCTTTTTTTAAATTTAGCCCAATTAATGCCACTATCGCAAATGTCCAAAAAGAGCCTGTTCCTGGACCAAAAAAACCATCATAAAAGCCAAGTATTAGTCCAAAAACTACATAAAATAGCTTTTCATTCATCTTTGCAGCTCTATCATTTTCGCCGACTTTTGGCATAAAAAGCGTGTAGATAAAAATAGCAATCAGTAAAAATGGGATAATTATCTTTAAAAAATTTGTATTTAAAAATAGAATAACCACTGCTCCAATGATAGCTCCAATGAAAGTAAAAACGATACCTACAAAGCACTCTTTATAATTAATTAATCCCCGTTTTGTGAAATTTAGAGTCGCTGTAAAGCTACCAAAGACTCCTTGAAGTTTATTTGTACCAAGTGCAAGGTGTGGTGGCACGCCCATCGCCATAATAGCTGGAAGCGTTATAAGCCCACCTCCACCAGCGATAGAATCAATAAAACCACCTAAAAACGCAGCTACAAAAAAAACGACATAGCTAAGTAGATCAAATTCCATTTTTTACTCTTTTGATAATTGAAATAAAAGCAGATTGTAATTTATTTGTACTTAATCTTTTTGTAAAATTTTTATATTTGAAATGAGAGATTTTTAAAATTTATAAATTTTAACGAGCCTTTAGATCTAGCCCAAAGACTCGTTTATTAAAGTGATTACTTAATAACGCCACAAAGCATTCTAGCGCCACCGCCGCCAAGCGCTTTTGGGTTGTCGCTGTGATTGTCGCCACCAACATGAACCATTAGTGAGTGACCTTTTAGCTCGTCAAGACTTTTTATCTTTGGGGCTAGCACTGGATAGTTAGCATTACCCTCAGCATCTACGTAAAGTGCTGGCAAATCGCCTTTGTGACCCTTATCATCCCATGCAAAAGAGTGCATCTTTGTGCCAGCTGGATCCCAGTGACCACCTGCTTTCATGCCAAGACCTTTTTCAGTCGCACCACAGTCAGCATTTTCATGGATGTGAAAGCCGTGTAGTCCTGCAGTAAGTCCTTTTAAATTTGGAAAAAATGCAACGCCGTAGTTTGTCTTAACAGCTACTACTTCGCCGACACTCTTATCGCCCTTCTCGCTTAGCTCATTAACAGGTATAACTAGATGCTCGCCAGCTTTCGCATCAAAGTGATGACCTTCGTGAGCAAAAAGCAAAGTTCCTAAAACTGCACTTAGTAAAACGATTTTTTTCATACAAGCTCCTTATGGATAAAATTGTATGGCAAGTCTATCCTAAATTTAAAAATTTAGCAATAATTTTTATTGATTAAGATTTTTTATGATAGTTTCCAACTCTTTGCTCTGCCCTATTCTATAAAGAGCAAAGTCGTATTTTATCGGGTCTAGCTCGTCAAATTCTCTAAGCTTTTTTGTAAGATCCATAACTGCTTTGAAATCGTAGCTCTTTCTATTTATAAGTCCTAAATTTAAAGAAACCCTATGCGTGTGCACGTCAAGTGGTATCAAAAGCTTATCTTTTGGCAAATTTTTAAATAGCCCAAGGTCAATATCGCTATCTCGCACCATCCAGCGAAGATACATATTGTAGCGCTTATATGGGCTTTGTGGCTCTTTGTTAAAACTCTTACCAAAGAAAAACTCATATCCGTCCGAGCGGTAAGAATTTAGCTTATATATAAATTTGATAAGCTCATTTACGCCCTCTATCATCTCGCCATTTTTTGCAAGACCTTGGCGTAAAATTCCTTCTATCTCGCCCTCTTTTTTAAGGCGTGAGAGAGTAATAAAAATTTCTCTCACATCATTTTCATTTTGAAAGCGGTATTTAAAATTTGATAAATTTTTCTTGATATTTTGCTCGCTCTCATCAAGTAAGCTAAAGTCAAGTGAATTTAGAAATTTTACTATCATCTTTGCGTTGCCATAGGCAAATAACGCACAAATGAGTGCTATGTTTGGCTCTTTAAATTTAGTCGCTGCCTGAAGTGGATCTGGGGCTTCAAACAGCCCCAAATTTGTATTTTTGCTAAGTACGTGCGAGTCTAAAAGGCTCTTTAGGTCGCTCATTGTTTTAATGAAAGAAGAGTATCTAGCATTTGATCAACGGTTGTGATGATCTTTGCAGCTGCCCCATAGCTAGCTTGAAAACGGATCAAATTTGTAAGCTCTTCATTAGTATCTACGCCACTTGTTGACTGAAATTCCGCCTCAGCCGTCTTTTGTAAAGATGTGTTTGTATCGTGGATTGTATTATTTGCCTCAGTGTCACTCGCCATATCGGTCGTGAAATAGCGGTAATACCCCTCTATAGTCTCGTCCCTATCAAGTGCGACACCGCTTGAATAAAATGTCTGTTTTTGATACTGAAGCTGAAGCATTTTGTTTGCTACTTCATTATTGCCAACAACTGGCTTTGAGTAAGCTCTAAGCTTTGTGTGATCCTGGACAAAATTTTGATTTACACCGATGCTATTTGAGTTAGTACCTGAGAAAAATCTATTTATACCAATAGCTCCTGGGAAATTTGTGCCGTGATCTACTATCGAGATACTATAAAGGCCTTGAGCTTGTTTTGGAATGAGAGAAAATGTGCCTTTTTTAGTATTTTTATCATAAAAATATGACGCCTCAAAAAAGTCATCAACGTCATTTAGCATATTATTATCTTTATTGTCATCTGAGTTTGAGTTAAAGTCTTTGACGATAGAGTTGCCATATCTTGTATCATTCATCGTCGTCGTACCATTTACATTTATAGTTTTTCTGGCCACGACATTGCCTTTGTTATCATAAACAATAGCTTCAAAACTTCCGTTTCTTATACTATTATCATGATTCATCAATGTCTTATCGCCTTCTAAATAACTTATCGGATCTGAGTTAGAAATTTCAACTGCGGATTCGGCATAGATATTATTTGTACTTGTTATTAAGGTTTTACTAAATGTATTTAAATTATCAATGTATTTTTGGATCGTTCCATCACTAAATTTATCATTATCTGGCTCGTAGTTTCGGCCCCTAAGATCAAGTGCAGCTCCGATTTTACCGCCTGTAATCTTTTCCTCCATTGGGATTCTTCTGCCATCTTCTCTTTCATAATAAATTTTTGTATATCTTCCACTTTCGGTTGAACTCATAGAAATTTCATGAAAATTTACACCATCAACGATACTTACGCCACCAATGTTTAGATTGTAGTATTTTCCTTGATCTGTTATTCCTGTATCTACCCTAGAATTGCTCTTTAGATCGCTTTTATAAACTGCTGTATTTACCAGCTTTGACATAGCGAGCTCAAGCTCATCACGTTTATCACGAAGATCATTTGCATTTATTTTTATACCAGCGTCTGCGCCTGATTCTATTCTTTGAATTTGCTTATTAATATTTGCTATTTGCCTGCCTAGCGAATTTATCTCATTTATATTTATTTTTATTGTTTCATCAATCTTTTCATGCATATCATAAAGCATCTTTGATGAGCGGTTGATACTTGCAGTCAATACACTTGCTTTATTTATCAAATTTACTTTCTGAGCACCAGCATTAGGGTTTGAAGCAAAGTTATTCCACGCGGAAAAATACTCCTGAATATCCTTCACCATTCCATTATCTTTTAGATCAGGAAAATATTTTGTAGCTTCTTGCAAAATTCTTTGTTTATAGGCCGTGTTTTCTAAATTTGACGATGAGTATTTTAGTCTTGAGTAGGCAAACTCATCATGAAGCCTTGTTATAGTATCTACTTGTGTGCCTGTGCCAACTCCGCCAGGGACTGTATTCATCGCTGGAGAAGCAGACTGGACAACACGTTGTCTTGTATAGTAGTTGCTATCGGCGTTTGCGATATTATTTCCGGTTGTACTTATTTGAAGCTGGGCCGCATTTAGTCCTGAAACACCCGTGCCTAATGACATAAAAATATTAGCCATTTTCTAAACCCTTGATTTATAAAAATTATTATCTATGCTATTTCTATCTTGGCCGTATTCACTTGCTTTAGTACCAAAAATTTTTTCATTAAGTGAGTCAAAAAATTCTTTAACAGCAACAACATGTCTTGCATATTCTTTATTTACTTTATGTAAATTTTCAAGCTTTGAACGCATAAGAACAAGCTTTGACTTCACTTCATCGTCTAAAACGCTAGCAAGTGTAGTCGTACCGCTCTCTTTTGATACCTTTAAAAGCTCTTTATCTAGTGCTCTTTTTGTATCTTCAAATGCACGAACTAAGGTATTTTTTTTCTTTACACTCTCATCAACGCTTGAGTGCTTAGCCTCTTTTATATTTGCGATATCTTGTATAGTTAAATTTATAAGCTCATCAAGCTCGCCTATAGCCTCGTCCAAAAGCTTTTTTATCATTTAAATTCCTTAATTACAGCAACGCATCAGCCACAGCCCTAGCCGTTTTTGAGATATCAACCTGATAAGTGCCATTTGCTATGGCATCAGCTATCTCTTTTAGCTTTGTGTTTTCGTTTGTTCTTACTTCTTTACTCTGAGTTTCGACCTTGGCATCGCTATTTTTATTTAGCGCATTTGCCTGAAAATTTGGTCTTTGGTTCAAAGGCCTTATCATATTCATACCTCTTAAAATAAAATGTTTATATCACTACATCGGCAGAATATAAATTTACTTAAGAGTCTCTCTTTAAAAAATCGTACAAAAGTTCTGAAAAACCAAGATTTCCGCTCAACGCTTTACTCATCGCATCGTTATACATCGACCTATAAATATCGCTACCAGCAGCCTTTGGATATAGCGAGTTATGCTCATCTTCTTTTAAAGCAATATCAAGCACAGCCTTTACCATATATGCCTCAAATGCATCAGTTTGCTCTTTTAAAAGCGCATCTTGTTTAGCATTTGCATTTTTTATCTTATTTGTAGAAATTTCATTGTATGAATTTAGTGCTAAGGTGTTGTCTATTTGCATTATATTATCTCCAGATCGACTTGTATCGCGCCAACTCGTTTTAAATTTTCAAGTATCGAGATGATGTCACTTGGTGTTGCACCAAGCTTGTTTAGCGCTCTTGTCACGTTTGCGACGGTTGTTTTCTCGCCTGAAATTTTAAGTAAATTTTGACTAGGAGCCACCGAGGTGTCGCTACCTATATTTACATCATTTTGCGCTGCCTCTTCGTAGCTGTTTGGCTCTATCTTTATAGTTATAGCGCCATGAGTTATCACGACTGGACTAACTACCGCGTTTATACCGCTAACTATCGTACCAGTTCTCTCATCAACTACGATCTTCTCATCTGGCTTGTACTCCACGTCAAGATCAAGCACAGCACTTGCAAGCTCGATGATACTAACATCATCTGGCTTTTTAACGATGACCGTTCTTGGATCGATCGCCTTTGCGGTATCGTCTGAGATGTTTGCATTTATGGCGTTTTGGATATCAAGAGCGGTTTTAAAATTTGTATCTTTTAGGCTTAGTTTTATGCTATCTTGATTGTAAATGTCATAAGTCACTTCTCGCTCGACCAAAGCTCCATTTAGGATAGTGCCAACGGTTGGGTGGTTGCCGCCACTTCTTCCCGCGCTCTTGCCACCGATACTTAGAGGTCCTTGAGCCAAAGCGTAGATATCGCCATCAACACCTTTTAGTGGCGTCATGAGAAGAGTACCACCTTGCAAGCTTTTTGCATCGCCGATAGATGAGATCTCGATATCAAGCTTGTCGCCATGCCTTGCAAATGCAGGTAACTTGGCTGTCACCATAACAGCGGCTGCGTTTTTAGACTTGATATCATCTGGATTTATCTTGACATTTACGCCTTGAAGCATGTTTGATAGCGACTGGATCGTAAATTTTGACGTTGAGCCATCCCCTGTGCCGTTTAGTCCGACGACCAAACCATAGCCTATTAGCTGGTTGTCCCTTACACCAACGATGTTTGCAAGCTCTTTTATCTGCGTAGCAAAGGCTGAAGTAGCTATCACTGAAACTGCTACAAAAGATAAAAATTTATTCATATTTTTTCCTAAAATTTAGTTATTTTAGGTTTTTAAAGCAAAAGATGTTCCAAAATTTACTGAAAATAAGAGAGAGAAGTGGCTCCAAATTTTTTAAATTTGATAAGTTTAAATGCAGAAATTTCATCGCCAAATTTAAAGTCGCCGTTGTGCTCAAAAACTATCATATAAATTTTCTCTTTTTTTAGCTGCGAGATCAAATTTACAAGCTTTTCATAGATATCATCAAAGCCAGCTCTTATGTCAAATGGTGGATCAAGATAGAGCAAAACTTTGCTATTTTGCGAATTTACAAGATCAGGCAAAAGCGCAAAGCTATCGCCATTTATAGCTTTTAAATTTGGACTTTGCAGGCTTGCAAGATTGCTTTGCGTGATCTTAAAAGCGGCTCTATCTTTTTCGATAGCGATAGCCTCGCGCGCTCCGTTGCTAACAGCCTCGCTTGCCATCACGCCGCTTCCGCCAAAGCCCTCTATAAATGTAAGCGAGTAAATTTCATCTCTGATGACGTTAAAAAAGGACTCTTTTACGATGCTTTTTGTGCTTCTAGTCGTGCTTAGACTTGGTAGCTCAAGCCTTTTGCCTTTAAATTTACCACTTGAAATTTTGGTGTAAAGTTTCACTGATTTGCCCTTAAAATTTCAAGCAGATCGGCTTTAAATTTATCTATTAAGAGCGATACTTTTTGCTCCAAACTCTTTTCATTTATTATCTGATCTGGCTCTTTTGCCTTTGAAATTTGCGTGGCTGAGTAAAATTCTTCAAGCGTATCAAGAAGAGTGGCTCTTGTGAATGGATGAGAGAGATGAGCATTCTTACCTATTATAAATAGCGGTTTTTTTGTGACGATCTCACGGTCACTTACTACAAAATCACAATCCTTATGATGAGCGGCTAAATTTCCACAAAAAAGCAACAAGGTCTTTTGCAGCAAAATGCAGTCACATTCAAATGAAATTTTCATATCTCTTCCTATAAATTTTTGCTCGATTTTAGCCTAAATAATCAAAAATTTATATAAACACTAAAGGATTTTAAAATTTTACCGATGTAGAAGCTAACGTAAGTTTTAAGGAGTAAAACTATGGAAATCTTTAAGGCAGCAGCAAATCAGGTACTAGATACGAGCATGAGCACATCTGCTCAGCGTCAAATAGACAGCAGACCTATCGAGCATTCTGATGTTAAATTAAGTGCTGATAAAAACAATGAAACCAAAGATGTTAACGAGCTAGACGGACTTAGCAACGAAGAGCTTGCCAAAAGAACAAGAGAGGTCACTGACAAGCTAAACTATCAAATGCAGCAGCTCGATACTAATGTAAGATTTGCTTACAATGAGAAGCTAAATTTAATGGTCGTGCAAGTAAAAGACGCTAAAACTGGAGAAGAGATAACACAACTTCCAAGCAAAGAAGCTATAAGAATAAGCGAGTATTTCAAGGAAAGCATCGGAATACTTTTTGACAAGGAGAGTTAAAAATGGCAGTAGGTAATGTAACAAATTTAGGTATCGGTACAAAAAATAGCGGACTAAATGACGATCTTATCAAAAAGCTAAAAGAAGCAGACGAAGCAGGACAGATCAAACCACTAACCGCAAGGCTAGAAAGAAATGATCTAAAGCAAAAAGACCTTGCAGCGCTAAAAACTCTAGTTAGCAACGTAAACGTAAGTGGCAAAACACTTGGCGGAGAGGCACTTTATCTAAAAAGAACTACAAATAACGCTGGTAAAAGCGTAACAGCCTCAGCAGCAAATGGCGTTAGCGTGCAAAATTTTAGTATCGATGTGCAAAAACTTGCTCAAAAAGATACATTTCAAAGCTCAAATTTCAAAAATGCTTCAAGCTTAGTAGGTGCGACAAATAACGGCTCTTTTGACGTTGAGATCGATGGACAAAAATTTTCTATTAGCATAACTAGATCAACCACATATCAAGATATTGTAGATAAGATAAATGATATTAGTGGCGGTAAATTGCAAGCTAGAATTTTAAATGTTGGCGGAGATAAGCCAAATCAAATCATGCTTCAATCAGGTAACACTGGTGCTACGCAGACTATTAAATTTTCAAATGATACGGCTGGTGTTTTAGATAAGCTTGGCTGGGATAGTACGCAGTTTCAGGACAAAGATGCAAATGGCACTCTACTAACAAATCCTGATGGCACACCAAAGATGACATCAAACTTTGAAAAAAATAGAATTCTAAAAGCACAAGATGCAGAATTTACATATAACGGAGTAAATGTAAAAAGAAGTAAAAATACCTTCAACGACTTAAGGCCAGGAATTTCTATTACATTAAATGAAACTGGTAAAACAAACGTAAGCGTCTCTCAGGATACAAAAGAGGTAATAAAAGCGGTTGAGGAATTTATCAAAGACTACAACCTAATGACCATGAACCTTGGTATAGCCACAAAATATGACGAGGAAAAAGGAGCTGGCACTTTCCAGGGCGTTAGCGAAATTTCAAGCTTAAGATCAAACATTGGCCGTCTTGTAAATGGACAAGATAGCGAAGGCAAAGCATTAAGCAAATATGGCATAGTGCCTGATAAAGACGGACAGCTTCAGCTTGATCTAAATAAGCTAAATGCAGCTCTTAGCAAAGATCCTGAAGAGATTCAGAAATTTTTCATGGGATCAAGCAAGATCGAGCCAATAAGCTATATGGGGGCATCGACTGTTAGCGCTGGAGCACTAGACATAAAAGCTGGTGATCTTACGATAAACGGTAAGTCAGTTACGTTCTCAACTACTGCCACAGCCACAGCCGAAGAGAACGCACTAAAACTTCAACAAGCTATAAATGACGCTGGCATAACTGGAGTTACAGCTAGTCTTGATAAAAGTGGCAAAAGAATCGTCTTAAAAAGAAGCGATGGCGAAAATATCGAGGTAAAAGGTAAAAATTCAGCCTTAACAGCTCTAGGTATGAATGAAGCTACTATAAATCCAGTAACCAAAAAGACAGATGGGCTATTTACAAAGCTAGCTAAAATGCTTGATGGTGTCGTTGGCAAAAGTGGTACGATGGTTGCTATGCAAAATCAGTTAAAAGATGAAAACGAGTCGATCACAAAAAACAAAGAGAGCACACAAAAGCTTTTAGATGAGAAATATACAACAATGCAAGAGCGCTTTATCAAGTATAACGCTATCATTGCAAGCTTAGAAAATCAGTTCTCGACACTAAAATCAATGATCGATGCAGAGATAAATAGCAGAAAATAAGAGAGAAAGATGAATCAAAGTGCATATAGTGCATACGCACAGTCTAGTTTTGGGGGCATTGAGTCCCCAACTAAATTAATAGAAATGCTTTATGACGGAATTTTAAAATTTATATTTCGTACAAAAAAGGCGATAGAAGCTGGAAATATAGAGAAAAAAGTTTATTATATAAATAGGACAAACGCTATTTTTGTTGAGCTTTTAAATTCGCTTGATTATTCTCAAGGCGACGTAGCCCACTATCTTAGCGGCCTTTATACAAGACAGATGCAGCTTCTTGCTATGGCAAATATACAAAACGATATCGCAGCCTTAAATGAAGTAACCAATGTCGTAAAGCAACTATCTGAAGCATGGAGAGAGGTAACTTCAGGTGAATAGTTGGATCAATGAATTTAAATTAGCATTGATAAACGAAGACACGAGCAAGATAGCTGCTTTATCACAAAATTTTAGTGAAGATATGTTTACAAGCCTAGCTTCAGCACAAGAAGCACAAGCACTAATTGGCGGCGCAATAGAGCTTTTAAAAAGCAAGTCTTCACATATTCAAAATGAGCTTATAAAACTACAAAAAGCGCAAAAATACGTAACAAACTAATCAATTTTTATAAATTTAAAGGCACGGCGTTAAGCCGAGTTCTGTCTTGAGCGATCATTTATCTACGCTTGCTTTTACAAACAAGCTCTAGCGAAGGGTTTTAATATAAGACCAAAACCATCCCTTCTTGCTGCAGGTTGGGTTTATATGGCCACGCAAGTTACCAAGCGTGCCGGTGGGCTCTTACTCCGCCGTTTCACCTTTACCGCCGAAGCGGAAGTCTACTTTCTGTTACACTATCCCTTAGGTTTCCCTAGCCATCCGTTAGATGGAACCTTGTCTTATCGCAGCTCGGACTTTCCTCTTTTTCAAAACAAAAGCGATCGCTTACCGTGCCAGAGCGAAATTATAGCGGTTTTGGCTTAAATTTATAGCTTTAGCTTTTATCACAACTACACTTACTTCTTCTAAGCCATATGATTTTACATACAAAAAGCGACTTTATAGACAACCATTTGAGCAAAAGTCTAGCTTACGTTTTATATAAATTTTTACTAGTCAAATAGCTGTATTTTTATATTAAAGTGCGATAAATTCTGCATTATTTATAGGACGCAAATCACAAGAATTGCCAAATTTTTTCATTGTCTCGCGTGTAGCGTCTATAAAAGGTTCGCAACCAAAGTGTGGCACTATGAAAAAATCCACCAAATTTAAGCCTGTAAAATCACTCACGTTTACGCTATTTTCATCCATAGGCGTAGCATATCTCGTATCTGGTGCCGCTACGACCGCACCTGCTGACTCACCGATATAAATTTTGCCCGCTTTGACTGCATTTTTTATAGCTTGCCAGACGCGCGATTTTCGCAGCTCATTAAGTAGATAAAATGTATTTCCGCCGCTAATGTAAATGATGTCGCACTGACTAATGGCGGATAAAATTTCATCGTTGCAAAATAGCTCATCTTTCTCAGATACTGGCACAGCTAAACTCTGGGTGCAAGAGACATCAAGGCGTCTTAGCTTCGCACCAAAATTTTCTAAAATCTCCACCGCTTCATCTACGTAAAAATTCACCTCTTCAAATTTTGCTGCCGTATCGATAAAAGCAACATGCTTACCTTGAAAATCTACCACTTCATTGATCTTGCTCGCAACCTCCGCGAAATAAGAGCAAAGAAAAATATTCGCCATTTTTAATCCTTTTAAAATATAAATTTGCAAACTCATTATATCCAAACGAGCCTAGAAACGCTAGCATTTCGCGTCGCTCGCGTCTTGCTCCACGGGTAAAATTTAGAGATTTTAAGATATGGGTCTTAGTGTATAAAATTGCAATAAATTTAGCCTCAAATTTGAGCTTAAAGCGACAAGGCAAAGTTTTTGTCCCGCTTGGCTCACAGCTTTTAAAAAGCGTTAGGCAAGGCAGATTTTGATTTGTGAAATTTAAACTTGAAAGTTAAGGCGAAGTTTTGTGAGATGGTTTTAAATGTTTTATGTGCCACTATGCTCGTAGCTAAACAAAAGAAGTAAAATTCGTCCAAAAATAAGGCATACAGCCTATCGCAGAGCAAAATTTATACTCTGCTTGCACTTGCAAGCATAGACACAAAATTCATTTAAAAGCGCTCGCGAGACGAGCCGCTGCTCTACTCAAAAATGTTTTTATGCAAAATTTCTTCTAGCACAACAGTCGCATAGCTGCCTTTTTGCAGCGTGAAATTTATCGTAAAGTGCGCCTTTTCCTCGTTGTATTTGTAGCTCGTATCCTCCAAATAGCACCACGCAAAGCGCCTAGATCCCGTCATTTTAGCTTTGTATTCATTTGCCTGCGCGAAAATTTGATCCTCGACCGCCCTAGCCGCGCCCTGCGACTCATACGCCTTCGCGCCCGCTATCAGCCCGCAGCTAGTGATATCTCTAGTGTCAAAGCGCGCGCCCTCCGCGTCCAAATCCTCACACAAAAAGCACTTGCCGTGCGGGTAGTGCCCCAAAACTTCGCCCTCTATCAGCTTAAAAAATCTCTTTTGCGATTTTAATTTTTTCAAATTTTCGCCGCCCAGATACGGGTAAATTTGGGTTAGCTCGCCTAGACTAAAATCCTGCGCAAACCTTGAAATCTCCATACGTTTGCTAAGCCAGCGGTTAAAAAGATCGCTTTGATATGCCGAGATCAAAAAGTCGTTTAGCTTTGGATTTTTACTCTTTTTACCGTTTATCGTCCCGTTTTTAAGAAGCTCCAGTCCAGTTGCAGCGTTGTCGCCAAATTTACCAAAACGCTGATAGCCAAAGTAGTTTGCATAGCCCATTTTATCGATGCTAACAAATGCTTGCTCTAGCTTTTTGGCATTATTTGGCAGCACCTTTTTAAGGCGAATAAAAAAGCTATTTCCCTTTAGATGTCCTATTCGAAGCTTATTTTTATGCACATTAAGGCTTAAAATTTTCATCTTTTCGTGGCTAAAGTTTGTAAGTGCACTCTCAAATTTGCGTGGCATTGAGATAAACTGCGTCGTCATACCCTGCTTATCCTTTAGTCCAGCATAGCCAAAGTCGCGCATTTTAGCCCCTGTAACTTCACTAAGAACATGCAAAGCGTCGCTTGTCGTCATATCTTTTTTAGAAATTTCAACGATTAAGTGCTCGCCGTCACCGCTAAACTCATAAAGTGGTATTTCGCGCACGACAAAATCATCTGAATTTTTAGAAAAGTAAGCCTCGATAGGTGCATGAGTGAGTGCATAAAGTGGCTTAAAAGTGGTGGTTTCTTGCATTTTGTTTTAACCTTTTATTTGAAATTTTTGCAAAGATATTAATCTTTGTCCGTGTTTTTGCGGCGATCCTTTTGATGGCATTTAAATTTTTAGGACTAAAAGTAAATAAAATTTCATACTCTTCGCCGCTACTAAGCTCAAATTTACTTAGCTTTTTTGTAAATTTAACACCCTTTTTGCTAGCCTTTAAAATCTTAGCAAGATCGGCATTTAGTCCGTCCGAGATATCCATAGCGGAGTTTATAAGATGGGCTGATTTGTAGAAAAATTTATCTCTTAAAATAGGTTTTTTAAATCGTGAGTTTTTTGAAATTTTAGCTAGCCTAAGAAGCGAATTTAGCCCCTTTTTGCTACCTCCAAGCTCGCCAGTAAAAGCTACCAGATCGCCGTATTTTGCATTTTTCCTAAGCACAGCTTTACCATTTAGCTCGCCAATTATACTAACGCTTATATTTAAAATTTTGCTACTTATCGTGTCACCACCGATTATCTTTACGCCAAACTCCTCGCAAGCTCTGTTTATGCCGCCACTTAGCTCTTTGATTTGCTGCGGCGAAAAATTCTTTGGCAAGCTAAGTCCAAGAAGCGCAAATTTTGGCCTAGCATTCATCACGATCGTATCTGAAAAATTTACGATCATCGCCTTGTAGCCGATCTCTTCAAGGCTTAGCCAGCCATGCTTAAAGTGCGAATTTTCAGCAAAAATATCCTTGCTAAAGACCTGCTTGCCAAGCACAGCCGCATCATCGCCAATATAAGCGTTACCAAAGCATTCAATCGTGAAATTTTCTTTATCCATCTGGCCATTATAATGAAACTCCTTTTAATTTTAGGATAAAATAAGCCAAAAAAGGAGCCAAATGCAAAAAATAGAAATTTTTAGATTTAATGCAAAAAAGGATATTTTGTCGTATTTTAAACCATATTTTTTAGAAATTTTAAGTTACGCAAACCTTGACGAGCTATTTTTGCATATTAAAAAGATTGATCCGTATTTTCAGCCAACAACCGGCTTTGTGAAAGTAAATGATGTCGTAGTGAGCACTGCTGAACCATTAGTAAATTTATATGAGAAATTTACAGGCGAACTTGTGATTTCGCCACTTGATGAAAAAAGAGCGGTTTTAGATCTTGAGATAAATAATGACGATTTTTGGGAGAAATTTAAGCCATTTGATAAATTTTGTGATCGAGCAGACAAAGAATTTTATGCGAGCTTAAAGTCATATTTTTATGCTGATTTTGTGAGAGAATACGAGCCAAATTTTATAGGTGCAGCGGCCATCATACTAGCTCATCATCTTTATAAAAAAGAAAAAAATGATGAGATCATGAGGTTTATCAACAATAAAAATGGTATTTTGATAGCTTGCAAGATTGATGATTTTATCTTTGGCGGAAGCGAAATTTATACCGAAGCGATTAGGTTTTTTAAAGAAATTTTAGAGATAAAAGAGAATGAAACCTCAAAAAATGAGCTTGAAAAGATAAAGAGCTTGGATAAATTTAAAGAATTCAAAATAGCCGTAAGCAATAAAATCCCTGAAATTTTAGATAAATTTAGAGCAAATTTTATAAATCTAAACATCAAATTTCCTTGTGGATTTGAGCTTTTAAAAGTAAACGAAAAGCTTGCATTTGCATTTGCTAGTAAGACCATCTTTAATGCGTTTGATAGCGGGGCTGATTTTTTACTAGCTAGCAATGATGCTGAGTTTTATATGTTTGACACGCTTTCAAAAAAGCTTGAAAAATTTGCAAACAGAAGTTTGCAGGATTTTTATATTTTAAGAGTTAGCGAACTGATAGAGCTTGAAAATGGCAAAATTCCAGCAAGCCTAAAAGAGCATACGCTAAAAGTAAATCTAGTCTAAAACTAGAGAATTTATTTTTGCAAAGTCACATTTTGCTCGCTTAAGGCTTCTTCTTTTTCGTCTTCTTGTCTTATATCATCGTACCTTGCTTTGGCGTTTTCATAAACACCAACTGGTAGGCTTATGTTTAAATCGTCCCTTAAGCTCATCACGTCATCACAAGCATTTTGGTAGCCAAGGTCGCAGCTTTTCATATAATAACTCACGCCAAGCTCGATATTTGAGTGCTTTTTTAGATCACTATCCATCTGCTCGTTTATCTCTTCATTTACAAACATATCACCCAAAGCCTCGCATGAAAGCACATCTTTTTGCTCACAACCATCATAAAAAATTTCATATGCAGTTGCGTAATCTCCGGCATTTAGTGCCTCAATGCCTCTGTCATAATCATCAATATCAAAGCCAAATGCCAAATTTAAAGCTAGGATTAAAAAAACTATCTTTTTCATATAAAGCTCGGTGCGTCGTTTGAAAATAGTATGAGATCGCCAGCACGCGTATTTTGAGCTAGAATTTCTTGCATTTTATTTTTATCCTTTAAAATGATGATCTTTGGCTTTATTATGTGTTTTAGCAAAACTTCGGCATTTAGCGAGCTTGTAATGATGACAAGGTCGAAAATTTCATTTATTACCTTGGCTAAATTTGCATTTTGCTCCGCATCACTCTCGACAATGCCTGGTGTTAGCAGAACTTTTCTACCAGCGTAGGTGCTTACAAGCTCGTAGCTTGCGCTCATACCTGAGAAATTTCCATTAAAGCTATCATCAATTATCAGCTTGCCACCAGCCTCGATCTTGTTTAAGCGGTGCTCGACGTTTTTCATCTTAGATAGCGCTCTATCTACCGCCTCATCGCTCATTTTTAGGTATTTTGCCGCCTTTATACAAACGGCTAAATTTGTAGCATTAAATTTACCAAGCAGCGGCGAAGCGTAGTTTTTGCCATCAAGCATAAATAAAATTCCATCTAAATTTGCATTGATATCTTTTAGACTTTCATCGTAAATTTCTAAATTTTGGCTTGGCTCTTTCTTTGTCGAGCTATGTAAAAATGCCATTTGCAAACGGTTGCTTTGAAGTGCTTCAAGCTTGGTAGAGCGGATATTATCAAGTGTTTTAAAGTACTCAATGTGTTGCGCGCCGATCTCGCCAACAATGACGATTTGCGGGTTTAGAAATTTTGTGATCTCTAGGATGTCGCCCTTTAGCCTAGCGCCTGCTTCTGCGATGTAAATTTGCGTTTGCTCGTTTAAATTTTCATTGATATCTTTGATGATGCCAGCCATTGTATTTACGCTGCGAGGTGTTTTGTAGCAGTCAAAGCTATCTTTTAAAATTTCAAATAAGAAATTTTTGATGCTAGTTTTGCCGTAGCTTGCTGTGATCAAGATGATTTTTAGATCTTTATTTGCACCCAGTTTTTTAAGCGCCTTGTTTTTAAAGCCTTGAAATTTAATCTTTTCTAAAATTTCACTAAAAAATAGGCTCACAACCAAGACAAAAAGTGGCATAGGAGCCAAAAACGCCTTGTGGATGATGAAATTTAGAGCGTAGTTTAGGATAATAGCACAAGCAAGGATCACAAAAAAGTGCTTGATCCTGGCGGTAAAGACTAGCTTTTTATCAAGTTTTTTGTGCCAAAGATAAAGAGCTGGCAAAAGCGCAAAGTAAAAATAGATGAAAAACCACTTACCAGTCGTATAAAATAGCACCAACGGCACAATAAAGAAAAAGGCGTGCCAAGCAGGCTTTGTGAAGTGAAAGAGCACGCGCTCAGGCCTATATGAAAACCACTGAAAGCAAGTGATCACATAAAAAGCGAGCGCAAAGATAAATAAAACTGTGCTTATGCTTAAAAATATACTCATCTTATCTCCTCAATCCCACTCTCATCATCATCTAGCACGACATTTTTTGCTTCATTTGGCTCAAAATTTATCCCTTTTTCTATCTCTTCGCTTATAAATTTAGCGTGAAGCAAAAAGAAAAAATGATCACCATTAAGCGGAAAAAATGAACTATTTTTTATGAGCTTATGTATACTCTCTCCGCTTGTTACGGGCGTTGCCTTGTCATTTTCGCCCCAAAATATCAAAGCCTTGCCACCAAAGCTGGCAAAATGCTTTGTAAAATCCTCATCAACAACGTTTTTTAGGGTCTCATACATCACTCTACTCATACCACTTACATCTTTTGTAGCAAAGAGTTTATAAAATTTTCCAAATCCAAAAAGCTTAAAAATTTTAAAAATAGCGATCTTTGCGCGCACGATAAATGGCTTTTTGACAACTATGCCAGCTGAGCTCAAAAGCACAAGATATGGCGGCTTTAGAAGCGTTGCGACCTTGCCACCAAAGCTATGACCTACTATAATATCTGGCTTTATGCCAAGCTCAGCGCAAAAATTTTCAACGATTTTTGCATAATCACTTGTTTTTAAAGGATCAGTAATTGAGCTTTTACCAAAACCTGGCATATCGATATAAACGTGGCAAAACTCATTTAGATAGTGCCCAAAAGCCTTTTTCATTATCTCTTTGTTTGCACCCCAGCCGTGCAAGAAAAGCACTATTTTTTTGCATTTCGGATTTACTACTTCGTAGCTGATCTCATACTCGTCTGAGCCGTACTTTACCGCCCTACTCGCCATCGTTCTCTCTTTTTTTTGCAGTATAAATGCTCTCAAGCACACTCACTGCTTCGCAAAGGCGCTCATACTCTTCCATATTTAAAAGCACTGCTTCAAATTTATTATTTTTTACAATAACCGCTCTTTTTAATTCATTAGCTCCCACACGAGAGAGTACCGAACTAAAATTTCTAACCACTTCAGTTGCTGTATAAATTTCATCTTTTGTAAAAGTTACCATTGTCGCTCTTTGTGTAAAATTTTACGTAAAATATCACAAACTACTTTATAATCTACTAAATGGTCTAAATTTTCCCGCGACATTTTACTGAAGTGATTGAGTTTATAAAGCTATAATCGATCTTTATATTACGCTCTCTTGGAAGTGAGTTTGCAAGAGCATTTAAAGTGCTCTCAAAATCCTCAAATAGATAGTTTGCAAGGCTTCCTGGATTTGGATTTATCTCATTTAAATAGACCTCATCATCTATCACAAAAAAGTCGCATCTAATGATCGCTCCGTCAAATCCACAATCATAAATTTTTGAAAAGTTAAATTTAAGCTTTTGCTTTAGCTCTTCAGAAATTTCAGCCTCTTTTACCTTGTTTTCATTTGAAAAGCTAAGATATTTCTGCTCGTAGTCAAGAAATTCTTTCTTTTTTGGCTCTTCGATGATAGAAAATTTTATCTTTCCATCTATCTTACAGCCTGCGAGGTTATACTCTTTTACTCCCTTTATAAAAGGCTCGACAAGCACATCCTTATCAAACTCAAATGCCACGTCTTTTGCATAAGCTAGCTCGCTAGCGTCATGCACTATGTTTACACCAATGCTACTTCCAAGTCTTGCTGGCTTTAAGATAATAGGATAGTGAAATTTTGGCTGGCTCTCACGAGTTAGCATCTCATAGTCAAGCGCCTTTACGCCAGCTTTTTGCGCTAGAAATTTAGTAAGCTCTTTGTTGTAGCTAAGTGCGCTTGCTTCAAGCCTTGGACCTATATATTTGACCCCGTAAAAGTCAAAAAGTGCCGCTATCTTGCCATCTTCGCCGTCCATGCCGTGGATCAAATTTATAATGACGTCGCACTCTACTTTTTTATCGCCAAAAAGAGAGTGTATGAAAAATCCGCCTTTAGATAAAATGAGCTTTTTTGAATTTTTGTATTTACCAGAGCTAAAGAAATTTGCTCTCATATCTTTCTCTTCGATAAGATAAAAATCTCTATTTGCGTCGCAGAATATAAATTTTAGCTCTTGTTTTAGGACATTTTTTAAAACTATCGCACTAACTATGCTTATCTCATGTTCATAGCTCTTTGCTCCAAATATCACACCTAAATTCATCTTTTTAATCCTTATCCTAATTTCTTTAATGCTTCTTTTATAAGATCACTCGTATTTTCACTCTTACAATCAGGCAAAATTTTCACTATCTTCTCACGTTTAAAGCCAAGCGCCTCAAGTGCCAAAAGTGCCTCATTTTGGTAGCTTGGCACACTCTCGTCACTTATTAGCTTTGCGTCGCTTAGCTCGGCTATAATGCGTCTAGCAGTCTTTGGTCCGATGCCTGGTACACTTTTAAAGGTATCTGCATCGCCGCTTATTATGGCATTTGTAAATGCTTGTGAGCTTAGACTTGAACAAACTGCCATAGCCGTGCTAGCTCCGATGCCATTTAGCTTTATTAGCATCTCAAACATCTTTTGCTCGTTTGCATCCAAAAAGCCATAAAGTAAATTTGCGTCCTCTCTTATGATCTGCGTTATGGCAAGCTCGACTTTTTCACCTTTACTAAGTTTGGCCGAGCAAAAAAGCGAGATAAAAATTCCATAGCTTACGCCGCTATTTGTCTTTAATATCACAAATGCAGGGTCTTTTTTGCTGACGACACCTTCGATCGCTTTTATCATCATTTAACCTTTTATTCTTAGAAATTTGTATCTGTGTAGTCTTCTAATTTATTTGACTTTTTGATCTTATACTCAGCCTCATCGCCATCGCCGATCTTCTCCAAAGTAATGGCATGAGCGGTTTCATTTTGCTTTGAGATATAAGTGACATTTTGTGGAGGATCAACGATAACAAATCTAATCTCATTTAGTTCAACCCAGTTGCCTCTATTTATCACCTTTGCAGAAAATATTCCATTTTGCATGATCTCAAGCTCATCTTTTAGAGTAGCTAGCAACTCTTTTTTATCTTTAAAAATTTTTAACAAAGTGTTGTATTCATTGACTAGACCTTGATACTCTTTTAGCTTTTTCATAAAGGTAACTGGCGGTATCACTTTAGCTTTTGAGAGCTCTTCTACCTTTGCTTTTATGGTATAAATCGAGTCTTTATTTTCATTTATGACATTTTTCTTTGTTTCAATATTTTTTAGAAGCGAAGCAAGCTCTACTTTTGTATTTTCGATCTTATTTAATTGCTCTTGCGTAGCCTCAGCACTTTCAGGCATTTTGCTAGTATCGATTATAAATTTATTGTCAGTGCCTCTTAGATATCTTACGTCTATTAAGTGTGAAGCTGTGATAGTGCAGTTTGAGCCAAGCGTATTTATTTGGATATTTTGAGCGGTTATAGAGCCACCAACGACGCTATTTATCTTAACCCTTTTTGCTACGACATTTCCGCCTTCTAGCCTATCTATCTCGACATTTTCAGCTTCAACCTTACCGATATGGATAGAAATTTTTGCATTCTTTGCATAAATTTTAGCCTTTTGGTGTGTCTGACCGCCTATTATTACTTCATTTGCTTTAACCATCGCATTTGCACCGACATTTCCTTTTACCTCGATCTCGTCAGCCTCCACGATGATACCAGTACCGATGGCATCTTTTATAGTGTCAGTTTCCCTAACCACCAAAGTCACATTTGTATCAGTGCCTGCTTGAATAGAGCCAGTTGTTTTAAAATTTGCCTCATTTATCTCTATGCGCTCTTCAATATCAAATGAGCCATTTTTCTCAACTACATATCCTGATTTTTTAGCGATATATATTATGCTATCGTCATTTTCTACTCTCTCTATATTTTCGCTTATGCTTATCTCTTTGCCGGTATCTTCTTTTGGCTTTTCTACCGCTAATAATTTGCCTCTCGCATCACGGCCATTTTGCCCTTCGTGAGACTTTTTCTCTTCCATTATCACTTCATCTTGTGCCACGCCAAAAACAAAACCTCTATCAGCGTAATCAACCTTATCTTCCTCTTTTATCGCATCAAGTTTATCTTTGTAGTAGTAAAGTATCTTTGCATCGGTAGCTTTTTTTGGATTTATACCTTGTGTTATGTTTAGCATGTAGTCTTTATCAAGTTCGCCCTTTACATGCACAACTGAGGCGATTTGTTTTAGCTCGTCTTTTAGTTTGCCGATCCTTATACCTATTAAAATTTGAGCTTTCATAAGCTGTTTGGCGATATATTCAAAAAGTTTATCTTCGTAATGCTGTTCGTATTCACAATCTTTTGTAGCTTTTACCTTTGCGATTACTTTTGTAACTGTTGAATTTACACCTATTTCTATCTTTGGAAGCTTTGGCACAGCATTTAGCCTAACATCAAAAAATTCCACGTCATAGACCTGCTCGATCTCTAGTGTCTCGTCAAGATAAAAAGTATTATCATCAAAAAAGTCTAAATTTTCTTCAGGGACAAAAACTGGCTCTTCATTATCTTTATTTTTATAATAAGTCAAAATATCTAAAATTTTAAAATCTATAAATTCTACCGGTACGCTGTGTTGCTTGCTTAGCTCTTTAAGCGATATATAAGGCGTTGAAGTTTGAATTTGCGTTGGCGGTAAAAATCTCTCGTTTTCTTGCACGTTCTCGCTCAAAATTGATCCATTTCACATAAAATTTGGCTCTTATTATCGCCAAAATTTTATTAAATTTGGGTTATGTAAGCTTTAAAGCATCTTTTGTTACTATTGCGTTTTAATTTTTTACTAGGCAGGCGATGTTTATAAAAGGCTTTTTTTCAAACTCGGTTGGCATTATGGTTTCAAGAATTCTTGGACTTATAAGAGACCTTTTAACAGCTTCCATCCTTGGAGCTGGCATATTTAGCGATCTTTTTTTTATAGCATTTAAGATACCAAATTTATTTCGCCGCATCTTTGGCGAAGGCGCCTTTACCCAAGCCTTTTTACCAAATTTTACAAATAGCAAGAAAAAAGCGATTTTTCAAGCTGAAATTTTCATCAAATTTCTACTTTTTATAGGCGCATTGACGCTTCTTGTAAATTTATTTACGCCATACTTTATAAAGATCATCGCAAGCGGTTTAAGCGAACAAAATATCACAGACGCAGTGCCGCTTGTACGTATAAATTTTTACTATCTAGCTCTTGTTTATATCGTTACTTTTATGGGCGCGCTGCTTCAGTATAAAGGGCACTTTGCAACGACTGCATTTTCTACTGCGCTACTAAATTTAGCCATGATCGCTTCACTACTTTTGGCTCGTGGCAAGAGCGAGAGCGTGGTCGCACTTTATCTTAGCTTTGGCGTCGTTGCAGGCGGCATTTTGCAGGTTTTGGTGCATCTAATCGCTATGAAATTTAACGCCTTAAATAAAATTTTCTGGGGCGGTCTAAGCGGATATTTTAAAGGCAAAAAAGCTAGTAGCAAAGGCTTTTTCATAAATTTCTACCACGGCTTACTTGGCTCAAGTGCGATGCAGATAAGCGCATTTATGGACACTTGGCTAGCGAGCTTTTTGGTAAGTGGCTCGATAAGCTACCTCTTTTATGCAAATAGAATTTTTCAGCTTCCGCTTGCCATCTTTGCGATCGCGCTCTCTCAGGCACTCTTTCCAAAGATCACTAGACTTTTAAAGCAAAAAGATGAGGCAAACGCCCTAGTTTGGACGAAAAAGAGCTTTTACCTGCTACTTTGCGCCCTGCTAGCTGCCACGATCGCAGGCGTAGTGCTGAGTGAGTTTATCATCTGGCTCTTGTTTGAGAGAGGGAATTTTGTAAGGGCAAACACGACCGAGTGCGCCAAGGTGCTAAGTGCCTATTTGGTGGGGCTTACGCCATTTGGACTGGCTAAAATTTTCTCACTTTGGCTCTATGCAAATATGAAGCAAAAAGAGGCGGCCAAAATTTCTATCATCTGCCTTGTGATAAATTTGATCCTAGCGGTCATTTTGATGCAGAAATTTGGAGCTGCTGGCCTTGCATTTGCAAGCTCGCTTGGGGGATTTTTACAGCTTATTTTATACATTAGAGCCTTTGGAGCTAAGCGATTTTTAGCTATAATCGAGCCTAAATTTATAGCCGCTATCACTATTTTAGCGGTTTTGCTCTATTTTGGTTTAACATTTTTAAAGGATATATTTAATGCGAATTTTTGATACTTCTAAAAGAGAAAAGGTTGAGTTTAGCCCTATTAAAGATGGTGAAGTTAGCATCTATCTGTGCGGTCCAACGGTCTATGACGACGCGCATTTGGGACATGCAAAGTCAGCCGTTAGCTTTGATCTTTTAAGAAGGGTCTTAAAAGCGCTTGGCTACAAGGTCAAATTTGCAAGAAACTACACCGATATCGATGATAAAATTTTAAACAAAATGGCGCAGACCGGTCAAAGCCTAGAGGAGATCACAAACAAATATATAGCGCACTACGAGAGCGATATGAAGGCTCTAAATGTGCTTGATCCAGACTTTAAACCAAAGGCTACGCAGTGCTTGGAGGCGATCATTAGCTATATCGAGCTACTTATGCAAAAAGGGGCGGCGTATAAGACTAGTGATGGAATTTACTTTGACACGAGCAAGGATAGTGGCTATTTTAGCATCAGCGGCAAGGATAACAATACTGATCTAATCGCCAGAGTGGCAAGTTTTGGCGAGAAAAGAGATGAAAAAGACTTCGTGCTTTGGAAATTTGACGAAAAATGGTACGAGAGTCCATTTGGCAAGGGTCGCCCTGGCTGGCACACCGAGTGCGTGGCGATGATAAGGGAGTTTTTAAGCGATAAAGAAAATGATAAATTTGAGATCGACATCCACGCTGGTGGCATCGACCTACTCTTTCCGCACCACGAAAATGAGGCGAGCCAGTGCAGATGTGCCTATCATAAAAATTTGAGCAAATACTGGATGCACAACGGCTTTATAAAGGTAAATAACGAAAAGATGAGCAAGAGCCTAAATAACAGCTTTTTCGTAAAGGACGCCCTAAAAAACGTTCATGGCGAAGTGCTTAGATATTACTTGCTTACGAGCCATTACAGGGCGCATTTTAATTACTCCAACGATGATCTTGCGGCTTCTAAAAAGAGGTTAGATAAAATTTACCGCCTCAAAAAAAGAGTTGATGGCGTGCAAGCAGGTGCTATAAACGAGAACTTTAAAAGCGAGCTACTTGAAGCGCTAAGTGATGATCTAAACGCTTCAAAAGCGCTTGCAAGCATCGATGAGTTTGTAAAAACGGCAAATGAAAGACTTGATAATAACCCAAAAGATAAAGCCTATAAGGCCGAAGTGGTGGCAAATTTAGAGCTCATAGGCGAAATTTTAGGCATTGCTATAACAAACTATGTGGAGTATTTTCAGTTTGGTGTAAGCGATGAGCAAAAAGAGCAGATAAAAAGGCTTCTTGATGAGCGCGCGGTAGCTAAAAAAGAGAGAAATTTCGCAAGGGCTGATGAGATAAGAGATGAGCTTTCCAGCCTAAATATCTCTATCATGGATACGCCAAATGGCGCAGTTTGGGAGAAAAACAATGACTAACTTTGGCTTAAAAGATGTACTAAAACGCTTTGGTCCATATTTTAAAGACTACATCCCACACTTTATCTTAGCCTTCATCGGCATGGGGCTTGCAAGTGGCGGAACAGCGGTCAGTGCGTACCTGGTGGAGCCAGTACTTAATAAAATTTTTGTTGAAAAAAATGAAACACTGCTTTATTTGTTACCATGTGCGATCATTGCTATTTATCTGTTAAAAAATGTTGGAACTTTTATGCAGGCCTATTTTACGGCATATATCGGTCAAGATACGATTAGAAGATTTCGTGAAAAGATGGTCGAAAATTTACTAAATTTGGACATGAAATTTTTTAATGATTTTAGAACAGGAGAGCTAATAAGCAGAACCACGAACGATATAGAGCGCATAAGATCGATAGTTTCAAGCATCGTACCCGAGCTTATTAGAGAGCTTGTAACTATCTTGGGTCTGCTTTGTGTAGTCATCTATCAAAGCCCTAAATTAGCCTTTTTTGCACTTGTTGTTATGCCAATAGCGATTTATCCGATCTCGCGCCTTGCTAAAAAGATGAAAAAAATCTCAAAAAAATCACAAGAAAAGACATCTGATATCACCTCAGCATTGAGTGAAATTTTTACAAATATCGAGATCATCAAGGCAAATAATGCCCAAAAATACGAGCACTCACGTTTCGTTGAAGAAAATAACAAATTTTTTAAGTTAAACCTTAAAACCGTAAAAATCGAGCAACTAGTAAGCCCACTAATGGAAACAATTGGCTCAATTGGCGTAGCTGCAGTCATCATAATAGGCGGCAAAGACGTCATCGATGAAAATATAAACATGGGCGCTTTTTTTTCATTTTTAACTGCACTTTTCATGCTCTACACCCCGCTAAAACGTATCGTAAATATATACAATAAAATGCAAGATGCGATCGCCGCAAGCGAGAGAACATTTTTCTTGATGGATAAAGTAAGCGAGATAAAAGATGGCGAAAAAGAGCTAAGTGAAGAGATAAGACTTATCAAATTTAACAACGTATGTCTAAACTACGGCGACAAAGAGGTCTTAAAAGGGATAAATTTGGAGGCTCACAAGTCAGAATTTATAGCTCTTGTTGGCTCAAGTGGTGGAGGAAAAACCTCGCTTATGAATCTGCTAATGAGATTTTACGACGTAAATAGTGGCGAAATTTTAATAAACGATACAAATTTAAAAGATATCAAGATCCACTCACTTCGCCAAAATATCGGCCTTGTAACCCAGCGTGTCTATATTTTTAATGATACAATCGCTAAAAATGTAGCTTATGGCAGAGAATTTGACGAAGATGCTGTTGTAAACGCTTTAAAAATGGCAAATGCTTACGAGTTTGTGAGTAAGCTTGATGATGGTATCCACACCATTTTAAACGAATTTGGCACCAACCTATCAGGCGGTCAAAGACAGCGCATCGCTATAGCTAGAGCACTTTATCAAAATCCACAAATTCTCATCTTTGACGAGGCTACTTCAGCACTTGATAATGAGAGTGAAAAAGAGATCACAAAGGCTATAAACAACCTCAGAAGCAAAAAGATCATCTTTGTCATCGCTCACCGTCTAAGTACGGTTGAGAGTGCTGATAAGATCGCGCTTTTGTGTGATGGAAGGATAGTTGACACTGGAAGCGATGAAGAACTTAGCAAAAGAAATGAAATTTATGCAAAACTTAAAGGCAAAGCCTTAGTTTAAGGCGATTTTTGCTAAGATTTGCACAAAATTTTAGGCATTTTAAAGAGGTTAAAATGAGCTTAAACTACGAAACTTTAAAATCTATATTTTTTAAATTTGATCCTGAAACTGCCCATAAAATCGTAGAATTTGCAATGGTCGGATCAAATAAAATTTTTCCAGGATCATTAAGCTTTGTAGCAAATAAGTGTGTGGTCGATGACAATGCGCTAAAACAAAATTTATTCTCATGCACTTATCACAATCCAGTTGGCATAGCTGGAGGCTTTGATAAAAATGCCACAATGTTTGAAGCACTCACGGCTCTTGGATTTGGGTATTTAGAATTTGGCACATTTACTCCAAAACCTCAACCTGGAAACGATAAACCAAGACTTTTTAGGCTCATAGACGAAGAAAGCATCCAAAATGCGATGGGCTTTAACAACGATGGCTGTGAGGCTATTAAAAATAGAGTCAAAAAACTTTATCCTTACACTTTACCTATCTGGGCAAATATCGGTAAAAACAAGGTTACACCAAACGAAGATGCGATAAAAGACTATGAAATTTTAGTAAGAGAATTTAGCGAAATTTGCGATACTTTTGTCATAAATGTCTCATCGCCAAATACTCCAAATTTAAGAGCCTTGCAAGATGAGAGCTTCATAAAAGAGCTTTTCAGTGTCATTTTACCACTTACCAAAAAACCAATCATCTTTAAAATCGCTCCAGATATGAGTCACGAAGATGCGATCAGGCTTTGTAGTTGCGCGGTAGAAAACGGTGCTAGCGGCGTGCTTGTTTCAAATACAAGTGTTGATTACTCGCTCTCTCACTCATCAAATTTAAAGGATTTTGGCGGACTAAGCGGTAAGGTGATCGCTAAAAAGTCAAAAGAGATATTTAAAGCTGTAGCAAACGAGCTTTATGGTAAGACGACGCTTATCGCATGCGGCGGCATAGATAGCGGTGCAGAGGCCTATGAGCGCATAAAAATGGGAGCAAATTTAGTGCAAATTTTTACAAGCTTTATCTTTAAAGGGCCGATGATCGCAAGGGATATAAATTTAGAAATTTTAGAACTTTTAAAAAGAGATGGCTTTGCTTCTATCAGCGAAGCAGTCGGCGCAGACGTTAAAAAATAGAGGGCAAGAGATTGATAAAATTTAATAAATTTAAACTAGAAAATGGACTTGAGATTTATCACGTACCAGTAAATCCGGGCTCAAAAGTGATAAGCGTCGATGTCTTTTATAAAGTTGGATCAAGAAATGAAGTGATGGGTAAAAGCGGCATCGCTCACATGCTAGAGCATCTAAATTTTAAATCAACCAAAAATTTACGAGCTGGGGAGTTTGACGAGATCGTAAAAGGCTTTGGTGGCGTAAATAACGCAAGTACAGGCTTTGACTATACCCACTACTTTATAAAAGCTTCAAATGAAAATTTAGACAAAACGCTTGGTCTTTTTGCTGAGCTTATGAAAAATTTAAGCCTAAAAGACAAAGAATTTCAGCCAGAGCGAGACGTGGTGCATGAAGAACGCAGGTGGCGAACAGACAACAATCCTATGGGATACCTCTACTTTAGACTCTACAATCACGCATTTATCTACCACCCATACCACTGGACGCCAATAGGCTTTATAAAAGATATCGAAAACTGGAATATCTCCGACATAAAAGAATTTCACGCTACATACTATCAGCCAAAAAATGCGGTTTTGATGATAAGTGGCGATATAGACAAAGATGAAGCATTTAAACTAACCAAGAAAAATTTCACAAAAATAAAAAACAAAAGAGCCATCCCAAAAACTCACTGTAAAGAACCTGAGCAAGATGGAGCTAGAAGAGCCATTATCTACAAAGATAGCCAAACACAAATGCTAGCGATCGCTTACAAAATCCCAAATTTTAAACACGGCGATCAAGTAGGTCTAAATGCGATCAGTGAATATCTAGCTACTGGTAAAAGCTCTATTTTGCAGCAGCGCCTAGTCGATGAGCTAATGCTTGTAAATCAAATTTATGCTTATAATATGAGCTGCATTGATGAAAATTTATTTATATTTTTAGCAGTTTGCAACCCAGACGTTGAGGCGAGCGTGGTTGAGGCTGAAATTTTAAAGGTTATAGAGGATATTAAAAGCAAACCTATCGACAAAGATGATGTTTTAAGAGTTAAAAATTTGATAAAAACTGATTTTATATACTCATTTGAGAGTGCAAGTAAGGTTGCAAATTTATATGGCTCATACCTTGCTAGAGGCGATATAAAGCCACTTTACGAGCTTGAAAAAAATATCGATAAAATTGATGCAAAACTTTTAAAAGAGATAGCAAATAAATATTTTAATGAAAAAACCAGCACAACAATAATATTAAAAAAGGAATAAACGTGGAAAATTCGCTTCAAGGTGCGATGACCGCACTCATTACGCCATTTAAAAATCAAAAAGTAGATGAAGTCAGTTTTGAAAAACTAATAAAAAGACAGATAAAGCACGGCATAGATGTCGTTGTACCAGTTGGAACCACTGGCGAGAGTGCAACACTGACGCATGATGAGCATAGAATTTGTATCGAAATAGCTGTTGATGCTTGTAAAGGCACAAATGTAAAAGTACTAGCTGGGGCTGGTAGTAACGCCACTCACGAAGCTATTGGTATCGCAAAATTTGCTCAAGCTCATGGCGCTGATGGTATCCTATCAGTTGCTCCCTACTACAATAAACCAACGCAGGAAGGGCTTTACGAGCACTACAAGGCCATTGCAAATAGCATTGAGATACCTGTGCTTCTTTACAATGTTCCAGGTAGAGTCGGCGTGGATATCTTGCCAGCGACCGTTTTTAGGCTCTTTAAAGAGTGCAAAAATATCTATGGTATCAAAGAGGCAACAGGTAGCATAGATAGATGCGTAGATCTGCTAGCTCACGAGCCAAATTTAGTAGTCATTAGCGGCGAAGATGCGATCAACTATCCTATCATATCAAATGGCGGCAAAGGTGTTATCTCAGTTACAGCAAATCTCTTGCCAGATCAAATTTCAGAGCTTACGCACTTTGCGATGAACGAAGAGTACAAAAAAGCAAAATTAATAAATGATAATCTATACACGATAAATAAAACACTCTTTTGCGAAAGCAATCCGATACCGATCAAAGCAGCGATGTATCTAGCTGGACTAATCGACTCTTTAGAGTACCGCTTGCCACTTTGCAAACCAAGTAAAGAAAATTTTAAAAAGATAGAAGAAGTAATAAAAAATTACGAAATAAAGGGTTTTTAATGAAGGACACACTAAACGAATTTAAAGGTAAAACGCTAGTTATCAGCGGCGGCACTAGAGGTATCGGTAGAGCCATAGTTGAAGAATTTGCAAAAGCTGGTGTAAATATAGCATTTACCTACAACTCAAACGAAGAGCTTGCAAAAGAACAAGCAAAAGAGCTTGAGGCTACTTACAAGATAAAAGCCAGAGCCTACGCACTAAACATACTTGAACCAGAAACTTATAAAGAGCTATTTTTAAAGATAGACGAGGACTTTGATAGGATTGATTTTTTTATATCAAATGCAATTATTTCAGGTCGTGCAGTAGCTGGTGGATACACTAAATTTATGAAGCTAAAACCAAGAGGCATAAACAATATCTTTACAGCAACAGTAAATGCCTTTGTCGTAGGCACTCAAGAAGCTGCAAAACGTATGGAAAAAGTGGGTGGTGGTAGCATCATCAGCCTAAGCTCTACTGGAAATTTAGTCTATATCGAAAACTACGCAGGTCACGGCACAGCAAAAGCAGCCGTTGAAGCCATGGCAAGATACGCTGCAACCGAGCTTGGAGAGAAAAATATCCGTGTAAATGTCGTAAGTGGCGGCCCTATCGAGACAGACGCGCTAAGAGCCTTTACTAACTACGAAGAGGTGCGCGATATGACGGCAAAGCTTAGCCCGCTAAACCGCATGGGACAGCCGACTGATCTAGCTGGAGCATGTCTATTTTTGTGTTCACCAAAAGCTAGCTGGGTGACTGGACATACATTTATAATAGATGGCGGTACGACATTTAAATGAGAGTGAAATTTCTAAGCATAAAGGCATATTTGTGAGTTTAAATTTACCAAATTCTTTAGCGTTTTTTAGGATACTGTTGGCTCCGCTTATGTTTTTTATGCTCGTAAATGCGCCAGGAATTTTTACGCAAATTCATATGAGCTGGATAAACTACTTCGCAGCTCTTATTTTTGTGATTGCCTCGGTGACTGACTTTTTTGACGGTTACATCGCAAGAAGCTGGGATCAAAAAACTAAACTTGGAGCGATCCTTGATCCGTTAGCAGACAAGATGTTAATTCTTGCTGCATTTTTAGGCCTCATGATGCTTGGTAGAGCGAGTGCTTGGGCTGTTTATCTCATCTTGGTGAGGGAATTTTTTATAACTGGCTTTCGTGTCGTGATGGCTAGTGACGGCGTAGAGGTCGCAGCTTCGATGGCTGGCAAGGTAAAAACCGTCTCGCAGATGTTTGCGGTTGGATTTTTGCTGATGAGCTGGCCTGGTGGCGAGCTTTTGCTATGGATAGCTGTTGCGCTTACACTTTATTCTGGATTTGAATATATCTTTGCCTATATAAAGGCGATGAAAAAGAGCTAAAATTTCTTTCGCTCGTAAGACCCAAAGTTTTTACTTGCAAAAATTTATATAAATAATCAAATCTTCATTTTCAAAATAAGTAAAATCAAGTTAAAAATTTCTCCTAGCTAAGAGAAATTTTTAGCTAAACGCCGTTTGAGAGTAAATTTATAAATTTTGGCTAAAATCTCATCAATTTTTCAAAAAAAGGTAAGTTTTGAAAGGCATTTTCTTCACGCTGGCCCTGCTTTGCCTTGGGCTTTATGCATATTCGTTTTATTTTTTAGTGACCGTTTTAGCCATTAAATTTCTCATATTTTTCCACGAGCTTGGCCACTTTTTGGCAGCAAGATCGCTTGGCGTAAAGGTAAATACCTTTAGTATCGGCTTTGGCGAGAAAATTTACACCAAAAATGTTGGAGGCACCGACTACTGCCTAAGCACGATCCCACTTGGTGGATACGTGCAGCTGAAAGGTCAAGACGACACCGACCCAAAGGCCAAAAACTACGACGCGGACAGCTACAACGTGCTAAGCCCTATAAAGCGAATTTATATCCTCTTTGCAGGGCCGTTTTTTAATTTTATCTTGGCGTTTTTTATATACATTTTGCTTGGATTTATCGGCGTTGAAAAACGTGCGCCAATAGTTGGATATATAGTTGAAGGCTCGGCAGCTGAGAGCGCTGGCATAGCAGTAAACGATAAAATTTTAGCGGTAAATGGCGTAAAGATAAACGAGTGGGGCGAGATCAGTAAAAATGTAAAACTTGAGCCAAGTACCATTTTGATAGATAGAAACGGCTCAATTTTAAGCATAAATTTAACACCAAAAATAGGCGAGACGATAAATATATTTAATGAAAAGATCCAACACCCACTAATCGGCATTAGGTCAAACGGCGAAGTGATAAAAATTTATCACACAGGCCTTAGTAGCCTAAAATTTGCATTTTACGAGACAATTGAAGCATCAATGCTCATCTTTAAAAGTCTTGAAAAGCTAATCATTGGAGATATACCACTAAAAGAGGTCGGCGGTATCGTGCAGATCGCTAATGTTACTTCAAAAGCCGCAAAAATAAGTCTTGGCGTGCTTTTGACGATTGTCGCTTTAATCTCAGTAAATTTAGGCGTTTTAAATTTATTCCCCATCCCAGCACTTGATGGCGGCCACATACTTTTTAACCTATATGAGCTGATTTTTAGACGCGAGGTAAATGAGCGAGTGCTAATTATGCTTACCTACTGCGGCTGGGCACTGCTGCTTGGCATAATGGTACTTGCAACTTTTAATGACATTATGAGATTAAGCGGAGGTTTATGATGATAGTTTTAAAAGAGTTATTGGAAAAGATCGAAAATTTAAGCAAAGACGTGACACTAATCGCTGTTAGCAAAAATGTCACAAGTGCCGAAGTAAGAGAGCTTTACGCACAAGGGCAAAGAAATTTTGGCGAAAACAGGGTCCAAGAGCTAGCCAAAAAAGAGCTAGAACTGCAAAATTTTACTGATATAAAATGGCATATGATCGGCCGCTTGCAAAATAACAAAATAAATCAAATGATAAGTCTAAAGCCAACACTTTGGCAAAGCTGCGATAACTTTGAAAGGGCCGTAGAGGTCGATAAAAGACTCAGCTATAAGCTAGATACCTTGCTTCAAATAAACTCGGCTGATGAAGATACAAAGCAAGGTGTAAGCGTGGCAAATGCGCTAGAAATTTACGAGCACATCCAAAGCGAGTGCAAAAATATTAATCTAAAAGGCGTGATGAGTATCGGAGCGCATGTGGATGAGCCAAAAGAAATTCAAAAGAGCTTTGAACTAACTTATAAAATTTACGAGAGCCTAAAGCCAAAAGGTGCAACTATCTGCTCGATGGGTATGAGTAGTGACTTCGAGCTAGCGATAAAATGTGGCTCAAATATGATTCGCCTTGGCACTATGCTTTATCTATAAATTTATCACTTTTGCATGCCCCTACTGCTAACGAAATAGATTGCCACTGGAGCTATGTAAATTTCTACCCAAAGAGACTTGAGAAAAAATTAAAATTTAATATTTAGCGTCAGCCAGAACTAGAGCAAAAAGTACTTTTACGCCAGCTTTTTCTAGAGTATTTCTAGCCTCAAATATCGTAGTGCCAGTAGTTACGATATCATCTACTAAAATAACTGGAGCAGTGATCTTTTTTAGGATTTTAAAATTTCTTGGGTTATTTTGTCTAAATTGTAAATCCCTGCCACTATAGCTGATCTTGCTGGTTGCATGCAGTGCGTGAAATATAGGCTTTAGGTTTTTAGCCCTTAGTGCATTTGCCAAAATAGCCGTGTGTGAGTAGCCAAAATGAACTCTATCGTCTATAGGCAAAGCATAGACTTGCTCCGGAAAGCTAAAACTTTTGGCAAATTTCTTAAATGCAAATTTGGCTAAGTTTTTATATATAAAATATCCGTGCATTTGGTGCTTGGAGTGGATGAGTTCTTTTATTTCAGAGTAGCCGTAAAAGCTATAAATTTTAAAGCCCTCTAGCTCTCTTGCTATCGGGCTTGGCTCGCTTAAAATTTGTGAGCAAATTTTACAAAATGTATTTAGCGTAAAGCTCTTGCAAAACGCACAAAACATTAGCTATTTAAAATAGCAAGCGCTGTGCGTTTGATAGCATCATTTATTATTTCAGTCAAAAATGATTTAAATGCTCCACCTGTGGGAATTAACTCAAATTTAGTTTGATTATTTGAAATATTTTTAACAATGCTTTGATCGCCTTTTTGGATCTTAAGTGTAATCTTAATATTGCCTTTTGTATTATCAGTACCATATCCGCTCATATTTGCTTCAAACTCGTTGATAAAAATTTCAACTACGACGCCACCCATGCCATTTACATTTGCACCGCGCGCCATAAGCTCTTTTTTGAGCGAATCGCTAAAATAAGTAGCAAGATCGTTTTGAAGCACGACATATTCTTTTACGGTACCTTTGCTATCAGTGATCGTAGCAATAGTACTTTTGTTTTTACGGTTATCATGCACCGCGCTTATATAGGCCTCAAAGCCGCTATTTTGTTGGCTTGAAGCAGCCTTATATGGATCAAATGCGACAACACTTTGACTTGGCGCACAACCAGTTAAAAATAAAACAAAAAGTCCAAAAATAGCTAAAAATTTAAATTTATTCATCGTTTTTCCTTTTAAAGTTTAGTGATCTCATCGGCTACTTTTATCGCAGCTTGTTTAACTAAAAGTGCGATAAAAAAGTCAAACTGACCAGACTCTGAAGCCTCTAGCTTCTCCACATGGTGCCTAGTCGAGATAGGTAACGTTTTTTTGAAATTTATATTTGAAAGAATAAGAAGCCCATTTAGATGTCCATTTAAAATTTCTGAACTTCCCGAATAGCTTCCTCTAAGCTCGTCAAATCTAAAATCAAGCCTGTATGTATAAGGCGATGTTTGAGTATCGACAACAACGATTCCACGAGAATTTAACTCACGCTGTAAGAACATGTAAAAAAGCACTTCAAGGCGTGGATTTGAGTTAAAAACTGCAGTATTTCCTTCAACACCTGTGTAATATATCGATCTTGCGCTACTTCTAGCATCAACGATCCTGTGGAAATAAACCTTTTTTAGCCCAACA
This sequence comes from Campylobacter concisus, assembly GCF_050447445.1. GTDB lineage: Bacteria > Campylobacterota > Campylobacteria > Campylobacterales > Campylobacteraceae > Campylobacter_A > Campylobacter_A concisus_BI. Next base: position 781,652 of record NZ_JALMFW010000001.1, read on the forward strand.
TTAGTATCGATCATATTTTTTTCTAAGCAGCAGTTTATTGCTACATCACTTTTGTATTTAACACCATTTATGAAAAGGCCATCGCCCCTGCCTTTACAAGCGCTGCAGTCAGCTGGGATCCTCATAACCTCTTCAAAATACATCTTATCTTCGCTGTTTATGCTCGCACTTTGCACGCCGTCTATTCCTTCACATGATAGACAAAGGCTAGCTTTAGCCACGCAGCCAGTTAGAAAGATAGCTGCAAAAACTGCTAATAATGTCGTTCTTAGCATTTTACTTCCTTTTGCTCTTTTTGTTTTTTGCGGAGATTCTTTACACTCTCACCTGCTATACCGTAGTTATTCATATCGATCTCATCGATAATGACAACGGTATTTTGAGCGCTTCTACCTAAAATTTCGCTTATTAGCTTTGTAACCCCACTTATCATCTTCTCTTTTTGCTCCACACTTGGGCTATCACCCTCTTTTGTCACACAAATTTTCACAAATGGCATATGCTTCCTTTTTTGCAAATTTAGTATTTAAAATTTAATCAAAAACAAAAACCAAAAGCGGCCGTATCGCCAGCTCACAATGAGGCGAGATATTTTGTGATGATTTTGAAAGCTGTGACGTGAAATTTTGGCGCAGATAGAACACGTAGTTCATCAAGCCAAAATTTCACTAACTCTTTCAAAAGGGCACAAAAGATAAACCTCTAGTCTATTTTTAAGACGGATAAGAACGCCTCCTGCGGCAAATTAACCTTCCCTATCGCCTTCATACGCTTTTTACCCTCTTTTTGCTTTTCAAGCAACTTTCTCTTGCGCGTGATATCGCCACCGTAGCACTTGGCTGTGACGTTTTTGCCCATTGATTTTACGGTTTCTCTAGCTATTATTTTGTTGCCAATGCTCGCTTGTATCGCCACTTCAAAGAGCTGACGAGGTACGATCTCTTTCATCGCCTTTACAAAGTCCCTGCCCTTTGTCTGCGCCTTGCTCTCAGGCACGATGATAGAGAGTGCATCGACCGTTTCACCAGCCACTTTGACATCAAGCTTTACTAGATCGCCCACGCGGTAGTCGCTAGGCTCATAATCAAAGCTCGCGTAGCCTTTAGTGCTTGATTTTAGCTTGTCGTAAAAGTCCATAACGATCTCGTTCATCGGTATGTCATACTCAAGCAAAACGCGATCAGTCGTGATGTAGTCCATCTTTGTTTGTATGCCACGGCGGTTGTTTAAAAGCGTGATGATGTTGCCCAAAAACTCGCTTGGCGTGATGATAGTCGCTTTCACATATGGCTCAAGGATTGAGTCTATTTTGTTGACTGGTGGTAGCTGGCTTGGGTTTTGAATTTTTAAATTTACCCCATCAGTTTGGATGACTTCATAAGTCACAGTCGGCGCTGTGGCGATGAGATCTAGATCAAATTCACGCTCCAGCCTCTCTTTTACCACTTCCATATGAAGAAGGCCTAAAAAGCCAACCCTAAAACCAAATCCAAGTGCAACCGAAGTCTCTGGTTCGTAGCTTATAGAGCTGTCATTTAGCTTTAGCTTATCGAGTGCATCACGCAGATCTTCAAATTTATCAGTTTCGATCGGATAAAGTCCAGCAAAGACAAATGGCTTAGCCCTCTCAAAGCCACCTACTGGCTCTTTTAGGGGATTTCTAGCCTGTGTAATCGTATCGCCCACCTGGACGTCACTAACATTTTTAAGTCCAAGTACAACGATGCCTACTTCGCCAGCTGCAAGACTCTTTGTCTTGATAGGAGCAATAGGATTTGGATACATGAGATCGAGCACAATGTGCTTTTTGCCTGTTCCCATGACTAAAATTTCATCATTTTTTGAGATAGTGCCGTCGTATACACGCACAAGAGCAAGTGCACCAAGATAGTTGTCAAACCAACTATCATAAATAAGCGCCTTTGTAGGCTTGCTTGCATCACCATTTGGCGCAGGAATTCTCGTAATGATCGCTTCAAGTAGCTCTTTTATACCGATGCCACTTTTTGCACTTACCTCGATCGCTACAGAGCAGTCAAGTCCTATAATATGCTCGATCTCGTCCTTTACCCTAGCAGGATCAGCTGCTGGCAGGTCGATCTTGTTGATGACTGGAATGATCTCTAAGTTGTTTTCAAGTGCGATATAGACGTTTGCGATTGTTTGTGCCTCTACGCCTTGACTAGCGTCCACTACTAGCAGTGCACCCTCACAGCTGGCTAAAGATCGACTCACCTCGTAGCTAAAATCCACGTGGCCCGGAGTGTCTATCAAATTTAGAATAAAATTTTCACCGTTTAGTGCGTAGTTTAGGCGAACAGATTGGGCTTTTATAGTGATGCCACGCTCTTTTTCGATATCCATCGTATCCATGATTTGCGAGCTCATCTCACGGTCACTTACGGCGCCACACTCCTGGATCAGACGGTCAGCAAGCGTGCTTTTGCCGTGGTCTATGTGAGCGATGATGCTAAAATTTCTGATGTTTTTCATATAAGTTTTACTTTTTACTAAATTTTGGGCTTTATTTTGCCTAAAGTTGATTTAAATGCCAATAAATATATTTTTATCATAAGCCCGTCACTAGAGCTTGGCTCTATTCTTAAAAATCTTAATGACAATGTCCAAAGTGCTCATGTCCTTCATCGTCATTTAACTCGCAGATGAGATCGTCTTTGTGTCCAAGGCTCTCACTCTCAAACTGAAGCGTGACATGGCCAATGCCTGCATGAAAAAGCTCGTGTTCGATCTGCTTTATCATCTTTGAAATTTCAGCCACGCTTAACGCATCATCCACCACCACGTGGGCTATGAGCGCATTTGTGCCAGCATTTATCGCCCAGATATGCAGGTCATGCACGATTTTAACGCCATCTACGCCCTTTATAACGCCTAAAATTTCATCCGTATCAAGCTTAAGCGGCACGGCTTCGATCAGGATATTAAAGCTATCTTTTAGCAAGCTAGCGCCACTTTTTATGATGAGTAGTGAGACAAAGATACTTGCGATGCTATCGGCCTGCGTGAAGTCAAATTTCATCACAAGAAGCGCTGCAACGATGGTGCCAACCGAGCCAAGCGTGTCACCAAGCACGTGTAGATAAGCCCCTTTCATATTTAAATTTTCTTTTGTATCAGCACTTTTGTGCATGTAAATAGCCACGACTAAATTTACCACAAGCCCCAAAATACTAACAAAAAGCATCGTCTCAGCTTTGATCTCTGGCGCGTTAAAAAGCCTGATGATCGCTTCGACTACGACAAAGATAGTAAGCGCGATAAGAGCGATAGCGTTTATGAAAGCAGCGATGATCTCGACCCTTTTGTAGCCAAAGGTCTTTTGCAAATTTGCCCTTTTTTCTGCGATCTTAAAAGCGACCAGCGACAAAAAGAGAGCCGCAGCATCTGAGAGCATGTGAAATGCGTCGCTAATAAGTGCAAGCGAGTTTGAAACGAAGCCAAAGACCGTCTCGGCCACCATGAATGTGAAAATTAGAAAAAATGAATTTCTTAAAACAGTTTTATTGCTCGTGTGAATGTACATACCGCCATGCTCGGCGTGGTGGTGATGAGAGTGGGTCTCTTGCATCTAAAATGATCACCTTTTACTGATAAATTTAAGCATCCATAGCAAGCTCTGGCGCCACCTGACTAGAGGCTAAGCAAGCTAAAAACTGTATAAATATGCCCTGCATCTGCTTTAGTACCGCTTAAAGATTGAATTTTAAAAATGATAAAAATTTTGTTGTAACTCTTGATATTACAACTAAAAATTATTATACTTCGCTCATCGGTTGTAAATAAAAATATTACAATACAAAGACAAGGAGAACAAAATGAAAAATTATCAAGTTGCAAAGATCGTAAACGAACCAAGAGTCGAGCTAAAAGAGGCTTTAAATTTAACTGGCTGTGAGGTATCTATAAACGAGCTTCCGGCAAATGTGAGCGTGCCATTTGTCCATGCACATAAGCAAAACGAGGAGCTTTACATCATCCTAGAGGGCGAGGGTGAGCTTTTTATTGATGGCGAAGTGATAGTAGTTGGCAAAGGAGACACGGTGCGTATAGATCCAGAGGGTAAAAGGTGCTTTAGAGCTGGCAAAAACGGCATCAAAATGATCTGCATCCAGGCAAAACGCGGTAGTCTAGAGCAATACACAATGAGTGACGGCGTGATAGTTGATGACGTAAAGCCAAGCTGGTTGTAAATTTAAAGACAAATTTAAAGGAGAAACAATGAAAATAGCAATCATCGGAGCAAACGGCAAAAGCGGTACAAATTTGGTGAACGAGGCTTTAAAACAAGGTTACAACGTCACAGCGATCGTTAGAAATAAAGAGTATAAAAACAAAAGCGTAAAGGTCGTTTATAAAGATATTTTCGAGCTTACAAAGACTGATCTGGCTGGCTTTGACGCAGTGATCAGTGCATTTGCAGCGTGGACGCCAGATACCTTTGCGCTTCACAAAAAAGTGGCCACTCATCTTATAAATTTACTAGAAGGCACTAGTACAAGGCTCATCGTAGTTGGCGGCGCTGGTACGTTATTTAATGGATACACCAGACTTCCCAGCGGCATATATGGGTGTAGCAAAGGCAACTGCGGAGTCTTATTTTGAGCTAAAAGATAGGAGCAATTTGCTTTGGACATACGTAAGCCCAGCAGGTGACTACGACCCAAATGGTGCTCGTACTGGTAAATACGTGCTTGGTGGAGATAATCTCATCTTAAACTCAAAAAATGAGAGTTATATAAGCTATGCAGACCTTGCGCTTGCGATCATAGACGAGCTAAAAAACAAAAAATTTATACAAAAACGCTTCACAGCAGTTGGCGAGCGAGCATAAAAATTATAGATTTGACATAGCTGGTACAAAAAGTCGGCTTGTCAAATCTAAACTGAAAATAAACTGCTTTTAGTAAAAATTTAAAGTATAATCAGAAAAAATTTCAAGGACAGTTATGCAAGTAGGGATCAAGTTTTCAACCGCGATCCATGTAGTTTTAGCAGCTTGTTTTTTCAAAGGCGAGAAAGTCACGAGCGAATTTATAGCAGGTAGTATAAACACAAATCCTGTCATAGTTAGGCGTCTGCTTGGCACTCTAAAGGCTGCAGGACTCGTGAATGTCGTAGCTGGAGTTGGTGGTGTGAGTCTTGCGAAAGAGCCAAAAGATATAACCCTCCTTCAAATTTTTAACGCGGTAAATGATAAAGAAAAACTTTTTAAGATCCACTCTGACTCACCTAAAGCTTGCCCGCTTGGTGGCAAGATCGAGGGACTTTTAACTGGTCACTTCCTAAAAGCACAAGAAGCCTTAGAAAGTGAACTAAGAAGTATTACTTTACAAGATCTATTAGATGAGCTTATTAATTTATAAAATTTAAAAAGTAAGCAGATTAAGTTATAGAATTAAAAAGTGGGCAGATATATAAAAACCAATCTATTTTTATTAGGAACGCTATGCGCTCCTAACTATTTTTATATACTTTATGTAAGAATTTTTATAAATTTCTAGATTTATTACTCTTTGCTTTTCTCTTTTTTAGCTTTACTCTTTTGTGCTTTATCTTTTAGCTTTTCTTTCTTATCTTTTATCTCTTTTATACTATCATCTTTAGCACTATCTTTTTTCTCTTTTAATTCATTACTCTTTTTACTTACCTTTTCTTTTATCTCATCTTTTTTAGATTTTATTTTTGATTTTGTGGTGTCTATCTTTGTAGTGCCTGATACTGATATATCTGATTTTAAATTTTCAAATGTCTTATCGCCTATACCATTTACATTTTTTATATCTTCTATTGAGTTAAATTTGTTTGCTTTTCTATACTCTATTATTGCATCTGCCTTTGAAGATCCTATACCATCTAAACTCATTAACTCTTCTTTTGTGGCGGTGTTTAAATTTATGGCTGCTAGTAATGTAGAAGCTGCTACTAATAGTGAGAATATAATCTTTTTCATTTTTGTCCTTTTTGGGTAAATTTGGGTTTGGAGTCTATCATATTTGGTGTTTTTAGTCAACACTCGTATAAAAGCATAAACTAAAAGATATTTATAAATATAAAGATAAAAAGTCTAATTATTTAAAAATATAAATAAATTTTAGATTTGATATTTTGTTATAAATTAAGAAATAATATTAAAAGATGATTGTTTAGATAAAGAATATTAAAAATCAACAAAGCCCGCAACGACCTACTTTTCCAACATCCCAGTAAGGGAGAGTATCATCAGCCAGGACGAGCTTAGCTTCTTGGTTCGAGATGGAGCAAGGCGTTTCCTCGTCTGTATAGTCACGGGCAGTGTTAAATAAAAGATATATCAGATAAATCTCTTATTTAACACTACTTGATAAAGTTAAAAGTCATAAACAAAGTTTTATAAAAACATATCTTATTAAGTTTTTATCCTTAACAAGGAAGTGATGCTTATTAAAAGATAAGCAGACGAGCTATTAGTACTGGTCAGCTAAAGGACTTTCATCCATTACACACCCAGCCTATCAAACACATAGTCTATATGAGCTCTTAAAAGAAGATTCATCTTGGAGTTGGCTTCCTGCTTAGATGCTTTCAGCAGTTATCACATCCCAACATAGCTACCGAGCGGTGCTCTTGGCAGAACAACTCGTACACCAGTGGTTGGTTCGACCCGGTCCTCTCGTACTAGGGTCAACTCTCCTCAATCTTCTTACGCCCACGGCAGATAGGGACCGAACTGTCTCACGACGTTCTGAACCCAGCTCGCGTACCGCTTTAAATGGCGAACAGCCATACCCTTGGGACCTGCTCCAGCCCCAGGATGCGATGAGCCGACATCGAGGTGCCAAACCTCCCCGTCGATGTGAGCTCTTGGGGGAGATCAGCCTGTTATCCCCGGGGTACCTTTTATCCTTTGAGCGATGGCCCTTCCACACAGAACCACCGGATCACTAAGACCGACTTTCGTCTCTGCTTGACGTGTATGTCTTGCAGTTAAGCTGGCTTATGCCTTTATACTCTACGAACGATTTCCAACCGTTCTGAGCCAACCTTTGTAAGCCTCCGTTACATTTTGGGAGGCGACCGCCCCAGTCAAACTACCCACCAGACATTGTCCTACTTGAGGATAACTCAAGCTAGTTAGCTATCAGAATAAAAAAGAGTGGTATCTCAACAACGGCTCACCATAAACTGGCGTCTATGGATCAAAGCCTCCCACCTATCCTGCACATTTTTATCCCAATAGCAGTGTCAAGCTGTAGTAAAGGTCCACGGGGTCTTTCCGTCTTGCCGCGGGTAGGAGGAATTTTCACCTCCACTACAATTTCACTGGATCCCTCTTCGAGACAGCTCCCATCTCGTTACGCCATTCATGCAGGTCGATATTTAATCGACAAGGAATTTCGCTACCTTAGGACCGTTATAGTTACGGCCGCCGTTTACTCGGGCTTCGATCAAACGCTTCGCAGAGCTAACGTCATCAATTAACCTTCGAGCACCGGGCAGGCGTCACACCCTATACATCCTCTTACGAGTTAGCAGAGTGCTGTGTTTTTGGTAAACAGTCGGGAGGGACTCTTTGTTGTAACCTTCAATGCTTACGGAGTAAATCCTTAACAAAGTTAGGCACACCTTATACCGAAGATACGGTGCTATTTTGCAGAGTTCCTTGAAGAGAGTTCTTCCACGCGCCTTAGAATACTCATCCCACCCACCTGTGTCGGTTTACGGTACGGGCAACTATAACTAAACTTAGAAACTTTTCTTGGCTCGACAGTATCGGCAATTCGCTATCCATTCCGAAGAACTTCAAACGCCTATGGGGTCTCGGCTTAAAAAGATCCGGATTTGCCTGGATCTTAACCTACACCTTTCGACTAGCACTACCATCCGCTAGCTTGCTTAACTCTAAGCGTCCTTCCATCGCACATTATAGTTGGCATTGGAATATTAACCAATTTTCCATCGCATACCCCTTTCGGACTTTGCTTAGGACCCGGCTAACCCTACGATGACGAGCATCGCGTAGGAAACCTTGGGTTTACGGCGTTGGGGATTCTCACCCCAATTATCGCTACTCATGCCTGCATGCTCACTTGTATTCGCTCCAGCACTCCTTACCGGTACACCTTCAACGCAAATACAACGCTCTCCTACCACTTAGTAAAACTAAGTCTAAAGCTTCGGTACTCATTTTAGCCCCGTTATATTTTCCGCGCAGAATCACTAGACCAGTGAGCTATTACGCTTTCTTTAAAGGATGGCTGCTTCTAAGCCAACCTCCTGGTTGTTTAAGTAACTCCACATCGTTTTCCACTTAAATGAGATTTAGGGACCTTAGCTGTTAGTCTGGGTTGTTCCCCTCTCGACGACGGATTTTATCACTCGCCGCCTGACTGCCATGATTACACACTAGGTATTCGGAGTTTGATAGGGTTTGGTACATTGGTGTATGCCCTAGCCCATTCAGTGCTCTACCCCCTAGTGTTACTACATGACGCTATACCTAAATATATTTCGGAGAGAACCAGCTATCACGATGTTTGATTGGCCTTTCACCCCTATCCACAAGTCATCCCATAGCTTTTCAACGCTAGCGGGTTCGGTCCTCCACCGGCTCTTACACCGGTTTCAACCTGCTCATGGATAGATCACATCGTTTCGGGTCTGCAACGTCTGACTAAACGCCCTATTAAGACTCGCTTTCGCTACGGCTCCGGGTTTCCTTAACCTCGCCAGACATCACAACTCGCAGGCTCATTATGCAAAAGGCAGTCCATCACCCTGATAAATCATAGGGCTCTGAATGATTGTAAGCAAATGGTTTCAGGTTCTATTTCACTCTGATCACCTCAGTTCTTTTCACCTTTCCCTCACGGTACTTGTGCACTATCGGTCTAGTAGTAGTATTTAGGGTTGGATAGTGGTCTACCCAGCTTCAGACAGAATATCACGTGTTCCGCCCTACTCAGGATACTGCTAAGTAAAACAAAGCTTTCATATACGGGAGTATCACCCTCTATGCTTAATCTTTCCAGATTATTCTATTAGCTAAGTTTAGTCTATATTGCAGTCCTACAACCCCGTTAGTAAACTAACGGTTTGCCCTCTTACGCGTTCGCTCGCCGCTACTAGCGTAATCTCTTTTGATTTCTTTTCCTGAGGGTACTAAGATGTTTCAATTCCCCTCGTTCGCTCCGTTATACGGTAACTAATATCTCTATTAGTTGGGTTGCCCCATTCAGAAATTCCCGGATCAAAGCCCCTTGACGGCTCCCCGAGACTTATCGCAGCCTGGCACGTCTTTCATCGCCTCTACTAGCCAAGGCATCCACCACTTGCTCTTTGTAGCTTACCTTTTCTATATTAGATTATTCTAATTCGCATCACTTCCTTGTTAAAGATAACTTTATGTTACTATATTTAAATTCTAGCTCTCAAGACGGAAAGCATTGACTACTATTTAGATAAGTTTTAAATCCTAAATAGATTGTGATGTCAAACTTTTGCATTAAATGCAAAGATGATAGAAATTTAAATCTTTAACAAGTCCTGTAAAATTGTTTTTAAAACTTGCTTGTGACTATTAACAATATTAATTAAAAGAACATTTAGACAAAAGTCTAATTAGAAAGTTTAAATTTTTAAGCTCTCTAATTAGACTTAATTTAATATAGTTAAACTATTTTATGGTGGAGAATAGCGGGATCGAACCGCTGACCTCCTGCGTGCAAAGCAGGCGCTCTCCCAGCTGAGCTAATTCCCCAATTAAATTCTCTGGTGGGCCTAACAAGACTTGAACTTGTGACCTCACCCTTATCAGGGGTGCACTCTAACCAGCTGAGCTATAGGCCCCTATAGGTCTATCAATCTTTCAAAACTAAACAAGGATGATTGAGAATATCTTTCTTATAAATATCTTGTGAGAGAATATCTATATGTACTCTAGAAAGGAGGTGATCCAACCGCAGGTTCTCCTACGGTTACCTTGTTACGACTTCACCCCAGTCGCTGATTCCACTGTGGACGGTAACTAATTTAGTATTCCGGCTTCGAGTGAAATCAACTCCCATGGTGTGACGGGCGGTGAGTACAAGACCCGGGAACGTATTCACCGTAGCATGGCTGATCTACGATTACTAGCGATTCCGGCTTCATGGAGTCGAGTTGCAGACTCCAATCCGAACTGGGACATATTTTATAGATTTGCTCCATCTCGCGATATTGCTTCTCATTGTGTATGCCATTGTAGCACGTGTGTCGCCCCGGACATAAGGGCCATGATGACTTGACGTCGTCCACACCTTCCTCCTCCTTACGAAGGCAGTCTCATTAGAGTGCTCAGCCGAACTGTTAGCAACTAATGACGTGGGTTGCGCTCGTTGCGGGACTTAACCCAACATCTCACGACACGAGCTGACGACAGCCGTGCAGCACCTGTCTTAACATTTCTGCAAGCAGACACTCTTCTATCTCTAGATGATTTGTTAGATATCAAGTCCGGGTAAGGTTCTTCGCGTATCTTCGAATTAAACCACATGCTCCACCGCTTGTGCGGGTCCCCGTCTATTCCTTTGAGTTTTAATCTTGCGACCGTACTCCCCAGGCGGTATACTTAATCCGTTAGGTGCATTACTGCCAAGACTAGCTTAGCAACAACTAGTATACATCGTTTAGGGCGTGGACTACCAGGGTATCTAATCCTGTTTGCTCCCCACGCTTTCACGCATTAGCGTCAGTTGAGTTCCAGCAGATCGCCTTCGCAATGGGTATTCCTGGTGATCTCTACGGATTTTACCCCTACACCACCAATTCCATCTGCCTCTCCCTCACTCTAGATTACCAGTTTCCCAAGCAGTTCTATGGTTAAGCCATAGGATTTCACAAGAGACTTGATAATCCGCCTACGCGTCCTTTACGCCCAGTGATTCCGAGTAACGCTTGCACCCTCCGTATTACCGCGGCTGCTGGCACGGAGTTAGCCGGTGCTTATTCGTTAGGTACCGTCATTATTCTTCCCTAACAAAAGGAGTTTACGCTCCGAAAAGTGTCATCCTCCACGCGGCGTTGCTGCTTCAGGGTTTCCCCCATTGAGCAATATTCCCTACTGCTGCCTCCCGTAGGAGTCTGGACCGTGTCTCAGTTCCAGTGTGACTGATCATCCTCTCAGACCAGTTATGCGTCATAGCCTTGGTGAGCCATTACCTCACCAACTAGCTGATACAATATAGCCTCATCCTACACCGAAAAACTTTCCCTATCTAACTTATGTAAGATAGGAGTATAGAGTATTAGCAGCCGTTTCCAACTGTTGTCCTCTAGTGTAGGGCAGATTAGCTATATATTACTCACCCGTGCGCCACTAACTCATAAGAGCAAGCTCTTACTTGTCCGTTCGACTTGCATGTATTAGGCACGCCGCCAGCGTTCACTCTGAGCCAGGATCAAACTCTCCATATTAATTACCTAGCAAAATTTATTTGATAGGATTTTATTATGAAGTTTTTAATCAAAAAAACTTTTAGTTTCATTTATTAGTTTGTCTAAATCTATTATAAATTATAAAATAATAGACTGGCTCAATCGATCACTTGTTTAGATTTCAAAGATTGACTAATAGTTTAACAATTGTAAGTTAAAAGAACTTTCTGCTCTGCGTTTTGCAAAACAGAAAGTGAAGTATATAGAAGTGATGCTTAAATACAGATAAAAATCAGGCTAATTTTTAAAAACCCATAAAGAAATTTTGAAGTCCAACTTTTCCATTAAATATAATATCTTTTTTGTTTGGATCATATTTAAATTCGCTTATTACTTTTTTGTCCTCTTCTTTAAAATATCCAGCAGATACCAAAGTAGGCTCAACAAAAGCTACTTCTGGCACTAATGTATCAAAAAAATTCGTCAAACTTTCATCGACACTTATTTTTCCACTAAGAGATAATTTATCAAAAATTTCTGACTGATTTGTTCCCTTTTTAAAGCCATTTACCGCTGCATCCAAATTTAGCTTTAAAGTCTTATCTCCTTTTTTAAAGCTTAATGTATCTATTTTTATACTTGGATTCTTTTCTAAGATTTGATCTATTATCTCATCAAAATTTAATCCAGCTAAAACATTATAATTTTCTTCATTATTTAAATTATTAAGCTTATCTAATACATTATTTAATGCAGCCACATTGATATTTGCGATTTTGCTATCAAAGACAAAATCTGTATATTTTACTTTATCAACTGCTACTATACCTATTTTTATAACATCGTCTGATCTTCCAAGATCATTTGAGATTTCAAATTTTGAGTCATACTTAAAGTCATCTATCAAAATATTACTTATGTCATTAGATGCGAAAGACATCCTTTTAAATTTAACTTTTGCCAAATAAGGTACAAACTGGCTTTCTAAAATTTTTGAAATCTTAACTGGCTCTTTATAACTTGAGTCGATATAAAATCCTTCGATATTTAGATCAACTTTGTTGTACTCACTAAAATCTTTCAAAACAATCTTATCTGCTTCAACCTTTAAGCTGTTTATACTATCTTTTGAATCAAGCGTCATACCAATCTTTATATCTTTTGTATTAACGGCAGTTTTTTGTTTATCATTAAATTCAATATTGCTAAATTTGATATCTACATCTTTATCGCCAGTTAAGCTAACTTTTGTTTTAGTTGTTGCAATGACATTTGATCCCATAAATGTTGCGATAATGTTTTTAATCATATCGTTTTGGATAGAAATTTTTGAGTCTATTTCAAAGCCATCTATAAAAGCAAGCACTGTATGAGAAATTTCATTTTCTACTTTAAAAACCAAATCCTCATTTACATTTTTACCAAATATATTTCCCAAAAGATCTTTTGAAACACTAAAATCAAATGATCCTTTTGAGCCAAAAAAACCTTTTTTGTAATTGTTATTAGAAATTTTAAAGCCCTTAATATTATTTAGATCATTCACTATCCTTTGATAGTTTTTCTCTACCTCATTTGAAGCAAAATAAACCGCTCCAATGGCTACCACGATAACTACGATTAAAGCAGATATCACCTTTTTCATGCTTTTCTCCTTTTTGTAATATGTTGTAAAAAAAACCAAATTCCAAGCAACAAACAAACCATAGCAAGAGGCATAATATATCTATGCTCGCCAAGATAGTCGCTTGCACCTACAAAATAATCACCCGCTTTAAAGCTGGCAAATCCGATAATGATCGCCCAAAGCACTGACGAGATCAAATTTATAATGCTAAATTTATAAAATGAATACTTCGTAAGTCCAAGCGCGATAGGAACCAATGTTTTAACTCCGTAGATAAATTTTTTGATAAATATTATCTTATCACCGTGTTTTTTGGCCAAAATTCCTGCATAAGCAAGCTTTCTTTTATGATTTTTGATATAAGGCATAAGTGAGTTTTTATTAAATCTTGCGACATAAAAAATTAGCGTGTCGCCGATTGTATTTGCCACAGCAGCGACAATTATACTAAGAGTGATATCCATCTTGCCAGCAAAACTTAAAATTCCAGCGGCGATTAATGCAACCATGCCGCCACCAAGGCTATAAAAAAACAATACAATATAGCCGTATGTTGAAACTGAGTTTATGATATCTTGCATTAATCTCCTAAAAGTTTAGATGCAGAGGCTATTAGCTGTTCATAGGCATAGCCACTTTGCTTTAAAATTTCTTCCCTTGCACTGATGACTGCTCCACCAAAGCTAGCTCCCGCAAAGAAACCATCATTTGCGGCATATGCATAAATATCACTTGAAAATTTAAAATCGCTTACTTTACTGTAATTGCGTCCAATGTCGCCAAAAGCTACTGATAGCTTTGTATCAAGCGTGATCTTGGCATCTTTAATATCGTGGATAATGCTATCTTTAAATATAAAAAGCACAAGCGAGCTATCCTCATAACCAAGCTGTATGCCGATACTTCCGCCACTTATGCTAACTGGCAAAATTTCACTTGGCGAGTTAATGTTACCAACAACCATGATGCCATCTCCGCCCATGCCACCAACTACAAAACCGACCTTTTTAACACTTGGAAAGATGATCGTCGCTTTTGACTGCTCGATTAGCTCTTTTATAGGAGCGTTTCTAGCGCCTCTCATAGTTGTTATAAACGAGTTTGCCGAGTCTAGTACTAGTTCTTCACTAGCAAAGCCAAGCGATAAAAACAATAAAATTGAAAAAAGAAATTTCATATTTTGCCGCTATTTTGCAAAATCAACAGCACGAGTCTCTCTGATGACGCTTACTTTTATCTCACCAGGATACTGCACCTTGCTCTCGATCTCTTGAGCTATCTCTTTTGCTACAAGCACGGCCTCGTCGTCGTTTATGAGTTTAGCATTTGCGATGACACGAATTTCACGGCCTGCATTTATCGCATAAGCTTGCTTGATACCATCTTTGCTTTTTGCGATATTTTCTATCTCTTCAACACGTTTTAGGAAGCTCTCAAGTACCTCACGCCTTGCACCTGGACGAGCTGCACTTAGTGCGTCAGCTGCGCAGACAGCCGCACTTTCTATACTTGTTGCCTCTTCATGGCCGTGGTGAGCGTAGATAGCGTTAATGACAACTGGATGCTCTTTGTAGCGCTTACAAATTTCTGCTCCAAGATCAACGTGGCTGCCCTCATACTCATGAGTTAGTGCTTTGCCGATGTCGTGAAGTATGCCAGCTCTTTTTGCAAGTTTCTCATCTCCGCCACACTCAGCTGCGATGATGCCAGCAAGGTGAGCCACTTCAAGACTGTGAGCAAGGGCGTTTTGACCGTAGCTCGCTCTAAATTTAAGCTTGCCTATTAGTTTTACGATCTCTGGATGAATTTTATTTAGACCAAGATCCATGACGATGTTTTCGCCCTCTTCTTGTATGCTTTGCTCAAATTCTTCAGTCACTTTTTTGTGAAGGTCTTCTATCCTCGCAGGCTGAATTCTGCCGTCCTCCACCAAAAGCTCGATCACTCTTGTTGCGATCGCACGTCTGTAAAGATTGAAGCTGCTTAGTATGATCGCGTGAGGTGTATCATCGATGATGATATCAACGCCAAGCACCATTTCAAGGGTCTTGATATTACGTCCCTCTTTACCAATGATCCTACCTTTTAGCTCATCGTTTTTAATATTTACGACATTTATCAGACGCTCAGCCGCAAATTCTCCAGCAAATCTTGACGTAGCCTGCGCCAAGATATAATTAACCCTCTTTTTAGCCTCTCTTTTAGCCTCTTCTTCATATTTTCTGACGATGTGAGCGATGTCTGCACGAGACTTCTCCTCAACCTTTTTAAGCACAACTTCTCTAGCCTCTTCTTCTGTTAAACCAGCAGCGTGCTCAAGTACTCTTATTGCTTCTTCTACCTTATTTTGATAAGTCGCTTTTAAATTTAAACCCTCTTCGTAAGTTATCTTTGCATCTTGCTTATCTTTTTCAAAAAGATCTTTGCTCTCATTTAAAAGCTCTTGCTCATTTAGCAAAATTTTCTCTTTTTTGGCTAGTTCATCAAATTTACTTGCATACTCTTTTTGAAGCTTTGTCGTCTTGTCATCGTATCTTTTTTTGGCCTCAAATTCAGCCTCTTGTACTGAAATTTTAGAATTTTTAAGCGTTAGTTCAGCTTCGTATTCTATTGCTTTTGCTTTTGCTTTTGCTTGTTCTAAGAAGATGTTGTAGTTTGCATCATTTATCTTTTTAGCGTATAGATACCCTGCTCCAACGCCCGCCACACCGGCTCCTAAGCCTATTAAAACCTCTATCATTTATTCCTCTTTTTATATAATTTTTGTTTGGGGTTATATAAAAGTCTGCTACCACGTCTTGTGCATTTGAAAGCACATCTTTGGTATAAAAGTCTTTTATCTCAAGAAAAACTATCCGTTTTGGCTTAATGAGCAAAGAGTCAAAAAATCTATCATAAAATCCTTTTCCGTGCCCTATCCTAGCCATAGCTCCATCAACCCCAATCGCTGGAACTACTGCCATATCAAGTCTAACATTATCCATTTTTTTGCCAGATGGCTGTCTGACGTTAAATTTATAAGTTATAAATGGCAGTCGCAATCTTACCATCTTTAAGCTAAGACCTACCATAAAAGGGGCAAAAATTTCACATTTATGTGATAAATTTCGCCTTATTTTAAGCACATCAACTTCGTAGTTAAGTGGCAAATAAAACAGTACTTTCTTAGAATTTGTAAAATTTATCAATTTCAAAAGCGTTTTTGTAGCTTTATAGTGCGAGCATTTGGCCTTAAATTTAGTAAGTTTCATTAAATTTGCTCTTGCATTTTTTCTAAATTCATTTTTTTCTAAATTAACGCTCATTTTATGCTCTTTCTTGTATAATCCTGAAATCTTATTCAAAAGGAAATTTATGACATTAAAACGAGCAATTATAACATCACTTTGCATTTTTGCATTTTTTGGATGCGGCGACGAGAATAACCAAAAAAAAGAGCAAAATACAAGCGAACAAACGCAGGGCAAAATTTTAGATAAAAATGCCAGCAAAGATGAAAATTTAAGCAAAGACTCACTCACTCCAAAAATGAGTGAAAGTGCCCAAGAAAACGAGATAAAAGAGATAAATCTAAAGCTGCTAAGTGGAGCAACTATGCAGATTACAAAAAGAAGCAATGGCTTTGATGTAAAAGATGGCAAAAAAGCAACTCTTTACGTATTTTTCGCCACTTGGTGCCCTCCGTGCAAGGCTGAGATCCCACACTTAAACAACCTAAGCGAGAAATTTAAAAACGAACTAGATATCGTTGGTGTGCTACTTGAAGACAAAAGTGAAGATGAAGTAAAAGATTTTGCTCAAAAATATAAAATAAAATATGAAGTCGCAGTTGGCGAAGGAAATTTTTTATTTGAAAAAGCAATGGGTGGCATAAAAGGCTTGCCTGCGTCAGCACTTTTTAAAGCAAATGGCGACTACGTTCAAGGCTACATCGGTCTTGTGCCTGAAGAGATGCTTGAAAATGACATAAATAGGGCTACAAAATAATGCTTGATTTTCTAAAAAAAGGCCTTGAGAAGACTTTTGGAGCGATAAGCTCAGCGAAGAAGTCAAAAAAGATAGACAAAGAGAGCTTAGAAGAAATTTTACTTGAGGCCGACGTAGCTTACGAGATCGTGGAAGAAATTTTATACTACTTGCCGCCTCAAGATGAAGTAAGCAGAGCCGATCTAAGACGTGTTATGAGCAGCTATTTTATCTACGAAAATGAGCGTGTGATCGAGCCCGATAAGCCATTTGTCGATCTCATCCTTGGCGTAAATGGCGCTGGCAAGACAACCACAATCGCAAAGCTTGCAAATTTATATAAAAATAACGGTAAAAGCGTTATTTTAGGCGCTTGTGATACATTTAGAGCTGGAGCGATCGAGCAGCTACGCCAATGGTCAATTAGACTAAATGTGCCAATAGTTGCCACTCAGCAAGGGCACGATCCTTCGGCTGTTGCTTACGATACGATTAGTTCAGCCCTTGCAAAAGGTATCGACCGAGTCATCCTTGACACAGCCGGCAGACTTCAAAACCAGACAAATTTAGCAAACGAGCTAGAAAAGATTGTTCGTATTAGCAAAAAAGCTTATGAAAAAGCGCCACACCGTAAAATTTTGATTCTTGATGGCACGCAAGGTAACGCCGGAGTTGCGCAAGCGAAAGCATTTAACGATATTGTCTCGCTTGATGGTGTCATCATCACAAAGCTTGATGGTACCGCAAAGGGTGGAGCACTATTTGGCGTGGCAAGAGAGCTTGAGCTACCTATATTTTATATAGGCGTTGGCGAGAGCATGGATGATATCATCAAATTTAATCCAGACGAGTTTTTAGACAAGCTAATGGACGCCATTTTTGAGTAGGGTAAAATTTCTTAGTAAAATTTGCTTTTTCGCTGCTCTTTTGGCAATTGATTTTCTTGCATTTACTCCAAAATCTCCTACTATCATCGAAAATTCGTGGGATAAAGCTAACCATTTTTTAGCTTTTTGCGTCCTATACATCCTGCTTTATCTTGGCTATGAGTTTAAAATTTTTAAAAATTTAGTCATACTTTTAGCCTTCGGCGTGCAAATAGAGCTCGTTCAGGCATTTTTACCAAACAGGAGCTTTAGCCTGCTTGACATCGTGGCTGACATGATCGGAACGGCTTTTGGAGTGATAGTAGTTGAAATTTTAAAAAGGATATATTATGGCAAAAGCAAAACCAGTTTTTGAGTGTCAAGCGTGCGGAAATCAGCAGAGCAAATGGCTAGGTAAATGCCCGCAATGTGGGGCTTGGGATAGCTTTGTCGAGCTTAGCCAGCAAGAGATAAAGATAAGCAAAGAGATAGCAAAAAGCAGCGGCGCACCTAGCAAGGCCGTAAGTATCGACGAGGTAGAAATTCAAAATTTCACGAGATTTAGCACCAAAGATAGCGAACTCGACCTTGTTCTTGGTGGTGGCGTTGTCGAGGGGTCGCTAGTTTTAATAGGTGGCAGTCCGGGCATCGGTAAATCAACCTTGCTTCTAAAAATTGGCTCAAATTTAGCAAAAGATGGCAAAAAAACGCTCTATGTAAGTGGCGAAGAGAGCCAAAGTCAGATAAAAATGAGAGCCGACAGGCTAAATGCGGTGGATAAGAATTTATACCTGCTAACTGAAATTTGCCTAGAAGATATCATGCTAGAGGTGCAAAAGAGCGACTACAAGGTGCTAGTCATTGACTCCATTCAAACACTTTATAGCCAAAATATAACCTCCGCCCCTGGCTCGATCACGCAGGTTCGAGAGATCACGTTTGAGCTGATGAGGCTTGCAAAGAGCCAAAATATCTTCGTTTTCATCATAGGTCACATCACCAAAGAGGGCTCGATCGCAGGGCCTAGAGTGCTTGAGCACATGGTCGATGTGGTGCTTTATTTTGAGGGTGACGCGAGCAGAGAGTTAAGAATTTTGCGTGGGTTTAAAAACCGCTTTGGCTCGACGAGTGAGGTTGGCATATTTGAGATGAGTCAGCACGGACTTGTGAGCGCAAATGAGGTATCGAGTAAATTTTTCACACGTGGCGGGGCGATGAGTGGTAGCGCGATAACTATTATAATGGAAGGCTCAAGAGCACTTAGCATCGAGATACAAGCACTCGTTTGCGAAAGTGCCTATCCAAAACGAAGCTCGACTGGCTTTGAGAGAAACCGCCTAGATATGCTGCTAGCACTTCTTGAGCGAAAGCTTGAAATTCCACTTGGACACTACGACGTCTTTATAAACGTTTCAGGTGGCGTTAAGATAAACGAGACTGCGGCCGATCTAGCCGTCATTGCAGCGATAATCAGCAGCTTCAAAAACCGCCCTATCAGCAAGGACAGCGTCTTTATCGGTGAGCTAAGCCTAAACGGCGAGATAAGAGAAATTTTCAACCTCGATCAGCGCCTAAAAGAGGCAAAAATGCAGAAATTTAAAAATGCGATCATCCCAAACAAACCGCTTGACACGCAAGGGCTAAAATGCTTTTACGCAAAAGATATCACGCAAGTGCTTGAGTGGATGTAAATTTGTCTTGCTAGCGACTTAATATCAATACTTTGCTGGCTAGGCCATGTTTTTTGAAATTTATCTTTTGCATAAGCCTGAAAGCATCTATGCTTTTCTTCGAAATTTAAATTATAAAAATTCCATTCTTTGCTTATAAAATATCTATGCCCTCTTATCCACTTTAAGCTTTGCAACTTTTTCTAAAATTTCAAACATGCTCTTGCCACTATCAAATTCACTCTTTATGAATTTATAGATCTCCTTAAATCTCTCATCAGCTTCAAGCTTATAGGTGTGAGATTTTTTAGTAACTTGTATAGGTGTAAATTTCTTCTCTTTAGCGTTGTCTTCTTTTTCAAGATTATCTATATTCTGAATACCTTTTTCGTTTAGCTCTTTTAGTATATTGACAGCATTTTTAGCATCTTCACTAGACAAAGTTAGATTAAAACGCTCTTTTAACGCATATTTAGCCCACTCCTCTTTAAACTCATCAACGCTCATATCGCTATCAAGCAGATCAATAGTCCTTGAGTTTTGCATAAATAGCAAATCGCTATCGCCACGATATTCATTTAAAAATTCATTTACGGTATATGGGGTATCTCTTAAAATTTTTGGCTTATCATTGTCTGGTTTTGCTTGCTGACCTTGTATATACTCTACAAACAAACCCTTGCTTTCATTTATGAAATTTTTAAGATCTGATAGCTGCTCGCTTGTAAAGTCAGGATCATAGCCTCTGAGCTTTCCTATGATAGTGACTTTTGCTTCATCGCCTTTTGTAAAGCCAGATAGTGGATATATGTGTCTATCATAAGCCGCAGCTTGAGCCTTTCTATCAAGCCTTGCGTATTTAGGAAAGCTCATACCATATCCCATATCGTTACTAAGTATCTCGTTTATATCGTTAAATTGAAAGCCCATCTCTCTTGCTATGTTTTCTCTTGAGAGATAGTTAGTAGTTGAGAGGGTATTAGAAATTTGCATTTTACTATCCTTAGTTTCTTTAGCTCCATTAAATCTTAATTAAAGATATCGTCTTTTCTTTAAAAAATTTTATAAAAATACGTTTTTTTAAATTTATCAGAAGTAGTTAAAAGATATTAAAAAGCTTTGTAAAAATGCATAAATTTTAGACAATCATCACTGCAGCTACGGCAAATCCGCCGTCGTGAGTTATGCTAAGGCTTGCTTCTTTGATATTAAAATTTGTATAAATTTTTGGGCTAAATTTTATCTTTGGTGCGTTTTTTGTGTCTTTGCTAAGCTCAATGTCTAAAAAGCCACACTCTTTGCTGATGCCCACACCAAGGGCTTTGCTAGCTGCTTCTTTGGCCGCCCAAAATCCAGCCAAAGTCGCATCATTTTTTGCTAGCGCGATCTCATCATCACTAAGAAATTTTTTTAAAAAAAGCTCGCCGTGACGAGCCTTAAGTTTTGAAATTCTATCTATCTTAACGATATCAATACCTATCATTGCACCACAAAATCAGTAAAAAATATGTTTTTGATGTAGCCATCATTTAGCACTTCATTTAGCTTACCCACGATCTCATCTTTTAGCCTATCTTTGCCTTTTGCAGTGCTTACTTCTTCGTATGTTTTTGATGAAAGTGTTCTAATGATAATGTCTCTTAAAAGTGCCTTTTTCTTATCAAGCTCAGGAGTTAGCAACTCATCGCTTTGCTCCATATCGATCTTAGTTTTAAGAAATCTTGAGCCATTTTCGCTAAGCAAATTTACAATAAACTGATCAAGCGGATATATCGGTCCCATATTTGAATAGTCGTTGCTACCATGCTTTGCTTTATTTTGAGCTGGCATGGACTGCGTTTGAGTCTGAGTTGGTGCTTGCATCATGTTTGCCTCTTTTGGCTCGTCAGAACTAAGCATCAAAAACGCAACTAGCCCTCCAATAACTAGCAGCAAAACAAATATCGCAATGATAATTATCATTAATGCACCATTGCCACCTTTTTTTGCTTTTTTCTCTTCAACTTCTTCAGCCATCTTTCCTCCTTTAAGTTTTGGCTATAATTATACAAAAAATTCGCAAAAATGAGAAAAAATGATACATAAGACAAATGCTGCCAGAGCTTTAGATAAGCTAAAAATTAATTATGAAATTTTAGAGTATGAAGTTGATTTAAACGATCTTTCAGCTCTCCACGTAGCAGCTAGCACCAAGCAAGATATAAAACAAATTTATAAGACTATCGTTTGTGAGTGTGAGCCTAAAAATTTCGTTGTTGCTTGCTTACAGGGCGATTTGGAGCTTGATCTAAAAGCACTTGCTCACGCGTGTGGCGCCAAACGCTGCGAACTTATAAATTTGAAAGACCTAGAAAAGATCACCGGCTACATCAGAGGCGGCTGCTCGCCACTAGCTATGAAAAAGCACTTTGCCACATTTATCGATGAGCGAGCAAAAGAGCAAGAGTACGTGCTAGTAAGCGCTGGAGTAAGAGGCAAGCAGATAAAGATAGCTCCAAGTGACCTTTTGAGGACTTGTGAGGCGGATTACGCTGATATCGCTAGGCTAGCTCTTTAAAAACTCTATAAATTTAAACTTCTCGCCCAAAAACTCAGGCGAGAGTAGAAATTTCGCCTGTTTGGTTGCATTTTCATAGGCTTGCTTGCTACCTTTTTCAAGCACTAAAGATAAAATTTCATCCACGCCAAAGTCGCAAACCAAAGCATCATTTTGTTTTTTAAATTTAAGCATCAAAAAGCCAGCCTCACAAAAAGCCTCTTTTACCTGCTTAAAACACAAGCTATAAGTTAGATCTGAGCTTTTAAAATATGGTGCGAGGTCTGAAATTTCAAATAAAGAAAATACTTGATGGTCTTTAAAAATCCTTAAACTAAATTCATTTTTTGGCTCAAATTCGCCGTAGTCAAAGCTTAAAAATCTCATCTTTTTTGCCGCACTTGCAAGCTGGAGCGCAAATTTAGTGTAGCTAGTTGATATCTCGCCCTTTTTTATGCCAAATTTCTTTGCAAGAGCTAGCAAGTTTTGATCCGCCTTTTGCCAGTGAAATTTTAGATCATCATCCACAAAAAGCATATTTTGCCCATCTATAACCTCGCAATTAAATGCGTCAAGTAGCTCATTTGAGATAATAAAAATTTCATCAAACGAGCACTCGTCTAAATTTTCATAGTGCCCTACTCTAACCTCGTCACCAAAGCGGTTTTTAAAGGTTTCAAGCTGTTTTTTGCGTAAAATTTCATGAGGTTCGATGATGATAAACTCTAAATTTGGCAAAATTTCTGGCTCAAGCGTAAAAATTCCTTGCGCAAAATCAGCAAGCATATCGCCAGAGTTTGCGCCAATCTCTACGACCTTGCAAGAGCTAGAAATTTTGCCGTTCCTAAGCAGCTTTAAAAAGTAGTTCGCAAGGCAAGCACCAAAGAGATAGCCAACGCTTACATTTGTGTAAAAATCGCCCTTTTTGCCGATATCTACGCCAAATTTATAGTAGTTTTCATTGACCCAGATATCAAAAAACTCGCTAAATTTCATAGATCAGGTAGCTTCCAGCCTCTGTAAAACGCAAACATCCTAACTGTAATGCCAGCAGCGAGCAAGAGCATGGTAAAAAATATATTGGTAAGACCTAGATGATATAGCACAAAGTAAGCAAGCCCCACGCCAAGGCTTATCGTGCCGTAAAGCCCTGTGCGTAAAAACCATGGAATTTCGTTTAGCAAAATATCTCTTAAGATACCGCCACCAACGCCGTTAAAAAAGGCGATCATCATCACGCCAAAGATGTTGTAGTTGTACTCAATAGCAACCATTGCTCCAACGATAGAAAAACAGATAACATCGATCGCATCGGCAAAGATGAATACAAATTTTCGCTCCAAACCTTCTCTTTTTATGTGTAAATTTGCCACTCTTGAAACAATCAACATAAAAATGACAACGCTTACTGGCATGTAGTGCGTAAATGAATAAACCGCCCTACCAACGAGCATATCACGCATAATACCGCCACCAAGTGCGGTCAAAAATGCAGACAAAAAGACTCCAAGCCAGTCGCACTCCTTTTTTACTGCAAATAAAAACCCGCTAAGTGCAGCTGATGCGATACCAACGTATTCGACAAAAAGTATTAAACTCATATTTTTTCCTTAAAAGGTCGCATTTTATAATGAACTCTCATAAAAAATCATTAATAATATTTTTACCATTAGTTTATTTTAGGCTATAATAACGAAAAATTTAAGGAAGGAATTTTAATGAAAAGACTATTAATCATATTTCTTGCTGGTTTATTTTTCACGCCAAACTTAAACGCTGATGTGATCCAAAATCAAAAACTAAAAAATGCAATAAATATTTTAAATGCTTTTGGTGCAAGAAATTTAAAGCCAGACACTAAATTTGAAGGCATAAAAGCGATCGCCATAATCCCTGATGTGACAAAAGCAGGCGCTATTGTAACTGGCTCAACAGGTAAAGGCATTTTTATCGCTAAAAACGATGATGGTGAATGGTCAAGTCCATTTTTTGTAAATTACACATCTGGAAGCATAGGCTTACAGCTTGGTTACAGCTCAGCTGACATGATCATCTTATTTAAAAATTCAGAAGCTTATGCAAATTTATTTAATGCAAAAGACACAATCAGTCTAAAAGCAGAAGCAACTGGTGGCGTTGGTAACGAAGTAGCGATCACAAGTGATTTGCCTGAAATTTCTGCATTTGCTGAGGAGCGTGGCAAGACAAGTGGTGCTTTTATAGGCGTTAGCCTAGATGTAGCAAGGCTAAAAATAAATAGACAAGATACAAACGATTACTATGAGCGAATGTATGATTTTGAGAATATATACAACAATAGCCCAAAAGCTAGTAAATACACTCTAAAATTTAAAGAAATAATCTCAAAATACTTCTTATAGCTCAAATTTCTTGGCTCATTAAGTGGGTCAAGAGCTCTTTTTATTTTTACTTTTTTGATTAATTTTATAAAAGTTATGGCTTAGCTTTTTGCTAAACCATAAATAGTGAAACAAAGCGTTTTTTAGGGATTGGAGAAAATTGAGTCATATACTCAAACGCTTCTTCGTAATCGCCATCTGTATATTGTGCAACTTGTTCGATAAGCTCGTAAAGCTCCTCATCGTCCATAGAATCAAAACTGCCTCTATTTTCTAAAACCTCTAACAAAACGGCGTCTAATTCAAGCTCGTCGTAAGTCATTTTATTCCTTAATTTTGATTTAAAAAATGCGACACTATACCAAAACAATCTTATAAAATACTTTACTTGAAATTCGTAAGAAATTTTATGCTTTTTTTATAAGTAAAGTTGTAAAATCCTTATATTCATTATCATTTTAGTTAGGTTTTTGTGGATAATTTTGAACTATTTTATAAGCATTTTAAAGAGTTTTTAGAAGCCTTTGGGCAGAAAAGCTCAGAGTTAAAAGAACAAATTTTGCATGTACTTTTCATTAGTAACTCTCATCTAAGTGCTCAAGAAATTTCTTCAGAAATTTACAAAATCCACAAGAATGAAATTTCAATGACATCAATTTACTCGTTTTTAAATTTTCTAGAAATGCATCATCTTGCAAACTGCTTTGAAGAAAATGGAGTAAAGAAATTTGAACTAAATTTAAAATCATCGCACGATCATTTGATATGTGAAATTTGTGAAAAGATAGTTGATTTTGAAGATGAGATAATAGAGCAAAGGCAAGAGCAAATTTGCAAAGAAAAAAATTTTAGTGAGCAGTCGCATACAATGATACTTTATGGTATTTGCAGTGATTGCCAAGAGAAAAATGGAAATTAAATTTTCTCATTTCATTTTACTTTTTGATAATGAAAGACAAAAAAATTTCAGATTTATTTAAGCTGTGAAATAGATAATACGCAATTAAAAAAAGGATGAAAATGGATATAAAAACACAAACTTTAGCACAAGTTGCAAGCTATTTTTCAATGATAGCTCACACAAACGGCAGACTAAGAGTAAGAGTTAGCCCAAAGATAAAAGAGCTAAGTAGTAGCGTAAATTTAGCTAGCCTAGATGATGTGATAGCTCAGATAAATGGTATAAAAAATGTAAAATTTAACAAGCTAATCGGCTCTGTAACGATCGAATATGATCATGAAATTTTTCCAAAAAACCTTTGGGAAGATCTTTTAAAAGGGCAAAATTTGGAAGAGATTTCAACTAGAGTAAATGAAGTTGCAAAAGAAGTGAAATATGCTTAATGAACTTTTAAATGCATCATACACCAGTGAAAAGAACGCACTTAGCTTATATGAAAATTTAGCTTCATTTGGTGATGTTTTTAACGAGATTGCAAATATCAGAAAAAATGCGATCATCTTGATAGAAAAATTTGCGAGCACACATGATTATGAGCTTGCTTGCGAAAATGAAGCTATATTTTTGCCAGCAAAAAATAAAGAAGATGCACTAATACAAGCTTTAAACTACGAGTTGGAGCTAAATAAAATGTATGAAAAATTTTGTGAAAGCTTAGATGATGAAGAGCTAAAAGATCTATTTTTTAGACTTTGGGCTACTTCAAATAACGAATACGTTGCCTCT
Organism: Campylobacter concisus; assembly: GCF_050447445.1. GTDB lineage: Bacteria > Campylobacterota > Campylobacteria > Campylobacterales > Campylobacteraceae > Campylobacter_A > Campylobacter_A concisus_BI. Next base: position 807,776 of record NZ_JALMFW010000001.1, read on the forward strand.
TTAAAGCAACGCTTAAAAGAAATTTATAGTGGCTGTGAAATAAAAAATGAGCTAAATTTAAATGAAATTTCACAAAATTTTGAGCAAAATGGCATAACAAATATTTTAGAAAACTATCAAAACGACTTTAATGAGATAACTAAAAGCTTGCAAAATATCGCAAGTGGCAAGGCTGATAAAAGCGAGTTAGCAAAGATAACCAATAATCCAAATTTCTCGTTTTTTAGCGGACTTGCGCTTGGGGCATTAGGTATTTCAGTAGTTAGCAAAAATTTTAATAAGGATGAAGAAAATGAATAATTTACAAAATCAAACAAAGAAAGGATTTAAAATGGCATTACCATTTTTAGCAGGTTTAGCAGTAGGCGGTTTAGCAATAGCTGCTTGGAATAAAAGAGATAAGATCAAAGAGTACGCCCAAGATGGCTTTGATAAAGGCAAAGAGGCCGCAAAAGATCTTTACAAAAAAGGTAAAAGTGTTGCAAAAGATGCAAAAGACTTTATAGTAAAAGAAGAGAAAAAAGCAAAACGTGGTGCTAAAAAAGTAGAAAAAGAGGCTGAAAAAGTGGTAAAGAAAACAAGAAAACCACGCGCTAAAAAGCCAGCTGCTCCAAAAGCTATCACACCAAACGATATAGCTTAAGGATAGAGAATGCAAGAAAATAGTCTTTTTACACTTTCAAGCACAAGGCTTCCATTTGATCACTTCATCAGTGGTGCTTTAATCGCTGGCATGGGTGCAGCTGCACTTGGCTTTAGTGACTATCTAAATAATAGAGCAACTAAAAAAGATGTCGCTAAAAAGATAGCGAAATACGCTGTAACAGGTGGTTTTGTAGGTGCTGTTGGTATTCATGCTTCAAATTTAATAGCACAAAAAAAATATCTAAATGCAGCAGCTTTTACAGCAGCTGGCATTGGCGGTCTTTTGATAGCAGAAAAACTAATAAAATTGGAGAGTAAATAATGAATAACCCTTACATCAATGAAGAAAACGTAGCAAGTGAAACTGTAGTTAACAATGCAGCAGCTACTCAGCCAAGCGTGATCGATAATGCAATAAACAATGCAGCTCAAAATTTACCATTTGTACCTGAAAATTTTAATGCTGCTGGCTTTGTAAAAGGTCTAGTTTTAGGTGGTATCGCAGCTTATGTACTAACTAATCCAAAAGCACAAGAGTGCGTATTTAAAGCGATTATCAAAGGTGGCGAGCTTATAAATGCTGGCATAGAAGAACTAAAAGAGCGTTTTGAAGATGTCAAAGCAGAACTTGACTCACAAAAATAAGATCACTCTAGCTCACAAGAGTAAAAATAGAGCGAGGTTTATTTGCGAGAGCCTAAACGCTAGAAGCGACGTCAGCGCTATCGAGGCTGCGATCTCAGAGCGAACTGATGCACTAAGTGTTCGTGTAAATAAATACGCAAAAAGCATTATCGTTGAATACAATAAAAACTACGATAAAATTTTAAACTTTATCAAGAGCTATGAATTTCCAACAAAGGCAAAAGATCCAAATTTGCCAAGCAAGGCAAATATCTACAAAGCTGCTGCTGCACTTGGTGTAACGCCGTTTATGAGTAACAAAACTCTAAAATCAGCCGTGACTCTTTATGCCACAGCACCAAATTTAATAGAAGGTGCAAAAGAGCTAAGGCATGAGGGCGTCACTTCAAAAGTGCTTGAGGCAACTGCCATTGGTACTAGCCTAGCAATGGGTGATCATTTGGCAGCAAATAGCACAAATTTGATGATAAATATCGGCGAATATATGGAAGAAAGTGCTAGCCACAGAAGTGATGATCTCATCAAAGAGCTAGCAAAACCAAATATCGAAGAAGTCTGGGTCGAGAGAAATTTAAATGGTGAAAAGACGCTTGAAAAGGTAAAAACCGAAAATTTAAAAAAGGGCGACATCGTAGTAGTCGGAGCTGGTGAGACGATAGGCGTTGATGGTTATATCGTTGAAGGCAACGCCGATGTAAATCAAGTCTCGATGACTGGAGAGGCTGAACCTATACCAAAAGCTAGAGGCGACCGTGTTATAAGTGGCACCGTGGTTGATGAAGGTAGGATAAAAATTTGGGCTGAAAATGTAGGCAGCGACACAGCGACAGCTAGGATCAAAGAGTACATACAAACTTCACTCAATGAAAAATCAGCCATTGGTGTAAAAGCATTAAAACTAGCCGATAAACTTGTGCCTGTTACGCTCTCGCTTGCTGGACTTTCATACATTATAAATAAAAATATGAATAGTGTTGCTAGCGTACTTCAAGCGGACTACTCTTGCGCATTAAAGCTTGCTACACCAGTTGCTTTTAAATCAAGCATCTCAAAAGCTGGCAGAAATGGCATTCTTGTAAAAGGTGCAAAGGCGATTGAGGCTTTAAGCTCAGTTGATACTTTTGTATTTGATAAGACCGGCACTCTGACACACGGACGCCTAAGTGTAGTTGAAATTTACTCATTTAAAGAGGGCTTTTCTCAAAATGATATATTAAATTTAACTGCAAGTGCCGAGGAGCACTACTTTCATCCAGTAGCCGAAGCAATAGTTGAAGCTGCAAATAAGCGTGGTTTCCACCATATTCATCACGATGAAGTTGAATTTATTGTAGCTCATGGCGTAAAAACTGCGATGCACGGCAAAGAGGTAGTTATCGGCAGTAGACACTTCTTAGAAGATGACGAGATGATAAGCTTTAAAGCTCATGAAGCTTTAATAAGCAAAGCATTAAATAGCGGTTTAACCTTACTCTACGTAGGATATGATAAGGAGCTGGTCGGCGTCATTGCTATGAAAGATGATATGAGAGAAAACGCAAAAGACATGGTGGCAAAACTACGCAGTCTTGGCGTAAAAGAGGTCGTCATGCTAAGCGGCGACATCAAAAGCAAGGCTGAAGAAGTAGCACGTGAGCTTGGACTTGATAGGGTCTATGCGGAGTGCTTACCAACAGATAAAGCAGCTATTATCGAAGAGCTAAAGAGTGAGGGCAAAAAAGTAGCCTTTGTGGGAGATGGCATAAATGATGCTCCAAGCCTAACTAAAGCAAATGTGGGCATAAGTATGCACAAAGGTGCTGATATAGCTAAAGCGACGGCTGACATAAGTCTTTTAAAAGACGATATCATGAGCGTAGCTCTCGTAAAAGAGCTTGCAAATAAAACAATGGATTTAATTAGCTCAAATTTCCGCTCAACCGTTGGCGTAAACACAGCTATACTAAGTGCTGCGACACTTGGCATGTTAAATCCAATAGCAACTGCCATGCTTCATAATGGCACAACGATTTGGCTTTTATTAAACTCAATGAAGGGCGTAAAATTCAAATCAAAATAAATTTGAAAGGGTAGATGGTGCTTGATAGTTTCTTAAATTTTTTAAACGGCAAAATGGACGTAGCCAACGACTTTTTATATGGATATTTTTTAGTCATTATTCTTGTGGCTACGGGAATTTATTTTAGTTATTTGACTCGTTTTGTGCAGTTTAGGATGTTTTTTGAAGCTTGCAGAGTCTTAGTAGAAAAAAAGGACAAGTACAATAAGCACCATTTAACGCCATTTCAAGCACTTATGATCTCAACCGCTTCACGCGTTGGCATAGGCAATATCGCTGGAATTTCAGCTGCCATCGTCGCGGGCGGTCCTGGTGCTCTTTTTTGGATGTGCTTGATGGCTTTTCTAGGATCGGCTTCAGCTTTTATAGAGAGTACGTTAGCGCAAATTTATAAGACAAAAGACGTTTTTGGATTTAAAGGCGGTCCAGCTTATTACATCAAAAATGGCCTTGGCATAAAGTGGTTGGCTTCGCTTTTTGCGGTAATTCTCATCATTACCTACGCATACGGCTTTAACGGACTTCAAAGCTATACCATGACATCAGCCTTTGAAATTTACTACGACAAAGCTGGTAGCAACGTTAGCTTTGCACAAAGCGGACTACCTGTTGGCATTGGTCTTATTCTTACGGCATTTGCGGCGGTTATGTTTTTTAGCAAAAGCCACATCATCGGTAAAGTAAGCTCATACATCGTACCGTTCATGGCACTTGCCTACATCTCGCTAGCACTTATTGCTATCGTTTTAAATTTCAAAGAAATTCCTGATGTTGTTAAGATGATTTTAGAAAATGCCTTTGATTTTAAAGCAATATTTGGCGGATTTGCCGGCAGCGTGATCGTAATAGGCATCAAAAGAGGCCTTTTCTCAAACGAAGCTGGTATGGGTTCAGCTCCAAACGCAGCAGCCGCAGCACATACTAGCCACCCAGTAAAACAAGGCCTAGTTCAGGCTATGGCAGTCTTTATAGATATGACGATATGTATCGCTTCTGGTATGATCGTACTATTTTCACAGGCCTATCTTACGAAGCAAACTGGATCAAGTGGCGAGGTGCTAACCGCCCTCCCTCTCGTTCAAGCTGCAATGAAAGAGTATTTTGGTGAATTTGGAGTTCATTTTACCACTCTTGCAGTCGTACTTTTTGCCATCACTTCGCTTATTGGCAACTACTACTACGCTCAGGCAAATATGAAATTTTTAACCAAAAATCACAAGTTTACGTTACTATTTAAGATAACAGCTGTCGTTATGATATTTATTGGTGCTCAAATGAATTTAAAGCTCGCTTGGAATATCGCTGATATCACAATGGCTGTAATGGCAACTATTAATATTATCGCCATATTCTTACTTTCAAAGGTAGTGATAATAGCAGTCAAAGACTACGAAGCTCAAAGAAAGGCTGGGCTAAATCCAGAATTTGACCCAGAAAGTCTTGGTATAAAAAATACAAGTTGCTGGAATAAAAACTAAATGGAGAAGAATTTGAAAAACGAAACAAAAATAAGTGGCAAACTACTTGATATAAACACTCATAGACAAGTATCAAAAGTCGGTATGGGCATCACTTTAGCCTCAGTTTGCTTAAGCGCCCTTTTTATGAAAAGAAATAAAAGTATTAAGAAATTTCACGTTGCTTCAGGCATTGCATTTACCTGCTTTGCTCTTTATCATGCTGGACTTTATGATAATGGAATCTTCAAAAAAATGATAATAAAAGCAAAAAATGAGGTAAAAAAGGCATAAAATGACACTTAGCGACACAGAAATTATAAGCTATATAAATGAAGATATGCCTTACTTTGATCTTACTACGTCGCTTCAAAATATCGATAAAAATGCCTTACTTGAAATTTATTCACGCGATGAAATTTGTGTTAGCTGCGTTGATGTAGCCGCTAGCATCGCGAGGCTACTTTCATGCGAAAGTCAAATTTTTGTCCAAAATGGTCAAATTTGCAAAGCTGGCGATGTAATCATAAAAATTTATGGCAGCTATGAAGATGTGCATAAAGCTTGGAAACTAGCTCAAGTCGCACTAGAATATGCCAGCGCCATCGCAACTTATACAAACAAAATGGCAAATAATGCAAAGAGCATCAATGAAAAATGTGAAATTTTAGCAACCAGAAAGAGCTTTCCATTTGCTAAGAAATTTTGCGTAAAAGCAGTACTTGAAGGTGGTGGTAAAATGCATAGGCTTGGGCTTAGTGATAGCATTTTATTTTTTAAAAACCACATAAAAGCTTATGCGAATTTTGATGAGTTTGTATCTCTTTTGCCAGAATTTAAAACCAAAATGGTTGAGAAAAAAATCTGCGTTGAAGCTGAAAATTTAGACGAAGCAAGCAAGCTTATAAAAGCAAACTGCGACGTTGTGCAATGTGACAAATTTAGTCCAGAGCTTATCAAAAATGTACTCTCTATAAGAGATGAAATTTCGCCAAATACCATTATCCTAGCAGCTGGTGGTATAAATTTATCAAATGCAAAAGATTATGCAAATGCTGATGCGATAGTAACGTCAGCGATGTATTCAAAGGGCGTTGCTGATATCAGCACCAGACTTGAGATTTTGTAAATTTTTACAATGACCGATACAGCAAAACATCTACCAAAATTAAAATTTACAGAAAATGCATTTTTGCTCTGAAATTTGGACGATATGCAATAAAAAATTTAGCATTTTTTTATTTTAAATTCATCTCATAGCTACAAGCAAAAAATATAAACTAAGAAAGTTAAATTTTCTAATTTGTTTTTTCTAAAAATAATGACAATTATATTTCGCTTTACACCATGTGCATATAAAACTCAATTAAATTTTAAAATTTATAAACAAGCACATCACACTTTTAAATTCAGTAACAAACGATAACGAGTGAGTAAGATTTATAATTTGCCTAGAAATTTTCAAATTCCAGGCAAATCCTAGAGCAAATTTACCTAACTATATGCAAGAACTGCATATGTTTGCGGTATTGCTCGATGACGTCATTTATCAGCGTGGCCTCGCTCCAACCAAGCACGTCGTAGTCCTGACCGCCCTCTTTTAGATAGACCTCGGCTCTATAGTAAAGATCGTCGCCGTCAAGCTCTCTGGTGTAGTCTGGGCTCTGGCTCTTGGTGAGATAGACGCCATATCTAAAGTCCATCTCGTCGCCAAGTCCGACATTTAAATTTACAAAATTTTCGCCATTTGTGACCTTTGCTTCAAGGCCGTTTTTGGCAAATTCCTCTTTTAGCTCGTTAAACGCTTTTAGTACAACCTCGTTTAAAAATTTCTTGCCATCTTTCTTGCCTGGCAGCGTAATGATCGCACTTAGGCGCTCTTGCCACGGCTTTGAAAGATCACTAATGGGCATGTTGTTAAAGTTATTTGTCTCTTTTTTGGTTAGATCCACACGTAACGCCTTAAATAGCCCGTAAATGGCACCAAGTAGCACTATGGCAAATGGCAGCGCGGTCGTGATCGTAAGTGCTTGAAGTGAGCCAAGTCCGCCAGCTAACATCAAAAATGCCGCCACGATGCCCACTGCAACGCCCCAAAAGACCTTTTGCCAAACTGGTGTATCGTCTTTGCCGTTTGAACAAAGCATGTTCATAACGATCGCTGCTGAGTCAGCAGAAGTGACGAAAAATATGACGATCATAAAGACTGCGATCACGCTTAGCACGCCTGAGAAGCTAAATTTCTCCAAAAACATAAAAAGCGCCGAAGCCGAGTCGGAATTTACGGTCGTCGCAAGCTCGCTAAATCCACTTTGCACAAGCGCAATCGCCGAGTTGCCAAAAAAGCTCATCCAGGCAAATGTAAAGCCGGTTGGCACGAAAAGCACGCCGATCACAAATTCTCTTATCGTCCTGCCCTTTGAAATTTTGGCGATAAACAGCCCCACAAACGGCGACCAAGATAGCCACCAAGCCCAGTATAGCAGCGTCCAACCGCCAAGCCAGCTCTCATTTTGCCTCTCGTAGGCGTAGAGATTAAATGTATTTGAGATAAGCGTAGATACGTAGTCGCCGCTGTTTTGCACAAACGACTTTAGAAGCTGCGTCGTATCGCCCAAAAATAGTATCAAAAACATAAAACATATAGCTAGCGCGATATTTGCGTTTGATAAGATTTTAATGCCCTTATCAACGCCGCTTGCCGCTGAGATGGTAGCTGCAAAACAAAGCACTATTAGAAGCGTGATGTGCATAGTCGGCAGCCCAAAAACGTGCGTAAGGCCAGCATTTACCTGAAGTACGCCGTATCCTAGTGATGTCGCCACGCCAAAAAGGGTCGCCACAACGGCAAATGTATCTATCGCGCTACCTATCTTGCCATAAATTTTATCTCCTATGATCGGATAAAATGCCGATCTAAGAGTGAGTGGCAAGCCGTGTCTATACGAGAAAAAGGCTAGAATTAGCGCCACGATAGCATAGACCGACCATGCGCCCATGCCCCAGTGAAAAAATGTGATATTCATCGCAAGCTTTTGCGCTGCGATAGTTTGCGCGTCGCCGAGCGGCGGGTTTAGATAGTGCATGAGCGGCTCGGCCACACCAAAAAACACTAGACCTATGCCCATGCCAGCGGCAAAAAGCATAGAAAACCACGAGATATTTTTGTGCTCTGGCTTTACGTGATCAGCTCCTAGTTTGATCTCGCCAAGCTTACTAAAGCCAAGAATGATGACGCTTAGCAGTATGACGGCGACGGCTAGGATGTAAAACCAGCCAAATTTGGCCGCGATGTAGTTTTGCATACCTTTAAAAAACTCATTTGAGAAATTTGGAAAAATCGCTGCAAATGCTGTTATTAAAACTATGACAACAAGCGATGGGATAAATACTGAATTATTAAATTTTGACCTTTGAAATTTAAACATTTTTCTCCTTTTTATAAATTTCAGTTTCGCTTTAAAATAACAAAAAAAGAGTAAATAGGTCAAATTTTCTCTTTAAAGTTTTTATGAAATTTTAAGCTTTAGCCACCAAAAATAGCCACTTTGAAATTTATCTCAAGTCGCTTTTATCTCTCTTTGGTTTTGCAAGGGTTGTTAGCACTATGACGACAAAAGCAATGCCAAATGTGATATACAAAATGATCTTTGGCGAGTCATACTCTATCCTAGATCTCGCGACCTCTTCGCCGCTTTCCTCAACTAGCTCGCCGCGTTTTATCATCTCGCTGATATCTTTTGCGCTAAGCTCTTTAGATGCTCTTGTTAAAATTTCTATGACGCTAGGACCCGCCACCTCATAAACGCTATGCTTTATGCCATAAAATGGCTTTATCTTGTTAAAAAAATAGAGCTTATCGCCGTTCGCATATACTGCGCCATATTCGCCATCTTTTACTAGCCCTATCTCACGCCAAGATGAGCTTGGGGCAAATTTATATAAAGAGACTGTTTGCGCCTCTAAGTGCCTGCCGTGCTTTGAGCGCCGCCACTCTTCGCCTTGCTGTAAGAAATACGCTGAGCTCTCATCTACAAAAACGTCAGCATAGAGCCTTTTTAGCTCGCCTTTTAGCTGGTAGTCTGAAATTTTAGCCTGTTCGTTTTTACTGCCATCCCAGAAGTAAATTCCATCTTTGCTTGCAAAAAGAGGCCAAAACGAATGCACGTTATCCACGCTATAAATGGCGCTATAAGGCATATTTTGAGCGTTAAATTTATGCTCATTTGCAAACACAGCCCCACTTTTTGGCTCAAAAAGATATTCCATATCGTGCTTATCATCATAGCAAATCCGGCGCGTCTCATCTGAATAGCTTGTATCAAGCCTATAAAAGCCCATAAACAAGCTTTTGCCGTCTGTGTAATATCCGCTAGGAGCGCCATTTTCTGCCGTGATGTATCTTAGCTCGTTAGGATCTGCGTCAAGCTTTTCGCCCTTATAGTAAAGCATGCCGCCGTCTCTTGCAAAGCCAGCGTCAAATATAGGCTCTAAATTTGTGCTTTCAACCCTTTTTGTCCTGTAAAAATAAGGGCTATCATTGTAGCTTTTTATAAAAACGTGAACAAGGTTTTTCATAATGGCGATAAATTCGTTAAATCCGGGCTCTTTCTCGCTTCTAGTGCTGCAATAATAGCTTATCTTGCCATCACCTAGATAGCCATTGCCAAGCACCTTAGCACTTTTTGGATCAAGACCAGGCAAAATTTCTCTAGCGCAATAGACATGATTTTTATCAGCCGCTACGTTTGAGTAGTCGTATGCGTGTTTTAGCTTTAAGACCCTAAAACTAGCCTCATCGACGCCTTTTAGCTCATACTTGCCGCTGCCTGAAATTTGAACGTAAATTTTACCATCAGGCGAGCGGTAAAACTCGCTACTATCAATGTTTGCAAAGCCTCTTTGATACTCGCCCTCATGCCAGAGATAAAGCATCGCCAAAACAAAAAATAGCGTCAAGATAACTAAAAAATAAATAAACCTAATAGTAATTTTTCTCATTATCTATAGTCATCCACCCTTTTTTTAAGCTCGCTTTTTTGCTTTTTATTTTTAAAAATAGCGCCAACTACCGAGGCCACAAATGCAATGGCAAGAAATATCCAGTAGGCATATTTTTGCGAGTAATCATCAAAGTCGCTTATCGCATCTATCACCACCTCGCCCTCAGCTGGCGTCATAGCGCCTTTATCTACCATTTTTACTATCTCATCAAGTTTTAAATTCTTAACATTTGGACCATAAGGACGAGTGAGAATTTCAACCACGCCAAGGTCGTTTATATCATAAACACTGCTGTTAAAACGCCAGCCATAGCCGACGTTATCAAAATAATATGTCTTATCGCCGTTTGCATATACTGCTCCGTAGCCATCGTTTCTTACAAGCCCTATCTTTCGCCACTGCTCTTTAGTATCAAGCCTAACGATACACGTGTGGCGTGAGCTTAGGCTGTGATCATTTTTCGTGTTGTGCCAAATTTCATAGGTTTTTAGAAAATATGTCTTGCCATCACTTATCACCACGTCGCCATATAGCGGCGTTATCTCGCCTTTAAACGGATCGTCTCCGTCCCTTACAAACTCGCCCTCATCTATGCTGTTATACCACTGCCACTTTCGCTCCCAGTGATAGATACCGCCTTTGCCACGAAAGAGCGCATGATAGGAGTGCTCATCTTTTAGGTTAAAAAGTGGCTCGTATGGGGCAAATTTTGGGTCAAATTCATGATCGTTTGCATAGACCATGCCAGAATTTGGCTCATACAGATAGTGAATGCGCCATATCTCGCCGATATCACGCATTTGCGGGCTAAATTTGATCCCTAGTTTTGTGCTGTCATAATAGACATTTTCCCTATCAGTCGTAAAATGCACGCTCTTTCTGCCAGATACCTGCTCGATATAACGCATCTTGCTGGCATTTGCGCCCTCTAGCTCTTTGCCATCATGATAGACCTTCGCGCCGTCGCTTGCATAGCCAAAGCCCAAGATCGCAGCTAAATTAGCGTTATCAACCTGTCTAAATTTATAGATATGAGTTTGCGCTTTTGGGGTGTTAAACATTTTATGTGAGAAGATGTCCCAAAACTCTTTAAGTGCGGATATTTCGAGGTTCGTCTCGCTTACGCTATCGCAAAAATATGTTATCTTGCCATCGCCAAAATAGCCATTGCCAAGCGCTCTAACGCCATTTGGATCAAGCCCACTCATCACGAGATTACCGCAATATACCGCCTTATCGCTAGCGCCAACGTTTCTGTTGTCGTATTTGCCAGTGTCAATGTATCTAAATTTACTGGCCCTCACGCCTATTAGCTCAAATTTACCGCCGCTTGGTACCATGGCATAGACCTTGTCATCTTCGGTGGTATAAAACGCACTGCCTCTTATATCTTTAAATTTTTCTCTATCTTCATCTATATAGCCAGCGGAAATAAACATAAATATATAAATACCAAGCAAGATAAAAGCAAAAAGTAGCACTATGACAATTATTGGGTATTTTTTTATCATTTTAAACCTGCAAATGACTTCATCTTGCGATACTTTATCTTCCCTACTCCAGTGCCTCGGCGATCTCAAGCACTTCAAAGTACTCATTTTCTAGGCACTCAAGCTCAGTTTTTGCCTTTTCAAGCTCTTCATAAAGCTTAGTTAGCCCCACTTCTTGATAAATTTTTGGATCGCTTAAACCTTCATTTAGCTCAGAAATTTTTGCTTCAAGGGCCGAAATTTTATCTGGATATGTATTTAAAATTTGCGTTTGTTTGTAGCTTAGTTTTACGCCGGTTTTGCTCTTTTGCTTGGCTTCATTTTGGCTATTTGAGAGCTCTTTTTCAAATTTATCAAGCTCTTTCATCTCATCTTCAAGCTCCAAATAGACGCTATACTCTTCATGCAAGACATTTATCTTTGTGCCCTCAAACGCCCAAAGCTTATTTGCCATCTTATCGACAAAATATCTATCGTGGCTAACTAGCAAGATAGCCCCCTCAAAGCTTTGCAAGTAGTCTTCTAATATGTTGATAGTTGCGATATCAAGGTCGTTTGTCGGCTCGTCAAGTACCAGCACATCGTAAGTTTTGGTAAAAAGCATCGCAAGTGCGACACGGTTTTTCTCGCCGCCACTTAAAACGCCTATCTTTTTATCAAGAAATTCCTTTGGAAAGAGGAAATTTTTAAGATAGCCATAAACATGCATATTTCGCCCACGAACCAGCACGTGATCGCCGCCATTTGGGCAAAATGTCTCTATAAGGCTCTTCTCATCATCAAGGACATTTCTAGCTTGGTCAAAGTAACCAATGCTCACCTCGCCTCTTTTTATCTCGCCGCTACTTGGCTGCTCAAGTCCTAGCAAAATTTTAAGCAGCGTGCTCTTGCCGCTACCGTTTCGTCCGACTATGGCGATCCTCTCGCCCTGCAAAACCCTTGCGTCAAATTTTTCAAAAAGCACTTTGCCGTCTATGCTTTTACCTAAATTTTTAAACTCAAAGAGCATTTTTTTGCGGTTTTGGCTCTGAACTTGGTTGAAATTTTTACTCGCACGCTCAAGTTCTAGCCTCACACGCCTTATTACACCTGGATTTTTCTTAGCCTCCTCGCGCATAGCAAGCACTCGCTCTTTTCTGCCTTCATTTCGCTTTAGTCTAGCTTTTACGCCGCGCCTTAGCCACTCCTCCTCAGCTTTTAGCTGTTTTAGTAGCGTTTCATGCGACTTTGCAAGGCTTGCTAAAATTTCCTCTTTTTTGGCTAGATAGTTTGCATATCCACCATCAAAGCTTCTAAGCCCAGCCTCCTCGACCTCAACGCACCTAGTTGCCAGCGCATCGATAAAATACCTATCGTGGCTTATGAAAACTATGCTTTGGTTTGAACTCTTTAGCATATCTTCAAGAAATTTGACCATATAGACATCAAGGTGGTTTGTCGGCTCGTCAAGCAGCAGCACATCTGGCTTTTTAAGGATGAGAGCGCCCAGTGCCACGCGTCTGATCTCGCCGCCACTTAGCGAGCAAATGGGCCTATTTTCATACTCTTTTAGTTTAAATTCTTGCAAAATTCTCTCGATCTTGTGCTCGATATTCCAGCCATCTTTTGCCTCTATAAATTTTAAAAGCCTCTCTTGCTCTTTTAAAATTTCTCTGTTTTCAGGGTCGTTTGCTAACAAGACTCCACTTTTTTCGTACTCATTTATCGCATCAAATATATCTTTTAGCTCGTTATTTAGTGCTTCTCTCACACTAAACGTGGCGTTAAAATTTGGAGTTTGAGCTAGCATCTCGACGCTTATTAAGCTCTGTACTATGCGTCTGCCACTATCTACTGCCACCTCGCCAGAGATGATCTTCATAAGTGTACTTTTGCCACTGCCGTTTTTGCCGATGATCGCTATCTTTTCATTTTCATTTACACTAAAATTTACAGCGTTTAAAATCTCATTTGCACCAAATTTTTTACTTACGTCTATCAGGTCGATTAATGCCATTTTTCTCTCATTTTTTAAATTTCTCGCGATTATATCAAAAGGGAGCTAAAACCTAATTTTGGCTATAATCGCCAAAAATTTTAAAATAATTAAGGAAAATTTAATGAACTTATCTATGAGAAAACTCGTAGTTCCGATATTTTTAGATATGTTTTTACACTTCATTACGCTCATCATCAACACCTACATGGTTACAAAAGTGAGTGTGCATCTAGTTGGTGCCATGGGTGCTGGCAATCAAGTGATGGATCTTTTTATGACCATTTTTAACTTCCTAAGCATTGGCTGTTCAGTCGTCGTCGCCCAAGCGCTGGGAGCTAAAAAGAACGATCTTGCTTCAAACGTCATACACGCAAGTATCACGTCAAATACGCTCTTTGGTATCTTCTCGGCTATCGTCATCTACGTCTTTGGCTACAACATCTTAAATTTACTAAACGTGCCAAAAGAGCTTATAAATGATAGCTTCTCATATCTTCACATCCTTGGCTTTGCCCTACTTTTTGATGGCATCGGTATGGTGCTAGCTGCGGTGCTTCGTGTTTATAACCTAGCAACTGCTGTAATGCTAACCTCGGTTTTAATGAACATAATTACGATTTTAGGCAATGCTATCTCCCTTTTTGGCTGGTTTGATCTGCCAAATTTAGGTCTGCAAGGTGTAGCTATCTCGACACTTGTTGGCAGATTAGTAGGCATTTTTGTGCTAGCTTATATGCTGAGTAAAAAGGCAAAAGTTAAAATTTACTTTAAAAAGCTACTTGTCGTGCCATTTGAAATTTTAAAGAAAATTCTCTCAATCGGCCTTCCAAGTGCAGGCGAAAATTTACTCTGGATGGCGCAATACATGGTCGCTTTTGGCTTTGTGGCAAGCATGGGCGAGGCTAGCCTTAGCGTGCAGACCATTTACTTTCAGATCACGCTTCTTATCTTGCTTTGTGGAGCAAGCATCAGCGTGGCAAACGAGGTCATCGTTGGGCATTTAGTTGGAGCAAGCGAGTTTAACGAGGCCTATACAAGGACATTTAGGGCGCTAAGACTTGGAGTTTTTATCACTCTCGTAGTCGTACTTATAGCTTATGCACTAAAGCATCAAATCATGGACGCACTAAATTTAAATGAAAATTTACGTGCGATCATGTTACCGCTTTTTACACTTTCGATATTTCTTGAAGCGGGTAGAACCTTTAACATAGTCATCGTAAATGCCCTTCGTGCAAGCGGTGACGCAAAATTTCCTCTTGCGACTGGCCTTATCTTCATGTGGGGGCTTTCGCTGCCACTTGGATATTTCTTAGGCATCTATCTTGGCTGGGGAATTATCGGCGTTTGGATAGGATTTTGTGCTGATGAGTGGCTAAGAGGTCTTGCAAATACGTGGCGTTGGAGAAGTAAAAAATGGCAAGAAAAACGCCTAGTTTAAAGCAAAAGAGCATAAATTTAGACTTTTATGGGCTAAGCGTTTTAATAAATTTTAAAACAAATGTAAAATCCATGCGTCTAAGAGTTGGCAAGGATGCTAAGATCACGCTATCTATGCCATTTTATAGCACACAAAAGATGGCTCTTAGTTTTCTTGAGATGCACAGAATTTGGCTTGAAAATACTTACAAAAAAGCTCTTTTAAATTTACCAAAAGATGATGAGATGAAATTTCTTGGGCAAATTTATAAGATAAAATTTGATGAAAATTTTAAAGAGCCATTTTTTGATGGCGAGTTTGTCTTTACGCCAAATTTAAAAAGCCTTGAGCGTTTTGTAAAAGTAAGAGCAAAAGAGCTATTTTTAGAGCTTATAAGCCATTTTCAGCCTTTTATAAATAAGCCAATCAAGCGTATAGTCATACGAAATAGCAAAACTCGCTGGGGCAGCTGTAATCACAAAAAAGGCTATATAAACCTAAGCCTAAGACTCATGGAAAAGCCACTCTCAGCCGTGCGCTACGTCGTACTTCACGAGCTTACTCACCTACTCTATCCGCATCATCAAAGCAGCTTTTATAAATTTATAGAACATATCATGCCTGATTATAAAGAGCAAGAGAGAGTTTTAAGAGCGTAATTTATTTTCATCAAGTAAGTGTAAAAATTAATATGCTAAAATCGCATGTTAATTCACAAAAAGGGAATTTCAATGAAAAAAATGATTTTTATCTCAATCTTAGCCACTTGTGCTTTTGCAGGTAACTTTGAAGATGGCCTAAAGGCATATGGGAGCTCAAATTTTAAAGAAGCTTTGGCTAAATTTGAAGCAGGATGTTTAGTAAATGATGTAAAATCTTGCGTAAAAGTTGGAGCGATTTACCAACTAGGAAAAACAGCTCTACCTAATCCGAGCAAGGCTTTAGAGTACTATAATAAAGCTTGCGAAGCTGGCGAGGTTGAAGGTTGTTCAGCAGCTGGTGGACTTTATCTAAATACTGAGCCACAAAAAGCAAGAGAACTTTTTAACAAAGCTTGTGAGAAGAATGATGGATATTCTTGTGAGATGGTAGGTTCTATCTTGATAGAGGCTAAAGAATTTAAAAAAGCTTATGAATTTTTAGTAAAAGGCTGCGAATTAGGCGATAAGATGTCTTGCGAATTTGCAGGCGATCTAAGACGCTCAAAACAACTATAATTTTTAGGCTTACGAGCCTAAAAATTTCTTATTTAATTTATTACACCAATATCCTTAAACAAAAAATCAAAAAAACACTTATTTTAAATAAAAATTACCCAAAGTATAAAGGTAGCTCTAAAAATTTATATTAGAAATTTAGGCAAGAATGCTCTTGCCTAAAATTAGATTATTTTTATTTGATCAAGTGGTTTGTCTTTAATGCCCCATTGAGTCATAAAAACAAATCCATAAAGTACAGCAGCTACGATATAAGCAGTGTATTCGTTTGGTATAAGATTAAATTTCGCACATATATTTGGTACAAGAGCTAGTGGCACAACTGGAATCAAAAGAATACGCTCCCAAATTCTAAGCTTTGTGACATAGTAGCCTTGAAGTAAGCTTGAAAATGCAAACATTCCCACGATCGCCATACCAAAGACAAGTAAAATTTCAAGTGGATTGCTCATCCAGACTATTCCTTTTGAATCAAGCGGGTCACCCTCATTTACGCTTTCTATTAGCATAAGTTTGTTGTTAAAGAAAAAGGCAAATGGTAAGATCGCTGTTCTTAGATCATAAAAGAATCCTTGAACGCCAACGGTTATAGGATTTGCTTTGGCGATACCCGCTGCTGCGTATGCTGCGATACCAACTGGTGGTGTGTCATCAGCTAAAATTCCAAAGTAAAAAACAAAAAGATGCACAGCTATGGCTGGGATTAGAAAGCCATTTTTATGTGCCAAAAATAAAATGACAGGTGCCACAAGGCTTGAGACAACAATGTAGTTTGCCGTTGTTGGAAGTCCCATACCAAGGATTAGAGACATTAAAGCTGTCAAAAGCAAAATCATAATGATATTATCGCCTGCTAAAAGCTCAACTAGATCAGACAAAACTTGACCAAGACCAGTAAGCGAGATAGAGCCCACAATGATACCCGCAAGCGCTGTTGCGATGGCAATAGTAGTCATACTTTTTGCAGCTGTAACCATCGCCCAAAATATATCCTCAAAGCCAATAAGTACGTCATTTATGCCAACTTTTTCGCCACTTGCTAGCTTTTTAGTTGGCTCTTGAAAGATCATTATTAAAAATAAAAATCCAATCGCATTAAAAGCCGCCGAGATAGCTGATTCTTTTGCGATTAATAGCGTATAAAGCAAAATCAAAATCGGAGTTATATAGTGAAGTCCGCTTACAAAAATTTTAAATCTTGAGTGAAACTCGCTTTGGTTTATACCTTTTAAGCCAAGCTTCACACTCTCTAAATGAACGATAAAAAATAGTGACAAATAACAAGCAAACGCTGGGATAACCGCTGCCATCATGACATTTGTATATGTCATGCCCAAAAACTCAGCTATGATAAAAGCAGCTGCGCCCATGATCGGAGGCATGAGCTGTCCATTTACACCAGCTGCAACCTCGATAGCTCCAGCTTTTGTGCGTGAAAGACCGGCTTTTTTCATAAGTGGTATGGTAAATGTGCCAACTGTTACAACATTTGCTGTGGAGCTGCCTGAAACCATGCCTGTTAGGCCACTTGCGATGACTGAAGCCTTAGCTGGACCGCCTCTATATTTGCCAAGAAGAGAAAAAGCTAAATTTATGAAATATTGCCCAGCACCTGCCCTCTCAAGCAATGAGCCAAAAAGAACAAAAAGATAGATAAAACTAACGCTAACTCCGATAGGCACACCAAAGATACCCTCTGTCGTTAAAAACATATGGCCTGCGATCTTTTCAAAGCTAGCGCCTTGGTGAGCGATGATGTCTGGCATATAAGGGCCAAAGTGATCATATATCAAAAATAATATACAAATAATTGGAAGCGCTGGTCCCATGACACGCCTGCCAGCCTCGAGCAAGACAATGATCGCCAAAAACGATATGACGATATCTTGTGTAATGTAATCCCCTGTCCTATCAGCTAGCTCATAAAAATAAACTGCTGGATAAAGCACAGCAACAACGCCTACCACACAAAAGACTAGATCGTAAAATGGCAAACTAGAATGTGCCTTTTTATGAAAAGTAACTGGATAAAGCAAAAATACAAGACCAACCGCAAAGGCTAAGTGTATCGAGCGTGAAATGTTAGTATTTAGCGGAAAATAAGCTATATAAAGCTGAAAAACTGACCAAGAAAAGCATACGATCGCAATGAAATAGTTGTAAAAATTGCTATTTATCTCCCTTGTTTTTACCTCGACAAATTGTTCTTCGTTGTCTTTGACTTCGTTCATCTCTCTCCTTTAAAATTTAAATATATAAATTTAAAAGAATTTGTATATTTAAATTTTATCCAGAGGCAAAAGCCTCTGGAAATGGATTATTTTAAAATACCAGCCTCTTTAAATGCAGCCTCTGCAGCTGGGTGAAGCGGAGCTGAAAGACCTTGAACAAGATCTTCTTTGTTTACTGATTTTAGCGCTGGGTGAAGAGTTTTATACTCATCAAAGTTGTCTAAAATAGCTTTTATCACAGCTTTTACAGCCTCGTCCTTTGTATCTTTATTAGTTACTAAAACAGCTTTTACACCGATAGTATTTACATCGTGATCGACGCCATCATATGAGCCTTTTGGGATCACACCTTTTGCGAAGTATGGCTTCTCTTTAAGAAGATTATCAATCTCGCTGCCTTCGATATTTAGGATATCGATCGGCAAAGATGTCGCGGCATCAGTGATGTTTGCAGTTGGGTGGCCGACGACAAAGCTATATCCGTCTATTTTTTTATCTTTTAGTGCGTGTGGACATTCACCAACTGTTAAAACACCGCGATATCCTAGTTTTGAAACGTCAAAGCCTTTTGCTTTAAAGACTTCAAGCGTACTTACTTCATTGCCGCTACCTGGGTTACCAACGTTATATTTTTTACCTGCAAATGAAGCAAGATCACTTGTAAGACCGCTATCTTTTGCTACAACAAATGCAAGAAGCTCTGGATAGATCGCAACTACTGAGCGTAAATTTTCATCTTTTGCTCCGTCAAATTTGCCAGTGCCGTTAAATTTATCATAGACGACGTCACTTTGAACAAAACCAAATGTAAGCTCTTTTTTCAAAACGTTATTTACGTTGTAAACAGAGCCACCAGTTGATTGGACTGAGCATTTTATATCAGCATTTTTGTTTGCCAAACGGCAGATCGCTCCACCTATCGGATAGTACGTACCTGTCATGCCACCAGTGCCGATACTGATAAATTCTTTTGCTGAAAGAGTTGTTGCTAAAAGCAAACCAGCAAGTGCCAAAGAAGTAGTTTTCATCTAAAATCCTTTCAAAAAATTTAAGGCTATTTTATTCTATAAATTTAGCTTTGTATCTTTTTCTTATGATATTTTTATGCCATTTTTGTAAAGTTGCAACCATTCTACACAATCAAGGCTTAAAAAAATATTTTCTTAAGAATAAATTTATATTTATTTATAGGTCAATTTGATTTTAATCAGATCACAACTTAAATATTATTTTTATTGTATAATGACGGCAAAGTTCTAAGTTTTAGAAAAACTGTTGCAAATTTACAACTAGCCAATATCTTTTACAAATGTTAATAACAATCAAATTTTGGAGGTTTTTATGAAAAAATCACTTATGTTGGCTGCTTCTATGCTGCTTTTATCTTTAAATTTCGCTTCAGGTGCGGATGAAAAATCACAAATAAGCTTTAGTGGCTCATCTACTCTAGCTCCAGTCATCGCTAAAATTTCAACTGACTTTATCGAAAAGTACGAGACTTGGGACAAAATAGATAGCGCATTGCCAAACAAAAATATCACCATCTTTGTCTCAGCTGGTGGCTCTGGCGCTGGCGTAAAAGCCGTGCTTGATCATGTCGCTGACTTTGGCATGCTAGCTCGCGACGTAAAAGATAGCGAAAAAGCAAAGATCAAAGACATGAAAGCCTATACGCTTGGCATAGACGCACTTTGCGTAGCTGTAAACCCAGAAAATGAGGTGATAAAGCTAAAGGGCGGAAATTTAAGCAAAGATGAGATCGTCAAAATTTTTTCAGGCGAGTATAAAAAGTGGAGCGACCTTGACAAATCACTACCAAATGACGAAATAGTAGTAGTCACAAGAGATCTTGGTGGCGGTGCTCACGAGGTATTTCAAAAAAAGCTCATGAAAGATGTTAAAGTTAGCAAAAACGTCATCCAATCACCTTCGATGGGCGCGCTTGTATCAAAAATCATCGAAAATAAAAACGCTATTGGCTACGCTTCTTTTGGTATCACAAACCAAAACAAAGGCAAGCTAATACCGCTAAACGTTGACGGAGTCGAGCCAACTGTTAAAAATATAGTTGATGGTAAATACTACATCTCTCGTCCGCTCATCATCGTAAAAAGTGGCGATCTAAGCAAGAGTGAGCAAATTTTTGTTGATGTGCTAAATTCAGCCGAAGGTCAAAAGACTATCGAAAAAATGGGATTTATACCAGTAAAATAGCCAATGACAGGGCAAATTTTTAAAGGCGCGATATATCTTTTTACACTTTTATCCGCCATGCTTTTGCTTTTACTCGTGGGGTTTTTGCTGCTAAATTCCACGAGTTTTTTTGCAGAAGTAAGTCTCTTTGACTTCTTACTAAATGGCGACTGGGACGTTAGCACAGAGCCTTTTAGCTTTGGGCTGTTTAATATCCTAGTCGCAAATTTTGCAGTTGCGTTTTTAGCTTGCATATTTTCATTTTTTATCTCGCTTGGCGTTACTATCTTTATCTGTTTTTTTGCGAGTACCTGGCTTAGGCACGTGCTAGACTGGATGATAAGAATTTTAGCTGGCATACCTTCGATCATCTACGGATTTTTCGCACTTTACACGGTTGTGAAAATTTTAGAATCAGGGCTGAAAATGTCTGCTGGAGAGTCAGTCTTGGCAGCTAGCCTCATCCTTAGCGTCATGATACTGCCATTTTTTACATCACACCTGCTTCAAAGTGTAGATCTGCTAAAGCAAAATTTCAAGACAAACTCAGACGCACTTGGCGTAAGCACTGGATACTTTATACGTAAGGTCATTTTTAGAAAGTCGATAAGAGCTAGCACTTCAGGCTTTATACTCGCATTTTCAAGAGCAGCTGGCGAGACGATGGCCGTGATGATGGTCATAGGCAACACCCCGCTTTTTCCGCACCTGCTCTCAAAAGCTCAAACCATACCATCTCTAATAGCCCTTGAAATGGGCATGAGTGAGGCTGGCAGCCTGCACTATCACGCTCTTATTGCAAGCGGATTTGTCCTGCTTGTTTTTATATTTATGTTAAATATTTTTATCTTTAAATTTGAGAAAAACAATGAACGCTTTTAAAGATTATCTAGTCAAATTTTACGCCTATCTTTGCGTATTTATAGTGGTTGCAGTGATATTTTGGATATTTTATTTCATCTTTGCAAATGGTATCTCTCAGATAAATTTAGACTTTCTAACCAAAAATCCGCAAGGTTTAAATTTAGGTGAGAGTGGCGGCATAAAAGACGCTATCATAGGCTCATTTTTGCTGATGATACTCTCGATGATATTTTCTGCACTTCTTGGCGTTAGCTGCGCCATTTATAGGCAAATTTACTGCACTTCTAGCACAATAAAGCTTGGGCTTAAATTTATCATCCAAACGATGGCCTCGATACCTTCTATCTTGCTTGGGATGTTTGTTTATGGACTTTTTATCGTCAGCCTTGATATCCCTAAAAGCCTGCTAACAGCTAGCATTACGCTTGCTTTGATGGTCTTTCCATTTGTGGAAGTTAGCACAGAAAAGGTGATCTCGCAGATCGATGAAAAGATGTTAAGAGATAGCTTCGCACTTGGCGTTGATAAAAATTTTATGGCTAGAAAGCTAGTTTTGCCAACTATTAGAAAAAATATCATATCTATTTTAATACTTGCTGGCAGCTACGCCATAGGGGCTACCGCACCGCTACTTTTAACTGGAGTCGTCTTCATGGCAAAAGTAGAGGGGCTACTCTCGCCGGTCATGGCACTGCCTTTTCACCTGCACATGCTCCTAAGCCAGTCAGTCGCAACGCAAAATGCCTACGCCACGGCGCTCGTGCTCATTTTTATATTGATCATTTTGCACCTGCTTTCAGCCGTAGTTTTATTTGATATAGGAGAGAAAATTGCCAGATATTTTAAACATAAAAGATCTTAGTATTTTTTATCAAGATAATGAAATTTTAAAAGATCTAAATTTAAACATCGCCGAAAACGAGATCATCTGCCTAATGGGTAGCTCAGGATGTGGTAAATCGACATTTCTATCAGCGCTAAATGGCTTTTTGGAGCAAAAGGGCGGCAAATATAGCGGAGAGATATTATTTAAAGGTGAAAATATCAAAACCAAAGACGAAATTTGGCTAAGAAGGAAGCTAGCCATACTCTTTCAAGACGCCACGCTCTTTCCCTTTAGCGTCGAGAGAAATTTGACATATGCGATGGAATTTTACGAAGGCAGCATAAAAGATAAGCAAAAAAGAGTAGAGGAGCTGCTTAAAAGTATCGGCGTGCATTTAAAATGAGAATATCTTGCATTTAAAATGAGAGCGAGAGTTCAATCAACTTATCTTTCTACTATCATTTTAAATACAAGATATTCTAAAGCCGTCTACATTTGTTAAAGGACATTTAAACACTCTTTAAATACAGATATAATAGTATAAACCAAATATACATATAAGAAAAGATGACTTATGGAAAATATTGAAAAATATAGACAAATAGAATCAACCTTAAAATTGTTGTTGGACAATAAACATGAAGTCTCTCTAAAGCAAATTTTAGATGAAATAGACATCTACTTACAATGGCTATCTAGTATAAAGTCAAAATATGGAATTACAAAAGAATATCCATTAGAACATATATCAGAACAAATTTTCTCAGACATTACAAGAGATAATTACAAAATGCATGTTTTAGCTATGAGTATCACTATAGAAGAAGTAAGGTCTGACCTAAAAAGAATATGCCAGGAGGATAAAGACGGTAGCAACATAAAAGCAAATAGTAATAATTGCGTTAAGGGTTTATTGGCATTACTTAACGACATAATACTGGATATTAATGAAGTGCTGTGGCAAATAGAAGAAATAATATTTCAAAATCCACAAACAACAAAGAGCGGAAGAAGAAGACTTTTTTTCGGAAGAGAGATTTTTGGTACGTCAAAGAATATTGTAAGGAGACTAGTTGACTATAGTGGTATATCTTATTCGTCAGCATCTGTATTTCTGATAAGACAAGCAATAGAGGTCACTATTTTAAGAGCATTAGGAATAATCGCTTTTGTAGATAAAGATGGCAAAGAGCAAAAATTTAAAATGGATAAAATTTTTAATTTTATAAAAAATAATAGAAAAAATATAAAATTTCCAATAGAATTTTCTATTCTTGATAAAATTATAAAATGGTCCGACGTATATGTACATAAGGGGATAATGTATTATCACTGGCAAATAATAGTAGCTCAGAAAGTTTTGTTACCACTATTTCGTGCCGGTAATGATGGAAAAAATTATAGTTTATCTGGTGCCATTCAAATTAATAGACAATTTTACGAAAAAGAACTGGATAAAGAGCTTATTAAATTTTTGGAATTAAGAGATGACGTTACAGCACGTAGGCTAAAAAGTCCTGATTCTTTGCTTACTGATAAAGTTTTTGAATATAACTAACCTTGTTTTTCTTTTTCTTATTTTAGCTATGCTTTAAAAAGCAAGAAGTGGTTACAGGCCTCACTCCTCAAACTCCACTTCACACGTATAATCTTGGCTCGTCAGTCTATGCTCTACGCTTTTTATCGTGAATTCATTGCTCTCTAGCCTAGCAATACCTTTAAATTTAAGCTTCCCACCTGCTATAATGTTTGCTCCTAGTAGTGAACATCTGCCGTTTATACCGCTACGTTGCAGCTCGTTTAGCTTACTTTCACCTTGTTTGAAGGCTTCGCTATCTGTTTTTGGTTGTGGGATCTGCATTTTATAGACCTGCTCGCCCGCTCCAACCTTGATGCTTTTTGTTTTTCCCTCGCTCACATCTTGCCATTCAAGTATCACCGCTGTATAGCTGTTTCTATTTGCCTCGGTGATTTCAAGAGAGAAAAGCTCGTTGAGACTGAGTTCAAATTTAGGCAGGTTTTCATTTCTTGGGGTGTTTGAGGTCTGGCTCTCGTCTCCTTTGGCATCCATAGGAGTGATGACGATAGTATTATTCTTGACAAGCGCTTTATAACCGGTTTCAAAGCAAAGCCCGTAAAGAAATTCAAGATCGCTCACATTGTCTTGTAGTCTTGAAGCTATCGGTTGATCATCCCCACTCGTTTTAGATGATAGGTTATTTTCAGAAGCTATTTTACGAGTGATCACAAATACAGTGGTATTAACCTGTCTCACTTTTTTTGTAAAAAAATTTCTCATTTTTAACCTTAATGTAAAAAATGAGATTTTTTACCCCTCAAATTCAATCTCTATTTCGTAATTATCCGTGCTTAATCTATGACCTGCGCTCTTTATACTAAATTCGTTTGCTTCTAGCCCCGCTATACCGCTAAATTTCAGCTTTCCGCCTGCTACTATATTTGCGCCGGGTAAACTACACCTGCCGTTTATGCCGCCCTTTTGTAGCTCGTTTAGCTTTGCTTCGCCTTGCCTAAAAGCCTCGTTGTCGCTCTTTGGTTGGGCTATTTGCATCTTGTAGATTTGGTCTCCAGAGCCCACCTTAATACTCTTTGTTTTACCCGCTTCTATGTCTTGCCACTCTACTATAACCGCTCCGTAGGAGTTTCTGTTTGCCTCCGTAATCTCTAACGAGTAAAGCTCGGCTAAATTTAGGGTAAATTTAGGCAAACTCTCGTTTTTAGGGGTATTTGACGTTTGCGTTTCGTCTCCCTTTGCATCTTTTGCGGCTATGACGATGGTGTTATTTTTGACAGCCATGATAAAGCCGTAATCAAAGCAAAGCCCATACAAGAAATCTAGATCTCCCGCGTCGTTTTGCAAGACGGAGGCGATATTTTGATTTTGTCCGGACGTTTTTACGGCAAGCTTATTTTCGGCGGCTATCTTCCTTGCTATTTCAAATACGGTGGTATTCTCCCAGCTTCTGCGCTTTTTGATTTTTTGAGGGCTTGCGAAGTTTACGGCAGTGGCTCTTACTTCGGTGGTTTGGTTTTTATAATCCCTGCTAGCCGTTTGCACGCTAAACGAGCCGCAAAGGTAAAGATCCTCCCCATATCCTAGCCAAAGTTTAAGACTATCTCCGAATACGGGCTTGGCGTATATACCGCTAACGCTAAAGCTTATCTCGTCGCTTTTGCTGCCTTCCTTGTCGTCGAAATTTAGACTGATGAGATTTGCTTTGATAATCTCCGTAATATCTTTGCCGTTTGCTTCGAGCTTGAAATTCGGGTGTTTTACCATAATTTAGCCTGTTCTTTTGCTTTCTCTTTTATCTCGGGCAAAAATACCCTATCGCCCGCTTTAAGCGTAGCGGCTAGTTTTGGATTTAGGGCTAACACCTGCTCAAAAAATCTTAAATGCCCATAATGCGCGTAAACGATAGTATCGAGCCTATCGTTATCCTTAGCTATGTAAATTTTAGTCATAATCTCTCCTGAGCTCCAAACTAAAGCTCTGCGTAAAAAACGCTCCGTTTGGGGTAAATACGGCTTGTTTTTCGCTGATTTTAACAACCGCAAACCTGCCAAAATATTTGCCGTTTCCGTTGGTTAGCGCATAGCTTTGCCTACTGCGCGCTAGCTCGTAAAGCCTTTTTAACGCCGTTTGTTTGTCGCCGTTATAGGGCATAGTCTGGCCCTCTATACTCACGGTTTGATTTCCGAGGTTTGCCGCAAATAAAGCCGGGTGATTTTGGATACGGTCCTGCGAGCTTATGCCAAACTCGGTCTCCAAAGATATACCGCCTACTTGTTTCCAGTTAAATTTAAAGCCTCCTAGATTTAAGACCATATCGCTACCTTTGCTCTCTTATTTCGGTATTGGCGCTGTTAAATTTATCTCTTTTAAGCGCCTCTTTGACGCCTCTTGTGATTTGAGCTTTAAAGCTTTCCAGATCGAATTTGCCGTTATTTGAATTAAGTAAAAAATCGCCGTTAAAGCTTATATTGATATTTGCCCCGCTTGCGGTAGCCGCTACTGCGGCGGCTTGCGGGGAGGCGGGGTTAGACGCCGCGAATAAGGTTTCTTTGGCCTTTATCGGCGCGTTTTGAGGTTCTTCGTCGTTAAACCAAGAAAAGGGGTTATACCAGTTACTCTCTTTGCCGTCTCCTATACCAAGAACGTCTTTCGTCCAATCAGTAGCCGCTCCGAGCATGTTGCCGATAGAGCTAACGGTATCTACGACCCACTGAAATTTCTCGGATACCCAATCAAAAAAGCCTCCGAATATAGATCTCCACCACTCTACGACCCCGTCAAATATCGAACTAAAGAAATTTGAAGTAGCCTCCCAATAAGGCTTTACGTTCTCCCAAATGTTTTCAAAAAAGGTTTTCACCTTATCCCAATTTTCTATAATCCATGCCGCGCCCGCCCCGAGAGCTACTACCAAAGCCCCGATTCCGGTAGAGATGAGGGCTAGGCGCATTATCTTCATGCCGGCCGCGGCGGCTATAAAGCCGGCACGTAAAAAAGCTAGCCCTCTACCTAGTATCAAAGAAGCACCCACGGCGATTTTCGTAGCCCCGCTCCAAGCCGCGGTTAGTATTAACGCAGATCTTAGCCTAGTGCCTACTAATAGCATACTAAACGCATGGGCTTTTGCTGCGAGCGTCGCGCCCGCTAAACTAAACGCGTGAGCGCTCCACCTAGCCGCCGCTACCAAATTTAAAGGATTTAAAAATTTAAGCATTTTAACGACGCCCAAAAAGCCGTCCGCAACGCTTAAAAGCGCGATTTTACCGATAAGTAAAAGCGGCTTAAACATCATAAAACCCGCAACCGCGCTTACTATTACGGCGCTCGTCGTAGGAAACTTAGAGTTTAGCTCGCCAAGCGTACCGGCTATCCCGCCCAGCGCCGAAGCAAGGAGGTTCGTAAGCGGTAAAAACGTCTCTCCAAGATTTGAGCCTAAATTTCTCCACGCCTGCGTCAATCTTTCTATGCCTGATTTCGTAGTATCTAGCTTGGTTTGAAGCTCTTTTTGCATAGATCCTATCGCTTCGTTCGAGCGGGCTAATCTCATGTTTTCTTTAAGGGCGCCTATGTTGGTGACGAGCCCCGCGATTTCGTCGTTAAAATTTCCGCCCACTAGATCGTATAAAAGCCCCGCTTGCTTATCCTTATCGGCTTTTGAAATCGCTTCTAAAAACGTAGTTATCGCGCCCGCGGCGTCTTTAGCCAGAGCCGCTTTTAGATACCCGGCATCCATACCGATACTAGCTAACGCTTCTTGAAACGCTTTGCCTTTTTTATCCGCCATCGATAGGGTCGAATAAAGCGCATTTAAGCTAGTGCCCACGACCGACGTAGCTTTACCGGTGCTTAGCATGGTAGAGCTAATGGCGGCCGCATCAGTAGCGCTTAATCCGATTAGATTTGCATTCGCCGCAGTTAGCGCCGTAGCTTCGAATATATCGTCTGCGTTTGCGTTGGTTACTTTGTTATCAAGTAAATTTACTCTGTCAAAAAAGTCGTTTAAAAGCTCTAAATTATCCATTTTAAAGCCGACTTTCATATTATTTGCCGCATGAGACAAGGCGTCCACGCTCATTTCAAACGCGACCGAGCCGGTAGCTAGCATCTTCGTATAGGCTACGAGTTCGTCCCCTTTTAAATTTATTTTACCGCCGCCTACGGCTATTTGAGCGATATCACCGAAGCTTTTTCCCAGTGAGGTGCTTAGCCCTCTCATACTATTTTTTAACGTAGTTAAATTTTCGTCCGTATCGTCTACGTATTTTTTAACGTTGGCAAACGCCGCTTCGTCGTCGATGGCTAGCTTAATAGGCAAACCGATAGCCGTAGAGTTGGCGATAGCGCCTAGATTTGAAGTAAGTTCGCTAAAAAGCTCTTTTCTTGCCGATTTTATTTGCGCCGACAGGTTGGAAAGCTTGGCGCTATCTAGGCTCGTAACGGCGTTTTTGGCCTGCGAAATCTTACTTTTTAAACCGTCGAATCCCTTTTTTAACTCCGAAATTTGACTTAGCCCTTTAACGGCTAGGCCTATACTAATACCGATTTGCGAGTTATCCATAATTTTCCTTTAATATGCTATAATCCGTGAAAAGGATTTAAAATGGCTTTTCTTGTTCCGATTTTTATATTTTTATTTTTCTATGCCTCGCCGGTAGGGTTTTGGCAGACATTAATCGCTTTGTTTTTCGGACTAGGTTTGTTAGGCGGTTTAATAGGCGGAGTTGGCGCCGTTTTTAAACGCTCCTAGAATATTAAAAAAATCTAACTAACTCCGCTTTTGGCCTTTAAAATTCGCTCCGAAATTTTAACGAACTCGCTAAAATCTATTACGTCTAAATCTAAAATTTCGTTATAGCCAAACCCCAAAACGTAAGCTACCGACGCTACGGCCTCGTTATTTATGCCTATTTTTTCGCAGGTTGCAAAAAATCCTTAATCACCTCCTCGATCGCTTTAAAATCAAGCATATCAAGGCTTTCTACTTCGTCGCTTGACATATTAGCGCAGCTAACTACTAGCTTGATCGCTCTCTCGTCGTCGCTTTTTTCAAGCCCGGCTAGCTTCATAACTCTAACCGTAGGCGCGAAAATTTCTACTTCTTTGCCGTTAATAGGCAACTTAATCGTCGTTTTTCTCATCATATATCCTTTTAAATTTTAGTTTTATTTATTCGCCCAAATTTGAGCGTACTTGCGCCAAATAATCTACACCGCCTATCAGGCATATCATGTTTTCGACGTCTAGTAGCGCTACTGGGACTTTACCTATATTTATATCTAAAAAATGAACGGCTAGCTTGACGCTCACTTCCATCTCTTTACCGCTTTCAAAGCTTCCCGGATCTATCTCGGTAATATCCCCGGTAACCGCCATAGAAAAAGGTTCGGGAGAGCCTTTGCCGGATTGAAAGATGCTAGCCTTGAATAAAAAAGGAATTCTGTTATTCCAAGTGTTGAGTCCATAACCCAAGTATGTGTTCCTATCGAGCACGCTTAGCTTAAACTCCATTTCCACCGGCTTTATCGTTCCGCTTGCGAAATTGCCTCCAAGAGCCCCTTTGGCTTCGATCGTCTCTTGTTCTATCTTTGGTATAGTGAGCGATTTAACTACGCCCAAATATCCTTGACCGTTTATGAATACGTTTGCTTCCTGGATAACCTGAGGAATTTGTCTTTTTACCATTTTTTACTCCTTATTTATTTAAATCGTTCATAAGCGTTTCGCCGTATTTATCCACGTAGATAAAATCAAGTGTAAGCTGCTTAACGATCGGATTGTTTTGCATTCTGACGTCTAGATAAAATTTACCGTCCGTGATATTGGCCAGCGTATTTTTTTCGCTCCAAGATAGCTCGTATCCGAGCAATACTTTTGCCCCAACTAGACCGCGCAGCAGCTCACTAACACTTCTTTTGGCGTGATATAGCTGGTCTGCTTTTTTGTCTATCGCAAATAGCACCCCTTTTTGGCAAGCTTGCGAAATACGGTCAAACACTCTAACTCGCGCTAAATCCTTCCATATAGTATCTTGATCGCTAGTCTCTCCACCCCACGCTCTAAAGCCGCTTTCTCTAATGACGGTCGAAATTTTTGCCGCCCTTAGCTCGTCTGCGGTGCAGGTTTCGCCTAGCTCGAAATCTACGTCTATTTCCGTGCCCGAAACTCCTATCATAACCCTATTTGAGTAGCTGTCGCTATATCCAAACTCGCTCTGGCCGTCCGTATGAGCTATCATGCCGGCTATTCTCGCGCTTTGCCCCTCATAGACGTAAGCGTTGGTTTCATCATCCCAAACCTTGACGTTAGGATACGCCGCAACGAGCCTTCTAGTGCCGAAGTCTCCCATCTTTACTATCGCTGCGGCCGCGTCCTGGGCTTTTAGATCTACGATGCCGGTCGCTTTTAGCCTGGTAGCTACTTTTTCTATCTCGCCTTTTACGGCATCTTCTTGGCTAAACCCAGGCGCTATGATTAGATTAGGGTTATATCCGAAGCGAGATTTTGCTTTGGTTAGCTCCGCTACGGCCTTTTTGCA
This sequence comes from Campylobacter concisus, assembly GCF_050447445.1. Taxonomy (GTDB): domain Bacteria; phylum Campylobacterota; class Campylobacteria; order Campylobacterales; family Campylobacteraceae; genus Campylobacter_A; species Campylobacter_A concisus_BI. Next base: position 837,877 of record NZ_JALMFW010000001.1, read on the forward strand.
CTCGGTGATCTCGTCGTTTGTATCGCTATCATCGTCTTTGGTGAATACGCTTAATATTATTTGCGTATTTACCGCCTGATCTTCGATGCCTTTTAAAGCCCTATAAATAGAACCTTTTTTAAAAGCTTGGCTTGCATCCTTTTTTGTTTTGTATTTTGCTTCAAGGGCTTCAAGTGCCTTTGCTGTTGTCATATAAAAATGTAGACCATTTTCTAACACCTCTTCATACCCTGCTATACCAATAGGCGTAGTACTTTCTACCGCTATAGGTCTTGCCGCCTCAGCTGACACGGTTACGTTTACACCAAATTTTGCTGCCATTTTTATTCTCCTTTTTGATTTACTCTCTTAAATGGGCTGATTGCCCACACTGATTTTAAGACAGGCTTGTCGTCCGCTTCGAGATACGTGTGTTTGTTATCCTCGCGCATACCGACTACGTCCATCAATTTCCATCCGAGATAGATTCTACAATACCATTTTGATTTGCCGTATCTGATTTCACGGTAGTAGCCAAAACGCTCGCGCCCGTTTTTGAGCTTGCAAGTGACGAGGCACTCGGTATTCTTTTGCCCTTTGTTGTAGGTCGCTAGCGTATCGCCCATTGTGTGCACTGTGCCCGCGTCGATGTCCTCGACTTTAACACCCAGATACTTTGCACTGAATACGCCTATACGGTTTCTATACAGCCAACAAAGCCTCGCCCAGTACGTGCGGTTTTTGCCGTTTGGGAAATGCTCGTTTCTCCAGCCCTCATCGCCGTTGATACCATAGTCTGGATCATCGAACCACGCCGCCCACTTTGGCAAGTGTTCGTCCTCTTTTTTGCAAAAAACAAGAGCGATCGGCACTATGAAAAACGCCAAAATTTCAAACGGCAGTTCGATGATTATATTTTTTATGACTTGCCAAATTTGTTTTTTAGATATTCTCATTTTTTACCTTTCTCTTTTGGCTGCTCTAACTCTTTTGCATATGTTTCATACTTTGGGCATTTTGGGCAGCCATTCCACGGACAATCACCATTTTTATCAAGCTTGCTACTGCAAATATTGCAACGTTTAATTTTCTTTCTCATTGTCTTCACCTTTTAAAATTTCTTTTTGATTTAAAAGCTCTTTGTATTCAGCCCTTAACTCCTCTAAAACTGCGTTATTACCGATAAGCAAAGCATTTCTGATAAGCCCTTCAATCTCTTTGATTTGCCTCTCAAGTTCTAAGATTTGAGCTTGTTTTTTGTCTGCATCGCTTGGCTCTTTTTGTTTAAAAATGAGCTTGCCTTTTTCTATGTAGTTTGCATTTATTCTGATGGCTTCTTGCCACTGCTCGTCTGTGAGTTTGATATTTGGGCTTGGCACATTGTTATGAATTGCGTCGTCGTAAAAGCCTAAAATCTCATTTGTATTTTTATCGTAATGTGCGTATTTCATTTTTATTCCTTTAATATCCAATTGCTAGATAGCTTATGTGCGTTGCAGTGTGCTCCCAATTATGTCTAAATGTAACGCTCGCTGCTGTCATCGTTCCACCTACTATTATCGCGCTTACGTTTCTATCAAGCCCTAGGTGTGTTGCCGTAACATTTAGGCATCTATTCGGGAACGCGATAGGAAACAATGTTGGCGTGGTATTGTCTCCTTTTTCTACTAGAGCCAAGCCCCACTGCACTATTAACCCGTTTGGTAACCTGGTATAGCCATTTTCGCTTTTTGAGTTTGAAAAAGCATCATCGTCTTTTTTGAGATAGATTTCATCCGTATTCACGCCTTTGATTTTTAGGATGCCGGCATTGACGCCAGCGTCTGTCTTAAAACCCTCATGCGTAAAAAAGTGCCAAACTGGTGAGCCGTCAGGTTTTGGAGTGCCAAGTCCTATGGCTTGACCTTTGTTTTTAGCTTCGATGAGAAAGTGACTGTCATTGTTATTTGCGTGTAGTATTCCCTCACTACCGATAGTTAAATTTTTAGTAAAGGTATTTTCTTTTGCGAGCTGAGCGAATGCTGAGCTATCAAGTCCGTCTAGTTTGTCGCTATCGACTGCTGTTTCTTCTTTGCCAAGTTTCCCATCAGCAAGTGTATCTATGCTCTCTTTTAAAAATTTCGTCCTATTTGCTAGCTGTTTTGCTTGTTTGTTGCTGATACCATCTATCCCGCCTACTACCGGGTCGGTGACTTCAAGCTGATAGATGCCTTCTTCCCACTTGTTTTCTTCTTTTAGATTAGCCATTGTATGCTCCGTAATTGAATTGATCGTTGTATTTTATTTGCCCGTCATAGACCACACTGCTTGCTCTATGATCTATGCTTACGAGCACGCACCTTGCAGGAGCTGCACTCTTTGCAGCTTCGCTTATTTGCTTTGCTTTTTGCTTTGAAAGCGGGATGCTAGCTATGATGCTATACTCCGCCCAGTGCGTGTTGCTACCATAAAGCCTACTTTTATCATGTCTTATGGATCCGTCATATTTTTGACTTAGGTTGCCCTCGATGATGATTGCACCACTATCTACGCTTTGAACCGCCTTTTTGACCGCGTAAAAAGAACCGCTGTAAAAGTGAATTTTAAATGCGTTTTTTATGAGCCACCTAGCGTTCGTTTCATTTAGTCCGTCTATATCTACATCAAAGCTGGCTGCTAAAATCGGCAGCAAAGAGGCCGGACAAGAGTCGGCGAGCGTATCTATGATGCTGATGTCAAGACCACCCAATCTAAGCCCGAACAGCTCATCGAGCAGTTTGTCGAGTTTGCTTTTATGATTTGGCAGCAAACTCATAGCTCGGCCCTCTTATAGCTTAGGTTAAAATTTAGCCTTATGAAGCTACCATCATTTACTTTTGTATCGGTAGCGGGAACTTTTAAATTTACGCGATACACTCCGTTTTTATGAAGCACAGAGTATATATAGCTTAAATTTAGATCCTCGCCTAAGCTTAGGCTGCTCCTACTTGTCTTTATCGTTTTATCGATCTCATCTTGCAAAAACATATCTGTTAGTTCAAGTTCGGCTACTATTTCGATCTCTTTGATAGTCGCGTTTTTGACATTCACGGTATCAGTGAGCGGTCTGACCTTTTCACCGTTTAGATGATCCTCTACGCTTTGACGCGTAGCCTCGCTCATATCAGAGGTTTTTAGATAGATATTTACTATACCTGCTCCGCCGTTTAGCACGCTAACTTCCTCGACCTTTGCATTTGCGGAAAGTGCTTGATAGATATAGGCTTTTACACTTCCGGCCGTTGAAAATCTTTCGAGTGAAAGCACTGCGCGCTCGCGCAATCTCTCGTCGCTTTCTTTGTCAGCTCCACCGATGAAATTTGATGTTTGTTTGGCTTTTAGCACAAATGGTAGCGGAGTTTGAATGAGCTCGCATTTTATGGAGCTCTCTTTGACGAAATCGTCAAGTATGATTTTACCGGTCGCTTTTAGCTCGCCTTGTTTGATGATCACGCTATCTTTAAGAATGGCCGTGTCGCCCTTTTCGCTCCTGAATACGCTCTTTGCAGGCACGATGGTATCGCTATCTTTTACGATAGATAAAGTTAGTTCGATGTCGGCCATTGGCTTTTCGCCCTGAAGCCTTTCGATACCATAGATCGCTACCACGTTGTCAAGATCGCTGCCTGAGGCATAAGGTAAAAGCATACTTTTCACGCTTTCATTTATCCTAGCCCTTAGCAAAAGCTCACGATATGCGAGAGTTTCAAGCAAAGCGGAGTATCGATCGCTTTCAAGCAAAGAAATTTCGTCATCGTTTAGATAGCCTTTAAAAAGCTCTTTAATACCCTTTAAAAGATCGTTAAAATTTAGCTCTTCGATGACTTTTGGAAAAGGCAAATTTTCTAACTTCATATTTCAACTCCGATTTCATCGCCACTTGTTAAAACGATCTTAAAATTTAGCCTATGATCTTTTAGGTTTATAAGCTTTACTTCATCGATCTTTACTCTCTTTTCCCATTTCTCAACCGCCTCTATCACAAAACACGCCAGATCAGCACGAAATTCATCATCTACCTTGCGATCTATTAGCTCAAAAATTCTGCTGCCATACTCAGGTAGCATCACCCTTGAGCCAAGCGGAGTTAGAAGTATGTCTTTGATAGAGTTTTCTATATCAATGAGATATTTCATCATTAATCCCTCGCAAGTCCGTTATTTGTATGATCACTTAGGTTGCCACGCGCATCACTTACGCTACCACCAAAGTTTGCATTGCCACCTGCTGTGATTGAGCCAGTGATCCTTACATCTCCGTTTATCTCAAAGCTACCACTACCACCACCACTTCCTGCTGTATTTATAACTCCTTCAATGAGCGTGTTACCAAGTAGCTTGATGCTTGGGCTTTTTACGACGGTATCGTTTGCCGTTACGGTTACGTTTCTGGCGTTCAAATTTGCGTTTTCGCAGGTTATATTTATCACTTTTGGGCTTTTGATTTCAAGAGTCGATGCGGCCGTATCGTAGCTCATGTTTACGCCGTCTTCAAAGCTTACGTGTACCTTTTTATCCGTTGGCTCCTCTTTGTGCGCGCTTTGGTAGAGTCCGCGAAGTATAACGCCGCTATTTAGATCGCCTCTAATAGGCAAGACTAAAACCTGTTCGCCCGCTCTAATGGGCGAAAAGCTTACGGCAAAGGAGTTTGAGAAGCTTTGAAATACCGGCAAAAAATCGGTAACCATCGAGCCTACGGCTACTCTTGCCTTATCGCCACGAACTTCGCTAATCGTTGCGACTTCTATAAAATATTCCCTACTCATCGCCAATATGCTCACTAAATTTATTATTTTTAATAGGTCGCCTTCGTCTCACGTTTTGTTTTATCTCTTTTACGTCGTCGTGAATTTCGTTTAGTTTTTGGCGGTTCGCGCCGTTTTCGGTGCGTAGCGTTTCCACTAGCTCTCTGGTGGCGGCCGTGTTGTTATTTATAGCTTCGTTGCTTCTTACGGAAATATCCACCAAAATTTCGGCGTTTTTGTTTGCGGTTTTGTTTAGTAGCCAAAAGATCACTACAAATACTATAAAGCCGAAAATCACCATAAAGACCAAAAATTCATTCGATCCCCAAGCTCCCGCCGAGTTTATAAGTCCCGTAGCCTCTTTGATCTCGTCGCTAAAATTTAGGCTATTTTCCATTTTATTCCTTTATTCCCAGGCATTGTTTTAGTTTTTTTTCGCAATCGCGGTAATAGATGGCGATTTGTTTATCCGTCTCAAACGTGCCGTCGTTTTTCGGTTTTACGGGCATCTTTGCATTGCATTTTACGGGTACGTATTTTTCTTGATAAATGATATGCGGCTCGCTCGTTTGAGGTTTGTCCGCGCAGCCCGTAAATATCAAAACAAACAGACAAAAAATCCAAATCCTAATCACGAAATAGCTCCTTATATGCAGCTAGTTCAGCCTTGCAGCTTTTATCTTTGACGTAGATTTTCTTTATCCGCTCGGTCTCTTTTGACGGAGTATCGTCGATCTCTACCGCGGCGGCCTTTATAGCTTCGTTTTGCAAAGAAAGAGATACGTTGCAGGCGTTTAGGTTATTTTTGGCCGTAGCGTAGTCCTTGGTCAGTCGCTCGTTTTTCTCTTTTGCGCTTTCAAGGTCTTTAAGCAAGACGGAATTTTCGCCCTCTAGCCTTGATTTTTCGAGAAACAAATTTACGCAAGCAAAACCTAAAAGCGCAGCTAACGCAAAACCTAAGATAGGAAGTTTAGTCGCCAAAAATCCCATTTAAACGCCCTTGTTTATGATTTCTACGGTTAGCGGCTTATTCTTGGCTCGCTCCATAAAGGCTTCAAGCGTCTTTTTGCTATCGTAAATTCCTCTTTCGTCCGCTTTCGCGCCTATCAAAACGCAGCCTAGCGTATCTTTGGGGTATTTCCCTGCGTGAATGAGTATACGGCGGCTTTTGTTTACCTTTTCGTTAAAAAGCGTCGCTAGAACCCGTCCGAAGCGTGGGCTATACTCCCACGCAGTCTCGTATACTCCTTGCGGCACGCGTAGATCTCGCCCCGGCGTTACGCAGTCTTCTCCCGCGGGCTCAAGGGTGTAGCCTGAAAATAGCGGCTTTTCGTCCACTTCGCACAGTTCAAACTTTCCTATCGTACCGTCACTTATATTTTTAAAGCGCGTTATCGTTAGCTTCACAATAAGCCTCCTAGTACCTTTTTTGCTCTGTTTGGAGTTTGTTTCGCCCAAAGAGAATCCATGCCGCTTTGATAGGCGGCTTCGTATTCGCCTGTTCTTATATGGTGCATCGTGGTTACGAATTTCTTCACCTTTGAAACATCTAACTGATAGGCCATTTCTATCACTACTTCTTGGACGTTTTGCGGTTTTTCCTTTAACCAATCAAACATCGCGAATACTGCGGGGGTTAGTTTTTCAAGCTTGAGTTCTAAAATTTTATCGGCTGTCTCTTTGCTCATGGGCTCTACTTTGCCGCCGTTTAGCGCCAGCTCATCGGCCGTAAGCGCGGCAAGCAAAAAGCCGTAGCCGATAGTCGGTTTTCCTAAGTTATCCTCGTAAATACGCTCTTTAAAGCCCTCGTTTTCTTTGATTTTTTCTATTAAGGTCATGGCATCCTCCAAACTTTTGCCGCAATATTACGCCATACCCACCCCAAAATCTATCACAAATTTTTGTCAAAAAACTTTGTCAAAGTTCTGTAATAGATTTTCGGTGCGAAACATTTCATAATTGCGCCAAAAATAAACCAAAGGCGGTAAATGCTGGAAGAATTTGAAAAAGAACTTATGAACACGATTAGAGAAGTGGCCGAACCTAAAAACTCGGTGATTAGAGCGTATCTGGGCGAGTTTAATAACAAAGAAGAGATGGAGCTATTGATAAAAGGCGGCGAGAGCTTCATATTCGTAGAGTTCGTGGATGAAAAATACGAAAACGTAGTAGAACGAAGTGCGACATATAATATCCATATACTAGCCTGCACTTCAAACAAAAATCAAAACTACCGACAAGCCAATAAATTTAAAGCCTATGCTCTATGCGAGGCGATAGATGAAAAGCTAAGAAACTCAAATTTATGTAACGAGTTTAGGATAGAGCCCCAAAGTGCTAAGGCGTCGCTAAACGATATTACCGACTACGGCTACGTCTACGTGCTCACCAGGCAGATACGAACACAACTTTTAGAAAAGGACGAATTCTTATGCTCATAACGAAAGACTTAATCGCGCTAAAGAACGATAAAGAAGAAGTTTTAAGCGAAATTTGCCTGGCCGTAACCGGCGTTTGGCAAGGACACGCTGGAGGAACGTTTAGTATAGACGCCGCCGATATCGAAAAGATGAAACTAAATTTCGACAAGCGCAGCCTAGATATAGTGATCGACTACGAGCACCAAACTTTAAGCGGGGAGATAGCGCCTGCCGCGGGCTGGATAAAAGAACTTTTTATAAAAGACGGCGCGCTTTACGGGCGCGTAAGTTGGACGGCTAAAGCAAAGGATTTCATCAAAAACGGTGAATATAAATATCTTAGCCCAGTTTACGACTTTATGGGTGTAGACGAAAAAACCGGAGCTTGGCAGGGCTGCACGTTGCACTCGGCGGCGCTAACTAATAAGCCGTTTCTTGACGAGCTGGGCGAAGTAAGAGCAAATAAAAATTTCACTAAGGAGACGAACATGGATGATACTAAAAATCCAAAAGGCGAGCCGCAGGCTCAGGCTGCTACACAAAACGGCACGAACTATGAGGCTCAGATAGTCGAGCTAAAAAATCAGCTTAACACCTCTAAACAAGAGGTTGCTGCGCTAAAAGAGCAACTAGCTCAAAGCGCGGTAGACGGAGCCATTATCGCAAATAAGCTGCAAGAAAGTCAAAAGCAGTGGGCACTCAGTTACGCAAAAGCCGATTTAAACGGCTTTAATGAGTTTTTAAAAGGCGTTATGCTGCCGCAGCAAAAAACGAGCATACCGAGCAACGATATGTTTGCCAACAAAAGCCAATCGGACGCAGAAATAGATGTCGTTAAATTTGCATTAGGAGGAGAATAAGATGTCAAACGAACAGAAAAAACCAAAAACCGTCGGAGATGTGGTCGTAAACAAGGTGCTCGGCGTTAACGCCAAGGTAGAGACTACAAAGGTTTTGGAATGCGGAACGGTGTTATTTAGTATTAACGGCGGCGAGAGTTTTGCAGCCGTAACTAGCGATAACCAAACTACAACCATCACAAATGCCCAGGCGGTATTTGGCGTGCTTTGCGACAACGTAGAAACCACCAAAGAAGCGGATGTGCTTGTGCTTGGTGAGGTAATGCTGGAAAACGCCGCTGCTGAGCTAAAAACCGCACTATTCAAACAAAAAATCATAGTTAGATAAGGATATAAAAAATGGATGAACTTTTAAAAAAATTTACGGTCGAGGCGATGACTGAGATCATAATTCAGACTAAGGTCGATCAAAATTTTATAACGGATACGTTTTTCAAAAAATGGACTCCGACGCTTTCCAATACCCATAACATTATCATCGAAAAAGGCGCGGGCATAATCCTTGAAAGCGTTAGCGAAAACGGAGAGCACTTGGTGACGAAAAATCCCGACCAAACTATCATCTCTGTACCGCTTCCTCGCTTCCCGCAGTATGATCCACTCCCAGCTAGCGAGATGAATTTGCTAAGAACACTCAATACTCAAAGCGAGCAGCTTAAATCATTGTCTGCGGCTATCGGCAAAATACTAGCTAGCCAAAAAAGTAATATCACCAATACGGTAGAGTATATGGCTATAGGCGCTATTTTCGGTAAGGTAATGGATGGCAAAGGGAAGGTGCTGTTTGAGCTTAGCGCAAATAGAAAAGAGATAACTATTACGAACACTACCAAGTTGCTAAATTTACTGAATGATATCGAAGCCGCCCAAAAAGAGGTGTTAGGCATCGCTAAGCCTTATATAGCGCTAGTAACTAGGGAACTTTTCAACGAGTTGCTCAAGATGGCGGAAGACCAAGAAATTTTAAAATTAAAATCCTGCGAAGTCGTGGATAGCAACGGCGCTTTAACCCTTAAACTTTTCGGCAAGACCTTTATGCCTTACGATGCCTCGTACAAAAACACGAAGGGTAAAGATACGAGCTACATGAGCGGCAAAAAAGGCGTAGTAGTGCCTTTGATGGACGACATCTTTGAGGTGGTTTATACGAGAGCAAACCATACGTCCGCCATTGGAAAGGCTCCGACTAAATTCTTCGCTGCGGCTCCCGAGGTACTCGACAAAGGTATGGGCTGGGGCATCGTTAGCGAAAGCAGACCGCTTCCGATCTGCAATAGGCTTGACGCAATTATCGAGCTAAAAATGTAACAAATCGATTTAAAAGGGCTTCACGCCCTTTTAAATCAAAAACGACTAAAACTACGAGAAAAATATTTTAAACGTTTTAACGCGCTTTTAACGCTCGCTAAAAGCTAATAACGAATACGGTCAAAAGGTTTAAAATATTTGGAGACAAAATAATGGTTTTAACAAACGAGGATCTACTAAAAGAAGTTTCTACTAGAGAGCTGCAAGAGCTCAGCGACTTTGAAGGAAGCGGCGCCGTTAATCAAAGCGTCATAGACGATAGCGTAAACGATGCCTTGGCTTATATCTCCTCTTTTATCAAACTTCCGCAAAACCCTACGCCGCTGTTAAAAGACATCGGCGTAAATTTGACTATTATCGAGCTCAAAAAGCGCAATAACTTCCCCAAAGAGGCGCTGAATGAGCAGATAGAAAAGATGGACGCCTTGCTTTTGAAGATGGCTAGCAAGAAGCTTCCGAGCCAAATAGAAGACGATAGCACGCCCAGGCTCGGTATAAGAGCATTTAGGCACAGCGAGAAAAAAATGGACTTAAAGGATTTAAATGGCTGAGAAACCAAATATAAAAGAGCTTGCTAAGGAGCTTTATCTAAAAGGCTTCAGCCTTGAGCGCATAGCCGAAATTTTAAATAAAACCGTAAAAACCATAAAAAACTACAAATCTCAAAATGGCGACTGGGACGAACTAAAAGCCGCAAGCTATCTAAACAAAAGCGGCGAAGATAAGCAAAACATCTATCAAAATTTCATCGAAGAGATGCGCCTGGCGGTCAAAGATATCAGAGAGAGCGAACTGCCTGCGGGCAAAAAGGCTGAGGCGCTTTCAAAAATAGGTGACAGCTTCGTCAAGATGACCAAAGTAGCAAGCTACGAAAATCCGGCGGCATACCGCCTAAGCATCGCTAAAAAGGTCATTATGCTAGTAGTTGATAAATTTAAAGACGACGAGAACAAAGAGTGTATCAAAAAACTCGTCGAGCTCATCGAGAGCGAGAAATTTGTCAAAGCTATCGAAGAGCTCGACGTTTAGGAAGAATACATGCTTTTTTCAAAAGACGAACTGGATAGCTTTTTAGAGGATAGCCGCGAAAGCCATAGGCAAGCGGGCGCCGTGGAGCCAGAACTCAGCAAACTCACGCGCAAAGACTTTTATGGCTGGCTGGAGGAGCTTAGTGGTGAGCTAAAAGAGCAGATACATCTAAATAGTCCTCTATCTCCTAAAGATAGGGTCGCAAGAGTAAAACGCGCCGAGCACGATTTTATATTTTTTGCAAGGACTTATTTCCCACACTATTTTAGCATTAGCAGCTCTTGCGCGCTTCACGAAGATCTAGCGCAGATTTTTGAAGCTATGACGCAAAACACAAGCGGAGACAAATATGCCCGCGCCGCGCCGCGCGGGCATGCAAAGACCACGTATTGCTCACAGCTTCTTCCGCTTTGGTGTATTTGTTTTGGCAAGAAGCGATTCATAGTCGAAATTTCAGATGCCGTGGAGCTCGTTGAGGGGTGTCTTGAAGCCATCAAAGCCGAGCTTGAGGACAACGCAAATTTAAAAATGGACTTCCCACACGTCTGCGGCGCAAGCAAGAACTGGAAGATAGGCGAGTTCGTCTCTAAAAACGGAGTCAAGCTTAAGGCGTTTGGCTCGGGTAAAAGACTGCGCGGTGTGAAGTTCGGCGTATACCGCCCCGATCTAGTAGTCCTAGACGACCTAGAAAATGACACCAACGTGCGCAGTAAAGAGCAGCGCGATAAGCTCGAGGAGTGGCTAGACGAAGCGGTTTTAAATTTGGGTAGCGTAGACGGTAGCCTCGACGTGCTTTATATCGGCACCGTACTTCACGCAGATAGCGTTTTAGCTAGGAAGCTCAAGCTTAAATTTTGGAATGCCAAAAAGTACCAAAGCATCATAAATTACCCAAAGCGTATAGATTTATGGGAGAGATGGAGCGAGCTTTACAAAAACGTCTCAAAAGAGGCTAGCGAAACGTTTTATTTAAAAAACAAAGCCCTTATGGACGACGGGGCGCGGGTGCTTTGGCAGGATGCGCTACCGATTTTAAAACTCATGCAAAAGCGCGCCGAAAACTTAAAAAGCTTCAACAAAGAGCAGCAAAACGATCCGCGTAGCGAAACTCAAATTTTCACCAAAGAGAGTATGCATTTTTATCGTGAGCTTCCAAGGTGCGATTATTTTGTGATGTATATCGACCCAGCAGGAGAAAAGAAAAAGAGCGACTACACGGCTATAACGGTGTTAGGAGTAAGCAGGGCAGAAGCCAAGATCTACGTGGCAGAAAGCATAGTAGAGGTCATGAAGACCAAAAAGACTATTAAAGAGATCATCAGGCTTAATCAGCTCTATAAATGCCGCGTTTGTGCGATAGAGAGTAACGGCGGGCAGGAGTTTTTTAGAGGATGGATCAGAGAAAAGGCCTTTGAGATAGGCATTAAACTACCTTTAAAAGGCGTGAATAATACCGCAAGCAAAGGTCAAAGAATAGAGGAGCTTGAAGTGCCTATAGAAGACGGCGAAATACTCTTTCATCAAAGCCAAAGCCTGCTCATCGAGCAGCTTACGGAGTATCCCGAAGCCAAGCACGACGACGCGCCCGACAGCTTGGCGGGCGCATACGACTTAACAAAACTAAAAAAGAAAGTAAAAAGGCGCATAAGATGATATTTGACAAATTATTTAAAAATAAATCCGAGCAGCCACAGCGCAAGAAGGCGGCTCTCATCCCCCAAAACGGTACCCTGATAGATTTGCTGATAAATACGGGAGTTTCCAGCATTGGCGACGACGATATGGATATGATACTAGCCGATCTTACCGTTACGCAGTGCGACGTGAGCCGCAAGTCCGTGACCGAGAAAAAAGAGATCCAAATCGTTTGCGACGATGAAAAAATTAAAGACGAATTTAAAAAGATTTTTAATCCCGACGTCGTCAGCCAAATTTTAGAGACCTATCTTTACGGGCTAAACGTATTCGAGGTTAACTACAAAGAAAAAGAAGGGCTTGTATACCCAAGACTCGTGCAGCGTGATTTTAGGCAATTTAAATTTAACGACGTGGGCGAGTTCGTGTTTAGCGCCGGCGGAAGCGAACAGAGTATTCCGCCTTTAAAAGTTATATATGCATTAAACAGAGCGAATTTTAGAAAAGTATACGGAGATGGGCTACTTAAAAAGCTCTATTTCCCCGTTAAAATGAAAAACGCCAGCTTGAAGTTTTGGTTTAGATTTTTAGAAAAATTCGGATCGCCCTGGGCGATAGCAAAAACTAGCTACGAGCCCGACGAAATGGCTGCGGAAGTGCAAGCTATGCTTAGCGGCGATAGCGCGGTCATAGATACGGACGAGGAGATCACGCTGGTGCAGCCTACCTCAAACGTAGATTTTACGAGACTTCCCGCATACCTCGACAATCAAATCAGCAAGGCCATTTTAGGCGCAAATTTGACTAGCGACGTAAAAGAAGGCAGTTATGCCGCGGCAAAGACGCATAATGAAATCAGAGAGGATTTGGCCGCAAACGATGCTAAAATTTTAATCTTTGTGATGAACAAGGCCATAAGCTTTTTTAAGGAGATCAACGGCTATAACGGCGAGATTTACGCCAAACTATTCGACGAAGACGCTCCTAATACCGAGCGCGCTACAAGAGACAAGACACTATACGATATGGGCTTTGCTCCGACCAAAAAATATATAACCTCGACTTACAATATCGAGATCGACGAAAATGCCGGGGCGCAAGATAAAAATTTAAAAGCTAACAAAGCGAATTTAGCAGCCTTAAAAGGCTCTTTAAAGGCTTTAGATAGATTTGATAAAGCCACGGACGAGATGGATGTAGAAGACGGCGAGATAGAAGCAGTCTTAAACAAACTAATCGCAAGCAGCGAGACTTACGAAGAGGCCTTCGATAAGCTTTACGAGCTTTATGATTTGCCATTTGAGAGGCTTGAATCACTAATGTTTAGAGCTGTAGCAAATGCCCAAATGCTAGGATATGTAGATGAATTTTAGTTTTTTCGAGGAGCCTACGGCGGTTTATGAATATTTAAAGAGCAAAAAGCCAGAAGCACACTTTGATTACGACGAGATCATGCACGACGCCCATAAAAAGGCTTTTACCGTCGCAAAGATGATGAATTTAGATCTTTTAAAGGATACACAGGCTTCGCTCACCAAAGCCTTTAAAGAGGGCGTCGGGTTTGACGAGTGGAAAAAGAATGTAAAGTCTATGCTAGCAAAGAAAGGCTGGCTAGGAAATATCAAGGTAAAAGACCCAAGGACTGGCGAAGAAAAAGAGATTTACGTAGGCAATAGGCGGCTAAGAACTATATTTAACACCAATATGAGAACGGCCTACGCTAAGGCTAGGTATGAAAGCCAGATGCAAAGCCTTGGCGAATACTTCCGTTATACAGCAGTGCTTGATAGCAGAACAAGAGAAGCTCATAGAAAGCTTCACGGCAAGACACTACCTAAAACTGATAAATTTTGGGATACCAACTATCCGCCAAACGGCTGGGGGTGCCGCTGCAAGGTGCAGGTGCTTACAGAGGCCGAATGCGTAGCTAGAGGCATCGTGCCGCTTGCCGACGGATCGTTTTTGCCCCAAGCTGCAGAAAAGGACTTTGCGTATAATCCAGGCAAAGTCGATAAAACGGATAAAATTTTAAAAGGCAAGCAAGATAAGGTTTTAGATGCCGTTACATCAAGTCTAGCAAAGAAAAATTTAAAGCAGACATTAGAAAACTTCGAGCATGAAAGAGATATTTATGTTTGGCAAAAAAGCTTAGATGATATGGTAAATGCCGTAATTGGCGGTAAAATCATCAAAGATAAAATTTATCAGGTGGCTCAAGTAGGGGAGTTAAAGCAAAGTATCAAGAAAAATCTAAAAATCATCGACGTAGAGCCCAAAGCATCCAGTATAGCCGTTTATCAAAACACCATCTCGCACATCACGAGAGATAGCAAGCCGAAGGGAAAAGAGCCCAATATCGATGAAATAAAAGCCGTAGTAGGCGTATTTGACGAAGCTAAACGCGTATTTTACGATAAAAAGGACAATGTTTTACTATATTTTTATAATAGCCTACAAAACGATAACATGATAAATTACGCCGTCATCCGCCTAGACTATACGCTTAAAAAATTTAAAACCGATAATTTTATAGCGACTATTACGAGGATACCCGTAGAAAATTATAAAGCTATTTTGAAAGATAAAAAAAGATATATAAAGATAAAGTAGATAAGGCCGGGCATCGAACCCAAGTCATATACAGCTTGCTTTTGCAACTGGAACCCTGCCAAATCTGGGCCATCTCTTATCTACTTTGTATAATTATACCACTCTCAAGGAATAAAGGCAAATGATAGAAGTTAAAGGCCTAGAAGAGCTACAAACGAAGCTAAAATCTCTGCAAAATATCGACAAAAAAACCAAGCCGCTAATGCAAACTCTAGGCAATATCTTACAAAACGAAATAGAAGCTAGTTTTGAGAACGAGAGCAGTCCGTTCGGACAAAAATGGCAGGCCTTGAAACCTAGTACGATTAGGCAAAAACAAAAACTAGGAAAGTCATCTAATATTTTAAGATCGGACGGAAATTTAGCGGATAAATGGATAGTTAAAGCAGACGATAAAAAAGCCACGGTATCTAATAATACGAATAAAAACGGCTTTGCTTACGGGCTAGTTCATCAATTCGGCACCAATAAGGCGGGACGAAGTAAAAACGTAAGAATCGCGGCTCGCCCGTTCTTGCCGGTAGATAAGAGCAGCAAATTGCCGGATAAAACCGAAGAAGTCGTAAAAAAAGTAGCTATAAATTTCATAAAGGATAGCTTTAGGTAGTAGTCTAGTTTCTTCTCTTTTTTCTAAAATCCCAAGGCGGAGTCGGACTATCTTCTTGCCAAAGGCCTAGTTTTGCATCCCTGGCATACGCTTCATCATTTGCATACTCCTTGGAATACTTCCTAAAAGCCCAAGCGTAGCCGTTTTTGACCATAAATTTATTCACATCTTCTCCGTCAAGGAATATTTTTGCTATAGTCCTTTGATACTTGTCTTTTTTATCCCCTGCTACGGTTACGATCTTTCCGGCTATTTTATCATCCAGAGCTTGTTTGCATAAACGCGAGAAAGGTTGCTTCTTTTCCGGGGCGTCTATGCCGTGAAGCCTTATCTTTATCTCTTGCTTATCCGTAGTCAAGACTTTTATCGTGTCGCCGTCTGAAATTTTTACTACCTTTGCCTCATAGTCCGCAAAGGCGCAAGCAAATAGCAGGCTCGCAAATATTAGCAATTTAAGCATTTTAAAGGCCTTTTTAGGGCGCATTATAGTTTCTTGGGAGTACTTTGTCAAAAAAGGGTTAAAGGCGGAAGTCTCTACGGGTTAGATTTTAAAGAAAAGCGTAGGAAAGAGGACACACTTACTCGAACAAACTAGGCTCTTATCTCTTTGATTATGGCACAAACGCTGTTATAGCTTAGGTTATGTTTTGCGGCGATCTCGCGAATGACGACCGGGCTTGGTTTACCTAGCTTTATGCTTTCTTCGTATTCTTTGAGTATATCGTAGTTTCTAAACGTACCTTTGTAGCTTGGCACGTAAATATTTGCTCCGCCGTATTCTTTGATGATGTCGGCCATGCTTTCGCTCTCTTTGACGCGGTTGTAGAACTCGGCGAATATATCGAAGCTATTTATCATTTGTAATATTTATCTTTCATTTGAATAAGGGCTTGCACGACGTCGGCGGCATCACTCCTTGATAGAAATTTAAGATGCAAAGGTCTGATTTTAACTATTCTAAAGATGAACTCTCTTAAAGCCATGCCCGTTTTTACGTTGGCTATCTCTTCCCAAATACCAACAATAGTTTCAAGCTGCTTTTTGGTCGCGTATAGGCTGCCTTTAGCTGGCGTTAGATCTTCGCCGGCCACAAAAGAAGGGCTAGACGTTTTATTTGCTTTGGTTTTGCGGGTTGCTTTGGTTTTTCGCGCAGGTCTTTTAAAATTTGCGTCTTTATGGGGCTTATATCCCACGACCTCTAGCACGACCCTAAGCTCCTCTATACTTAGCTCTTTCAGGCTATCTTTGCCAAATTGCGCCCGTAAATATACTTTCCTACACTCGTCATCCACGAAATAGTTGTGCTTCAATGTTTGTATCATTTTTATATAGTATTTTTTTAGTTCGCTCGTATTCATCTCAAACCGCCAAATTTAAGGTATTTTCCCTTATAGTTGTAATAGTTGTATCGGTTGTAGTCTCCGACTTGCAACTATATATCACGCTCTTGCCCATTTTACGGCTAAACCATAGCTTGCCGTCGAATTTATCCAGGCAATCCCTAGCCGTTCTATCGTCTTTTTCGTAGTTCATAGCGTTTAACAGCTCGGTCTTATTTGCCTCGCCGCCGGCTAGTATCTTTTGTGCTAGAGTAGTGAAATTTAGCTCGTATTCGCTCATTCTAGCTACTTCCACGTCAAGCTCGTTTAGTTCTAAATTTAGCGTTTTTACGCAAAAACCGCTATCTTTTACTCCGGCTCTTTCTTTGGCTACTTCAAGTAAGAAATTTAACTCGTTTTCCTTGCTAGGGCGTTTTAGTAGATGATACATAACGTCGAGAGAATTCCTTATATGGTTACTGCCTTGATAGTTTTTGCCGTCTTTGTTGGAGTGGTGCAGAATGATCACGGTAGCTCCCGCTTCGCGTAAATTCTTGAGCGCGCCGAACAGTCTGTTTATGCGGTTGTCGTTATTGATGTCTACGAAATCCCGCAAGCTATCCAGGATAAAAACGCAATCTTTGTAAGCTTTGCCTACGGCGTTTTCTTCTAGCTTTAAAACAAGCTCGAATCCGCAAAGCTCCAAAGTGGAACGCTGGATATAATTCATATTCTCGTAGCTTTCTATAAGTAACCTATCTACGCCGCGTTGTTTGAGTACGCCTACTGGGTTGTCGTAGTCTATGAAAAACACCCTTTGACCCTCTTTGCAAAGTTTTTTAGCTAGAGCAAAGGCCATGTAGCTTTTGCCCGTGCCGCCGTCAGCGTAGATCAGTGTGATTAGCTGCTTTACCAAAAAGCCATCTATCAAAAACTCGACCTTTTCGTTGAAACTATCCTTAGTTAGGCTAGAACTTTTTAAAAACTCGAAAATTTCGCTCATTATAATCCTTTTTTCCACAGCTCTTTTTCTAAAAATCCACGGCTTAAACCACTACATCTAGCTAGTTTTGACACATTTAGCTTTCCGTTTTTAAAGCGGTAAAAACTAAGATCGTAGCTTAGAACATTATTAAGTTTAGCTTGATACGATGCTCTCTTTTTTTCGTGTAGATTATTAAGATGAATTCTTTGTTTAGTTGTCAAACCGTCTTTCCTTAAAATTAAACCTTTTAAAGAGCGTTAAAAATAGTTTAAAACGCTCTTTAAAGGGCTTAAAGCCCTTTTGTCCTCTCTTTAAATTTCTTCAACTCTTCATAGTCAAATTTACAAACTGCTAGGACTATCATGACATATAGACATAAGGCCATCATCATGTAAGGAACTAGCATTACAGTTATCGCTGCTATAACTATATTTTTAGAATCTCTTTTCCGTTCCGATTTAGGAATTACTATCTTGGTAGCAATGAGAGTTACGATAAAAGCATAAACGTTTAAAATTAGTCCCCACGTCAAAAAACCTAGCATGATCTCTCCTTTATAAATTTTTTCATACACTCGTACGGATTTTGTCCGCGCTTAGCTATCTCGTCGAAAATATATCTTATGTGAGTGGTGATTGTGTAAAAGCCTATATGGCAGAAGAATCCCTCACGTCCTGCATTGATAGCGACTACGGCCATAGCGCAAAGTGAGTCGATATAATACTTGGGTGGATATTGCTGCAAGCTCGTCTCTTGTGCATATTTGCAAAACGCCGCTTGATAGTCCAAAAACGCACTATTAAATCGCTCGCTAAACTCCTCTTTGCACTTCTTTATAGTTGTAGCTTTTTGTTTCCTATAGAGCTTTAGTAGCTCTTTGATCTCTTCAAACTGTTCGTTCGTCACGCTTGCTCCTTTCAAAAATTTAAACCTTTTAAAATACGTTTAACAGCGAATTAAACGTATTTTAAAGGGCTCAAAGCCCTTTAACGCGAATTCTTAACTTCGCTCGCCTTACAAATCTAGGCAAAAGTCTATTTTTGCCGTCTCTTAAGCCCTTAAAGTTATGCCACAGGCCTTGAAACACGCTTTCTTTCATTTCCCTACCTCCAAACTCTCTATTTTAGGTACTATCCTAAAATTATCTTTCACTACTCTTTTAAGACCGAGCTTTACCAAATCCTCGTCTTTTAGCTCTGCAAGCGCTTCTTTGTTAGGCTTTTCCTCGTATATGATGCACTCTTTACCTAGCCCAAACGCCTTTATGGAGTTTAGCAAACTCTCAAGCTTGGCTTTTACGGTAGGTACTCTTACGCTTTTGCTTATGCGGTATCCGATCTCACCGAAGGTAAATTCCTTAGAGCGTTTTTCGGCAAATTCAGCCTTATTGTCTTCACAAAATAGTGTGATTTGTTGCTCTAAAAAGCTTTTTTCACTCTCAAGTCTTTCAACTTCACTCTTTCTAGCTTCTTTTATACGGTTGCACTCAAGCGTTACTTCGCCATTGATTTTTTCTATACCTACGCTTACTTCGCATAGTCTTTTTAAAGCGACGTCTACGTCGCTAAAACTGTTTATTTGCATGCTTTCCTCTCTTTCTGCTCTAAATTTCTTGATATGCCTTACTTTTAAGACGTATCTGTATTTTAAGCAGACAGTTAAATTCGCTCTTTGCTTTTTAACTATCCGCAACGCCATCAATCAATCCACAATCCACCGTCTAAATCAAGCTCGCTAATTCCAAGTTCTCTTGCATATTCTCTTTCTTTTCGCATACCCTCGCTATTAAAAGCGTCTGGGTGCAAATCATAAAAATATACGTAAGAGCAGTGGCTAAGTAGCTCAAGTCCAGCATCAAGCACGCATTCCCTATCCTTTTGCTCGTCGAATATATCGCTAAAAGCTAGTACCGGACTTATCGGTATATACCCCGCCTCTCTTACTCTTGCGCAAACATTTTTGGCTATATATCTAGCTAAAAATGGGCGGTTTGTTTCGCTTACGCCGCTTAGCCCCGCATAGGGCGTAGCCACGTAAACCATGCGCATCGTAGTTTTACCCATCGGTGTTTCTCCTTTCTTAAAATTTAACTTTATAGGAAGCTCCGTAGAGCTCCCGAAAAATCAAACCTAAGCCGCCGTATCGATTACTTTGCCGTCGGCGGTTCTTATGATATATTTGCCTACTAACTTAAACATGCTCTTTGAGTAGTCTGCCTTTTGACCCTTTATCATGTTTCCGCGCCTTATGCCCCATAGTTCACCTTTAGCACTTACTCTCATTTCAAATCCTTTTTCTTCAAATTCTCTTACCAGTCTAACTAGACCAGCCGCTTGCGTTTGCTCCACCGCGCGATTTTCAAGAGAGTTTATCGTTACGTTCATCATTTTTTACTCCTTACAACTATTGCAACCGTTACAACTATAAAAGCAGCATCTTCGTAGCCTCTTTGACTACGTCTTCATTTATAGGGGTCTTTGCGTATTCGCTTAGCATCTTCGCCCTTCTTAGTAGCTTTTCGGTCTTTCTAAAATTTCCTTTAGCTAGCGATTCTATTAGATCGATGCAGGATTTTTGCGTTACGCCGAAGTTTTTGCAAACTGCTTCTAGATCGTCTCTTATCTTTTTCTTGTCTTCGTCTACATAGGAAAGTCCGCCTAGTATCCATTTGTTTCCGACTCTCGAGCTTAGCTGTTCTAGCTCGTTTCCGCTCTTTGAAGCGGTTAAATTTATTAGTAGCTTGTTTGTACCCACGAGCACCAGAGTAGCACGACTAAAATCGTGCATCCTGCGCAAGCTTTCAAGCGCGCGGTAAGGCAAATGCTCGGCCTCATCTATGATGATCGTTCTGCTTACCTTTTTTAGGGCTTCGGCGCTTTGACGTATCAGCTCGTCTATGCTTCCTTTGTCATTTAACCCAAGCTCCCTAGCTAAAATTTTAAAAAGGCTCTTTGCGGACGTATTTATGGTGGCTTCGATTAGTATGCTGTCTGGATGCGTTTTCACGTATTCGCGAACTGCTCTTGTCTTCCCACTGCCAGCTACTCCGCTTATCATTGCCATATCTCTATCTTGCACCGCCCAGCCGATCACCGCGTGTATGCTTTTGGCATCCTTGGTTTTTACGAACGGCAGCTCGTCTTGTAAAACGTCCACTTTTTGGATAAAATTGTCAAGATAGTTTTTAGCTGGCTCTTCTACTTTATCAGCATACTTGTAGCTAGAGCCTTCCTTTATATATCCTGAGATATACGCGGGATTTATTCCCAAAGCCGTAGCGAATTTGTTTTGACTCATGCCGCTTGATTTATTGGCTTCGATGAAGTCTTTTATTCTGTCTGCTAACTGCATTTTTCCTCCTTTGATTTCGGTTTTTAAATGTTTTAAACGCCGTTTAATAGGACTTTAAACGACCTTGAAAGCATTTTTATTCTCCGCTTGCTATCTCTATGGCGTCGTCTACGGAAAATTTCTTTTTAGTCGTTCGCTCTGCGGTAAATTCGTTTAATTTATCGTAATCAAATCCAGCGTTTATTATGTTATTTACCTCTTTTTGCCGTTTCATGGTCTCTTTTAGCGTCTCTATCTTGTCATCGTCCTCGTATTTGAAGTTTTCAGGTTTTAACGCCTCTTTATGGGCTTCAAGCATTACTTCGAGATCGTAATTTACGTTTAGTCTCGTAAATTCGCTAAATTCAGCACGTTTTATGACAGCGCGGATAGCTTTCATATCGTCTTTAAAGACCTTTTTAACGGCCTTATATGTTTCCGCGCTCATAGGACATATCTCTTTATCATTTGCTTCGCAGATGAAATTCCCCTCCAAATCAAACACGAATATCGAGCTTACGTCGTCTATGTTTTCGCTAACTAGTACTGGCGTTTTTACGGCCGGGAGAAACGGCGAGCCGAATTCTCTTGCATCGTAACTAATTCCCTTTTTGCCTACCGTTCTAGACTCCAATCCCCCCGCATGTAACATAAATTCCTCCTTTCTTACTCCCTTTAACGGAGTCGTATCGCTATTCCAACGATCCATCGGGCTTGATTTTTTGCGTCCTACACTCATTATGTCCCATTTAAGCACCTCGGCTTCAAATTTAACCCTTACCTGATCTAGCGTTAGTAGGTATTTAAGGTTGGTCTTTTTAACAAGTCCTAGCTCGTCTTTTGCGGATCTGTCTTTTTTAGGCGTTCTTTGCTCGATTGCCTCTCTCATGGCTAGGTTAAATCCTATATACCCCGGCGTTTGAGAGATGCCCGCATGCTGCATTACCCCAAAGTGTCTCTCTACAAAGCCCTTTTCGTCGCCGCTATATGCTATGGCTCTATCGTAGTCGATATTTAGACCGTTTAGTAGATGCTGGAACTGGTCGCTTAGGTAGTCTTTACCGTTGTCGCCCTTTATGTAGTCTGGTTTGCCCAGTTTATTAAGTGCTTTCCACATGAGCCTTACAAGGCCCAGGGCATTTGATTTTCTCTCTATACTGGCCACACATCTGCCACTATATACGTCCACGATGCTAAGGATATTGGCTCGTATAGCCTCTCCTTTTTCTCCGTCTCTTACCATCACGTCAAGCGGTGAGCTATCTATTTGCCAGCATTGATTGCGTCTGGTTATCATCTCGCCCTGATCGCCCAGAGCTGGCTGGAAGTAGCTTTTCGCTTTATCTTCGCCTTTCGTGATCATTATGTATTCAAGCTTGTTAATGGCGTAATAGCCGTCTAGGTATCTTTTTATTACGCCTGCGTCAAAGAGCGGTTTTATCTTTCCGGTTAGAAATTTCGGATAATTATGCACTTCGCCTCTGCGCCTAAAATACTCTTGATGGAGTCTACGGTAAAGCTCTGTTATATTTAACCCACCTGCGCCGTAAGCACGGAAATTTTCAAGTATAAACTCCTTCATCCACTCTTCAAGCACGCTGGCATTTTTCCTATGTTTGCCTCGTTTGTCTATTAGCGCCGCCGCGCCCTTTTCCTTATAAGCCCTTTGCCATCTAAAAAGGTTTGCCTCACTTATGTCGCTGTCCTCGCAAAACTTTTTACATGACACGCCTTGTTTTTTAGCCTCTTCATATTCTTTTAGCACTTTGATTTTTTCATTTATTTCCTCTTTTTCGCCATCGTCCAGCACTGCGTATTCCCTGCTTAAATTCTCTTTTTTACCGTCGCTAGCACTCTCTTTGTTTTTGCCGCCGCCCTTGATCTCGCTAAATTTTATCTGTCTAAATCCGCTTTGCTCCGAGCCGTCCTCTATGTACACGCATACATCTTTATCTGCTTTGCCGCTTTTTATCGCTGCATCTATATCCGCGATCTCTACCGCAAACAGCAGCTTTGCTCCACCACGGCTTCTGATGCCGGCGTCTTTTATACGGACGAACTGATATTTTTGAGAATTGCGTCTGGCGGCTTCTTTAAGAGCACTCAAAGAAACGCCGAAAATTTCAGCAGCCACAGCAGTTTCGACATAGATCATTTAGCTAGCCTTACTCTCTTCTTGTTCTTTTTTAAGACCACTTGGAAGCTCTTTGATTATGCCCTCACTTAAAAGCACTTCAAACACCTTTCTTGAAGTAGCGAAATTTTTACTACCTGCCACTTGACCACTTATCACCATATATGTGGTTCTCTCACTAAGATTGTGTTTTTTAGCCCACTGTCTTATGCTTATGCAGTTATCGGTGAAGTATTTCTTTATCACTTTGTGCTCCTTTCTTATGATTTTCATTGCTAAGTCGGCTTATTAAATTTTTAGTTATAATCTCGTTTTAAGACCATAAATAAGGATTTATATGCACGAAGCTAAGATGAACTTCGCTTGCCCTAAGTGCAAGCAAGCTACGGCGATATCCATAACCACGTTAAAGTTAGATACCTTTGAGTGCTATCATTGCGGCGAGAAGTTCTATGCTGGCGCATTGCCTAAGCTTGCCTATAAGCTTAGTAAAGAATTTCACAAGCTTTTCAAAAAGCATGCCAACGCATACTTTTATACTAGGATAGAGTTTGAAAGAGACTTCCAAGAGATAGATGATGGCGGAAGATTTTTCTTTGATGAGCTTAAAAGTTTTCAGGATAACGATATGCTTATCGCACCGCCTAGATTTGAGATACTAGCTTACCAGTTTAAGTGTATAGACACTAGCGCTAGAATGCTTTTGCACGACGATAGCATAGCTCATCCAAAAGACTATTTTATACCTGCTAATTATCAATTTTCGTATAAATTTAGCGAAGTTATGGATGAGCCGTATCTAAATGCGTCGCACAAAGACATACCTAGTGAACAAGATCGCGAATTTCTCGGGCTACATCTACTTGATTACGCCAACTTAATCCACTATACAAGACTTTATAACTCATATCTAAGAGCTTTTTCGCATACTCATCACACGTTTGCTTGTCTTGAGTATTGATCGAGTCTATATGTCTATATAAGACTCTATCGCAGTATCTCACAAGCTCCCTTGAATATCCGCCTTGGCTCAAAACCGCGAGCAGCCTCTCTGCACCTTTGCCTAGTCGTTGTCTAACGCTAAAGCTAGACTCGCTCGGCTCGGAACCACAAAATATGACTTTCATTTCTTGCCTTTCTGCCGACTTAACAATGAAAATTTAAAGAACTATTTCGAACCTTTGAAAGATTTAATCTCAAATAAGATATAATTTTTCGTAGATTTGAAAGAATTATACAGACATTTGCATACATTGTCAAGATATATTTTAAATTTTTGCATACTTTTTTATAAAAGGGGTGTTTATGGATCAAAGCTCAAGAGAAATTTTAGATAGATGGAAAATTAGTCTGAATATAAAGACCGATAAAGAGCTTCGCGAGAAATTAGGTGTTGAGAGACCAGCAATGGATAAATGGATTAATAGAAATTCTATACCAGACGCAGCATTTAAAAAATTTGATCAAGTATGTAAAAGTATGCAAAAACAAAGTAATGCAGATGGCTACTGGATAAAAAAAATAAACCAAAAAGTCGGTGCAGGCACTAGCGTAGACATAACAGAAGTCGATGTTATAGACGAAGATGATAAGTTCTTTGTTCCAGCGACTTTTTTTAAAACTATAATGAAAAATGAAAAACTACGTATGGCTCAAGTTGACGGCTATTCTATGGTGCCGATGCTTCATCCAGACAACTGGGTTATTTTTGAAAAAACAAAAGAATTTAAAGGCGACGGCTTGTATGTGATAATGTATAACGACAACTTAATGGTAAAAATACTTCAAAAAACGCCACGCGGAAATTTATATATCAAAAGCACGAACAAAGATTACGAAAGCTTTGAGCTAGATGAAGACACGTATGAGTCCTGCCAAATTATCGGCAAAGTGATTAAATGTATTATTTAAAATAAACTTAAAATGTGTCTTAATCAAGAATACCAAATTTTTAAGAATAAAGCCTTTGAATTGTGATATTTTTGCGATGTGTCTTAATAAGCTTTTGAATATATCGTCTCTTGATACATTTAAGACACATTAAGTTTAATTAAGACACATTTTTTGCATTTTTTTGTGTCTTAATACCCATATTTTTAAATTTTATCTATGTTCTTGACGGCAAACCTTAAGCGGTATATGTCCTTGATGCGTAAAATCTTGGGACGATTTTTGGGACGCTTTAAAAGGTGTTTAAAAGTCGATTATTTGGTATTTAAAGTCTTTTTGCGATGTTAAATTTTTCCGCTTTTTTGGGACAAAACGGACGATTTGGGATTATAGGGATTTTTCTTGCAGCTGAATTTTTGCATTACAACTGAGAGTGAAACTTTTTAAGGTGCCTATTTTACGTGCTTTCAAAAATTTCGCGCTAAAATTTCTCACTCTCATTTTCTATACCCCCTCACAAAAAGCGTAAATTTACTTGATGAGATAAATGACCTTGATATGCCAGCTAGCAAACTCTCAGGCGGTCAAAAGCAAAGACTTTGCATCGCAAGGATGCTAACTACAAAGCCTGAAGT
Source organism: Campylobacter concisus (assembly GCF_050447445.1). GTDB lineage: Bacteria > Campylobacterota > Campylobacteria > Campylobacterales > Campylobacteraceae > Campylobacter_A > Campylobacter_A concisus_BI. The sequence goes on from NZ_JALMFW010000001.1 coordinate 863,380, forward strand.
GCTCATGCTCGATGAGCCTTGTTCGTCGCTTGATATGAAAAATGTCTTGATTATAGAAGAGCTTTTAAAAAGCTTGTCGCAAAAATATACGATCATCATCACCACGCACAATGAAGAGCAGGCAAAGAGGCTTGGCGGCAGGATAGTCCGCATAGTAGATAAGAAATTTGCATTTTAAAAGAGCTAGAAATTCTAGCTCTAAATTTAGTCGATAAACCTCTTTGTGATATTTGCGTAGGCATCGATCCTGCGGTCTCTTAAAAATGGCCAAATTCTGCGGACTTCTTCACTTCTTTTCATGTCTATTTCAACGATCTTGCACTGCTCATCTGTGCTATTTGCACGGAAAAGTTGCTCGCCTTGTGGCCCAAAAACAAAACTATTTCCCCAAAATTTTATCCCATCCATCACGCCGCTATCATCTTTTTCAAAGCCGACGCGATTTACTGCGACCACTGGCAGGCCATTTGCCACGCTGTGGCCTCTTTGCACCGCCACCCATGCTTCAAGTTGCCTTGACTTTTCATCATCACTATCGCCCTCAAACCAGCCAATAGCAGTTGGATAGATGAGAATTTTCGCCCCTTTTAGCGCCATGAGCCTTGCCGCCTCTGGATACCACTGATCCCAGCAGACCAAAACGCCAAGCTTGCCAAGGCTGGTTTCAACTGGCTCAAAGCCGATATCGCCAGGCGTGAAGTAAAATTTCTCGTAAAATCCAGGGTCATCAGGGATGTGCATTTTTCGGTATTTGCCAGCCACGCTGCCATCACGCTCGAAGACAAAGGCGGTGTTGTGATAAAGTCCGTCAGCCCTCTTTTCAAAAAGCGAAGTGACTAAAACAACGCCATTTTCTTTTGCCACCCTGCCCCAAAAAGCGACATCTTCTTGCCACTCGTTTGCATGATCAAAGAAATTTGTATCCTCGCTTTGGCAAAAGTACTGCGTCTGGTGCAGCTCTTGGCAGACAACTAGATCGGCACCGCCTTTTTTTGCCTCTGCGATTAGCTCAAGTGTCCTTGCGATAGTCGCCTCTTTTGTGCCTTTAAATTCTTGTTGAAGTAGTGCTACTTTCATCTCATTTCCCTTCTTTGTCGTTGTACGGGTCTAAATGCGTGGTTATCTGCCACGAATAATCCCTAAATTTCTCTCTTATCTCAGCTTCAAGCGAGTCGGCCACCTCATGCGCATCGTAAAGCGAGATATCTTTGTCAAAAACTAAATGCAGCGTTAAAAATATGGTATTTGCGCTCTGCCTTGTGTTTAGATAGTGAAAATCAGAAATTCTTTCTTTTGCCTTTATCATCTTGATGATCCCCTCTGTGACTTCAGGGCTTGCTGCATGATCTAACAAGATACCAAAGGCGTCTTTACCTAAATTTATAGCACTTTGAGCGATGTAGCCGCTTATCACGATACCAAAGATCGCATCTATCATCACAAATCCGCTAAATTTAATGATAAGTAGCGAGATGATGACTGCTAGGTTGCTAAAAAGGTCGATCTTATAGTGCAGTGCGTCTGCTTTTATGATAAGGTTTCCACTTTTTTTAGAAATTTGGTTTAAAAATAGCACCAAACATAACGTCACAACTACCGAAAAAACCATCACACCAAGGCTTAAGCCAAGGTCTATCTCTAAATTTGGCTCGCTAAATTTTTTAATACTCTCATAAAATATATATCCAGCAGCCACCACGATGATGATGCACTCAAATAGCGCTGCCAACGCCTCTAACTTTGTATAGCCAAAGTTAAATCTCTCATCAGCTTGCTTTCTTGACTTTCTAAGCGCAAATAAATTTAAAAGCGAAACTATAAAATCAAGCATCGAGTCAATCGCTGAGCCAAGCACAGCGACCGAGCCACTAAAAAGCCCAGCTGTAAATTTCACAAGTGCTAGCAAAAAGGCGCAAGCTCCAGCTGCGATAACTGCCTTGTTTTCGCCCTGCGTGCACTCCTGCTTATTTATGCGGTTAAACTCATAATCAAACGGACTTGACAAAGTTAAGACCTTTTGTATCTATTTTGGCTTGAGCAGTGAAGCGAGCCATTTTGACGCACAAAAACTAGCGAATTTACACCGATGATCTTTCTATCTGGAAGTGCACGGGCTAATAAATTTAGCACCTTTTCATCGTTTTCGTCGTTATATGTTGGCACGATCAAGGCACCATTTATAAAGATGAAATTTGCATAGGTGCAGCCAAGCCTTTTGCCATCATAAAATTTAGGTTTAGGAAGCGGCAGAGCAAGTAGCTTAAAGCCAGTTTTTTTAAGCTCATCCTCCATCCTTTTTAGCTCATCAAAGTGCTCATCACTCTTGTCATCACAAGCTGCGTAAGCTATCGTATCAGGCGTGATAAAGCGCGCTAAAGTATCGATGTGACTATCTGTGTCATCGCCTTTTATAAAGCCATTTTCAAGCCAGATGATACGCTTTAAGCCAAATAAATTTTTTAATTTTTCTTCGATCTGCTCTTTGCTAAGTGCTTTGTTTCTATTTTCATTTAGCAGGCATTTTGAGGTGGTTAAAAGCACGCCATCGCCGTTAAACTCGATACTGCCACCCTCTAGTATCATATCAACTGGCTCAAGCTTAGTTTTGTAAATTTTAGCTAGCTCTAAATTTATCGCATCATCTTTTGAGCTCTTAAATTTACCGCCCCAAGCGTTAAATTTAAAGTCGTAACTCTTTACACCGTCCTTGGTGCAAACATCGATCATGCCGTAGTCTCTGATCCAAGTATCATCAGTATCAAGCTTTACAAACTCAACATTTTTAAATTTCTTAAACCTAGAAAAATTTGCCTCATCAGGGCAAATGAGCACCACCTTCTGATAGGGCGTAATAGCAGCCACAAGCTCTTCATAACTAGCTAAAATTTCCTCCAAATAAGGCTCCCAGTCGCTCTTACTATGTGGCAGCGATAAAAACAAAAGCTCCTGCTCTTCCCACTCTGCGTAAGCTCTCACGCTCTCTCCTTATAAATTTTATAAATTCCATAAATCGTAATAAATATCCAAAAGACCTCTATCAAAAATGAGCCAAGGTTAAAATGCACAAAAAGTGAGATGATAAGTAGCACCGCACCTGCTAAATTTATTATCTGATAGGCTAGATCGCGGCTATTTAGGCGGCCGATTTGAAGTAAAAAGTAGCCCATCACGATACAAATCATCCCTAAAAAGCCGATGATCTGAAAAAGATCGATCAAATTTTATCCTTTTTGCAAGCTTAAATTTAAAGCAAGATCATATCTAATTAGTTTTAAATTTATGATTATAAGATAAAATAACTCCATTTTTCAGATTGGATTAAAGTTTTATGGATTTTGAGTTTATTGAGAAATTTTACCCACTCTTTGTAAAGGCCGGGGTGCTTACCTGTGAGATCGCCTTTTTAGGGATCGTTTTTTCTATTTTAATCGGTATTTTTTGTATGGCTGTGAAATTTTACAAGCTAAAATTTCTCTCAAAGCTCGTTGATTGTTACGTCGAACTCTCAAGAAACACGCCGCTTCTTATCCAGCTCTTCTTTTTATACTACGGCTTGCCAAAGCTTGGAGTGTCGATGAGTGGCTTTGCCTGTGCGGTCGCTGGGCTTAGCTTTCTTGGAGGTAGCTACATGAGTGAGAGCTTTAGACTTGGTTTTGAAGCGGTTAGAAGGTCACAGATAGAAGCAGGCCTTAGCATAGCACTTAGTAAAAACCAGCTTCTAAGATATGTCATCTTACCACAAGCTTTTAGCGTGGCGCTTCCAAGTATCAGTGCAAACGTCATATTTTTACTAAAAGAGACAAGTATCGTTAGTATCGTAGCGCTCGCTGATCTAGTCTACGTCGCAAAGGATCTCATCGGACTTTACTACAAAACAGACGAGGCACTCTTTATGCTGGTGGTGAGCTATCTCATCATCATCTTGCCAGTCTCGCTGGGGCTTAGCTACATCGAAAAAAGGGCAAGACATGCAAGGAGTTAGTATTTTATTTGACACGCAAAATTTACTAAGGCTCTTTGAAGGTCTAGTCATTAGCACAGAAATTTCATTTATCTCTATCTTTATCTCTATAATCGGTGGCTTAGTGTTTGGCGTGCTTATGAGCATGAAAAACAAATTTATTTATTTTATTTTAAAAATTTGCCTAGAAATCGTTCGCATAATGCCTCAGATTGTTTGGCTATTTTTATTTTATTTTGGTGTCAGCAAGGCGTTTGATATCCACATTTCAGCATTTACGGCCTCACTCATCGTCTTTAGCTTGTGGGGAATTTTTGAAATGATGGACATCGTGCGTGGCGCAATAACATCAATACCAAAACATCAATTTGAATCAGCCGCCTCACTTGGGCTTAGCAAATTTCAAATTTACTCTCACGTCATCATCCCACTTGCCACAAGAAGGCTAGTGCCTGGAGCTGTAAATTTACTAAGCCGTATGATAAAAACAACCTCTATCGTCGTGCTAATTGGAGTTGTAGAGGTAGTCAAGGTCGGCCAGCAGATCATCGAGCGAAATGTATTTATAAATCCTATGGCGCCATTTTGGATATATGCACTCATATTCTTTTTATATTTTGCGATCTGCTATCCAGTCTCAAGACTATCTAAAAAACTAGAAGAAAAATGGAGCTAAAATGAGCGAAAACATATTAGAACTTAAAAAAATAAATAAATTTTATGGAGAGCTTCACGCCTTAAAAGATATAAATTTAGAGGTTAAAAGCGGTGAAGTGGTCGTGCTTCTTGGACCATCGGGCTGTGGCAAAAGCACAACTCTTAGATGTATAAACGGACTTGAGAGTATCGCAAGCGGCGAGATAATAATCGATGGCGAAGTGATTGATGCTAAATTTAATGATTGGCAAAGGATCCGCCAAAAGGTCGGCATGGTCTTTCAAAGCTACGAGCTCTTTGATCATATGAACGTCATAGACAACGTCCTTCTTGGGCCTTTAAAGGTACAAAAAAGAGATAGGGCCGAGGCTGAAAAAACGGCTGATATGTGGTTAAGCAAGGTTGGACTGCTTGATAAGAAATTTGCCTATCCAAAGGAGCTAAGCGGCGGTCAAAAGCAGCGCATAGCAATAGTAAGAAGCCTTTGTTTAAACCCTGAGATTATGCTATTTGACGAGGTTACGGCTGCACTTGATCCAGAGATCGTTAGAGAGGTGCTTGACGTGATACTAAATTTAGCCAAAGATGGAATGACGATGCTAATAGTTACCCACGAGATGAGCTTTGCAAGGGCGGTTGCAAACAAGATCGTATTTATGGATGCTGGAGCGATCGTGGAGATCAGCGAGCCAGAGGAATTTTTTACCAATCCAAAGAGCGAGAGAGCGAAGAAATTTCTAAATTTATTCTCGTTTTAGAAAAAATAAGAGATAATTTGCCGTTTTTTCAAAATGCGTTTAGAGCGAAAATTTAACGCTCTTATTTATTTAACTTTTTTACAAGGAGAAAGAGTGAGAAAATTTAAATTTTTCTTATTAGCATTAATCGCTACCGTCTTTCTAACGGGTTGTGGTAATGACAAAGGTGCCGACACGGCAAAAGCTGCTTCAAACGAAGCTGATGCGATCGCAAAGATCAAAGAGCGCGGATATGTAAGAATTGGCGTTTTCAGCGACAAACCACCATTTGGCTATGTCGATAAAGACGGCAAAAACCAAGGCTATGATATTTACTTTGCAAAACGTATCGCAAAAGACCTACTAGGCGATGAGAGCAAGGTAAAATTTGAGCTAGTCGAGGCTGCTGGTAGAGTTGAAGTTTTAGTAGCTGATAAAGTAGATATCACGCTTGCAAATTTCACAAAAACGCCTGAGCGTGCACAAGTTGTTGACTTTGCGCTTCCATACATGAAGGTTTCGCTTGGCATCGTAAGCCCTGAAGGTGCGGTGATAAAGAGCATCGATGAGCTAAAAGACAAAACCTTAATCGTAAATAAGGGCACAACCGCAGACGCGTTTTTTACAAAAAATTATCCAGATATTAAGCTTGCAAAATACGACCAAAATACTGAAACATTTGCAGCTTTGGTTGATAAAAGAGGTGCTGCACTAGCGCATGATAACGCCCTACTTTTTGCCTGGGCGAAAGAAACTCCTGGCTTTGTCGTAGGTGTTGAAGCACTTGGTGATGTGGACGTGATAGCCCCAGCTGTTAAAAAAGGCAACAAAGTTTTACTTGACTGGCTAAATAATGAGATCATTGAGCTTGGAAAAGAAAATTTCTTCCACAAAGACTATGATGCCACACTAAAACCGATCTATGGCGATAGTGTAAATCCAGAATCACTTGTCGTCGAAGGCGGCAAACTATAAATAATGAGGTGTTGCAGCACCTCATCTCAAACTTTATTTACATAGCACCATACCTAAGGAATACTACTTTAAATGTTTTTATAATTATTACAATATCCATCCAAATATTCCAGTTCTTCATATACCATATGTCCATTTGGGCTCGTGTAGCAAAATCCACATTGCTTCGACCACTAACCTGCCAAAGTCCAGTAAGCCCGGGCTTACAAGATAAAACAAGCGGTAGGTATTCTCCAAAATCTTCCATTTCATTCGGAAGACATGGCCTTGGACCAACCAGACTCATCTCCCCTTTTAGAACATTTACTAGCTGCGGCAATTCGTCAAGTGACGTTTTTCTTAAAAAGCTGCCGATTTTAGTTACTCGGGGATCATTTCTATATTTTTTATACTTTTTATAATATACTACTTCTTCCGAATTTTTATCCAACCATTCTTGCATAAAACTTTGGTCAGTATGCATTGAACGAAATTTATAGCATTTGAATATTTTTCCATCCAAACCTATTCTGTACTGGCCAAAAAAAATATCGCCGGTTGGTTCTTTTACCTTTATGATTAAGATAACTACGCCAAACATGATTACCAAAAAGGGTAAAGCAAGCAATAATATTAATAAATCTAACAATCTTTTCAAAATTAAATTAAATTTGCTTTGAAGGGAATTTTGAATAGCAAATAGATTCGTGCGGGAGTTAAAAATATTATAAACACAGGCCCTTGAAAAGTCATAACCATTAAGTATTGGAGTAAATAAGATTTCTTTGTTATCCTTTATGTTCTGTTCTATAATAGTATTTAGAGTTTTAGGCTTAATATTGTTATATCCTATCAAAAGAGCATCATAGCTTTTTCCAACGGCTTTTACATAACCCAAATAATGGTTATTAAATATTGCGTATTCAAGCTCTTCGCTATTTTCTACACATAAAATTCTAGCCTTTTTTTGCCAGATGCCTACATAAAAAAGTATACGTTTGAATATAAATTTAAATCCGGGTAAAAGTATAATCATAGATAAAAAACTAAATAATAGGGTTACTTTTGAAAACAAACTATTTTCTATCGCAAGCACAAGGCAAAGTAAAAAGCCTAATATGCAACTTTTTATTATAATTTTGCTTTCATGCCAAAAATCAAATCTCCTAATATAAATACCCTGATAAGCAAATAAAGATATTATAGTAATATAAACGTAGATGTACTCTCGATATGTAAATATATCAAAAAATAACGGGCTTCCATAAATAAGATTTTTGACAAAAATGCCTAAAAATATAGAGCCAAAAATAACAAAAATATCAGCTAGCAACAGCAATAAAAATGATAAAATTTGCCTCATTTTAATGCCTTAAATTCATTAAATTTATGCTCTATGTAAGTTTTTATCTCCTCCTCAAATCTTTTACGAGAAAATCTAAGTGAGTTTCTGCGAATAAAAGATGGATCAAATTTATCCACATTATGTTCAAATTTATCCAGCGCTCCAAGTAGGCTCTCAACGCTTTGATCATAAAAATAAACACCACTGACGTTATCTATCACCGTCTCACGTACTCCGCCATTGCCGTAGCATATAACGGGCGTGCCGCACGCCTGGGCCTCTACTGGAGCGATACCGAAATCTTCCTTGGCTGCGAATATAAAAGCTTTCGCATTTTGCATCATATGCTTTATTGTTTCGTTGCTTTGATATCCTAAAATTTCTATATTTTTTTTAGCCTTACTTTTTATTTTGTCCATATCTGGACCATCGCCGATAAGCACAAGCTTTCTATTAATTTGTGAAAAAGCCTCCACTATAACATCTACTTTTTTATATGGCACAAGCCTTGAAACAGTCAAATAAAACTCATCTTTATTTTCCTTGGCCTCAAATTTATCGGTATCTACTGGGGGATATATTACATCGCTCGCCCTACCATAAATTTTTTTTATACGACTGGCAATATAGCGACTGTTTGCAATAAAATAATCCACACGATTTGTGGAAATCAAATCCCAAATACGAATTTTATGTAGAAAATATTTCGCAAAAAAACCCTTTAATCCACTATTCAGCCCGCTATTTTTCAAATACTCAAAATATAAATCCCATGCATAACGAATTGGCGTATGAACATAACTAATATGAAGCTGATCCGAATGAGTCAATACCCCCTTTGCAACCGCGTGAGAACTGGATAAGATTAAATCATACTCGCTTAGATTAAAATTCTCAATAGCATATGGAAAAAGCGGTAAATAATCACGATACCTACTTTTAGCGAATGGCAAATTTTGAATAAAGCTCGTATGGGCATGCTTATTTTTTAATATTCCATACCTATCTGTATCATTCAAAAAATCGATCAAACTATAAATTTCAAAGTCAGCCCAAATATTTGTGAAGCTCTCCACACATCTTTCTGCACCAGCGTAAACATTGAGCCAATCGCATATTAAAGCTTTTTTTATCATCATTAATACAAACTATAAACTCTCAAAGGTAAAATTACAAATTTTTTCTTTATTGCTTATTAAGATATAATCTCCACCACCCCTTAGAACCAATAACTTAGTTGCATGCTTTTTTACAAAATTTATATCATGAGTTATAAATATAATTGTTTTTTTGTTAACCAGTAAATTATCAAAAAAATCAAAGCATTTTTTCTGAAATTTCTCATCGCCAACTGCTAAAATTTCATCAAATATATATATATCACCATTGGCACATCGTGCTATTGAAAATGCCAATCTCATTTTCATTCCAGACGAATAGTATTTCAATGGAGTATCCACAAACCTCTCAATTTCAGCAAATGAAAATATCTCTTGCATATTATCCTTTATAAAGCATATATCCATTCCTAATAATACGCCATTTAAAAAAGCATTGTCACGACCACTTAATTCATCACTAAAAGCAACACCCAGCTCTAAAAATGGTATAACTTTACCATCTACAACAATATCACCTTTCGTAGGAGTTGATGTCTTTGCTATAAGCTTGGCTAAAGTAGATTTTCCAACACCATTTCTACCAACTATACATAATATATCCCCATTGTCAATACTCATCGACATATTATTTAGAACATCAATAGTAGGTATGCTATTTATGTTTCGAAAATAATTCTTGTAATTTATAGCGAAACTTTTCAACGAATTTGTATGAACCCTATATGATTTATATGACTTACTAACACTTTTAAATACTATCATAGAAAATCCGAAATTTTTGATTTTAATTTATTTTCAATAACTAATGATACTACAAACAATAATACAATTACAGCACTATGTAATACCCAAAGCCAAATATCATATATTAGAATAGGCGTATATCCATTAAAGAAACAATATTTAATATTTTCTAATGGAAAGGATAATAAATTGGTGCAATAATATAAAGTTTCATATTCTTTCGGAATAGGTAATTTATAAATAATCGGAGTTAAAAAAACGCCATAAATAAGGACAATTTCCCAAATCTGTTTTATATCTCTAAAAAAAACATTTAAAAAAGATAGGATTATATTTAAACTTAATATTAATATACTAATCTGCAGGAAAGAAACGGTAATAATAAAAAATTTAAATATATTAAAATCCGATATAGAATTATATGAAACCAGATATATAATTATAAAGATAATAAAGTTTATACAAAAGTTAAATAATGGCGTTAAAAAGGCGGCAATAGGCGGTATGAGTCTATTGACATTTATCTTATTTATTATTGAAGCTTTGCCAACAAATGAATTTAGCCCCAGCGATGTCGCTTCTGAAAAAAATGTCCATATTAATACACCGAAGAACAATCTTAATGCGTAGCCATCATCAGTATCTACTTGTAAAAATACACCGAAGACTGTAAAGTATACAAAAAACTGCAGTAATGGTTTTATAAAAGACCATGAAAAACCAATAAAGCTATTTTGATACTTTAACTTTAAATCCATATATGCTATTACAATTAATTTTTGGTAGTTATTTAATATAAAATACATCATCTTTTATCCTTTTCAAACAGACTAATGTGCAAATTTATATTATTCTCAATGTTATATTTATCGTAATATTCAATTAGCCCTTTTGAATAATTATCTCTATAAAATAATATCTTTTGAGCCAACTCGACATAATTCCCGATGTCAAATGTCTCAAATGCACCTGGCGCATATTTTGATAGTTCAAAAAACGCCTTATTGTTAGAAAAAATTGATTTTGCTCTTGTTTCTAATGTAATTGAGGCTACACCAGACCCAGATTGCCCCGTTTCCTTATATGGCAAAACAGTAAAATTTACTTGATTCAACGCGGTGATAAATTCATCATCGCTCAAAGAGCCGCAAAAATATACCCTATTAGATAAATCACCTTTTCTTCTATTTTTTATTTCCTTTATAAGTATTTCTAAATATGGATCAATATCGCTATTGCTTAGTATAGACTGCGGGTGCTGACTTCCAAAAATCATAAGCTTATAGTTTTCTGGCAAAATTCTCAATGCTTTAATGGCTGTTAAATGCCCCTTGTAATCACTAATAAAACCAAACACGCCTATTATAACATCGCTATCGCCCAAATTATACCTATTCCTAAATACCTTATTACTTTCTATAGCTTTGTCGCAATAATATTTTATCTCATTACGATTCAAAAAAGTTATTGGAAAATCAAAAACATTATCGAAACCAAACATATACTTAATAATCTCTTTTTCCCTCTTTGTATGAACTATAATATTTACATTACGCTCATTAGAAGCATACTTAAAAAAAAGTATTAGTTTTGCATATAGGCTTGGATAATATGAGCTATCTCTGTATTCCTTTATTGCCTTCATTGGAGAATTTATAACTTTTTTTAAAAAATCAACTGATAAAAAACTATTTTTCACGTCAATTCTATGCATTGTAATAATTAGGTTTTTAGAACTCTCAACAATTTTCTTTAATCTACTATATATATCTCTTCTTTTTATACCAAACAATCCAACTTCTAGCTGAATATTTACATAGTCATAATCTTTAAGTTTACTACATAGATCATCAATATGCTGCTGCGCCAATTTTTTATATTGTCTATTTTCGGATCGCAACAAGTTAACGCGTAGCGAAAGTACATCTACATTATAGTATTTTTCAAATTCTTTCTTTAATGCAAATGCATATGTGGCATTTCCACACAATTCATTATAGCTACTTACTATAGCCAATTTGCTCTTTTTCATATCAGATTACCTTTATTGTTAATATACCATTTATATATCATTCTATACAACCCTTCTTTTAAAGATACGTTAAAATTAAAATCAGGAAAATAGATTTTTATGGATTTTAAAGAGCAACCCTTAACTCTTCTTCCTTCTGGCTTTTTTAGATTATTAATGATGGTAATTTTTTTATTTGCGATTTCTGCCACTAACATAACCAAATCATTCATAGATATAACTTTTTCGTGTCCTATATTTAGCAATGGGATCAATTGATCATTAAAAGCGATTCTTACCAATAGTTCCGCACAATCGTCGGCATGAACATACGACCTTTTTTGATTTCCGCTACCCCAAACTTCTACGTCATTACTAGTCATAACCTTATTTATAAGCATCGGTATAGCCTGTGAGAATTCGCCGGCCCATCTGTATGACTCGCCATAAATATTCAATGGCCTAACTATTGAAAGTTCAAACTTATTCACTACAGATAGTAATTTTAATCTATCCTCAAGGTATCGCTTTGAAAAACCATAACCTATATTTGCGAGCTCTGGAAAATTACCCAAGGGAGAGGATTCATCAACGATATCTTCTCCGTCATCAGAATATACGCAAGATGAACTAATATAAACAAGGCGCAACCTGTCTGGATTTTGCTTTAGCAAAAATGATATAAAATTCTCATTCAACTTTACATTATTATCATAAAGTTTTAATTGATTTTTTTCAGAAAACCCCAATCCCAGCATAAAACTGACTAAGTGAAATATTACATCAAAACTACCTAAATTATACTTTTCGATATTACATATATTATCTTTAATAAAATTGCACTCCAGCGGTATATTATTAATCTTTCCTCTAGATAAATCATCAAGTACGGTTATGTCTTTATATCCTTTTTTGATCAAATTTTTTAATAAGGAAGCCCCTATTAGTCCCGCCCCGCCTAATACTAAAATTCTACTCATTTTATATGTTTATCCTATTTACAAATTCTTCTAGGCTAAAAATGGCACTATAATTAACTTTATCTCTTTGGGTTCTTTTTATAACTTGCATTAACTGTATACTATTACCTGGATCAAAAAAACTAATTGCTCTACCAAAATGCATCTCAGCCATTTCAAATGTTGTACATCTGGTTGCTACTATACTCTTCTTAAGTTCATATGCTTGTGATAAAACAGAACTTGCACTCATATATGTTTCCAGATAGCTAATTAAGACTATATCCATTTTAGACATTACTTTGAAAAAGTCAACATTTCCAAGTTTATCATAAAAAAGGACCCTATTTGCAATATCAAAATCTTTAAACTTCCATAAAATTTCATCTAATTTTTCTATGGATACATTTTTCTTACAAATCTGTCTTTCACCAGGATGAGCTCCACCTACTATATGGAGCCTATAATTACTTGGTAAAATAGTTAATGCTTTTATGGCAGTCTCAAAATCCTTATGGGCATTAATATAGCCGAACATACCAATATCTACATAATTGGCCTTATCATTAATATACGTTTTAGAGTAATTGCAAAAGTAAGATCTTATCTTGTTGCTAAAATATGTTACCGGATAGTAAACTATATCTCCATTATATATTCTCTTAACAGCATTATAGTCTTTTATATTATTAACCCAGATTTTACTTTTATTATTAATACTATTTACAAAACTAATTATGTCTAGGTATAAATTAGTAAAGGTATCATCTTGAATATGAAAAGAATGAACAAATAAAACCAATTTGCTTGAATTTTCCAATATATTAAAAATATTTCTTCTCATATCTTCCAATGTATCACCATACATACCAAGTTCCAAATGCAAATGTGTAACATCAGACCTTTTTACAATCTCTATAACATTTTCAATATTATTATTAAATTTAGACTTGTCTCTTAGTACTGGATTGTATATGTTATTTATGGCTCCGGTATCGGCAAACGCTAATCTTGCCCCAATGGCTCTAGATACCCTTGTGGCATATAGTTTAACTGGATTATCTTCAGAAAAATCACAAACAACGGCTATACTATTAGTTTTATTTCTTAATAAAAATCTATTTAGCATACGTCATCTTCTTATATTTTGAATATTTTCACAAAACCAATCCCAGGTAATTTTTAGACCTTTATAAAGATCATATTTTGGCTCAAAACCAGTTGATTTTAGTTTAGTTAAATCATATGCACGATAATCTTGTCCATTAGGCTTCGTACTGTCCCATTTGACCTTACAATGAAGTCCGGTTATATCTGCTAAATTATCCACTATATCCTTTATTTTTATAACGCTACTACTACCAATATTCACAGCACCGTCTATATTAAACATTATATTTATAAGTGCTTGTGCAGCATCATAGGAAAATAAAAAATCCCTTTGAGCAGATCCATCGCCCCAAACAACAATATCATCACCATTTTTATAAGCTCTATAAAATTTACTAATCAAAGCCGGTGTAACATGTCCGAAATTTTCATCAAATTTATCATGAGGACCATACAAATTACAACTAATAACAAAAGCAAAATTGGTATTATAGCTCTTTTTATAGGCACACAACTGTGCGTACATAGCTCTTTTTGAAATAGCATAAGAGTCCTCAGAATCATGTGGATACCCCATCCACATCATATCTTCTTTTAGCGGTAACCCAGGAGACGGGTATGGGTAAACACATCCAGAGCCCATCGCTACTATTTTTTTAACATTAAAAATCCTACTGGCCTCGACAACATTAGTATTTATCATAACATTATCAAGATAAGATAATCCCTTATTTTCCATGTTTCCCATTATACCATACACTCTAGCTGCATTATGAAAAACATAATCTGGTTTCAATTCTGCAAACATTTTCAATGTTTGTTCCATATTTGTTAGATTATACTCTCTGCTGGTTGGCGTAAATATCTGTGTATATCCTTGTTCTTGCAATAATTTTTTTAAGGCATACCCAACCAAACCATTGCCACCGGTAATCAAAATTCTAGAATCTTTTTGCATGTTTCACAAGCTCCTTTATATTGCTAATTTTATTAAAATATCTACTTTCTTTTATGCTTGAAGCAGTTGTAATCAAATAGTTTCTCCCTACACCGGCATTTATACCAGCCTCAACATCTGAAATTTTATCACCGACTAGTATAGAATTTTGCAAATCTATACCAATTTCTGCCTTTGCTCTTAATATCATACCAGGCCTTGGCTTTCTACACTCGCACTCTACACCGAATTCTGGATGATGCGGACAGTAGTACACTTTTGTAATATTAATATTATTTGACTTAAATTCACCAATCATCCAATTGTTTAATTTAATGAAATCGTCTTCCGTATATAATCCTCTTGCTATACCGGCCTGATTTGTGATAACTACTATAAAATAATCAAGCTTTTGAAAATATCTACAAACATCAAATATACCATCTATAAATTCGAATTCAGAAATTTTATAAAGATAATTTTTTTCTATGTTTATAACCCCGTCTCTATCCAAAAATAGAGCTTTATATAACATATTTTAGCTCCTTTTGCGCCTTATAATAGTCCTCCGGAATACCTACGTCAATGAAATATCCATTATCTATTACTCCATAAATTTTCTTTTCTTTATAGTTTTTATTCATAAAATCTTCAAAAGAAAATTTTTGTACATCTTCATTATCTAAAAAATTTTTCCTTATAATATATAAACCACCATTTATTAAACCGTTCTCGCAATACTTTTTCTCATTAAATCCAATAACCCTATTTGCGGAATCCAACTTTACAATACCGTACCTATCAAAGTTACACATTGGCTTTAAACATAGAGTTAAGTCTGCTAAATTATTTAGATGACTTTTGAATAGCGCATCCAAATTTACGTTAAAAAATGTGTCGCCATTAAGCAACAAGACATTCTCGTTATTGCAAAATTTTAACGACTGCTTTATTGCGCCACCGGTGCCCAATGGTTCTTCTTCTACTGAATATTTTATACTTATATCAAAAAACGTATCACTAAAATATTTAATAATAGTGTCTCTTTTATAGCAAACAGACAATACCACTTTATTAATATTATTTTTTTTAAGGTATCTAAAAATGTATTCCAAGAATGGTATACCCATTATTGGAGCCATTGGCTTCGGGACATTAGAAACTACTGCCTGAAGTCTAGTACCAAGACCTCCGGCTAAAATTATCGCTTCCAAAACTGAAAACCTTTACCGAATATAAATTCTTCTACAACTGCACATATGGTGTGAGCTATCAGAATATGTCCCTCCTGTATTCTCGGCGTTTCGTTAGATGGCATGCATATACAATAATCGCAGACATTTTTCATAAGACCACCATTTTCACCGGTAAACCCAACCGTTAAAATATTATTTTCTCTCGCATACTTTAAAGCCTCTATTATATTTTTAGAATTTCCACTGGTAGAAATACCCAAAAATACGTCGCCAGCTTTCCCATTTGCTTGAAGTTGCCTTACAAAAATTTTTTCATACCCATAGTCATTTCCAATGGCCGTCAAAACCGACGTATCCGTCGTTAAGGCGATAGATGCTAGTCCTGGCCTATCAAAATAGAATCTACTAACAAATTCTCCAGCAATATGCTGGGCATCTGCCGCACTACCACCGTTGCCAGCTATTATGGTTTTATTTCCATTTTTATATGCTTTGACTATCGCCAATGATACTTCTCTTACAACCATACCGATATCCTTAGAATTGTAAATTGCTTGTTTTAGCTCCAAGGACTTCCCAAACTGATTTATTATAAAATCATTAATCATACTTTCCATGCAGTAGTTCCTTCCTTTGTGAAATTGAAATTTATAACTTTTCCACCGCTGTTGTTCAATGCCTTAACAAGCTGATATTTTTTTATGGGATCGACCATAAAAAACATAAAGCCGCCGCCGCCAGCACCGCTAACCTTGCCAGAATATGCACCATTTTCAAGCGCAATATTTAAAACTTTATCTATTTCACTATTCGTAACAGATTTTGCCATATTTTTTTTAGACTCCCAAGATTTGCCCAATATCTTAGCAAAGCCGTTGATATCACCCTTTAATAAAAACTCTTTCATTAAACGGGCATCATCTTTTACTTGGTGCATGGCCTCCAATAGTTTAGGATTTTTTGTTGCGGTATTTTTCTTTTCTTCTTCTATAGCGGATGCAGACCTTCTTATCCCGGTAAAATACAAAACTATTGATGATTCAAATTCATTAATAATCCAATTTTTAACTCTTAATGGATTTACTATCACCCTATTATTATCATAAAATTCCATAAAATTAAATCCGCCAAAAGTTGCAGCATATTGGTCTTGTTTACCACCAATTATACCAACATCAATTCTTTCTATTTCATAAGCAAGATAGGCTATTTCATATTCTCCTAATGGCAAGTTTAACCATTCGCAGAATGCTTTTATTATTGCTACCACCATGGTTGATGAGCCTCCTAGACCGCTACCGGATGGAGCATCAGAATATGTGGTGAGCTTAAATGATAACGCATTGCCATTATTATAGCGCTCTATTATCTTATTATATATGCTTTTATATAAATCCAGCCTTCCATCACAACTAATAAAATTGGTCTTTGCAACTTCTACGAATTCATTTTGATCTAATGAATTAAAAATTATCTTGTCGTCATTAGTAACTTCTATATTACAATAGGCATACAAATTTAGAGTAGCGTTTAAAACAGCCCCTCCATAAGTAGAGTAATAAAATTCTATATCCGTACCACCGCCAGCAAGCCCCAGTCTTAGCGGTGCCTTTGATCTAATTATCATACAATATCCTTTGCTATATTTATCTATTTAAAGGAATCTTACCTTTTGAAATCTCATCCCTCCAGTGATTCAGTAGATCTAAGAACATTTTTTTGGTCGGTATTTCAGGTTTCCAATCTATAAATTGTCTAATTTTGGTATTATCAAACATTTGATAATCCGCATCTATCGGCCTTAATCTGTCTGTATCCGTTTCAACCCTTATTTTATCCTTCATGGTGCTATAACCGATTAATAAATCTACAACTTCTGGCAATTTATAGGCTTCTTCACCAGCAATATTAAACGCCTCGCCACAAGGAATATTCCCCTTTTCGCTCTCTAATGATAAAAGATAATAAGCCCTAACAGCATCCCTTGCATCCTGAAAAGTTCTAACGCTTGACAAATTTCCAACCTTGATAACTGGCTCTTGTAGCCCAGCTTCTATTAGTGCGATCTGTTTTGCAACTGTACTTTCAAAAAATACGTCGCTTCTTCTAGGCCCAGTGTGCGTCCCCATTCTAGTTATAAAAGTTTTTATATTATAAGCTTCGCCATAAAATCTACCCAAATAATCGGTTCCAATTTTACTAATACTGTATGGGCTTGCTCCATGAAATTTAGTATCTTCATTTAGTTTTTCACCAGGCTTTGCTCTACCATAAACCTCACTCGAAGAACAGATGTGAACCACTGGGTCATAACCATCTGTCTCTTTAAATTGTCTAATAACTTCCAGCAGGCTAGCAGTTCCTATGATATTCGTCTGTAGTGTTTCTATTGGAATATTAAAAGATGTTTTTGGAAATGATTGTGCAGCCAAATGAAATATTACATTTGGTCTCACTGCATTAATCATCCTATTAATTGATGCATAATCATTCAAATCAGCATAGTATATACTAATCCTATCCTTTTTATTTATCCTGTCATTTAGATGATATAAATTATCCATAGGTTCTTGCCAACGCATCATTCCAACTATCTCATAGCTAGTATTTTCTAGCAAAAAATCAGCCATCTGTGAACCAACCTGCCCTGTAATACCGGTAATTAACGCCACTTTACCCACTATATAATCCTTTTATATAAAATTTTTATTTATCAATTTCTATCAAAATCGTCTTCTATCCTAATAATATCATCTTCTCCTATATACTCCCCCCCACTTGCACCTCTATTAAAATAACCGGCATATTACCATTGTTTGCCAAACGATGAACTTCTCCTGTTTTTATATATGTCGATTCGTTTGACTCAACTAGTCTAATTTCGCCTCTTACGGTTACGGTTGCCACACCAGATACAACCGTCCAGTGTTCGCTTCTATAAAGATGCTTTTGCAAGCTCAGTCTTTTGCCGGGTTTAACCACTATCTTTTTCATCTTATAGCCGCTACCCTCGCAGCACCTCGTAGCTACCCCACGGACGGTATACGCTCGTGCGCGCTTCGCAAATTTTAGGAAATGAATTTGAAAAGTGCTTATAAACCTCTTTTACCTTTTGCGAACTGCCTTTTTTGGCGATCAAAAGCGCGTCTTTGGTATCGACTACGAGCAAATTTTGCACATCCACGAGCGCGGTGGGTTTTTTGGTTAGGATAAAATTTTCGCTTGCGCCTATTTGTAGCGATTCGCCGATATTTTTTATCTTTTTACTCAGCTCGTCAAAGCTACCCATATCGCTCCAGCCCGCATCAAGAGGTACCATTTTGATATTTAGGCTTTTTTGCATTAGCGCATAGTCGATGCTGATATCTCTTCGATCTTATCCATAAAATTCGGACTTATTTTTAGCAAATTCGGTTCGTTCGCCGAGCCCTCTATCGCCGCAATAACGTCTTTTACGATACTTGGCGCGTATTTTTTTATCTCGCTTAAAAACACGCCCGCCTTAAAGCAAAACATACCGCTGTTAAAATAATATCCGACCTCTTTTATAAATTTAGTCGCGGTTTCAAGGTTGGACTTTTCGATAAACCGCTCCACGTCGCCGTTTTTATCGGCCTTGATGTAGCCGTAACCCGTGTTTGGCTCGCAAGGCTTTATGCCAAACGTCGATAAAAGCCCTGACTTGCGTAGCTTTGCGCGATCAAAAGCGCTTTTTTGTACTCCGCTTCATTCTCGATTAGATGGTCGCTTGGAGTAACTAGTAAAATTTCGTCCTCATCGCAGCAAAGCGCGGCAAACGTAATCGCCGCGGCAGTGTTTTTACCGAAAGGCTCGAGGGTAAATTTGTCTATTTTTTTACTTCCGCATTCATCAAGCGCCAAAAAATAGTGCGCCTCATTGCAAACGATGATCGTTTTTTGCGCGTGCATGTTGCGTCTAAGCGTAAGGTCAAAGAGAGATTTGCCGTTAAGAAGCCTAATAAATTGCTTTGGCATTAAAGTGCGAAATAGCGGCCAAAGTCTCGTGCCCGAACATCCGCAAAGTATAACGTTTGTCATTTTTACGCCTTTTGCTTTAAATTTTCAACCAAATTTAAAAATGTTTCTTGTAATTTTACAAGCAAATTTTGATCCTTGGTCTCAAATCTCGTAACGATAACCGGCGTAGTATTCGAGGCTCGCACTAGCGCCCAGCTGCCGTCCTCAAATCTCACTCTAACGCCGTCTATGTCAATTATTTCGGCTATCTTGCCTAGACCTGCTAGCAAATTTTGCGCGTCACCTTTCTCATAAATTTCAACCAAAACCTCTTTTAGCTTTGCAACCAGCTTAAATTTTTGCGCATCGGTCGTTTTTACCTTGATCTCGTCGGTACTAAAAACCTTTGGCAGTTTATCGAGCTCGCCGTCTAGGTTAAAGCCCTTTGCAACCAGCTCTAGCGCGCGAAACATCGCGTACGTCGCGTCGTCAAAGCCAAAATACCGCTCCTTAAAGAAAATATGCCCGCTCACCTCGGCCGCCATGTCGATATTTAGCTCCTTCATCGCCTTTTTGATGTTACTGTGGCCGGTCTTACCCATAAAGCTTTTGCCGCCGTGAACGTCGATCTCGTCGTACATATTTTGCGAGCATTTTACCTCGCCGAGAACTCGCGGACTTTTCATCGCAAGGCTATATAGATATGCTAGCTCGTCGCCTTTTATGTTGCGTTTTTTGGTCAGAACCGCGATACGGTCGCCGTCGCCGTCAAAACCAAACCCTATGTCAAATTCGCCCTTTAGTGCGGCTTTTAAATCGCTTAAATTTTTCTCCTCGCTAGGGTCTGGATGATGGTTTGGGAAGTTGCCGTTGGGCTGGGCATATAAAATTTGAGCGTTCAAATTTAACGCCTCGCAAATTTCGGGCAGAACCGCTCCGACCGCTCCGTTTGCGCAGTCGATGACGATTTTAAGCGGCAAGGCTTTTAGATGTGCAAACTGTTCTATAAGAAAATTTTTATAAGGCGTCGTGATGTCGAATTTCTCGGCTCTCAAATCATCGGGGATTTGAGTTTTTGCCGCGATGTCTGCTAGCACGGCGACTTTTAACTTTTGCAAATCCTCGCCGAAGTAACTATCCTTAAAAATCGTGATTTTAAAGCCGTTGTACTCTTTTGGATTATGAGAGCCGGTTATCATTACGTTTGCGTCAAATTTATCCGAAAACACGCTAAAATACCCGACCGGCGTCGGCAGTAAGCCGATACCATAGACCTTGATCCCGGCTAAATTTAGCCCGCTAACCAGCCAGCCAAAAATCTCATTTGCACTTAGCCTAGCATCATACCCCACACTAACGTTTTTTGCGCCTCGTCGTAGCATTTCTCGGCCCAAATTTAACCCGATCGCCTTGACGCTAGTTTCGTTTAAATCTTGCCCGAAAATCCCGCGTATATCGTATTCTCTAAAAATTTCTTCTATCATAAATTTATCTTTTTATTAAGTAACTTTGGAATTATAGATAAAAAAAATTAAATTTTTATTAATTCTAGTCATTTTATAAATTTGAGACTTTAGAGATTTACCCGACGAAGAGTCGGGTAAATTTGGGCTTACATCATGCCGCCCATACCACCCATTCCGCCCATGTCAGGCATTGCAGGCATTGCTTTTTCTTCTTTTATCTCGCTGATAGTTGCCTCAGTCGTTAGTAGCAAGCTAGCCACGCTAACAGCGTTTTGAAGCGCAACTCTCTCAACTTTCACTGGATCAATGATACCAGCTTCAAACATATCTACATATTCGCCAGTTGCAGCGTTAAAGCCAAAATTTGCATCTTTGCTTACTTCAACAGCATTTGCTACCACGCCAGCGTCAAAGCCAGCATTCTCAGCTATCTGGCGAAGTGGGGCACGAAGCGCTCTTCTAACGATCTCGGCACCGATTGCCTCATCTCCTTGTAAATTTAACTTAACGCTCTTTGAAGCAAGGATAAGCGCTGAGCCGCCGCCCACAACAATACCCTCTTCAACAGCTGCGCGAGTAGCGCTTAGAGCGTCATCAACGCGGTCTTTTTTCTCTTTCATCTCAGTTTCAGTCGCAGCACCTACTTTGATAACTGCCACGCCGCCGCTTAGTTTTGCAAGGCGCTCTTGAAGTTTTTCTTTGTCATAGTCGCTTGTTGTCTCAGCGATTTGCGCTTTGATCTGAGTTATTCTAGCGTCGATCGCTGACTTTTCACCTGCACCATTTACGATAGTTGTGTTGTCTTTGTCGATAACTACGCTTGAAGCTTGTCCAAGGTCGTTTATAGTAGCACTCTCTAGTGTTCTGCCTAGCTCTTCACTGATAACTTCACCACCTGTTAAGATAGCGATATCTTCAAGCATTGCTTTTCTTCTGTCGCCAAAGCCAGGAGCTTTTACAGCTGAGATGTTTAGCACACCGCGAAGTTTATTTACAACAAGTGTTGCAAGTGCCTCCCCCTCGATATCTTCAGCGATGATTAGAAGTGGTTTGCCACTCTTTTGTATTTGCTCAAGCACAGGGAGTAGATCTTTTAAATTTGTGATCTTCTTGTCAAATAGCAATATAAATGGATTGCTTAGCTCAACTTGCATCTTTTCAGGGTTTGTGATGAAGTATGGGCTTAGATATCCGCGGTCAAACTGCATACCCTCAACAACGCTTAGCTCGTCTTGGATAGACTTTGCCTCCTCTACTGTTATGACGCCATCTTTGCCGACTTTTTCCATCGCATCAGCGATAAGTTTGCCAATACTCTCGTCTGAGTTTGCAGAGATAGTAGCGATCTGAGCGATCTCTTTTGAGCCAGAAACTTTTTTAGAAATGTTTTTTAGCTCTTCGATAAGCGCTACTACTTCTTTATCCATGCCGCGTTTTACTTCGATAGGGTTTGCACCAGCAGTTACGTTTCTAAGGCCCTCTTTAAATATCGCATGAGCTAGTACGGTCGCTGTTGTAGTACCGTCACCTGCTTGGTCATTTGTCTTGCTTGCTACTTCTCTAACTAGGCTTGCACCCATGTTTTCGATAGTATCTTTTAGCTCGATCTCTTTTGCAACGCTAACGCCGTCTTTTGTGATATTTGGAGCGCCAAAGCTCTTTTGGATAAGGACATTTCTGCCTCTTGGCCCCATCGTAACTTTAACTGCATCATTTAGTTTTTTTACGCCCTCGTATAGGCGATTTCTTGCATCATCAGAGTAAAAAATTTCTTTTGCCATTGTTTTTCCTTTTTAAATTATTTAATCACACCTAAAACGTCGTCGATGTTTAAAACAAGATATGTTTTATCATCTAAATTTATCTCAGTGCCACCGTATTTTGCAAATACAACTTTATCACCAACTTTTATACCCTCTACTTCAGCACCGACTGCTTTTACCTCACCGCTTAAAGGTTTTTCTTTTGCGTTATCAGGTATAATAATGCCTGAAGCTGTGGTCTTTGTCTCTTCTACACGTTCGACTAGAACACGCTTGCCTAATGGTTGAAAATTCATTGTTCATCCTTTTAGTTTAATTGTCTTTTTTAGCACTCTTTATTTTTGAGTGATGAGATCCTAGCACTTTTTTCTAAAAAAGTCAATAATTTATAGTTAAAATTTATTAAAACTTTAGTCACTTACACTAAAGTTTTATGATATGTAAAACTAATATAAAGGAAATTTATGAAAAAAATAGCCTATTTAGTAGCGGCTTTGGCGCTGATAATCCTTTGCATTTTTGGCTTTATATTTAGCTCTTTTGGTAATAAATTTATAGCCAGCAAAATAGAAAAAGAGGCGCTAGCTCGTGGTATCGATGTCAAATTTAAAGACTTTAACCTTGGGCTTAGCACGCTAAATTTAGAAGCGACCGTGATGGATGCCATAAATTTAAAGGCAAATGGCGAGCTTTCCTTGCTTGCTCAAAGTATGAACTTAAACATAGATATAAACGCCGACAAGGCAAAGGCTAGCGAGCTTGGACTAAAAAAAGATGTCGCACTTAAGGCAAATGTGGCCGGTAAATTTAGCGACTTCAAGCTAGCGGCCACTGGCACGGCGCTTGGCTCAAATATAAATTTAAACGCAAATTTAAAAGACTACCTGCCAAAAGCTCTAAATCTTGACGCTAAAAATATCGAGCTTTCTGAGATCTCAGCTCTGGCGCAAAAGCCAAATTTAGCTAGCGGCAAGCTTGATCTAACGAGCAACATGCAGGGGGTTGATGAGAAAAATGAGCCCATCATTAACGCTCAAATTTTAGCAAGCGGTGCAACGATAAACAAAGAAATTCTAAAAAATGAATTTGGGCTAAATTTAGCAAAAGATATAAACTTTAAAGGCGGAGTAAATGCTAAATTTGCAAATGAAAAAGTGAGCGCAAAAACCCTTATCATTGCGCCTGAAGCCACTTTAAAAGCAAATGAGACGACTTATGATCTAGCTAGCAAAAATTTAAAGAGCGACTTTTTGCTAAACGTGCCTGATCTTGCCCTTTTTGGTAAGCTTTTTGGGCAACAGCTAAGTGGCGCCGTGGATGCAAACGGCGAAATTTTAATGCAAGAAAGTGCCCTTCAAAACCTAAAAGCTGAGATAAACGGCCTTGGCGGCAAGATAAATGCAAATTTTGATAGCAAAAACTTAGCCCTAAATGCAACTAACATCAAGCTAAAAGAGCTTCTAGCGCTTGCCTTGCAGCCTAGCTACGCAGACGGGCAGATAAATTTAAACGCAAATTTTAGTGGCTTTGACGAGCTAAAAAAGCTTGCGGGCGAGGCTAAATTTGAGATAAAAAACGGTCTTATAGATAATGGTCTTGCAAAGCTTAAAAATGCGGCGAAATTTGAGCTAAAAGGCGGCGCCACAGCAAAAGGTGAGCTTGTAAATTTTGAAGCAAATGTGCTTAGCGACCTTGGCGAGTTAAAGGATGTAAAGGGCGTTTTTGACCTAAAAAACAGCCAAATTTTTAGCAAATTTGCCCTGCTCATTAGCGACCCTGAGAAATTTAAAGCGGTTAGTGGCTTTGAGGTTGGCTCAAAGATGGCGCTTGTGGGCGATGTGAGGCTCAAAGATAGCAAGATAGATGAGCTAAATTTAGGCGGCGATGCCTTTGCTGGCAAGCTAAACGCCACCATAAAAAATGAAAATCTTGATCTTAGCCTAAAAGAGGCGCAGTTAGGAGAGATCTTGGCACTTAGCGGCAACGACAGACTGGCAAACGCCAAGGCAAATGTCCAGACAAAGGGGCAAAACATCTTTAGTAAAAGTCCAAGCGTTGCTGCAACGATCGCTTTAAATGATGGTAAATTTAACGCCGCAGCGCTTAGCAAAATGCTTGATAAAAAATTCCCTGAAAATGAGAAATTTAGCTCAAATTTGAGCCTAAACTATAAAGGCGACATAGCGAAATTTAGCGGCGACTTTCTTAGCTCGCTAGCTGATATAAAGGGCATAGATGGCAGTTTTGACGTGGGTAAAAGCACGCTAAGCTTAAAACTTCAAGCGGTAGTTTCAGAGCTAAACAAGCTTGCATTTTTAGCTGGTCGCGAGCTTCACGGTAAATTTGCAGCCCTCGTAACGGCAGAGGGCAAAGTGGATGATCTAAGCGTGAAAGCCACTTCAGATGATCTATTCAAGGGCAAACTAGAGGCAAACTACAAAGGTGGTGCGCTTGATGCGGTGCTAAAAAACTTCGAAGTCAAGGGACTAACGCAGACTTTGGGGCTAGATCATCTATATGATGGCAACGGCGATGCTAAATTTGACTACGAAACAAAGCAAAAGCTCGGTAAATTTGACATCTTGCTAAAAGAGGGTCACCTAGCCAGCACAAATCTCACAAACAATATAAAAACCTTCACCGGCAAGGACATCACAAAAGAAATTTACAAAGACGGCAAAATTTACGGCGATATAAAGGGCGATAACGTCGTTTTCAACGTAAATTTAAGCTCGCCAAAGAGCGATATAAAGGTTACAGGCGGCACTTACAATACCGCGACAAAAATGCTTAACGCGCCGCTTGTTTGCAGGCTAGAAAAGACCGATCTAAACGTGCAAATTTCAGGCACGACGGACAAGCTAAAATACGACGTCAGATCGCAATATCTTGAAAATAAGGTCAAAAAGGAGATAGGTAGATTTTTAGATAAAAAGCTTGGCAAAGATGATGAGAGCACAAACGGCGAAAAGCAAAATTTAAAGGGGCTTTTAAAAGGGCTATTTTAGATGAAAAAGGCGGAAAATTTAAAGTATCTAATGGGGCTTGGGCACTTTTGTAGCGACATAAACCAAAGTGCGCTTGGCGCGATGCTGCCATTTTTCATCGCGAGCTACCACTACGACTACGCTACGGCCGCCTCGCTCGTGACCGCCACAAATTTAGCAAGCTCGCTCATCCAACCGCTTATCGGCCGCTTAAGCGACAAAAAAGAGCTACCATACGTCATCCCGCTTGGGCTGCTGCTTGCGGGCGGGGGCATGAGCCTCACTGGCTTTGTCACAAACTACTACCTCATCTTGGTCTGTGTGATGATAAGCGGTATCGGTGCCGCGCTCTTTCACCCAAGCGCCGCAAGGATCGTAAACTACGCCTCAAACGCCAAAAATAGAGCCAAAAGCATAAGCATATTTTCTTTTGGTGGTAATGTCGGCTTTGCAGTTGAACCCATTTTAGTTGCCATTTTTGTGGGAAATTTTGGCCTAAAAGGGACGCTGGTCTTTATAATCCCACAAATTTTTCTAACACTTTTATACCTTAAAAAGGGCAAATTTATAAAAGCGCTAGAAGGCAGTCATAAAAAGCAAATTTCACAAAAAACAAGCGCTCTAAAAGACGATCTGGGCGCATTTTTAAGGCTTTGTATGTGTATATTTTCACGCTCTATCGTCGCTTTTGGCTTTGCGGCATTTTTCAGCATCTACCTCATCAAAATTTTTGGTCTTAGCAAAGAGGCTGCAAATGTAAATTTAAGTATGTTTTTTGCTGCAGGTGCGATCTCTACGCTATTTGGCGGAGCGCTAGCGGATAGATACGGCCTAGTTAGACTCATCAAAATAAGCCTAAGCATCGCCGCACCGCTAGTCGTGCTAATGCTCTTTATTGACAGCTACGCGCTATTTCTCGCGGCCTCCATGTGCGTGAGTGGCTACATCAGCCTATCTTTTAGCCCTTCAACCCATTTGCACAGCTTTATTTGCCAAATCAGATCAGCTTATAGGTTTAGTCAGGCGTAACGCTTGGCCTTAGCATAACAATCGGCGGCATATTTGCGACGGTCATCGGCAAAATCGCTGACATCTTTAGCCTTATACACTCATTTTACTTTATCGCAGTAGTATCGCTTATATGCGCGGTTTCTAGCTACTTTTTAAGGCCAGTCACGAGATAAATAAATACCAAATTAAAATAAATTAACCTGATTTAAAATATTTAAATATTTTTTAGACTAATTACAATAAAATAACTAATTTAATTTAAGGAGTAAATTTGGAACCGTTACAACAAGAAAAAAAATATATGTTAAAAAGTGCCAGAGAGTTGGGGATTATATCTTGTATTGTGGCGATATTTAAGTATCTAGTTTTCGTTTCAGGGCTTTACAAAACCCTTGATCGTGATTTCAGTCTTATCATCAAAGCATGCTGCGACTCTATCAGTTGGCTACTTTTATTTTTTGCTATTTCATTGATATGCTCTATTTATAATTCCTCAAAACTAAGAACATATTTTAAAATTTTTACTATTTTCATTTTGATATATGTCATTTTAACTCTTTTGACTTTTAAAATTGTTATGTATCTAGGAGAAAGAAATTTTAACCATGATGATTTTATCTTTACGATATTGAATTATTTTTATAGCGACGAAGAGATCATGTATAATCATGACCTGTTTAAACAGCTATTTATTTATCGTAGCTATTTATTGAGAGTATTATTCGTAACAGCATCACTATTTTTATTTATATCTATCGCAAAATTAGGAAAAATAACAAAAGAAAAAATGTTTTGGGCTTATGCGTTATTTGGCGCATCTCACATAGCAAGCTACTTTATTAAAATTGATCACAAAATTTATAATTATATTGATATTGGAGCTTTCTTTCTTGCTTTAATCGCATGGTGGCGACTAAAGACACAAGCAAGTAGTGACGAAATTCAAGTAACTATCGAAGATGGGATTTTAAACGTGACTACTATCAAATCTCCAAGCCAATTAGCCGTGAAAGCCTGTTTAGTTGGCCTTGTTGCAACATTTTTTTACTATATATTTTTTGAATATTTATTAGCACATCAAGAAAGAATGTCACTTCGACCAATAATATTTATAAAGCCTCTTGCTTACGCGATAATATTAGCGGTTATTTGCTCTGCCATTAAGCAGATAGCACGTACGTTAAATGAGATAAGACTGCATACAAATTTCTTATTTTTCTCCATCCTTTTTGTGATATTTACAATAGCAAAAGCAACAACTGACTACATGTATATATATGCTTACGATTATAATTTTTTAAATATCTTTGGTACGCACAATGCCTCAATTAAATCTTTAGTTTCTAGTGCCAATACAATCTTATACATTGGAGTATTTGCTCATTTGTTAGCTACAGTATTTTTATTTTTATTTACAACAAGATTAGTGAGTGCAACTAAAAGTAGGCTATTTTGGATAAATTTTATATTGTTTGTGGTAAGTTCAGTCATACTTTTAGCACTACTATTTCCAGGTAAACCAGACTTTATAGGCCTTTTAACCAAAAACATAGACCTTTTTAATATAGCAGAGTTTTTCTTTTTACTAATTGCTTGGTATAGCGTGAAAAAAGACACAAGAGAGCAGGATAGATCATAAAACGGCATTTGGCGATAAATTTATAGTTTAAACAGCTAAAGACAAGATAATTTTTGTCTTTGGCTTCGCTATGAGGAGACGAAGCGAAATTTTACGATACAAAGGAGCATACATATAGTATGTGACTGATGTAGAGTGAAATTTTAACGACGTATAGCAGAAAAAGACAAATCGCCAAAGACAAGAAATTTTTTGTTTTAGACAAGGCGGATGAGCAAAAACAAGGGAGCATATATAATATTAAATGTGAGCAACATTAAAATTTAAATTTATATAATGGCAGTATTTTGTGATAGATTTAAATGTTGTGCAGTTAAAATTTGCGCAGACTAGACACATAGTCTGTCGAGCAAAATTTTAGCAAGCTCATTTAAAGATACACAAAAGACAACACTTATATTTTTCTCATCTTTGCTATCTCATCACGTAGCGCCGCCGCCTTCTCAAACTCCAGCTGCGCCGCCGCTTCAAGCATCTGCTTTCTTAGCTCTTTTACGATCGCTGCTCGCTCACTTGCTGGCATCTTCTCTAAATTTTTACCGCGTTTATAAATTTCACCATCATCTTCGACGTGCAAGCTCTCTTCGATATTCCTGCTTGCAGAGTGCGGCGTTATGCCGTGAGCTTTGTTGTATTCATCTTGAAATTTACGCCTAGCTGTCGTCGTATCGATCGCCTCTTTCATCGAGTGCGTGATCTTTTTGGCAAACATTAGCACCTTGCCATTTACATTTCTAGCTGCGCGCCCCATCGTCTGTATAAGGCTCGTTGTCGAGCGCAAAAAGCCCTCTTTATCAGCATCCATGATCGCTATCAGGCTCACCTCTGGTAGGTCCAGCCCCTCACGGAGCAAATTTATGCCTATTAGCATGTCAAATTCGCCACTTCTAAGCCCTCTAATGATCTCATTTCGCTCGATCGCGTCGATGTCTGAGTGCATATACTTGACCTTGACGCCAAGCTCGATGTAGTAGCGGCTTAGCTCCTCGGCCATCTTTTTAGTTAGCACCGTAACTAGCACGCGCTCACCTCTAGCGATCACCGCCTTTGCTTCGTCAAATAGCGCCTCGACTTGATTGTCACTATCTTTTATCTCAATGAGAGGATCAAGCAGCCCAGTAGGTCGCAAAATCTGCTCATAGACGTGCCCCTGACTGATACCAAGTTCATACTCGTTTGGCGTGGCTGAGACAAAGAGAAATTTCGCCTTTTTGCTTATAAACTCGTCAAATTTAAGCGGTCTGTTATCAAGCGCTGATGGCAAGCGAAATCCATACTCCACAAGCACCTCTTTACGGCTCCTATCGCCTGCGTACATGCCCCTAAACTGCGGCAAACTCACGTGACTCTCATCGACGATAACAAGATAGTCTTTGCCACTTATCTCAAAGTAGTCAAACATCGAATACGGCGTCTCTCCAGCCTTTTGTCCAGTTAGGTGGCATGCGTAGTTTTCGATACCTTTGCACATACCAGTGCTTGCCATCATCTCAAGGTCAAACTCCACCCTCTGCTTTAGCCTCTGTGCCTCTACTAGCTTGCCCTGCTCGTTAAACTCTTTTAAACGAATATCAAGCTCCTCTTCGATCTCTTTCATAGCGATCTTTAGCCTATCAGCACCCACGATGAACTGGCTGGTGGCGTAGAGCGTAAATTTAGAGATATCTTTTAGCCTCTTGTTATCAAGCACGTCAAAATGATACATCGCATCGATCTCATCGCCAAAAAACTCAACTCTTAGGGCTTCGTCGTTATAGTAAGCTGGATAAATATCAACCACGTCGCCATTTACACGAAAATCCCCCCTATCAAAGTAGTTGTCATTGCGCTTATAGCCCATATCCACAAGCTGTTCTAAAAGCTTTCTTTGGCTTATTTTCTCGCCCACGTTAAGATATGCCACCATCCCCTTATACTCGCTTGGATTGCCAAGTCCGTAGTTTGCAGAGACTGATGCCACGCAGATCACATCATCAAAGCTTAGCAAGCTAGCCGTTGCAGAGAGACGCAAGCGCTCAAGCTCCTCATTTACCGAGCTATCCTTTTCTATATATAGGTCGCTTCTTGGGATGTAGGCCTCTGGCTGGTAGTAGTCGTAGTAGCTTATGAAGTACTCGACATGATTTTTTGGGAAAAAGCCCTTAAATTCGCTATAAAGCTGCGCAGCTAAGGATTTGTTATGCGTCATTATCAGAGTTGGCATATTTAGCTCACGTATGACGTTTGCCATGGTAAAGGTCTTGCCAGATCCTGTGACACCTAAAAGTGTTTGATATTTGTTACCTGATTTTACACTTTTTACTATCTCTTTTATCGCTCTTGCTTGGTCACTGCTTGGGCTAAATTTAGATGAAATT
Source organism: Campylobacter concisus (assembly GCF_050447445.1). Taxonomy (GTDB): domain Bacteria; phylum Campylobacterota; class Campylobacteria; order Campylobacterales; family Campylobacteraceae; genus Campylobacter_A; species Campylobacter_A concisus_BI. The sequence goes on from NZ_JALMFW010000001.1 coordinate 894,312, forward strand.
TCAAATTTACTCATTGATCGCCTTTAAATTTGGGAGAATTTTATAGCAAAGATAGTACTTTGTCAAATGAGAATTTTAATAAGAATTTAGCCTCTGCGTGTTAGAATACGAGCCTAATTATTATTTTAAAGGAACTTTTATGTTTGAAGATAATGCGATCTTAACCACACTAAGCGATAAAGTAAATGACCTGATCACAAAATATGACGAACTTTGCAAAACGAACGAAGAGTTGCGTAATGAGATCGTAACTTTAAAAGCACAAAATGAGGCAAAAAGCAATCAAATCATGCGTTTAGAAGAGGATCTTGACAAGAAAAATACCGAAGCTGACGATGTAATGAGAAAAATCGAAGCTGTCCTTGGCAGATAAGCTTGGCTAAAATATGAAAAAAATCACGCTCACGATATCATCTCGCGACTACACGATCACGCTTGATGATGATTTTGCTAAATTCTTTGAAGATGACTGGCAAAATTTAATGGGCGGGCGCCAATTTATTGAGCCAAAAGAGCTTTTAAATGCCTTTATAGAAAAATGTTATGAAAATTATGCTGTGATAAAGGCAGTAAAAAATTTAACTGGCAATGTTGATGAGATATTAAAGCGAGAAGAGAGATGAAAAGACGAGCTTACACCTTGCTTGAGCTAATATTTATAGTAGTTATACTAGGTATTTTAAGCACAGTCGCTATACCTAGGCTATTTTTTTCTAGAAGCGATGCTACTATCTCAAATGCCAAAACTCAACTTGCCGCTATTAGAAGCGGAATTTCACTAAAATACAATGACAATATCTTGCAAGCAAAGCCAGAATTTCCACAAAAGCTAGACGATGGTGATCCAAGCAAACTCTTTAAAAATGTTATAAATATACCGATAAAAGATAGCGGCAGCAAAAATGGCTGGCACAAAATAAGCGATGACAAATACACATTTAGACTAGATGGCAAAGTAGCAAATTTCAAATACGACAAACATACTGGTGATTTTGGTTGCAGTGATGAAAATGAAATTTGCAAATCACTTCAGTAATGCATTATTACATACTCGCATTTTATGGGCTAAATTTAGCCCCACTCACTTATGAAAGCGATCAAAAACTAGAAAAATTTCAAGGCGTAAAGGCTTCTTTAAAAGGAAAAATTCTTACTGCTTTTATCGTAAACGAGACTGGCAAACCAGAGTTTAAAACAAGTAAAATTTTAGAAATTCTACCGATTAATCTAACTTCAATGCAAAGCGAATTGGCAATATTTATCTCAAAATATTACACATGCGAGCTTGGCGTCAGCCTAAATTTATTTGAACCAAATGACACCATTACAGCAGATAAAATTTATGAAAATCAAAATTTTAATGTCGCACCCAAACTAAGCGAAAAGCAGCAAGAGGCTTTGGATTTTATAAACAAACGTAAAATTTCACTCATCTTTGGCGACACTGGAAGCGGAAAAAGCGAGATTTACATCGCTAAGATCAGAGAAATTTTAAATGCAGGTACTCAGGCGCTATTTTTAATGCCTGAAATTTCACTCACACCACAAATGCAAAAGCGTCTTGAGAGATTCTTTGGCGAGGCGGTAGCAGTCTGGCACTCAAAGATCACATCAAAGAAAAAAGAGCAAATTTTAAAAGATATAAAAAGTGGAAAAGTTTGGCTCGTTGCAGGTGCGAGATCGGCTTTATTTTTGCCACTTGAAAAACTAAAACTCATCATCATCGACGAAGAACACGACGATAGCTACAAAAATACAGGCTCAAAACCTCACTACAACGCAAGAGATCTTGCCCTCTTTTTAACTAGTAAATTTGATCTACAAGTGGTGCTTGGAAGTGCCACGCCAAGTCTTACTAGCTTTTACAAGCAGGAGCATTTTCGCTTAAAAGGGACATATTTTGATTCGCAAAAAAATTACATTTTTGATGAGAGCGAGACTGGAATTAGTGAAATTTTAAAAGATGAAATTTCAAAAACACTCGCGAATAAAAAGCAAGCTGTCATCTGCCTGCCAACAAGGGCAAATTTTAAATATCTAGTCTGCAAAAACTGCGGTGAAACGCTAAAGTGCCCATTTTGCAGCATCGGTATGAGCTATTACAAAAAACAAAACGTGCTAAAGTGTCAATACTGCGAGCATAAAATGGCTGTGCCAAAGACCTGCCATCAGTGCGGTAGTGAGATGATAGAGGCCAAAAAGATCGGTACGAGCGAGCTACTTGAGAGGTTGCAAAATGAGTTTGCAAACGCTAGGATCGCTAAATTTGACAGGGACGAGATAACGACGCAAAATAAGCTCGTAAAGGCCTTAAAAGAATTTAACGACGGCAAGATAGATATCTTGCTAGGCACGCAGATGCTAAGCAAAGGGCATGATTATCACAATGTAGAGCTTGCCGTCATCATGGGCTTTGATGAGCTTTTAAATTTTCCTGATTATAAAGCCAGAGAACGAACACTTGCTCTTGCCATGCAAGTAGCTGGCAGAGCTGGCAGAAATGGGGTTGGCAGAGTTATCATTCAAAGCAAACAAAGAGAATTTTTTGAGAGCTACATCAGTGATTATGACGTATTTTTAAAAGATGAGATAGATTATAGAAAAGAGCTTTATCCGCCATTTACTAGGCTTCTTCGCATTATCATCTCGCATAAAGATGAAAACATAGTAAAAAATACAATAAATGAATTTGTACAAAGAATAGAACCTTTAAGAAGCGATGAGCTTGAGATCATAGGATACGGAAAGTGCCAGATAGAGTATCTTGGAAGCAAATTTAGATATGAAATTTTACTTCGCTCAAACTCTCATATACCTCTTTTAAAAGCTGCAAACCTCTGCAAAAGCGAGCTTAGTGATATTGATATAGATCCAGTCAATTTTAGTTAAAAATGCTAGTCTAAAAACTATCCAACAAAGACATGGCAAATTTTAAAAATAGACATATAGAGAAACCTAATGCTTATGAAAGCATTATGGAATTTGATAAGTTGGCTATAAAGAGTAAGTAAAATTTTAGAAACTACATCCAATAAAAATACTAATTTTTATAAACTATTAAAAATAAATTTTCAAGCCTTTTAAAAGCCATTTTTCTTTATAATCCCCAATAAAAATTTAAAGGCAAAATTTTGCAACGATACCCAACAAAACAGATAAAAATTCGCAATGTTTTAATAGGCGGTGACGCACCAATATCCGTGCAGTCGATGACCTTTTCAAAAACAAAAGACGTAAAAAGTACGCTTGAGCAGATACAGCGGCTATATTTTGCAGGCTGTGATATCGTGCGCTGTGCGGTTTTTGACAAAGAGGACGCCAGCGCGCTAAAGCAGATCGTTGCGGGCTCGCCTATTCCAGTCGTTGCAGACATTCATTTTAACCACACCTACGCGCTTATAGTTAGCGAATTTGTCGATGCTATCCGCATAAATCCTGGCAACATCGGCTCAGCCAAAAATATAAAAGCAGTCGTTGATGCCTGCAAACAGCGAAATTTACCTATCCGAATAGGTGTAAATTCTGGCTCGCTTGAAAAGCAGTTTGAGGACCGCTACGGCCGCACAGTTGAGGCGATGGTAGAAAGTGCGATGTATAACATCAAGCTTCTTGAGGATTTTGACTTTACAGATATCAAAATTTCACTTAAATCAAGCGACGTCGAGCGCACTATGCAAGCTTACAGGGCACTTCGTCCAAAGACAAACTACCCATTTCATCTAGGCGTAACAGAGGCAGGCACCACTTTTCACGCGACTATCAAGTCTGCGATCGCACTTGGCGGGCTACTACTTGAAGGCATCGGCGATACGATGAGAGTTAGCATCACTGGCGAGCTTGAAGAGGAGATCAAAGTCGCAAAGGCGATCTTAAAAGATAGCGGCCGCCAAAAAGAGGGGCTAAATATCATCTCATGCCCAACTTGTGGGCGTTTGCAAGCTGATCTAATGGCGGCAGTAAAGCTCGTAGAAGAAAAGACAAAAGGTATAAAAGAGCCACTAAACGTTTCAGTTATGGGCTGCGTGGTAAATGCCATAGGTGAGGCAAAAGGGGCAGATGTTGCCATAGCATTTGGAAAAGGCAATGGCATGATCATGCGTCACGGCGAAGTGGTCGCAAGACTGCCTGAGAGCGAGCTTGTAGATAGATTTTTACAAGAGATCGATGACGAGATAAAAAGTAGAGACTAAAGGAAAAGTTGTGGCAAAGCAAAGAGTTAACGAGATAGAATTTACCAACCTTTACGACATTGATATGGAGCGAGCTATACTAAGCTCCATTTTGCAAAACAACGATATTTTAGGTGAAATTTTTGACATTGTTAAGGCAAAGGATTTTTATCTAAAAGGGCATTCGCAAATATATGATGCAATGGTAGCATGCCTAAATAGCGATGATCCCATAACTATGCCATTTTTAAAAAATAGACTTGGCGAAAAATACGACGAAGAGCTAATACTAGATATTTTGGGCACAAATTCCCTAATAGACATTCAAAAATACGCAAACGAACTAAGAGAAAAATCCATAAAAAGAAGTCTTATAAAGATCGCTCACAATATACCAAGTAAAGTAAATGAAGATAAGCCAAGCCGCGATATGGTCGATGATCTTAGTCAGGAATTTTACTCTTTGATAGAAGGTGGAAGCACTGGAGTTATAAAAGAAGGCAAAGAGATCATCATGAAAATGATGGATCATATTAATGCTCAAGCCTTGCTTGGTGAAAAAGATATCGTTGGACTTGATACTGGATTTAAAAAGCTAAATGAGATGATAAAGGGCTTTAAAAATGGAGACCTCATCATCGTCGCAGCTCGTCCAGGCATGGGAAAAACGACACTTTGTTTAAATTTTATGAGTCAGGTTTTAAAAAATAATGCTGGAGTTGTTTTTTTCTCGCTCGAGATGCCAGCTGAGCAGATAATGATGAGAATGCTAGCGAGCAAGACCTCTATCCCACTTCAAGACATAATGACTGCAAAGATGGATGATGAAGCGTTGGCTAGATTTAGCGATGCTTGCGAGGAGTTTGCTGCTAGCAAGCTTTTTGTGCATGATAGTGGCTATGTAAATATCCATCAAGTAAGAACGCAAATGCGAAAACTAAAGGCTATGCATCCTGAAATTTCACTTTGTGTGATCGACTACATCGGTCTTATGATGAGTACAAATAACTACGCTGATCGTCACGTCCAAATAGCTGAAATTTCTCGTGGATTAAAGCTTTTGGCACGTGAGCTAGATATGCCAATCATCGCTCTTTCTCAGCTAAATAGAAGCCTTGAATCTCGCGCAAATAAACGCCCTATGCTAAGCGATCTAAGAGAGTCAGGCGCAATCGAGCAAGATGCTGACATCATTCTTTTTGTCTATAGAGATGAGTTTTATCTAGAACAAGAAGAAAAAGAGAAAGAAAAACGCGCAAGTGCCGAGGGCAAAGAGTACAAGAGCAATCATGTCTTTAATAAGCTTCAAGAAAAGGCCGAGATCATAGTTGGTAAAAACAGAAATGGTGAAACTGGCTCAGTTGATGTGCTCTTTCAAAAGCAACACTCAAGATTTGAAGATATGTCTGCAATGCCAGTATCTGATGTTTCATTTGAAGGCTGATGCGTTTTAAAGCTTTAAAAAATAGAGAAATTTTTACTATATTTTGTCTGTTTTGCCTTTGCGTTTTTTCTATAAATTTGGCTATTAGCTACCATAAATATCAAATTTTTATGGACAAAGGCGAACAAGAGCTAACAGCAACCGTGATTTCTGGCTATGAAAAGCTTGGAGATGACGGCAAGAAAAGGCAAATTTTAAAGCTTAAGACTGATGAGTTTTCATTTTATACGCTTGGAGCTAAAACAGATGACTTTAAAGCTGGAGATAATATATTTCTAAGCGTCATAAATTTAGACGTTAGTTTTAAAGACTATCTTGCTTCCTCCTTTTACATGCCTAGCTTTTCACGCGAAAAACTGCCACAAAAAGCCACGCTAAATATCAACCAAAAATTACAATCACTCATCTACGCCCAGCATGAAAATAGTAAAATTTCACAGCTATACTCGGCTTTATTTTTAGGCACAAGTATTGACGGCAAGCTAAGAGATGACGTCTCGCACCTTGGTATAGCACATCTTATAGCCATAAGTGGCTATCATTTAGGTTTCATAAGCGCAGTTATATTTTTTGTATTTAGGCCGCTTTTAAAATTTTTATATGCGAGGTTTTTACCTTTTAGAAACTACAACTTTGATCTAGCCATTATCGTTTTTATAGTCTTGTCATTTTACTTTTTTATAATAGGCTTTATACCAAGCTTTTTGCGAGCGTTTTTAATGAGTATTTTAGGATTTTATTGCACGTTAAAAGGCGTCAAAATTTTAAACTTCAAAACACTTTTTATAGTGGCACTTATTAGCATATCGCTCTTTCCGCAGCTACTTTTTAGCGTAGGTTTTTACTTTTCACTTATAGGCGTTTTTTACATATTTTTATACTTTAAACACCTAAAAGATAAATTTTCGCCTTTCATTCATCTTATACTTTTAAATTTATATGTTTGCTTTGCAATGGAAATTTGCGTGCTTTATTTCTTTCCGCTCATTAGCTTACAGCAGCTTAGCGTCCTTGCTATCAACTACATCTTTAGCGTTTTTTATCCATTAAGTGCTGCGCTTCACATCGCTTCGTATGGCGACATCTTTGATGGATTGCTAAATAATGTTTTAAATTTTAGACTAAGCTCGACTAAAATTTTCGTGCCAGCTATTATTTTTATCTTTTATAATATCGCTTCACTTCTAGCTATAAAATTTAGATCCATATTCTACATTTTGCCACTATTTGGACTTCTGTGTTTTGCTATTGCCAGCTATAAAATTTACGCCTAAGCGATCTTCATACCATAAAATTTCATTATCTTGTTGTGAATTATCAAAGATATATACATTATAACAGCGCCTAAAATTAGCCTAGTCAAGTTTGTATCCTTTTGCCAAAAGACTAAATTTACGATGATGGCGGCTGGAATGAGAGCGTTATTCATGATGGCAAGCACGCCGCTATCAACTTCGCAAGCACCTTTGTTCCACATAAAATACCCTAGCCCACTAGCGACCACTCCAAGCCAGAGAAGCACTAAAATTTGCGTTGAAGTAAGTGAAAATTTGGCTGGATTGCCAAGAGCAAGAAGCGCAACGACAGCTACAAAAAATGCACCAAAATGAAAGTAGCCAAAGACATTTTTTTGATCCACGTCAAATTTTTCTAAAAGTGCTTTATATGCGCTCTGCCCTGCTCCAAAGCAGATATTTGCCGCTTGCACTAGCAAAAAGCCCTTTAGCACGCCCTCGTTGATCGCGCCATACTTTATGACAAGTGCCCCAAAAACCGCCACACCCACGCTAAAAAGATAAAGTGGCCTAAATTTAAAGCTAAATGCGTCATAGATAAGCGTCACGTAAAACGGCGTAAAAATGGTAAAAAGTGCGACTTCTGGCACACTTAGATACAAAAATGAATTGTAATAAAATAGATACATAAGCCCTATTTGCACCGCTCCAATCGCCATTATGCCAAATGCTAGCTTTGGACTGATGCCACGAAATTTTGTAAATGGCAAAAAGACTAAGCTCGCAAGCGCAACCCGAATAAAAACAGCCAAATAGCTATCAACCTTGCCAGCTAAAAACTCACCTATCAAACTAAAGCTAAACGCCCACAAAATGGTTACAAAGATCAGTTTATTCAATTATCACCTCATTTATTTTTCTTGCACATTCAAAAAAATACTCAAGCTTATTTAGCTCAAGCAAATCGCCATCAAGTATAAAATTTGCCCTATCACTAAAATTTTTCTCACTCACAAACAAAAATTCTTCATATTTTATCTCGCCATCAAGATAGCCATTTAACAAATCAATAAAATCACTATCAAGCTTATCTTGCTTCAAATCTTGCAAATTTAACTTTGCATTTAAGCCTTTGATCGTGCTTTCTAGCTCTTTTAGGCGAGTGATTATCCTATTTTCTTCATCGCTTAGATCAAGTGCCGCCTTTTGCTCTTCAATGCGTTTAACTTGACTTTGCTTGCTAAGACTTAAGCTATCAGGCAGCTTCCACTCAAACTCCACTCTAGGCTTGTTCGCATCAGCGTAAGCACCTATCATCTGCGAAGTCGTCCTCTCACCTTTTTTAAAGCTGTTATTATTCACACTTTGCGTATCTTTTAAGTAAATTTTTGGAGCAAATTTACTCTTTTGCTTCTCATTTTCTTGCTCTTTTATAAATTTTTCTTGCTCCATCGCCCCAAGTTTTGCGCTTATATCATCTTTACTAAAATCTGGCATCATTATCTTTGAGCCAGCGTTAAAGCCGATCTCGCCGTTTGAGAGTAAATTTATCCTTGAGTTTAGCTCAGCTAGCTTAAGTCCAAGCTCGTCTAGCTCGGCTCTTTTTTTATCAAGAGTGAAATTTATCGCATCAAACTCAGCTTTATTTATCTCGCCATACTCAAACCAAAACTCATTTTCAGCCGCAGCCTTAGCAAAACTATCTACAAATTTTGTCTCTAAATTTATAAGCGAATTTAGGGCAACGGCATTAAAATAGACCTTTGCGACCTGAAAAGCAGTGAGATTCATCAGCTCTTCATCTTTGTAAATTTTCTCCACGCCCTTGTGGTCTAAAATTTTATCAGCAGCCTCGCTCGCACCGCCGTCAAATATGAGATACTCAACCTTTGCCGTGATCGATCCCGCCTTTGTCATATATCCGCCCTTTATCTCATCAGGCACAAATGTATATCTGCCATCAAGGGATAAATTTAGCTTTTTGCTTTTATTTTTATTTATGTATTCATTTTTATTAAATTCTTTCAAACTCTCAAGCCTTGCACTTTGCGCTAGAGCGATGATCTCTAGTAAATTTCCAGCCCAAAGAGGCAAGGCAAAGAGCAAAACAGCTAAAATTTTCTTCAAATTCTCTCCCTTTCATAAAATTTTCTTATAAATTTATCAAGATTATAGACCCATGCAAAGAGCACTGGCACGACAAGCAAGCTTAGTAAAGTCGAACTAATGAGCCCAAAGATGATGCTTATAGCCATAGGTGAGTTAGCTTCAAAGCCAGCACCCCTGCTAAGCGCAAGTGGCAGCATAGCAAATATCATCGCAAAAGTTGTCATCAAAACAGCCCTTAGTCGCTTTTTAGCAGCCATTTTCACAGCTTCGTTTGCCTCTATGCCGCTATTTGCAAAGTGGTTTGCAAAATCAACCACCAAAATGGCGTTTTTACCGACCATGCCAAAGAGCAAGATGACGCCAACCATGACAAATAGGCTAAATGGATTGCCGCTTATAAAAAGTCCGATCACGACGCCACAAAAGGCAAGCGGCATAGCAAGCATGATGAGAAATGGCAGCAAAAAGCTCTCATAAAGTGCGGCAAGCACCATATAAATAAGCACCGCACTCGCACTCACCGTAAATATAAAAGAAGCGTTTGTATCATCCATCAGCTCAACAAATCCTAGAAATTTATACTTGAAATTTGCTGGCAAAATTTCATCAAGCTTCTTTGAAATTTCATTTGCCACGCTATTTAGCGGCGCGTTGTTTTTGGTATTTGCTAGAAATTTTATCTCATCAGCTCTATTAAATCTCGAAATACTAGCTGGCTTTTGCTCAAAACTAATCGTCGCCACATCGCCAAGTGTGACAAAAAAGCCCTCATTGCTTCTTATCTTGGTCTTTAAGATATCATTTGTATCGCTTCTAAATTTATCATCAAGACGCATGTAAAGCTCATACTCTTTGCCATTTTCGTTTTCAAAAACAGAGACCTCATTCTGGCTAAATGCGCTATAAACGGCGCTTGCAATGCTGGCTTTGTCTAAATTTAGCCTCTTAGTCTTATCTTCATCGATAGAAATTTGCACACGCTTTAGCAGATCTTCTTCAGGCGAATTTACATCCGTTGCGTCATTTATCTCTTTTAGCATCTTGCTGATCTTTGGTACAAATTTCTCTAGATCTTTGCCATTTTCAGATGTGATAGTAAGCTTAACTGGCTGCACATCGCCACCTTCAACCACTGGAAGATCAGCTACGATAACGCTCATATCATCACTTTTTAGCTTGTCGCGAAACCTCTGCATGATAGCGTTTTGCCGCTCGTTATTAGCTCTATCTTTTAGCTCCTTTAGCCTAACGTAAGCCTTTACAAGATAAGGCTGCTTGGCGTCTGTGTAGCCAAGGATGAAGTAGGCGTAAGCGACCTGAGGATCGGCGTTTATGAGTGAAATTTTATCTTTTAGCCTCTCTTTGCTAGCTTGCAGGCTAAGTGAAGGATCAAGCTTAAAGTAGATGTTAAACTCCGAGTTATCCTCGCTTGGCATGAAGTCGCCACCTACAAATTTAGCTAGTCCAAACGAGCAAACAACGACCACAAGCGTTATGGCTAAAAATATGAGCTTAAATTTAAGCGCTAAAGTTAAAAGCTTCTCGTAGCCATTTTCAAGCGCTTCAAAAAATGGCTCGCTCTTTATATAAAATTTGCTCTCCTTAGCATCTACAAACCTAGCACTAAGTGTCGGCACAAGAAATATACTCACAAAAAACGAGATGACGATGCCAGCTGCTACGCTCATCGCAAATGAGTTAAAGTACTTGCCAACGATGCCACTCATAAAGGCTATTGGCACAAAGACGCAAAGCAGCACGAGTGAGATCGCAAAGACGCTAAATGCTATCTCTTTTATGCCTGCAAAGCTTGCTTTTAAGGCGTTTGGCTCATCTTTTAGCTTGCTAGCGATATTTTCAGTGACAACTATCGCATCATCGATGAAAATTCCAATACCTAGCGTTAATGCGATAAGACTTAGGCGGTTGATGTCGTATCCTAGGGCATTTATGATGAAAAATGTTGCCACTATGCTAGTTGGTATCGCCACGACTGAGATGATGGTGATCGAGAAATTTCTTAAAAATAGATATACGATCACGATGGTTAGCAAGACGCCAAGGATCATATCAAAGGCGGTTTGATCGATGTGCTTTTGTATTACTTCGCTCTTATCATAAGCTATTTTTACGTCGTATTCGCTGCCAAGCAGGCTTTTAAACTGATCTAGCTTTGACTTAGCTAGAGCGATCACGGATAGAGCGTTTGCATCTGGAGCTAGCTCAAGACCAAGTAAAACGCCACTTTTTTTATCCATTATCGCAGCTTCGTTTGCGTCTTTGTAAGCGAGATCAACGCTTGCGATATCTTTTAAAAAGACCCCTTGTTTGATTGTTAAATTTCTTATCTCATCTATGCTTTTGGCGCTAAAATTTGACTTGATCGCCATTTGAATTTGCTCATTTTCTATCTTGCCAAGTGGCGCTTTTAGATTTTCAACCTTTATTAAATTTGCCACTTCGTTTGCACTAAGAGCGTTTTTATCAAGCTTAAATCTATCAAGTAAAATTTTTACCGCTGGCTCCAAAAAGCCATTTGTCTTGACCTTTGAAACGCCGCTTATACGCTCCAAAAATGGCTTTGCCACGTCATCTATCTCTTGCATAAGCCTAGTTTCGTTGCCATCAAGCCTTGTGATAAAGAGGCTAAAGACAGAAGATGAGAGACCATTTAGCTTTTCTATCTCGTAGTTCGAGCTAAGTCTCGCCTTTTGCATCTTGTCACGGACGTCATTTGTGGCACTCTCTAGGTCTTTGTTTAGCTCAAATTCGATGCTAACCACACTTAGGTTATCAAAGCTTGTTGAGTAAATTTTCTTGATACCTTCAATACTTGAAATTTCATCTTCGATCTTTTGTGTGATCTTAGTTTTTATATAGTTCATATCGCCATTTGCGTAGGTCGTGATCTTGACGATTGGGATATTTACTTGCGGGTATAAATTTACATTCATCGTCTTTAGCGAGTAGATGCCAAAGACAACGAGGCTTAAAAATATCATAAGTGTGGTTATGGGGCGGTTGATGGCTGTTTTTATCATTTATTTTCGCCGATTATCACTTTTCCTTGACCAAACATGCCTGGCTTTAGCCCCATATCGTAAGCCTGGACGTAAAATTTCCTAGTCTCTCGCTTGATCTCTGGATAGATAAGAGCGATTTTTACCTCTTTTTCATCGCTTGTTGCGTCAAGCCTAAATTTAAATGTATCGCCAATCTTTACCAAATCTACATATTTTTCGTCAATTGCTATTAAAATTTTTGCCTCATTTGAATTTAAAACAAAAGCTAGACTAAGCGGCGAAACACCCTCTCCAAGCTCAATGTTTTTACTAGCGATAACGCCATCAAATGGAGCCTTTAAAACAGCTTTTTTAAGGCGATCTTGCGCATTTAAAATGGCAATTTGAGCACTTTGAACCCGAAGTATCGCTTCGTCAAATTTATACTTTACCTCGTCAAATTCTTGCTTTGAAGTGACGTCCCTTACTTGAGTAAATTTATTTAAAGTATTTTTTGCAAATTCACTAGCGTTTTTTGCCAGCTCAAGATCATTTTTTGCCTTTTTAAGAGCGATTTCTAGACTGCTTTGATCAAGAATAGCTAAAGCGTCACCCTTTTTAACGTGACTTGATACATCTACAAAAATTTTATCCACCTTGCCACTGCTCTCAAATGCGAGCTTTGAGCTTTGCTTGGCATAGACTTCAAAGTCAGCAAAAATTTCTTCACTAGCAAATGAAAAAATGCCAAATATCATCAAAATTATCAGCTTTTTCAATCTCTAATCCTCTCCAAAATCGGCTCACCATTTTCAAAAAAAAACTCCGCTTTTTTGATTTCAAGCTCATCCTTTGCGCTCTCAAAAAGGCTAATGGCATCAAATTTTTGAGAGAGTGCCTCAAGCAGGTCGCTATATCCCAAAAGTCCAGAGTTATACTTTTCATAGCTAGCTTTTAATGCCGAATCGCTTGCTCTTACATATTCGTTTAGTGAAGCGATTTTTGAAGCAAGCACTACGATTTCACTTTGCAAATTTTTAAGCTTTGTCTCGTTTTCACGCTTTTTATACTCCAAATTTAGCCTTGCCTCATCAAGTGCGATCTTTTGGGTTTGACTCATCTTGCTAGTGGCGAAAAAATCAAAAATTTTCCATTTAAAAGCGATACCAAATTTATTACCATGAGTATCTTCTTTTAGGTATTTATCCACGTATGAGCGGTAAGAACTAAGCCTGCCTAGATCGATATCGTAATTATTTTTATAAAATCCATATGTGTCATAAAGCAAAATTTGGGGCAAAAAACCAGCCTTTGCCTCGCTAAGCTTGGCCTCACCTAAAAATATATCTTGGCTTAGTCTATCAAGCTCAGCATTCTTTGAAGCTAAATTTGAGCTAATATCAGCCATCTTTGCTCCAGCTACTGGCAAAATTTTCTCATCAGTTAGCAAATTTATCTCATTTAAAATTTGCTCCATTTTGTTTTTGTATTCAAGCTGCGTGCTATTAGCTAAGTAATATTTAGCTCTTACATTTTCAAGCTCATCTTTTGCGGCAAGGCCTGCAATGTTTGCCTTCTCAAGCTTATCTAAAACACCTTTTAAAAAATTTGCTTGAGCCTGTTTGGCTGTGATTATATTTTCAAGCGCAGCTGCGTTAAAGTATAAATTTACAGCCTTAAGTGCAAGATAGTTTTTGGCTTCATCACTAGCGATCATGGCTTTGTTTTTTAAAAGCTGGCTCATCTTTAGCCTAGCCTCTCTCGCTCCGCCATCATAAAGCAAAAAATCAATTCTAGCTAGCACGCCAGCTGACTCTTTAGCGACTACACTTGGAAAAGTGCTTGCATTTTTACCATATGAACCCTCTAGTCTAAGGCTTGGCATATATGAGCTTAATGTAGCTTCATCGTTTAAATTTGCTCTTTTTAACTCAAGCTCTTTGATCTTTGAAATTTCATTTTGCGTTGCTTTGTTTGCGATCACGCTTAAATTTGAACCAAGCAAAAATACCGGCAAAAAAATGAATAAAAAATTTTTCATTAGTGAAAGCTTTTTACAAGATTTCCTATTAGTAAATTCCAGCCATCAACAAGCACGAATATGAGCAGTTTAAATGGCAGTGAGATCATTACAGGAGGAAGCATCATCATACCCATGGCCATTAGCACTGAGCTTACGACCATGTCGATGACAAGAAATGGCAAATAGAGCAAAAACGCTATCTCAAAAGATGTCTTTAGCTCACTTATCATGAAAGCTGACATTGCAATACTTAGCGGTATCTCTTCGATATTTGCTGGATTTTGTAAATTTCTAATCCTAAAGAAAAGTGCAAGGTCTTTTTCTCTTGTGTTTTTTACCATAAATTCTTTAAATGGCTTTAAGCTTTTATCAAGCATCTCTTCATAGCCTATTTGCTCAGCTATATAAGGCTTTATGCCATCATTATAGCTCTTTTGCCCAACTGGCTCCATGATAAAAAATGTAAGAACCATCGCAAGCGAGATAAGCACCGTTGAAGGCGGAACTTGTTGCGTTCCCATAGCCTGGCGTAAAAAGGAAAAGACAATAACAAGCCTTAAGAAACTTGTCATCATAAAGATAAGCGAAGGAGCGAGTGCAAGTGCGGTGAGGATTAGTAAAACGTTTAGAGAATTTACAAGTTGCTCGGCATTTGTTGGAGAATTTAGACTTAAATTTATAGTTGGTAGCGCAGGATCAGCCCCAAAAACCGTGCAAAGTAAAACCGCTAAAGCAAGCAGTGCTTTCACGACTAATTCCTCATATCAAGGATACTTTTCTTAGTAGCCTCTTTATTTTTTGGCTCAAGCGATATAAAGTGAATTTCTACTCTATTGTTCTTAGCTCTGCCATCTTCTGTGCTGTTGCTAGCGATCGGATCAAACGAAGCTTTGCCAGAAGCTATTATTCTATTTTGTGGCACGCCATCGTTGATTAGCTCTTCAACCACACTTAAAGCCCTTGCAGTTGAGAGCTGCCAGTTATTTTTATAAGCTGAGTCTTTACTTGGCTCTATATTATCTGTATGGCCGATGATATCGGCTTTTACATCATTAGGCATTTTCGCCACAATCATGCCTATTCGTTTTAAAAATAGCTTCGCATCTTCGCCAGAAATTTCAGCACTATCCTTATCAAAAAGCATAGCCGCTGGAAGCCTTACGATAAAGCCATCTTCGCTCTCTTCCATAGTGATCTCAGGTGCCCCGCTAGCAGCTAGCAGCTCATTTATCTTTTTAACATTCATATTTAGCTCACTTTGTGAGCCCTTTTGCTTACTTATCTTTTTTGCACGAGTATTTTCTGGATCTGTCTCTTTTTCTATCTGATTTTCAGGTCTAGCACCGCCTTCAAGTACGCTTAGAGCGCCAGCTAGCGAGCCAACAGCAGCCTCCATCTTTTTAGCATCCATTGTTGCCATCGAAAGAAGCAAAACGAAAAAGCAAAGCAAAAGCGACATGAGATCGCCAAAAGTAGCAAGCCACTCAGGCATACACTTTGGACACTCTTTAGGATCTATTAATTTACCCATTATTCAAACTGACTTTTTCTATCTTTTGGTGGTAAAAACGCCAAGAGCTTAGCTTCAAGGGTTCTTGGATTATCCCCTGCTTGTATCGCCATGATGCCCTCTAAAATGACTTGTTTTTCAAGTGCCTCGTCAGAGTCACGTATTGAGAGGATATTTGCCACAGGTGCACCGATGATGTTACCTATCATCGCACCATAAAGTGTCGTAAGCAAAGCAACCGCCATTGATGGACCGATCGCACTAGGATCTGACATGTTAAGAAGCATCGCAACAAGACCTATTAGAGTACCGATCATACCCATCGCACCAGCAAAACCGCCAATTTGTTCAAAAATTTTAATGTTATTTGTATGTCTAGCACTAGTTTGGTCTATGTCAATCTCTAAAAGCGCTCTTATAGCATCTGGCTCGTTACCATCGACAGCCATTGAAAGCCCTTTTTTCAAAAACTGATTTGTTTCGTTATTTACTTCGCTCTCAAGTGCTAGTATTCCATCGCGTCTAGCTTTTGTAGAGTAATCAACTATCTTTTTTATAGTCTCAGGCAAATTTACAACAACAGGTGGCTTAACGGCAACACCATAAAATTTACCAATACCTTTAAGCGTCTCCATCTTGAAGCCAACCATCATAACGCCGATAGTACCACCAAAAACGATCATCACAGAAGGAATATCGATGTATGGTCCTATACCAACGCCTATCGCCATTGATCCAAACAAAAGCACCAGGGTCAAAACCCAGCCGACGACGGTTCCTAAATCCATTTAAACTCGCTTTATTTATAAATTCTTAAGAATTGCTATTTTATTAGCTTTTTGTTGAAACAATCGTTAAATTAAAAAAAATGTTTGCCATTTTTTGCTACAATCTGCGAAATTTTTAACGTTAAAAGGCTTAAAAATGAACAATACTTCAATCATAATTTTAGCGGCTGGTCTTGGCACTAGAATGAAATCAAAACGTCCAAAAGTTCTATTTGAACTTTGCGGTGAGCCGATGATTATTCACATCTTGAAGCAAGCTTATGCGATAACAAATGATGTTAGCGTCGTGCTTCACTACGAAAAAGAGCTAATTAGCAAAAAGATAAAAGAAATTTTCCCTCAAACTAAAATTTTTGAGCAAGATCATACAAATTACCCAGGCACTGCTGGAGCGATAAAGGGCGTAAATTTAAGCGGCGAAAAGGTGCTTGTAACTTGTGGTGACATGCCTCTTGTAAAATCAACCGATCTAATGCGTCTAGCAAATGCTGAAGCGGACGTGGTTATGAGCTCATTTGAAGCAGCAAATCCTTTTGGCTACGGCAGAGTCATCATAAAAAACGGCAAAGTTGAAGCCATCGTCGAGCAAAAAGATGCGAGCGAAGCACAGCTAGCCATTAAAAGCGTAAATGCTGGTTGTTACTGCTTTAAACGCGAGGCGTTAGAGCAAATTTTACCACTCATAAGCAATCAAAACGCACAAAAAGAGTACTACCTAACTGACGCCATCAAAATAGCAAATGAAAAGGGCTTAAAGTGCGTTGCAGTAAATGTTAATGAGCAAAATTTCATGGGTATAAATGATAAATTTCAGTTAAGTATCGCTGAAAAGATTATGCAAGATGAGATAAAGCAAAATTTGATGAAAGCTGGCGTTTTGATGCGCATGCCTGAGAGCATTTTCATAGACAGCAGGGCTAAATTTGAAGGTGAGTGCGTTCTCGAAGAAAACGTAAGCATCCTTGGCGAGTGCGTCATCACAGAGAGTATCATCAAAAGCTCATCAGTGATAGAAAGTAGCGTCATCAAAAACTCGGATATCGGCCCACTAGCTCACATCAGACCAAATTCTGAAATTTCTGACACACACATAGGAAATTTTGTCGAGGTTAAAAAGGGTATTCTTAGCGGCGTAAAAGCTGGACACTTGAGCTATCTTGGCGACTGCGAGATAGAAAGTGGCACAAACATCGGATGTGGCACTATCACGTGCAACTACGACGGCAAGGCAAAATACAAAACCAAAATCGGCAAAAACGTCTTTATTGGCTCAGATACGCAGCTAGTTGCCCCTGTAAATATCGCTGATAACGTTATCATCGCAGCAGGAAGCACCATCACAAAAGACGTTGAAAGCGGTGCATTAGCGATCAGCAGAGCTCGTCAAGAGAACAAAAGCGGTTTTTTTGAGAAATTCTTTGGCAAAGACGATGTTAAAAAATAAAAAAATTTTACTAGCCGTTTGCGGTAGTATCGCCTTTTATAAGGCATTCGAAATTTTATCGCTGCTTAAAAAGAAAGGCGCTGATGTTTACGTGGCTTTAAGTGATGGCGCGCTTGAATTTTGCAGCGTAAGTGGCTTTGAAGCGTTAAGCGAGCATAAAATTTTAAGCTCACAAACGCAAAACTGGCAAGATGGCGTAAATCACATATCCTACTCTAAAATGGATCTAGTGCTCATCGCGCCAGCCTCTGTAAATACGATAAATAAACTAACAGCTGGCATCTGTGACAATGTCTTCATGCAAACGCTAGTCGCCGCTTCGCACGTACCTTTAGTCGTTGCCACTGCTGCAAATAACAATATGATAGAGCACTTCGCGACGCAAAACTCACTTGAAATTTTAAAGAAAAACGGCGCTTTAATAGTTGAGCCGGTTCTTAAAACTCTAGCTTGTGGCGACGTTGGCAAAGGCGGTCTTGCAAGCCCTGAAGTGATAGTAGAAGCGGCGATAAAAAAGCTTAGTAAGCCTCTTTTTGCAGGCAAAAAAGTAGTAATCACTGGTGGCGCAACGACAGAAAAGATAGATGATGTTAGAGCCATTACAAATTTCTCAAGCGGTAAGATGGCGATGGCGCTTACAAGAGCTTTTTATTACTCTGGTGCTGATGTTACGCTACTTGCTAGCTTTGAAGCGGAAAACGAGCCATTTGAGATTTTAAAATTTAGCTCAAGCAATGAACTTTTAGAGCTTTGCAAGAGCGAGTGTGAGAGCGCAAATTTACTTGTGATGTGTGCTGCAGTAAGCGATTTTGTGCCGACAAAAATTGATGGCAAGATAAAAAAAGAGGATGTTGGCGAAATTTTAAGCTTAAGTCTAAAGAGAAATGTCGATATTTTGCAAAGCTTAAAAGAGTTCAGCTGCAAAAAGATCGGCTTTAAGCTTGAAATCTCAAGTGAGAGCGCACACAAAAATGCCAGAGTAATGCTAGAGCAAAAGGGGCTTGACGCAGTTTGCCTAAATATCTTGGGTGAGAAAAATAGCTTTGCAAGCGAGCAAAATGAAATAAATTTTATCACGAAAAATAATGAAACTTTGCTACCGCTTGCCGCAAAAGACGAGATCGCAAGACATATCGTGGAGCTAGCGGCAAATTTATGATAGAGAAAATTTCTCGCATTCAAAAAATAGCAAAAAATGCAAATTCACCGTTAGTAGCTATAAATTCGTCACTTCCGCTTAGTATCTTAGTAAGCCAAAAGATCGGTTTTAACAGATACATTTTAAATTTTGCAAATAGAAATTTAAACACAAAAAGCGCAAAAGAGCTAAACGTAGGCTCGAGATACTGGGGCGAGATGCAAAGCCAGGGCGAAAATATCGTCATAAAAAATTTATACGAAAAGCCAAGAATTTTAGACGAAGATGTCTTGGCTAATGGGCTAAATCTTATCGAAAATTTGATAGAAAATGAGAATTTATCGTGGTTTTATGACTATTTATTTAAAAGTTTAAGTGAAGCTAAGACAAAAGACGAGATGAAAGTGCTAGCGAAAATGCTCTTTGCTCTGCAAGAAAATGTCTTGCATATACCATTTATTTATAATGGCATAAACGGCGTTTTTCAGCTAAAAAAAGAGGAGAATGATATGAAATTTTTTTTAATATTTTCAAATTTTGCTCCACTTGTTTTTAAATTTAAAGATGAAGTTTTATACGAGATCGCGACCCCATTTAATAATGTAGCTAGCTTGTTAAAAAGTGAATTTAGCACCAACATAATAGTACAAAATGTGAGTGCTCTTTGGAGCAAAAAAGAACAAATTATTGATATAAAAGGCTAAAGATTGAATGAATTAAACCACCTTGCTATTATCATGGATGGAAATGGACGCTGGGCTAAAAAACGTGGATTTTTACGGACAAATGGACACGAAGCTGGAGCAAATGTAGTAAGCGATATGTGTGAATTTTGTATCGATAATGGAGTGAAAATTTTAAGCCTTTATGCATTTAGTACTGAAAACTGGAAAAGACCACAAAAGGAGATCGAATTTTTGATGAATTTGCTTAAGAAATTTCTCATTTTAAAGCGTGCTGATTTTATAAAAAATGGGATCAAATTTAATACAATCGGCGATATTTCTCCATTTAGTGATGAGCTAAAAAACGAGATAGAGATCACCAAAAATGCTACAAGAGAGAATAAAAATTTATTATTAAATTTAGCGATAAACTACGGCTCAAAAGATGAGATCATCAGAGCTGCAAGAAAGCTAACTTTAGAAGGCTGCGAGATAAACGAAGCAAGCCTAAATGCAGCACTTGATGAGAGTGAGCCGGTGGATCTTCTCATTAGAACTGGCGGCGAAAGTAGGCTTTCAAATTTCATGCTTTGGCAAGCAAGCTACGCGGAGCTATTTTTTACGCCCACACTTTGGCCTGACTTTGGTAAAGATGAGCTTACAAATATCGTTAGTAAATTTAAAAACGTAGAGCGAAGATTTGGCGGAGTTTAGTGAGATAATGGATAATCTAGTCATCTTTTTTGCCGTTTTTGCTTTTGTTTTGGGTATTTGTGTGGGCTCATTTTCAAATGTGCTGATATATCGCCTACCAAAAAATGAGAGCATAAATTTTCCAGCTTCTCATTGCCCAAACTGCAATCATAAGCTAAATTTCTATCACAATGTTCCAATTTTTTCGTGGATATTTTTAGGCGGCAAATGTGCCTTTTGTAAGCAAAAAATAAGCCTCATTTATCCAGCAATCGAGCTAGTTTCTGGGATACTTTTTTTGATCTGTTTTTTTAAAGAGTGCGGCGAAATTTTAAGTATAGAAACATTGCTTTACGCGCTATTTTTAGGGCTTTGTTTTATAATGCTGCTAGCTCTTAGCGTCATAGATATAAGATATAAAGCTGTGCCGGATCCGCTTCTTTTTGCAGCACTATTTTTCGCATTTATCTACGCTTTGATGCTTTTTATAGTTAAAGGAAATTTTGCCCAAATTTTAAATTTATTCCTTTTTGCACTTATCTTTTGGGTGCTTAGATTTGTCGTAAGTTTTGCCATAAAAAAAGAAGCGATGGGTAGTGCAGATATCTTTATAGCAGCGATCATCGGAGCTATTTTGCCAGCCAAACTGGCTCTAGTGGCGATCTATCTTGCAGCGCTTTTTACACTTCCAGTCTATGCGCTCGTTCAAAAAAAGGGCTATGAGCTGGCTTTTGTGCCATTTTTAAGTCTTGGCTTACTTATTGCATACGCTTTTAAAGAGCAAATTTTAGAAATTTTAAGGTTTATTTATGAGTAGAGTGAATAGATATCTTTTGTTTAACTTCCTAGGGACTTTTGCGTCGCTATTTAGTACGCTTTTTTTGATCATGTCGATCGTATTCTTCATCCAGATCGCGCGCATCACTTCTTACATTGAGATCAGCTTTGGTGAGCTTTTTAAACTCTACTCATTTATGCTTCCACGCGTGCTACTTTTTGTCGTGCCTATCGCGTTTTTTGTATCACTTGCGATGACTCTTTTTAGGCTATCGAAAGAGAATGAAAGTATCGTTATCTTTACGCTTGGTGGATCGCCAAATAAAATAGCAAGATTTTTTTTAGCATTTTCAGCCCTTTTAAGTGCCGCTTTGCTGGTAGTTGCCATCGTCATGATACCAATAGCCGCCCAGCTAAATGCAAATTTTATTGATTATAAAAAGACTGTTGCAAAGCTAAATTTAAAACCAACTCAGTTTGGACAAAAATTTTCTGACTGGATGGTCTATGTGGGTAGTGAAATGCAAGATAACAACGGCACTACCTATAAAGATATCGTGATGTTTAATCCTTACATTAAAGACTCCCAACGCTTAATCACTGCTAAAAATGCAAAGATCACTAATACAAATCAAAGCATTGAACTCTCCTTAGCAGATGGAAAAATGTATGACATAAAAGATGAAATTTATCATCAAAGTAACTTCAAATCTATGAAGATAAGGACTACCCAAAGTGAAGAGATAAGCGATATAGGCAGTATAAAAGAGTACTGGACGGAGGCAAATAGTAGTGAAAAAAGAAGAAAAGACCTTAGTACGTATGTACTTGTTGCACTATTTCCACTTGCCAGTACACTTTTTGCTATAAGCTTTGGCATCGTTACTTATAGATATGAAAAAGGCATGGTTTATGTTGGGACATTTGGCGTTTTATTTGGGTATTTTACGCTCATAATGCTATTTTCATCAAAGCCATCTTTTGCGATTCCACTCATATTTTTTGTTTTTTTATTGGCAGGAATTTTGCTTTTTAAAGCCAAGATCATGCGAAGATACTAATGAAAATCCAACTAATTTATAGCTACGATGGCTCCAAATTTCAAGGCTCACAAACTCAGCCGCATGAAAATGGTGTAGAAGATGAGCTTTCGCGTGCTCTAGCTCACGTTGGAATATTTGAAAAAATAGTCTCTAGCTCACGTACAGACAAAAACGTCCATGCGATCAATCAAAGCTCAAGCGTAATTTGTGGAGATCATTTTAAAAATTTAGAGCATCTAAAAGAGCTAATCAACCGCCATGCTCATCCAAATATTCATATAAAACGTATAAATTTAGTTGATGAAAATTTTCAAGCAAGGTTTGATGCCATAGCAAGGTCTTATAGATACATTATAGATCATGGAGAATTTGATGTTTTTGGCTCAAACTATAAAGTCTTTTTGCCAAAATTTGATATCAAAAAAGCAAATGAAATTTTATCTAATTTTGTTGGTGAGCATGATTTTAGCTCCTATATGAAAACAGGAAGTAACACAAAAAGTCCGGTGCGAGAAATTTTTAAGGCATTTTGTTATGAATACAAAAACCAAACTATCATAGTTTTTAAAGCAAATGGATTTTTACGCGCACAAGTACGGCTTATGGTTGCAAATCTACTTAAAGCCTTAAGTATCAAAAATGGTGGTGAGCTCATTAATGTTTCACTTAACGGATACCCCGCCCTAACTCGTATCCCAGCTCCAGCTGAAGGACTTTATCTAAATAGAGTTTTTTATAAATTTAACTAGGTTTTTAGAATATTCAATAGTAAGCTTACTTAAAATATTAAATAAAGAATCTTAACCCTCCTTCAAATTTTTAACGCGGTAAATGATAAAGAAAAACTTTTTAAGATCCACTCTGACTCACCTAAAGCTTGCCCGCTTGGTGGCAAGATCGAGGGACTTTTAACTGGTCACTTCCTAAAAGCACAAGAAGCCTTAGAAAGTGAACTAAGAAGTATTACTTTACAAGATCTATTAGATGAGCTTATTAATTTATAAAATTTAAAAAGTAAGCAGATTAAGTTATAGAATTAAAAAGTGGGCAGATATATAAAAACCAATCTATTTTTATTAGGAACGCTATGCGCTCCTAACTATTTTTATATACTTTATGTAAGAATTTTTATAAATTTCTAGATTTATTACTCTTTGCTTTTCTCTTTTTTAGCTTTACTCTTTTGTGCTTTATCTTTTAGCTTTTCTTTCTTATCTTTTATCTCTTTTATACTATCATCTTTAGCACTATCTTTTTTCTCTTTTAATTCATTACTCTTTTTACTTACCTTTTCTTTTATCTCATCTTTTTTAGATTTTATTTTTGATTTTGTGGTGTCTATCTTTGTAGTGCCTGATACTGATATATCTGATTTTAAATTTTCAAATGTCTTATCGCCTATACCATTTACATTTTTTATATCTTCTATTGAGTTAAATTTGTTTGCTTTTCTATACTCTATTATTGCATCTGCCTTTGAAGATCCTATACCATCTAAACTCATTAACTCTTCTTTTGTGGCGGTGTTTAAATTTATGGCTGCTAGTAATGTAGAAGCTGCTACTAATAGTGAGAATATAATCTTTTTCATTTTTGTCCTTTTTGGGTAAATTTGGGTTTGGAGTCTATCATATTTGGTGTTTTTAGTCAACACTCGTATAAAAGCATAAACTAAAAGATATTTATAAATATAAAGATAAAAAGTCTAATTATTTAAAAATATAAATAAATTTTAGATTTGATATTTTGTTATAAATTAAGAAATAATATTAAAAGATGATTGTTTAGATAAAGAATATTAAAAATCAACAAAGCCCGCAACGACCTACTTTTCCAACATCCCAGTAAGGGAGAGTATCATCAGCCAGGACGAGCTTAGCTTCTTGGTTCGAGATGGAGCAAGGCGTTTCCTCGTCTGTATAGTCACGGGCAGTGTTAAATAAAAGATATATCAGATAAATCTCTTATTTAACACTACTTGATAAAGTTAAAAGTCATAAACAAAGTTTTATAAAAACATATCTTATTAAGTTTTTATCCTTAACAAGGAAGTGATGCTTATTAAAAGATAAGCAGACGAGCTATTAGTACTGGTCAGCTAAAGGACTTTCATCCATTACACACCCAGCCTATCAAACACATAGTCTATATGAGCTCTTAAAAGAAGATTCATCTTGGAGTTGGCTTCCTGCTTAGATGCTTTCAGCAGTTATCACATCCCAACATAGCTACCGAGCGGTGCTCTTGGCAGAACAACTCGTACACCAGTGGTTGGTTCGACCCGGTCCTCTCGTACTAGGGTCAACTCTCCTCAATCTTCTTACGCCCACGGCAGATAGGGACCGAACTGTCTCACGACGTTCTGAACCCAGCTCGCGTACCGCTTTAAATGGCGAACAGCCATACCCTTGGGACCTGCTCCAGCCCCAGGATGCGATGAGCCGACATCGAGGTGCCAAACCTCCCCGTCGATGTGAGCTCTTGGGGGAGATCAGCCTGTTATCCCCGGGGTACCTTTTATCCTTTGAGCGATGGCCCTTCCACACAGAACCACCGGATCACTAAGACCGACTTTCGTCTCTGCTTGACGTGTATGTCTTGCAGTTAAGCTGGCTTATGCCTTTATACTCTACGAACGATTTCCAACCGTTCTGAGCCAACCTTTGTAAGCCTCCGTTACATTTTGGGAGGCGACCGCCCCAGTCAAACTACCCACCAGACATTGTCCTACTTGAGGATAACTCAAGCTAGTTAGCTATCAGAATAAAAAAGAGTGGTATCTCAACAACGGCTCACCATAAACTGGCGTCTATGGATCAAAGCCTCCCACCTATCCTGCACATTTTTATCCCAATAGCAGTGTCAAGCTGTAGTAAAGGTCCACGGGGTCTTTCCGTCTTGCCGCGGGTAGGAGGAATTTTCACCTCCACTACAATTTCACTGGATCCCTCTTCGAGACAGCTCCCATCTCGTTACGCCATTCATGCAGGTCGATATTTAATCGACAAGGAATTTCGCTACCTTAGGACCGTTATAGTTACGGCCGCCGTTTACTCGGGCTTCGATCAAACGCTTCGCAGAGCTAACGTCATCAATTAACCTTCGAGCACCGGGCAGGCGTCACACCCTATACATCCTCTTACGAGTTAGCAGAGTGCTGTGTTTTTGGTAAACAGTCGGGAGGGACTCTTTGTTGTAACCTTCAATGCTTACGGAGTAAATCCTTAACAAAGTTAGGCACACCTTATACCGAAGATACGGTGCTATTTTGCAGAGTTCCTTGAAGAGAGTTCTTCCACGCGCCTTAGAATACTCATCCCACCCACCTGTGTCGGTTTACGGTACGGGCAACTATAACTAAACTTAGAAACTTTTCTTGGCTCGACAGTATCGGCAATTCGCTATCCATTCCGAAGAACTTCAAACGCCTATGGGGTCTCGGCTTAAAAAGATCCGGATTTGCCTGGATCTTAACCTACACCTTTCGACTAGCACTACCATCCGCTAGCTTGCTTAACTCTAAGCGTCCTTCCATCGCACATTATAGTTGGCATTGGAATATTAACCAATTTTCCATCGCATACCCCTTTCGGACTTTGCTTAGGACCCGGCTAACCCTACGATGACGAGCATCGCGTAGGAAACCTTGGGTTTACGGCGTTGGGGATTCTCACCCCAATTATCGCTACTCATGCCTGCATGCTCACTTGTATTCGCTCCAGCACTCCTTACCGGTACACCTTCAACGCAAATACAACGCTCTCCTACCACTTAGTAAAACTAAGTCTAAAGCTTCGGTACTCATTTTAGCCCCGTTATATTTTCCGCGCAGAATCACTAGACCAGTGAGCTATTACGCTTTCTTTAAAGGATGGCTGCTTCTAAGCCAACCTCCTGGTTGTTTAAGTAACTCCACATCGTTTTCCACTTAAATGAGATTTAGGGACCTTAGCTGTTAGTCTGGGTTGTTCCCCTCTCGACGACGGATTTTATCACTCGCCGCCTGACTGCCATGATTACACACTAGGTATTCGGAGTTTGATAGGGTTTGGTACATTGGTGTATGCCCTAGCCCATTCAGTGCTCTACCCCCTAGTGTTACTACATGACGCTATACCTAAATATATTTCGGAGAGAACCAGCTATCACGATGTTTGATTGGCCTTTCACCCCTATCCACAAGTCATCCCATAGCTTTTCAACGCTAGCGGGTTCGGTCCTCCACCGGCTCTTACACCGGTTTCAACCTGCTCATGGATAGATCACATCGTTTCGGGTCTGCAACGTCTGACTAAACGCCCTATTAAGACTCGCTTTCGCTACGGCTCCGGGTTTCCTTAACCTCGCCAGACATCACAACTCGCAGGCTCATTATGCAAAAGGCAGTCCATCACCCTGATAAATCATAGGGCTCTGAATGATTGTAAGCAAATGGTTTCAGGTTCTATTTCACTCTGATCACCTCAGTTCTTTTCACCTTTCCCTCACGGTACTTGTGCACTATCGGTCTAGTAGTAGTATTTAGGGTTGGATAGTGGTCTACCCAGCTTCAGACAGAATATCACGTGTTCCGCCCTACTCAGGATACTGCTAAGTAAAACAAAGCTTTCATATACGGGAGTATCACCCTCTATGCTTAATCTTTCCAGATTATTCTATTAGCTAAGTTTAGTCTATATTGCAGTCCTACAACCCCGTTAGTAAACTAACGGTTTGCCCTCTTACGCGTTCGCTCGCCGCTACTAGCGTAATCTCTTTTGATTTCTTTTCCTGAGGGTACTAAGATGTTTCAATTCCCCTCGTTCGCTCCGTTATACGGTAACTAATATCTCTATTAGTTGGGTTGCCCCATTCAGAAATTCCCGGATCAAAGCCCCTTGACGGCTCCCCGAGACTTATCGCAGCCTGGCACGTCTTTCATCGCCTCTACTAGCCAAGGCATCCACCACTTGCTCTTTGTAGCTTACCTTTTCTATATTAGATTATTCTAATTCGCATCACTTCCTTGTTAAAGATAACTTTATGTTACTATATTTAAATTCTAGCTCTCAAGACGGAAAGCATTGACTACTATTTAGATAAGTTTTAAATCCTAAATAGATTGTGATGTCAAACTTTTGCATTAAATGCAAAGATGATAGAAATTTAAATCTTTAACAAGTCCTGTAAAATTGTTTTTAAAACTTGCTTGTGACTATTAACAATATTAATTAAAAGAACATTTAGACAAAAGTCTAATTAGAAAGTTTAAATTTTTAAGCTCTCTAATTAGACTTAATTTAATATAGTTAAACTATTTTATGGTGGAGAATAGCGGGATCGAACCGCTGACCTCCTGCGTGCAAAGCAGGCGCTCTCCCAGCTGAGCTAATTCCCCAATTAAATTCTCTGGTGGGCCTAACAAGACTTGAACTTGTGACCTCACCCTTATCAGGGGTGCACTCTAACCAGCTGAGCTATAGGCCCCTATAGGTCTATCAATCTTTCAAAACTAAACAAGGATGATTGAGAATATCTTTCTTATAAATATCTTGTGAGAGAATATCTATATGTACTCTAGAAAGGAGGTGATCCAACCGCAGGTTCTCCTACGGTTACCTTGTTACGACTTCACCCCAGTCGCTGATTCCACTGTGGACGGTAACTAATTTAGTATTCCGGCTTCGAGTGAAATCAACTCCCATGGTGTGACGGGCGGTGAGTACAAGACCCGGGAACGTATTCACCGTAGCATGGCTGATCTACGATTACTAGCGATTCCGGCTTCATGGAGTCGAGTTGCAGACTCCAATCCGAACTGGGACATATTTTATAGATTTGCTCCATCTCGCGATATTGCTTCTCATTGTGTATGCCATTGTAGCACGTGTGTCGCCCCGGACATAAGGGCCATGATGACTTGACGTCGTCCACACCTTCCTCCTCCTTACGAAGGCAGTCTCATTAGAGTGCTCAGCCGAACTGTTAGCAACTAATGACGTGGGTTGCGCTCGTTGCGGGACTTAACCCAACATCTCACGACACGAGCTGACGACAGCCGTGCAGCACCTGTCTTAACATTTCTGCAAGCAGACACTCTTCTATCTCTAGATGATTTGTTAGATATCAAGTCCGGGTAAGGTTCTTCGCGTATCTTCGAATTAAACCACATGCTCCACCGCTTGTGCGGGTCCCCGTCTATTCCTTTGAGTTTTAATCTTGCGACCGTACTCCCCAGGCGGTATACTTAATCCGTTAGGTGCATTACTGCCAAGACTAGCTTAGCAACAACTAGTATACATCGTTTAGGGCGTGGACTACCAGGGTATCTAATCCTGTTTGCTCCCCACGCTTTCACGCATTAGCGTCAGTTGAGTTCCAGCAGATCGCCTTCGCAATGGGTATTCCTGGTGATCTCTACGGATTTTACCCCTACACCACCAATTCCATCTGCCTCTCCCTCACTCTAGATTACCAGTTTCCCAAGCAGTTCTATGGTTAAGCCATAGGATTTCACAAGAGACTTGATAATCCGCCTACGCGTCCTTTACGCCCAGTGATTCCGAGTAACGCTTGCACCCTCCGTATTACCGCGGCTGCTGGCACGGAGTTAGCCGGTGCTTATTCGTTAGGTACCGTCATTATTCTTCCCTAACAAAAGGAGTTTACGCTCCGAAAAGTGTCATCCTCCACGCGGCGTTGCTGCTTCAGGGTTTCCCCCATTGAGCAATATTCCCTACTGCTGCCTCCCGTAGGAGTCTGGACCGTGTCTCAGTTCCAGTGTGACTGATCATCCTCTCAGACCAGTTATGCGTCATAGCCTTGGTGAGCCATTACCTCACCAACTAGCTGATACAATATAGCCTCATCCTACACCGAAAAACTTTCCCTATCTAACTTATGTAAGATAGGAGTATAGAGTATTAGCAGCCGTTTCCAACTGTTGTCCTCTAGTGTAGGGCAGATTAGCTATATATTACTCACCCGTGCGCCACTAACTCATAAGAGCAAGCTCTTACTTGTCCGTTCGACTTGCATGTATTAGGCACGCCGCCAGCGTTCACTCTGAGCCAGGATCAAACTCTCCATATTAATTACCTAGCAAAATTTATTTGATAGGATTTTATTATGAAGTTTTTAATCAAAAAAACTTTTAGTTTCATTTATTAGTTTGTCTAAATCTATTATAAATTATAAAATAATAGACTGGCTCAATCGATCACTTGTTTAGATTTCAAAGATTGACTAATAGTTTAACAATTGTAAGTTAAAAGAACAACGATAAAAAGAAAAGGCTTTATTAACCAATGAAGTTAAAGGTGGTTTCTTGTTTCGTGAGCTGGAATTATATACGAGCAATACTTAAAGATAGTTGAAATATTTAGGGAATTTTAGAAAAAATTGTTAGGCGCTTAAAAATTTTAAAGTATGTATTTTTATTATAGGTTTAAGGGTTTAGTTTATATATGCATATCCACTTCTTTTTTCTATATTTATAGAGGCCACATTATTATTTTTATCTGTTAAAACTATCTTGCAATCACCTTTTAATAGTCTTGAATAAGGTCTTTTTGCTCCTTTATTGCCAGTAACACTTACCACTCTCATAGGCCTACCTAATTCATCAAAATCAATGGTTTGCGTTTTACCTTTTCCGCAACTACCGACAAATTTAACTGATTTTATGCCATATTTTTTCTCGATATTTAAATCTATATTAATTTTATTGCAATAGGACTGAGGAATGCCTCTCCAGCCCGCACTTAAGAATTTGTTTGATTTTTGTGTATCGATGGCAACCTCTTCTTTGGAATTTAAATTACCACTAAATTTATTACCACTACCCCTTTTATCATAAAAAATACTATATTTCCAAGATTTAACTCCAGGCTCATCTACTGAGCACTCTTGCAAACTAGTGTCATTAATAGCTATCCCCCATCTCATTTTAAACCAAAATTTTTCATTTTCTGAATGTACAAATTTATCATCTTGCATGGCAAGGTGCTGGGCGTACCTTATATGCGTTAGCATCTGTGTAGCTGCCTCTCTGGCTCCGTTTATTTCTAGCCTTGGTATGATCATTGCTGCAAGTATGCCAACGGCAATGATTACAAAGATAAGCTCTATAACAGTAAAACCCTTGTTTCTATACATCTACTTACCTCTTATGTAAAAATTTGCAATTACTTTTCCCATTTTTTCTATGCAAAATTTTGATTTTCCATCTAGATCGGCGCTTACTAATAAATTTTTAGACTCATCTCTTACATCTATACCATAAAATTTAAGTCTTAATGCAAGCTTTTTATTATCAGTATATAAATCCTTAATTTCTGCTTCTTTTAATTTGACTGCAAGCTCTTTTACAACATCAAATTTATAGACAAAATGCTTTGTTGGGTTATCTAAAAATAGGTAAAAAATTTGATTAAATACAATCATAGACCAGTTTAAGGCTAAAAAAAGCATCACTAAGGTCGTGCAAATTTTATAGCCTTTTCTAAATTTTGGCAATCTTACACGATACGAATTAAAAAAAACTCTTACCATAAGTGGTGTTGCGATCACGCAAAATGGCAAGAACTGCTCAAGTTCCAGCCTTTGGCGCACTGAGACTATCATACAAAAGCAAAATGAGCAAATTGCGATAAACCACAAAAGATCCTTCTTTTCCTTAACCCAAATTCTATAAATCGTATAGACAAAAAAGATGAAAATAAACGGCGAAAAAACAGCGGCAAAGATACCAAAAGTATCGATAAAGTGTCCACTTGGCCTACCATTTGTATCAAAGCCAAAAAAGTAAAGCGTGAGTAAAAATAAAATAGCACTTAGCCAAGCAAGCGGAGGCCTTCTTTTATAAAGTGAAAATATAAAAAATCCTGCGTAAAATATCAAAAAATCGCCATCTATAAAAAAAGAAAGGCAAAAAAATACTACAAATAAAATTTTATTTTTAACATGAAAAAAGTATATACATAGGAGTGCCAGCATAACGCAAAGCCCAGCATTATTGACAATAAGAGCTGAAGCTAACGTGCCAGGAAGTAAGATAAAAAGCAATACCGCAATAAGTCTGTCAAACTCTAATTTAATGTAAAATTTGCTTATCTTATACATTAAAACGACACTTATTACATGAAAAGCGATCATCACGGATCTTAAAGCAAGATCTGTTTGACCAAAAATTTGAACACTTAAATTTAAAACATGGCTAAGAAAATTTTGTTTGTTAAAAAAAATTTCAGCTTCACTGTAACTTATGCTAAGAGAATTTGCCGTATAAAGTAAAAATATACAATCAACCAAACATATTAAAAATACGCTAAAGGCGACGTGATGTCCAACAAATTCTCTAAATTTATCTAGCAAAAATTTTCCTTAAATATGTATATCCCAAAAAAACTCAATCCAATCGTGAGCCTCTTTTACCTTAAATTCTGGCAAAAGCAGAGCCTTCTCTTTATAAAAGACGGTCGCTATTTTTATATCTAAATTTGGATAACGCTTAAGTAGCTCTCTTTTTATCTCGACCATGCTCTCGCCACTATCGATGATGTCATCGACGAGTAAAATTTTAGTGTATTTGCTAAGATCTGGTACGTTAAAGATATTAATCGTATCAAGCTTATTTGTATCTTCATAATGGATAGAATTTAGGGTAAATAAATTTCTATTATTAAGCGCAACAGCTAGCGAGTGGCCAAGCGTTAGACCGCCTCTTGCCACAGCTAGTATCACCTCTGGGTCAAACTCGTCTTTTATCTGCTTTGCCATCTTTTTAGTATCAACAGCAAATTCATCGTAGCTATAAAATATCATCTTTCTTCCTTATCAATGCACTAAAAATACGATAAAACTAATGAGCGCTAACACGACTACGCCTAAATTTATATCGCTAAATTCTCTCTTTATGAGCTTAACTATGACGTATGACATAAAGCCAAATGCAAGGCCGTTTGTGATCGAATAAGTAAGCGGGATGAGCACAACTATGAAAAATGTCGCAACAGCAATGGCTGGATCTTTGAAATTTATACTAGCAAGCTCAGCAAACATGAGCACGCCAACCATCACAAGGATCGGATAGATGGCATTGCCAGGGATCGCTTTAAAAAGTGGCAACATAAATAATGTAAGTATAAACAAAAGTCCGCAAAATACAGCTGTTAGACCAGTTCTGCCGCCCTCTTCTACACCGCTAGCACTCTCTACAAACGATGTGGTCGTACTTACGCCTACAAGTGAGCCAGCTGCCGTAGCAATAGCGTCAGCTTCAAGAGTTTTTTCAAGTTTTACGACGCCATCTTTTTTGTTTTCATCAAAAATTCCAGCCCTCGTTCCTACACCAGCTAGTGTGCCTATCGAGTCAAAAAGATCGGTCACAAAAAATGTGATAACAACTGGCAGCAAGGCTAGGCTAAGCGCACCTTTTATATCAAGCTCTAAAAATATCGGAGAGATAGAGGCTGGAGTTGAGAAAATTTCTGTTGGATGAGGAGCGATACCAAGCACCCAAGCTATTACTGAAGTAGCAAGCACAGCTAGGATAAACGCGCCCTTTATCTTCCACGCCCAAAAGCAAATAACTAAAAATAGTCCCAAAACGCCAAGAAGTACGTTTGGATCTTTGAAATTTCCTATACCAACCAAAACTGCGTCGCTATTTACGATAAAGCCCATTTGCTGAAACGCGACAAAGCTGATAAACGTGCCTATACCAGCACTTATCGCTCTTCGTAGGTCAAGTGGGATCGATCTTATTATCCACATCCTAAAATTTGTAAACGAAAGCACGACAAATATCACGCCGCTTAGAAAAACAACGCCAAGAGCCGTTTGCCAAGGTACTTTCATACCGATACAAAGACCAAATGTAAAATAAGCGTTAAGCCCCATACCAACGCTCATCGCAACTGGTGTGTTCGCCCAAAGACCATTTAATATCGTAGAAAAGATCGTAATTAGCGCAGTTGCAGTGATGAGTGCCTCATAAGGCATGCCAGTTTTGCTCATAATGATCGCATTTACCGGCACGATATACATCATCGCCAAAAACGTCGTAAGTCCCGCTCCAAATTCCTGCTTCACACTTGTTTTATTTTGTGCTAAGTCAAAAAATTTCACCCCAAGCTCCTTTTAGTAAATTTTAAGTTCGTTATATAAGCTATCACGCTCAACCGGCGTAAAACCAGATGTTTTTATGAGATCGCAAAATGTCTTTAGTGTAACGCCATTTGCGCTATTTGCGCCAGCTGCACTTTGGATGCTCTCTTTTTCTATCGTGCCATCAAGATCATCAGCGCCAAATTCCTGAGCGATCATCGCCAAATTTAGCGTCGAAGTGGCCCAGTAAGCTTTGATATGAGGAACATTATCTAGCACAAGACGTGAGATCGCCAGAGTCTTTAAAATTTCAGCTGATCCTAGAAATTTCACATCTTTTAAGTAGTTGTTTTCTCTTTGATAAACTAGCGGTATAAACGCGTTAAATCCGCCTGTTTCATCTTGCAAGTCCCTTATCCTTAGCATGTGATCGATCCTGTTATCGCGGCTTTCTATATGCCCAAAAAGCATTGTCGCGTTGCTTTGTTTGCCTTTATCGTGCCACATTTTGTGGATTTTGAGCCAGTTTTCGCTACTTACTTTGCCTTTGCAAATTTTAACCCTGACCTCTTCATCAAAAATTTCAGCCCCGCCGCCTGGCATGCTATCGACGCCGTATTCGAGCATCTTCTCTATCACCTCATCATAGCTTAAGCCGTAATGTCTTGATAAAAAGTCGATCTCAGCTGCCGTCATTGCCTTTACGTGAAGGTCTGGATGGACCATTTTTATCTTTTTAAAAATTTCTAAGTACCACTGCCAGCCACTTTTTGCGTTGTGAGCTGATACGATGTGTATCTCCTTTACGCCGTGGCTTACGCTTTCATCAACGATATTTAAAATTTCTTCGTGACTCATTAAGTATGGATTTGGATTTTTTCTATGGGCTGAAAACGCACAAAATTTACAGATATCAGCACAAATATTTGTTGGATTGATATGGCGATTTACATTAAAAAAGACCTTGTTGCCATGCAGTTTTCTACGTTTTTTATCGGCAAATTTAGCCAAGGTAAAAAGATCAAGCTCATAAAGCGAAAAAGCCTCTTGCTTGCTTAATCTCTCGTCACTTTCTAGTTTTTGTAATAGATTCATTATTTTTATCGTCCTAAAGCTGAACTTAAGGCTTTATTATAGGCAAATAAAGCTTTGTTTTTGCAAAAATTATGTAACATTTGCCAAGATATTTTTAACAATGGAAACATTAAATGCTGGCTGATAAAAGTACCAAAAATAGCGACAATTATTTAAAAATCAAAGAGAAATTTCTTGATTTTAAGGCAAATTTGCCAAAACATTTTCAAAAAAATCAGGGTAGAAATTTTGCAAATTTTTTAGCCAAAGAATACGATGATTTTATAAAATCTTATTTAAATGAAACTATGCGAGAATTTTTTGATGATTTTGTACCGCAAAATGATAGCTTTGCATTTAGTGTTTTAGCTACTGGAAAATACGCCCAAACCTTACTTAGCACAAATAGTGAGCTTGAAATTTTGCTAGTTTATAAAAATTTAAAAGGCTACAACATAAAGAATTTCTTAAAAGAATTTAGCGAAATTTTAAGTAGCTCTGGAATAAATTTTTATATAAAAAGCGCTGAAATAGATGAAATTTTTACAAATTACAAAGACGATCTCAAATTTAAAAGCGAAACATCACAAGTCCGATATATCTGTGGTTCAAAAAGTCTCTACCGCTTAGTAAAAAGCGAGATCGTAAAATTAAAAGAATTTGATAAAAAAGCCTTTTTAAACTACCATTTAAAGGCATTTTTGCCGTTTTCTAGCATCAGCTACTTAGCCCAAGAGCCAAATTTAAAAAGTGGCTTTGGCGGGATAGATGAAATTTATCACCTAAACTGCATACTAAATTGCCTTGATAGCGACATTTCAGTTAGATCACAAGCCCTAAAAGTGATGAATGAAAAAGAGATCGCTAGCTTTAACCTAAATGTAGACTTTTTACTAAGCCTACTAACCACCTTAAATTTGACGCAAAATTCTGATACTTTTAGCGCTTCAAGCGTTGAGATCACGACAAATTTCATGCAAACAAAGTCTAAAAAGCTTCAAGATAACGAAAGCGTTATCAGCCAAAAGATGCTAAGTTCGATGAACAATGTCGCCATTTATTCGAGGTTTATCGTCGCTTCTCTTTGCAGGCCATTTTTCAAAAGTGAGCTAAATTTTGATCAGAGAAAATTTGCAAGGCTAAAAAATGGCTTTTACGAGATAAATGGCGTTATTTACGTGCCACTTCATAAAAAGCCAGCTCTCATTGAAAATCTAATAACCGAGCTTTTAGAACTAAAAGATGTGGATTATAAATTTGATATAAGCGCGATCTTTTACATCAAGCGAGCCATCATCACAAAAAGTGGCTTAGAGCGCGCTATCAGCGAGTTTAAAAAGATATTTTTAAGAAAAAATTCCTACGCAATTTTAAAGTCATTGCTCGATGCGCAAATGATACAAATTTTAATAAAGCCAATGGAACACATCAGCCAGCTAGCTCAGTACGACGGCTATCACGAATTTACGGTCGATGAGCATAGTATTTTAAGTGTAAAATTTCTTGAAAATATAAAAGATAAATTTATAAAAAATCTCTATACCGAGCTTTGCTTGGAGGGCAAGACGATGCTAAAGATCGTGACTTTAATGCACGACGTTGGCAAGGGGCTTGGTAAAGATCATGCAAATATCGGAGCAAATATCTTTAGAGCATACGCAAACAAGCTAAATTTAAGCCAAAAAGCCGTAAATATCGGCGTCATCTTGATAAAATACCACACGCTAATGAGCAACGTCTCAAATAGAGAAGACATTTATTCCCAACGCGTTATATTTGCTTTTATCTCAAAGCTTGGCGACAAGCAGGTTTTAAAACTGCTTTACATCCTTAGCTACTGCGTGATAAATGCCACAAACGAGAGGCTCTATAACGCCTACACAGCAAAGCTTTTAAGGGAACTTTATGAAATTTCTCTTAGTGCATTTAGCGATGAAAATTTACTTGATGAAGCAACAAGGCGCGTAAAAAAAGAGCAGTCTGTAAAACGAAATAGCGAGTTTTTGGCGCTTGAACCAAGCTTGCAAGAGAAAATTTTTAAAATCACATCAAATCTTGTCTTTATAAAATATAGTGCGAGTGAGATCATAAATTTAAGCAAGGCTGCAGATAGCTTAGATACGACAGAAATTTTTATAAATAACTCTAAAAATTTAAGCATTCAGATCTATACAAGAAAGAGCCTAAATTTAAGCGCCCTGCTCTATGAATTTGCTAAATTCGACCTGGCATACATGGAAATTTTTGAGCTATTTGAGAAGAAATTTTATATCAGGCTTGATTTTAACCAAAATGTTAAAAAAGAGGAGCTTGAAATTACTAAAAATTTAGCTCTAAAATCCTTAAATAGCGAGGTTCTAAAAGAGCCTTTGAAACCAAACATTAACAAAGATGAGATAAACTTCGAGCTAAATCACTCAAAAGATTATGCCAAACTTAGCATCAACGCAAAAGATCAGCGCGGGCTAATGGCTTATGTGATGAGTGTTTTTGACAGGCTTCATTTTCAAGTCACGAGTGCTAGAATTCAAACGGTTAAAAATAGAACGAGAAATCTCTTTTTGATCGAGAAAAACGAACGACTTGAGAGTAAAGGCGAAGAGATATTAAATTTATTAATAAGTGAGTAAAACATGTGTGGAATAGTAGGATACATCGGAGATAAAGAGAAAAAAGAGGTCATTTTAAGCGGTCTAAAAGAGCTTGAGTATCGTGGATACGACAGCGCTGGCATGGCTGTAATGAGTGATGGCAAGATCGATTTTTTTAAGGCTGTCGGCAAGCTTGAAAATTTAGCCCTAAAGACAAAGGACTTTACATCAACTGGCTTTGGCGTGGCGATAGGTCACACACGCTGGGCGACGCACGGCAAACCAACTGAGATAAACGCTCATCCGCACCTTGGCGAGCACTCATTTGTCGTTCATAACGGCATCATCGAAAACTACAAAGAGCTTAAAGATGAGCTTGAAACAAAGGGCGTGAAATTTGTCAGCCAAACCGATACTGAGGTGATCGTGCACCTTTTTGAAGAAATTTTAAAAGAGAAAAAAGACCCATTTAAAGCTTATGAGGCAACCATCGCAAAGCTAAGAGGCGCTTATGCGACGCTACTTATCACTAAAACGGCACCTGATAAGATATTTTTCGCAAAAGATGCCGCTCCTATGGCGATAGGCAAAAGCGATAAAAAAGAGCTATATTTTGCCTCATCAGATGCACCGTTAATCGGCAACGCAACCGAAGTTGCCTACTTAGATGATAACAACTACGGCTATGTGAGCTTAGACGAGATAGCTGTTTTTAAACATGGCAAAAAGGCAAGCATAACATTTAATGCTCTGCCAAGAGACAAAAGCTATGCCCAAAAAGAGGGCTATACATTTTTCATGGAGAAAGAAATTTACGAGCAAGGTGCAGTCGTATCTGAAACCATCATGGGCAGGGTTAAAAACCACAAAGTCACTCTTGAAAATTTAGACGATGAATACCTAAAAGGTATTGATGATGTCGTGCTTTGTGCGTGTGGGACTAGCTACCATGCGGCACTTGTTGCAAGCTATCTTTTTGAAAGACTTGCTAAAGTTAGAACAAAGGTTGAAGTGGCAAGCGAATTTAGATATAGAAAGCCTTATCTAAACAAAAACTCGCTCTTTATCGTCATTTCACAAAGCGGCGAGACAGCTGACACTCTTGAAGCACTTAGGATAGCAAAAGAGGCTGGGCTTAGAACGCTTGCGATTTGTAATGTCGATAACTCATCTATCGTTAGACTAGCTGACAATACTCTTCTAACTCGCGCTGGCATCGAAAAAGGTGTGGCAAGCACAAAGGCCTTTGCAACGCAGATCATCGTGCTTTGGATGCTTGTGCTTCAAATGGCAGCAGCAAAAGAGTCTGTCAGCAAAAAAGAGCTTGATCACGAGATCAAAACGCTTCTTCACATTCCACAAATTTTAAATATCAATAACTCTCTTCAAGAGAAGCTTCACCGCCTAAGCAAGCATTATTTACACGGTCATGGCTTCTTCTTTATCGGTAGAGATATCTTCTATCCGCTTGCGCTTGAAGGTGCTTTAAAACTTAAAGAAATTTCATATCTTCACGCCGAGGGCTATCCTTCAGGCGAGATGAAGCACGGCCCTATCGCACTTGCAGATGAGAAGCTATTTACGATCGCTTTAATGCCTCAAAATTTACTTTACGAAAAAACAAAAAGCAACGTCGAAGAGCTTGCTGCAAGAGATGCATATATCCTAGCGATAAGTCCACTTGAGTTTGAGCTAAGCGATGACTACGTAAAAACAAGCGTTCAAGATCATTATATGAGCGAATTTTTTGAGATGATGCTTGTGCTTCAGCTACTTGCGCTTGAAATTTCTGTTAGACTTGGCAACAACGTCGATATGCCAAGGAATCTTGCAAAAAGCGTGACTGTCGAATAACTCGTGTGGCTGGCATCTTACTAGCCGCTTAAATTTTTATAAAAGTAGTTTTGCATTATGCTACTAAACATAAATCTTATATTAATATTTTTATAATATTTGCTTATATATAATGCTAAAACCAACTTAAATATTAAGGATAAAAATGAAGTTAAGTTCATCTTTACTAAGTGTAGGTCTTGGAGTTTTACTTTTAAGCGGTTGTGCAACTGGCAATAGCAACGGTGTAACTGGCAGTGCTGCTGGAAGCAATAACAATAATGCTAACACAAAAATAGAAAAATGTAGTAGCACCCTTGGAACACTTGCGTTTTATGAAGACCAAAATTCTGATTGGTATTCATATTTAACACACAACTACAAGCTCACATCAACTATTCCGGTTTTGCGTCTTCTTGCGCAACAAACTGGTTGTTTTGTTATAGTTGAACGTGGCGCTATGATGGATAATATGATGCAAGAGCGTGCACTTGATAGATCAGGCGAACTACGTGGTGGTTCTGGCTTTGGTAAAGGTAAAATGGTAGCAGCTGATTATACTATTCGCCCTGAAATTTTCTTTAGCAACGAAGATACAGGCGGAGCAGGCGCTCTTGTTGAAGCACTTTTTGGTAGTGTAGCAGGTGCTATAGCTGGTGGTTTTTCAACAAAAGAGACGCAAACTACATTGGTTCTTATAGAGAATCGCTCAGGTGTTCAATTAGCAGCAGCCATTGGCTCAGCTTCTAGCACTGATTTCTTTGGTATGGGCGGTAGCGCTGGTGCTTCTCTTGGTGCTGGACTTGGTGTATATTCAAGAACACCTGAGGGAAAAACACTTGTAAATGCTTTCCTTGATTCGATGAATCAATTAGTTATTGCCCTAAAAGATTACAAAGCACAAAATGTAAAAGGCGGTCTTGGCAAAGGCGGAAGCCTAAAAGTAGGAGATTAATATGAAATTTATAGCCATTTTATTTTGTTCATTGACTTTTTTGTTTGCTATGAGCTATGAAAAAAAAGTTGAAGCTAGGCTTTGTGGTCTTATAAATCAAAGAGAAATGGCTAAAATTTATGGCGACATAAGAAGCATTGATAGCTTTGATAAAAAAATAGAAAGCTATAAATTTCGCAACGGAATAGAAAAATTTGACGAGGATAGTTGCCGTGCAAATGGCTACTATCCTGTTGATCCAAACTATGCACCATATCCTCCTAGCTACCGTCCATACTATCAAAATGGATATGATAGATTTCAGCGTGGTTACCGCGGAGGCTACTATAACGATGACGACTATGATGATGGCTTCGATCGTGGTTATAGACGTGGTTATAAGGATGCTAGAAGAGACTATAGGCTAGGTAGATAACTTATCTAGCCTTAACCTTGGCTTAATTCTAATAAAAACGATTTTTACAAATAACAAATCAAAAGCAATATATATATCAAATTTTGCTGCTATAAATAAGTTCCATACGTTGAGCAAAAAATATAAAATACTACTCTTACTTTTAGAAAAATAATGTAAAACTAGTTGAGATGATAGTATCCTAATTGCACAAAATTTTCTTTCTATAAAGGAACAATAGATATCCTTACAAATAAGCTAGAGCAAGATCACAAAAATTTAAAACAAGCGAGATCTGCAAAAACGATCTTTTAAAGGCACAAATCAGTGCTCTAGAAGATTAGATCATCTACTCATCGAGAAAGGCTCAATGGTATAAGTATTCACTCACCTATAAAAAAGATGTTAGACAAAAATTTTGACTGGCGAGCTGGCACTCATGCAACTAGACATAGCTATAATCTAGTCTCGCGTTTGCTTGATATAAATTTAAGCAAATCCCTATGAGCCTTGAGGGAGACCACATGGTTGGTACAATAATATCTTATTCGAATATAGTTATGGTAAAACTTGCAAGATAAAAAGATCTAATTTTAGAGATAATGACATACAGATTATCTCGGACTTGCCAAAAAAGACACAAATCCACTATAAAGCCTTACCAGTAGAGGCATAGAAGATGAGATGAGAACTTTTAAAATTTTATTAATAAAAGCCTTGAAAACGCATATCTAAAAAGTTTTATTGCACATCTTTAGTTTTTTTATCCATCCTTATGATGACAGTAATGGATGCATAACAATGGCTTTGGCACACTACTTTTTAAGAGAAGATGGCGTTAAGCCATTTTCTATCTCTAGCATTATTTAAGCAAATAGAAAAAATTATTATGAAATTTTAGAGTAGATAACAAAGCTTGGAAATAATTTAAATTTTGATTTCACAGAGTGGATAATGTAGCACACCTACAAGCGGTAAATAGCGCTATAAACAAGCTATAAGCTTACTAAAAATATAAAATTTCTATCGTAATTTAAGAGTCAAAGCCATTAAAATTTATCTTTACCTAGTATCGTTGCCAGCTGTTCTTTGATTCTATCATCGAATTCACTAACGCTTATGACACCCCTACTTTCGCACATCTTGGCATCATTAACATCACAGTAGTCACTAAGTGCGTTTTTGTATCCGCCCCTTATGCAAGCCTCTCTGTCTTCTAAAAATCTAGCACCACCAAGGATAAGCACGCCAAGATCAAAACCTATCTTAAATTTCGCACTCGCTGAGCTTTTAACCCAGCTTAAAAATATCTCATCGTATCTTAATCCAAGTGCTCCAACGCCATCTGGCACGACTAAGATATCCACACCATAAAGACTTTCAGCATAAATTTCTGGATGAAGCCTGACGCCAAATTCATCGACAACCTCAGGCTTTATTGCGTAAGTCTTGATATTAAAATCCTCAAATTTATGTAAAAAATCATAAATTTTGGCAAAGCTTAGTAGATTTAGCTTATCAAACATCAAAATGCCAACTTTCATGCTAGCTCCTTTTAATGAAGTGCCTCATTTAGCTTGATCGCCCTTTTGCTCGCACTTGCAGTGATCTGACCTGTTTGGCTATTTTGTCTAAAATGAAGTCCATTTAGCCCGCCAAGCTCAAGTGCTTTATAAATTTCAGCTTCAAATTTAAACTCTGGATTTAGCTTAGCTAACTTTTCGCGCTCGCTAGCTGATATATAGACCTTTGTGCCCTCAAGCACTGCTATGCCAGCATCCACGATGCAGTTATCGCCAAGAGGCACGCCCGTAACTGAGTTTGCGCCAAGCAAGCAGTGTTTGCCAATGCTTACAGGGTTCCCGTTTGTGCCACTTAGCACGCCAAGTATGCTAGCTCCGCCACCTACGTCGCTACCCTCGCCAACTACGACAGAGCTGCTGACCCTACCTTCAACCATCACGCCACCGGTTGTACCTGCGTTAAAGTTGATGTAGGCAGCACCAGGCATAACGACTGTGCCAGGATACACGGCAGCGCCCATGCGAACCTTAGCTGAGTCTAAAATTCTCGTGTTATCAGCCGGAATGATATGGCTTAAAAATCTTGGGAATTTATCGACGCTAACGATCGCTGGATATTCGCCAAACATCTTTAGAGAAATTTCATTTTCTCTTAGCCATTCAAGCTCAATTGGCGTATTTTGGCTAGTCCATGCAACATTTGGTAACGCACCAAAGGCTCCATCAAGTACAATCGTCCTAGGTGCGACCTTACCAAGCGATATCAAGTAAAGCTTGAGATATACGGCCTCCACGCTAAGTGGTTTTGCATCATCAAACAAAAACACAAGCTTAAATTTATTCTCATTTAGTTTAAGATCGTCATCAAATGCCATTTTTACGGCATGTAAATTTTGTACATTTTTATGAGAGCTTATCTCTTTTTCAAAGACACTAAAGAGCTTGCTAGCTTTTTTTACCACTTTTGACGTAAGATCGGCTACAAATTCAGAGTCGTTAAAATCAACCTTAACATCACATTTTTGCAAAGCATAAATATAAGCAGCAGCGCTTAAAAAGCTCTCTTTGTAATTTACAACAGCAAAAGTCGCTTGTAAAATTTTATCTGTATTTTTTTGTCCACGATCGATCCTAGCGATACCAAAAGCAAGTGGATCTTTGTAGCCATCTTTTTTTCTAAATTCTTCAAAAAATTCCTTAAATTCATTTGCATCTTTAAACTCTTTAGACATCTATTCTCCTTTAAATTTTTTCTTAGTCTAGCCAAAAATGGCTAAAAATTTTATGATTTTAAGTCCATTAAAATTTTTAAATATTTTTATATTTTTAATAATGATTAATCTTATCATAAAGTAAATTGCAATAAGATTTTGCAAATTTAAAGAAGGGGTTTAAATGTCAAATTTAGTAACAAAACCTAGATTTGCTCTGGCTGCGTTAATCGGCCTTATCGCTGGTGTTGTCTCAGCCTTTGTCAAATGGGGAGCGGAATTCCCACTTCCTCCAAGAAGTCCGATGGATATGTTTAACGCTGCTTGCGGGCCAGAGAGTGCCATTAGAGCAGCCGATGCGATCGATTGCTCTAGAAATTTCTTAAATCCGCCTTATGTATTTTTAAGGGATTATTTGGGAGTGGCCGATCCAAATGCCGCTATTTACGAGTTTGCAGGGCATGCATTTAACTACGTAATGATGACGCATATATTGTTTTCGATCGTTTTTGCGGTGGCTTATTGTGTTTTGGCTGAGAAATTTCCAAAGATTACAATATGGCAAGGCTTACTAGTTGGCGTTATCGTAAATATCGCTGTTCACGTGATCACACTACCTATTTTGGGGCTTACTCCACCACTTTGGACACTTCCTTGGTACGAGCATGTATCTGAATTTGTCGGCCACATGATATGGTTTTGGTCGATAGAGATCATCCGTCACGACTTAAGAGCTAGGATCACAAAAGAAAAAGATCCAAGTGATTATTGCTGCTGCAACGCATAAGTGCAAGTTTCTGCTGTTTTGGGCTAAAAACCTAAAACAGCAACCAAATTTATCTCACCGTTTAAAAGCAAAATTTATCCGCGATTAGCACTCCTGGCTAAGCTCTAAATTTTCTAAACGAAGTGGCTTTTTGCCTTCAAAAATCACCCCTATACCAAAAGGTTCGCAAATATCAAGCGCACCCTCAGCAAATCTCATCAGCCACTGCTTATCTTGCGCATAAAAAGTACACTGTGGGGACTCAAACGGCAAATCGCAAACTGGCACATCAAGCGCTCTAAGCTCGTCCTTGCTCAAAAGGCATTTTTGCTTAAGCTCATCTTGTAAAAATGTAAGCGCATCTTTTATGTGCCGGTCGATATCCTGAGCGATACGCTGCACAAGTAAAATCGTCTCATCATCCACATCTGCCCCATTTGCCGAGATAAGGCAAAAGAGCACTTGGCCAAAAATTTCGCTTTTTAGCTCCGTCTGGGCATACCAAATAAAACCTTCATCCGTTGCTACTTTTTCAAGCTTGCTAAATTTTAAAGTCATTTTTTATTCTCATTTTTGTGGTTTTGCTACTCTTACGAAAAAGAGCGAAATTTAAGCTGATTTGTAGTGAGTTAAAATTTATCATCTAAAATAGAGATAGCTTATAAATTTGCCCTTTTAGCATAAAGCAAAAGCTAAATTTACAAGCAAATTTTCAGTTTTTCTCGCTATTTAGAAGCAAAATTTCTCATCAGTGCCATTTTGCTTCCGCATAGCTTTAAAGTTAGCAAGATTATCTTTATCTAAAAAGTAATCTTTCTCTTTTTTATTGCGGGCTTCTAGCTTTTCTATGCCTTTTGCAAGGGCTGCTTTTCTATCTTCGTGAGGCGAGCTAAATTCTGGCGAGAACATCGCTTCATAGGCATTTTGTTTAGTCCATTCAAGCGCTTTATCAGCGATCTCTTGTTGCTTTTTGATATCGCAAAATGCATAAGGA
The DNA here is from genome assembly GCF_050447445.1 of Campylobacter concisus. GTDB lineage: Bacteria > Campylobacterota > Campylobacteria > Campylobacterales > Campylobacteraceae > Campylobacter_A > Campylobacter_A concisus_BI. The sequence continues at coordinate 938,781 of NZ_JALMFW010000001.1, forward strand.
TTGACCACGTCGCCAACAAGCTTCATAAACGCCCCTATCGCGGCCACCACGTCAGTAAATTTCTCGCCCTCCATGTCTATAACGCCTCTTAGCAAGATCGCGCGGTTTTTTGCCGCATAAAACCAAAATACCGCATCATCGCGAAGTCCAAGATCGTATGCGCGAGCTGAAAGAACAAAAAGAGTTATCGGAGAGACCATTTGTGGGGCGTCTTGCACGATCTTTTCAGCCTTTTTAAAGTCCTCTTCTTTGCCACTTTTTAAAAGCTCATCTATCTTATCATAGACCTTTACGTACTCCACCTTGCCAGCATTTGCTGAGTAGTATGGCGTGACGTAGATGTCGATACTTCTTACTTTGCCATCATTTGCAAAGCCACATACCGCTGTAAAAAGTAGCGCCGTAAGCAGTGATAAAATTTTCATTTTAGCTCCTTGGCTTAAAATTTTTATTATTTTAACTAAAAGCAGTTGAAAAGATTAGGATAAATTTAAGAAAAAGTCCGCAAATTTAAAGCGGACTTCGAAGATTAGTTTTTAAAACTATGAATTGGAGCTGGAATTTGTCCGCCACGAGCGATGAAGTCGGCACTTGAGGCTTTGTTTATCTTCATCACAGGCGCTCTTCCTAAAAGGCCGCCAAACTCGATCATATCGCCCTCACGGCCTAATGGTATGATACGAACGGCCGTTGTTTTTTGATTTATAACGCCGATAGCCGCCTCATCAGCGATCATCGCAGCTATACTCTCGCTTGGCGTGTCCGCAGGTATAGCGATCATATCAAGACCAACCGAGCATATCGCGGTCATCGCTTCAAGTTTTTCTAAATTTAGTGATCCCGCGCGCACCGCCGCTATCATACCCTCATCCTCAGAAACTGGGATAAACGCACCGCTTAAGCCACCCACTTGATTACACGCCATGACGCCACCTTTTTTTACTGCGTCATTTAGGAGAGCGAGTGCCGCAGTCGTGCCGTGCGTACCAACAGCCTCAAGTCCCATCTCCTCAAGCACACGAGCCACCGAGTCGCCCACAGCTGGTGTTGGAGCAAGGGATAGATCGACGATACCAAATTTAACCCCAAGTCGCTCGCTCGCCATTTGGCCAACTAGCTGGCCGATACGCGTGATCTTAAACGCCGTTTTTTTAACGGTCTCAGCCACCACGTCAAAGCTCTCGCCACGCACCTTTTCAAGGGCTCTTTTTACTACGCCAGGGCCTGAAACGCCAACATTTATCACCACATCAGCCTCGCCCACGCCGTGAAATGCACCAGCCATGAAAGGATTGTCCTCGACTGCGTTTGCAAAAACGACAAGCTTCGCACACCCCATCTCCGAAGCTGCCGCCGTCTCTTTTATGATACGTCCCATATCACGCACCGCGCTCATATTTATGCCGGTTTTTGTTGAGCCGACATTGACACTTGCACATACTTTTGAAGTCTGAGAAAGTGCTTGCGGGATAGAATTTATCAAAATTTCATCGCCCTTTTGATATCCCTTTTGAACTAAAGCTGAAAAACCACCTATAAAATCAATACCAACCTCAATAGCCGCCCTATCAAGCGTCTTTGCGATCATTACGTAGTCTTTTGCGTCCGTTGCGGCGCCGATTATCGAGATAGGCGTCACGCTCACTCTTTTATTGACGATTGGTATGCCTAGCTCAGCAGAAATTTCGTTGCCCACTTTGACTAGGTCCTTGGCTTTAGTGGTGATTTTTGCATAAATTTTGTCGCAAGCTTTGTTGATGTCAGGATCGATGCAGTCAAGCAAACTAATGCCCATCGTGATCGTTCTGATGTCAAAATTTTGCTCTTCGATCATCGAGATCGTTTCGGTTACGTTTTTGATGTCCATTGTTTTTCCTTAGATTGTATGCATCGCATCAAAGATAGCGGAACTTTGGATGTTAATCTTGACTTTAAGGCTCTCTCCAAGTTTATTAAGCTCTTCTCTTAGGACCGTAAAATCCTTATTTTCATTACTTGAAACCACCGCCATCATCGTAAAAAACTCATCTAAAATAGTCTGTGAGATATCATCTATGTTTAGTCCTAGCTCGCTAAGCTTTGCTGAGACGCCAGCAACGATGCCGACTCTATCTTTTCCGACTACAGTTACGATCGCTTTCATGTTTTCTCCTATTAAATTTTAAATGATTGCATTTTGGCTCCAAAATTTAAGCCAAGCATCAAGCAAAGCTAAATTTTGGTAGCCAACTTCAAATTGACAAATTTTAAAATTTGCTCTAAATTTTATCTTTTGTAAATTTTACTTCGAGCAAGCACTCTTGCCGTCATTTACTGGCTGGATCGCTGAGTTATCAGCTCCGCCATCACTATTTATATTTTCTATCACTTCCCAAAGTCTAGCAGCCGCACTCTCGTAGCGTTTTGCAGTGACTGAGTTTGGCTCGTAAAAGCTAACTGGCTTACCATTATCGCCGCCCACACGAACAGCTGGCTCGATAGGGATTTCAGCCAAAATTTGCGTGTTGTAAGCTTTTGCTACCTCTTCAGTCGTACCTTTGCCAAAGATGTCGTACTCTTTGCCATTATCTGGGCAGATGAAACCACTCATATTTTCAATGACGCCAGCGATTGGGATGTGAAGCTTCTCAAACATATCAAGCGCACGCTTGCTATCGTCAAGCGCTACCACTTGAGGAGTTGTGACGCAAACACCTGCCGTTACTGGCACGCTTTGAGCTAGAGTTAGCTGCGCATCGCCCGTTCCTGGAGGCATGTCGAGAAACAAGACATCAAGCTCGCTCCAAAGTACGTCTTTTAGCAGCTGCTCGATCGCTTTCATGATCATTGAGCCACGCCAGATAAGGCTCATGCCCTCTTCCATCAAAACACCCATACTCATCATTTCGACACCATGGCTAAGTATCGGTTTTAGCTTGTTACCAACGACTTGTGGTTGAGTATTTACTTCGCCAAGCATTCTTGGGATATTTGGTCCGTAGATGTCAGCGTCTAAAATTCCAACCTTTTTGCCTAGTTTTGCCATTGAGATGGCTAAATTTAGAGTCGTGGTTGATTTACCAACGCCACCTTTTCCTGAGCTTACCATTACGAAATTTTTAACTTGTGGCGCGATATTTTTACCACTTTGAGTGTTACTTTTCTCCTCAGGTATCTTTGGCTGGATCAAATTTAGCACATACTCATTTGAGCCCATGACACGTTTGATGTCTGTTTTTAGCTCGTTTGCCACTTCTGGGCTTGAACTAACTATCTCGACTTCAATTAAAATTTTATCGCCTATTTCTACATTTTTTACAAAGCCAAAGCTAACTATATCTTTTTCAAAACCAGGATATATAACACCTTTTAGTCTATTTAAGACCTCTTCTTTATTTAACATTTTTCTCCTTTTTCTAGATCTTTTGAAATTTTATATGCACAAAATTTTGGTCCACACATCGAACAAAAATGAGCACTCTTAAACGCCTCTTCTGGCAAGCTCTCATCATGAAGCTCCCTTGCTTTTTTTGGATCAAAGCTTAGCTCAAACTGCTTGTTCCAGTCAAATGCATATCTAGCATCGCTCATAGCGTGGTCTTTTTCTATAGCACCAGCCTTGCCAAGTGCGACGTCAGCGGCATGAGCTGCTATCTTATGAGCTACGATTCCCTTTCTTACGTCATTTTCATTTGGCAAGCCAAGGTGCTCTTTTTGCGTCACATAGCAAAGCATGCTAGCACCGTGATATGCTGCCATCGTGCCACCGATGGCTGACGTGATATGGTCATATCCAGCACCGATATCAGTAACAAGCGGTCCAAGCACGTAAAATGGAGCATCATGGCACAGCTCTTGTTCAATTTTCATATTATACTCAATTTGACTTAATGGCACATGACCAGGACCCTCTATCATCACTTGCACATCTTTTTCCCACGCACGAAGCGTTAGCTCCCCAAGCACCTTTAGCTCGCTAAGCTGCGCCTCGTCCGTAGCGTCGTAAAGACATCCTGGGCGAAGTCCGTCACCAAGCGATAGAGATACATCATATCTTGCACAAATTTCTAAAATTTCATCAAAAATTTCATAGAAAGGATTTTGTCTCTTTAGCTTTGACATATAGCTGGCACTTAGGCTACCCCCACGGCTTACTATGCCCATTTTTCGCTTTTTAACAAGCGGCAAAAACTCACGCAAAAAGCCAGCGTGTATCGTAAAGTAACTCACCCCTTGTTTTGCTTGCTTCTCTAACACTTCCAAAATAAGCTCATTTGTGATATTTGTAACCTCTTTTGCCTCTTTTAAAATTTCATACATCGGCACCGTACCTATCGGAACGCTTGAATGCTCGATGATCGCACTTCTAATAGCATCCAAATCGCCGTCCGTGCTTAGATCCATGACCGTATCAGCGCCAAATTCGAGGCAAATTTCAAGCTTTCTAAGCTCAGTACAAATATCACTACTTAAGCTTGAGTTACCGATATTTGCATTGACTTTTGTCTTTAACTTTCTGCCTATACCCATTGGTTTTAAATTTATGTGATTTACGTTTGCTGGGATGATGATTCTGCCATTTGCCACCTCACCCATCAGTAAATTTTCACTAAGCCCTTCGATCCTTGCCACATAGCTCATCTCCTGCGTTATCTCGCCGCGCCTAGCATAATACATCTGCGTCTTATCTCTCATATAAGGCCTTTTTTGATTTTTAAAAACCTCATTTTAGTCCTTTTTTGATTTAAACTAACTAAATAAGCTTTTAAAAATTTACTTTTTTAAAAAGAAATTTTGAAGTTTTGAGATGTATAATTCTGTAACAATTTTCAAAGGAGCTATCTTGCTTGATATATCACTTATAATGCTTGGAGCTGGAAATTCTAGTCGTTTTGAGCTACCAGTAAAGAAGCAATGGCTTCGAATAGGAAGTGATCCTCTTTGGTTATTTGCCACTAAAAATTTGAGTAACTTTTACACATTTAAAGATATTGTCGTCGTTAGTAAAGAGTGCAAATATATGTCTAAATTTGCTCCAAATTTTAAATTTGTTAATGGCGGTGAGACTAGACAAGATAGCCTAAAAAACGCACTTGAGCTGATTAATAGTGAATTTGTCTTAGTTAGTGACATCGCTCGCCCTTGTATCTCAAGCGAGCTTTTTCATAAGATCATCGAAGCTGCATCTCAGGCTGACTGTGTAGTTCCTGCACTAAAGATAGCTGACACTGCATATCTTGGAGAAAATGCAATCGATAGAGAAAAGGTAAAACTTATCCAAACACCGCAGCTCTCGCGCACAGCACTTCTTAAAAAAGCTCTTAGTAGCGGAGAAATTTACACAGATGATAGCTCGGCCATGAGAGCCATTGGCGCAAGCGTTTGGCAAATTTTAGGCGATGAAATAGCAAGAAAGATCACTTACAAAGAAGATCTTGCCAAAATTTCTGCTTTAAAAGAGCCCGAAAATGAAGTCTTTGTGGGAAATGGCTTTGATGTGCATGAGTTTGAAAAAGGTCGTCCTTTGATTCTTTGTGGCGAGAAGATCGACTATGAGTTTGGACTAAAGGCTCACAGCGACGGCGACGTAGCACTTCATGCACTAACGGATGCTATCTTGGGAGCTGCTGGGCTTGGCGACATAGGCGAGCTTTTTCCTGATACGGATGCCAAATTTAAAGATATTAGCTCCATTTACTTGCTTGAGGAAGCTTATAAAAGGGTGCAAAGTGTGGGCTTTGTGCTAACAAACGCTGATATCACGATAATGGCGCAAAAGCCAAAACTTTCAAAACTAAAATCAAAAATGGAGGCAAACATCGCGCAGGCTCTAAATTTAAGCCAGAGCCGCATAAATGTAAAGGCGACGACGACTGAAGGACTTGGCTTTGTCGGCAGATGCGAAGGGATCGCTGTCATGGCAAGTGCTAGCCTTAAATTTTACAACTGGACACAAATATGAAAATTTTAATAGTAGAAAATGAAATTTACCTAGCTGGCTCGATGGCTAGCAAACTAGCTGACTTTGGCTACGACTGCGAGATCGCAAAGAGCGTCAAAGAGGCTTTGAAATTTGAAAATTTTGACGTAGTGTTACTTTCTACTACACTTCCTGGGCAAGACTTCTACCCAGTCATAGAGAAATTTAAAAGCTCTATCATCATCTTACTCATCGCCTACATCAACAGCGACACCGTGCTAAAACCGATACAAGCGGGCGCGGTGGATTACATCCAAAAGCCATTTATGATAGAAGAGCTAGTTAGAAAGATAAAGCATTTTGAGGAATTTAGAAATTTCAAAAACGAGATCAAAAATTACGAAAGCTATGTAAATTACGCTTTAAAAGAGTATGAAATTTCTAGCTTTGAAGCAAAAAAGATAAAATTTCCACTGCTTTTAAAATCAAGCAAAAGCGGATACAGCGATAAATTTATATTTAGCTACGTAAAAGCTTGCAAATTACCATTTTTATTTTTAGGCAAAGCCTGTTTCTCTGAGCTTGAAAAGGCACTAGCCAAAAATAGTGATGAGCTAATCTATATGACAAATTTAGAGGAGCTAAAACAAGAAGAAAAAGAGAAAATTTTAGAAATTTGCAAAAAGAAAAAAGTCGCGATATCAACTAGCGATTTTGCACAAAAAGCACCATTTGACGAGCTTGAGCTTTCAGGACGCGATAAAAATTTCAATATCGATGAGATCGTTACGATCGATGAATATATAAAGTACGTAATCGTTAATTATCAAGATAAATTCCCTGATACAGAACTTAGCAAGAAGCTTGGAATTTCTAGAAAATCACTTTGGGAAAAGAGAAAGAAATATGACGTCAGCAAGAAAAAATAGTGAAATTTCTATAAATACCGAAGTTTTTGGTGCTTTGGAGCTAATAAAAAATAAAATTCTCTCAGATTACGACTCGTTGATGGACGATGAACAGATAAAAGAGGTGAGCAAAAAAGGCTATTTTAATGGCGAGCCGATGCCGTATTCTTTTGGATTTGCTCCATTTGGCGAGCTAAATCAAAATATTACTAGTAAGCTTGCTCCTGGACAAAAGGTAAATCTAAATCTTGATGGTAAGATCGTTGGACACATCAATGTTGCCAAGGTCTTTAAATTTGACGAGAGCATGAGAGCTAAAAATATATTTTTAGCAAATGAAGCCAGCAACGATAAAGAGCTAAATTTAGGCAAGTACGGCATCAGTGGCGAATTTGAGCTTTATGATGAAAGTATGCAAATAAGCAAAAATGCACTAAATGATCTAATAAAAGAAGATGGTGCAAAAAAGATAACGGCGGTCTTTTTAACGGCTGATCCATTCAATAGAGCTCACGAGCGCCTTGTTAGAATGACTATTGACAAGGCTGATTTAGTAATCATTTTTTTAATACGAACACGTGAAGAAAAGCATGTTGATTACGAGATTAGAAAGCAAGTGCTAGATTATTTTATACAAAATTATTTGCCGACAAAAAAGGTCTTTGTCTTTGCTTTAAAAAACACAACTCTTTTTAGCTCACATGCAAACCCAACACTTGAGTGTATTGCTGCTTCAAGATTTGGGGCAAATAAGCTAGTCATCGGGCAAAACCACTCAGGGATTGGAATGTTTTTTGATCACAATGAAGCTCATACGATTCTTGATATTTATAAAAACGACCTAAATTTAGAGATAATCGTGCTGCCAGAGCTAGTTTATTGCAATAAATGCAAGACACTAGTTAGCACCAAAAGTTGCCCGCACGGACAACATCATCAGATCAAATATCATCCAGATGTTATCAAGGAGCTGCTATTTAACGGCATTATGCCTCCAGCAATTCTTGTGAGGCCAGAAATTTCTGCACTGATTTTAAGCAAACTCTTTACAAATCGCTTCAAAGACGTGCAAAAGCTTTGTGATGATCTTTTTGTAAATTCAGGACTACTTGAAAACAAAACTGACCGCGATTTTTACGAAGAGCTTATGAAGCTTTATCAAACATCATCGATGACTTAAGGAAATTTATGCAAAAACTATTTTTGACTTTTTTTGGATTTGGACTTTTGCCAAAAGCACCTGGCACTTGGGGTTCTATCGCTGGCGCTGTGGTAGCTTATTTTGTGCTTTATTTTTTATCATCAACCACGCTTTTTCTAGCTAGTATTTTGCTATTTTTGGTAAGCATTAGCGTTATAGATGATTTTGAAAAAAAGGTAAATTCTCACGATGAAAGTTTTATCGTTATAGACGAAGTTGCTGGAGTTTGGCTTGCTATTGCCATTAGTGGAGCTACGATCTCTCAGCTAATACTCTCGCTTGTGCTTTTTAGAGTGCTTGATATTAAAAAGCCTTCGATAATAGGTGGGATCGATCGCAATGTAAAAGGTGGCCTTGGTGTAATGGGCGATGATATGGTAGCTGGCTTTTTTGCTGGATTAATTAGCGCAATAATATACGGGGCTGCTATAAAATTTGGCATAACTTTGCCGTAAAAATATAGATTTTTGGCAAAGTTATATAGGCTTAAATATCTTTTATATAAATTTTAAGCAAGTCCTAGCTCATTTAAAACAGAACTTAAATTAACCGAGCTACTATTCTTACTATTAAGATTTTTTTGCTTCTCTAGCAGAGCTTGATTAGCAAGTGCTACATTTAGCTCTTTGCGATAATCACTTAAAATTTTATCCATTATTTTAAGCAGCTCATTTTTTTGATCCTGTGTTTTTGCGGGATCATCTATGCCTAGAAGTTCTGTTAGCTCCTTTTTCTTTTGGGCTATTTTCTCTTCTATCTTGTTAGAATTTAGCTCACTTATAAAACCAACTGCGCCAATTTCAGTAAGTCTTTTTTTAAACTGTTCAATCTTATCTGAAATTTTTGCATCGCTTGCGATCTTATCCATAGCAAGGCTTAAAATTTCATCAAAACTATTTTTTTTATCCTTAGTTTTGCTTGAGCCTGATTGCAATAAATAATCGATTATGTCGTTATTTTGTACCTTCATATATCTCCTTTTACTGTATTGAGATATATTTTATAAGCAAGATTTATTCCTAAAAGTTAATCTCTTTGGCTGTTTTTGCTTTTTGTAAGATAAAACTAGCAAACTCATCACTAAAATTTGGGCACCAAACAACCTTGTAGAAGCTAAAATTTAGCTCTTTTGCGATCTTTGCATACTCAATAACTAGCTCAAAAATGGTCTCAGAGTTATCTATACAAAAAGAGAGCGGATAGATAAGAGCCTTTTTACTCTTACACTTTGCCAAAATTTCATTTAGTGAGGGCTCTAGCCATTTTACAGGGCCAAGGCGCGATTGGTAGGCTAAATTTATCCCTTTGAAGTTTAATCCACTATCTTTTATCATTTTGCTTAAAATTTGCACATGCTCATTTATGTGCTTTTCGTAGACATCGCCTTTATCGATAATTTTTTGAGGCAACGAATGAGCCGAAAAGATAAGCTCCACATCGCTTACATCTATATTATTTATGGCTTCATTTATGTGCGAGATTATGATTTTGTTGTAAATTTCATCATCATAAAATGGTCCACAAAGCAGAATTTTAGCCTTTACTCCTAACTCATCTTTTGCTTTTTTAAAATCATCTAAACTCGAAGTTATTGTAGTTTGTGAATGATGAGGATAAAGTGGCAAAAGCACTATCTCATCAAAATTTTCGTATTTTTTAAGCACATCTTTTACAAATGGTGAAGTATAGTTCATCGCAAAATCAACTGCATCAAACTCATTTTGTAAGCTTGAAATTTTATCGCAAAGCTTAGCTGTAAGCTCGCAAATAGGCGATTTACCACCTATTTGTTCGTAGTTATGCTTAGCCGTTTTTAGCCTACCTTTTGTGATCATAAAAGCTACAAATTTTCTTAAAAATTTATTCTTTATACCCAAAATATAAGGGTCATTAAACATATTTTTTAGAAAAATTTCTACATCAGCAAGGCTATTTGCCCCACCCATATTTAAAAGCAAAAGTGCCTTTTTCATCAAAACAGCTCCTTAATTTTTATCGCGTCATCAATGTTTGAAAGTTCGATGTTTTCGCCGCTTTGACAAAGGTCATAAAAGGCATCATATTGGGCTTTTATTTCATTGTTTAAAGGATCGGTTTTTAAATTCATCTGACCATTTTCATTTACTCTGTGAAGTTTGTAATCAATAAGATCGCCAAAATAAACACCTTCTTTGGCATTTACTTCTATTTTAAAACGCTCTAAAGAGCCACAAAAAGAATCAGTAATACTCACCAAAATTTGATTTTTCATTTTAATGTTTATTCCAACATTGTCGCATATTTTCGTATTTGTTTTATTTGCCTGAGTATAAAAAAAGCTACAAATTTCACTATCTACTAAATTTTTCGCAAGGTCTATATCGCAAAGTGAAAGCTCGTTTATAATATTTCCCTCGCAAAGTGGTCTAAAATGCGCAATTGAAATGCTATAAATTTCTTCTTCTTTTAAAAGTGCCTTTTTTAATGAAACGATGGTCGGATTAAAGCGCTCATCAACGCCAGTACAAACTCTTACTTTATTTACCACTGAAGCATATTTTATCTCTTTTAGCTCGCTCACACTTTTAAATATCGGTCTTGAAATCAAGATATTTTGGCAATATTTTGCACACTGGCAAAAGGCCTCTACGATCTCATGTTGAGGCAAACAAAGTACGACAGCTTGTGGCTGGGCTACTTCTATAAATTTCTTAAACTCATCAAAAAACGGAGCTCTGCAAGCATCATCTCTATTTTCTTTATCAAAAACTCCACAAACTTCAAATTTGTCAGAACGCCTCAGCTCCATATAGTGCCGCTTGCCAACTAGATTGTATCCAACAATGCCAATTCTGAGTTTCACTAAAGACCTTTTAGTTATAAATTTTTAGGCTATTTTAATTGCAAATCGCTTTTAAACAAATAAATTTATAAAATATATTAAGCAAAAATTAATTTTGTGTTTTTTTATAAATTTACAAACGATTTTTAGCTAAAATCGAGCAAAATTTAAAACTAACGAGGATAAAAATGCAAAATTTAGATATAAGAAAGGCATATCTTGATTTTTTTAAATCAAAAGGTCACGAAGTAGTAGCTTCAGCACCACTCGTGCCAAACGATGCAACACTACTTTTCACAAACGCCGGTATGGTGCCGTTTAAGAGCATTTTCACAGGCGAAGTGCCACGCCCAACACCACCTATCCGCACTAGCTGTCAGACCTGCATAAGAGCTGGCGGTAAGCACAACGATCTTGATAACGTCGGCTACACAGCGCGCCACCACACATTTTTTGAGATGCTGGGCAACTTTAGCTTTGGTGAATACTTCAAAAAAGAGGCGATCTCTTACGCTTGGGAATTTGTAACAGAAGTACTAAAACTACCAAAAGATAAGCTCTACGTCACAGTGCATGAGACTGATGATGAGGCATTTGAAATTTGGAGCTCACACATCGCAAAAGAGAGAATTTACCGCTTTGGCGACCATGATAACTTCTGGCAGATGGGCGATACTGGACCATGTGGCCCTTGCAGTGAAATTTTTTACGATCAAGGGGCCGAACACTTTAACACGCCTGAAGATTACATGGGCGGCGATGGCGATAGATTTTTAGAGATTTGGAATCTTGTTTTCATGCAGTATGAAAGAAGCGCTGATGGCAAGTTAAGCCCGCTACCAAAGCCAAGCATAGATACCGGCATGGGACTTGAGCGCGTTACCGCTATCTTGCAAGGTAAATTTAGCAACTACGACAGCACACTTTTTATGCCGCTAATTAACGAAGTGGCAAAGCTTTGCGGCAAGCCATACGTCTATGAAAGTGGCGCTAGTTACCGCGTAATAAGCGATCACATCCGCTCGGTCACATTTTTGCTAGCTCAAGGTACAACATTTGACAAAGAAGGCCGTGGCTACGTGCTTCGCCGCATCTTACGCCGTGCGATCCGCCATGGATACTTGCTAGGCATAAAAGAGCCATTTATGTATAAGCTTGTTGATAAAGTTTGCGAACTAATGGGCGAGCACTACACCTATTTAAATGAGAAAAAAGCGGCCGTAAAAGAGCAGATAAAGCTTGAAGAAGAGAGATTTTTGGCGACAATCGCTAGTGGCTTGGAGCTATTTGAGAGTGAGCTTAAAAATACAAAAGAAATTTTTAGTGGAGGGGCTGCGTTTAAGCTTTATGACACATTTGGTTTCCCACTTGACCTAACAGCTGATATGCTTAGAGAAAAGGGCTTAAAGGTCGATGAGGCAAGGTTTGACGAGCTTATGAGCGAGCAAAAAGCACGCGCAAAAGCTGCTTGGAAAGGCAGTGGCGACAAGAGCGCGAAGGGTGATTTTAAAGAGCTGCTTGAGAAATTTGGCGAGAATAAATTTATAGGCTACGAAGAGCTTAAGAGTAAAAGTAAAATTTTAGCCCTGCTTGATGAAGAATTTAAAAATGTAGATAGCCTGGACACTGGCAAAGAGGGCTGGGTGATGTTTGATGTCACTCCATTTTACGCTCAAAGTGGCGGCCAGTGCGGTGATAGCGGTAAGATAGTAGGCAAAGCAAATGTGCTTGATACACAAAAATTTCATGGGCTAAATTTATCTTTAGTAAAAACTACCGTGGCACTAAAAGTTGGCGATGAGGTAGAGCTTGAAGTTGGTAGCGACAGAGTAGAGATCGCGCGACATCACAGCGCCACACACTTACTTCACGCAGCCCTTAGAAACGTGCTTGGCACGCATATCGCTCAAGCTGGCTCAAGTGTAGAAGCAGATAGGCTAAGGTTTGACTTCTCTCATCCAAAAGCACTTACTAGCGAAGAAATTTCAAAGGTCGAAAATTTGGTAAATGAGTGGATACTAAATGGTGCTAACTCAAAAACAGAACTTATGAAACTTGAAGATGCTAAAAATAGTGGAGCTATCGCACTATTTAATGAAAAATACACTGATAATGTAAGAGTCGTTAGCTTTGGCGACGTCAGCAAAGAGCTTTGCGGTGGTACACACGTTAAAAATATAGACGAGATCGGATCGTTTTTCATCACAAAAGAGAGCGGCGTAAGTGCTGGCGTTAGGCGTATCGAGGCTGTTTGCTCAAGGGCTGCGCTAAATTTAGCAAAATCATTTAGAGCTGAGATTGATGAGCTAAAAGATGAGCTAAAGAGTGCCGAGCCACTAAATGCGGTCAAAAAGCTAAAAAATGAATTAAGAGTTTTAAAAGATAAACTAAAAAATGCTAAAAATTCTCATGAGCTAGTCTATTTAGACATAAATAAAACCAAGCTTTGCGTCACAAGCGTAGATGGTGGAGATATAAAAACCTTGATAGATGAGTTTAAAAATGAGCATGAAAGTGCTGCTATTTTGCTAATCCAAGCCGATGAGAGTGGCAAAATTTCTCTTGCAGCTGGAGTCAAAAATGCTCCTTTAAAGGCAGGTGCTTGGGTAAAATTTACAGCACAAATCCTAGGTGGCAATGGCGGTGGTAAAGATGACTTTGCAACAGCCGGTGGCAAAGATGCATCGATGATAGAAGATGCGATAAAAGACTCACTTGAGTACGCAAGGCAAGCCTTAGAAAAATGAGTCATTACGATATAGCTTTTATAAAATTTGACCAAGTAGTACTATTTTTGCATGTATGCTTTGTAGCTCTTTTTGTGGGGCTACAAGCCGGTCTTGTGCTTGTTGGAAGTTACTTTATAAAAAATAAATTTGAAGACAAGGAACGCTATCACATCTTACTTCGCATTATAAGACGCTTTGGCATTGCGATTTTCATATTAATCCTTTGCGTGATAGCGACAAGTGTGGTTATAATTTTTGGATTTTATGATGCAAATTTGACAAATCCTATGGCAAGTGCAATGGTGGCAACAAAATGCGCAATAGAACTATTTTTGCTATTAAATTTAAGCTATATATTTTATAGATACAAAAAGGCCTTAAAAGCACTAAGATCGCATGAAATGATCGAGCTAAACGAGAGCTTGATCGTTATAATTTATTACTTCACACCATTAAATTTATTAGCTTCCCTAGCAGCTATTTATCTTGGTATAAGCTATAAGGTATTTTTATGATAACGCTCGCTTCAAGCTCGCCAACAAGGGCAAATTTATTAAAAGATGCTGGTATAAATTTCACTCAAATTTTTTTCCAGTTTGATGAGAGCAAGACAGAAAAGAACGTAAAGCCTGAAATTTATGTTCAAAATGTCGTAAAAGCTAAAAAAGAGCAATTTTTAAAAGAAAATATAGGTCTTAAAAATTTACTCTTTGCAGATAGCTGTGTAGCGTGTGGGGATAAAATTTTAGGTAAAGCAAAGGACGAAAAAGAAGCGATTGCCATGCTAAATTTACAAAGCGGTAACGAATGCAGCGTCTATACGGCGATGATATTTTTAGGCGAATTTGAGCTTATAAACGTAAGTAGGACTACGTATAAATTTAAAAAATTTGACGAGCATGACCTTAATGAATACATAAAAAATAATGAGTGGCAAGGCAAGGCTGGAGCCATGACGATAGAAAATTTTAATAAAAAATACATCATCTCCCAACACGGCGAAACTAGCACGGCCATGGGACTAAATTTAAAAATATTAAAGGCATTTTTATGAAATATATCTTGGCATTTATCTTTATAGTTGCCATTTCGCTTGGCGGAGCATTTTTATATTTTTATTCGCAAGTTAGATTTGATGCTTACGCTATTATTGATTATAAACCAAAGCTTACAACGCAAATTTTTGATAGAAATAACGAGCTCATCGCAAATATCTTTGAAGAAAATAGAATTTATGTAAAGTATAACGACATCCCACCACGTGTCATCGAAGCACTAGTGGCTATCGAGGATACGAGCTACTTTGAGCATGGCGGTATAAACGTAGAAGCCATGGCAAGAGCTGCCATAAAAGATATTAAAGCTAGAAAGCTGGTCGAGGGTGCTTCAACACTAACACAACAGCTCATTAAAAATTTGGCTCTAAGCCGTGAGAAGAAATTTACAAGAAAGATAAAAGAGATCGTGCTTGCCATGAAGCTTGAAAGCGAGCTTAGCAAAGAAGATATCATCGAAAGATACCTAAATCACGTCTATTTTGGACATGGCTACTACGGTATAAAAACAGCAGCTGAGGGATATTTTAGAAAAGAGCTAAATGAGCTAAGCATAAAAGAAGTTGCCATGCTAGTTGGCTTGCCAAAAGCGCCAAGCACCTATGATCCTACAAAGCACCTTGATCTCTCGCTTAGCCGTGCAAATAGAGTACTTGAGAGAATGTATAGCATCGGCTGGATAAATGAGGATGAGTACCGCAAAGGCGTGCTTGAAGAGCCAGCAGTCTTTGATGATACACTCACAAGAAACAAAGCCCCTTACGTAGTCGATGAGATAATAAAAGAGGCCTCTAAAAAATTTGACGATATAAAAACTGGCGGCTATAAGATACAAAGCACAGTTGATCTAAATGTTCAAAAGATCGCTCAAGAAGCTCTAGTCTATGGCTACAATGAAATTTTAAAGCGCGATAAAAAAGCAAATACAGAAATCCTAAATGGAGCTATAGTAGTCACTCATCCACAAAGTGGTCAAATTTTAGCACTAATTGGCGGTATTGACTACGCAAAAAGTAGCTATAACCGTGCCACTCAAAGTAAGCGCCAGCCAGGATCTAGCTTTAAGCCATTTATCTATCAAATAGCACTTGATAGTGGCTACTCAGTCGTTTCTCAAGTGGCTGATATCGCCAGGACATTTGACATGGGAAATGGCAAAGAGTGGACGCCAAAGAATTATAGTGGTGGCTTCCAAGGATATATCACTATAAAATCAGCAATAACCCAGTCGCGTAACCTCGCAACCATAAATTTGCTAAACGATCTTGGTCTTAGCTCGGTTCGTAAACAGCTTACGGATATGGGCTTTAACGATATCCCAGAAAATTTATCTATCGCACTTGGAAGTTTTGGGATTTCGCCACTTGATTTTGCAAAATTTTACTCAATGTTTCCAAATGAGGGCGAGATGGTTGAGCCAACACTTATTAAGCATATAGAAAATAGCTTTGGGGCTTCGATGGACTATGAACCACAAAGAAAGCAAGTGCTAAAACCGGAACAAGCATTTTTAATGACGACACTTCTTCAAAATGTCGTAAATAACGGCACTGGACGCAACGCTAAAATAAACGGCATCCAAATAGCAGGCAAAACCGGCACAACAAATAATAACATCGATGCTTGGTTTTGTGGCTACTCGCCTGACATCGAAGCGATAATCTGGTACGGAAATGACGACAACAGTCCTATGAAAAAGATTGAGGGTGGTGGTAGAACAGCCGCACCTGTGTTTAAGAAATTTATGGAAGGCTACATTAAGCTTTATCCTACTTTAAGACGTGCATTTGAGCAGCCAGATGGTGTTTATAAAGGCTATTATGGTGGCAGTGACGAATACTACACAAACGACTCACCACTACCTCAAAATATACCGGCAAATGACATCATACAAGATCAAGAAAATGATGGATTATTATTTTAGGAAGACAAGATGAGGATTAAAATTTTACTTTGTTTAGTAGTCGCAAGTATTACATATGGCGCTAATCTAAATACAGCCAGCAAAAACGAGTTAATGGGGCTTGGGCTAAGTAAAGGCCAGGCGTTAAACATTATAAAATATAGAAAAGCCCATAAATTTAAAAGCATCGATGAGCTTGAAAGAGTCCAAGGTATTGGCTTTAACGATATGCAAAAAGTTAAAGAAAAACTTAGCATAAAAGAGAATGCAAAAGCCAAAAAAACTGAAGCAAAAAACTCCAAAGGCAAGAAAAAATAATCTTATTTTTTATTTGAAATTTCTAGCCATTTACATTTGAGTCCTATTATTATGGCTTTTTATAAAGGCTGAAAAGTGCTAAATATTAATAAATTTAAAAGTATCAGTTTTTTAAAGTTTCTGATTTTATTTACTGCTTACATATTTTTTATAAATTATATATTTTTATACAAAGGCGTTCTTTCAGGCTTTCTACAAAATAATCAACTCTCTTTTTCTATATTCTTTTTTCTTATATTTGCAATTGTCTTTATCTTAGTTTTCGCTAGTATTTTTTGTATTTTATTTTTACCTTTTTTGCTAAAGCCAGTTGCAATTATTTTGATTTTAGCAAGTGGCATATCTGCTTACTTTATGCAAGTATATGGTGTTATTATATATAAAGATATGTTATTAAACGTCCTACACACCGACACCAAAGAAGCCTTTAGTTACTTTAGCACAGGTTTAGTTTTTTGGATAATTTTTACAACCATCTTACCTTGTGCATATGTGGTATTTGTAAAAATTAACTATGGTAGTTTCAAAAGCGAGTTTAAATCAAGAGTAAAAATTATCTCATTTTCTATAGTTGTGATAGCTATCATATTTTCATTAACGTCTAAAATTTTTATACCATTTTTTAGAGAACACTCGAATTTAAGAACCGCATTGCTCCCATACTATCCCATCTATTCAGCTGTAAAACTAGTAAAATCGATCACACAAAAACCACTACCTTTTACTTATGTAGCAGATGATGCGGTACTAGCTGATGATAAAAAGAAAATTTTAGTTTTGATAGTTGGCGAGACGCAAAGGAGCAAAAACTACTCACTAAATGGCTACGCCAAAAACGATACGAATAAATTTACTAAACAAAAAGATGTGGTAAGTTTTACAAATTTCTACTCATGTGGAACAGCCACAGAGACTAGTGTGCCTTGCCTATTTTCAGACTTAAAGCGAGAAGATTTTAGCAACCGCGAAGCAAAAGCTCATGAAAATTTAGTTGATATCATCAATAAACTTGGCATAAAAACATACTTTTTTGGCAACAATAGCGGCGGTTGCAAGGGTGTTTGCGATAATCTTGATCAAAACCATACTTCAGATCATAGAGCAGAAGGCTTTGATGAAGTGATATTTGATGAGGCCAAAAAGGTCATAGAAGATACAAATTCTACTACCTTTATCGTGTTACACCTACAAGGCTCACACGGCCCTATCTACTACAAAGGCTACCCAAGTAAATTTAAAAAATTCACTCCAACCTGCGACACTGCCGAGCTAAATAAATGCACACCGGATGAGATAGCAAATACCTACGACAACACCATTTTATATGAGGACTATCTACAAAGTGAGCTGATAAACGCCCTTGAAGCAAGAAAAGATGAATTTGAAGTCACCATGTTCTTTTTCTCAGATCACGGAGAGAGCCTAGGCGAAAACGGCATATATTTACATGGTCTGCCTTACTCCATCGCTCCAGATGAGCAAAAACACATCCCAGCCATCGTCTTTTCAAGTAATAATGATCTTTTAAAAAGGCTAAAAATTAGAAAAAATGAAAGTCTTTCGCATGATTTTATATTTAGCTCAGTTCTTGGATATTTTGGAATAAAAACTAGGGCTTATGAGCCAGAATTCGATATTTTTAGGTAGTTTTAGAATATAAATTTTAAAAAGCCAGCCTAGGCAAGAGCCTGAAGCTGGCGCAAATTTAAAAGCTGATCTCTTTTATATCAGCTACTTTTAGTATCTCGCTATAAATTTGACCGATGATCGCGATGCGATTATTTCGCACTTTCTCATTTTCAACATTTATCATAACTTTGTCAAAAAACTCATCGATCTGCGGTTTTAGAGCAAATAGAACTTTTAGCTTTGGCTCATACGCTAGGCTCTTATCAACCGCTTTAAACGCGTCATTTAAGGCCTTTTCAGCATCTATCTCAAAGAGACCCTCATCAACCTTACTAAATTTATCATCTTTTATGATGTTTGCAAGGCGTTTAAATGTCGAGAAATTCTCTCTAAAGCTTGGCTCGCTAGAAATTTTAGCAAGTGCCTCTATCATCTTAGTTAGCTCCAAGATGTCTTTTTCGCCGCTTTTTATGCACGCTTTTACGATAGAAGCATTTGCGTCAAAGAAAGTGTAAAGCCTATCAAGGATGAAATTTATAAGCACTTCAACATCAAATTTTTTATAGTCTTTTGCGATATCTTCTAAAATTTCTTTTACGTTAAATTTCAAATTATGCGCCGAAACGATCTTTATCACGCCATTTGCCGCGCGTCTTAGAGCGTATGGGTCTTTCGTGCCGCTTGGTATTTTGCCGATGCTAAAGAGCCCCATTAGCGTATCAAGCTTATTTGAAAGCGCCACAACCGAACTAAAGACCTTGCTTGGGCACTGCGCCTCCTCGCCGTCTGGCAGATACTGCTCTTTTATAGCCAAAACAACGTCTTCATCCTCTTTTTTAGCCTTTGCGTAGTAAGCACCCATAATACCTTGAAGCTCGGTAAACTCATAAACCATCTGCGTTGTAAGATCAGCCTTGCTTAACATCACGGCTCGCTCTAACTTAGCCGCGTACTCGCCAGCTTCTTTTTTGAGTAGCTCGTCATAGTTGCTAGCAAGCTTTTTAGCCACTTTTAGCTCTCTAAGCTCTTTTTCGTAGATACTTCCAAGCTCTTTTAGATAAGTTATATTTTTTAGTTTTTCTGGGCTAAATTCGTGCGCTAGGTCGCTTTGCCAAAAGAACATCGCATCACTTAGTCTTGCTCTTAGCACCTTTTCGTTGCCCTTGATGATGAGCGAGTAGTCCTGCGTTATGGCGTTGCTAACAACCACAAAGCCATTTGCGAGCTTACCATCTTTAAAGACTGGGAAGTAGCGCTGATTTTCTTTCATAGAAGTAATGATTACCTCACTTGGCACCTCCAAAAATTCCTCTTCAAACGAGCCAAGAAGCGCTGTTGGATACTCGGTTATCGCCACAACTTCAGCTAACAAGTCTTTATCGATCTCGATCTTTAGCCCGCTTTTTTGGCTAATTTTTTCAAACTCATCAAGGATTATTTTTTCTCTCTCGCCTGCCTCAAATACGACACCACGAGCCCTTGAGCCATCAAAATACTCTTTTATATTTGAAATTTTTATCTTGTCATAGCTGATACTTCTATGTGGATAGGTTGAATCACCGCTCTCTACGCCAAATTTATTAAATTTTATGACCTCATCACCAAGCAAACACAAAAACGATCTTATCGGGCGGATAAACTCAAACTCGCCGTTACCCCAGCGCATAGACTTGCCAAAGTTAAGACTATTTAAAAACTCCTCGACCATGTCGCCCATTATCCTAGCAACCGGCTCGCCTTTTACCTCTTTTTCGTAGTAAAGCACCTCTTTGCCGTCTATCTCTTTAAATTTAAGCTCACTATCATCTATGCCGCATTTATTTGCAAAGCTGAGTGCTGCCTTTGTGAAAGCTCCGTCTTTTAGTGCCACTTGCTTTGGCGCACCGATAAAGCTAACCACGCTGTCAGGCTGAGATCGTGGAAATTTCTCATGAAAAAAGACCAAACGACACGGCGTATAATAAAATTTAAAAGGACTTACAAGATTATATTTTTCAAGCACAGCCTGCCATTTAGCATTGATATTTGGTAGCTCCCTTAAAAATGGTATCGCTGGAAGCTCCTCGACTCCAATTTCTAATAATAACTCTTTCATATTTCACTCTTTTTATTAAAATTTTCTCTTTTTTCTCTTACCATTTTTCTTGCTCTCTCCTTCTCTTGTGACTGCAAAATGACGCCTCTTATCATAAAAATAAGAAATAAAATAAACGCCGTAATCATAAAAATATCTAAAATTTGCACTCTCTACTCCACAACGATTTGGTTTTCTCTCTTGTAAATTTTAACTCTCGCATTTTCAAAACTATACTCGCCATCTTTTAGCTTTTTCTTACTATAAACCCTGATCTTACCGTATGGTGTATGCAGATAGCCCCTCTCTAGTCTGCCCGAAATTTTAGCAAAGATATCACCATTTCTAGCTTCGCTTAATTGCGATGCATCTAGTAAATTTTCGCTAATATCTTTTGTACCATGCTCATTTATGATCTCATAAGAACTGACTTCAAGCGCATCTTTATAAATTTTCATTCGCCTTACTAAAATATCTAGCTCTTCGCCTACAGTAACGCTATTTTTAGGATCATAAACATAAATTCCGCGGTGATTTTTCGAGATAATAAAGCCATACTTATCTTTTAAGATAACAACCGCTTTTTCAATCACTGCTGGCACTGCCTCTGGATGATCAAAAAGCATATCTACATCAGCTGTCTTATAGTCTTGTTCGCTTATTTTTTTATTGGCTTTATTTTCATCTTTTTTAAAAATTTTACTCACAAAGCCCTTTTTTACTGGGCTTGGATCAGTTGAAATTTTAAACTTTAATGCAAAGTGATCTGAGTAAAGGTCGCTCTTTGCAAAGCCTTTTTCATCAACTGCAAAGCTTGGTTTAAAGACTTCAAAACTGCCACTAACATAGCTTAGATCGCCATTTTCCATAAAACTAGGCGAAAGCAAAACATGATCGATCGCTCTTTTTTTGCCATGCACTGCGTGAGAGTATCTATCTTTTGGCTCAAGCTCTTTATAAAGATCATAAAAATTTCTCGTTGCAATGATGTCATTTAGGATGGATTTTTGTCCAAAGGGCGAGTTAAAATCACCCAAAATAATCGCATTTTTCTCTTTACCTAGAGCTGTTCTTAACGTTTTTTCAGCCTTTTTTTGCATATTTATACCATTTTTATAAGTTGGAAAGTGATTTACAAATATGCTAAATTTCTTACCTTCCGTCTCAAAAACAACCTTTAAAATATTTCTCGTCTTTACATTTGGAACTTTAAAAATTTCACTGCCACTTGGCTGCAACTTTGAAATAAGCCCAAGCCCAACAGGCGAATTTTTCTCCTTTGTAAAGCTTATAAATTTATACTCGCTATCACTTACCATAGCTTTTAAAACCTGCTCATTTTCGATCTCTTGAAGTGCGATAATGTCTGCATTTAGTGCATTTATGACTTGTCTTGTTCTTTGTAGTTTTGAATCAGCTGCATCGCAGTCCCATTTGGATACGCCTACTTTAAAATCAAGATACTCGCTACCATCATCTTTGCAATCAAATAAATTTTGCACATTATAAGTTGCGATGCTAATTTCACTCGCAAATGCCACTAAAATGGTAAAAACCAAAGCAAAAACTACTCTCAAATCTCACTCCTAAAGTCAAATTCAGTGATATTTTGCCTGATCGCCTCATAAGCGATAATGCCAGCACTCATAGCTAGATTTAGACTTCTGCCCTCTTTTCCCATTGGTATGGTTATGGCATTTTTAAAATTTATATCCATAAATTCTCTTGGCAACCCAGTACTCTCGCCACCAAAAAATATAAAATCTCCTGGCTTAAACCTAGCCTCGTAGTAAAGCCTATTTGTCTTTGTGGTAGCGAAGAAAAATCTATCCTTGTGGCTTAAATTTGCTTTTAAAAATTCTTCCAAACTATCCCAAATTTTTGGATTTAAAATTTTCCAGTAGTCAAGCCCTGCTCGTCTAACAGCCTTTTCACTCAGATCAAACACAGTGGGCTTAACGATATGCAGCTTTAAATTTGCATTAACACACATTCTGCCGATAGCTCCAGTATTTTGCGGTATCTGAGGATGGACTAGGACTATGTTAAACATAAGTTTTCTTTGCCTTAAAAAGTGTTATAAACTAGCCTATTTTAGCCAAAATGGGCTTTTAAGAGTTTTAAAATTTAGGGATTTAAAATTTTTGCTCATTAAGATATTTTGATATCGCGAGCTCTTCTTTTCGTTTTATCTCTTTTGCGATCTCTTCGTTTTTAAAGCCAGCTGATAAAATTTCCGCTACATCAACCTTCGCATCAAATTTTACCTCATAAATTCCAAGCTTCTTGGCACGCTCTATTCGCTTTTTATTATAAGCTCCTAGCCATGATTTTATAGGCATGCTAAGTGCTATTTGCATTAGCTCTTTATCGCTTGGCATATCCTTGAAATAAGGCTCTTTTAGTATAGAAAAATAGCTTTTTGGCAGATGCATTTTCTCTAAAATTTCTTTTGCATTAGACTCAAATTTTCCAAAAAATAGATATAAGAATAATCTCTCATCATCTATAAATTCTCTAGCACTTTTAAGCTCGTTCAAAAACTCATCGTCCTTAGAAATTTCCACACCAAAAATTTTTCTTATAAGTCCAAGCTCAAAAAGATAGTAAGCTCCTTTTTCTAGATGCTTTGCTCGAAAAAATTTAATAAGCTCAGTATTTATCCTATCTCTGCTTAGATGCTCCAAACTAAGGCTTTTCATAAGAGCTAGCGTCTCATTAGCTATGCTAAAATCAAGCCTTGAGCTAAACTGCACTCCTCTAAGCACCCTTAGCGGATCTTCTTTAAATTTTTCACTATCAATGTGCCTTAATGTCTTATTTGCTAAGTCGCGCATTCCACCATGAAAGTCTAAAATTTCTCCATTAAAGATATTCATCATCATGGCATTTATCGTAAAATCTCGCCTAAGGCTCGCAATTTTTGGATCATTAATATAGCTTACCGCAAAGTCTTTGTGCGAATTTCCGGTTTTACTCTCGCTTCTTGGAAGCCCGATGTCGTAGTTTTTATATTTATAGATGAAGTAGCTTTTGCCAACACCGCTCGCTCCTATGCTAGCCATCATCTCATCAAACTTAGTAGGCTCGATGTCATAGACTTCAATATCGTAGTCATAAATTTCTCGTCCAAGAAGTGCATCTCTCACGCATCCACCAACTATATAAACGCGCGATGAAAAAGGAGAGAATAGCGATCTAAAAAAGTCTAGCTCGCTATTTTTATAAATTTCATTTTTGATTTTTATCTCATTTTTTGAGCCGTCTAATGGCTTATTTTGAGAGATTTTGGAGTCTATTTTCGATATTTGCAAGAGTAAATTCTAAAAATTTTGTCGTTAGCTCAAGCCTTGAAGCAAGATTTTGTTCACTAGTTTGTTTAAGCCCTTCAAAAAGCACTTCTATGCGCTCAGCAAGGTTTGCTAAGAAAATTTTCTCTTCGCTCACCTCTCTACTTTTTGTTAGACTTGCTGGCTCCTCTTTTACCTCAAATGCTTGCTCATTTTGTAAATTTGCCTCAACTTTTAGCTCGTTATTTAGTGCATTTTCATTAGACTCTATAGCCAAAAGCTCTTTTTTTAAATTCTCTCGCTCAAGCTCTTCTTGCTTTTTACTTTGCAACGCTTCTATTTTTTCAAGCTCGGCACTAACCTCACTAATTGCCATTCTAGCGATATCATCAAGCTTCATAATCTTATCAACCACCTTTTAAATTCATTTATCTCTTCGTCACTTTTCATCGCTATAAAAAACTCTTTCATCTGCTCGTTTTTTATCGCTCGCTCTTTGCGAAGTCCGCTCAGGCGGTTTATCGCGCTAAGGGCATCTTTGTTTGATGGGTCTTGCTTTAAGATGTTCTTATAAATTTCAAGTGCATCATCTTTTAGTCCTTGAGCTTCGTAGATGAGTGCTTCAGTGATTGTGTTTTTCATTTTTTGATAAATCCTGCTATCACGTCGCCTATCTCGCTTGTTGAGCAAATCTCAACTGCGTTAAATGCGGCAATATCTTTTGTCCTATATCCCTTTGCAAGTGCAGTTTTTACAGCGTTTTCTATGGCGTCTGCTGCCTCACTCTCGCCAAATGCATATCTTAGCATCATCGCTGCACTTAAAATGGTAGCAATTGGATTTGCTATACCCTGTCCTGCGATGTCTGGTGCTGAGCCGTGTATCGGCTCATAAATTCCCACTTTACCACCCATACTTGCACTTGGAAGTAAGCCGATCGAGCCACAAACCATGCTCGCCTCATCACTTAAAATGTCGCCAAATAAATTTTCAGTAAGGATGACGTCAAAATTCGCTGGCGCTCTTACTAGCTGCATCGCCGCATTATCCACATACATAAAGCTAAGCTCTACTTCAGGATAGCCCTTTGCCACCTCGCTAGTCACCTCGCGCCAAAGCTGGCTTGTCTCAAGCACATTTGCCTTATCGACCATGCAGACCTTTTTCTTGCGAAGCATTGCTGTTTCAAAAGCGATCTTCGCGATGCGTTCGATCTCCATTTTAGAATAAACCATAGTATTAAACGCTCTATCTTCGCATTTTTCTCTAGGCTGGCCAAAATAAAGCCCACCAGTTAGCTCACGAACAACAACAAAATCAACGCCTTTTAGAACTTCTGGCTTTAGAGTGCTAGCACCAACCAGCTCATCAAAAACTATAGCTGGGCGTAAATTTGCATAAGCCTCTAGCTCTTTTCTGATCTTTAAAAGTCCGCTCTCTGGCCTTAGATGTCTTGGCAAACTGTCCCATTTCTCGCCACCGATCGCTCCAAAAAGCACAGCATCTGAGCTTAGAGCAGCGCTTAACGTCTCATCTGGCAAAGGCACACCAAATACATCATATGCAGAGCCACCCATAAGCTTATAGTCGTACTCGAATTTCATACCAAACTCAGCACTTATGACGTCTAGAATTTTTATCGCTTCATCGATTATTTCAGGACCGATACCGTCGCCTTTTATAACACAAATTTTATACTTTTTCATTTTTGTTCCATCTTTGCTTTTGCATACTCTATAAGTCCGCCAGCATTTAAAAGCTCTTGCATAAAAGGCGGTATAGGACTAAATTTATACTCTTTACCACTGGTTAAATTTACGATTACGCCGTTATCAACATCTATTTTTAGCTTATCGCCAGCATTTATCTCATCTGTTTCTTTTATCTCAAGTATCAAAAGTCCTGTGTTAAAGCTATTTCTATAAAATATTCTCGCGTAGCTTTTAGCTATCACCGCGCCAATGCCAGCAGCTTTAAGCGCGATAGGAGCGTGCTCGCGAGAGCTACCGCAGCCGAAATTTTCTCCCGCTACGATAATGTCGCCCTTATCTATCTTGGAGCTAAAATTAGGATCGGCATCCTCCATTATATGTTTTGCTAAGATATTTTCATCGGAAGTATTTAAGTATCTGGCGGCGATAATTATATCGGTATCGATATTGCCGCCGAATTTCCAAACTTTATTCATCGTTTCGCCTTTTTTAAATTTTCGAGATTTTAGCCAAAAGTAGCTAAATAATTCATCAAACGGCGAATAAAATTTGCGGCCTAAACGGCTAAAGGGCAAGGCAAAGGGCGCTAAAACGCCCTTTTTATCTTTTTAAATTTAAAGAACACCTACCTAAGAATTTACACGTTGGGCAAAATCCGGTAACACCGACAATGATTGGAATTAGGCCGATTAACGCCCAGTAGCTCTCGTAAAAATACCAAACCGCTACCGTAAAAATTAGCCCCAGTACGACCCTAATAATTCTACTTTTCACGCTTACCATATTTTTACCTTTTCTTAAAAATTTTATAAAGCGGGCAGTAGCCGTAATATCCCGTTAAAAGCGGAATTAGCCCGACCGTCCACAACCAGCAGTCGCAAATAAATCCGAAAATAAAAAACCAAATCGCCGCTATAATCAAACGTATAGTTTTATCTAAAACGCTCATTTTATCTCCTTTAAGCCAAAGCTTTTAGCATTCCGTTCATAACCATAGGTTTAAATCCGTAAATTTTAACCAGCCAACTCATATAGCTCTCCCTGGTAGCACCGAAGCACTCTAAAGTCGGAGCCGTTCCCTCCCAGTCGAACTCTACCATTATGGCCTTGCCGTATTTGGTGATAAAAGGGCAAGCCGTATATCCTGTAAATTTCTCGCTAGGTTCTCGTCCTTTTATCGTATCGGCTAAATTTTTAGCTAAGATCGGATACATTTTCCTAACGCTAGCTCCCGTTTTGCCGGACGCAAATCCGCAAATATCGCCGATACCAAATATATTTTTAAATTTTGTACTTTGTAGGCTGTATTTATCGACGGCTAGGAAATTTAGCTTGTCGCCCTCTTTGGTTAGGCCGGCGCGAGCTAAAATTTCGCTTCCTTTTTGCTTAGGCGGCAAGTGAAGCCAGTCGTATTTTACGTCGATTAGCTCGGATGCGATTTTATCTTCGCCGTTTTGCCTATACGCCGTCCAAAACTCGAAAGTAGCGGTATTTGAGCTTTTATCGACGGCTACGATTTGGTGGCGAAGATTAAATTTTATCTTTCTTTTTATCATTATTTGAGTCATCGCCGCGGCATAAGTCGGATCGCCGAAAAGCTTGCCGCCGCCGACGTAAAGATTAACGCTGCCTTTATCGCGGTTGCCGGCCAACCTCAGCCTATCTTCGCTCATGCAAGTTACTTTTTTATTAGCGCCGCTGCATTTCATCGGGGTTTTTTGATCGCAAAATACAGCCGCGCCGCCGTTTTGAGAGAATTTTTTCATCAGCTCGTTGCTCTTTACGGCGCCTTGTAGAGTGTAGACGGAGGATATGTTGCCGCTCGTATCGTTAATATCCTCTAAGCTAAGCCCTTTAACGGCTTCAAAGTCGTATTCCACGCCGCTTGCTACGATTAGATAATCATACCCTAGTTCGCTCCCGTCATCTAAGACGAGCAGATTGGCTTCGGGCTTTATCTCCGATACGTTTTTGCGTATCCACTCGGTTCCTTGCGGGATATAATCCGCTTTTTCGTAAACGACGTCGCTAGCTTCGTAAATTCCGACGGCGATTAGCGTAAAGCCCGGCTGGTAGTAAAATTTCTCGTCTTTATCCACGAGAATTACCTTGGCGTTAGGCATATCTCTTCTAAGTTTAGCCGCCAACGCGATACCGCTAAGTCCCGCGCCCATTATGACGATTTTAGAATTTATATCGTCGTTTTCGCCGCCCGTTGCCGAGCAACCGCTCATACTCGCGGCTAGTCCCGCGGCCCCCATTAGCTTTAAAGCGTCTCTTCTTTGCAGTCCTTTCATAAATTCTCCTTTAAAACGAGTTTATGAAATGCTACCTAAAAAAGGCCGCCCTATCCGTAACAATGTTACCTTAAAACGAGAATTTTAAGAAACTAGCCTTATTTCGCCACGGCTTTGCGTTATTTGCCCGCTTCTCTCAAGCTCTTTAAGCACCCTAGATACCGCTTCTCTAGCGCTTCCTAGATGATTCGCCAGCTCTTCGTGAGTTATTTTTATAAAATTTTCGTTTAGATTTTCGATGCTTTGAGATAAAAAATTCATAATCCGCGCCGAAAGCGGCGAAAACAAAGCCTGTTCCATAACGTTTATCGTTCTGGCAAACCGATCGGCTACGATTTTTAGGGTAAAATTTAAAATGCTCGGATATTTTTCTTTAAGAGGCTTGTAAATTCGCGCCGGAATAACGATAATCTCGCTATCTTGCTCGATTTCGACGCTTACTTTATTTTCTAGCGAATTTATAGAACAAGTATCGCACAGCACGCAACTCTCGTCTTTAGTTAGCCTAAATATCGTTATTTCCTTTGCGCTAGATGATACAAACGCTCTTAAAACGCCTTTTAGTATAAGTATAAATCCGAAGCAATCGTTTCCGGAGTAAAATATATCGCCCTTTTTTACGGTTTTTAGATACGCGTTGGCAAAGATCGCATTTAGATCCTCGCTTGCTAGATCGAAATTATTCGTAAACCTCTCGCGCAAAATTTCTTTTAACTCTTCGCTTAGCATTTTGCCCTTTCGTGACTTCGTTACAAAAATTTAACCTTATTATAGGTAATATTGCATAAAAATTTAATACGAAAAGAAAAACAATGCACAACGTTAAGCAAAACGACTCGCAAAGCAAAATAAAATCGCTTCCGATTATGCTTTTTGCCGGTACTATGGGGCTTGGAGGGCTTTGCGCGGCTTATAAGAAATTAAGCGAGATATTTGATTTACCCGGCGAGATATTCTCGGCGCTTAGAGCGCTAGACTGCACGGTATTTTGCCTACTTTCGGCGTTTTACCTCTTTAAGCTTTTAAAATTTAAAGAAGAAGTAAAGGCCGAATTTTCGCACCCTATAAAGATAAATTTTTTCGGCGGGTTTATTATTTCGCTTTTTCTTTTAGCTCTAGCCTACAAAGACGCGCCGCGACTATACTACTCGCTTTTTTACGCGGCTTTAGGCTTACAAACGATTTTTACGCTTTACGTAATTTCTTTTTGGATCGACGAAAAATTCGATATCGCGACGCTAAATCCGGCATGGTTTATCCCCGT
This sequence comes from Campylobacter concisus, assembly GCF_050447445.1. Taxonomy (GTDB): domain Bacteria; phylum Campylobacterota; class Campylobacteria; order Campylobacterales; family Campylobacteraceae; genus Campylobacter_A; species Campylobacter_A concisus_BI. The sequence continues at coordinate 967,881 of NZ_JALMFW010000001.1, forward strand.
AGTGGGCAACTTGCTAATCCCGATCATAGCCGAAAAATCTCAAGCGATCTGGTATTATTTTAGTTTGGGGCTATTTTTCTGGATTATTTTATTCGCCGTTATATTTTATAGGTTAGTTTTTTGCGATAAGTTAGCCGACAAATTCGTCCCGACGCTAGTCATTACGCTAGCGCCGCCGGCTATGGCGTTTTTGGGATACGTAAAATTAACCGAGCGATTCGACGCTTTTGCGGCGATACTGCTTAATATAAACGTATTTTTCGCGGCGCTTATACTTTTTTCGTATAAAAGATTTATTAAACTCAAATTCGCCCTATCGTGGTGGGCTTTTACCTTCCCGACGGCCGCTAGCTCCATAGCGTTTTTAAAAGCTTACGAAATTACGCAAAGCGATTTTTACTTAGTTTTGGGAGTCGGCGCTTTTGCAGCTTTAGTCGCTTCAATTTTGATAGTCGGGTTTTTAACGGTTAAATCTATAATAAACGGTGAAATTTTTTCGGAAAAATAGCCTTAGCTCAAAAATTTACTTTAGTAGTATTCGTAGCTGATTTCCAGCTTTTTATATAGGCCGATTTCCGTTATATCGCCGTTTTCATAGTATTTGTCCGCGGGCTTAAATTTGACCGAGGTTTTACGCGTCAAATTCCCCCGCTCGTCCCTCGTTATGTCTTTAAACTGCAAAATTTGCCAGATTTTTGCCTCGGAGCCGAAGTAATTTACCGACGTATACTCCATCTCGTCGCCGTTTGCGGCGTAGTAATAAATCCATTTTGAGTTTGGGGCTTGCGTGATTTTTTCGTATTCGCCGTTTGGCTTGCACTCGAAGCTTATCTCTATGCCGTGCCGCGGCTCCATATTATTTTCTATCCGCGTTAAAACGCCCTTTTCGTCGTAGACATAGCTATCGTCCGTTACTAGCGTCCCGCCCGAATACGTCGCCCTAGCGATCATTTTGCCGTCCTTGCCGTAAGTGGTTTTCTCCGTGCGGGGGTAAAATTTATCCTCCACATGCTGTTCTTTGGCCGTTGCGACTAAATTTTCGCCGTCAAATTCGTATTCGTAAAGATAAACGGCGCTGTCTTGATACTTTTTGCGTATTAGCCCGTCTTTGCCGTACTCAAACAAAACCGAGCCGTTTGGCGCGCCGTTTATATGCTCGGTTTCTTGCAGTATATAGCCGTTTTCGTTAAACTCCGTCCGCTTTACGCGCGTATTTTCTAGCGCGCCCAAGCCGTCCATAGAGTATTCGTACTCCGTAGCCGTCATGCTTTTGACCTCGCCTTTTAGCTCCCTTTTGCTCCAATCGCTTTGCGGTAAAACGGCCGAGTTTAGATAGCAAACCGCCGATGCCGCCGCGAAAATAGCTTTTAAAATTTTCATTTTTATCCTTTTTCAAATCACGCAAAGCATAGATTAATTTAGGTTAAAATTTCGCCTAATTTAGCCCAAAAAGCGACAATGCCAGTAAAATTCTATCTTTTACGAGTTTAAATCCGCGCTTAAAACCGACTTAACTTTTTAAGCAAGCCTGAGGCGAATTTTCATTTTCGAGTGGTTTATTAACTTAAAACTAAGCTTTATTTGCCTTTTTAAAAATTTCTCTCATCTCCTCTTCGCTAAGCGGCTCAACTAGCACATTTGCCGCATCGATGAATCGGTATTTTTCTTTTGGTAAATTTTTCATGAAAGCGTTGTATTCGCATTCGCCAAATACGTGCGCGTCCTTATCGTCTACGCCGACGACTAGTGCAAGTATCCAGCGCGAGACCTTGCGATCTCCTAGGGCTTCTTGTGCTTGCCACGAAGGAGAGGGAGCGTAAGGCAAGATGGTCGGCAAATTTTCACTAAGCGTATACGCGCCAAAAATTTCATTTCCATTTTTATCTTCGTATAAATTCTCTCTTGCGCTATAAGCGTCAAGATACTGCACCTGCCTCATCATCTCATCAAATTTAGCCACAGGGCTGGCACTTGCAAAAATTTCATCTATCATAACCGCGTCAAACGCCACGTCGCGCTCCACGCCATAGATATAAAGCGTTTGATTTTTCTCTTTTGCGTCCTTTAGAGCTTCAAGTCCCCACATTATGTCAGCTTCATAATCAAATTTTAAAATTTGCTTTTCATCGTAAATTTCCTCGTTGTCGCACTCTATTTTCGAGCCGGTTTGGGCTGAGAGCTTTGAGAGTAGCTCAAGCGCGATCTGCCAGTCACCAACGCCGCTTGGAGTGCAGACTCGAACGATATATTTGCCGTCTTCATAGTTTAGCTCAAAGCCACGAACACTCTTTTGCCACACACCTGCGATCATCACGTCAGCGCCCAGCTCATTTGTGCCTGGCTCTTCTTGTTTGCCATTAAAAAAGAAAAGCCCTTCTACAAGCTCTGAAATTTCACGCTCGCTTAGTGCTTTTGCATATCCGCCAAGTAGCTTCTTTTTGTTTTTTACACTAAATGTCAAACTCATAAATTCTCCTTTATCTAAATAGCAAAAGCACGCCGATAGCGCAGACTATGACGGCAGTGCAAATTTCAAGTAGCCTTAGGTGAGTTTGTAAAAATTTCTTTAGCATAGCTCCCCCAAGCGCATAGATATTTAGCGCGCAAAACTCGACAAAAAGCAGTGTTGCTGCGATAACGCACATGCGAGTAAGGCTAAAAGGGTCGTCTTTATCCAAAAATGTAGGAAGCAAGGCTGAGAAAAATATCCACGCCTTTGGGTTTGAGACGCTGACAACCAGGCCATTTATAAACATCTGCTTTTTGCTTGGCGAATTTGAGACGTTCGTGATGCTAAGCTCACCCTTGCCAAAAAAGAGCATCGCGCCCAGATACAGCAGATAAAGCCCCGCGATGATATTTAGCGCCTTAAATGCGTACTCAAAGTGATGTAGCACCGCGCTCACGCCAAGCATACAGCAAAACGCCACGAAAGCAAGCGAAAGAAGCTGCCCGGTCATCATAATAAGCGAGTACTTATAACCAAAGCTCATACCGATACTCATCGCATAGGTCATGTTAATACCGGGCATTAGCGAGATAGGAGCAAGCGTGACGAAAAAGAGTAAGAAGTCCATAAAAAGCCTTGAAATTTAGCTAACAAATATAAAAATTTAATCCATAAATCAGATCCAGCGATCAAATTTATAGCTTAAATTTAAAAGGCGGACCAAGCCGTCTCTTTTTAGTGAGTTAAGAAATACTCTTGAATTCTGGCTTTATCGCTTGTTTTTGTAAGCGCAAGCATCAAGAGCACTCTAGCTTTTTGCGCGTTTAGGTTGTCGCTAGCTAAAAAGCCGTATTTGCCGTCGTCTACCTCGCCGTTTAGCGTGGTCTCGCCGCTACCTACGCGCGAGTCGCGCACGACTACTACGCCGTTTTTGACCGCTTCGCCTAGAGCTTCAAGCGCGCTTGGGAATGGATTTCCGTTACCCATGCCGGCGTTTACGATGCCTTTGGCTCCGTTTTTGACGGCTAAATTTATAAAATCCGGGTTGTCGTTTGAGTGACTATAGATGATATCTACTCTTGGAAGCTCTTTGATCTTCGTGATATCAAATACCGAATTTAGCGTATGTTTGCGAAGCGGATTCATATAAAATTTGACGTTGCCGTAATACACCGTGCCGATCTTGCCGCTGTTTGGAGATTTAAAGGCATCAACCGCCGTCGTATCGCTTTTGGTTACTTCGCGCGCCGCGTGAATCTCGTCGTTCATCACGACTACTACGCCCTTGCCTGCGGCTTCTTTACTCATCGCGACATTTACGGCGTTAAAGATATTTAGAGGGCCATCCGCGCTTAGCGAGCCGCTGTTTCTCATCGCGCCCGTAAACACGATCGGCTTGTCGCTTTTGACGACTAAATTTAAAAAATACGCCGTCTCCTCCATCGTGTCCGTTCCGTGCGTGATGACGATGCCGTCGGCCTTGCCGCTAGTTAGCAGCTCGTTTACTCTGTTTGCCAGCTTAAACCAAACTTCGTTGTTCATCTCCTGCGAGCCGATGTTTGAGATCTGCTCGCCTTTGATGGTCGCTATCTTGTTGATTTCAGGCACCGCGGCGATTAGTTTATCCACCGTAACGGTTCCTGAGGTATAGCTCGCATCAAGCGATCCGGGGCCGCTTCCCGCTACCGTGCCGCCCACTGCTAGTATAGTAACTCTTTTCATAAAACCTCCGTTTAAGCCGCAAGCCTGATTAGCGCCATATAAATGCCCGTCGAAGCCGCGATGCTAAGCAGGGTATTTTTAAAATTTAGATGAATCAAAACCGCGCTAAAAACGGCTAGCGCTTCGTTTAGTCCGTACGGATAAACGTCAAATTTGATGCCTCTTAGTCCGTAGCACACCAAGATAACCATTATCATCAGCCCCATGTGTCGCTCCACGGCGCTAAGCCACGGGCTAGGCTTATAGTTTTTGACGACGTAAAACGGTGCGGCGCGCGTTAAAAAGGTCACAAACGCGCTTAACAAAACGGCGGCAAATATCGCCCACTCGCTAGAATTCACGCTTATCAAAGCTTATCCTTAAAAACTAAAATAAAAATAAAGCAAAGCGCCATCGAGCCTACCAGCATCGCTTTGGCAGGCATGAGCGCTACGCCGGCGACTCCAAACAAGCACGCCGCGCCTAGCACTTTATAATTTTTATCGTTTTTAAACATCTCCATCACGATAACGATAAAAAGCGCGGTTAAGCTAAACTCAAGCCCGCTCGTATCGACCTTTATCAGCCCGCCGGCTAGGCATCCGACCGCCGTTCCCGCCGCCCAGTAGAGCCACGAGATCAAATTTAAGCGCGTAAAAACATAGCTGCGCTCCGCCGCGTCCAAGATCTTAAGCGCCTTAAATATAGCAAAGGTTTCGTCCGTGAGAGTCGCGATATTTAAAAGGCGGTATTTGAGATCTTTGTACTCTTTTAAAAGCGCCAGCCCGTAAAAAGTATGGCGTAAATTTACCAGATACGAGACGATAAAAACCTCTAAAAGCCCCGTACCCGCGCTAAAAAGCGAGAGTATCATAAACTGCGCTGCGCCGTATGCTAATGTATTAAGTGCCACAGCGATAAATGCGCTCACACCCATACTCTTTGCCAGCACGCCAAAGGCCACGCCAAGCGGGAAATAGCCCATAAAAAGAGGAATAGATAGTTTAAAAATGTAGTTAAATGTCAAATTTTTACCTTAATAAAAGCCAAAATGTTAGCAAAAATTTAAAAATAAGAGTAAAAATAGAGTTAAATTTTATAAAATGATAGAAATTTTTGGAGTTAAAAGATGAAAAAGGTAATTCTAATTTTATTTTGTATTCTATTTTCTTGGGGTAAAAATTTAGATACTACCAAGCTTGAAAGTGAATGCGCTTTAAACAACATAGAAAGCTGCACCGATCTTATATATATCTACCTTGACAAAAATGAGCGCGATAAAATGGCAGCTATGGCGAACAAGGCCTGCGAACTAGGCAATCCACACAGTTGTCTATTTTTAGGAAATACATATCTACAAAAAGACACTCTAGCACAAGAGAAAGAAGAAGGGCTTAGGCTTTATAATAAAGCTTGCGAACTAAAAAATGCATTTGCTTGCTATACTCTTGCACTCATCTATGAAACTGGAGATGCTGATATGTTGCAAGATAAAAATAGAGCAAAAAACTACTACAAAAAAGCTTGCGAGCTTGATTTGGAAGAAGCATGCAGTATGCTTAAAAATTTTAATTAAGCAAAAGATGCTTTTATTCTTGCTCTTAAGAGCAGAAATTTTAGGCGAGATGTATCAAAGTGGTAGTAGGATAAGAGAAAAATTACAGGCAGTTACAAAGATGCCTCAAAAATTTATAATTCATCAAGCAACAATAGTACTGCCAAATTTATAATTTAGACCAAATTAATGCGTCTGCTTTATTGAGTCCTTTTCTTTTGAAGTATTATTTGAAAAATAAAATACCTCAAGCGTAAAAGCAACCAATATAAGCCCAACGATAGTCAGAGTCACATCCATACTACTTACCTTTTAAGCCCATTTACTATTTCAAGCATCGAGTCACTCGTGGTTATCGCCTTTGAGTTTGCCTCGTACGCACGCTGGCCGGTGATGAGGTCGGTCATCTCTTCAACTAGCTGAACGTTACTCATCTCAACAAACCCTTGTCTGATCGTACCAAGTCCGTCAAGTCCTGCAACACCTACCACCACGTTACCACTAGCGCTTGTTTCTAGATAGTTGTTGTCGCCCATTGAGTGAAGGCCGGCTGGGTTTATAAAGTTTGCTAACTCGATCTGACCTATCTGAGCCATCTCTCTCTCACCTGCTTGGAGAACTGAAACTGTGCCATCTGTGCCGATAGAAATTTGCGTCGCATTTGCAGGGACTGTGATCTGAGGGATCAGCTGATAGCCATCGCTATTTACAATCGTGCCGTTTGCATCAAGCTTAAAAGCACCATTTCTAGTATAAGCAGTGGTGCCATCTGGTAGCTGAATCTGAAAAAATCCGTTGCCAGCTATTACCATATCTAGGTTATTGCTAGTTTCTTTAAAATAGCCCTGAGAAAAAATTTTATTTATCGCCGTTGGGCGCACACCAAGACCCACCTCGATACCAGTTGGGCTTGTAGTAGTCTGACTTGTAGCCGTACCTGCATACTCCATGACTTGATACATAAGATCAGCAAATTCAGCTCTATTTTTTTTGTATCCATAAGTATTTACGTTTGCAATGTTGTGTGAGGTTACATCTATCTGCGTCTGCTGAGCTATCATGCCAGTGGCCGCAGTGTAAAGTGATCTCATCATAGTTTTATCCTTTTATTAAGCTTTTAGGGCTAGTTTTTGAACAGCATCTTGGTTAAGATCACTCATGTGGCTTGTCATAACCTTTTGATACATATCAACTAAGCGCTGGGTTTCTATTAGACCGACCATTTCTAAAACTGGGTTTACGTTTGACATCTGGGCATATCCTTGCATAACGCTGTCAGCCTCGTCAAGTTCCGTGATGTCGTCAAAATTTCTACTCTCAAAGAGATTGTCTCCGACCTTTTTTAGATCTCTTATCTCTCTTGGCTGAGCGATAAAAAATTTAGAAAATTGATTATTATTTGAGTATAAATTTCCATTTTTATCAGCAGTTAACACCTCTCCTTGTGGTACTTGGATACCTCTTTGACCAGGGTTTTGCGCCTCGTAGCCACTTGGCAGCACCTTATAGCCCTCTTTTGTGACGATGTAGCCGTCGCCGTCAAGACTAAAAGAGCCATTTTTGCTAAGTTTTACGCCATTTGGAGTATCGACTAAGAAAAATGCGTCATCTCTTTTTATCGCAAAATCAAGCGTGTTTGAGCTGTATTTAAAGCCACCAGCGCTAAAGTCGGTGTACTCTTCACTTACTTGTGGTACGCGGTCAAGCGTTCTATTTAAAAATTTAGCTCCATCTTTTGTATGATTTTTAAGCGGAAGCTCATCTTGCGTCTCTTTAAAAATTCTCGCAAAGTCACCGATGACCACATCGTTTCGCTTGTAGCCGATCGTATTTACATTTGCAAGATTATTTGAGATAACGTTTAATCTGTTAAACTGCGTTACCATGCCAGCTGTGGCTTGATAATAACCATTTTGCATACAATTTCCTAATCAATTTTTGATTTTTATAGCTACTAAGCAATCATCGTTCCAACTTTGTTTTTATACACATTTACAAAATTTGGGTATAATCCACTTTCTTTTAAACAACACTTAAATCACAATTAGACGATTCGAAAGGAAATTTATGAGCGCCGCAAAAGACTCTTTTTCTCAGATAGAAGAGCTTTTTGCTGAAAATGCAAAAGGCTTTTTGACATACGAAAAATTAGTAAAATTATTAGACAAAGCTCCGACTGCTACGATAGTAAAAAAGATAGAACAACTAGCAAAAACAAATAAAGTCCAGCTAATCACATCTGCTGAAGCTGCAAAGCTTAGAAATTTAGCTGATGCTAAAAAACGTCAAGAAAATGCTCAAAAAAGTGATCAAGATATTGACGAGGATCTCGATCTTTCAGGCGAAAGTGACCTTTTAGAGTGGTCAAGGTCAGATAGTCCTGTCAGGATGTATCTAAGAGAAATGGGACAGATCGCGCTTCTTACAAAAGATGAAGAGGTAGAGATCAGCAAAAGAATCGAGCTTGGCGAAGATATCATTATTGACGCATTTTGTTCTGTGCCATTTTTGATCGATTTCATACTTGATTACAAAGAGCCGCTCATCAATAGGGAACGCCGTGTAAAAGAGCTTTTTAAGAGCTTTGAGGACGAGAGTGAAAACGAAGAAAATGAAGATAGCGAAGACGATATAGACGAGGAAGATGAAGAGAACGAAGAAAACGAAGCTCCTAAAAAATCAGCCAAAAACGATAAACGTGCTGAAAAAGTTATAGAGAGCTTTAAGGCCCTTGAAAAGGCAAAAAAAGAGTGGCTAAAGACTGCAAACAAACAAGATAAAGTTGAGAGCGATGACACGACTTCAAAGATAACTCTTGCATTTAAAAAGAAAATTTTAAAAGAGAAGCTAATGGACCTTGGCCCAACAAGCAAGTTAATTAGCGAGATCGTAAAATCAATGGAGACAGCGCTAAAAAGCGATGATGAATTTGATAGAGAGCTAAAACGCTTGGAGTATCGCTTACCAATGTTTAGCGACGAGCTTAAGAAAAATCACAAAAGCATACTAAAAGATATCATCAAGCTTAGTAAAGAAGAGATCGCAGCTCGCGTGCCAGAAGCTACGATGGTCTCAACTTATGTCGAGATCAAAAAGCTATTTACTACAAAAGAGGCAAGCAAGCAAGGCTTTGATCTTGAGCCAACAAGGCTAAAAGAAATTTTAGAGCAGATCAAACGTGGAAAGAAAATTTCTGACGAGGCAAAAGCCAGAATGGCTAAGTCAAATCTCCGTCTAGTCGTAAGTATCGCGAAACGCTATACAAATAGGGGCTTACCATTTTTGGATCTCATCCAAGAGGGCAACATCGGCCTTATGAAGGCGGTTGATAAATTTGAATACAGAAAAGGTTATAAATTTTCAACCTACGCCACATGGTGGATACGCCAGGCTATTTCGCGTGCGATCGCAGATCAGGCAAGAACAATCAGGATACCTATCCACATGATAGAGACAATAAATCGTATCAATAAAATAAACCGCAAATACCTCCAAGAAGAGGGGAAAGAGCCTGATGTAAGCGTTATCGCAAAAGAGGTTGGACTAAGTGTTGATAAGGTAAAACAAGTCATCAAGATCACAAAAGAGCCTATCAGCCTCGAAGCTCCGATCGCAAACGAAGAAGACGGTAAATTTGGAGATTTTGTTGAGGATAAAAGCTCACTTTCTCCGATAGAGCAAATTTTAAAAAGTGACCTTAGAGAGCAAATTGACGATGTACTTTCGCAGCTAAATGAGCGCGAAAAAGCAGTTATTTCGATGAGATTTGGCTTGCTTGAGGATGAGAGCGACCGCACACTTGAAGAGATCGGTAAGGCTCTAAATGTTACTCGCGAGCGTGTTCGCCAGATAGAAAGCTCAGCTATCAAAAAACTAAAACACCCGAAAGTCGGTAGAAAACTCAAAAACTACATTGAGGGCTAAAAGCCCTTTTCTTTTGGATATTTTCCTTAAGACTTTCTCTTTAGCTTTATAAAATTTAAAAATTTTTTAGCAACAAATTTCACTAACAATCTACATTGATTTTATTATTGAAAGGCTGGATTCAGCCCTCATTTAGCCATTAGACCAACTTAAAAATACAAAAAACTTAATATTTTTTAAAGAATAAGGTTAGATAAAAAGAATTTACCGGCGCAAGACCGGTAAAAATTTATTCAGCTAGTAGTTTATCTAGTTTTGTAGCTAAGCTCGTAGTGTCATGAGCTTTGGCTAAGCTCGCAGCATGAAGTTTTAAATTTGCTTGTAAATTTTCTTCCAAGCTCTTTGCGATGTCGCTGCTATCAAGGTTCTCTACACTATTAGCATTTGCCACGCTTCTTGCGGCTAGAGCATTTATACCTCTAAATACAGCATTTTGTGTTGATCCGATCTCTGAACGAAGTGAATTTATATTTTTTAAAATTTCACCTGTATTTGAGCTGTCATCTTTGACATTTAAAAGAGCATTTGTGCCCAAATTTATATTTTTTGTACTCTCGCCTGTAAAAAATCCAAGCTCAGCATCAAATACATTTTTGCCGTTAAATTTAGCCTCTTTTACGCTATCATTCATAGCATTTCTTAGTGCACTGATCTCGCCCTTTATGCCTTTTTGTTCATTTGCTGATAGAGTAGGATTTGTAAGCTTACTTGAAAGCTCGCCTATTCTATCCGTACTTTTACTTAAATTTAAAAGCGTTGAATCAGCGATTTGAAGCATACCGATCATATCGTTTGCATTTGCCAAACCTTCGTTCAAGACATTTGTTTGCGAAAGCAAACTCTCTGCGATTTGTAAATTTGCACCTGATGCTTTGATCTCGCTGTTTGCAGAGATGGCATTTAGCGCCTTCTTCTCGCTATTTTTTGCTTGATCTAAATAATAGTTTCCTGAAGCCTGGTTTGCAGTATAAGTTCCTAACTTCATAACAACTCCTTTTTAATAATTCGCTATGGATTCTACTATAAATTCTATAAAAAGTTACAAAATCTTTATAAAATCTATTTTTCTTTACTCTTCTAGTCTCACCGCAACTGATTTTTTATGAGCAGTTAGCCCTTCGGCTTCGGCTAGCTGCATGCATGATTTGCCAAGATGCATAATACCTTTTCTACTTACTGAAATGATCGAACTTCGCTTCATGAAATTTTCAACTCCAAGCGGCGAGTAAAATCTAGCACTTCCACCAGTTGGCAATGTGTGATTTGGTCCAGCGATATAATCACCCATCGCTTCAGGCGTAAAGTGTCCAAAAAATATAGCGCCCGCATGAGTCACATCATCGATATAACTTAAAGCATCGTTTGTAGCGATCTCTAGGTGCTCAACAGCAAGCTCATTCATGAGAGCAAAACACTCTTTTAAATCTTTTGCCACTATTATTGCAGCTTTATTTCTTATGCTTGCACTTGCGATTGGCTCACGTTTTAGTGTCTTTAGCTCATCTTCGATGTGTCTTTGTACTGCCCTTGCGAAAGCTTCTACTGGCGTTATCAAAAAGGCACTTGCGATCTCGTCGTGCTCGGCTTGTGAGAGCATATCGATAGCTATGTGGCGAGGATCGGCACTGTCATCAGCGATGACGCCTATCTCGCTTGGACCAGCGATCATATCAATATTTACGTCGCCATAAACTAGCTTTTTGGCAGTTGCTACGTAGATATTACCAGGTCCTGTGATAACATCAACCTTTGGCACGGTTGCAGTTCCGTACGCCATCGCTGCAATAGCACTTGCTCCGCCTATCTTAAAGGCTGTTTTGATACCACAAAGATGCATTGCAGCAAGAAGCAAAGGATTTACCTTGCCATTTGGTGCTGGTGTACATACAACAATCTCTTTTACGCCAGCCACGATAGCAGGCACAGCGTTCATAAGAAGTGAACTAGGATATGCTGCCTTACCGCCAGGGATGTAAAGGCCGGCACGATCAACCGCGGTGTATTTTGCACCAAGCAAGATGTCGTGTTCATCTTTATAGGTCCAATCACTTGGCTTTGTGCGCTCGTGGTAGCTTTTTATCCTGTCGTGAGCTAATTTTAAAGCTACTCTCAAAGCATTATCTAGCGAGTTGTAGGCAGCTTCCATCTCTTTAACGTCGATTATTATGTCGCTTTTACTTGTAACGCTAAATTTATCAAATTTAGCTATCTGCGCAAAAAGTGCGCTATCGCCATCTTTTCTTATCTCATCTATTATTCCAGCAACCACCGGCATTACAGCACTCATGTCATTATCACTTCGTTTAACAAGCTGTAAAAATTTACTCTCAAAATCAGCGTCACTACTATGAAAAAATTTCATTTATGCTCCTTTAATTTTAATTTTCTCTCGTATCTTTGTCTTTGTGTAATGTTACCTAAAATTCCACCCTGGTGGATATATAAAATTTCAGCTCCAAGCTTATCTAAATTTGCAAAAAGCGTGATAAAGCCAGCAGGGTCATACACTAGGTCAAATTCTACACCGCTTTTGCACACTTCAAGCCAAATTTCATAAAGCTCTGGGTATAAATTCCCAAAATGATACTTCCTTGGTGGATTTAAAATTTGCACCTTGCTATTTTTGTCTAGCTCATAAATTTGCTTTTTTAGATAGTCGCTGTCCCCCACGCAAGGAGTTGTAAAAACGCTAAGATCGGTGTGCTTTGCCAGATAGCATGCACTTGTACCTGTGCCTGATGGCAAAAATATATCGGGCCTTATGCCACTTTTTTTGCTCCACTCATTTATCTCATTTGCCTGCGTGATAAAGCCAAGCTCAGCCTCGCTCTGCGCCACGCCCTCATTTATAAAAAGTGCATTTTTGCTCTTTGCTAGCTCTTTAGCAAATTTTTCACGTTCTTCTTTTACAAAAATTTCCATGCCATTTTCAAGTGCAAATTTGAAATTTCCAACCGGATTTTGCTTTAAATTTGAGCTTAGATGAGAGACGACGTAGTAAAATTTAAGCCCCTTTAGCTTAGCAAAAAGACTTAGGCTATACATCGCATTTGACTGGCTTGAGCCGTGAGATACGATGGCCTTGATGCCGCTAAGATCGGCCTTTAAAAAATACTCTAGTTTTCTTGCTTTATTGCCGTTAAACTCGCCTAGCAGATCATCTCTTAAAAGCCAAAACTCTCGCTCTCTTAAGCAAATTTTATCAATCACCCTTAAACTCCAAAAATTTCTCTATCTCGTTGATAGCCTCTTTGTTTGAGAGTGAAAATTTGATCTCTATGCGCCTTGAAGCGTCCTTGTCCTCGGCTCCGTCTTTAAAAATTAGCTCATTGTAGCTTCGTCCGCTTGCGACAAGCAACTTTCTAAGGCGAACGTCATCGCTAAATGAGTTTATAAACTCCATCACCGCGTAAGCTCTTTTTTGCGAAAGCTCTAAGTTATAAATATAGCTTCCATCGCTATCTGTAAAGCCTTCGATTATTATCTGATCGATGTTTGAGGCGATCTCTTTGTCATTTAAAAGCACGTCAAAATACTTACCAAGTGTCGCCTTTAGCTCCTCTTTGACCTCTTCTTTTAGGACCGCACTTCCTTTATCAAAAAGTACTGAGGAGCTAAGCTTTAGCGCGCCTGAGTTTGGATCGATCTCGATGCTCGATCCTAGCCTATCTTTTAGAGCTGAGATCACTTTTACCCTTATGCCAGTTAGGTTTTTGACCCTGTCACGAGTGATATTTAGATCCCTTAAAAGCTCGTCATATCTAGCCTCTTTTTTGCTCACTTGCTCGAGTAAAAAGGCGATCTTGGCTAAATTTTTCTCGCTACTTTCATTTGCGTCGCTAAGCGCTCTATCTTTTGATGAAATTTCATCATTTAGCACGATCATCTTTTGATTTAGATCAAAAATGCTTGTGTTTAGCTCTTTTATGCTCGCATTTGCATCTTTGTTTTCATTTATTAGCTGAGCTAGCTTTTCTTTTAGAGCGTCTATTTGGATAACAAAAATTTCATTTGATTTTTTCAAATTTATATTTTCGTCGCTTATCTTTGAAAGCTCTCTTTTTAGGGCGTCATTTAGCTCTTCAAGGGTGAAATTTCTACCCTGGGCGTCTTTTAAATTTGCCAGTGCTGCGATGATGGCTTGCTCTTTATTTTCAAGGGTGTTTTGAGTTAGGACGTATTTTACGACGACAGCGCCTATTAGCAGCATAAAAACAAAGAGTAGACCCGCCATCAAGTCCGCGTACGAAACCCAAAAGCTCGATTGATCCTCGTTATTTTTGTTTATTTTCATTGCACTAGATTTTCGATTTTTTCTATTACAGAATTTGCTTCTTTATCGATCTCGTCTATGTTTTTCTTAAGCTCAGCTATGAGACTCTCGCGCTCTTTTTCACGCTCCAAGCTCCTGCCCTCTTGCTCATAAGCTACCTTAAATATCGTCGCACTCTCCACGAGTGAGGCTCTAAATTCCTTTAGTGCGTCGTTTTGCTCTTTCATGAGCGAGTATGAAAATTCTCTTAAAACCTTGTCAAAGCTCTTGATAGTCTGCTCAAATTTAAGCTGATTTTCTTTTGTGGCGTTTAAATTTCTATTAAAAATTTCGCCAAGCTTTGCATGCTCGGTTAAAATTTTAACCTCCATATCTTTAAAGGCATTAGAAAACGCGCTTACTGCCTTTAGCATATCGGAGTGGATTTTTACAAATTCGTCTTGTTTTAGGCTAGCTTCATTTAGCATTTTAAGGTTTGCGCTAAGCTCGGCCTTGCTTTGATTGATGATATTTTTCTCTATTTCGCAAAGCTCTTTTAGTCTGTCAAATTTTTCATTTACCTGATCGTTTAAATTTCTTAAAAATTTATCGTCAAGCACCATTTTAAAGGCGTCATGACTATCTTTAAAGTAGCCTACACTTGCTTTCATAAAATTTGCATTTAGTTCATTTTCCTGCCAGAAAAACTCACGGCTAAGCTCTTTTTGCTCGCTATAAAATTTCTCAAATTTACTAACGCCTATCTTTTCAAAAAACATCCACCAAAGCGCTAAAAATATACCATAAATCGATACATAAAACGCCGTAGCCACGCCATTTAGTAGTATAGCGATCTCTTTTTCAAGACCATCTGTAGTATTAGAGCTAAACTCTGGCATAGAGATAGCGATGCTGATAAATGTGCCTAAAATTCCAAGCATAGGAAAGACTGCTTGTCCGATGTTTGCTAGATTGTCATTTCTAAAATTTCTTGTGTAGCTCTCGAAAAAATCTTCAAATTTAGCGTTTGCCTTTTTGACGCTTGAAATTTCAAAGAGATGAGTGATGATAAATTCTTTTAGCCTTATCTTGTAATCTTTGGCATTTGCCAAAAAATTTGAGTAAGCTACCAAGGCGCTGTGGCGTGAAAATATAAAAGCGACAAAGAGTATAACGCCCATCATCACGATGGTGTGAAGCTTCATCTGAAAATTTATAACGCCAAGATACGCTAGTATTGCCAAGATGTAGATGACTAAAGGGATAAAGATAACTTTAAAAAAGACAAAGAAAGAGTGAGCTTGGCGCTCTTTTGGCACGCTTAGCTCACTAAAATCATTTTGATTTTGCATAGGATTAGTTCCTATTTAGGCAGTTTAAGTCGCTAAAAGCAGTCTGAAGACGCTTAACCATGCTCTCCTCGCCACTTCTTAGCCATTTCCTTGGGTCGTAGTATTTTTTATTTGGCTTATCATCGCCCTCTGGGTTGCCGATCTGCCCTTGCAAGTACGCTCTATTTTTGGCCTCATACTCACGTACGCCGTCCCAAAATGCCCACTGCGTATCTGTATCAATGTTCATCTTGATAACGCCGTAGCTCACAGCATTTTTGATATCTTTTAGCTCGCTGCCACTACCGCCATGAAATACAAAATTTACTGGCTTGTCACTTTTTGTATTAAATTTCTTTGCCACATAGGCTTGTGAGTTTTTAAGAATTTCTGGTCTTAGCACGACATTGCCCGGTTTATAGACACCATGGACGTTACCAAAACTAGCTGCGATGCTAAATTTATCGCTTATCTTACTTAGTCTTTCATAAGCAAGTGCGACGTCCTCTGGCTGAGTGTAAAGAAGTGCGTTATCAACACTTGTGTTATCCACGCCGTCCTCTTCGCCACCAGTGACACCAAGCTCGATTTCTAGGCTGATGCCAAGCTCGCTAAGCTCTTTTAGATACTTCTCGCACGTGATTAAATTTTCGTTGATATTCTCTTCGCTAAGATCAAGCATGTGAGAGCTAAAAAGTGGCACGCCGTGAGTTTTTTTATACTCATGGCTTGCTTTTACTAGCTCATCTATCCAAGGCAAAAGCTTTCTAGCAGCGTGGTCAGTGTGTAAGATGACTGGCACGCCGTAAGCCTTGGCAAGCAGATGAACATGCTTTGCGCCAGCGATCGCACCAAGAACGGCTGCATTTTCGCAGGCTTTACCAGCATAAAAACCTGCGCCGCCATTACTAAACTGAACGATAACAGGCGAGTTAGCAACCTTTGCTGCTTCTAAAACGGCATTAACAGAGTCACTTCCCACGACATTTACAGCAGGTATCGCAAAACCTTGCTCTTTGGCGTAAGCATAAAGTTTTGTTACATCATCTCCGCTTAAAACTCCAGCATTTACAATATCTAAAACGCCCATTTTATCCTCCAAATTTTATTTATATTCTATCTTTGCTTTTTGGCGTAAAGTTTCACTTTTTTGTCTAACAGCAGCTTGGAATTTCTCCATTTTAACAGCTTGCTCGATCTCCGCTTTTGCTTGTTCAAAGCTTACAGTACCAGCAGCTTTGCCATCTTCTTTTAAGATAACGTGGTAACCAAACTGAGTTTTAACTGGCTTAGTTGAAACTGTGCCATTGGCCATTGAAAATGCTGCGTCTGCAAAAGGTTTTACCATTTGGCTTTGACCAAACCAGCCAAGCTCGCCACCGTGTGCTGCTGAGCCTTTGTCGATTGATTTTTGGCTTGCTAGCTCTGCAAATTTCTTAGTTAGAGCCTCGCCTTTTAAATTTTTAAGCTGAGCAATAATATCGTTTGCTGTTTTTTCATCTTCAACTAGGATATGTCTAGCTTTTGCTTGAGCTGGCTCATTCATACTTGCTTTATTTTTATTGTAAAAATCTTTTAGCTCGTTATCACTTACTTTTATGCCATCAAAAAGCTTTCTCATATAAAGCTCAACTGCGATGCCTTCTTGCGCTGCTTTTACAGCTTTGATGTACTCTACATCTTTTTCGATACCGCTTGACTTAGCATCTTTTAAAAGAAGTTTTCTGTTTATTAGATCGTCGATTATACGTTTTTTCTCATTTGGTTGAAGCTTACTAGCGTCAAATCCTGGCATAGCTGCCGATAAAAGGCTTGAAATATCGCTATCGCTTATAGCATCACCATCAACTGTTGCAACTACTGCTGCATTTAGAGTAACAGCCGCTGCTAAACTTAAAACTGCTGGAAACAAAAATTTTTTCATATAAATCCTTTAAAAAATTGATTTTATGGGCAGGATTATATCAAATAAAGCGATAACTTTTCATTTAACTTAAGAAAATAAGGTAAAATACGAAAATGAGAACAAAAAAAAATATTTTAGAGATAAAAAGAAGGCTCCTAGAAGAGTTTAAAGACGCCAAAAGCGAGCTTAAATTTAGAAATTTATATGAGCTACTTGTCTGCGTCATGTTATCAGCTCAGTGCACCGACAAAAGGGTAAATTTGATCACACCTGCCCTATTTGAGGCGTATAAAGACGTTTTTGAGCTAGCTAGCGCAAATTTAGCAAGTCTAAAACTCATGATAAACTCGTGCAGCTTTTTTAATAACAAGGCAGTAAATTTAATCAAAATGGCAAACAGCGTGGTTGAGCTTTATAATGGAGAAATTCCGCTTGATGAAGAGAAGCTAAAAGCGCTTGCTGGAGTTGGACAAAAGACCGCTCATGTCGTACTTTTAGAAGCTACAAATGCAAATGTTATGGCTGTTGATACGCACGTTTTTAGAGTGGCGCACAGACTTGATCTTAGTCATGCAAAAACGCCAGAAGCTACTGAAGCTGATCTTAGCCATGCCTTTAAAACAGATCTTGGTAAGCTTCATCAAGCCATGGTGCTCTTTGGACGTTATACCTGTAAAGCCAAAAAGCCACTTTGCCATGAGTGTATCTTAAATGATCTTTGTAACAGCAAGGACAAGATTATTTAATTTTCTCAAGCTTTGCTAGAAAATTTTTAGCATCTATAAAGCCGATAGTTCTAAGAAATTTTAGCTCATCGCCACCACTAAATAACAAGAGTGCAGGCGGATCAATAAGTCCAAAATTTCTTAGCATCTCATCATTTTGTGATCCGCCATTTGTTACATCGATACGAATAAGTGCAAAATTTGCCAAAGCATCTATAACACCACTATCTTTAAAAGTGATCTTTTCTATCTCTTTGCAGCTTACACACCAATCAGCATAAAAATCTACTAAAACGGGCTTCTTTGAGTTTTTTATTATCTCATTTAGTTCATCTAAATTTTTAACGGAATTAAATTTTAACGCACTATCACTTTTTGCCAAATTTAGTCCAGAAAGCGGAGAAAAAGCCTCCTTTGAGCCTAAAAATGAACCAACTATTAACATAACTGAATATATAAAAACTAGGATAAAAAACGCTTTTTTAAACTTAGTCCAGCTTTGCTCTGCTACTTCAAATGCCCCAAAATAAACCGCCATAAAAACGCCTATAATGCCATATCCTAATAGCTCAAAAAATTCTCCGAGCACACGCGAAAGGATCCAAATCGCCATTATGAGCATTAAAAAACCAAAGAATTTTTTCACTTCATCCATCCAGCTACCAGGTTTTGGCAAGAGCTTTCCAGAGCTTAGCCCGATAATAAGTAGCGGCACACCCATACCAAGCCCCATGACAAAAAGCATAATGCCACCATAAAAGACATTTCCACTTTGAGCGATATAAAGAAGCGCACCAGCTAATGGTGCTGCTACGCAAGGTGATACTATGAGAGCTGAGGCAAAACCCATAATAAAAATTCCAACATAGCCTGAACTATTTTGCGATTTTTTACTTATCAAATTTTCAAATTTTGCTGGCAATTTTATATCATAAAATCCAAACATGCTAAAGCTTAAAATGACAAAAATGGCTGCAAAAGTGCCAAGCACATAGATATTTTGCAAAGCGCCTGCGATGCCAAAGCCAAGTAGGCTAGCTGCCACTCCAGCTAGTGCATAAGCTAGGCTCATCGCGACAACATAAATGAATGATAATAAAAAGCCTTTTTTTGCATTTAAATTAGCGCCTTTTGAGACGATTATGCTTGAAAGTATCGGTATCATCGGAAAGACACAAGGTGTTAGTGAAAGCAAGAGACCATAACCAAAAAAAGTAAGAAGTGAGATAAAGAAATTTTTATCTCCAAGCCCATTTGCAATATCTTGCTCGCTAGAAAATTCTTCAGCAAAGCTGTCGGCATCGTTTTTTTGTTCTTTTTTAAAAGTGGCGATGCTAAATTTTCCAGCTTGGTCAGTTATCTCATAAATTTTACTTTGTGGACGGTAGCAAATGCCGTTTTTAGCACAGCCTTGATAGTTAATGTCAAGTATTGCTTTGCCATTTGAAAGATTTTCTTTTACTAAATTTAATGGGATAAAAATCGAAAAATCTTTTGGATAAATTTCATATTCTCCCGTATTTTCACTACTTGGCAAATTTAATAGCTCATTTATCTTTTTGCCAGCTAGCTTAATCTCAAAACTCTCTTTATAAAGATAGATATTTTCACCAAAGTTAAACTTCACTTCAACATTTTGACTATCAACGCTTGGAGTTAAAACAAAGGCTTTGCTAACATCTAAAACCTCGGCAAAAAGCGAGCCTGCAAATAAAATAATCGAAAAAAGAAATTTTAAAAACATACTAATCCTTGCTAAATTAAAAAAGATGATTTTAGTCTAAATTCTTAAATTTATTCTATTTTATTGTAAAATCGTGAAAATATGTGAAATTTTAAAGGAGCAAAGATGTCAAAAGACAAAAAACACCAAAAAAGCGAGAAACTTGGCTACGAGGAAGAGCTTAGACTGCTTCAAATTGAACTTTTAAAATTTCAAAATTACGTAAAAGAAAAAGGCCTTAGAGTACTTATGCTAATGGAAGGACGCGACGCAGCCGGCAAAGGCGGAACGATAAAACGCCTAACTGAGCATCTAAATCCAAGGGGTTGCCGTATAGTAGCGCTTGCTAAGCCAAGTGATGTCGAAAAAACGCAGTGGTATTTTCAAAGATATGTGACTCATCTGCCAAGTGCTGGAGAGATCGTGATCTTTGATAGAAGCTGGTACAATAGAGCTGGTGTTGAGCCAGTGATGGGCTTTTGCACGCAAGCAGAGCATAAGGAATTTTTACGTGAAGTACCAAAATTTGAAGAGATGATCATAAACTCCGGCATAATTTTCTTTAAAATTTATCTATCAATCACAAAGGATGAGCAGAAAAAACGCTTCAAAGAGAGGCAAAATGATCCATTAAAGCAATTTAAAATTTCACCCGTTGATCAAAAAGCACAAGAACTTTGGGATCAGTACTCTATCGCTAAATATTCGATGCTTCTTGCCTCTCACAATAGCATTTCGCCATGGGTCATTGTCTCAAGTGATAACAAAAAAGAAGCTAGGCTAAATGTCTTTAAATTTATCCTAAGTCACGTTGAATATCCAAAAAAGATAAATGACTACTTGGAATTTGACAAAAACGTCGTAAGAGACGGAAGTGAAGAGATAAAGCGCATAGAAGAAGGGCTAAATAAAGATAAGTTAAAGAGTATCGATTAAAGAATTTTTAACTTCTAGCTGGCGATTTACTTAGATTTGCTAGCTAAATTTTTAAGCCCACCACATTACTTTTGCCAAAATGACCATTATCATGCAAAGCACTAGAGCTATTAAATGTGAAAATTTACCAAATGGATCAGGCTTTTTTAAAATAACGACATTAAAAACAGAGATAAAAGTTACAAGGCACATTATAAGTAAAACAAAAATTTTTACAAGTAGTAGCTTTTGAAAGTTGCTTTGCCACCAGCCAAGCTCACCTCCAAAATAGTCTTTTGCCATATAAGTGCCGCTTATTAAAAGCAATAAAAATGCCGTGCCAAAAACCTTTGCGCTGCCTTTTGTGTAGGCTTTTTTAACTATTTCAAGGGTTTTAGCATCAACCGTTTTTTTAGCAACTGGATATATGCAAACATCGAAAAATACGTATCCTATAAATACAATGGCACAAATTAAATGAGTAATCAAAAAAAATAAGTACATTTTTTAGCCTTTTTGTTTGGCATTATATAAATTTTAACTATTTAAACTGCTTATTTTAAATCAATTTTAAGAATTTATGAAGATAAATTTATAAAAGAGCAAGGCAAGTGCCCTGCTCTAGGAGTTTTACTCGACTTCAGCGTCTATAACGTCGTCGTCTTTTTTATTATTTCCGCCGTTTGCTCCAGCGTTTTCATCTTTTTTATACATAGCTTCTGCTAGTTTATGGCTAGCTTTGCTTAGAGCTTCTACTTTAGCATCGATTTGCTCTTTTGAAGAATTTTCATCTTTTAAGACCTCTTTTAGATCATTTAACGCAGCTTCGATGTTACTTCTATCCTCAGCTGGAACTTTCTCGCCAAGCTCGCTCATGCTTTTTTCAGTTTGATGAACTAGTGCGTCAGCTTGGTTTCTAGCTTCAACTGCGTCTTTGCGCTTTTTGTCCTCTTCTTTATGAAGCTCAGCATCTTTTACCATGTTGTTTATCTCTTCTTCGCTTAAGCCGCTTGATCCAGAGATAGTGATGTTTTGAGCTTTGCCAGTTGCTTTATCTTTTGCTGAAACAGTTAAAATTCCGTTTGCGTCAATGTCAAACTCAACTTCTATTTGAGGAACACCTCTTGGAGCTGCTGGAATGCCTTCAAGGTTGAAATTTCCAAGTGACTTATTATCTCTTGCAAACTCACGCTCACCTTGTAAAACCATAATAGTAACGGCACTTTGGTTATCTTCAGCAGTTGAGAAGACTTGGCTTTTCTTAGTTGGTATGGTTGTGCCTTTTTCGATGATCTTTGTCATCACGCCGCCAAGTGTTTCGATACCAAGGCTAAGTGGAGTAACGTCAAGAAGTAGCACATCTTTAACATCGCCTTTTATGACCGCACCTTGGATAGCAGCACCGATAGCTACGACTTCATCTGGATTAACACTCTTATTTAGCTCTTTACCAAATGCCTTTTTAACCTCTTCTTGAACTAGTGGCACACGAGTTGAACCACCGACCATTACGACCTCTTTGATGTCGCTTTTATTTAAACCAGCGTCTTTTGTTACCTCGTTTATCTTAGTGATAGTCTCGCCCACAAGTGAGTCGATCATGCCCTCAAATTTAGCACGAGTTAGCTTTTTAACAAGGTGTTTTGGACCAGTTGCATCAGCTGTGATAAATGGTAAATTTATCTCAGTCTCTTGAGCTGAGCTTAGCTCTTTTTTAGCGTTTTCTGCCGCTTCTTTTAAACGCTGAAGTGCCATGATATCGCCTTTTAGATCAATGCCATTTTCATTTTTAAACTCGCTTACTAGCCAGTCAATGATCTTGTTATCAAAGTCATCACCGCCTAAGAATGCGTTACCGCCAGTTGCCAAAACTTCAACGATATTATCACCAGTCTCTAGCACTGTAACGTCAAATGTACCACCACCTAGGTCATAAACTAAAATTTTCTCAGCCTCTTTTTTATCAAGACCATAAGCAAGTGCTGCTGCTGTTGGCTCGTTGATGATACGAAGTACGTTTAGTCCCGCGATCGTTCCAGCCTCTTTTGTAGCTTTTCTTTGGCTATCATTAAAGTAAGCTGGCACAGTAATAACCGCATCTGTTACCTTTTCACCAAGGTATGCTTCAGCGTCTTCTTTTAGTTTGATAAGAATTTTTGCTGAAATTTCTTGTGGAGTGTAAACCTTACCAGCGATCTCAACTGCGCAAGCGCCATTTCTATCTACGACGTGATATGGTAAGCGGCTTTTTGCCTCTTCAGCATTTTTTTCATTGCTCATCAAACCCATGATACGTTTGATAGAATATATCGTTTTCTCAGGGTTTGTAACTGCTTGACGTTTTGCAACGTCACCTACTAGAATTTCACCTTTGTCTGTGAAAGCAACAACAGATGGAGTCGTGTTTTTACCCTCTTTGTTTGGGATAACCTTGCTCTCGCCACGCTCAAAAACGCTCACACAAGAGTTTGTTGTACCTAAGTCTATACCTATAACTTTTGACATATTTTTCCTTTTTATTAGATTTTATTTTTATAAATTTAGTTTGCCACACTGACCATAGCTGGGCGCAAGACCCTACCATTTATCATATAGCCTTTTTGCAAAGCTTGTACGATTTGACCACTCTGCTTCTCTTCGCTATCGACCCTTAAAACGGCATTGTGCACGCTTGGATCAAACTCAGTATCAGTTGGTATCTCGCTTACGCCATGCTTTTCAAAACATTTTTTAAACTGATTTATAGTTATCAAAATACCTTCTTTGATCTTTTTGGCAAATTCATCATCCTCTGGGTCAAAATTTGCTGCCATTTCGAGCGCATCAATAACTGGAAGCAAGTCCCTGGCAAATTTCTCATTTGCAAAATTTGCAATGTCTGCCTTCTCTTTTTCATAGCGCTTTTTCATGTTTTCAAACTCAGCATTTGCTCTATAATATTTATCAGTGATCTCGCCAAGTTCTTTTTCGAGCTTTTCCACCTTTGAAATATCACCAAGTGCATCCAAATTTACGCTATCACTAGCTAGCTCTTGCACAGGTTCAGTTTCCGGTGTGTTTTGTTCTTTTACTTCCTCGCTCACGCGGCCTCCTTTATTAGATTTAGAAATTTCACATAGTCAGTATAAATACTGCCAGCACAGATCATCTGAGCTTCACTACCAAGGTAGTTTGCATTAAATTTAAGACCCATAAAATTTTCATCAAACAGTGGAGAAAATGCCAACTTATCATCCATTTGCAAACTAAAGCTAGGGTCAAAAATCATCTTAAAACGACTATCTTTAAACATATTAAAGGCCAAAATTTCATTTTCTTGGAAATAAACTTTGGTCCTTTTAAGCTCTCTTATCTTGTTTTTTAGTTCGCTTAAGCCAACTTGAGAGCAGATAAGCTCAAGCTTGTCTAAACTAACTCCGATAAGGTTGTTTAAAAATTTATACATCCTAGCATCAAATTTGATGACGATCTCATCGCCACTAAAATTTAAAACCAGATACCTATCATTTAAATTTAAAATTTCTAGCAACTCCTTATCGATTGTGCCAAAAATCATACAATAAAGCTCAAATTCATCACAGAGCATTTTTAAGCTTCTTGAATCATTTATCTCTAAATTTATGTCGCTTTCAGCAAAAATTTCACTCCAATATCTCCTCATCGCAGCGATAGTTGGGATCCTGCCACCACTGATGTGAAGCTTTGTGATCTCGCCCTCATCTGAAAGCTTTTTGAAATAAACACGTATCGTAGATGCCGGTATCGCCATACTCATGCGAGAGCCAAGCTCGTTTGAGCCAATAGGCGCATTGTTCTGCAAATAGGCTTCAATGATAGAATTTAGTATCAAATCGCGTTTATTTGTTTTACTCACTTTTAGCACTCTTTCTTTTTAATTGCTAAGCGGATTATACAACTTTAGTTTATTAATGTCAAGTATTTAAGTTAAAATAATTTATTTATGTATCTTTAGTCTATATAACTAAGCTTATTTAATATTAATTGTATAAGCCTTTCCGAAAATAAAATTACAAAAAATAATTAAACAAATTTAAAAGTCTTTTATATTGCTTCTATGTTCTAATGTTTTTATACGTTTTTACGTATTAATATAATGTTTTATAGTATAATATATAATATATTTTAATTTATTTATACGTATTACTATTATTTATATATTATTTTATGTATATTTAATAAAATAATCCGTATAATACTTTAATGATTGAAACAAGTGATATATTTAATTTGCTTCACAATGCAGTTGAAGCAAAAAATATCGGTAAGAAAATTTCACAAGCAAAAATGGCAGAAGAGCTTGGTGTACCAATGAGAACATATCAAGATTGGAGGCTTGGCAACTCAAAGCCACAAGCTGCTGCTGCAGTTTGTAAGCTACTATGTGAGCTTGACGATGATGAAATATTATTTGTTATCAATAAGATGAGAAAGTTGTTAGGAAAATAGATGGAAAATTTGACACAAAAAGAGAGAATAGACCTTGAGAGCGTATTTGCAGCTATCTGCACTAAAAAAGAGCCTAAATTTTTAGGTTTTTATAAAGACTTTTACTCGAGTGCAATTTTAAAATTTTACGTAGTTAAAGACAGAATTAAAAAAATAAAAAACAAGAAAAATTAGTTTTATATTATTTGAGTAGAAAAATATTTTTTACTGCATTTAAAGATTAATAATTTAGATAAATTCTCCTTAAATATTGACTCTATTTAAAGAGAATTTGCCGACTTATTTCTCACCAAATTTAGCTAGCGCTCTTTGGTAGTCCTCTTCGCTATCGATGCCGATACTTTGGCTCTCAACCTCTAGCATCGCTATCTTTTTACCATTTTCTAAGGCGCGTAGCTGCTCGAGTTTTTCGGTATTTTCAAGGCTTGAAGACATAAGAGCACAAAACTCTTTTAAGCTTTTTACGCTGTATCCATAGATGCCTAGATGCGCTTTATAGCTTTTACACTCGCTTCTGTTAAATGGTATCCTTGATCTTGAAAAATAAAGCGCATAGCCCTCAAAATCAGTCACCACTTTGACTAAATTTTTATCATCTGCAAACTCATCGTCCATCCTTTTATAGCAAGAAAACATGAAGGCTTTCCCTTTCTTTTGCTCGCAAAATGCCCTAAATTTAGCGATATTTTCAGGCTCAATAAATGGCTCATCAGCCTGAACATTTATGATGATCTCGCTCTCATTTAATCCCAAAATTTGCGCCGCTTCGTTTATCCTGTCAGTGCCACTTTGATGATCTTTGCTAGTTAGTACAGCTTTTATGCCGTGAGCCTTGGCGATCTCTAGCACGCTTGGCTCATCAACAGCAACCGCCACATCGTCCACGCCGCTTACTCTAAGAGCCGTCGCCACAAACATCGGCACGCCATTTATCTCTTTTAAAATTTTATTACTAAACCTTGTTGAGGCAAGGCGGGCTGGGATGATTATCATCGCTCGATCCATTCTAGGACGCACTTTTCGATCTCGTCCTCTTTTATGATATTTTTGTGTAAAATTTTCGTGCTAAATAGCGAGTTTATCGAGCTTGGCACGCTATCGTTTAAGATTTTAGCGGTCTTTGCGAGCGCATCTTTTTCATCTTTTGTATCTTTGATCTGGCACGCTTTGATCATGCTTGGCGTAAATTTCACCCAGTGCGCGGTCGATGTGATGACGTTTATGCGGCCAGCATCTACCATTTTAAAGCAAGTAGCCGTATGTGGATCGATCGCGTAGCCGCCTTTTGCGAGCTTTGCGATGTATGCCTCGCACTCTTTGTCGTCGCACCAGCTAGCCTCAAAGTCCTCTTTTAGCGCTTCAAGCTCCTGCTTGCTAAGTTTATAAGATTTATCTTTAGCTAGGCTTTGCATGAGTTCATTGGTTCTAACGCTACCAAATTTATCAAATAGCAAGCGCTCGACATTTGAGCTGATCAAAATGTCCATCGCCGGACTTATCGTCTTAACTAGTTTTTTGTCCCTGAGGTCGTAAACGCCGGTAGTAAAAAACTGCGTCAAGATATTGTTTGCATTCGAGGCGATCTTGATCTTACCGATCCTTGCGCCCATTTTTTTAGCGTAATACGCCCCAAGAGCGTTGCCAAAATTCCCACTTGGCACGATGATGTCAAAGCTCTCGTTTGCTTTAAGTGCTTTTTGTTTTAGCAAATTTGCGTAAGCGTAGGCGTGATAGATGATCTGAAAGAGAATTCTGCCAAAATTTACCGAGTTTGCCGCGCTTAGTTTAAGACGCTTTTTCTTAAGCTCGGCCTTAAATTTATCATTTGCAAGCAGCGTTTTAAGTGCTCTTTGGGCGTCGTCAAAGTCGCCTTTTATGCCAAAAACCTTTAAATTTTCACCCTGCATGGTCTGCATTTGTAGTTTTTGAACCTCGCTCGTGCCGCCATCTGGATAGAGGCAAACGACCTTGATATTTTCGTCATTTGCAAAAGTCTGAAGTGTCGCAGGGCCCGTGTCGCCGCTAGTTGCGCACATGATAAGGTATCTTTCGCCTCTTTCTTTTGCTAGCTGGCTAAGCAGCGAGCCAAAAGGCTGAAGCGCCATATCCTTAAAAGCCCTAGTTGGACCGTGATATAACTCATTTACGTATAAATTTTTATCTATTTTTTTAAAAATAACTGGATGTTTTGGATTGTCAAAACTCGCGTATCTCTTAACCGCTTTTTTGAAAAATGCCTCTGGCACATCAAATTTAAATAGTGATATGATATAAAGTGCGAGCTTCTCGTAGCTTAATTGTGAGAGCTCTTGCCATTTTGATTTTGTTATTTTTGGAAGCTTTTTTGGCGCATAAAGTCCGCCATGAGCGGAGCTTGGACTAAGCATGGCTGTGCTTAAATTTACATTTTTTGTCTTTTCGTCTTTCACGCTTCTAGTTGGTGTTAGTCTCATTTTTTACCTTTTTTGGTTGATTTTTTTATCCAATTTTCATATTTTTTAAAGACCTCTTTTGGCCTAAGTGCCAAAATTTCTGGGGTTTCGTAGCTGTGGTGCTTTCTTATAAATTTAGCTACTTTTTTAAATTTCTCGTCTGTTTTTATGAATAAAATTTGCTCTTTTCCATCGCAAAGCTTCTCTTGCCAAAGATAAATGCTTTTTGCGCTAAAGCTACTCACACAAGCTGCAAGGCTCTTTTTTACGAGCTTTTTACTTAGTTTTTTTGCCTCTTTTTTCTTTGCGACCGAGGTGATTAAAATTCTCATTTTGATCCAAAATTTCCTTTTAAAAAGTGGCTCATTATAACAAAATGGACTTAAATTTGCTGTGCCAAAACCTTTTTAAACTCTTCACTTAGCGTAACTTCAAGCGTTATAAGCGATACTGGTAAACCAAAATCTTTTGCCTTTACATAGTCCTTTTGCGTCATCAAAAGCGAGGTGGCACCATATCTTTTTAAAATCTCTTCTAGCTCATCTTTTGAAAAATTATAATGGTCAGGAAAAAAGACTTGAGCTACGCACTCATCAAAGAATGGCTTAAGGCGCTCTGGGTTTGCTATGGCGGTAACTAGAACCATTTTTTCGCTTTTATTTAAAATTTCACTCTTTCTAAAATGAGTTTGCCCTTCAATCGCTATAAAATCAGCAAATTTATAAAAGCTAAATGGATATCTATAAGCTCCACTTGGCAGACAAAATTTTAGCCTTGGCTCTGGATTTGGACGCACCAAGATATCAAATTTAGCTATGTCAAATTTAGAAAATCCGTCATCTAGCAAAATATACTTTGCGCCATGCTCTTTGGCATATTTTATAGCTACTTTCCTATCTTCGCTTACTATCACATTTGCGTTTTTAAGACTTGTAGCATATATCATCGCCTCATCGCCACTTGCTGTTACGTCAAGTAAAATTTCGCCATTTCGAGCGACAACTTGCATGCCTTTGCTTTTTCTTTTATAGCCTCTAAGAATGATAAAAGCGCCCTCGTAATTTTTAGCAATTGCCACGCAAAGTGGAGTCTTCCCGCTTCCTCCAAGTGTCAAATTTCCCACGCTTATTATCTTTATGCCAAAGTCTATTTTTCTAGCAGTAAATTTCTTAAGCACAACAATAAGAAAATAGATAAAACTTAGTGGCAAAAGTAAAAATGCTAGTAGAATTTGAAAGAAATTTGGGCGAAAGAAGTAGTCATTCGCCCAAGTATGCAAGAAAATATTTAATTTCTTAAACACGAGTTTTAGAAATTTCTTTTACTTTGTTGCAGATGTATTGCACCTCTTCGTCACTCAGACTATGATAAATAGGCAATGACAACACTTGCTGATAATTTTTTAAAGCATTTGGAAAATCATTTACTTTAAGTGAGTATTTATTTTTGTAATAGCTTAGTAAATGTATCGGTATGTAGTGCAATGATGTGTGAATTCCGTGCTCCAAAAGCTCTCTAGCAAAGCCATCTCGATTTTTATTTATCTTAATAATATACTGAGTATAAATGTGTTCACGTTTTTTGACAGGGATTGTTATATTATGGCACTCGCCAATCTCTTTATCATAAATTTTTGCGATCTCTTGTCTTCTTTGTATGAGCTTATCTGTTCTTTCTAGCTGCGCAATAGAAAATGCTGCATTTATCGAGTTTATATCATACTTTAAGCCAATATCAACGACATCATAAATATAACTCAAGCTACCGAATTTATCAATGCCATTTACAAGAGCATAGTTGCGAAGTAGTTTTGCTCTTTTATAAATTTCCTCATCATTTGTCGTAAAAAATCCAACCGTTGATATAGGATTTTGCACACGCGAATGTGTTTGAAAGCATGACAAAAAGGAGTCTGAACCAACCTTTTTGCCATTGTATGTTAGTCCCATACCGCGATTTGCATCATCTAAAATTTTTACACCGTATTTCTCACAAACCGCCGTTATCTCATCCATCCTAGCACTTTGACCTGCGATATGAGAGATAAAAGCACATTTTAATTTTTTGTGATTTTGCTCTTTTAGCACTTTCTCAAGGGCGTCTGGGCAGATGTTAAAATCTTCTTCATCAACATCCACAAAAATAGGTTCAGCATCAAAATGTCTAACAGCTTGTGCAATGCTAGGAAAAGCATTTATGGAGCAAATAACCTTATCTCCGCGTTTAGTATCAAGCGCACTTAGTGCCAAGTGGTGTGCGGCTGCGATATTATTTGTGGTAACTACAAATTTTGCACCAAAATACTCTTTTAACTTCTCTTCAAATCTAGCAACGATATTAGTAGTATTTTCAGAGTGCAAAGCCTCTTCAATAAGCTCACTTTCACGCTCAGTGATAGTTGGTCTATAAAACGGAATCTCTCTCATCTTTAATCCTTTAAATTTTCACTATCAACGGCATTTGTCGTTTAAACCTGTTTGAAACAACTCTATTTTCTATATCCGATACTGCTTTTAATCCGAACTTTTTGATGACTTGCTCCTTGTTATTTTCTAAATTTTCTAAAATCTCATCAATAACAGCATAACTGTAACCTATGTCGCCTTCGTCACTTTGTCCATCCCACAAATCAGCCGAAGGTGCTTTGTTGATAAAATTTTTATCAACCTCAAGATGTTTTGCAAATTCAAAAATTTCACTTTTGTAAAGCTCTCCGATAGGATTTATTGCACATGCTAAATCCCCAAATATCGTACCGTATCCAAGCATAAGCTCACTTTTGTTGCTTGTTCCGATAACTAGAGCGTTTATACTAGATGAATAATCATAAAGCAAGCTCATTCTAACTCTAGCTGCTAAATTCCCTTTTCTTAAATTGCTTAAATTTACATCTATCGTTTCGTAAAAGGCATTTAAAATACCCTCTATGGATAAAACCTTATATTTTATGTTTAATTTTTCGCATAAATTTAAGGCGTCATCCATATTTTGTCTATTTGATGATGCTGTTGGCATGATGAGCGCATGAGTTTCATTTGGTTTTGCTCTTGCGCACAAAGTCGCTACTACAGCAGAATCAATACCTCCACTAACACCCAACAACAAATTTTTATCTTTAGTTTTATCTTTTAAGCTAAAAACTAAAGTTTCTTCGATCTTTTGATACTCCTTCATTCTTCCTTTGCCTAGATTTGCTTCCTTTTGTAAAAATTATACTAAGTAAATTTAAAATTTTTCTTTAAGTTTAAGTAAAAAGATGTAAAATTTTAAGAAATAATAAATTTAAGGTAAAAAATGAGAGTAATGCATAAAAGCTTTGGAGATTTTAGCACTAATTGTTACATAGTTACAAAAGATAACTCATCTTTAGTGATAGATCCTGGAGATGGGGCAAAAGAATGGGTTTTGCAAAATACTAAAAATTTAAAAGCCATCCTTTGCACTCACGGGCATTTTGATCATATTTACGACGTGAGCGAGCTAAAAAATGAGCTAGAAATTCCAGTTTATATCAATAAATTTGATGCTTTCATGTGTGAGAGTGATATTTTTGGTTATATGAAAAGTACTTTTACTCCAGATGTTTTGGTTGATAATGATGAAAATTTTAACATTGATGATTTTTTCATCAAATTTCATCATTTCCCAGGACATACGCCAGGTTGCTCGATGATAGAGATAGATGACATGATGTTTAGTGGAGATTTTTTATTTAGAGGAAGCATAGGACGCTGGGATTTTCCTTTTTCAGATAAAAATGAAATGTTAAAAAGTCTAGGAAACTGTAAAAATTTAAAAGATAACTTCACGCTTTATCCAGGGCACGGAGAAGGCAGTACATTAAAGGCCGAGCAAAATAATATTGATTATTGGATAGATATAGTAAAAAATAGCTAAAATTTCGGTGGTATTAATTTCAAGTTTCAAACTTCTAAAATACACTTAATCACTATTTAAAATTTATATTTTTTATAAAACTAAGGATCGATCAAAAAAGATAGAAAAATTTTATATGGAGTCTATTAAATTTTAAAGAGGTCCGAGCGAAAGCTCGCTCGGATAAAGGTTTTAGAAGCTATATTTTGCTTCAAATCTTATACGATTTTGTTTAAAGCTTTCGCTATCTTTTTTATCTTTAGCAGCTGCATACCAAGTTAGGAAATTAAGTTTTTTGCTATATTTGTAGCTAGCTTGTGCATACCACTCATTTCTTTTTGCTCTCTCTTTATTAAGAGCATAGCTTGTGCCTTTACCTTGAGTATAACCAGCACCAAGACCAAATTTATCTATGTCATATCCAGCATTAACAAACCAGTAATCGTTGTCACCTTTGATATTATTGTAGTATTGTTTGCCACCACCACTCATTACGCTATTTAGTATTTTAGCTGGGTTGATTAGCTGACCATTTGCATCGATTGATGTAAATGCGATTTTACCGCTATTTCTAGTATCTCTATCTCTATTTTTAGCGTCAAATTCTAAATAACCAGCATTAAATTTAGCACCAAATAGTTTTGTTCCAGCTTGAACAGCCCAAAAGTCAGCATCAGTTACTTTTTTGTGATCTGAATCACTATAAACATATTGACCTTTTAGGTTTAGGTTTATATCGTCAGTTACATTAAAGCTAAATGCTGCTTCAGCACCATAAAGTGTTGCTATTTCTTGTAGATTTGCAATAGCTACTTTAAATGATACTGGGTCGTAGCTACCAACTGCACCTAAATAATAAAGGTTAGCAGGAGCATCATGAAATTTTGTACCATCCGTTACTTCTTTTAGGAAAGGTCCATCTACTTCATCACTATTGTTTTCTATGGCATCATAAGCAGCAGCTGTTAAAGTAAGACCAGATACATCTGTACTTACCACTTTTAGACCAGTAGCTGCTATATCACCATCATCATAGAAAGTTTTGATAAGTTGTTTACCAGCTGTAATAGTAGTGTTAGATACTTTGTATCCTAGATACATCTCATATACACCAAAAGAATTTGTTGTATTTGTTTTATCTGTACCAGTTGCTACTTTATCGCCTGAATCATCAGTGGCAGAATACCTTAGTCTTAAAACACCAAAGAAGTTATCGTCTATCGCAGCTTTAAATGCTGTCTCCATTCTAAACGCATGACCAGCACTATTACCCTTTACAGTATCAGCTTTAGTTTTTTTAGTACTATCATTTGTATAACGATATCTTGCAAATCCTGAAAGATCTACATTTTTTATAGCTTCTTCAAGTGGAGTTGCACTTGCAACGCTTGAAAATGCACCTAAAGCAACCAAAGCAGCTAAGCTAACTTTTGTAAGTTTCATCTAAATCTCCTTTTGATAAAAAGTTTTGAAAGGATATTATCATAGAAAATTAATTTTATTGCTTAATTTTCCTTAAAATTTTAAAAAATGTTACCAATTATTTACCAAAATAGGATAATGAGATAAAGATTGTCTTTTTAAAATTTCGTTTTATTTGGGATTAAAAATCAAAAATTTTTACTTACTTTTAGCTATTAGCCTTAGCTTCTTCTCGTTCTTTTTTCTGCCTTATAGCAGCTTCTTTTTGGATATTTTTTTGTTGAGCCAAGAAGATATGCTCTTCAAGTGTGACAAGTTGAAATACTCCTTCAAAAATTTTTATATCTTTAACGTATCCAAGCACTTTTACTTCTCTTTTTCTGCTCTCTTCAAATCTTGCTTGAGCGTCAAATTCCACCACGTCACCAAGCTTTAGCGGTCCAAAGAAATTTATCCTAGCCCCGATACTAACGCAAAATTCTTCATTAATAGCTAAAAGTGCAGCATGATTTGCGCCCATAAAAATAAATCCACTATGAATAAGCCCCTCAGTGTCGCACATCATATCATCTGTAGTAAAAAATCTAGTCTTTGCGTGATTTTTTTCAAGCAAAAATGCCGTTCCACTAAAATTTAGCTTTGTAAGTAGAGCAGTTTTGATCTCGTTTCTTAATGGGTTTTCATCTTCTGGTAAGATTATTTGCGATTCGTCTTTTACATCATAGATATTTTCTTCTGCCATTTTTATCCTTAAATTTTAACTCTAACATATGCTCTTTTTGGTGCCGGATAGCCCTCAATGGTCTTTGTACTATCATTTGGGTCTAAGAAATTTCCAAGACTCTCGCCATCTATCCACTGCGTTTTTCGCTGCTCATTTAGATCAGTCGCCTTTGTTTCAAGCAAGGTAAAATCCCTAAATTTAGCTCTCTCGCACCAGTTTTGAAGCGCGCTAAGCGTTGGCACAAAGTAGATATTTGGAATTTTTGAATACCTATCCTTTGGACTTAGTGCAAAGTCGCCCTTCATATCAATATACATAGTATCTAAAAATAGCTCGCCACCAGGATTTAGCGCGGCTTTTAGCTCTTTTAGTATTCTTATAGGATCGCTTCTGTGGTATATCACGCCAAGACAAAAAATCGTATCAAATTTTACTGCGTATTCAGGCAAGTTCTCAACGCCAAGAAGCTCATAAGCGATATTTGAGTGGATAAATTTGTTTAAAAATTTAAACTGCAAATATGTATGCACGCTAGGATCAAAGCCAGTTATGCTTTTTGGACCGTATTCAAGCATCTTAAACATATAATATCCATTGTTGCAACCAACATCAGCCATACACTTTCCTGCTAAATTTAGATGCGGTGCTAAGATATTAAATTTGATAAAACTTTGCCACTCGCTATCTATATATATATCATCAAGTAAAAATGGTCCTTTTCGCCAAGGCTTTAGGCTAAGGGCGAGGTTGTAAATTTCATCTTTTTTAGCTTGGTCTAAATTTTTAAATTTCACATTTACACTATCTTTTAGCTCAAGCTCGCAGTCAAAATTTGCTAAATTTTCTATCCTATTATAAATTTGCTTTTGCTGCTCATTAAATTTACTAAGATCCACGCTATTTCCAGTCGACGATGTTATGCGGACACTCTTTTTGGTAGGTGCCAGTCGCGTCATAATACTCTTTACAATCATTATAGTATTGAGTCGAAACTCCACGCTCATTCATATAAAGACAACCATTGCAAAATAGCGCTATAAAGCCTAAAAATATAATCTTTTTCATGTGGCGGATTTTATCATAAATAAAAATTTTATGCTAGAATAGCAGGCAGTTTTAGAGCCAAGTTTGGCTAATATTAAGCAAAAAGGCATTTTATGCAAAGAAGAGATTTTTTTAAATTCAGTAGTTTTTTAGGTGCAGCGAGTCTGCTTCCAAGTGTCACTCTAGCTAGCGACGAGCCAGCAAGCCCAGTAGTTAGAAATTTCGACGTAAATTTCAAACACCAGCTGCTTGAAAAGGGCAAAAGCTCAAAAATTTGGCTACCACTCCCACTAAGCACCACTTATCAGCAACTAACCCAAGACTACGTCATAAACACAACCGCTAAAAACGTCTATATCTCAGATACGCTAATACCTACAATGTATGCTGATTTTGAAGAAAACGAGCCAAGACCTATCTTAAATGTGCAGTTTAAAATCCAAACAACAGAGCGTAATACTGACTTTAGCAAGGTAAATTACGATCCAAACGAGAAGGTTGATCCTGCAGTTTTAGAGTTTTTAAAACCAACCTCACACATCCCAACTGACGGCGTCGTAAGAGCAAAAGCGTTAGAGATAGTTGGAAATTTAAAGGGCGATTTAGAGCGTGCAAAAGCGATCTACACGTGGGTTGCAAACACTATGGAGCGTGATAACAGCATCCTAGGATGTGGCACAGGCGATGTTAAAGCCATACTTGAAAGTGGTAAATTAGTTGGCAAATGCACCGACATAAACTCTGTTTTTGTGGGACTTTGTAGATCAGTTGGCATCCCTGCAAGAGAAATTTTTGGTATCAGAGTTGGTCAGTCTAGATTTTCAGATCAGATGGGCAGCGCAAAAGATGGCGTGGCTAAAATTTCAGGCGGACAGCACTGCAGGGCTGAATTTTACCTAAAAGGCTATGGTTGGATACCGGTTGATCCAGCAGATGTCACAAAGGTAAGACTGGGCGAGAAATTAACAAACGACGACGCTAAGATCAAAGCTGTTAGGGACTATTGCTTTGGCAACTGGGAGATGTGCTGGATAGGCTTTAACTACGGACGCGACTTTATCTTAAAGCCAACCCCAGAGCAAACTCCGCTAAACAACTTTGGCTATCCATACGCTGAGGTTGATGGCAACACACAAAACTACTATTCGCCAAAAGAATTTAGCTACGACTACGTCTCAACAGAGCTAAAATGAGAGCCTTTTGGCTGATACTAACATCCATAGGTAGTGCTATTGGCGCTACCTTGTGCTGTTTGCCAGCACTTCTTTTTCTGCTTTTTGGCACATCTTTTTCATTTCTATCTTGGACACAAAATTTATACGAATACCGCGTCCCTTTAAGCATCGTGGCGGTCATTTGCTTTGTGATCTCAGGCATTGCTTTATTTTACAAGCCAAAAAGCTGCAACCTGAGCTATAAAAAGAAAAAATGGATACTTGTATATATACTTTTTGGAGTGATTTTGCTTTTACTCCTTACATACCCAGAGCTTTTAGGAGAAATTTATGCGTAAAATTTTAGTTTTAGCCCTTTTGGTGGCTGCAAGCTACGCTGATAAAAAGATAGAAATTTCAGTGCCTAGCATGCACTGTCCGCTTTGCACGGCGATTGTTAGAAAGGCTGCTCTTAGCGTCGAGGGCGTAAAAAAGGCAGATGTATCGCTAAAAGAGCGAAAAGCTGTCATTATAGCAGATGATAAGCTCGATGAAAAAGAGCTTTTAAAAGCAGTCGATGCGACTGGCTATAAGGGCGAAATAAAATAAATCTACGGAGGCAAATATGTCAAATAGTGAAATTCTAACGAAATTTGAGACACTTGCTGCGATACCACACTGCAGTTATGAGACCGATAAGATGCGTGATTTTCTAGCTAGCTATGCAAAAGATAAGGGCTGTGAGGTCGCAGTCGATAGTTTTGGCAACATTCATGCGTTTAAAGGCAAGCCAAAAATTTGCTTGCAAAGCCACTACGATATGGTCTGCATGGGCGATGCGCCAAAGATAGAGATAGTTTATGGCGATGATGGCTACATGAGGGCTAAAAACTCATCTCTTGGTGCAGATAACGGCATCGGCGTAGCTATAATGATGCAGATGATAAGTGAATTTGACGACATTGAGTGCCTCTTTACAAACAACGAAGAGGTCGGTATGGTCGGAGCTGCTGGCTTTAGTGGCAATCTTTTAGCCGATAAGCTTTTAAATTTAGATAGCGAAGAGGACGATAGAGTCACTATCGGCTGTGCTGGTGGTATAAATTTATTTGCCACTATCGCACTAAATAGTAAAAAAACAAAAGAGAGCACACTTTACGAAGTAAAAGTGAGCGGCTTACCAGGTGGACATTCTGGCAATGAGATACACAAAAATATCCCAAATGCGATCAAGATTTTGGCTACATTTGTGACTAAAAATGGCTGCAGGCTTGTTAAATTTGAAGGTGGCGAACGAAGCAACTCTATTCCAAGCGGCGCAACTGCTCTTGTGTTAAGCAATAAAGAGCTAAAGAGTGAGTGTAAAAATTTAAGTGTGAAAAAGCTTGGCACGGGTGAAGAAATTTTAGAAAATGGCGAGAAAATTTTAGCTCTTATTAACTCATTTTCTCAAGGCGTAAGAGCCTATAACTGCGAGCTAGGCATACCACAAGATAGTGTCAATCTCTCACTTGCAAAGATTAAAGATGATGGCATGCTTGAAGTAGAATTTTTCGCTAGATCAATGAGCAAAGATGGCCTAAATAGAATGGAATTTGAAATTTCTGAGCTTGCAAAAGCGCTTGGTTTTAACATCATAAGTAAAGATAGAAACCCAGCATGGAAACCTATAAATGATCAATTTGCAAACGACATCCTAGAAGAGCTAAAAATTTATAAACCAGAAGCTAGGATAACAGCTGTGCATGCAGGTCTTGAGTGTGGCGTACTTTTAGAGAAAAAAGTGGGTCTTAGCGCTTGCTCAATAGGACCAAACATCCACTCTCCTCACTCAACAAGAGAATGCTGCGAAGTTGAATCTGCACTTTTTATAGAAAAAGTGGTTCGCGGTATCGTTAAAAAATACAACTCATAATCCAAACCAAAATTTGCTAGAAATTTCTAGCAAATTTTATCTATCAAATAGTCTAAGTCAAATTTACCCGCAAGTGCGAGCAAATTTGGATTATTTTCCAAACTTATAAACGATCTTGCCACTTTTTATCGTGATAGTCGCCGCGCCTTTTAGTTTTTTACCAAAAAGCGGAGAATTTATAGATTTTGAGCGGTTTATCTTCTCATCATAGACATACTCGATCTCAGGGTCTATCACCGCAATGTCAGCTAGCATGCCTTCTGCAAGTCTGCCTTTATCTTTTAAATTTAGCATTTTAGCCGCATTTGTAGATGTTAGCT
Organism: Campylobacter concisus; assembly: GCF_050447445.1. Lineage (GTDB taxonomy): Bacteria > Campylobacterota > Campylobacteria > Campylobacterales > Campylobacteraceae > Campylobacter_A > Campylobacter_A concisus_BI. The sequence continues at coordinate 1,005,716 of NZ_JALMFW010000001.1, forward strand.
CCACCATGCGCTCTAGACTTATAACACCTTCATTTACGAGCTTTAAAGTAAGCGGCACAAGAGTTTGAAGTCCGATGATACCAAATGGTGCCTTGTCAAATTCCACTATCTTTTCGTCTGTGTGGTGCGGTGCATGATCGGTAGCGATGACGTCTATAAGGCCACTTTTCAGTGCCTCTCTCACCGCTTTTACATCGCTTATCTCACGAAGCGGCGGTGACATTTTGAAATTTGTATCATAGGCATTTTTCAAAATTTCATCGTCACTAAAGCTAAAGTGGTGAGGTGTGGCCTCACAAGTGATGTTTATGCCCTCTTTTTTGCCCATTTCGATGATCTTTAGCGAGTACTCCGAGCTTACGTGAGCGATATGGATGTGTGCTTTAGTAAGCTTTGCAAGTAGCATGTCACGACTCACTGCGATCTCTTCTTTCTCTCTTGCCATGCCACGAAGTCCAAGTATCGCCGAGACTTTACCCTCGTGCATGACACCCTGCCTGCAAAGCGAACAGTCCTCTGAGTGGCTTATACAAAAACTGCCAAACATACTTGAATACTCAAGTGCCGCTCTCATCACGCTTGAGCTAGTCACTGGTAGGCCATCGTCGCTAAATGCAACTGCGCCAGCTTCTATAAGATCGCCCATTTCGACAATCTCGTTGCCACCAAGTCCTTTGCTGATGGCTGCAATTGGCAAAAGATCGATCAGCCCGCAGTTTTTAGCCTTTTCTATCATCGCCCTTGTGATCGAGGCGTTGTCATTTACTGGGTTTGTGTTAGCCATGCAAAGGCAGGTTGTCACTCCTCCAGCCACCGCTGCCTGCGAGCCTGAGATGATGTCATCTTTATACTCTTGACCAGGATCGCGAAAATGCACGTGCATGTCGATAAGTCCTGGCATGACTAGCTTATTTGTAGCGTCTATGACCTTATCAGCCTCAAATTTCTCACTTCCGATTTTGGCTATTTTGCCGTTTTCTATTAGGATATTTGCCTTAAATTTCTCGTCGCTATTTACGATAGTGCCGTTAATTATTGCTATTTTCATCGTTAGCCCCTATTTTTTGCAAGCGTATTTAGTATCGCCATTCTTATAGCAACGCCGTTTTCTACTTGATTTAGTATGACTGAGTGCGCGCCATCAGCCACATCTGAGTTTAGCTCCACGCCTCTATTTATCGGTCCTGGGTGCAACACGATCGCATCAGGTTTGGCTAGCTTTATCCTATTTTTATTTAGTCCAAAAAATTTCGAGTACTCCCTCGAGCTTGGAAATGCTACGTCCGCACCGCCACGCTCTAGCTGGATGCGAAGCATGATGATGACGTCACTGCCATCGCAAGCCTCCTCCATATTTTTGCAAATTTGAGACTCAAAGACCTCATCATCTTTTGGCATCATCATCCTTGGCGCAAAGAGCTTTAAGTTGATACCAAATTTTTTCATCGCCCAGATGTCAGACCTTGCTACACGGCTTCTAGCGATGTCGCCAATGATTGCAACGTTTAAGTTTTTATCTAAAATTTTACCATGCTCTCTTAACGTAAAAAGATCAAGCAGGGCTTGACTTGGATGCTCATTTGTGCCATCCCCCGCATTTACGACACTAGCATCAGTTCTATCCGCTGCAAATTTCGCAGCTCCAGAGCTTGGATGACGAAGCACGATGATGTCACTTCTCATAGCAGCCATGTTATTCATCGTGTCATTTAGGCTCTCGCCCTTTGTCACACTCGAGCTTGATGAGCTGAAATTTATCGTATCAGCCCCAAGCCTCTTTGCTGCAATCTCAAAGGATGTTCTAGTTCTTGTCGAGTTTTCATAAAATGCGTTGATCGTGGTCTTTCCACGAAGGTAGTCATTTTTTTTCACTTGGCTTAAATTTAGCTCCTTAAACTCTTTCGCCGCCTCTAAAAAATATAAAATTTCTTCCTTGCTAAGCTCTCTAGTTCCTATCAAATCTTTATGTTTGTAGCCCATTTTAAGCCTCTTAAATTTATTTTGTCACAAAGTCGCAAGCTGGTTGGTAGCCGTTATCACAAGCTTTTTTAAATAAAGCCTTTGCTTTTTCTTCGTTCTTTGCTTCGTTTGCGTCTTTATCTTTTACAAGGCCATAAGCGATCATTTCGCCTAGTTTTTCGCACGCCATGCCTTCGTTTTCGTCACACATTTTTGTAAAAATTTTCTCAGCTTGAACTCTATCTTTTGCTACACCGTCACCGTTAAATAGCATGATCGCATTCATCGTGCAAGCTTTTTTCTCGCCCTCTCCACAAGCCTTATTAAAATAAAGATAAGATTCATTAAAATTTTTCTTTGCATAAAGCTCATTTGCCTTGTCTAAATTTTCATTTGCCATAGCATTTAACGCAAAAACTGCTGCCACTAAAACTAAAATTTTCTTCATTTTCTTTCCTTATTTAAATAATTTTGAATGATGTTTTTTCATATATTCAACTATCTCTATGACCTCGTCGCTACCGCTAGCGTCAGAATTTTCAAGCGCATCATCGATGCACTCGACATAGAGATTTGCCGCCTCTTCAAGTTTATCTTTTTTTACTCCAGCATAGTAGAACATAGCCTCAAGCACCATACTAAGCTCATAGCTAAGTTCTTCTACGCTTACCTCTTCTTCTTTCATATTTCCTCCTGTGTTTTTTTAGTTATTAGATCAATTATCTGGGCTTTAATCGGCTCATAGCTAAAGCTATCTTTAAAATTTGCAAACAAGCCGCCGCTTGCATTCACGTGTCCACCACCGCCAACTAGGTGTTTTGCCATGGCGCTAACGTCAAGTTTGCCATTTGCGCGAAAGCTTAGCGTTTTTTTATTTGTCACGTCGATAAAGAAGTCAAATTCAGGATTTGCCACTAAAAAGTCGTTGCCGATAACAGAAACGTTGCCGATATTGTAGGTTAAAATTCCTTTATGATTTTTATAGCTTATGCTAAATCTCTCTTTATTTTCACTAAGTTTTTTTACGACGTAGTTTGAGATTAGGTTACTTAGCGTATCGTCTCTCTCCTCTTTGAAAAATGACTTCTTAATAGCATGCACCTGCATGTCAAGGCCGATATAGTCGTTTTTTTCGTTAAAAAATTTGCTAGCTTCTTTTAAGATGTAATCCATATAGAGGTTGTTTTCAGCTTCAAACATCACCTTGTTTATCTCTTTAGCATTTGCAACAAGTCCCAAGCAAACTTTGCCCATCTCAAAATTTTTATCATCTTTTAGCCAGATATCCACGGCATTTACGACGTCACTAAAAATTTCAAGCTCTTTGTTTTTGCCAAAAATTCCTGCAAAAAAGTCGTAAGTGATCTTTGTAGCGCACCTTGAGCTATCTAAAAAGTACCAAGGATAGCTGCTCGCACACTCGGCACCACTTTGGTGATGATCTAGCAAAAATAGCTTGATATTTTTACCCTCTATTATCTCCTCAAAGCTTTCGCACTGAGCTAGAGTTAAATTTAGATCAGTGATCAAGATGATGTTTTTATCGTCATTTGAGGCATCTATCTCAGCTAAAATTTGAGCAAATTTATCATCTATCTCTCTGCCGTAGTTTGAGTTTAGAAATTTCACATCTTTGAAGTAAAAATTTGTTATGTATTGCGCGCCGTATCCGTCAAGATCGGTGTGCGAGAGGTGATAAATTTTCATCTTTTTCCTTTATAAATTTTCTATTTCTATGACGCCAACCGTTTCAAATGGCGTATTTGCCGAGATCTCAGCAAAGCTTAGCACCACGATGTCGATGGCAAAATTTGCGCAGATATTTGCTATAAATTTTCTTAGACTTGGCTCCACGCAAAGCACCATTTCGCCGTGCTGACTCATCGGACGTTTCTCTTTTTCATGTCTTAGAGCCTGAACGATCGATGAAGTTTGAGCTACATTTATCATCAGGTGATACGCACCGTCTTTATACTGCACCGCGTCCATAAGCTTTTGCTGTGCAGCACTATCTAAAATGTAAAAATTTAGCTGACCTTTCTCATCGACATAAAGCGAAGTGATGACACGTGAGAGCGCTGCGCGCACGTGCTCGATGATCATATCTAGGTTTTTGCTAACCTCGGCGATGTCGCTAATTGATTCAAGTATACTAAGTAGGTCTTTGATCGGTATATTGTCTTTAAGCAGCGCTTTTAAAACCTTTTGGATCAAATTTATAGGTGCGATCCTTAGCGTATCCTCGACTACAACTGGGTAGTCGATCTTTAGTTTGTCTAATAAATTTTGCGTCTCTTGGCGAGTTAGAAGCTCAGCTGCATTTTGTTTGATAAGCTCACTCATATGCGTTGATATGACGCTTGCAGGATCAACTATCGTGTAGCCGCTAAGTATGGCGTCCTCTTTGACGCTAGCATCGATCCAGAGCGCGTCCAGCCCAAAAGCTGGCTCTTTTGTCGGAATCCCCTCGATATCTTCGCTAACTAGTCCACTATCCATCGCTAGAAATTTATCCGCATAAATTTCACCCTGACCGATCACGATACCTTTTAGCTTAAAGCGGTACTCGTTTGGCGGTAGTTGAAGGTTGTCACGAATTCTTATCTTTGGCATCAAAAAGCCAAGACTTGAAGCGATATTTCGCCTCATAGCACGAATCCTCTCAATGAGATCTACATCAGCTAGCTTTAGTAGGCCATATCCAAGGTCGAGCTCTAAAATTTCAAGCTTTAAGATGTCGTTTATCTTAGTCTCTTCTTCTCTTGCGATCTCTTCATCGCTCTTCTTTGGCACCTTGGTAGTGGCACTACTAGCAGCTGCCCCTGCCCCACTTTTCGTAGCGGCTCCAGCTTTTTTAGAAGCTGTTTTATCTTTTGACGCAAGGCTTAAATTTAGCCCGCCATCTTTGGTCTGCTTGATGATGTAGCCAAGTCCCAAAAATAGCACTGCAATAAAGCCAAGAGAAAGAGTTGGAAGTCCAGGGACAAGGGCAAACATAAATAGTATGAAGCCCACTATCAACAAGGTTTTATAATCCCCTAAGAGCTGATTTAATGTGCCTTCTGCAAAATCCTCATCGTCCTTGCTAGCCCTTGTGATAATGATAGCAGTCGCTGTTGATGTGATAAGTCCTGGGATCTGGCTCACAAGGCCATCACCGATAGTTAGGATCGTATAATACTGAGCCGATGTCGCCATATCAAGGCCGTGCTGAAACGAGCCGATAGCAAAGCCACCGATGATGTTGATGATAGTGATGATGATGCCAGCGACGGCATCACCTTTTATAAATTTAGACGAACCATCCATCGCGCCGTAGAAATTTGCCTCGCCGATGATGGCTTGACGTCTTTCACGCGCTGTTTTTTCGTCAATCAAACCTGCGTTTAAATCCGCATCTATCGCCATTTGCTTACCTGGCATCGCATCAAGTGTAAAACGTGCTTGCACCTCACTCACACGGGTTGAACCCTTTGTTACGACCATAAAATTTATGAGCACCAAGATACAAAAGACGATGGTGCCGATGACAAAGTTACCGCCAACGACGAAATTTCCAAAACTTGAGATGATCTCACTGACCGCTTCTGGACCGTTGTGACCTTCGCTTAAGATCATACGCGTGGTTGCGATATTTAGCGAGAGGCGAAAAAGCGTAACGATAAGAATTAGTGTCGGAAATGTACTAAGATCGGTTGGCTTTGGCACATAAATCGAAATTAAGATTATAAGCACAGAAATAGAAATAGAAAGTGCCAGAAAAAAGTCAAGCACCGCGCTTGGAAGCGGTACGATGATGATAGCAAGGATGGCAACAATGATACCAACGATGCTAAGACTTTTAAACTTAACAATTGGCGCAAGAAACGGCGCAACAAGAGTTAAGATATTATTTTTTTGCTTTGCCAACTTTACTTCTTAACGATGTCGCTTAGTTTTATTGCATCAAGCATCTCGTCGATCTTACTTTGAAGGCCACTAAACATCGACCAAATTTGACAGCTTGAGGCTTTATTTGACGGGCAGCCATCTGCAGAAGATGAGCACTCAAAGACATTAAGTTCACGTTTTTCAGCACACTCTATTATCTTTTTTATGCTTAAATTTTCAGGTTCGTTATTTAGCGCAAAACCGCCATTTGCCCCTTTAAATGACTTTAAAATTCCATCTTTTGCAAGATTTTGTAAAATTTTGGCCAAAAAGCTTTTTGAAATTTTAAGCTCATTTGAAATCGTATCAACATCAACTGGAGATGATTTTTGAGATATTAAAATAAGTGAAAGTAGAGCGTATTCGCTTGCCTTTGTAAAAAGCATTTATCTTCCTTAGGTCTTTAAATAGCCCTAATTTTATTAAATTTTTACTGCATTTTTCATTAATTTTTAAAAAGCGTAGTTTTATCTAACTTTATGTTTTAAATGCTATAATCGCTCTTTCAAAATTCACCAATCAGGAGGTCATTATGGCTTTGGATTCGGCTAAAAAAGCTCAAATAGTTGCGAAATTCGCTAGAAAAGAGGGAGATACAGGCTCTCCAGAAGTTCAAATAGCTCTTTTAACAGCTAGAATAACTGAACTTACAGAACACCTTAAAATTTTCAAAAAAGACTTTTCATCACGTTTAGGTCTTTTAAAACTAGTTGGTCAAAGAAAAAGACTTTTAAAATATCTTAAAAATAAAGACTACACTACATATTCAAAACTAATCTCTGAGCTTGGCTTAAGAGATAAATAATCCATCGGAGAGCGATCTGCTCTCCTTATTAAATTTCCTTCATCCATATTTTTATTCAAAAATTTACAGTCTATTTTAAAATTTTTCCATCTTTAGTATTAATTTATCTATTCAAAATATGACTAACCTTTTTTAAATAAAGTAAAATTAGAATTAATTTTTTCATTTTATATAAAAAGCTAAATCTCTATATCTTTATTTCTTTTATAATAAATTTATCAATTTTAAATAAATTTTAAAACCCCTAAATAATTGACTTTAATAGAATTAAATTAATTTTAACTTAGATTAAAAATTTATTTTTATAGATAAAGAATTTTTATTAAAGATTAAGAATTTGGCTAGTAATATTACTCATATAGAAATATGCAAATATTGCATAGTAAAGGAGAAAATGATGAAAGAAGGCAAAGTCATCTGTCCTTATTGTGGGACGGGCTGTCAGGTTACCTTGCATGTGGAAAATAATGTCGTTCGTGCCGCAACTGGCGTTGAAGACAATCCAGTTAATCAAGGAAATTTATGCTTAAAAGGCTTTTATGGCTGGGACTACGTTGCAAGTCCGGATAGACTTACAAAACCACTTATCAGAAGGAAAAACGGCGTTTTTTCAAAAGATGGCGAATTTGAAGAGGCCAGCTGGGACGAGGCACTTGACCTTGTTGTAGAAAAAATGAAAGAAGCCAAAGAGAAATACGGCCCTGACTCATTAGCAGGAAATTTCTCAGCACGCTGTACACTTGAGGACAACTACGTCGCTCAAAAGCTAATGCGGGCTGTAATTGGCACAAACAACGTCGATCACTGTGCTAGAATTTGACACGCTCCGACAGTAGCAGGACTTGCTAAAACAATCGGAAACGGAGCTGCCACAAATAGCTTTACAGAGATAGGAATTTATAGTAACTGTATATTAATGATAGGCTCAAACCCAGAAAATGGCCATCCAATCGCAGCTATGCACATCCAAAGAGCGCTAAACCGCGGCGCAAAACTGATCGTTATTGACCCCATTAAGACTGAGTTTGCAAGTAGAGCTGACATTCACTTACAACTAGAGCCTGAGCACAATATCCCAGTTATCAACGCACTTCTTTATACTATCATCGAAGAAGGCCTTGTAAATGAAGAATTTGTAAGAGATCACACAATCGGCATTGAGTACGTCAAAGAAGCTGTAAAAGACTATGCACCAGAGGTAGTAGCCAAGTATACAAGGCTAAATCCAGAGGATATCAGAGCAGCTGCTAGAATGTACGCCACCACAAAACCAGCCGTCATCACTCACGGCATGGGCGTAACTCACTTCAACCACGGCGTTGGCGGAGTTTGCGATGTGTCAAATTTATTCTTGATCACCGGCAACATCTGCGAGCTTGGCACAGGCGACTTGCCACTTAGAGGTCAAGAGAACGTTCAAGGCTGCTGCGATATGGGCGTACTACCAAACATCTTTCCAAATCTTGGCTCAGTCACCGACCCAGAGCAAAGAGCTTGGTTTGAGAAAATGTGGCACCTTGAGCCTGGATTTTTAAATTCAAAAATAGGTATCCACAAGACAGAGGTGCCTGATGCAATACTTGATGGCAGAGTGCATTTCTTCTGGACTATCGGCGAAAACCCAGTTATATCTGAGCCAAATACAAACCACTTCTTAAAAGGCATTGCAAATGTTGATTTCTACGTGGTTCAAGACCTATTTTTGACCGAAACTGCTCTAAAAGCTGACGTAGTACTTCCAGGTGTTGCAAGTAGCGAGAAAGAAGGCCTTTATACCAACGCAGAGCGCCGCGTACAACACAACGAAGCAGTTATCACACCTCCAGGCGATGCTAGGCAAGACTGGTGGATCGTTTGTGAGATCGCACGTCGTTTGGGTGCAGCTGAGGGTTTTAACTACAACTCACCAGAAGAAATTTGGGAAGAAGTTAGAAAATGCGACCCTAGACGCTATGGTGGCATGAGCTACTACCGCATCAAAAAATATCACGGACTTCACTGGCCATGCCCAACAGAAGATAGCATGGGTGGTCAAAGCTTGTATCTTGATAAGAAATTTTTTACACCTGATGGTAAAGGTCGCTTTGTACCATGCCTATTTGTGGACAGTACCGACAAGATCGAGCCAGCAAAACTTGAATTTGCTAAGAAAATGAATATGTCGCCTGAGTATCCTATTATGGCTGGCTCAGTTGATGAGAAAACCGACGCTGAGTATCCGATACAGCTTCTAACCACTAGAAAGGTCTATCAATACACTGTTGGCACCATGACAAGGCGATCACGTGCGATCGAAGAAGGCGGCGACAGCATCGGACCTATCGCTGAGATGAGCCCGTCGTTTGCAGCAAGATACGGTATAAAGCAAGGCGACTTCATCAAAGCGTGGAGCAGACACGGCTACATCGTCGTAAAAGCCGAGGTTACCGACATCGTGCCTGATGGTATCATACAGATGACTTTTCACTACTGGGAGAGCTCATGCAACGAGCTAACAAGCAGCGGCTGGGACTTCATCAGTAAGACTCCGACATTTAAAGCAGCGATCCAGATCAAGAAGATCGACGAAGAGGAATTTTTAAGAGTTCGCGAGCTAAAACGCGAGAAATTCCAAACTTCAAAGATCATCTACGATGACTTTCACCACCACGGAAATGCAGCGATAAATGAGTAAAATTAGTGGGGCCTCGTGCCTCACTTTTTATAAAAATAGTGGATATAAATTTAAAAGAGAATTTTTACTTAAACGCTAAAAAGCTCATAAAATTTCCCCATTTAAATGTACTCTCGACTCGTTTAAAGCCAGCATTTAGGGTTAAGTTTCTATTTTCTTCTTCAGTATATGGCACCAGCACATTTTCAAGTGCCTCTCTTTTTTGAGCGATTTCATAGCGTGAGTAGCCTTGTGTTTGCTTGTAATCTTCGTAAATTTCTATGACGCTTTTGGTGAGCTTCTTATCATCAAAAATGATCTTTTCGCTAAATAAAAAGAGTCCATTTTCATTTAGCCCATCGTAAATTTTCTGTACCAAATTTGCTCTTTTTGGCGGCCTGATAAACTGCAAAGTATAGTTTGCTAAAACCGCGTCAAAGCCTGCTAGCTCACACTCTGTGATGTCAGCTAGGACGAAATTTATACTAGCTCCATATGCCTTTGCCTTGTTTTTAGCGTTTGCTAGCATCGCCTCAGAGTTATCCACGCCGCTTAGCGCTAGGTCATTTCTAAGGTTATTTAGCAAAAGTAGGCTATTTGCCGTCGAGCAGCCAAGGTCGCACACGCTTGCATCTTTTGGCAAAATTTTAGCAAGTAGCTTTGCGTTTAAATTTGAGCTCACATCGTAAAATGGTACCGAACGTGAGATCATATCGTCAAAAACGCTCGCCACAAAGTCGTCAAACTCAAATTGCTTGCTTATAGGCTCTTTAAAAATTTCATCTCTCATCTTCTCATCTCTCATATTCCGGCTCCACTTCCATCAAAATACTTTATCGCCTCATCACAATACAGATCGCAAACACCAACACTCTTTCTAGCCTCGGCTATATCGCACTTTATCTGCTCTTTTAGCTCGCTTAAATTTGCAAATTTCTCATTATCTCTGATGCGTTTTACAAAGCAAACTGCGACGTGTTTTGTTACTTTTGGCGCGACCTCGTCTAAGATGTGTGTCTCGACGCTGAAATTTCCGTCCGTGCTAACTCTAGTGCCTATAAAAGTGACCGAACCGTAGGTGTATGAGCCCATTCTGGTTCTTGTAGCATAAACGCCCTCGCGCGGCAAAAGATAGCTCTTGACGTCCAAATTTAGCGTCGCAACCAGCTCTTTTGCGCCGATGCCCTGCCCTTTTATCACATTGCCCTCGATCGAGTACTCTCTGCCTAGCAGTTTATTTGCCTCTTTGATTTTGCCTTGCTTGATAAATTCCCTTATCGCCGAGCTGTGCACACCCATGCCATCATAGCAAACCTCGTCTACAACGACCACTTCTCCATCAAAAATTCTATCCAGATCATACTTGTCCCAGGCTCTATTTCTACCAAATCTAAAATCAAATCCCACAACGATCTTTTTTAAATTTTTAAAATCATGCTTTAAAAGCGCGATAAATTCCTCGCCACTAAGCCCTTTTATAGCGTCAAAATCATATAAAAAACATGGATAGCTCGAGTACTCGGCTCGCTTTAGCTTTGGCGTGATGTTGGCTTTATTCTTATCGATCACGACAAGTCCACCAAACTCGCCTAGCTGCTTTAAAAGCTGCTTGTGCCCCCTGTGTACGCCGTCAAAGTGCCCTATCGCAACGGCAGTGATGTTATCTTTTGTTAAAAGCGTAGAAAAATTCGACATTTCCCTCTTTCCCTTTTACCTCGCACTCTTTGCAAGTTATCATCTCAAATTTTAAATTTGCAGCCATCACTTCAAACCTCTTCATTGCTAAATTTATAGCTTTCATATCAGTGACGACGCCTTTTTTATTTCGTTTTACGCCAACACCCACTTCAAATTGTGGCTTAAAAAGCGTGATAATGAGCGAATTCCCACTTGCTAGCTCACAAACGGCGGGCAAAATTTCAGCCAAAGAGATAAAGCTAACATCGCAGGTTATTAGATCAAATTTACCTTGCCCTTGCTTAGCAAACTCTCTTATATCGGTCTTTTCATAAATTTTCACTCGCTCGTCATTTCTTAGGCTAGCATCTAACTGATCAGTGCCCACATCGACGCCAGTCACACTTTTTACGCCGCTTTCAAGTAAAATTTGCATAAAGCCACCTGTTGAGCTGCCTATATCAAGTGCGTTTTTACCAGCTAGATCAAATTTCATTGCTTTTAAAAAACTCTTTAGCTTAAGCGCGCCTCGCCCAACATAAATTTCATCAAGCAGTAAAATTTCAGCCTCGCTAACTTCGCTTGATACTCTAGTACAAATTTCTCCATCAAGCAGCACTTTGCCAGCCTTTATAAGCTCGCTGGCCTTGTTTCTACTGATGTTTAAAACGCTTGCGACGTAGTTATCAAACCTCAAGTTTTAGCCTTTCATATTCGCTCTCGTCGATCACTCGTACGCCTAGCTCATTTGCTTTATCAAGCTTGCTGCCAGCCTCATCGCCAGCTAAGACAAAGTCTGTTTTTTTAGAAACTGAGCCAGAAACCTTTGCGCCAAAACTCTCAAGCTCGGCCTTTATCTCATCTCTTGGACGACTTAGCGTACCAGTTATAACGACCGTCTTGCCACTTAGCGCATTTGAGATGCTCTGCACCTGCGTCACGCTTGGCTGCACGATCTGGCTTAGGGCTAAAATTTCGTCCCTATTTACCTCGGCAAAGTCTATCAGGCTATTTGCCATCTCCATGCCAAAACCCTCAAGCGAGGTTAACTCCTCAAAGCTAACATCAAGCCAGCCATGTCCAAAGCTACTTGCAAGCTTTTTAGCCGCCACTTCGCCGATGTGCTCGCAGCCAAGCCCAGTGATAAAGCGCGATAGCTCCGCACCTTTGCTAGCTTCGATCGCATTTAAAAGATTGTTTACCTTTTTCTCTTTAAAGCCCTCAAGCACAATGAGATCATCAAATTTAAGGCCGTAAATGTCTTTTATGCAGGAAATTAGCCCCTTATCAAATAGTAAATTTACGATCGCATCGCCAAGGCCGTCGATGTTTAGGCATTTTTTCGACGCATAGTGGATGATAGAGCCCACCACTCTTGCCCTGCAGCTTAAATTTTGGCACTTTACAAACACCCCCTCATCAAGTAGGTGCGAGCCACAAACTGGGCAAAATTTAGGCCTCTCTATCACCTGCTCGCTACCATCTCGCCTATCCTTATAAACTTTTGTTATCTTTGGTATGACATCACCTGAACGGATAATGCCGATATAGTCGTTTTTCATAACACCAAGGCGCTCTATTTCATCAAAGTTATGAAGCGTGGCGGATTTTACATTTGCGCCATCGATATTTACCTCATCAAGCACACCAACAGGCGTTACTACGCCGCTTCTGCCAACTTGAAGTGCCACATCTTTTAGTCTAGTAACCTTTTCGATCGCTGGAAATTTAAACGCCACCATAAATTTTGGAAATTTGACCGTATATCCTAGCTGCTCACAGCGCGCAAGGTCATTTACACGTATCACCATACCATCCATCATCACACTTTTTGCGTCGCGATTTGCCAAGAGCTCGTTATATGCGGCCTCAAGCTCATCTTTTTTTAAAATTTTAAAAAATTCATCCCTCTCAAAGCCAAGATCACGCACAAATTTCATCACCTCGCTGTGATCTTTTAGCCCAAGACTCTGCTCGCCCACACCCCAAGGTATGAAAAGTAGCTTTCTTTTAGCAGTGACTGCACTATCAAGCTGTCTAAGGCTTCCTGCGGCTGCATTTCTAGGGTTTGAAAGTGGCGCCTCGCCCTCTTTTGCGCGCTCTACGTTTAGTAGTTCAAAATCTTCTTTTTTTATAACGACCTCGCCCCTGATTTCTATAAGCCCTTTGTAATCAATGTTCTTTAAAACAGAATTTATCGTCTTTGCATTTTGCGTCACATCCTCACCAGTAACACCGTCACCCCTAGTTATCGCCCTAACCAAAACGCCGTTTTCATAAAGCAAATTTAAGCTCGCTCCGTCAAATTTTGGCTCAGCAACAAAGACCAAATCTTCTTTCTCGCCACGCTTTAGCCACGCATCAAGCTCGGCTAGATCAAAAATATCTTCCATGCTCCACATGCGTTTGATGTGATTAGCCTTGCTAAAGCCCTCTTTTACGGTGCCGCCCACGCGTTTTGTAGGTGAAAAGATAGAAATTTCGCTTGGATTTGCCTGCTCATAATCAAGCACCGCGTGATATAGCGCGTCATACTCCTCGTCACTTGCAAGTGGCTCATCCTCGTCGTAGTAGGCCTTTGCCCAAGCATTTAGCGTATCTACCGCTTTTTCGTACTCTTGTTTTGTCATTTTTGCTCCAAATTTACACCGCATTTTATCTTAAACATACTTTATAAATGATCTAAATTTAGCTCTCTCGCGTCACGTAAATGGACATTTTTATAGACCTTTGCTATCTCGTCCCTCACCCTCATCAGCGCAAAGCCAAGTAAATTTTGCCCTCGCCACTTCATAGGGTTTTGCGCATTTTCATCACTTGCGGCCAAACCTATGCCCCAAATTTTATCAACTGGGCTTGCCTCAACCAAAACTTTACTCCCAGTTGATAGCAAAAAGTCTCGCAAAGGTTCATTTTGGCTAAATTTTAGATAGCTCGCATTTAGCACGACGCCAAATTTGACCTCGTCCCAGACCTTAGCGTCAAAGCCTAGCACCTGCCTGCCAAGCGCCTTCATCTGCACTGGATCTTTAGCGGATAAAATTTGCTCAAAAGCCTCTTTATCACCAAAGCACTCAGCCTTTTTAGTCAAGCGCCCTACCAAAGCGTGGCTTGACTCATCGCCTCATGCATATCAAAAAGCTGCCTGTGCTCGGCCACATCGTGCGTCCTAATGATCTGCGCACCGTTTTCGAAGGCCTTTAAGTGTAGGTAAAGCGAGCCTGGCAGGCGGTCTTTAACCTCGCTTGGGTGGTAGTGATTTATCACTGATTTGCGGCTGGCACCAACTAGTAGTGGGCACTCAAATTTCAAAAAATGCTCCAAATGCTTGATAAGCAATAAATTTTGTTCGGCCGTCTTGCCAAAGCCAATACCCACATCAAGCACTAGCTTTTTAGCGCCAAGCTCTCTTGCAAGGGCTATCTTTTGCTCAAAAAAGTCCGCTATCTCGCCGATTAGATCGCTATATTTTGGCGCAACCTGCATGGTGGCTGGATCGCCTTGCATATGCATCATGCAAAACTGGGCGTCGTATCTTGCAGCAAGCTGGGCTAAATTTGCGTTTGCCGTGATGTCATTTATCATCTTAAAGCCGTGATTTAGCGCAAATTCTAAGCAATACTCATCAAAGCTATCAAGGCTAAATTTCGCCTTTTCGTGTAAATTTAGCCTATAAATTTCCTCCACGATATCTTTTATACGCCTAAATTCCTCCTCACGGCCGCAATACTCGCTCCCTGGTCTTGAGCTAACGCCGCCAAGATCGATGTAGTCTGCACCTGCTTCGATCATACTTTCGATTTTTGCTATGCCATTTTGCATATTTATGCGGCTTTGCTCGTTAAAACTATCCGAATTTATATTTGCTACGCCCATTATAAGAGGCTTTGCGGGCTTTATAAATTTAGTTTCTAAAAAACCTGCAAGCTTTTTAAGCCCAAAGTCTTGTAGCTTCTCTTTTTTGGCTAACTGCCTAAGCTGCGCGTTTGTCGCCATTAACAAGGCTTTATTTAGGCTCTCTTTGCCTAAAATCGTATCATTATGCGTAACTAGCTCGGCGCCAACGCTTAGGGCGTCTTGCTTTAGGATATTTGCCGCTGGGGTCTTTATCTCGTCGATAAAAATAAAATTTATCTCGCTCTTTTCATGCATGAGCTTCGCACCAGCAGGACTTGGCGAGATAGCTTTGCAAATTTCATCAAAGTCGCTTTTGTTATCTATCTTATAAAATTTCAACGTCGTCCTTTTTGAAATATAGTAAGCAGTAGTGGCGTTAGCACGGCGTGAGACTTGGCATTTAGATCAGCTAGCTTAATAAGCGAGAAAAAATAATCCATCTCATCGCCACTAAATTTATACCCGCTATCAACCGCCTTTGTCACGATAACGCCAACAAGCTCTTTTAACTCGTTTTTGCCAAATTTCTGAGCTTGCTCGTCTGCTATCTTTTGATCGATAAAGCTTGTTAGCTCTTTTAGGCTGAGCGATTTTAAATTTAGCTCCACACTCATTTTTTGCTTTTTGGTGAGCTTATTTTCTATGAGCATTCTCGATCTTATCGTTGGTAGAAGTAAATTTTTACTCTGCGTTACTATTATAAATTTGATATTTCTTGGAGGCTCTTCAATGATCTTTAAAAGTGCATTTTGAGCCTCTGTCCTAAAAGAATTAGCATGTATTACTAAAATTTTTTCATCTTTTTCAGCAATGTATGCTTCTGCGATGACATCCTTTGCATTTTCTAGCAAAAAATCATCACTTATATAAAATCTTAAATTATTTATACCAAGCTCATCTTCAAGTTTGGCTTTTAAATTTTCAAAATCGCTTGTAACGACGATTTTATTAAGCATTTAGAGTATCACCTTAGCAAAGAGCGCAGCATCGATGCTTTTGTCAAAAATTTTGCAAAGGCTTATTAGTTTAACGTCTAAATTTTCGTCACTCGAGCTAAGAGTAAAGCTGTTTTGTGCCTGCTCGTCAAATAGCCACATATAACTATCCTCATCACTTTTGGCTAAATTCGCATATCTATCAAGGCTCTTTCCTATATAAAAAAACAAGTATCCGTTTGGAAAAGCAAGACTTAGCATATCTTTTAGAAGCTGCTTTTGCTCATTTGTCTCTATCTCATCAAGCGATGGATAAAGCGATCTTAGGCTAAAAAATGGCAAAAACGGCCTTATGCTTTTTGAATGGTTCATCTTTTTTAAAAGATAAATTTCAAACCATCTTCGCTCTTCATCGCTTATAGTTATAAAAGCCCTTCCTTCAAGTAAAAATTTAAGCCTAGATGCGAGCAAAGGCGTCCATTCGACACGCCTTTCCTCCATCCAGCTCATCAAAGGGCCTTCGTCCCTAATAGCCTTTAACGTCCACTGAATAAAATCTTGCATTATTTATCTAGCTTATAAGCATCGTGAAGTACGCGAACCGCTAGCTCACCATATTTTTGATCAACGATCATTGAAATTTTTATCTCGCTTGTTGAGATCATTTGGATATTTATGCCCTCTTTTGCAAGCGTTTCAAATGCTAGACATGCTACACCGCTATGGCTCTTCATGCCGACGCCAATAACTGAAACTTTCACGATCGCGTCATCAAATTCTATATGTTTTGCAGCTGAGAGCTTTTGCATAGTCTCTTTTGCTAGTTCAAGCTCGTTTTGTGGCACTGTAAAGCCTAAATTTGTAGTGCCGTCATGTCCTACGTTTTGGATTATCATATCTACGTTTATGTTTTCATGAGCTAAAGCTGTAAAAATTTCTGCTGCGATGCCAGGCTTATCAACTACGCCTCTTAGTGTTACTCTTGCTTGATTTTTATCTAGTGCTATTCCGCTTACTAAAACTGCTTCCATGTTGTCATCTTCCTTTGCTATTAATGTACCTTCGTTGTGATTAAAGCTACTTCTTGTAATGAGTTTTACATTTAGTTTTTTTGCCAGCTCGACTGAGCGATTTTGTAGCACCTTTGCTCCAGCAGAAGCGAGCTCTAGCATCTCATCATAGCTTATCTTCTCAAGTTTTTTTGCCTTTTTTTCTATCCTTGGATCAGTCGTATAAACGCCATCAACATCGGTAAAAATTTCGCATAGGTCAGCATCAAGCGCCCCTGCTAATGCAACTGCACTAAGGTCACTACCACCTCTACCAAGGGTTGTGATATTACCTTTTTCATCTATACCTTGAAAGCCAGCCACAACCACGATTTTGCCAGCTTTTAGCTCGGCTTTTAGCCTAGCAGTCTCTATCCTTTCGATCCTTGCTTTTGTATGAATATCATCAGTAATAATGCCTGCCATCGCACCTGTCATACCCACACATGCATAGCCTTTTGCATTAAGTGCGATCGTTAAAAGCGCGGTCGTTACTTGCTCTCCAGAGCTTAAAAGCATATCAGTGGCGACGCCATCTGGATGTTTTGAAAAATATTCACTATATTCAACCAATTGATTTGTAACTCCGCTCATCGCAGAAACTACCACAACTACATCCGCACCGCTATTTTTTGTCTCAATGACTCTATTTGCCACAGCTTCGATGCGTTCAAGTGTTCCTACGCTAGTTCCGCCAAATTTTTGAACGATCAACATCAAAAATATCCTTTCTCTTTAAAATAACTCAAAACCTTTTCATAAATAGGCTTTTTAAAGTGATTTATTCCCTCTAAACTTCTACCAAAATCTACAAATTTATACTCGCTAAACTCTGGATGCTCTGTCTTTAAATTTATGCTGGCACCATTTTTAAGTCTAACCAAAAAATATTTTTGCGTCTGTCCGTCAAATGGATAAAATTTCTTTGCCGCGTTTGCTGGAAAGTCGTAGCTTAGCCACTGCGGATACTCATCTAAGATATCGATTTTATCAGTTCCGATCTCTTCTTTAAGCTCCCTTTTTAAGGCCTGCTTTGGACTCTCACCTTCATCTATTCCGCCTTGAGGAAACTGCCAAATATCATCCATATCCACCCTTTTTGCGACTAAAATTTCACATTTAAATGGATACAAGCTAGACAAAATAACAGCTGCCACATTTGGTCTGTATTTTTTTTGCATGATTTTTCCAAAAATTTTATTTGGGATAATAACTAAAAAGAGTTAAGAGATAGATAAATAAGACTACTTTTTACGCCGTTTGTAGTAAATCACATAACCACTAAAAAGTAGCACGCCAACTCCACAAGAAGCCATAAAAAAGATAAATTTTCCAGCCTCTTTGAATATATATCCAGCGTGCAGATCAAGCATAAATTTATAAATTTCAAAAGATTTTGGCATGGTATTTTTTAAAATTTCTCCTCTTGCCGTATCGACCGCAAGCCTAACGCCATCACTCTCACTAGCGCCTTTTGGCAAGTAAAAGATCATAAATTTTACGCCATCTTTATTGAGGATAAAATTTAAAGCATCAAACTCATTTCCAAATTTTAAAGTAAAAATTTCATAAGCTTTTTGAAGATTTTCTACCTTTTGCTCATCACTTAAACTAAAGCCATTTTTGCTAGTAAAATTTGGCTTTTTAAATACCTTCTCTTCGCCACAAATTTGATTTATAACCTTAGCAAAGCTCTCATAAGAAAAGTATAGACCGCTAATACAGATAATAAGCAAAATGACCCCCAAATAAAGCCCCAAAAATCCGTGCAGCGAATATATCTTTGCCTTTAGATTTAGCTTAAAGGCGCTAATAAATTTACTTCTAAATCTCCAAAATTGTATAAACGCTCCAGATAATAAAATTGCAAGTAGTGCAATCGTTGAAATCGCCACTATCTCGCTTGCAAATTTAGATAAATTTTCATTTTTAAATAGAGCTAGTCCTAGATTTTTATGCAAATTTAAGGCTAGCCCTATAAATTTTTCCACGCTATTTTCAGAGACTACCTCGCCCGTATAAGGATCTACAAAGAATGACTTAAACTCGCCATTCTGGCTTGTGCCGCTTACCACATAAGCTCTATTTGCCTCGCCTTTTATCTTTATATAACTAAGGTTAAAATTTGGCATAGTCTTACTAAAGACCTTTAAAATTTCATCTATTTTTAAAGCACTTTTATTAGTCATTATGTCTATCTCATCTTTGCTAAAAGCCTCAATTATCTCATCGTGATACGAAATAATTGCTCCACTAATTGAGATTATCAAAAGTGGCAAAGCAAATATAAGAGCTAAAATTAAGTGAAATTTCCGCCAAATTTTAAACATTTTAAAACTTCAAATTAAAGCCAAGTTCGATCTTTTGTCCATCAACTATCAAAACATCGTATCTGCCTGATCTTGTCGTAAAAAACTCGTTAAAGAGATTATAAACGCTTAAGTTTAGGCTGAAATTTTTAGTTACATTGTAGTTTATGCCAAGATCTGCGATCACATAAGCTCTCATATCATCAGCATAGCTAAATGAGTTTTTAGTTCTACCATAATAATTTATCTGTGACCAGAAATTTAGCCATCTATTTAGCTCATAGTTCGCTCCAAATTTAAATGTATGAAGCGGATAGTTGTTTAAGCTTTTACCGACTTCTGATCCATCTTTTTGTTTTGATTTTGTATAAACATAGCTTTGATTTAGTCTAAGAGCATTTGTTACCTGCCACTCATTTGTTAGCTCAACTCCGTAAATTTCAGCTTTACCGATATTTATACTCTCCCAAATACCATTTGGATAAATTTTGCCTTTATGCCTGCAAACACTGCCTCTTGAGCAGATAGGCCTGTAACTTAACATATCTTTAAAACTTGTGTAAAAGCCAGTTAAAGACGTTTCAAAACCTTCATTGTTATTATAAACGCCACCAAATTCATAACTTACGCTTGTCTCTGGCTTAAGGCTGCTTCTACCAAGCTGCGCTCCACGTCCTCCAGCAAATGGCAAAGCAAGATCTTGCGTGCGTTGCTTGATATCTGGAGTCGCATAACCTGTGCTAACTCCACCCTTTAAGGCGAAAAAGTCGTTTAAGCTATAGATGCCATAAATTCTTGGTGAAACGTGCGAGCCATAGTTTTCATCGTAGTTGTAGCGAATACCAGTACTTAAGATAAAATCTTTTGTAAGATGATAATCATCTTCGCCGTAAAGTGAAACATCATATCTTTTTACATTTGCCGCATCTGCTGTGGTGGCCTTTTCGTCAAGCTTTTCTTTTTTAGCATTTAGTCCTAATGTAAAGGCATTATTATCGGTAAAATATGAGCCTTTTGTATCAAAGTTTAGAGTCTTTAGCGTCAAATTTTGTTGTGCTATCTCTTTTATCTTGCCGTAAGATAAATAGCTTTGAAGCAAGATATTATCAAGCCTTGCTTCGTGGCTTAAATTTATCATATCTCCCTTTATTCTCTCGCTAGCAACCGAGTTAGTACCAGTTGATAGTGTTTTGCCTTTAGTTCTTTTATATTTCACATCGCTTCTTGCAAGCTCAAGCGTAAGATCATTATTTTCATTTGGCCTAAAAAATAGTTTTGCACCAAAATTTCTATCCTTTTGCTCTCTATTTGCATAAGAAATTTTATCTTCTGATTTATTTAAATTTTTACCATAAACAGAAACGCTTAAAACATCGTCAATGAGTCCAGAGTGCAAATAAAGGCTATTGTAAAGCTCGCCACTTATATTTTTATTTCTAGCAAATTTATAGCTTGAGCCAAGATTTGCACCAAATTCATTGCTAAACTCATCTGTAATGATATTTATAACTCCGCCTAACGCGTCACTTCCATAAAGCGAACTCATAGGGCCGCGTATTACTTCTATACGACTTATCGCACTTGCTGGCGGGATGAAACTATATGAGCCTCCAACACTTCTAAGCCCTTTATAGGCGTTATCGCCTGGTACTGGCATGCCATTTACTAAAATTTTAGTAAATCTTGGAGAGAATCCACGTATAGAAATTCCTCGTCTATTTGCCGCTTCGGGAGTCGTTCCAAAAAGACTTGGGATATCCTTTGTCATACTCTCGATATCTTTATGATTTTTCTTTTCTAATGCCTCTTTAGTTATAACGCTAAGCGTTGCTGGTGCGTCTTTGATATTTTGCTCAAATCCTGTCGCACTCACTACTTTAACCTCTGGTAGAACCTTATCTTCATTTGCAAAAAGCGGTAAATTTATAAAAATTGCCGCACAAATAGAAATTTTTAATGCACTTTTCACAAAAACTCCTTATAAAAATTTAATGCACATTTTACTAAAATTAAATAATCGTTATCAATATCATACGTAACGCTAAAGGGATTAAATTTAACGCTTGAGGGATAAAATGATAAATTTAGATAAAAAATATGGAACGAGCAAGATATCTCAAAAGGAAAAACAAGTAAGCGTGGAGTTTTTCAAGCAAAGTAGTGGCATCAGCTATCTAAAAAGTGAAATTTTATGTAATGGTAGGATAAAAAGAGATCGTCACAAGTCTAAAAAATATCTATTTTTAATGTTTAATGAGGATAAAAACGATCTTTGCTTTAAGCTTGATAGAAAAGAGTATATTTTAAACAAAGATGAATTTTGCATTGGGCTTGTTAATGATGATTTTAAAGGTGTCTTTGAGTATCAAAATAAATTTTATAAGACAAAAACACTACTTTTTGATGAAAGCTATGCAAATAAGCTTGAGATATTTGCTGGGCTTAGATTTGATGATAAATTTGAGCTTTTGAAATACAAAAAAGATTTAGCTCAAATTTGCGTTTTAAATGAACTTGAGACGACAAATTTATATGAAGGTGCAATGAGGGAAATTTTTACCGAGTCAAAAATTTTAGAGCTTATTTATAAAAGTAAAATACAAAAAGAGAGCGAATTCTCACTTAGTAGAGATGAAGAAAAGACTCTTTTAAAGGCTAAAATGATCTTGCTGAGTCGTATGCAAAATCCTCCAAGCATCAAAGAGCTAGCCCATCTTTGTGGTACAAATGACTTTTGGCTAAAGAAAAATTTTAAGTTATTTTTCAAAGATACGATATATCAACTCTTAGCAAAAGAGCGTCTAAAGCTCGCTTTTACTCTTTTGGAGCAAAATGATATCAGCATAAAAGAAGCCGCAAATATCGTAGGCTATACAAATACTGCACATTTTGCAAAAATTTTTAAGATAAATTTTGGCTTTTTACCAAGCAAACTCTTAAAGACCAAAAGCTACTTTTAAACTACTATAAATGCCAAATTTCTTATAATCCTCAAAATTTAAAAGAGAGAAATTTGCAAGTTTATATCCATGTGCCATTTTGCGAAAGCAAGTGTCCTTATTGTGCTTTTGGCTCAAGTGACGACGAATTTAACAAGGCTAACACTTATTTTAAAGCGCTAGTTCTTGATCTAAATTTTCAGCTAAAAAGCCAAAATGTAAAAGAAATTTCAAGCGTATTTTTTGGTGGAGGTACACCAAGTGCTATAAATGCTAAATTTTATGATGAAATTTTTAGCATTTTAGCGCCTCTTTGCGCGCGAGAAACCGAGATCACACTTGAAGCAAACCCAAACTCAGCAAGCCTTGCTTGGCTAAAGCATGTAAAAAATTTAGGTGCAAACCGCATAAGCTTTGGCGCGCAAAGCTTTTTTGAAGATAAGCTTAAATTTCTAGGACGCATCCACAGCAGGGAGCAAATTTTTAAAGCGGTTGAAAATGCCCATACAGCTGGCTTTAAGAGCATAAATTTAGACCTCATCTATGACACTAAATTTGATACTAAAAAGCACCTTTTGGCTGAGACTGAAAATTTAAAAAGCCTTGCTATCACGCATCTAAGCGCCTACTCGCTCACACTTGAAGAAAACACCCCATTTTCTGGCAAAAAAAGCTATAAAAAGGATAGCGACACTTTGTCTAAATTTATGATAGAGCAGATAGAGCGAGCTGGCTTTAAGCAGTATGAAATTTCAAATTTTGGAGAAATTTGCAAGCACAATCTTGGCTACTGGCAAGGCAAAAACTATCTTGGCGTGGGGGCTTTTAGCGTGGGCTTTAAGGACGCCACCAGATACTACGCCAAAAGTAGCATAGACGTCTACATCGCTCAGCCAACGCATAGAGAAAGAGAAATTTTAAGCCAAAGCGAGCTAGCAAGAGAGCATATATTTTTAGGGCTTAGAAGCATAGTCGGAGTAGATGCTACTCGCTTAAATAAATCACAGCTAAGCAGAGCAAATTTGCTTGTGGAAAATAAAAAACTGCTCTTTAAAAATGGCAAATTTTACAATCCAAATTTCTTACTAAGCGACGAGATCGCACTCTTTATCGAGGGCTAAATTTATAAAATTTTGAGCAAAGTCAAGATAAAATACAAAGCTTAAATAAAATTTAATAGAGGCAAAAATGTTTGGAATGAGTTTTTCTGAAATCTTAGTTATCGCCATTATTGCAGTGTTAGTTTTAGGTCCTGACAAGCTGCCAAGCGCGATGGTTCAGATTGCAAAATTTCTAAAAATGTTTAAAAAAGGCATAAACGACGCAAAATCAACATTTGATCAAGAAATGAAGATAGCAGAGCTAAAAGAAGATGCTCAAAAATATAAAGAAAGCATAATTAAAAGTACGCAAAGTGTGCGTAAAAAGCTTACTTTTGAAGAGCTTGACGAGATCAAGAAAAGCGCAAGCGACGTCACTGAAAGCATACAAAACGTCGTAAGCGACACGAAAAAAACGGTAGAAAATATACAAAATCCAACAAATTTAGTTAAAGATGCGATCTTAAACGATAAAAAAGAGGCGTAATGTTTGAAGAGCTAAGACCCCATTTAATCGAACTTAGAAAGAGACTTTTTATAAGCATAGTAAGCGTTTTTGTCTGTTTTGGCATCTGCTTTACGTTTTGGAACCCACTGCTTGCATGGATGAGCGAACCGCTAAAACAGGTCTTGCCAGCTGGCTCAAATATCATATTTACTCAGATTCAAGAGCCATTTTTTACAGCGATGAAGGTTGCATTTTTTGCTGGTGTCGTGATCGCGCTACCTATCATTTTTTGGCAGTTTTGGCTATTTGTCGCCCCTGGACTTTATGACAATGAAAAAAAATATGTGATCCCATTTGTCATCTCAGCTTCATTTATGTTTGCGTGCGGGGCGGCGTTTTGTTACTATGTGGTCATCCCACTTGGCTTTGCATTTTTGGTAAATTTTGGTGGCCAGCTCTTTACGGCACTACCAAGCATTGGCGAGTATGTTGGCTTTTTTGCAAAACTACTAATTGGCTTTGGAATTTCATTTGAGCTTCCAGTCATTACATTTTTCTTAGCAAAGATCGGCCTAGTCGATGACAAGATGCTAAAAGATTACTTCAGATACGCTGTTGTTATCATCTTTATCTTTGCAGCCATCGTTACACCACCTGATGTGATAAGTCAAGTCTTAATGGCACTACCACTCATCGGACTTTATGGAATTTCAATAATCGTCGCTAAAAGAGCTAACAAGAGCGACGATGAAGACGAAAAAGAAGAACAAGACAGCGACGTAGCAAGCGATGAGTAATATAAACGACGTCTCAAGTTATGATTATTTTTTGCCGGAAGAGCTTATCGCAAAAGAGCCAGTTTTGCCAAAAGAAGAGGCAAGATTGCTTGTTTATTTCAAAAAAACAAAAGAGATAAAACACTACAAATTTAAAGATCTATCCAGCCTTATTCCAGATGATGCTGCAGTTATTTTTAATAACACAAAAGTTATCAAAGCTCGCATTTTAGGACAAAAAGAGAGCGGCGGGGCTTGCGAAGTGATGCTAAACCAGCCCATAGGCGAGAATAAATTTAGCGTTTATATAAGAGGCAAAGTAAGCTCTGGTAGCGTTTTAAATTTTCCTGATAATCTAAAAGTCAATGTGCTTGAGCTAAATGACGATGGCACAAGGGTGGTAAATTTTACGCAAAATGGCGTTTTGCTTGATAATGTTCGCCTTTTTAGTGAGCTTGAAAAGATCGGCCACGTCCCGCTTCCGCCATACATTAAAAGAGCCGATACAAAGGATGATGAGAGCTGGTATCAAAGCATATTTGCTAAAAATAGTGGCGCAGTGGCAGCTCCAACAGCTAGCCTTCACATAAGCGAACAAATGTTAGAGCAGATAAAAGCAAAGCATGAAGTCGCCTACATTACGCTTCACGTTGGCGCTGGAACATTTAAAGGTGTGGAGTGCCAAAATATAAATGACCACAAAATGCACTCAGAATTTTACGAGCTAAGCGAGCAAGCTCAAGAGATTATAAATTCTAATAAACCAATCCTTGGCGTTGGCACGACGGTTACTAGATGTGTTGAAGAATTTGCAAGAAGCAAGCAAGCAAGCGGCTTTTGTAAGTTATTTTTAAACTTAAATAATAAGCCTATCAGACAAAACTACCTTCTTACAAATTTTCATCTACCAAAATCAACCCTAATAATGCTAGTTACTAGCTTCATAGGGTTTGAAGAGACGATGAGAATTTATAAAACGGCAGTTGATGAAAAGTATAGATTTTACTCATACGGCGACGGGATGTTGATAATATGAAAGATAAGCCTATCGATATCATAAACAGAATGGAAATTTTTCTTAGTGCCATATACCAAGACGCACAAGACACTAAAAATTCCATCATTTTTAGCTACGATCCAAGTTATCCAAGGTTTTTAAAATTTGATGCTACAAATCTCATAAAAACACTTGAAAATATTTGCAAATTTTTCCTTTATTCTACCGAATATGCAGACATTTACATTCTCTTTCAACTTAAAAATTATAGTCCCAAATCTGTACATTTTGACATTAAAATAAAATCTAGCCATAGCGTAATGAGACCAAGTCATTACTATCTCAGCAAGATAAATGACTATCTAAAAAAAGCAAATGAATCTATGATCTCTCATAATGATGGAGAATTTTTAATATCTTTTAGTGCGGTACTAACAGGCGATAGAGCCATCCAAAGACAAATAAATATCAAAAATCAAACAAATACAAATATCTTAGTCGCTTGCGATGACGATGCTTTGTTTGACACCATTAGTGCTCAGATAAATTTTTTAGGTCTAAAGGTTATCGGTAAAAACGACCTTAGCAATCTAATGAGGCATATAAAAGATTCTATTTTTACTCCATTTGTTATTTTTATCGATAGTAAAATTTTAAAAAATGAAGCGATGCTAGAAGATATACTTGAATTTAAAAATATTAAAAATTTTCGTATTGTAGCCATTTGTAAAAGCGATGAGTCAGCTAACGATCTGCCAAATCATGTCACGGTATTAAAGCAGCCTTTTAGCACAGATAGCTTTCAGCTAGCTTTTAAAAATTCGCTCGAAAAATAGACTGATTTTTATTTTTTAATTTATCCTAAGATATCTTTTTAAAATAATAGTGGCTGAAATGCTATCTAGCCTACCATCTCGTCTTGTATTGGTGTAAATTTCACTAGCTTCGCTGCTGCTAAAGGCCTCATCTTGATAGACAATATTTGCCTTTACATCAAGAAGTGAGACAAAATGCTCAATGCGTCTTCTCATCTCATCTTCGCTACTACCGCCGATTGGCACACCCACTACTAGCGTATCTGGGGCATATTCATTTACCTTTTGGCTCACATCTCTTGCGGCTTGATTTCTATTTTTTCTAAGCACTGGCTCAAGCGGAGTCACGATCTCGCCAAAACCAAAGGCAAGTCCTATTCGCTTTAACCCAACATCAATAGCCATAAATTTCTCTCTCATAGCACGCTCTTTACTCTTAGATTTGAAATTTCAACCAACCCTTCAAGCTCGTACTCATAGATGATATCGCCAAATTTTGCCAAAACTTCATCAAGATTTACGCCATTTTTACAAAATTTTAAGATCTCGTCACTAGTCTTTTCTTGCTCTCTTATCTCACCAAAAAGTGAAGCAAATTTATGATAGTCATCAATAAGCTCGGCTTTTTTATTTGCAAGCAAAAAATTTGTCCCATCGCTTTCACCCATGCGCTGTGGCAGTACATAAACTGGGATTTTAAGCTCGTTTGCAAGCCTTGCACTTTGCATTGAGCCACTTTTAAGATCAGCTTGCGCGACTACTAGAGCTTCACAAAGCCCCACAACTATGCGGTTTCGCTCCAAAAATCTATAAGCAAGTGGCGGCTCACCTTCATTATACTCACTAAGCGCCAATGCCTTGGTGTAAATTTCATTTATAGCCACTTTATTTTGGCTTGGATAGATGGTATCAAGTCCGCTCGCAAAAATGCCAATCGTTCGTGGCATAGCAGCTTTATGAGCTGCGATATCAACGCCGATTGCTCCACCACTTACCACACAGGTATTTGCACTTTTTAGTACTGCGCAAAGTGCTGTGACGCACTCTTTTGTATAAACACTTGCCTTTCTTGAGCCAACAACTGCGATCTTTGGCAAAGATAAAAGCGAAGTATCTCCGATAAAATTTAGCTGTTTTGGTGGATTTTTTAGTCTATTTAACGGCTCTGGGATAAAGTCAAGTCTCATAAAATATCTTTTAAATAAACCACATCAACATCTTTTAAGATGTTGTTTTTGCTCTCTTTTATCACTGTGATCGTATTTTTCTTTGGATGCCCAATGGCGATCGCATAGCCTCTTTTTTTAGCCAAATTTATAGCAGCCACAAGCTCACGCCTAACAGCACTAGCCGATGGATCATCATCTAAAAATATATCTCTTGAAATGTATGGTTGATTATGTTTTTTTGCAGCTCTTGCTACTGCGGTTTGAGCGATAGTTTTGCTATCAATAAAGACAAAGCCCTGCTCTATCAGCGCCCTATAAGCCTTATCCATAGCGTCAAAATCACTTGTAAAGCGTGATCCTGTGTGGTTGTTTGTATATTTTGCACGCGGGAAGTCTTTGCGTATCTTTTTTATCTTTTCGTGTATACTCTCAAAACTCTCGTTGATCGTAAGAGTTCCTATCTCTGGGCTATCAAAGTGTTTTGCTTGCATCGGAAGATGTATCATGTAAAACTCAAATGTTCTTGCGATATTTGGAGTATCTGGATGAGTCTTTGTCGCTGGAAAAATAGACGGTGTGATTTTTAAGCCAAGTGACTTTATCATACTTGCATGTTCAAATGTCGCCACATCGTCTATTATGATGACGAGCTTTGCACGTCCTTTTATGCTAGCGCTTGGCGTAAAAGGTACCGCTTCAAAGCTATCTTTTTTTATATTTTTTTCTTCATATTTTGTTTTTTCTATCTTTTTGGTAGTTAAATTTTTAGCTTTTTTAGCTGGCTCGACTTTTATGTTCTCGCTTTTAAATTTCTCTTTTTTTTCTATTTCAGTACTTTTATTTTGATCGACTTTTACTTCAAAATTTTGAGATTTTAGCTCGGTTTTTTGTTCGGTTTTTGAGTTATAAAATGGCTCTATCTTTTGTTCATCTTCTATTACACTAGGCTCTGTATTTTTATAACTTGCGAGTAAATTTTTAGTATCGTTTTGCTCTTTTTTTATCTCTTCTTTTTTGGCTTCACTCTTTACTTCAGCTATCTTTTTTTGCTCTTTTGGCTCAACTTTTGAATTTAAAGCAAGCTCACTTTTATACTTAGGATCAGTAAAAATTTTACTTAAATTTTCATCTTCATCAAATTTTAGAGGGTATTTTCTCTTTTCGTATTCTTGTTTTTTCTCTTTACCAGCAACCTTTGACTCAGCTTTTTTTGGAATTTGTTTCTCTATTTTTGGCTCATTTGTTTTACTTATCTGTTCTGCACCATTATTTTTTATACTAAGAGCTACGCTAAGCGCTATTATCAAAATAGCCGCGATAATGCCGATACCAAGATAGGTTTTATTGTGAGAGCGACCTGCACTCTTTTTTGTAGGTCGCTTCTTTGTAGTTTTTTTTTCGCTCAAAGTTTAGTTTTTGTTTTGATCTATAAGTTTGCCGCTTGTAATCCAAGGCATCATTGAACGAAGTTTTTTGCCAGTTTGATTTAGCAAGCTTCTCTCAGCTATACCACGCTCAGCGTTCATTCTAACATATCCTGCTTTTCTCTCCAAGATAAAGTCTTTTGCAAATTTGCCATTTTGAATCTCTTTTAAAACTTCTTTCATAGCTTTTCTGCTCTCTTCGCCAACCACTCTTACACCGCTTACGTAATCACCGTACTCAGCAGTATTTGAGATAGAGTAGCGCATATCAGCCATGCCACCTTGATACATTAGATCAACGATTAATTTTAACTCATGCAAGCACTCAAAATATGCCATCTCAGGCTCATAACCAGCCTCTACAAGTGTATCAAAGCCAGCATTTACTAGTGCGCAAAGACCGCCGCAAAGCACAGCTTGCTCACCAAACAAATCTGTTTCAGTTTCATCTTTAAATGTAGTCTCGATGATGCCGGTTCTACCGCCACCTATACCGCAAGCATAGCTTAGAGCGATCTCTTTTGCCTTTCCACTTGCATTTTGCTCAACAGCGATAAGATCAGGTATACCACCGCCTCTTACAAATTCGCTTCTAACTGTGTGTCCTGGAGCTTTTGGAGCGATCATAATGACATCTATATTTGCTGGAGCTTTTATCTGGCCAAAATGAACATTAAAACCATGTCCAAACGCGATAGCAGCGTGATCTTTTAAATTTGGCTCGATCTCGTTTTTATAAATTTCTGCTTGAAGCTCATCTGGAGTTAAAATCATAACCACATCAGCGCCCTTTGTAGCTTCACTTACGGTTTTTACCTCAAAGCCTTTTGCTTCAGCTTTTGCCCAGCTTTTACCACCTTTTGAAAGGCCAATCACAACGCTTACACCGTTATCTCTTAAATTTTCAGCATGTGCATGACCTTGTGAACCAAAGCCGATGATTGCTACTTTTTTACTTTGAATAAGGCTTAAATCGCAGTCTTTATCATAATAAACATTTATAGCCATTGTTACTCCTATTATTAAAATTTGGCAAAATTATAACTTTAACCAGCAAAAATTCGGCTGAAATATACAGAAACTCTTTTTAAGTTTTATGATAATTTATTTTGATAAAATACGCTGAAATTTCAAAAAAAGAGATAACTCAATGAATGAATCAGTTTTTAAAAAAATCAAAGCACTTCCACCATTAGATGACACAGTTATACAAATTCAACGCTTACATGCGGATGAAAATAGCTCAATAAGTGATCTTACAAAAGTGGTCGAAAAGGATCCGATGCTAACAGCAAATATCTTGCGTTCAGCAAACTCTCCACTTTATGGGTTTTCTCAAGAGATCACAACCATTGCAAGAGCTATTTCTCTTTTTGGTATGGCTACTATTCGAGGTTTTGCGCTTTCAAGTACGATTAAAAAGAGCTTTTCTATAAATTTAGAGCCTTATGGCATTACTACACAAGATTTTTTAAATATCTCGATAATACAAAATGCACTGATGTACAATTGGCATTCTAAAGTTAATCCTAAAAGTCTAGAAATTCTCTCTCCAGCTTCATTTATGCTTGAGATTGGCAAGATAGTTCTTGCTCATGAATTAGCTGAAAATAAACAAGACATCGAATTTAGAGAAAAACTTAAAAATATATCTAGCCCAATCGATCTTGCCCTATTTGAAACAGAAATTTTAGATATGTCAAATGAAGAAGTTACAGCTAAAATTTTTGAACAATGGAACCTTGAGACAGAGCTTAGCAGCTCAATACTCTATTCAAACAATCCAGAAGAGGCACCAGATCATATAAAAGATTACGCGAAAGCCCTAAAAGTGATAAAAACAGCTGTAAATATCTTTAATCAACTTGATGATATAAGTATACAAAATACTCTACCTCTTCTTGACGAATACGGCTTTGGACATGATACGTTTTTAATGGCTGTCGCTAAAGTCAAAGATAATTTGTGAAAGAATTTCTAACCTCACTACTAGTTGGC
The DNA here is from genome assembly GCF_050447445.1 of Campylobacter concisus. Classification (GTDB taxonomy): domain Bacteria; phylum Campylobacterota; class Campylobacteria; order Campylobacterales; family Campylobacteraceae; genus Campylobacter_A; species Campylobacter_A concisus_BI. Next base: position 1,036,596 of record NZ_JALMFW010000001.1, read on the forward strand.
ATCAAGGAAAAAGAAGTTTCAAACGAAGATAAAGAGATTTTACGAAATCTCTTAAATCTTGGTGCCGTAAGCTCCCATAAAGATAAATTTTACCTAAACAATGGCTATGTCTGCGGCAAGCTAGACATCAGTCAAAACGCAACTGGCTTTATCATGCCATTTGATAAACGCTTCAAGCAAGATATCATCGTAGAAAATAAAAATTTAAACAACTCTCACCTTGGCGATATCGTGCTAGCAAAGCTTTTGCCGCTTAAGAAAAAACGCCAAAGCGCTAAAATAGTAATGAGCCTAAAGCTTGCCAATGAGACAAGTGTGGTCTATACAAAACGCTTTGGAGCGGCCATTTTAGGTGTAAATTTAAAAACTGGACTAAGCACTACCTTAAAAGCGACGCAAAAAAGCCTAAAGATGCTTCCTCTTGGGACGCTGCTTAAGATAAACAACCTAAACAACGAAATAGTCGAGGTTTTAGGAAATTTAGACGATCCGCTAAGTGATGAAAAAATTTCGCTTGCTATTTATAATAAAAACGATAAATTTAGCGAGGCTTGCGAGCTTGAAGCAAAGGCTTTTGGTGACGAAGTCGATGCTAGCATGTATCCAAACAGAGTTGATCTAAGAAATTTAGACTTTTGTACGATCGATCCAGTCGATGCTAAAGACTTTGACGATGCGATATATTTCGATGAGAAAAAGCATGAAATTTACGTTGCAATCGCTGATGTAAGCGAGTATGTGACCGCATATAGCGCTATTGACAGCGAGGCTAAAAAAAGAGGCTTTTCGATCTACTTTCCGCACATCTCAGTACCGATGTTGCCGCGCGCGCTCAGTGAAAATATCTGCTCGCTAAAGCCAAATGTGCCTCGCCTTGCATTTTGTTTTAAAATTTCACTTGATGCGAATAATGAGGTAAAAAAAGAGGAGCTTTTTGAAGCGATCATCCTTTCAAAAAGGCGCTTTAACTACGATGAAATCGATGAAATTTTAGAAGGTAAAAAAGAGTGTGAAATTTCATGGATCAAGCCACTTTTTAAACTCACTACAAAGCTTCGCAAAAAAAGGCTTTTGCACGCATTTGATTTTAGGACAAAAGAGCTTAGAATGAGCCTTGATGAAGAGGGGCGAATTTCGCAAACTAGGTTTGAAAGCGACTCCGACTCACATAGACTTGTCGAGGACTGCATGCTTTTAGCAAATAAAGCTGCCGCAAAGCTCATCACAAAAGGTGTTTTTAGAAACCATGCTTCGCCTGATTTTAAAAAGATAGATACCTTGCTTGAGGACCTACAACTTCTGGGGCTTGACTTTACTTATGAAAACGATCTTGCAAATTTAATAAGAAAGATACAGCTAAAAGCCGATGAACTTGGCAACCGTGAAGAGATAGATAAGCTCATCATCAAGTCTCAAAAAAAGGCTGAGTACTCAAGTGAAAATTTAGGCCACTTTGGGCTTGGATTTGATAGATACACGCACTTTACAAGCCCTATTAGACGCTACTCCGACCTTATCTTACACAGGCTTTTAAAGGCTAAAATTTCAAAAGATGATAAGCTTTACAACTTCTTACTTTTAAACATACAAAGTACATGTGCAAATTTAAGCGAGCTTGAAAGAGAAGCTGACAAGGTGGCCTACGACTTTATGGATAGGAAATTTGCACGCTGGGTAGCCGCAAATATCGGCAAAGAGGTGCGCTGCTATGTGAGCGAAAACCAAAATGTCTTGATTGCCAAGCTTGATGATCATTTTGTTGGAGCTAGAATTTTTATAACTGGATACAGCGCAAATTTACTTCAAAAGCTCATCGTAAAGATCACAGAGGCCGACATCGCGAGTGCTAAAATTTTTGCAAAAGTGGTAAGAAAGATCGATGTATAGAAAAGATTTGGAGCTAAATTTAGCAAATGCAAATTTAAGCAACTACTTCTTGCTTTTTGGAGCGGATGAGTTTCAGATCGAACTTTTTGGCAAAGAAATTTTGAGCTTTTACTCAAGCGAAGATGCAAATTTATTAAGCCTTTATTTTGACGAGTACAACTACGCGCAAGCAAGCTCTCACCTAAGCGAGCAGTCGCTTTTTGGCGGCAAAAATATCCTTTATATAAAAAGCGACAAAAAGATCCCAGCAAAAGAGCTAAAAGAGCTCATCTCGCTTTGTTCAAAAAGCCAGGACAACTACTTTTTGTTTGAGCTTTATGAGGCAGATATGAAGCTAGTTTTTGATACGCAAAAGGCTTTTGGGACAAATTTTGCTAGATTTTTCAAGCCTTCAACTCCAGATGAAGCGATAAATTTGCTAGCTAAAAGCGCAGCTAAAATTGGTCTAAACATAACCAAAAACGCACTTTATGAGCTTTACTTTACGCATAATGAAAATTTATACCTTGCAGCAAGCGAGCTAACAAAGCTAAAGAGCCTAAACACCCACATCGAACAAGATGATGTAAAAAGGCTGGTTTTTGGACTTGGCGGGATAAATTTTGATGATTTTTTTAACAAATTTATGGCACTAAAAGATATAAAAAACGACTTTTTTACCTATCTAGAAGATCCAAATTTTAATGAAATTTTACTTCTAAACTCACTTTACAAAGCATTTTTTAGGCTATTTAAAATTTACTCTTATATAAAGATAAATGGTCGCTTAAATTTAGATGAGGCAATTGGTTATCAACCGCCTGTAAATGTCGCAAATTTACTAAAAACCAATAGTTTAAAACTAAATTTAAATACATATCTAGAAATATTTAAAACTCTAAATTCAGCCGAACTAGAGCTAAAAACAAACACAAAAATGGATAAAGAAATTTTTGTTCTATCTACCATTTTAAACTTACAGCATCTAATATCAACAGCAAACATTAAGTAATTTTAAGCTAAAATCCACCCCTGCTTAATGCAAAATCCTTGCTCACAAAGTGAGCTAAATATCCATAAGGAGAAAAAATGAAACATTATGAGCTTTTATTTATTCTTAAGCCGACACTAACGGAAGAGGAAGTTAAAGCTAAGGTTGATTTCGTAAAAGAAGTCATAACAAAAAACGGCGGAGAGATCACTACTGTCGTTGAGATGGGTACTAGAAAGTTAGCCTATACCATAAAAAAATATGAGCGTGGAACATACTTTGTTATCTACTACAAAGCTCCACCAGCACTTCTTGCAGAGCTTACAAGAAACGTAAGAATCACTGAAGATATCATAAGATTTTTAAGCGTTAAATATGAAAATAAACGCGAAATCGCGGCTTGGGAAAGACTTTGCAAAGGTATCAAGCAAACTATCAAAAAAGAGACTCGCGAGCCAAGAGCACCACGTGAGCCAAGAGTTGAAAAAGTAGACGAGCAAACTTTTACAGAAGAATAATCAAGGATAAAAAATGTTCAATAAAGTAGTCTTGGTTGGAAATTTAACTAGAGATATAGAGCTTAGATATACTACTAGTGGATCTGCTATAGGAAATTCTGGTATTGCTGTTACTAGAAAATTTAATACTAACGGTGAGAAACGTGAAGAAACGTGCTTTATTGACATATCATTCTTTGGAAAATCAGCTGAAATAGCAAATCAATATTTAAGCAAGGGCTCCAAACTTTTAGTTGAAGGAAGATTGAAATTTGATCAGTGGACCGACAATAATGGGCAAAACCGTTCAAAACACTCAATTGTAGTTGAAAATATGGAGATGCTTGGTGGAAATAGCGGAGCTAGTGGACAAAACCAAGGTGGATTTAATCAAAATAGTTCGTACTCACAACAACGAAACTATGGCTCAAACAATAACTATGGCGATGGTGGATATCAAAACTCAGCATCACAAAGACAGCAAATGCAGCCACAAAACAAAAAATCACAAGAGTACTATGAAGAAAAAATCCCTGATATAAACGTCGACGCCGACAATTTTGATGGCGATAACGAAATACCGTTTTAATTTTAAAGGATAAAAAATGGCAGAAAAAAGAAAATATTCACGTAAATATTGCAAATTTACAGAAGCAAAAATTGATTTTATAGACTATAAAGATACTTCCCTTTTAAAGTATTGTTTATCAGAGAGATTTAAAATAATGCCAAGACGTTTAACTGGCACATCAAAAAGACATCAAGAGATGGTAGAAAAAGCGATCAAAAGAGCTCGTCATGCAGCTATCATACCTTACATAGTAGATCGCAAAGATGTAGTTTCAAATCCTTTTGATGGACTATAATTATTTAATTTATTAAACCCCTATTAATGGGGTTTAATCCTAATCTTAAATATCCTAGATTTATTTTCTTATAGATTTTTATTTATTGAACACGGTTTAAAATATTTTTCAAGTACTATTTATAAGCTTGATTTAACTTATACGGGGTAATTAGAATTTATTTAGGTGGATATCTCAAATATATGCTGTCTTTAAATAACTCTATGCATCAATTTATTAGTTCAAAATAATTTATTTAGCCATATGTGCAATCAATGTCGTCGATTCACTACAATTCTTACTATTATGAATCACACATCATCTATAGTATAGCAATAGCTGTTCACATGAGGCTAAAAAGTAAGATACTTAATATAGAAGAACTTTACAATAAAAACATATCTTAGCAAAACCAATATTCATCCATTTGGTGTCCGCATATCTTACAAATGACCTTTATTATGTATTTTTTATTTTAAAAATTTACCGATGTCAAATCAGCTTAACCGTACAATTAATATTAGCCAAAAACAAATTTTAAGCATCCTTTTCTTGACATGTAATAATGTTTTTTGTATAATCTCAATTCTTTTTTAAACAAATGTCTTGCTAGCTCAGTCGGTAGAGCATCTCACTTTTAATGAGGGGGCCGTTGGTTCGAATCCAACGCAGGACACCATTTTTGGGTTTATGACCCTTTCGTCTAGTGGCTCAGGACTCTACTTTCTCTGTGTAGAAACAGAGGTTCAAATCCTCTAAGGGTCGCCAGATATTTTTAAATTTTTAGGTCGCTTAGCTCAGTTGGTAGAGCGCCACCCTTACAAGGTGGATGTCATAAGTTCGAGTCTTATAGCGACCACCATTTTAGGTGCAGCGGTAGTTCAGTTGGTTAGAATGCCGCCCTGTCACGGCGGAGGTCGCGGGTTCGAGCCCCGTCCGCTGCGCCATCTATTATTCTTTAACTCCCATTTTTCTCAGTTATTGTTATTCTTAAAAATAGTGAATTTTATTAAAAAATTATGTTTTAAAATTTTACATATAAAATAAATTGAGAAATAAAATCTAAGTTATCACCACTAAATCGCATATATTTAAAAATAAATCTTTTTCTAAAATTTCTAAATAATTGATACAAGACAAATCAAAATTAATATTTTTATCTCTAAGTTATCAAAAAATCAATATAATCGTAAAAATTTAATAAGGGAAATTTATGGCATTTGAAAATGTATTAAAAGCGATTGAAGATATAAAAAATGGCAAAATGGTAATTATGGTCGATGATGAGGACCGTGAGAATGAAGGAGACCTGGTCTTTTCAGCGGCAAGCAGCGATATGCAAAAGGTAAATTTTGCGATCACTCATGCAAAAGGTGTGCTTTGCCTTGCGATGGATGAAGCAAATGCAAAAAGACTTGATTTGCCGCTAATGGTTTCTGAAAATACATCTAGTCACGAAACCGCATTTACTGTCACAATTGACGCAAAGGAAGCAACGACAGGCGTAAGTGCTTATGAGCGTGATATGACGATTAGACTTGCTGCCAGTATTGATTCAGTGCCTGAAAATTTTGTAAGGCCTGGGCATATATTTCCGCTTATTGCAAAAAAAGGTGGCGTACTCGTTCGAACAGGTCACACTGAAGGATCAGTTGATCTTTGCAAACTCGCTGGCGTTAGCCCAATGGCAGCGATTTGTGAGATCGTAAAGGAAGATGGCACAATGGCAAGACGTGATTATCTGGAGAAATTCTGTAAAAAATTTAACCTAAATATGATAAGCGTTTCTGAATTAGTAGAATACAGACTTAGCCACGAAAGCTTAATAGAGGTTTCGCCTGCAAAGAGTGTAAAAATCTGTGGTTTTGAAGCAAAAAGATATGACATAAAAGATCACGAAAATAAAAATCACGCTGCCTATATTTTCGGAAAGATAAAAGCACAAACTAATGTAAAATTTCAAAAAATAAGCAAAGACCATGAGCTTTTAAGCGGAGATAAATTTGATAATTTATTAAAATCGTTGGATTTTTTAAGTAAAAATGGCGGAGTGTTACTATTTTTAGACAGCAATAAAAGCGATGCAAGCTCACAAAAAGATTATGGCATTGGGGCACAAATTTTAAAGTATTTTGGCATAAGCGAAATTGAGCTTTTAAGCTCAAATAAAAATAAAGAATTTGTAAGCCTTGCAGGCTTTGGTCTTGATATAAAAGGCTATAAAGAAATTTAATTTTGCCACGTTCTTTTAATTAATCATCCTAATAGCAAAATTCTTTACTTGGAAAAATTTTGCCTTTTACATCATTTGCGTAGGATTGCACACTCTTTCTTACAATATCCGCTCCATCAAGATAGCGTTTTACAAATTTTGGCTTAAAGTCCTCGAAAAATCCAAGCATATCAGACCATACAAGCACTTGTCCATCGACATTTACCCCAGACCCAATGCCAATAACTGGTATATGAGCTTGCTTTGTTATCTCGCTAGCCACGCTACTCATCGTGCCTTCAAGCAAGATACCAAATGTTCCAGCTTGCTCGAACGCCAAAGCCTCTTCAATTAATTCTTTTGCCTCGATCTCGCTTCTGCCTTTTATCTTATAGCCACCTTCAAATTTATAAAACTGAGGCTTTAAGCCAATGTGAGCCATAACGTTTATGCCCTCTTCACAAAGGCGCTTTACTAAATTTACTTGGTGCATGCCAACTTCGAGCTTTACTGCATCGGCATTTGTCTGCTTGAAAAATTTCATCGCGTTTTTTATCGCTTGCTTTTCATCTGTGTAGCTGCCAAATGGCATATCTGCCATGATAAAAGTATTTTTAGCTCCGGCACAAACGGCCTTTGTATGATAAAGCATGGTATTCATGTCCGCACTTATCGTGCTTTCTTGCATATTAAAACTCATATTTAAGCTATCGCCAACCAAAATAATATCAGCATAATCATCAAAAAGCTTAGCAAATAACGCATCATAGGCAGTTATCATTACAATAGGCTCAATGCCTTTTTTGTTTTTTATATCACTTATGCTTAGTTTTTTCTTCTGAGTTTTTTCATTTTTCATTGCAAGCTCCAAGGATTTTTAGCTAAAAGGCTAACAATTTTATCAAATTTTTGCTACAATTACGCCAATTTCTTAAGGACATAAAAATGGGTATATTAAAAAGGCTTGAAATAGATTACTCTTATGATATAGTTGAAGAATTTTTATCTCACTATGCTTTAATGTGCGATTTACTCGAGCCTTTGATAATAAATTTAGGAAGAGCTGATAAATATAAAGATAGCATCCTAGAGCTTACTAGGATTTTTCATAATATTAAATCAGCAGCAGGATTCATGCATCTTGATCCGATATTAAAGCTTACAACTTTAGCTGAAGAGATAACTCAAGAAGCAAGAAGTCTAAAAGGGCCAGCAAATGATAAATTTATAGATTGGTTACTACTTATTAGCGATCAGTTTAATAAATATAAAGATGACGTCGAGAACGATTTTGAATATTTTAGTGTTCTTGAGCCAAAAATCATTGATGTGCCTGCAAAACTTAACTAAATAATTCACTAACCATTTTATTTTTTGGGAGCGACTTGGCTTCGACAGGAGCAGAGTGTGTATGGTGGCACGTCGCTTTGAGCAAAGCGTAAAAAGCTCAAATTAAATTTAAACGCAAACAACGTTAATTTCGCTCCTGCTTACGCTAAAGCTGCGTAAGTTCAGTTGAGCCTTGCTTAGTCTAATTCTAGCTAGGACAAAAGCAAGTAATTTAGCTAGAGTAGGCTCGCAAAGTGACTGCTTGCTAGCTGAAATTTTAGTCTTAGTCTAAATTTTGGTTTTGGAAAGTGAGCCTTTTTAGATGAAATTTTCACTTTTGCTAAGCGTGTAGAGGCTGTATGCATTTTGTTTTTGGACAGGGGTTCGATCCCCCTCGCTTCCACCATTTCTATCTAAAATACAAATAAAAATTTTATTAAATAGCTTAAATTAAAAAAGCTCTTCTGACTCGAAATAATTTTGTGAAATATTTCGCTCTTTTTCATTTGTATTTACATGAAGCACGTAGTAACCTATCTGTGTGTTGCTAGCGTCTATTAATGGTACCACGCAAAAGTAGTGTGTTTTATAAACGTAAAACTCATATTCTTTAAAATTAATATCACGCAAAAAACCTACTATATTTAAATTTGCACTGCTTAAATTTTCGATGTAATAATCATTTAAAATTTGATCACTTGGAATACTTTTACGAGATGGCATCTTGTCTTTAGCTAAAAGAACAAATAGATCAATTCCTTGCTTTTTAAAATAATTACCAAGTGAGTCAAAATTTAATAAAACCTCGATGTTGCCAATAATTTTACCATCACGTATTACGTTTGAGACAGCCCTTATATGCGTTCCAGCATACCACGCCTCGATGCCGACCATGGGCTTGTTTTGATGCCTTGACTCTTGCACTAAAAACCTGCTACTAGCGATCATATCGCCATATCTGTTTAGATCCCAGCTCCTTACATAGCTTTTTAGATCTTTATCATAAATGTGAAGCTTAATGTTGTTATACATCGATGCTGCGCCAAGGGTTTTGGTCAAATTTTCGATATTTTTTATGCATTCATCGCGGCTTTGCCCTAGCAAGCACATTTGTATGGATTCATTTTGAGCAAGCAAGATCGAGATCGCCATTGATGAAAATTTCTCATCATCTATACTTTTATTAAGCTGTTTTACCTGGTAATCAAAAAAGACTCGCATATTATTTTGCATCTTTTCAGCCATATAAGAGCTGTAAAGAAAGTAAAAAAGCCCTCCAAGCACTATGATAAAGATAAAAATAATATAGAAATTAAGATATTTTTTATATTTATTCAAAACTAGCCCTTAACTTTTCTTCTAAAAATTTTGCAAATTTATTAAATTCTGGCAACGCAAGCTCGCTTTTTCTTTTTGGATTAGCCCAAACGCTATCTGGAAAAAATGCGTCACTACTAAATCTAGCAATAACATGAATATGCACGCGTGGCACGTAGTTTCCAAAGCTTGCAATATTTATTTTGGTTGGTTTATAAAACTCAAGCATCGCCTTTTCAGCTACTAGTATCGCCTCAAAAAGCCTTGCCTTACTCGCTTCATCGCAATCGCTTAGCTCACGAAATGGCTTAATGGTAAAAATTTTTATCCATGGAAGTTCATTGTCCTCACGCTCGATTTTTATAAATTTATCTTCATAGATCATATTTGTTCCTATTTTTATACAAAATTTCTCTCTCGCAAAAGCGTATAAAGTTTGATAGTTGAGATAAAAAATGTAACGATCGCAGGTCCAAGGATCACACCCCAAAACCCAAATGTCGTGATACCTGCAAGCATCGCAAAGAATATAAGAAGCTCATTTATCTTTGTTGGTATTTTAACCAGCTTCGAGTTTATAAATTTAATAACAAGTGGCTTTAAAAGCGTATCAGCTGCAAACGAGATCACTACGATCGTGTAAATTGCGATAGTTATCGCTGCTGCTGTGTTGCCATTTGCAAACTCATAAATGCTAATAGGCGCCCACGCCAAAATACCGCCAACAACTGGAATAAGTGAAGCAAAGCTAAAAAAGATGCCAGTTAGCACGCCGTCATAGCCGTAAAAGCTTGTGACAATAGCAAATAAAAAGCCTTGGATTATCATATTTGCGATGGTTGAGTAAAAAACGACACTCATCACGTTACCAACCTCGCTTAAAATAGATTCTGTGTCATCTTGCTTTAGCGGAAGTGCATATTTTAGATAGCTGATTAGTTCATTGCCATAAAGATTGCAAAAGAAGAAAAAGACCAAAATAATAATCATATCAACGCCAAATTTAAGGCTTAACTTACCTAGACTTGCAAGATTTGTCGCAAGTTGAGAAAACAGCATCTTAATATCAAGTCCGCCGATAAATTCTTTTATCTTTGGCTCTAAAAAATTTATCGACTCAGGCATCCTAAAATCATAATTTTTAATAAATTCGATAGTCTTTGTGACATTGTTTATATCAAAGCCAGCTGCGTATTTTGCGATCTCAACTACCGCATAAAGAAGTGGAGCGATAAATAAGCAAAGAAGCACAGACGTGGTAAGAGCCGATGAAAGCGTCTTGCGGTTTTTAGTGAGCGATAAAAATGCGATTTGGACATTTGAAACCGCGACAGCAAGCAGTGCAGCGATAAAAATATCAAGCAGATATGGTTTAAAAAGATAGACCACCAAAGCCAAAGCACAAAATACAAAAATTCCAAAAAATAGTCTATTGTTCATCTTGCTCCCTTAAAATGGGGTAATTATAGCAAATTTATCAAAGCTGCTCATTTGCTTCCCAAATTTGCTCAAGCTCTTTGCCATCAAGCTTGCAAAGCTAGCAAGTGTGGCTAGGCTTTTGACATTTTTAGCATGCTACTGGCGCTTAGTAAATTTAGATAAATTTATAGTTTTACGTAAAATTTCTAGCTCAAAAGCTCATATAAATTTAGCCTTTTACGTGCACTGAAAATTTGCCCCGATGATCTCGCATTCATCACAGATTTGAACATATATAGTTCCCTCGCCATCTACTAGACTTCCAAGAGGAATTTGTGCTAGATATTTCATGCTTTTGCTACATTTTGGACATTTTAAATGCTCAGCATCTTGCTCCCACTTCGGATATCCACCAAGCAAAATTTCGCTATCTATCATATACGAGTAGTGAGCGCAAACCTCACTGGCTAGCTCGAAATTTTGCCCATCGAGCGTTGCCACAGCATCTCTTAAATAGTCTTCGCTATCACCCTTGCCTACTATCTCTGTTTGCACGCTATTACCATCATTTTGGCAAAAGTACTGCACAAGGCCAACGCATGTTGGACAAAATTTAAGCACAGTGTCATTTTTAAGCTCTAGACCAATTCGTTTTAGGCTCTCTTTTTTGATGATAAATTCCAGCATCTCGCTGCTACAAAATTTACATTTTTCATCGCTTAGTGCTTTAAATTTAACGCTTGCGTCTACATTTTGGCTTGGCTCACATGTAAAACACTTATCAAAAACTAGGCTTCTTCTCTTGCCACTCTCGTCAAAGCTCCAGCCAGCAACCTGCGCATATCCGTCCATATCAACATGAAGCTTCGCCTTCCAAGGCTTTGGCGCATTATAGAGCTTAAAAAATAGCTCCCTTACCACCTCATCGCCCTGCCAGGCAAGTGCGCAAAGGATGTGATTTATTTTTACGATATTTTCAGCGCCATTTAGACTATTTATGAGCTCATCTCTCACGTCACTTGGAGCGTTTTTGTAAATTTCAAATGGATAGTACTCACACTCTTTGGTCACTTCTTTTATTATCTGCTCGTCGCAAATGCCATGCAGGTAGAAAATATAGACAAGATCGCTATAAATTTCATCATATTTGCCAATATCTTCTGTGTGGGCTAGGACATTTTTTAGCTTTTGCTTAATCTCATCTTCGCTTAAGCCTTGATAAAACTCCAGCTTCTCTTTTTGTCTGCAATCATAACAGATCCCATCAAAGTAAATCGTCCTTTGCTTGCACTTAGGACAAAGATGTGGCTCACCCATTTTTGCTCCAAATTTAAATTTTGCTACTCAAAAAGCCCTTTTTCGATGTCGATCTTGATGTTAAAGGTCTCAAAGCACTTCGCACTCGCGATCCTACCCTTTGCGGTGCGCTCGATAAAGCCATTTGCAAGCAGATATGGCTCAATGACATCCTCAACCGTGCCCTCATCCTCGCTAAGCGCCGCTGCGATCGTGCTAAGTCCCATAGGGCGGTGCCTTGCTTGCATCAAAATTTCTAAATACCTAATATCCATCTCATCAAATCCAAGCGAATTTACACCAAGTGCGTTAAGCCCCTCTTTTGCACGCTCGTGACTGATGATTTGCTCGTCATTTACCTCGGCAAAGTCGCGAATCCGCTTTAAAAGCCTAAGAGCGATCCTAGGCGTTGCGCGTGAGCGTTTGGCGATCTCCAAAGATGCGTTTTTGTCGCACTCTTTACCAAGCTTGGCTGAGGCGATCTGTACGATACGGCTTAGCTCACTACTTGTGTAAAACTGCAGCCTAAAGTCCATCCCAAAGCGGTCTCTAAGTGGTGCTGAGATCATGCCAGCACGCGTCGTTGCGCCAATAAGTGTAAATTTTGGCAAGTCTATCTTGATAGTCTGAGCCGCAGGCCCTGAGCCTATGATGATGTCTAGCCTAAAGTCCTCCATCGCAGGGTAAAGCACCTCCTCGATAGCTGGGCTTAGGCGGTGGATCTCATCGATAAAAAGCACGTCGCCCTCTTGTAAATTTGTAAGGATTGCCGCCAGGTCGCCACTCTTTTCTATCATCGGTGCTGCGGTCATTTTGATACTTACGCCCATTTCGTTTGCGATGATGTGAGCAAGGGTGGTTTTACCAAGCCCTGGAGGGCCGTAAAATAGCACGTGATCTAGGCACTCATTTCGCTTTTTGGCTGCTTTTATAAAGACGTCTAAATTTTGTTTTATCTTTTCTTGACCGATGTAGTCTTCAAATTTGCTAGGTCTTAGCGAGACTTCAAAGTCGTTTTCAAAGCTTACTTTTTCGATTTCAACGATTCTATCCAAAGTTTTTCCTTCTAAATTTAAGGCTTCATTTTACGCTTTTATGCTTAATCTAAGCTCGTTTAAATTTATAGTAAAAGGTGCTGCCCTCGCCGTAGACGCTATCAACGCCGTATGTAATGCCATGTTTTTGGCAAATTTCACTGACGATATTTAGCCCAAGTCCAAAGCCGCCTTGGATTTCATCCTCTCTTACATAACGTTTCCAGACCTTTTTAACGTCCTTTATCCCCTTGCCAAAGTCTTGCACGCTAAGCTTTATCCGGTCATTTTCAAAGCTTAAATTTATTAGTATTTCGCTCTCTTTTTGGCTGTATTTTATGGCGTTTGTTATGGTGTTGTCGATGATGCGCTGAGCTTCGACCTTGCTTAGCATAGTAAATGCATCGCCTTCTAAATTTGTCTTTATCTCGATGTGTTTGACATCAGCCACGCTTGAGAGAAATTTTACTCGCTCTATTATATGCTCGCCCAAATTTAGGCGCTCAAGTGGGAATTTTATATAGCCTCGCTTTATGAAATATTCGACATCTTCGTAGGTTATTTGCATCTGTTTTAGGGCGTTTTTGATGCGAGTTATATACTTGTTTTCAAGCCCAAGCATCTCAAGGTTCATGCCAGCCACGCCAAGTGGGGTCTTTAGCTCGTGCATGGCGTCATTAAAGAAGTTATTCATATACTTTTGAAACTCTTTATAAGGCTTAACGCTGCTTAGATATAAGAAATATACGATAAAAAGCACAGCCACAAGGATGACAAGGAGCATAAGTGCCGCTAGAAATATGCTTTTTTCATTATCAAGCTCTTTTTCAACGACAATATAATAAGGCGTTTTATCCTTTATAAAAAAACTTTTGTAAAACAAGTAGCCATTTTCTTCAAGTGTTACAAACTTAAAGTTGCTTGGCTGCTTGGTAAGATTTGAAATAATAGGATTAAAATTTACATCATAGATCGCAAATTTATACTTTAAAGAAGGAGTTATATTTTCATTTTTTAAAAACGAATTTTTGATAATAGTTTCATGCTTCATCGCACCAAAAAGAGCTTTTGAAGTGCTGTTTTTTTGGCTTAAATTTAGGATCACAAAGCTTTGAAAACAAAATAGCGACATTATCACAAATGTCGCTATGATCTGGATCTTAAAGCTCTTGTGCATCTATTTTATAGCCTATGCGCCTCTTTGAGATGATAAAGTCACTGGTTGTTTTGTTTCTTATCTTTAAAACATGCATTCTGATATCAGCGCCTTCTATCTCTTTATCATTCCAGACAAGATCTCTTAGCTCTTCCATGCTGACGTAAGAATTTAGATGTGAAACTAGACACTCAACAAGTGCAACTTCTTTTGCGCTAAGATCGACCATTTTGCCGTTTTTAAATAGCGCACGCTTGTTTAGATTAAAGCTAAACTCGTCATTGATCTTTACTATGTTTTTATCGTCAGTTCCATAGTATTTTCTCATAAGCTCAGCTACTCTAAATTTAAGCTCAGCAAGCTCAAATGGCTTTTTTAGGTATTCGTTACAGCCAAGCTCATAGCCAATAGCCATATCGCCTATATCAACTAAAGATGTTGTTATCATGATAGGAGCGCTTGGATTTAAACTCCTTATATACTTGATAACCTCATGTCCATTTACGCCAGGCACTTTTATATCAAGTATAAAAAGATGATAGAAATTTTTCTCTATCAGATCACACGCTTCTTGGCCATCGCTCACCGCTGTAACTTCATAATCAAGCGTCTGCAAAAACTCACAGACGCTCTCTTGAAACCCTAAATCATCTTCTAAAAGCAAAATTTTCAAATCTCTCTCCTAAAAAATAAGTTTTATTAAGATTTAGCACTATTGTAATATTTAATAGGTAAATTCAAAATTAAAATTATTTTTTAAGCATTAAATAAAAATTTGCCCCGCATAGACAATGTAACACCTTAGCAAAAAGACGCCACATATTACGAATAATGCGTTGATCACGGCAAATTCGCGTTTAAAATCATGCACCTTTAAAACGCTTAAGTCTAAAATAATAGGCAAAGCCATACCAAAACCAATGACGCCAACATAAAACATTAGCCCAAGAGAATTTACGCTAAGTGCGTTTGCTACGCTCTCTGCACCACTTGTGCTTGCACCTTTTACAACCATAAACAGAGCAACTATGAGCAAAAACTCGGCAATAATCGCAAAAAAATCAAATTTTAATAAATAGTGTGCAATATCGTTTTGTCCTTTTGCCTTATCTTTTAGTACGCCAACAAGTAACGTAAATGCACCAGCACAGCTCAAGCCTGATACTAAAAATAATACCGGCAAGACTGATGTATTCCAAAGTGCGATCTTGTGAGCCGCGCTTAGCAAAAAGCCTGTATATGCACCAACGCCAATGCCTAGGATAAAAAGCAAAATTTCAAGTAGGCTTGAAAGCTTGCTAGCAAAATTTGCAACCACGTCAAAAAGAGAAATTTTAATCATTGCGATCTCGTTTTTAAATGCACCAAGCGCGTATATAACGCTAAGAGGCGTATAAACTAGAAGTAGCGCAACGCCTATTGACATAACTGAGTCGAAGTTGTAAAGTAAGAGTATCCAGTAAAAGCTAAGCGGCTTGCCAAGATCAAGCACCAAAAGAGCAAGTCCAAAGACGATCGCCACTGGAGCGATAAGAGTGGCTGCTTTAAAGTAGTAGTTCTCTTTGCCATATTTTTTTGAAATGAGCACAGCAACAATGCTAGCACCCGCACTAAGTCCTGCTAAAAATAGATAAACGGCTATCGGCCAGCCCCAGTAAATTTCAGAGTATTGAGCTAGGCTTCCTGACATGTTATTCATGGTGTGCTCCTTTTGTATTTGCGATCATCGCAAGTGAAGGTTTTGTGTTTAGCTCCGCTTTTGGCAAGTAGTATTTACTCTCTTTTAATTTCTTTGAAATTTTAGAATTTTCATCATTTACATCGCCAAAAGTTAGGGCATTTGTAGGGCAGACGCTAACGCAAGCTGGCTCTTTGCCCTCTTCTAGCCTACTCTCATAGCAAAATGTGCATTTGCCTATCTCGCCATTTGGTAAGACGTAGCGAGCGTCGTATGGACAGGCCAGGATGCAGTACTTGCAACTAACACAAATTCTATGATCAAGCAGCGTCACGCCATCAGCCGTTTTAAAGCTAGCGCCAGTTGGGCAAACCTCAACACAAGGTGCATCTTCGCACATAACACAGCTTTGACGTAAAAAGTCAGTCTTTAAATTTGGAAATGTCCCACTCATCTTTGCATGCACCTGCAAGCGGTAAAGTCCCCTTGGTACGTTGTTTGCACTTCTGCAAGCTACCGAGCAGCCTTGACAGCCGATGCATAAATTTTCATCATGTATCATCATATATTTTTTCATTTTCTATCCTTACGCTTTACTTATGCTAACGCCAACATTTGTAACCATAGTCGCAGCCACTGGCCCTTCGGCTGGATTAAGAAGCACGCTTGTATTTAGCCCCACGTGATCTATACTCTTAAGAGCTGGAGTGATGTGTCCAAAGCCGTGATAGATAAAGAGTGTATCTTCTCTAATGCCCTCAGTCACCATAAGCTTGCCCTTTTGCTCGCCAAATTTATTTTTCACCACGACCATATCGCCATCTCGTAAATTTTTACGTTTAGCTGTTTTTGGATTTATCCAGATAGGGCTATCACTCATAAGATCATGAAGCGACGGCACCGCCTGAGTGTGGCCGTTGGTATGAATAGGCGTTTTGCCACAAGTTAAACAAAGATCATGTCCATCAAATGTGTCCATATCTTTATCATTTAGCGCGCCATATCCTGCAAACTGCGCCTCGACATCAGGCAAAAATAGCTCTATCTTGCCGCTTTTTGTTTTAAGCTTAGCCATATCATCCATTAGACCATTTTCACCTATAAATTTAGTAGCGACTGGATATTTAGCAACAAATTTATCGATCATGCCTTTTTCTCTAAACAAAATTCCCGGCTCATCCCACGTGATAAAGCCATCTTTTTCCAGCGCAGCAAGTAAATTTACATCTCCGCCAGCTTGCTGCATCCTAAACTCACGTATATCGTTCCAAGTGTAAAGCTCATCTATCTTCATGCGGCGTGCTAGCTCTCTAAAGATAAATGCCCCATCTCTTGTGTCGCCAACTGGATCAATAACTTTATTTCTTATCATATAAGCTGGCTTTAGACCTGACTTATCCTCTATGCCCTCGTCGCGCTCTAGGTAGCTACTCTCAGGCAAGATGACATCAGCAAATGTCGCCATATCGTTTAGATAAACATCGCTTACCACGATAAAATCAAGCTTCTTCATAGCCTCTATGCTCTTCATCGTCTCAGCAACGTTTATTAGGTGGTTAAAGCGGATGTTAAACCAGCCTTTTATGGCGTAAGGCTTCTCGTTTAAGATAGCGTCATTTATATCCATCAAAACGCCATGTTTTCTACTTACAAATTTATGCCTACCAGCCTCTCCAGCAAAGTCAAGTCTAGTGACTTTTGGCACTTTAAATTTCTCATCTGGATTTTTAAGAACTGGAAATTTATCCTCGCCAACTAGCTTGTTAAAGGTTTTTGCATTTTTGCCACCAAAAAGACCACCTTTGACCTCCCAGTTACCCATCATCGCATTTGCCACCATGATGGCTTTTGTCCTCATGTATTCAGCTCTTGTCGTGGTGGTCTTATGTCCAAAATCAAAAATAACTCTTGGAGCAGCTTTATAAATTTCATCAGCGATGCGTCTAACGTCACTTGCTTTTATGCCAGTGATCGCTTCTTGCCATTCAGGCGTTTTGCCCTCTACGCTTTTAACGATCTCATCAAAGCCAATTGTAAATTTCTCAATAAATTCTTTATCATAAGTGCCATTTTGTATCCATGTATTTATGATAGCTAGCACAAAAGCTAGATCAGTGCCAGGTCTAACTGGCAGCCACTCATCAGCCTTTGAAGCCACCACGCTAAATCTTGGCTCAAGCACAAGTAGCTTTGTATCTTTTTTAGCTGCGAATTTAGCAAGCTTTTTAGCATCGGCTATAACTATGCCTTCAAAAAGATTGTGGCCAAAATTTACAATATATTTTGCATTTGCAAAGTCTCTTTTTAGCTTAGCTATGCCGTACATCTGCTCGCAGACCATTTGATATGTGATCGGACAGCACGAAAAGTGTGAAAAGCAGTTTGGCGAGCCATAAGATGAGGCAAAATTTACCATTAGCTTATGCGTTTGTGAGCTTTTACAGGTAAAGACAAAGCTTTCAGGGCCATACTTTTGCTTGATCTCAAGCATTTTTGAAGCAACTAGATCAAGTGCCTCGTCCCAGCTGGCCTCGCGCCATTTATTTTCGCCTCTCTCGCCGACCCTGATCAAAGGCTTTTTGACTCTATTTTCGTCATAAAGCTGACTAAAACCAGAGCCACCTCTTGCGCAAAGCGAAGTCGCCGTACCGCCAGCTTTTGGATTACCACTTAAGAAGCAAATTTTGTTATCAACGACCTTTGCTTCGATAGGGCATCTTGAAGAGCACATCTCGCAAAAGCTACGGACGTACTTCTCATCTTGCTTTGCAGCATTTTCCAAAGCACCACCCGGTAAGGACGATGCAACCATACTAACTCCAGCACCGAATTTTAAAAATTCTCGTCTATTTAAGCTCATCTTTCTCCCTTTAAAAGATATTTGCCTTTAGTTATTCTAGTATTTAAAGTTGAAAATAAAATTAAATTCTACTTAATATTTATATTTAGATTTTTAGTTTTAAAAAATAGGTATTCTAATATCAAAATGAGTAAAATTCTAAAAATTATAAATTTAATTAATATAATTTTTAACGCAATCTTATAAAAAATTTGAATATAAAATTTTGATTAAGGATTTTGAATAGAAATTAAAAATTTCAAAGGGATTTAAAAAGCCGAGAGAGATCTCGGCTTAAGTTTGATTTAAAATACTTATAAAAGTATCGGAGCTATCAAAAATCCAAGTGCGACAGAAAAAGCAATAGCTAAAACGCCTGGAATAAAAAAGGAGTGGTTGAATATATATTTACCTATCCTAGTTGTTCCAGTATCATCCATTTGAACGGCTCCAAGAAGTGTCGGATATGTTGGCAACACAAACAATGCTGAAACTGCAGCAAATGATGCAACTAAAATATATGCGTCACCGTTATTTGCAGCAGTTAAGCCAAGTGCAGCTATAACCGTAGGAATAAGTGCCTTTGCGGTAGCGGCTTGAGAATAAAGAAGCATACTAGCAAAAAATAACGCAACCGCTAGCATAAACGGATAGTCTTTAACAAAATCACCTGCAAAATTTTTGATCGCATCGGTGTGATTTACCACAAAAGTATCTCCAAGCCACGCTACACCTAACACGCAGACGCACGCAGTCATACCACTTTTAAATGTAGCTGTATTAAATAGCTTATCGACTTTAACGCCACAAGTTAGTGTGATTAAAGTAGCGATAACTAGCATAAAGCTCATAATAGCGTTATCTCTAGTTAATACCAACACCTTTGTAGGCTTATCTGGATCTTCTACATATTTTACATTAGTAGTTGAGTCAGTTTTGATTTTTATATCTTTTGCGACTAGTTCATTAAATTTATCTGGGCTTTTGGTCTCATAAATTTTTTCATAGCCTGTTACATAGCTTGGTTTTATCCAGCCTACGTTTTTACTAATAGCAGTAGCATATAAAACGACAGAGATAACACCAACTAAGAATATTAAAACAGATAGTTTAGCTCCTTTTGGAAGCTCTTTTTTCTCTTCGATTTTAACATCTTTGATTAGCCCTTCTTTAAGTCTTCTTTGATACTCTTTATCGCTACTTAAATCAAGATTATAAAATATATTAATAACAAGAGCCGTTAGCATACAACCAATAAAAGTTGTAGGTATCCAGATAGCTAATAGCAATGGATAGCTAATGCCAAGTCCGCCCAAAGCATGCTCACCAGCCATAAAGACAACCGCTGCTGAAACTGGGCTTGCTGTAATAGCTATCTGACTAGCAACAACAGCTATACTAAGAGGCGCGCTAGGCTTAATATTTTGTGTCTTTGCAACTTCAGTAATAACTGGAATCATAGAAAATGCTGTGTGTCCAGTACCGGCAAATACAGTTAGCAGATAAGTGACAACTGGGGCTAAGAAATTTATGTATTTTGGATGTTTTCTTAGTATCCCTTCGGCTATTTGCACCAAATAATCAAGGCCACCAGCTACTTGCATCGCTGTAATAGCAGCTATAACGGACATAATGATTAAAATAACATCCCAAGGTATACTGCCTGCTTTTAATCCAAGTCCTAAAGTTAAAACTACGACGCCGATGCCACCAGCATAACCAATAGCCATACCGCCTAGTCTAACACCCAAAAATATCGCGCCAAAGAGCACGATCAACTGTAATATCAATGAAATATCCATTGAAAACTCCTCTATTAAATTTTATAACTAAAATTTTTACTTAAGCGTGCCAGAATTTTGACACGCTTTTAATAATACTTTGCTTAAATTTCTACCTAACCATGCTTGGATTTAGCATATTTTTTGGCTCTAAAATTTTATCGATCTCTTCTTTGCTTAGATAACCTCTCTCTAGGCAGATATCGCCAACTGCTTTACCTGTTTGCAAAGCTTCTTTAGCGATGCTTGCAGATTTTTCGTAACCGATGTATGGGTTAAATGCTGTTACGATACCAACTGAGCCGAGTACTGATTTTAGGCACGCTTCAGGATTTGCTGTTAGTTTTCTTACAGCTTTTTCAGCTAGTGTTTTCATCGCGTTTTCAAGGATAAATATAGAGTTAAATAATGCATAAGCGATGCCTGGCTCAAATGCATTTAGCTCAAATTCGCCTCTTTCTGAGCAAAGCATGATAGTTACGTCGTTGCCGATTACTTCATAGCACGCTTCGCCTACAACCTCAGCGATAACTGGATTTACTT
The DNA here is from genome assembly GCF_050447445.1 of Campylobacter concisus. Classification (GTDB taxonomy): domain Bacteria; phylum Campylobacterota; class Campylobacteria; order Campylobacterales; family Campylobacteraceae; genus Campylobacter_A; species Campylobacter_A concisus_BI. Next base: position 1,057,399 of record NZ_JALMFW010000001.1, read on the forward strand.
TGCCTGGCATGATAGAGCTGCCTGGTTGCATTTGTGGTAAATTTATCTCGCCAAGGCCGCATCTTGGACCTGAGTTCATTAGGCGAAGGTCGTTTGCGATTTTTGAAAGTCTAACAGCTGCAGTTTTTAACGCGCCACTTACGTGAACGAAGTCTGCTGTATCTTGTGTGGCTGCAATGAAATCATCAGCTTTTTTGAAATCAACACCAGTGATATCTTTTAACTTTTTAACAACTACATTTTTATAATCAGGGTGGCAGTTAATACCTGTACCAATCGCAGTTGCACCCATATTTAGATATGTCATTGACTCGCGTGCAGCTGTAATCTTTTCGATATCGCTTTTAATGTAGCTTGCAAATGCATTAAATGTATTTCCAAGTGTTGTAGGAACTGCGTCTTCAAGCTCAGTTCTACCCATTTTAATGATATCTTTAAAATCTTTTGCTTTTTTATCAAGTTCATCTTTTAGCAGATTCATCGCAGCAAGCAAATCAGTAAGTTTTGCGTAAGTTGCTACTTTTATTGAGCTTGGGTAAGTGTCGTTTGTGCTTTGTCCAAGGTTTGTATGATCGTTAGGATGGATGTATTGATACTCACCTTTTTTATGACCCATGCTCTCAAGTGCGATATTTGTAATAACCTCGTTTGCATTCATGTTTGTACTTGTTCCAGCACCACCTTGAACCATATCAACCACAAATTGATCTAAAAACTCACCAGCTATTACTCTATCAGCGGCTTTTGCTAGCGTATCAGCAATCTTAGGATCTAAGACGCCAACCTCTTTATTTGCAAGTGCAGCTGCTTTTTTGATTTGTGCAAATGCTTTTACAAAGTATGGATACTCTTTTAAAGTTCTACCGCTCATGTGAAAATTTTCGGTAGCTCTAAATGTTTGGATACCATAATAAAAATTGTCAGAGATTTCCAACTCACCTATAAAATCGTGTTCTTTTCTGGTTGCCATAACCATTCTCCTTATAAAAAATGTATTAATGAAATTATATAGATATTTAATATTTTAAATATTAATTACTACTTTATTTTTTTAAGCTTTGGCTCTTAACCTAGATAAAACGACTTTTGGAGAAAAATTTATAGTAGCTTTTAAGCTATATTTAATAATATAGCTTAGATAAATTGTTATTTTAATAATAATATCACTTTTTTATTATATAAAAAGCTCATAATTAGCTCGAATTTATTTAAATTTTTAAGTTTAAAAGATAAATATATAGAAAAATAACATAAAATAAATATTAAATCACACTTTTTATATCCAAAAATATAAAAAATAAAGTTAAATTTTATTTCTAATATTACTTTAGAAAGTAAAAACTAAGTAAATATCACCATATTGCAAAGTAAATTTATTAAATTTTTAAATAGAGCCCTTAAACTAAGAATCATAAAAATATTATTTAATAAATTTTATTTTACAAATCTTACTAATGCTTTAGAAAATTCTTATTAATTTTCTTATTTACTTATAAAGTATTTTTATTGGATATTAATAATTTTTATAAGCTATTTTTAATTTATATGGTTAGATTAATATTTGTAAGATTTTGTAGTAAATATAAATTTTAATCTTGCCCCTACAATCAGGAGCAAGGAATAACAAATTTTAGCTCTCAAGCCCCAAATTTGCTCTGTATTCTTCGTATGTTCCTTTAAAGTCAACAACCTCACCATTGCCTTTTAGGTGTAAAATTCTATTTGCAAAAGCGTCTATTAGCTCCCTGTCATGACTCACACAGATAACTGAGCCACTAAAGTTGTAAAACGCCTCGCCAAGCGCAATGATAGCCTCAAGATCGAGGTGGTTATTTGGCTCATCCATGACAAGTAAATTTGGTCTATGAAGCATGAGCTGAGCTAGTCTTACTCGGTGTTTTTCGCCACCGCTTAGCGCACCCACTGCCTTTTCTTGCTCAGCGCCGCTAAAGAGCATCCTGCCAAGGCACTTTCTGATCTCGTCGATGTCCTTGTTTTTGGCATCTTGCAAGTATTCATAAAGCTTTAGCTCGCCATCTATCTTATTTACTGTATCTTGTGCAAAGTAGCCTGGCTCTATGGTTGCACCTATATGTACCTCGCCAGCATCAGGCTTTAGCTCGCCCATTATGATCTTACAAAGCGTACTCTTGCCAACGCCGTTATGACCGATGATGGCTAGCTTGTCGCCCTTTTCAAGCTTAAAGTTAAAATTTTCAAATATCACTTTATCATCAAATTTCTTACTTATATTTTTTAGCTCAATTAGCTCATTGCCTATCTCGCGATTTGCACGAAAGAGTATGCTTGGATCACGCCTACTTGATACTGCGATCTCGGCGATATCTAATTTTTCAAGCTGCTTTGCACGAGATGTCGCCTGCTTTGCCTTGCTCGCATTTGCTGAAAATCTCGCGATAAATTTCTCCAGCTCCTCTTTCTCTTTTAGCTTCTTGTCACGCTCCATCTCATGCTGCTTTGCGATCAAATTTGCAGCCATATACCAGTCGTCGTAGTTACCTGAAAACTCGCGAATTTTCTTAAAATCCACATCCAAAATGTTTGTACAAACTCTATTTAAAAAGTGCCTATCGTGGCTGATAACTACAAGCGTGCCCTCGTGGCGGTTTAGCTCATTTTCTAGCCATGCGATCGCGTCTATATCAAGGTTGTTTGTCGGCTCGTCTAAGAACAAGATGTCTGGCTTTGGAAAGAGTACTTGAGCTAGCAAAACCTTAACTTTATCCGAGTTTTCGACCTCGCTCATCAGCTTATCAAATTCATTTAGACCAAGCGAACTTAAAATTTTCTCTATCCTAGTCTCGTACTCATAGCTTGGGTCTTCTTCGGCACTTATCATCTCAAGTTCGCTTAAGCGCTCATTTATCTCATCAGTAAATTCCTCACTCATATAGAGCTTTTCTTTCTCTTTAACAGCGTCGTATAAGCGTTTGTTGCCATAAAGCACCGCATCTTTTAGCGTGAAATTTTCAAACGCAAACTGATCTTGCCCAAGTACACCAACTTTTAGTCCATTTTCTATGATGATCTCTCCGCTAGTTGGCTCAATAGCTCCGCTTAAAATTTTTAAAAATGTCGACTTGCCAGCGCCATTTGCACCGATTAGTCCGTATCTGTTGTGGCGATTTAGCTTTAAATTTACATCCTCAAATAGCAAACTACTTGCGAATCTTTGAGTAAGTCCCCTAACTTCTAACATTATTTTTCCTTGAATTTATTTTTTTGCGATTTTGCCTAAAATTTGATTAAAAAGCCATTTTGCTACTTTAGCCTAAAATGCCCCGTAATCTTGTAGCCATAAAGTATGTTTTCTTCTTGCACGCCAGAGCCGATATTGTGGATAACTAGCGGTGTTTTGGCGTAAAATTTATCTGAGATCACACCGATGTGAGGCAAATTTCCTGGTAGCATCCACGTGACGATATCGCCTGGTAAAAATTTATCATCACTCACCTCAAAACCTTTTCTTTTTAGATAGGTAGCGATGTTTAAAACACGCCTGTGATCGATGTTTTTATCAGCCTTTTTAAGCCCCCATTTTTTAGGATAAACTGAAAAATTTTTACTCATATCTTCAAAAATGAGCCTTTGCAGATCCATATCTTGATGCCGTAGCGCCCTTACCACAACGTCCGTGCAAACGCCCTTTTTGATATCTACGTCACCCATAGGATAGGCGAGCCGCTCATAGCCTGGATCATAACTTAGCGTCACACCGATCTGCGACCTAGCGTCATTTACAAATTTACTCGCCGAAAAGGCAAAAATTTGCGTAGCAAAAAGAGCCAAAAGTAGAAATTTCTTCATTTTCTACTTTAAAAGCATAGTTTTTAAGATACGTTTTCCTATCTCAACGCCTGGCTGATCGTAGGTATTGATGCCTAGCATGATACCAGTAGCCGAGGTCAGTAGCTCGTAGTAAAAAATGAGCCATCCAGCGTGAAACTCATCAAGCCTCTCAAGCGTGATCGTATCGACACTTATACCCTCTTGCACGAGCGCCATAGCCGTTGCATCGCACTGTAAATTTATAAGCTCATTTAGGCTAAGCCCTGCTACAAAATCGCATTCCTCAAGCCCTTTTAGGCTAAAGCTTGGAATAGTCTTGTCACTCGCGTGATCTTTTATCTTTATAAATGTCACACTCTTATCTTTTACGCCGTCCATGATAAGCTGCAAAAAGCTGTGCTGATCACGGCTACCGACAAGTCCAACTGGAGTAAGGCCGACCCTTTTATATCCTCTTTTTTTACCAAGGCTCTCTGCCCAAAGCTGCACGTACCAGTCGTTAAATTCAAAAAATCTATCGCAGTAGCTAAAAATGACATTTATACTGGCATTTCTGCTAGTGGCATAGCGGTAAGCTTTAGCGACTATGGAGCTATCTTTTTGCTCAATGTATTGCTTCTTGCAAGCAAGCGCGCCCTCTAGTAGTGCCTTTATATCATAGCCACAGATACCAAGAGGCACAAGGCCAATCGCACTTAGCACGCTAAATCTCCCGCCAACATTTTTTGGGATATTAAAAAATTTAATGCCATTTTCTTTGGCAAAATTTTCTAAATTTGTCCCAGGATCTGTGATGATGAGGAAATTTTTGCCTAAATTTTGAGGCTTAAAGTCATCAAGCAAGCACTTAAAAATAGTGATCGTCTCGATCGTGTTGCCTGATTTTGAGCTTATTACAAAAAGCGTCTCGTCAAAATTTACCCCATCAAGCGTGCTTTTGTAGCTACAAGGATCGACGTTATCTAAAAACAAAAGCTCTCTTTTTATCCCCTTTGTGCCTTCAAGCATCGATTTTAGCGCCTTTACGCCAAGACTGCTACCGCCAATGCCAACAAGTACTACATTTCTGATATGAGCTAGCCCTTTTTCGTACTCCTCGATCTCACCTAGCAAATTTTGTCCAAGAGCTGGCAGGTGGTAGTAGCCTATCTCGCCGCTTTCATATTCGTCGTTTATGCGTTTAGCGTAGGAGTCGATGACATCGCTGCTTGCAAAGTTAAATTTAAATGAAGTCTCGATCATTTACTGCGCTCGTAAAAGAAATTTGTAGCCTCGACAAAGCCATCGATGCTACCACAGTCAAATCTCTTGCCTTTAAATTTATAAGCTAGTACCATGCCATCTTTTGCCTGCGCTTTTAATGCGTCTGTGATCTGGATTTCGCCGTTTTTACCTGGTTTTGTTCGCTCTAAAATGTTAAAAATATCTGGCGTTAGGATGTAGCGCCCAATGATAGCTAAATTTGTCGGAGCCTCACTAGGATCAGGCTTTTCAACCATATCATCGACCATTATAAGGTCATCTTCTATAAACCTACCGCTTACGACGCCATAAGACTTGGTCTGCTCTTTTGGCACTTCCATCACAGCAACGACGCTGCAGCGATACTTTTCATAAATTTTAACCATCTGCGAAAGCACGCCCTCGCCATTTTCATTTATACATAAATCATCTGCCAAAATGACCCCAAATGCTTCATCACGAACTAGCGTTTTACCTGTATAAATGGCATGTCCAAGCCCTTTCATGGCATTTTGCCTAGTAAATGAAAATGTGCATGAGCTCATTAAATTTCTAACTTCGCTAAGTAGCGACTCTTTTGAGCTACCAGCGATCTCTTTTTCTAGCTCGTAGCTGATGTCAAAATAGTCCTCAAGCGCCCTTTTCCCGCGTCCTGTGACAAAGGCCATATTATCCATGCCAGCCTCAAGTGCCTCATCAACGCCGTAGTGAATGAGCGGTTTTGTAAGGATTGGCAACATCTCTTTTGGAAGTGATTTTGTCGCTGGTAAGAATCTCGTTCCATATCCAGCCGCTGGAAATAGGCAAGTTTGTATCATTTTAGTCCTTCATAAAAAATTGCAAAATTCTACTATCTTTTCCTTAATAATATAAATTTGTCTGAATTTACAAGGCTTTAATTAGCAAATTGATAAGATTTTTAAAATTTTTAAAAAAGAGCAAATTTGCAGACGATTGATAGGATTTTTAAAGCCCAGCTTGATATAAAAAAGTCAAATTTTTTAGCATTTTTGTGCCCGATAAGCGAATTTAAAAGTTTGCATGAGAGCCTAAAAGAGGAGCATTTTAAGGCTGTTCACGTAGTTTGGGCAACAAGAGAGCTAAATAAATATGGCCAAATAGTCGAAAATCAAAGTGATGACGGCGAGCCAAAAGGCACCAGCGGCCAGCCGAGCCTAAATGCTTTACGCGGTGCTGAACTCATAAACGTTGGCGTCTTGATAGTTCGCTACTTTGGCGGGATAAAGCTTGGCACTGGAGGGTTAGTCAGAGCCTACTCAGGGGCTGTGAATGAAGTGATAAATGAAGCCATAAAAGATGGTGGCGTGATGAAATTTGAGATAAAAGATGAGATCAAATTTTTTACGCCGTTTTCGCTGATGAGCCGCTTTGAGCACTATTTTGCCACTAAAAATTTAAGCGAGTTTGAAAGAGAATTTAATGACACTGGAGCGATCTGGAGCGTAAATTTAAACGAGGCTGAGTTTGTAGAGCTATTTAAATTTTGCAAAGAATTTGAAGCAAGCGAGTTTAAATTTTTAGCCCTTGCGCTTAGTGGTAAGAGCTTATTCGCTCATCAAAGCTAAATCATTGTAAAATCGCAAAAAAATTTAAAAAGAAAGTAAAAATGGAAATTTGGAACGATATTTATAACCACTTTAACCCAGTCGCCTTTAGTATCTTAGGCTTTAGCGTGCACTGGTATGGGCTTATGTATATTTTAGCCCTTGTTTTAGCGCTTGCCATGGCAAAATATCTCGTTAAAAAAGATAAAATCCCAATCTCAAATCAGCTCTTGGATAATTACTTTTTCTGGGTTGAAATAGGCGTTATTTTAGGCGCTAGACTTGGCTGGGTTTTAGTATATTCAGGCGAAGTAAGCTACTACTTGACGCAGCCTTGGCAAATTTTTAATCCATTTCATAACGGCGAATTTATAGGAATTCGTGGTATGAGTTACCACGGAGCAGTAGTTGGCTTTTTGCTTGCGACATATCTATTTTGCAAAAGGTATAAACAAAATTTATGGCAGCTACTTGATCTTTGTGCCGTTTGCATACCTTTTGGCTATACATTTGGCAGGATAGGAAATTTCTTAAATCAAGAGCTTTTTGGGAGAGTCACAGATGTGCCTTGGGCGATAAATGTCTTTGGTCAGCCAAGGCATCCTAGCCAACTTTATGAGGCATTCTTAGAAGGTTTAGTTATTTTTGTCATTTTATTTTTATATAGAAAATATAAGAAATTTAATGGCGAACTGATCGCGCTTTATGCTATTTTATACACTTTTGCAAGATTTATTTGCGAGTTTTTTAGAGAGCCTGATTCAGGGCTTGGATTTATTATTTTTAGTCTTTCAATGGGTCAAATTTTATCACTTATCATGTGTGGTTTTGGAATTTTTATTTATGCCATGCTTTATAAAAAATTTTCAAAGCTCTAATATAAGTGTTTAAAAAATATTAAAGTAAAAATCTGCTAGCATTAGCTTTATCAATTAATACTAATATTTAAATTAGTATTAAGAAATGATAATTTATTTCAAATTTCTTAGGAGGGCTCATGACCGGGCTTATAGAAGGTTTTTTGGGAAAACGGTCGGACGACAAAAAAAGTCGCACTCCAGCCGCTTGGGATAGATGGCAAAGTATTACAGGGTTTATTTTGGCCTGTTTTATATTGTGCCATATGGTTTTTACTTCTACCATACTACTTGGCAAAGACGCATTTAACGCTGTCGTAGGGTTTGCGGAGGCTAAATTTTTATTCGGCGAGGCTACTTGGTGGATTACTAACGTTATTGCCGCGGTAATATTTGCCATTTTTATCGCTCATGCATTTTTAGCTATGAGAAAATTTCCAGCAAACTACAGACAATATCTAATGTTTAGAGGCCACAAAGACCGCATGAAGCACCTTGATACTACGCTTTGGTGGTTTCAGTTTTTAACCGGTTTTGCTCTATTTTTTGCAGCCAGCGCACATCTAGTGGATATAGTCTTTGGCGGACACATCACTGCCGACAAATCAGCGGCTGCATTTCATCAACTAGAAATTTTCTACTTCGCACTACTTGTTTTTATGGTCGTTCACGCTAGTATCGGTATGTACCGCTTGTATGTCAAATGGATAAGCATTGATGGTGCAAATAAGCACGAAATGTTTGCCAAAAGAAATAAGGCAAAAACAATTGTATTTGCCGTTTATGGCATACTTGCTATAATTGCGCTAATCGCCGATTTCGTGTGGATCAGCCATTAAAAAGGAGCTAGAAGATGAATGTAAAATATTATGATGCATTGGTAATTGGTGGTGGTCTAGCTGGTCTTAGAGCTGCTGTGGCTGCTGGAGAAAAAGGGCTAAGTACGGTAGTTTTAAGCCTAATACCCGTAAAGCGCTCACACTCTGCGGCTGCGCAAGGCGGTATGCAAGCCTCTTTGGGAAATTCAAAAATGAGCGAAGGTGACAACGAGGATGTGCACTTTGCCGACACGGTAAAAGGTAGCGACTGGGGCTGTGATCAGCAAGTCGCGCGTATGTTTTGTCAAACTGCGCCTAAGGCGATCCGCGAGCTAGCGGCTTGGGGCGTGCCTTGGACTCGTATAACAAAAGGCGAGAGAAGCGCTATCATCAATGCTCAAAAAACGACTATCGTAGAAAAAGAAGAGGTCCACGGACTCATCCACTCTCGCGACTTTGGCGGAACTAAAAAATGGAGAACATGCTTTACGGCAGACGCTACCGGTCACACGATGCTTTTTGCCGTAGCAAACAAAGCTTTAAAACACAACGTCGAAATCCATGACCGCAAGGAAGCTATCGCGCTAATCCACGCAAACAACCGCTGTTACGGCGCGATCGTTCGCGATCTAGTTAACGGCGAGATCACGGCATACGTCGCAAAAGGCACGCTAATCGCTACGGGCGGCTACGGTAGGGTTTATAAACACACCACAAACGCCGTAGTTTGCGAAGGTATCGGCGCAGCCATCGCTCTTGAGACCGGCGTTGCTCAGCTAGGAAATATGGAAGCGGTGCAGTTTCACCCGACTCCGATCGTTCCAAGCGGTATCTTGCTAACGGAAGGTTGCCGCGGCGACGGCGGAATTTTGCGCGACGTGGATGGATATCGCTTTATGCCTGATTATGAGCCTGAGAAAAAAGAACTAGCTAGCCGCGACGTCGTAAGCCGCCGCATCATGGAGCATATCCGCGCTGGTAAAGGCGTACCTAGCCCATACGGATATCATGTTTGGCTTGATATCTCGATCTTAGGACGCGAGCATATAGAGAAAAATTTACGCGACGTTCAAGAAATTTGCGAAATCTTTAACGGTATCGATCCTGCCGATACCGAAGTGTACACCGACGAAAACGGTCGCCAGCGCGGTAAAGGCTGGGCGCCGATCCTACCTATGCAGCACTACTCTATGGGCGGCATCAAGACAAAGCCTACCGGCGAAAGTCCGACGCTAGCGGGTCTATTTAGCGCCGGCGAGGCAGCATGCTGGGATATGCACGGATTTAACCGCCTAGGCGGCAACTCCGTTTCAGAAACGGTCGTAGCTGGTATGATCGTGGGCGATTATTTTGCCGACTACTGCGGCAGCCATGAGATCGATATAAATACCGCAGATATCGAAAAATTCGTTAAAAAAGAGGAAGACTATCTAAAGAGCCTAGTAGAAAAAGAGGGTAAATTTAACGTATTTGAGATCAAAAACAAGATGAAAGATATCATGTGGGAGCACGTGGCGATCTTTAGAACCGGCGAAGGTCTAGCCGTAGCGGTAAAAGAGCTAGAAGAGCTTTATAAGCAATCTTTGGACGTTAAAGTCACAAATAAGGCGCTATTTGGCAACCCTGAGCTTGAGGAAGCCTACCGCGTACCAAAGATGCTAAAACTAGCCCTTTGTATCGCAAAAGGCGCGCTTGATCGCACCGAGAGCCGCGGAGCGCACTGCCGCGAGGACTATCCGAAACGCGACGACCTAAACTGGCTAAACAGAACTCTAACTAGCTGGAAAGAGGGCGATACGCTACCGACTATCGTATATGAGCCACTTGATATTATGAAAATGGAAATGCCACCAGCATTTAGAGGCTATGGTGCGAAAGGTAATATTATTGAGCATCCAGATAGTGCCATCCGCCAAAAAGAGGTTGATGAAATTCGTGAGAAAATGCAAGCTGAAGGTAAGAGCAGACAAGAAATTCAAGAGGCTTTAATGCACTATGATCTTCAACCAAAATATAAAGCACCAAACGAAAGAGCAGGAATAGGATATGAGTAGAAAAATAACCATAAAAGCATTTAAATATAATCCGTTAAGCAAAATTTCAAAACCACATTTTGCGACCTACGAGCTAGAAGAGACTGATGGTATGACATTGTTTATCGCGTTAAATATGATTCGCGAGAAATTTGACCCAGATCTTAGCTTTGACTTTGTTTGTCGTGCTGGAATTTGTGGAAGTTGTGGCATGCTTGTAAATGGTAAGCCAAGATTAGCTTGTAGAACTCTTACTAAAGATTTTGAAAGCGGAGTAATTGAGCTTATGCCTTTGCCAGTATTTAAGTTACTAAAAGACCTAAGCGTAGACACTGGCAACTGGATGAATGCGATGAGCAGGCGTGTGGAGAGCTGGATACATACAGACCACGAGACAGATATCTCTAAGCTTGAGGAAAAGGTTGAGCCTGAAGTAGCGCAAGAGGTATTTGAGCTTGACCGCTGCATCGAGTGCGGTATCTGCGTGGCTGCATGCGGTACGGCTATCATGAGGCCTGATTTCATCGGTGCGGTCGGACTTAACCGCGTAGCTAGATTTAAAATCGACGCGCTAGATAAACGAACCGACGAGGACTTTTACGAGCTTATCGGCGATGATGACGGCGTGTTTGGCTGTATGACTTTGCTAGGCTGTGAAGACAACTGCCCTAAACACTTACCGCTTCAAAGCCGCATAGCTTATATGCGTAGAAAAATGGCTGCTATAAAGTAGAAAAGGGGCTGTAAAAGCCCCAAATTTACTTCTAAATTTATTAAAAAAGATTGCAAATAGATGCCAAAAGGCATAAAAAGATATCAATAGATACAAATAAGAAAAATAAAAATATCAAAAATGGGATTGATAAGAGTGCGCCCATTATATAACCAAGTGGAAATGCGATAAATATAAAGACGATTCCAACACCAGAAACAAAACAAAAAATTAGTGCAAATATCGTAGCAAAGGTATTTACAAATAAGCTAATATTTTCTAGAAGAAAATTTGTTAGGCCAAGACTTCTCATGTTTTGATTATAGCTTTTAAGCCAAAAAATTTATATAATTTCAAAAATTTGCTTCATTTAAGGATATAAAATGTTACCAAGCTATAAAGATATGATGCTACCTATTTTAGAATTTGTCGCACAAAAGAAAGAGGCAAATAGAGCTGAAATTTCTAAATTTATAATTGAGCATTTTAAGCTAAAAGACGAAGATCTTTTGCAAAAAATAAAAAGAGGAACTCCAACTTATATAAATCGTACCGACTGGGCTTTATCCTATCTGGCTACAACAGCTCAAGTAAAATCAAAGCCAGAAAAAGTGCCGCTTCAAAAAGTTGGTAGAAGCCTATTTGCCATAACAAATTTTGGCAAAGAGTTAGTAAGCAGTAAGGATAAAAAGAGCAAATTTCTCACTTGGTACGATGAAATTTACAAACAAGAGATAAGGCAAGAGAAAAAAGAAGCCACGGAAAACACCCCAGATGACAATATAGATGAAGCGCTTTGCAAGATAAAAGAAGAGCTAAAAAGTGAAATTTTATCTAGCATTTTAGAAAAAGAGCCAAGATTTTTTGAATACCTTGTAACAAAATTACTTGAAAAGATGAATTATGGAGCTGGAAATCTTACGAACAAAGGCCAGACGGCGGGATAGATGGCATCATAGATGAAGATGAACTTGGACTTTCTAAAATTTATATCCAAGCAAAAAGATACAAAGACGGCAGTAATATCCGTAGGCCAGAAATTCAGCAGTTTATCGGCGCCATCTCAAATAAAAATACTAAAAAAGGTGTCTTTATCACTACGGCAAAATTTACCAAAGAAGCTGAAAATTTCGCTAAAGACAATCAAAATTTTAGCGTGGTTTTGATAGATGGCGACAAGCTTGCAGAGCTAATGATAAAATACAAAGTCGGCGTTCAAACAAGCCAAATATATGAAATTTGCAAAATCGATACCGATTTTTTTTGAGGAAAATAATTTTTAAAATTTTAAGCCATAAAATACTACTGCTTGGGATCATTTCAGTCTTGCTTTATTTTTGTGTGGTTTAGAAGGAAAATTTAAATCTTTACTAACGCCAAAATAGTCCAAATTTACCAGCTTAGAATGCTTTTTAAACCAAATTTTACTCTTATAAACGCCGTCTAAATTTTAAGTGTTATAATTACAGCGAAATAACGATTTTAAGGAGAGGATATGCAATCTCGCATAATCACTGGCGTTTTGATGTTTGTTGCTATTTTGGTAGTTTTTTTTATTGATAATTATATTTTAAATTTTATCTTGCTCGGCGCTGTGCTTTATTTTGCATTTAATGAGTCGCTCAAGCTTTATAATATCGATCACAAACAGCTAGTTTTTGCCGCACTTGCTTTTTACGTGCTTACATATTTTACAAATCCAATTTTCATAGCGATCCTTGCTATCATGCTGGTTGCTTCGATCCTAGCTCACATAAAAAGTGAAAATTTAAAGCTAGTCGCACCTTTTGTATATCCAACCACGCCGATCTTTATGATATGGATGCTTTACTCAGAGTATGGTGTGGGCTATCTTGTATGGCTTATTTTAAGCGTAGTTGCAAGCGATAGTGGTGCATTTTTTGTTGGCAAAATGTTTGGTAAACATCCATTTAGCCCAAGCTCACCAAACAAAACAATTGAAGGTGCAGCAGGCGGTGTGGCGATAGGCACAGTGATTGGCTGCATTGTTGGAAATTTTGTAACTGAAGGATTTTTCCAAATTTTATTCTCAAGCTTTTTAGTCTGCGTCTTTGCAGTTTGGGGAGATTTGTTTGAGAGCTACCTAAAAAGACTTTGCGGCGTCAAAGATAGTGGTTCGCTCTTCCCAGGACATGGCGGTATGCTTGATAGGATAGATGGTTATTTATTTGGCGTAGTAGCCCTACTTTGGTCGCTCTCGTGGTAATACTTGGCTCAACTGGTTCAATCGGCAAAAACGCCCTTAATCTTTGCGAAAAATTTGGCGTAGAGGTTGAGGCGTTAAGCTGCGCTAAAAATGTAGATTTACTAAATGAGCAAATTTTAAAATTTAAACCAAAATTTGTCTGCGTAGGCGATGAAAAGCTAGCTAAAAATGTAAAAAACATAGAAGCTAAAAATATCTTTTTTGGTGAGGCTGGACTGCTGCAAATGCTAGAAATTTCAAGCTCAAAAAAGGTAATAAACGCCCTTGTTGGCTTTGCTGGCCTTGCTCCTAGTTTAAAGACGCAAACTCTTGGCAAAAGGCTTGCACTTGCAAACAAAGAGAGCCTTGTTGTTGGCGGCAAATTTCTAAAAACTAGAGAAATTTCACCAATAGACAGTGAGCACTTTGGGCTTAAATTTCTACTAGAAAACAAAACTGCACCAAAAAGACTCATCATCACAGCAAGTGGCGGCGCATTTTATAAAAAGCCGATCAAATTTCTAAAAGACGCCACGCCAAGTGACGCACTAAAACACCCAAACTGGGATATGGGCGCAAAGATAACGATTGATAGTGCGACGATGGCAAATAAGCTTTTTGAGGTGATGGAGGCTTACTGGCTTTATGGCATCAAGGAGATCGAAGCTGTGATAGAGCCAACTTCTGCGATACACGCCGTAGTTGAATTTATAGATGGCTCAAGCACGATGCACCTCTCGCGACCTGACATGAAGCTAGCTATCGCTCATGCTATGTTTGAAAATGTCAGTGAAAATATTGTCTCACACGCAAATTTACTTGATCTAAAAAATATAAAATTTCATAAAATTAGCCTTAAAAAATATCCCATTTTTTCGCTAAAAGATAAAGTCCTGGCAAACCCTGATCTAGGTGTAGTGATAAATGCTGCAAATGAGGTTGGAGTATTTAGCTTTTTAGAGAAAAAATGTTCGTTTTTGGATATTTCAAGGCTCGTTTTGAGCTCTGTTAAAAATTTTAGAGATATTAAAATTTCAAATATTGATGAAATTTTTGAAGCTGATAAAGAAGTTAGAAATTACGCAAAAAGGATGTTAAATGCAAAGGTATGAGGGTTATAAATTTGATCCCAAACAAAGCTTAATCGGCGTTCAGTTTTTATTTGTCGCCTTTGGTGCACTTGTATTAGTGCCGATACTTACGGGACTAGATGCAAATGTAGCTCTCTTTACGGCTGGTCTTGGCACGCTACTTTTTCAGCTAATCACTAGAAAAAATGTTCCGCCGATCTTTCTAGCAAGCTCCTTTGCTTTTATCGCGCCACTTCAGTACGGTATCGAAAAATGGGGCATAGCCGTAACGATGGGAGGCGTTATATTTGCTGGATTTTTCTACGTTGCTTTAAGTCTTGTGGTTCGATTTGGCGGAGAGAAAATTTTGCATAAAATTTTGCCTCCAGTTGTCGTTGGGCCGGTCATCATGACAATAGGTCTAATCCTTGCTCCAAATGCCGTTAAAATGGCAACATCAGCCACTGAAATTTATACTCAAAATGAGGCGATGATCGTTGCTGGCATTTCGTTAGTGGCTACTATTTTGGTAATGATGCTTGGGCGTGGCATGTTTAGGCTTATACCTATTTTGCTTGGCATTATCACTGGCTACATCGTAGCTTACTGCTTTGGCATGGTTGATTTTAGTCCTATATTTAATGCGCCTTGGTTTAGAATGCCAAATTTCACTACACCAAAATTTGAGTTTGAAGCGATCATTTATATGATACCTATAGCCATCGCTCCAGCAATCGAGCACATAGGCGATATGCTTGCTATCTCAAATGTCACAAAAGAGGATTTTCTAAAAAATCCAGGCCTTAAAAACACGCTCCTTGGAGATGGACTTGCCACTTCGCTTGCTGCCTTTTTTGGTGGCCCGCCAAACACTACATACTCAGAGGTCACAGGCGCAGTTAGCCTTACAAAGGCTTATAATCCAGCGATCATGACCTTTGCAGCGATCACTGCCATCGTACTAGCCTTCGTTGGTAAGCTAGGAGCTGTGCTTTCAACTATCCCAGCCCCAGTCATCGGCGGTATCATGCTGCTACTTTTTGGCATCATCGCAAGCGTTGGCATGGAGACACTTATAAAAAATAAAGTCGATCTTGCAGACCCTAGAAATATGATAATCGTAGCCCTCATCTTCATCTTTGCCATCGGCGGCATGGTGCTTGACCTTGGAGCGGTTAAATTTTCAGGTATAGGGCTTGGCGCGGTTACTGGTATAGTTTTAAATTTACTTTTACCAAAGACAAAGCATTATGAAGGATATTAATGCGTAAATTTTTACTTTTTTTACTAACCTTTACCACTGCTAGTTTAGCCAATACTTTAGACTATGCGCTCATCAAAAAAGGTGAACCAAGCGAAAACACGATGTTGTTAATCGGTGGCATTCAAGGCGATGAGCCGGGTGGCTTTTTGGCAGCCTCTATCGTGGCCACCGACTACAACATCACAAAAGGTTCGCTTTGGGTTGTGCCAAATTTAAATTTCCCAAGCATAATCGAGCGAAGTCGTGGCACAAAAGGCGATATGAATAGAAAATTTGCCCATGTCGATAAAAACGATCCAGACTATAACTCGGTAATGAAGATAAAAGACGTCATCACTGATAAAAACGTTACGCTCATCTTAAATTTGCACGATGGAAGCGGCTATTACAGAGATAAATTTATAAACAAAGACGAAAATCCAGATAAATGGGGCAATACTTGCATCATTGATCAAAGCACACTTCCTGGTTCAAAATACCCAGAGCTTGAAAACATTGCTTCAAGCGTAAAAGACGTGCTAAACAAGCATCTAATAGATCAAAAACACCAGTATCACATCAAAAATACGCACACCGCAATGGGTGATAAAGAGATGCTAAAAAGCCTAACTTACTATGCTATCACGCAAAATAAATCAGCCTTTGCAAACGAAGCTAGTAAAAATTTGAACGCCGAGCAAAGGACTTATTACCATCTAATCGCCATTGAAGAATATATGAAAAAAGCTGGCATTAACTTTACTAGGCCGTTTAATCTTGATGTTAAAAGTGTAAAAAAAGCAATCGAAAAAGAGATCAGACTCGAGCTTGAAAATTCATATGCGATAAGTCTTAAAAATCTAAAACCTTTAATAAATTTTGTCCCACTTAAAAAAGGCGAGTTAAATTACAGCTCACCAAATCCGCTAATAGCCGTCATAAAAGAGAATGGTAGCTTCAAAGTGCAATACGGCAACCGCTTTGTTACTAGGCTAAAGCCACAATATTTTGAGTTTGCAAAACCACTTGATGAAATTTCACTAATAAGTGATGGTAGCGAGCTTACATTAAAAAGTGGCGATAAATTTAGCGTGAAAAAGAGCTTTAAAATAAAATCACTCAAAAATGTGCGCGTAAATGTCATAGGATATGGCACAAAAAGTATAGATGAGAGCGAGCAAGAAGTGGCTAAAAATAGCCTAAATAAAAGCTATAGCATCGATAAAGATGGCAAAATTTATAGAGTCGAGTTTTATAAAAACGAAGATGGCAAAGAGAAATTTGCTGGCATGATCTTAGCGGAGTTTAAATGATACTTGGCATCGAAAGTAGCTGCGATGATAGCTCGGTCGCACTAATAGATGAACGCACTTTAGAGAAGATTTATTATAAAAAAATTTCTCAAGAAGAGGAGCACGCTATCTTTGGTGGCGTTGTTCCTGAGCTTGCAGCTAGGCTTCATACGAAGGCACTGCCAGCACTTTTAGAGGATATTTTGCCAAATTTTAAAGATATAAAAGCGATCGCTGTAACAAATGAACCGGGTCTTAGTGTGAGCCTAATAGGTGGCGTCAGCATGGCAAAAGCGCTAAGCGTGGCTCTAAATATCCCGCTAATTGCCGTAAATCACCTAGTTGGCCACATCTACTCACTATTTTTAGATCGTGAAGCCACCTTTCCACTTGGCGTCCTGTTAGTTAGTGGCGGGCATACGATGATCTTAGAGATTGACGAAAATGGTGAAATCACTGAGCTTGCAAGTACTGGCGATGATAGCTTTGGTGAGAGCTTTGACAAGGTTGCTAAAATGCTTGATCTTGGCTATCCAGGCGGTGCCGTAGTTCAGCAAAATGCCCTACTTTGCAAAGACAAAGAGAGGTTTCATTTTACCATTCCACTTCTTCACGATAAACGCCTTGAATATAGTTTTTCAGGGCTTAAAAACCAAGTCAGAGTCGAAATTTCAAAGCTAGAAAATATCACACAAAAGGATATCGCTGACATCTGCTACGCATTTGAAAATACTGCCTGTGAGCACATTTTAAACAAGCTTGAAAAGGTCTTTTGTTTAAGAAATTTTAAGCGTTTTGGTGTAGTTGGTGGCGCAAGTGCAAATCTAAATTTACGAAAAAGGCTTGAAACGCTTTGCCAAAAAAATGAGTGCGAGCTTTTACTGGCTCCACTTGAATTTTGCTCTGATAACGCCTTAATGATAGCAAGAGCTGGGCGTGAGAAGTACCTAAAAGGCGAGTTTGTAAACCATAGCGAGCTAAATATAAACCCAAGAGTTAGCTTTAGAAAGCTTGAGTTAAATTAAACTTTTTAAAAAACATAAATTTTGCGCCTAAATCTTGATAGCTTCGTAAGTAAAAACGTAATAAAATCTAAAAAATTTTAAAAAAAGAATCTTTAATGGACGAGTTTTTAAATCACGCTTGGCATTTAAATAAAATTTACGCCAACACTGATGCGAGCGTGCCTTTCTACCCAGATCTACTGGCGCTTCTTTTATCTTGTGATGAGAAAAATTTAGATGAGTTTATGGCTCTTGCCGAGTTTAGAAATATCTTAAAAAAGCTAGGCGTTGGACTTGATATATTTAGCATACAAAGTGCTCAGCTAGCCACTCTAAAAGCACTAAATGAAGCAAAAATTTCAAGTGATGAACTTGTAACCTACTTACAAAAGCTACGTGATGAAAAGATAATTAGCCATGAAAAATTTGATTTTTTAATAAAATTTATAAGTAAAAACTCAAATCAAAATAAGGCTGAAATTTCTAATGCGAAGCCAAAAGATCACTTTCACAAGAGCCTGGATTTTCTAAATGAGATAAATGAAAAAGCAAGCATGCTTGATGAGGATAAAGAATTTTTACTAGCTTTAAAAAATGCCAAAAAAAGATCAAATGAAACGCTTTTTAACATCGCAGTAAGTGGCATCATAAACTCTGGCAAATCAACGCTTTTAAATGCGCTTTTAAATAAATCCATCCTTGGCACTTCAAATGTGCCTGAGACCATAAATTTAACCATCTTAAAGCATGCATCAAATAGCCATGCAAAGGTAAATTTTTATAGCCCAGACGAGCTAGAAAAGCTTGGACTTTCAAGCGAAAATTTACCAGCTAGTAGTGTAGAGATTAGCCTAGATGAGATAAAAAACTATACATCTTCAAGCTCAAAAACAGCAAATCTCGTAAAAAGCGTTGAGCTTTATGATGACTTGGAACTTTTAAGGGATAATGTCTGCATTATAGACACTCCGGGCATAGATGACGCCGTTATCTTAAGAGAAGAAATAACTACAAATTTTATGAAAGAGTGCGATCTTTTAGCACATCTCATGAATGCCTCACAAAGTGCCACGCAAAAAGACGCACTATTTTTGAAAAAATGCCTTGAAAACTCGCACATCGTAAGAGTTGCTATCGTGCTAACTCACGCTGACGAGTTGGACGCAAAGGATATTAATGAAACGCTTAACTACGTAAAAAAGGCGATTGGCGAGCAGATAAATGATATCAAGATAGATTATTTTGTGCTTAGCGCTAAAGCTTATCTTGATGGCGCTTTAAATAGTGGCGTGCCGGAGTTTAAAGAGTATCTTTACGATGTGCTTTTTGGCAAAGACTCTAAAAAATCAGCTCTCATTTTAAGCTCATATCAAAAAGAATTACAAAATATTTTAAAAATAAAACTCGAAGCCACAAAGGCTGAAATTTTAGAGCTTAAAGCATTTGGTTTAGAGCTAGAAGCTTTGCAAAACGAACAAGCAAATATCAAAAATTCTCTTAATGAAAATTTCACAAAACTTGAAAGGCTTTTAGAAAGCGAGCTAAAAAAACTCGATGATAAAAATGCAAAAGATATCTATAAAATGGGGCTTGAAGCACTACTACAAAATCTAAATGAAAAGCTTAAGAGCGAGATCGCTTACTGCAAAAGTAAAAGAGAAAATTTAAATCTAAAGCGTCTTACACAAATAACAAAAACTACACTTTGCGACGGAGTTGCGGCACTTATGAGAGAGGCTAGAAATGAAACTTTGGTGCAGACAAAGTCATGCGAGCAAAATATCGCTTTAAGTTTTGATGGCTTTAAGGTGAGTGAAAATAAAATTTTTAGTATAAATGACTTTTTAAAGCAAATGGGCGTAGAGCTTGATTTTAGCGAGCTTTTAGATGAGCTTGAAGCTAAAATTTTAAGCAAAAGTGAGCCAAATGAGGCACTTTTAAGTTTAAGGCAAAATTTACTTAACAATAAAAGTATATCGCAGTTTTGTGAGACGCTAGCAGAACATGAAAAAAAGCTGCTAAAAGAGCGAGTAAAGGCTTATGAAATCAGCCAAAAAGAGGCTTTAAATCAAAGGCTTTTAGTTCTCAATGAAAAACTTAATGAGCTAAATTTACAAAATCAAAGCTCAATTTCAAAGCTTAAACAAAAGACCTCCTTGCAAGATGAAATTTACTCACTTTTAGAGGATATTAAAAATGTTTAATGAGTTTATAAATGCCTACAAAGCGAGATATTTTAAGGTCTTTACAAATGATTTTAAGGGTGAGCTAGCTAGGCTCGTAAATGATCTAAACGATCCTAGTTTGCATATAAGCGAGCAGATAAAAGAGAGCTTAAATTTACTAATAGACACTCTAAATGAACCACCGCTAATAGCTGTTATCGGTCAATTTTCAAGTGGAAAATCAACATTTTTAAACGCACTTCTTGGTCAAGATATCTTGCCATCAGGACTAACTCCAGTCACCGCAAAGGCTGTGAGGCTAAAATTTGCAAAGATGCCACTTCTAAGTGTGAAATTTATAAACGGTAGCGAAAGCCTGCTAGCAAGTAGCGATCTAGCCGAGCTAAATAAGCTAGGCGAGCAAGTTTCTAGCATGACACTTTATGCGCCAAGTGAGATTTTAAAAGAGATAAATTTCATCGACACTCCTGGCCTAAACTCGCTAAGAGACGCTGACACAAAAGAGACAAAAAATACGCTAAAAAAGGTTAGTGGTGCAATATGGCTAAGCCTTGCAAATAACGCCGCAAAAGCAAGCGAGCTTGAAAGTATCAAAGAAATTTTAAAAGCCAATGATCTAAAAGCGATCTGCTTAATCAACCAAAAAGACAAGCTAAGTGAGGAGGAGCTTGAAAGTTTGCTAAAACACGCTAGGCAAACTTATGGCGAGCTTTTTGAGGACATCATCGCTATCTCATCAAAGCAAGCTCTTCTTGGCATTACAAATAATGACAAAAGCCCACTTGAAGCTTCAAATTTTAACGAAGCTCTAAAGGCTATTAAAGAGTGCTTTTTAGACAAGAGCTTTAAAGAAAATTTCATAAAAGTAAGGGCAAAAAAGATCGTAAAACTCCTAACCAACGAGCAAGAAAAACATCTAGAAATTTATGATAATGCGCGGTTTATTTTAGATGAATTTAGTGGCTCATTAGATGGTAGGCTGGAGGCGATAAAAGAGGAGTTTAAACCAAAGATCGCTTTAAGATATAGTCAAATGAGTGAAGTCATAAAACTTGCTGCCGATGAGGTATTTAAGCTACTTAAGCCTTTTTCAAAGACAAAATTTAACGCTTCAAAGACGCTTTTAAACAAAGAAATTTATAAGCGTGAAAATTTTGAGGTAATAAGTCTTGATAGCGATGAAGTCTTTTCAAAACTTATCTACGAAGATGTGGTTTTTAATAAATTTTTTAAACGCTACAAAAAAGATCTAAAAGAGCTAGAAAATGCAATAACCTCAGCATTTAATAAGCTTTATAAAAATTTAGAGGATAAATTTTTAATATACAAATCTCGCTATGAAAATTACGCTAGCTTTGATGATCAAGCCTTGGCTTACGAAACAAAATCCATAAATACCTATGCCGGACGGACATATGAAAATTTTTTAAGAGAGTATGAAACGGCCAAATTTAAGGCTATACAAAAGGTCTCTTTGTTTTTCGAAAAGCTTGATATAAAGCTAGCCTCAAACTATGAAAACGCGCTCAAACTCGCGGTTTATTTTATAAAACAAAAGATAGAAAAGACGCTAGAGTCGCACCTGCAGATGAATACGCCACTTTATATTCCAAGTGCAAAAGATGTCTATGAGCGCATGCTTGATGCGTTTAGCCTTTATGAGTTTGAAGCTTTAATGTGCTCAAACAGCTCGTTTTTAAATAAAATTTTGCTTGACATAAAAAGCGATTTTAATGAAATTTATACTTTAAAAATAGCAATGCTTGATGACTTAAAAGCAAGAGTTAAAGAGCAAATTTCAAAGATTGAAGAGCTTTGTGAAAATTCATTGCTATTAGGATAAATAAAATTTTTAAAACTTAGAGCTATCCATTTAAGGATAGCTTTTATTTTATGCGTGCATTATACCGATCTTTGGTGCGTCAAATGCAGTTACACGCTTTGGCACGCCTTTAAATTTCTCGACATTCACAAGGCTTGTGTGAGCGGTGTTGCTCTGGCTCATCTTGCTTGATGGTACGTCTTTTGTGAGTACATTTAAATTTCCGTGCAAGCAAAGGCTCTTTTCGCCCGGTTTTTCAGGGTCATACCAAGCACCTTCGCTTACTATTACGACATTTTGTGGCACGTCCTCAGTCACAAAGGCACCGCACAAAATTTCGCCCCTGTCGTTAAACACACGCACCACGTCGCCCATCTTTATTCCTCTAGCCTCGGCTGTTTTTGGATTTATAAGCACTGGCTCACGCTCTGCGATCTCGTTAAAGTTGCGAAGCACGGAGTTATTTAGCTGTGAGTGAAGCCTAAATTTAGAGTGCGCACCGCTAATTGCGATAGGGTATTTTTTATTTTTTGCGCCCAGCCACTCAAATGGCTCAAGCCAAGCTGCATGCGGTGGGCAGTCATCATAGCCAAAGCCAGCGACCGTTTCAGAGTAAATTTCTATCTTGCCAGATGGCGTTTTTAGCGGATTTGCCACTGGGTCGTCGCGGAATTTCTTATAGTTTGTAAAGTAACGTTTTTTCTCATCGATCTTGTCAAATCTAAAATATCCCTTCTCCCAAAATTCCTCAAAGCTTGGCATGCTCTCATACCCAAGCTCGGCAGACTTTTTAACGGCATCTTCGTAAATTTCTTTGACCCACTCTAGCTCGCTTTTACCCTCGCTAAATGCCTCTTCCCTGCCCCACTCTTTGGCAATCAGTCTTGCGATCTCGTAATCGCTCTTACTCTCGCCAAATGGCTTAACTAGTGGCTTCATCGCAAATAGATACTCGCTTGTAGAGTTTGCCATTTCGATGTCAGTTCGCTCGTATTCAAGCGCAGCTGGCAAGACGATGTCGCTAAATTTAGCTGTACTTGTCCAAAACGGCTCGCAAGTGATGATAGCATTAACGTTTCGCATAGCTTTTATCGCTCTATTTGCGTCAGGATGCCTTGTGAAAGTCGAGCCATTTGCGTTAAACATTACCCTAATCTTTGGCAGTTTATAGCTCTTGCCATTTCTTGTTATCTCCTTGCCTGGGCTTAAAAGCGCGTCTATTAGCCTTGAGTTTGGCATTTCATAGTCCTTTGTCTTTGGCACCAGCCCGCTATCAATAAATTTTTGAGGCACCTTTGTCTCAAACGCCGCTAGTTTAGGCGCTATGAAGCTCTCATCAGCGTTTTTGTGCATGCCGTCATTTGTGACAAAGCCACAACCTTCTTTACCGATGTGTCCAAGCATCGCATTTAGCGTCACAAGCGCCCAGTATGCCATCTCGCCGTGATCTTGTCTTTGAATGGCGTAGCCACTAATTATCACTGAGTCATTTTTAGCTAGATCCTCGCTAAATTTAGCAAGATCCTGCTCGCTCACGCCACAAATTTTGCTTGCCCAAGCTAAATTTTTATTTACCCCGTCAGTTTTGCCAAGCATATACTCTTTAAATTTATCAAAGCCAACTGTGTATTTTTCTATAAATTCTTTGCTGTAAAGTCCCTTTTCATAAAGGTAGTTACACATACCTATCATCATCGCCGTATCGGTGCAAGGCACGACTTCAAGGTATTTTGAGTCAAAGTATTTTGCGCTATCGTTGTGATAAACGTCAACGCTATAAATTTTCATCTCACCGCTCTCGCCTTTTTTTCTGATCTCATCATAGTATTTATATGAGTTGTGAAGCGGCACGCCAATGGCGATCTTGTTTGAAACGACTGGATTTGTGCCCCAAAATACGATCGTTTTGGCGTTTTTTAAGATCGCCTCCCACTTTGTTGGCGCTAGCGCAGGATCGACGAAGCCAGTGACGTGAGGCATGATGACAGTCGCTGCGCCGTATGAGTAGCCACCAAGCTCATTTACGTAGCCACCAAGCACGTTAAGTAGCCTTTTTGCAGTCTTTTGGCTGTGGCCTACTTTGCCGAGGCTACCCCACTGATAAACCTGTCCGTAGATCGCTTCAGCACCGTATTTATCAAAATTTTCTTTTAAAATTTTTGCACTTAGCTTTATAGCCTCGTCCCAGCTCACACGTACAAATTCCTCTTTACCACGAAGCTCTGGCTTTGGGTTGTTTGGGTTAGCCAAAAAGCTCTTTCTAACAAATGGATATTTTACTCTGCTCTCATTTTGGATGTAGTCAATGACTGCGTTATTTAGCTCGTTTGGATAAGCATCGCCCTCAAATGGCACGGTCTCAACCACGCGCCCTGCGATAGTTCTTACATAAAATGCGCCAAATTTATTTGCGCTTAGTCCGCTTTGTTTGTCAAATAACGCTTGCTCTGCGCTTCCAAGCTCGTTTGCTTGAAGGCTAGCCGCGCCTAATGCGCTTAATCTTAAAAAGTCTCGTCTTTTCATTTTCTCTCCGATTTTGGTTAAATTTATTGTTTTTGGTTGGTTTTAGAAATTATAAATTTAGGGTTTTGTATCATTTCATCGTTTAAAGGCCTTGTAATGTAATACGCAAACTTGCGTCTAAATTGCGCTATTTTAGCCAAAAATTTTTAAAGGATGGGCAGATGATTGGATTTTATGTAAATGTAAAGTTAAAAGCTGGGTGTGAGGAGAAATTTGAAGAAATTTTAAAAGAGATCGTGCCAGCTTCAAGGAAAGATAAAGGCTGCATAAGCTACGAGTGCGGCATGGTTGTGGGCGGTAAAAATGAATACTGCTTTATGGAAATTTGGGAAGATCTTGCAAGCCAAAAAGAGCATATGAAAAGCGCTCATATGGTGAAAAATGCAGCCACGCTGGAGGCTTGCAAAGAGAGCCAAGAGGTGAAAATAGTAAATTTTGTGAGCGTAAAGGAATAATATTTGCTTTAAAAAGGGCAAAATCCACAAAAATGAGCGAAGAAAAAATGCTTGAGATGATAAATGCGACTGCTGATATTATATTTATGGCCGTACTTAGGGGGCGAGTGAGCTTTGAGGCTTGCAAAAAAGATAGAGAATTTATCGACTCTTTAAGAGAAGAGCTACTTGGCAAAAATCCAAATAAATTTAAAATCGCCCAAAACTCATACCAAATGATCGCCATTTTTGAAAAATACCGCAATAAAAAATAATCCACTTAAAATTTAAATCTGTTTGCCGATATTGTGTTAAAGGATTTTGACATGATAAACGCGCTAAATGGATTTAATCAAAGCTTTAACTACCAAGACGCTTTTAGTAAGCGTCAAGCCACAAGCACAAATTTAAACAAAGTAGAAATTCCCGCTGAAACTGCGGACATCAAGCATCTACCGCTCTCTGGCTACTCATCAAATGATAAAATTTCTATCTGGGGCAAGATAAATGGCCTTGATAGCGGAGCGAGCAAAGATGAAATCTCTAGCCTTAAAAATTTCGTTGATAGCACGAAGCTTTGGCGAGCAAGCTACATTCTAACTAGCGAGAAAAACGGCTTTAGCGTAGATGAGTTCATCAAAAATCACAAAATGAGCATAAACAATAAAATAATCAATAATGCTTTTGGTGCTCTTTATCTAAGCCGTGAGGCTACAAATTTGCTAGACTCTGATCTAAGTATCGATGAGTTTAAAGATAAATGGCTGGAATTTACCGCCGAAAGGATACTTGGCGAGCATGCAAATGTGAAAATTTCTTTTAAAGACGGAGCTTTACATTACGAGCAAAGCTCGGATAAAAAACGTATAGAATTCTTAGGTCAGCCTATGTTGCACCGTGTGAGCTACGCTGATAAAAACAGCAAAGATGAGTTTTTAAAATTTCTAACAACAAGCTATGAAAAGGGCGAGAGCATCGCTGATGTGCTGCAAAATATCGCTCTTACGCCAGTTAGAGAAAATGGCGATGAAGAGATGGAAGAAGAGAAATTTAAGCCTATGCAAGTTACCAAAAAGAGCGTGACCTACACAGATAAAGACATAAAACGCGAGTTTTTCGAGGATTTTATCAGGCGCGAGGTCGAAAATGGCGCGAGCTTTGATGATCTAGTGCAAAAGCTAAACAAGCTAAAGCCAAAGGATATTCTCGCATAGTTTTGGCCTTATATTTAAATTTCTAGGGGCTAGCTTGGCTCTTTAAATTTCTACTTAGATTTGAATTTAAAGAGCCAATTTAGCCAACTAATTTAAAAAGCTAGCTTATCTTAATAAATTTTTACTCGCGTTTAAATTTTAAGAGTTAGCCAGCTTAGCTCCATAAATTTCTACTTTGGATTATTTATGCTTATCACCATATTTTTATCATCAAGATAGAGTTTAGCTGCCTCTTTGATGTCGTCATTTGTGATGGCTTTTACCGCACTTATGTACTCATCAGCCGTATAAAGTGGCATGTTGTAAATTTTATTTGAAATGATGAGCTTTTGCCAGAACTCAGGCTTTTCATAATCTTTTTTTATAGAAATTTCACTCTGTGCCTTAAAATCCTCCAAATGCTTTGGCAAGAGCGCACCACTACGCTTGATGCTAGCTATTATCTCCTTTATCTCAGCGATAATCTTGTCTGTATTTGAAGGATCGCAAGTAAAGCTAATTAGCATATCTGAATGCTCAAAAGGATAGCGTGAGAGCTTGACATTTAGGCTAAAGCCATATGTTTGACCCTTATCTTCTCTGATCTTTTCTCGAAGTGCCGTTTTTAAAATTTCACTTAATGCCCTTAGTTCAATCGCTCCTTCAAAGCTATATTTTGCATCAGAATTTATGATATTTATGCCAACATCGCTTCTTCTTGTGCTTTGATGCTCCCTTTTAAAGGTGTGCTGACCCTTGATACTTCGCACGCCATCGTCTTTAAATTCTTCAGCCTCGTCAAGCTTTGGCAGAGTGGCGATATACTTTTTAACAAGTGGCAAAAGCCTCTCTTCGTCGGTATCGCCGATGATTACAAAAATATATGAGGCCGCGTTTGTAAATTTATCTTTGATGATCTCTTTTAGCTCATTTAACTTTAGCGCGTCGATATGAGCTGTCTCAAGCGGCGCGACACGTTTATTGTTTTCATAAAAAAACTTGCTAAATTCGGTACTAAATTTATATTCAGGCAAATTTTGCTCTTTGCTTAGCTCATCTTTTGCTCTTTGCTTTATCCTCTCAAGCACGTTTGCATCGGCTCTTGGAGTATTAAACTCTAAATTTATAACAGCTAGCAGCGAGCTAAGATCGCTGGTGCTTGATGAGCCATAAATGCCTTGCGTGAGTGCTTCTATACCCTTTTCGTAACTTACGATCTTTCCATTTAGTGCCTTTGAGAGCTCATAGTTATTAAATTTACCAACGCCGCTTTCATTTGTGAGCGCCACTGCAAAGCTACCAAGCTTTGGATCAGCCAAATTTGATGTGCCTCCTTTGCTGACGGCTGCAAACAAAACGCTATCTTTTTTAGTAGCTAGTGGCTTAAAGATAACTTGCGAGCCATTTGACATTTTGTAGGTATAAATTCCATTTTTTTCATCAAAGCTTCTTGAGCTTATCTCTTTTTGCTCTAAATTTTCATTGCCTAGACTCTTATCGTTGTTATTAGCAGATAGGTTTGTGTTATAAGCAGGCGCTTTGGTAAAAAGCTTTAAAAACTCATCTTTGCTAAGCTTATAACCATCTTTGCTAAAAATTCTTATACGTTCATCAGAAATAGCCAAAATTTGCCTAAATCTAACATTAACGTCAGCTAATGTAATCTCGTTTAATAGCTTTAAACTAAGCTCTTTGTCGTCTTCATCGCTTAACACAAAGCCACCATTTTCTATCATATTTAAAATTTGTCCTGCGTAAGCACTTGATTTTTTAGTCTTTGAGCGTTTAAATTTTGCATCCACATTTGCCACAAACGCCTTTTTCACATCTTCGAAATCTTCTTTATTAAAGCCAAACTCTTTAATGCCTTTTATAACGCCAAGCATATCTTTAAGGCTTGCGTTAAAATCGCCTCCAAGCACATTTGTTTCAAAACTATAAATTTTCTGCTTTGCTTGAAGTGTTTGAGCTATAAAATCAGTGCTTAAATTTGATGAATTATTTGCATTTTTTTGCTCATAAAGCATATTTATTAGGCTTGCGATAAGTGCGTCTTCTAAATTTCTTTTTGCGTCAGCTTCATTTACAACCGGGCTAAATTTATCAAAATAGCTAAGTCTAGCTAGCTCCATTCCAGTTTCATTCGAGTCATAGTTAAAAATATTTAAACCACTTTTAAAGCTGATATTTTTTTCTGGATGAATGTAAGAATTTGTATTTTTTGCTTGGCTAAAGTTTTTTTCGATTAAGCTTTTTATCTCATTTTTATCAAAGTCGCCAACAGCAACAAAGCTCATAAATCTTGGCTGATAAAGCCTCTCGTAAAATTCTTGCATGTGCTTAGCATCTACGCTTTTGATGACGTTCATATCGCCTATTGGCACTCTTTTTAGATAGATGCTGCCCTCAAAAATATCCTTTGTTTGAGCCAAATAAAGCCTATATCCTGGCGTATTTCTCTGACGCTCCTCTTCCATTATGACTCCACGCTCCTTATTAAGCTCCTTAGGATCGATTTTAACGCCATCTATCCAATTCGAAAAGACCTTAAACGTATCTTGTAAATTTTTCTCATTTACATTAATCGTTAAGATATAACTCGTCTGATCGTAGCTCGTCTGTGCGTTTAAATCAGCTCCAAATTTTACACCAAGGCTCTCAAGCTGTTTAATCAGCTCATTTTTGCTAAAGTCACGGCTGCCATTAAACGCCATGTGCTCCAAAAAGTGAGCAAGACCTTGCTCGCCATCTTTTTCATCAGTTGAACCAGAATTTATAACAAGATAAAAAATAGCTGTTTTTTGTGGAAATTTATTCTCTTTGATATAGTATTTTAGCCCGTTTTTTAGCTCTCCATTTAACATATCTTTATCGTTTTGAAGTGCAAAAAGACCCATTGCTAGACAAAAAAGCAACAAAATTTTTCTCATTATTTTCCTTTTAAATTTTAATCGATAGACAAAGCAGAATTTAGCATAAGCCTGCAAAATTGCAGGCTAGAAGATTATTTTAGATCGTATTTTTTAAGTAAAGCTTCGTAGCTTCCGTCTTTTTTCATTTCATCTAAAATTTGATTTATTTTCTCTATTAATGCGCTCTCTTTTCCTTTATCAAAAGCTATTGAAAAGCCCTCGCTACCATCAACTTCTTTGAAAAATGCCTCAAGTTCTGGATTTTTCTTGACAAAGCCATATCCGATAGAGCTATCAAGGATGACTGCGTCAAATTTGCCAACTTTTAATCCCATGATGAGTGGCACAGTATCTTCTGAAGGCACTACTTTTACGCCATTTATAGCATTTGCTGCTAGCTCTTGGACGGTGCCTTGTTGCACGCCAACTCTTTTGCCAGCTAGCTCTTCTTTAGCCTTTAGTGCGTCATTGTCTTTTTTCTTTAGATAAAGATTTTCAGTTAGATAGTATGGCTTTGTAAAATCAATCGATTTTAATCTATCTGAAGTCGCACTCATCGCACTTATAATGCCATTTATTTTGCCGGCTTTAAGCGCTGGGATAAGGCCGTCAAAACTCATATTTATGATCTTATATGAAAAGCCTGCACGCTTTGAAATTTCATCAATTAGCTCGATGTCAAAGCCTGTTATTTTGTTGTTCTCATCGATATATTCAAATGGCGGATAATTCGCCGCTGTGCCAAATTTTAGCTCATTTGCACAAAGAGCAACAAAAGCTGTGAGTAAAAGAGCAAAGATCTTTTTCATAATAGTGTCCTTTAAGGTGATTTAGTGGCTTAATTATCAGTATTTCTCTATTAAAAATTGTTTAAATTTACAATAAAAGAAAAATGCTATAAATAATCGTATAGCAAAGTAGCATATAAATTTTTATAGATAAGTTCTATCCCTTAATTATTTTAAGGGATAGAATAGTAGGAGCTCTAGGAGTAAGTCAAAGATTAAAATTTACTTTTTCTAACTTCGTTTACTATCGCCTTAGCCATGTCGTCAACATCAGATGTTACTTCATTTGCTTTATTGACAATTACTACATTTTCTTTTGTAAGTGTGTCTATTTGAGCAACTGATTGGTTTATCATATTGATTCCCTCACTTTGCTCTTTTATAGATTCACTCATTTCATTGATTGATTGAGCTAGTACATTTGTATTTGCTTCGATCTCTGTTAGAGATTTTTGAGTTCTCTCTGCTAGTTTTCTAACCTCATCTGCAACAACCGCAAAGCCTCTACCATGCTCTCCTGCACGCGCTGCCTCGATTGCGGCATTAAGAGCTAGTAAATTTGTTTGATCAGCTATATCTCTAATAATAGTTATGATGTTTTTAATCTCATCACTTTGTCTAATAACATCAGATGTTTTTTGAGATATTGCATTCATTGAACTTGACATTTGCTCTACTGCGGCAGCAGACTCTTGAAGTGAGTTTGCTTGTACATTTGCGCCTTGAGTTAGTTCTTTCATTGACTGACTTAAAGCCTCAGCCTTTTCTTCTAGCACATGAGCTTGATCTAAATTTGCCCTTAACATCTTGGCTATCTCTTCACCAAGAGCATTTATACCAACCGCCATTTTGCCATCATCTTCAAGCCTTTTAGTAAAGTCTTGTTTTTTAAAGCTTTCTAATAGATTTAACACGTCATCGCCATTTTCCGCAATAGCATGTTTAAGTGCGATTTGTAAGTCTTTGAAAGTTTGTTTTAGCTGGCTAAGTGCAGGGTTTGAAGTATCTGCGTTAAGCTGAGCTACGTAGTTACCTTTGCCGATTTGATTTACAAAAGTATTTGCTTCTTTAATGAAATTATTTTGCTCAGATAAATTTGCCTCGATTTGTTTGATATTCTCATTTATCAGTGCACTCATCTGTCCGATCTCGTCGCTACCGCTACGATCTAAAAATTCAGCTTTATTAGTTTTGTTATTTAAAAAGTCAAAAAACTTAACTAAGCCATTTTTAGTCTGATCTATGCCAGAGATCAAATTTTTACCTATCAATGTAGATACTAGTAACATGAGCAAAATACAAATCGCAATCACTATTGAGCTAAAAATAAGTTGTGTATTTGCCTCACTTTTTATGTGTTGTGCATCTTTTTGCATACTATCAAGTAGTTTAAGCTCAAGCTCTCTCATTGCATCTATTGAAATGCTTATCTTTGAAAACCAACTCGCTGCATCATAAGATGCATCTTCAGTGGCAACTACATTTTTAATAATATTCATCGCATCTATAAAATCAGCCTTTTTTCTAGCGATAGCATCAAATTCATCGCTAAATTCTTTTGGATTGTAATCGTCAAAGTCCTGCATAAATTTATTTATAACGCTATTTAGTGCAACTACTTTGTTATAGTCCTCTTTGTTTATACTTTTTTTAGTAAAAACTCCATTTAAAGTAGCACGCAAAATACCAAAAGACTCTTTTATCTCACCAACAATAATGATACGCTTTAGATCATCTACCAAGCTAGGCTCAAGCTTATCACTATATCCATTTATAGCAATGACCTCTTTTCTTAAAATTTTTGTTATACGACTAATTAGATCATTGCCGCTTTTTTGATCTACATTTGAGCGGATACTATTTATCTCTGGAGCTATTTCATTTTTCTCTTCAAGCTTATCAAGCGCAGCATCTACTTTTTTACGCTGCTCTAATAAATTTTTATTATCCCCTCCCGCTAGTACACCTGAGCTAAATCCGCGTTCTTTTTGCATTTCATGGATAAAATTATTTTGATTTATTATTGTATCCACGATTTTCTCGCTAAACTCTGCTTTTGAGCGAGTTTTTAAGATACCATTTAGCATGTATGCACTCATGATACCAAGGCCAATAAGACTGACGATAACTATCGCCATAATCTTAGATTTAATACCTAGATTATTCATTTTCTCTCCTTTTAGTTTTTCTTAATATCTGCTTCAAAAATAAAGTCGTATGACTTTAATACTTAAAATTTATCAACCAAAAAATACTTTTGGTTATTTTTATAAAAAATATTGATTAGTCTATTTATGTAAAATTTTAATTTATATTTAGCTTTATTAAATAATAGGAATTTTTTAACAAAATTGTGATACATGCAAATAGAAAATAGCACATTTAAAATAAATGCCGTTCTCATCCTGAGAAGCTTCATTTTTTCTCCTTGAAAATAATTAAGTCATTTTATTAATTTTACTTTTAAAAGATGTTAAATTTTAAAAATTAGAAAAAAGTGAGTTTTTGCAGAGAATTCTTGCTTCTCTGCAAATTTTGTATTTAGATTTATTTCTTTAATCCATATTTATCTAGCATTTTGTCAAATTCGCCAGATTTTTGTAGCTCATCGATTGCTGCGTCTATCTTCTTGATAAGCTCAGTGTGTTTGCCTTTATCAAACGCCATTGCAAATCCTTCCGTGCCATCAGGAACTCTTAAAAATTCTTCCAAATCTGGATTTTGTTTTAAATATTCAACCCCTATCGGACTATCAGTTAGCACAACGTCGATTTTGCCAGCGTTTAGTGACATGATAGCGGCTGCTACATTTTCAGCAGGTATCGACTTAGTGGTTATGCTTTTGGCTGCTTCTTCTTGAAGTGTGCCAACTTGAGCTGAAATTTTCTTATCCTTAAGGTTGTCTTTATTTACATCTGAGCCTTTTTTGCGGATAAATAAATTCTCTGAAAAATAATATGGCTTAGTGAAATCAACCGATTTTCTTCTCTCATCAGTTGCGCTCATTCCGCTTATAGCAATATCGATTTTACCGGTTTTTAATGCTGATATCAGTCCATCAAAGCTCATATTTGCAACATCAAATTTTATTCCAGTTTTTTTGGTGATCTCATTTAATAAATCTATCTCAAAGCCAACAATTTTATTGTTTTCATCAAGATATTCAAAAGGTGGATAATCAGCGCTCGAGCCAACTTTATAAACTACATTTTTACTAGCTTCTTCGGCATTATTTACTGCATTTTTTTTATTAGCATCATCGCCACAACCTAGTAAAAATAAAACCAAGCTTGCCATCAAAAATTTTAAAATTTTACTCATTTTCTACTCCTTTAATGATTTAAAATTTTGCCTAAAAACTCTTTTAAACGCTCATGTTGCGGATTTGTAAAGACATTTTTTGGTGTGTCATCAACTGCGATTTTGCCTTTATCCATAAAGAAAATTCTATTTGCCACATTCCTTGCAAAGCCCATTTCATGGGTAACCACAAGCATCGTTATGCCCCTTGCAGCAACATCTTTCATGATATCAAGCACCTCTCCGATCATCTCAGGATCAAGCGCACTTGTCGGTTCATCAAAAAGTATCACTTCTGGCTCCATCGCTAGGCTTCTAGCGATCGCAATACGTTGTTTCTGTCCGCCTGAAAGCTTGTGTGGATAGGCAAATTTCTTATCGCTTAGCCCAACACTTTTTAGCAACTCATCAGCTCTTTTTTCTGCACTTGCTTTATCTAAAATTCCCGCTTTTATCGGAGCTAGAGTTAAATTTTGCAAGACGTTTTTATTTGCAAAAAGATTAAAGTGCTGAAAAACCATGCTCACTTTTTGGCGAATTTTATTTATATCTGATTTTTTATCTAAAATATCTTCACCATTTATCTTTATGTGCCCGCTATCTGCCTCTTCAAGGCGGTTTATGCAGCGTAAAAATGTGCTTTTTCCACCACCACTTGGACCAATTATCGCTATAACTTCACCCTTTTTTATATCTACGCTAATATCATTTAAAACTCGCAAATCGCCATAACTTTTGTTTAAATTTTTAATCTCAATCATGGCGGTTTAATCTCCTCTCAAGTAGTTTTGTCAAAAGTGTAAAAAATTTAACACTCACATAATAGACAATGCCTGTAAAAATGACTGGCTCTGGACTATAAAAGACCGCTTGCAAGCTCTTACTTTGCATCGTAATATCAACGACGCTTATATAACCCACGACTGATGTCTCTTTAAATAGCGATATAAACTCATTTGCAAGAGCTGGTAAGATATTTTTTGTAGCTTGTGGAAAAACTATCTCGCGCATCGAAATATAGTAGTTTAGGCCCATCGCACGAGCCGCTTCCATTTGTCCTTTATCGACACTGTTTATGCCGCTTCGCACAATCTCGGCCACATAAGCAGAGCTATTTAGTCCAAGTGCGATGAGAGCTACATAAAAATTATCACTCCATGTTGCAAAAATGACAACTGAAAATATTAAAAGTTGAAGTATTACAGGTGTTCCACGTAAGATATCGATATATTCATCAATTATAAAATTTAAGACTTTAATATTTAAAAATTTAATAAACGCCAAGGTAAATCCAAGTGTTATG
Organism: Campylobacter concisus; assembly: GCF_050447445.1. Classification (GTDB taxonomy): domain Bacteria; phylum Campylobacterota; class Campylobacteria; order Campylobacterales; family Campylobacteraceae; genus Campylobacter_A; species Campylobacter_A concisus_BI. The sequence goes on from NZ_JALMFW010000001.1 coordinate 1,091,712, forward strand.
CCTATGGCAATACCACCTATAGTAAGCCCTAAAGTCACTCCATAACTTTTGATATAAGCGATCTCTTGAGCCTCACTAAGATTTCTTGGATAGAAAAAATATGCTCCAAGTGAGACAATTATTATAAAAAATAGAAATTTAGCTAAATTTTGAGCCTTCAACTTTGTCCTTCTCTTTAAAATATGGCTTTAAATAATACGAAAAAATTTATATCATTTTGCTTAAAAGCGTTTAAGGATCGGCACTGAATGTTGTAATTTAAAAAAATTTATATTAACATAAGCCATTTATCTTAATTTGAAAGGAAATTTATGAGCTTTGGGTCTTATTTAGCCATCGCCATCTATTTTGGCTTTTTGCTCTTTATCGGACGATATTTCTACGATAAAAATGCAAGTATGAACGAGTATCTGCTAGATAACCGTCGAATGGGTCCAGTAGTTACTGCACTTAGTGCTGGTGCTTCTGATATGAGTGGTTGGATGCTACTTGGCGTGCCCGGAGCCTTATACGCAACTGGCATAGCAAATGTGTGGATGATAATCGGTCTTATCATTGGAGCTTACTGCAACTATCTATTTTTAGCAAAGAGGCTTAGAGTCTATACTGAGGTTGCGAGCGATAGCATCACGATACCAGACTTTTTAGAAAACCGCTTTAAAGATAGAACGAAAATTTTAAGGATCGTATCTGGCCTTATCATTTTGATATTCTTCACGCTTTATGTAAGTAGCGGTATCATCGCTGGCGGCAAGACATTTGAGAGCTTTTTTGGTATAGGCTTTAGATATGGCGCAATATTTACGCTTTGTATTGTGGTCTTTTATACGTTTTTTGGCGGATTTAAGGCTGTTAGCATAACTGACGCATTTCAGGGTCTTTTGATGTTTTGTGTCCTAGTCTCGATCCCAGTCGTAGCATATCTAAATTTAGACCTGCCAAGCGATACAAATTTGATAAAAGAGATAAGCAGACTTGATGCAAATCACCTAAATCCATTTAGAGATCAGACTTTCTGGGGCATTTTAGGTCTTCTAGCCTGGGGCTTTGGCTACTTTGGTCAGCCACACATCATCGTTAGATTTATGGCGATACGCGATTCAAAAGAGCTTGCAAAGGCAAGAAGGATCGGTATCGGCTGGATGACGATTGGCTTACTAGGTGCTATCATGAGTGGTCTTATTGGCTTTGTCTACTTTAGCCAAAGAGGTGGGCTTGGCGATCCTGAGACGGTCTTTTTAAAGCTTGGTGAGCTACTTTTCCCACCATTTTTTATAGGCATCATCATCTCAGCCGTGCTTTCAGCGATAATGAGTACCATCTCAAGCCAGCTTTTGGTTACATCAAGCTCGGTTACAAAGGACTTTATATTTGCCTTTTATAAAAAAGAAGTTAGTCAAAACACGCAAACAGCGATTAGCCGCTATGCAGTAGTAGTCGTAGCGTTAATAGCAACAGTACTTGCTTTTATCTCTACAGATAGCGTCCTAAACGTCGTTGGAAATGCTTGGGCTGGATTTGGTGCTAGCTTTGGACCAGTGTTACTTTTTAGCCTTTACTGGAAACGTATGAGTGCACTTGGAGCACTCGCTGGTATGATAGCTGGAGGTGCGACCGTAATATTTTGGATAACATCAGGGCTAAATGCCTATGTTTATGAAATTTTACCAGGTATTTTAACCTCAAGTATAGCCATCATAATGGTCAGTATCTGGGGTGATGCGATAAATAAAATGACAAGTGAGCCACACGAGCAAGTGATACAAGACGAATTTGAAAAGATGAAAACAAGGCTTTAGGCCTAAACTTACAAGAAATTCCTAGTATTTTGTACTGGGAATTTCTACCCATTGCTCCTTAAAATTTTAATCCCTTTTTCAGTTTTCTTATCAAAAACCTAGCTGGATGAAGCTCATGAAATAGTGACCTTTCTATACAAAGCGGACGATCAAGCACAAGATCGGCTACCAAATTTGCTCCAAGTATCGCTGTACCTAGGCCTCGCGAGCCGTGGGCAAAATTTACAAAGACATTTTTTTCATAACTTGCTTTTGGATTGTTATCTTTATTTTTACTCCAAAATAGCCCTTTATAGTTTTGCTTGTAAAATTCTTCGTCATGCAAGGCACCAATTATCGGAAACCTGTCTCCACTATAACTTCGGTAGCCTACTTTTGCACCGAGAATGGTTGCTTTTTTGATATCAAAAAACTCACTTACGTCGTTTAAATTTTTAGTATTATCTTCTTCTTTAGGCGTGTCACAAATTTCGTTTCTAGCGTAAGTTGCTCCAATAACTTGCACACCTTTAATGACTGGGCAGATGTAGCCTTTTGCACTTAGCGGTAAAGTATTTTTAAGTATTGGTTTTAAGTGGGTTACTTGACCCCTGACACTACTTATTTGCATATCGTAGCCATTAAAAATTTCACTACTCTTACTGCCAGTGCAAAAGACTAAGATATCAGTCTCTAAATTTTTACCGTTTTTAAATTTAACGCTGATTTTGCCGTTTTGCAGGTGCGCCCTGCTCTCATACTCGTGATTTAATACAATTTCAAAACTGCCTGACAAAAATTTACAAATTTCTCTTGGTCTGGCGTATGCACCATCTTTTATAAATATGCCAGGATATGGCTTTAGACTCTCATCAAATTTAAAAATATCGCTAGCAGCTTGATCCTGCCACGAACCATATCTTTTAATGAGTTCTTCATCAAATGCGTAGTCGATGCAGCCGTTAAATTTTATAAGGCTTTTTGGCAAAGTTGCCTTGTAAAATCTCACTGCTTGCAAAAATGCGTTTAAATGCATGCGACCTAAATTTACCCCGGGCTTGGTAACTAACGGCATCAAAGCGCCACAGTGATTACCTGAGCCATTTGTAGCCACCTCGCTCTTTGCCTCGGCGATCACAACTTTAAAGCCATTTTTGGCTAGCTCGCCAGCTGTTGCAAGTCCAGCCACACCAGCTCCTATGATAAGCGCTGTTTCGCCATTTACACTAGCAACTGGCTCGCATCTCACAAACCAAGCATCCTTTAAATTTTTATCCTTTTTCTCTAGCACGGCGCTACTCATCTGACGTTTTCTAGCGTAACCCTCCTTTAGGCTTAGCAAAAAGCCAGCGCCCTTTAGCCCGTCTTTTACTATTTTTGCACACGAGTAGGTTCTAGCAATCGTGCCAACCCTGCTTAGTCTTGCGATCTCTCTAAAAATTTCTTCGCTCCAGATCGAGCCATTTTTACTTGGAGCAAAGCCGTCTAGAAACCAGATGTCAGCGCTAAAATCAAGCTCAGGTAAAATTTCTTTAGCCTCGCCGTAGCAAAGATCAAGGGTGATATTTGGAGCAAAATTTATACGGTGTATGCCCTCAATAAGTGGCGGATAGAGCGAAACCAGCTTTCTAGCATAAGCTTTAAAAATGCCTAAATTTTCATAAATTTTTAAAATATCATCTTTTTTGATAGGACTTTTTTCGATGCTAACGAAGTGAAGTTTTTTAGAGCTATTTTTAAATTTCTTACAAAGCGTGAAGAAATTTAGCCCAGCACCAAATCCTGCCTCAGCGATGACGAAGCTATCTTTACTCTGCCAAATTTCATCAAGTGCGCTTGCAAAGACAAATTCACTCTCAAGCCAAGGTTTGTCGGTATTGAAATATATATCACCAAACTCCTCGTTAAATGGGATTTGTCCTTTAAAGCTTAAATTTGCATTTTTCATCTATTTTTTGCAAAATATCCATCTATACCGTTTGCGATGCCATTTGCAAGGGCATTTTGATATGCATCATTAAAGAGCTTTTCGCCCTCGACTGGATGCGTGATATAGCCGATCTCAACAAGAACTGCTGGCATAAGAGCGCCTACGAGTACCCAAAACGGCGCCTCTCTCACACTGCCATCACTTGCAGCATAGACCTTTCTAGCACTTGCTAAAATTTCTTTTTGAATATCGATGCCAAGCTTATTTGATGCGATAATCTTCTCGCGGTTTAGCACGTTTAAAAACGTCTGCTGCGAAAAGTAGTTCATCTCTTCGATATCTGATTTGTTCTCAAGTGCAGCCGCGTTTTTGCTACGTTCGCTTCTTGCAGGCGATAAGAAAAATGTCTCAACGCCGTGCATGCTCTTTGCCTTTGTAGCATTTGGAGCGGCATTTGCGTGAATGGAAACAAATAGATCAGCCATCTTATCATTTGCAAATTTTGTTCTTGTTCTTAAATTTATAAAGACATCGGTTGATCTAGTAAAATAGACCTTGTAGCCACGTGCTTTTAGTATGTCGCCAAGTTTTTTGGCTACACCTAAAACCGCGGTTTTTTCCTGAAGCTTGCCATTTACTGCACCTGGATCAGTGCCACCATGACCAGGATCGATGACGATCGTTTTGTTGCGTGAAAATTTACCAGTCGCAACTGGTGGCAAAGGTGCTGCCACTGGCTCACTTTGTGCAGGCTGCGGCTTTAAATTTGGCTCAGGCTCTTTGTGTGGCACTTCTTCATTTTTGTTTTTAGTTTTATGAAGTGGTGCTTTTACATTTTCGTTTGAGATAAAATTTTGTGTACTTATTATGAGTAGATCACCTGTTGCATTTGCTTTTATAGTCTTTTGGATCTTATCAGAAAAAATAACTCTAACAGTATTTTTATCATACTGCGAGATGTGAATATAATCAGATATAAAATTTTTATAAGTTAGCGGATTGCCATTTAATCTACCATCGATATCCATAATGTTTTTATATGTATTTTGTTGCTTTAAAAAGGATGTTTTTAGTTTTGCAGTATCGATTTTTGTATTAAACTTAAGCACTAAAGTGTCATTTACCTTGGTTGCACTAAGCAGAGTCAAAGTAGCGGTGCTAGGCGTACTAGCGCTCTTTACGCCATTTAGTGCATTTAGATCTTTTATATACCCACTTGAATCAAAACCAAGCGATTTCGAGCTGGTTATAAGTCTTGTGAGCGCTTGTTTTTTTATATTTTTATCGTTTTTTATGATCGCGTCGACATAGATATCTTTTATATCGTTGTGAAATTTGATCTTTACACTTCTGCTTGAGCTGGCAAAATTTTTATCAAATTTTGCAAATATCTCAGAATTTGTCGCAGCAAAAAGAAAATTACAAACAATAAAAAAGAGGATTATCGCTCGTTTCATTCACCATGTACCAGCTTGTGCATTAACTCTTTTACACTTATTAGCTCTTTTAGTTTATACCCGTTTGCTCCCGTGAAAAATAACCCGGTCTCTTTTTTGCCACTAAATGAGTCAAACAGCCTATCAGCGATGCAATATCCAACCTCTTTAGCCCCTTTGCCCCTTTGACAAGGGCTCACGCAGTTGCTTATACACTGGATCTTTGGTCCCATCCTTTTTTCTACCAAATTTATCAAATTTGTTCTTATCCCACGAGCCGGATAGCCAACTGGACTTTTTATAAGCTCTATGTCCTTTTCCTCGGCTGCTAGTATCACCTCTTTAAAGCCAATATCCGCGTCGCACTCATGAGTTCCGATGAAGCGTGTACCCATTTGAACGCCGTCTGCTCCTAGCGATATTGCTTTTTCTATATCATTTTTATCCCAAATTCCACCAGCTGCGATGAGCGGAAAGTCGCCCCACTCTTTTATCTCGGCCTTTACTTGTGGGATTAGATTAAATAGCGAAAACTCAGGATCAAGGCACTGCTCGTAAGTAAAGCCCTGGTGTCCGCCACTTAGTGGCCCCTCAAGCACAACAGCATCTGGCAAGCGGTCATATCTTTGTAGCCAGCGCTTGCAGATGATCTTTAGTGCTTTTGCACTTGAGATAATAGGAACTAGCGCAACCTCTTTAAAATTTTGTGTAAATTCTGGCAAATTCGTAGGTAGCCCAGCACCTGATACGATGATGTTTATACCGGCTTCACAAGCATCTTTTACCACTCTTGCGTAGTCATTTGCAGCATACATTATATTTACACCAAGCGGCAGGTCTCCACAAATTTTTCGGGCATTCTCAATAATTGCTCTAAGACCTCTTGTTGAGTAGAAATTTTCACTTCCAAATGGCTTTGCATTTAGCTCTTTGTTTATAAATTTACGATTTTCATAATATCCTGTGCCAACTGAGCTGATTATTCCAAGACCTCCTTCTAGGCTGACGTTGCCAGCTAGTTTGTCCCAGCTGATACCAAGTCCCATACCGCCTTGAAATATCGGATACTTTATCTCATATTTTCCTATTTTTAATGGCTTTAACTCCATCTATTCAACCTTTACTTTTGCAAATTTACGCTTTCCGACTTGCAAGATATATTCACCTGCCCCTAATTTTAGCTGCTCATCACTAATCTTTTCTTGATTAATGCTAACCGCATTTGCCTTTATGTCGCGTCTTGCTTGAGAATTTGACTCACTTAGCTCACACTGCGATAAAGCTTCCACGATCCAAACTGGTGCTTTTAGGCTAAATTCTTTTATATCAGTTGGGAGCTGATTTTGAGAGTGCACGCTATTAAACTCAGCCATCGCAGCCTTTGCAGCCTCCTCGCCGTGATACCTTGCTGTTATCTCGTACGCAAGATCCTCTTTTGCTTTTTTTGGATGGTACTTGCCGTTTTTAACATCGTTCATTAAATTTTCTATCTCGCCAAGGCTTTTTGTGCTTAAAAGCTCGTACCAACGCCACATTAGTTCATCGCTTATACTAAGCGTTTTTGCAAACATATCATTTGCATTTTCAGTTACGCCGATGTAGTTGCCAAGGCTCTTGCTCATCTTATTTACACCATCAAGCCCCTCAAGAAGTGGCATCATGATGACAGCTTGCTCTTTGCCGACATTATAAGTCCTCTGCAAGGTTCTACCCATTAGAAGGTTAAATTTCTGATCCGTACCGCCCATCTCGATGTCGCACTTCATCGCGACACTATCATAACCTTGAAGAAGTGGATACATAAATTCACAAATTGAAATTGGACTGCCAGCTTTTATCCTTTTTTCAAAGTCGTCGCGCTCTAGCATTCTAGCGACTGAAAATGTGCTAGTTAGCTCTATTATTCCAGCAGCTCCAAGCTCATTTGACCATTTTGAGTTAAACATTATCACGGTTTTTTTTGGATCTAAAATTTTAAAAACTTGCTCTTCATAAGTTTTGGCATTTTTTAAAACCGTCTCTTGATCTAGCTTTTTTCTAGTGACTGATTTACCAGTTGGATCGCCTATTTGAGCAGTGAAGTCGCCTATCAAAAACTGCACGATCGCGCCATGTTTTTGAAGCAGTGCCATCTTGCTTAAAACGACTGTGTGTCCCAAGTGAAGGTCTGGAGCAGTTGGATCAAAGCCAGCCTTTACATAGAAATTTTCACCTTTTTCATAATAGTTTTTTATTAAATTCTCAACTCTTTCAAAGTCAATAATCTCGGCGACACCGCGTTTTATCTCTTGTAAAATTTCAGCTATATCTTGCATTATCTTTCTCCTAGTTATGGTATGGATCGCTTTGCGAAACGAAATCTATAATCTTATATCTATCTTTGATCTTCTCTCTTAGCTCGTTTGCATCGATATTTTCGGCTATCTCAACACTTATTTCAAATGTATCACCGCTAAGGTCATTTGCTTCGTTTAGCGAGATTGTAGCCAAATTTACATCTAGTCTAGCAAGATATGTTAAAAATTCAGCCAACGCGCCTTTTCTGTTCTCAAGATTTAATAAAATTTTATATCTATGTGGGGCATTTCTAGTCCATTTGACAAATATGATCTCATTGCCCTTATCCATAAGCTTTCCAGCACGCTCACAAAGCTTGTGATGCACTGTCACATTGTGCCCATTTTTAAAGCCAACTATACTATCGCCTCTTTTTGGGTTACAACAATAGTCAAACTCGACATTTGAAATTTTGTGATTTGAGTAGATTACGATATTTTCAAATTTTTGCTTTTTAACCTGATATTTATCGCCCAAAGAGATCATAAAAGGACGCTCTTTTTTTATATACTTTTTAAGCATATTTACAACCTCTTGCAAAAAATCGCTTTCAGTTGCAGCACGAAAAACTTTTTTGCCTAAATTTTCATGCTCTATCCAGTCTAAAATTCTATCTTTAGAAACGCCAAAAACCGACTTTAAAATATCAACTGCGATTTTATAATTTATATCTTTTATCTTTTGCTTGCAATATGTTCTTATCGTAGCCCTTGCTTTACCAGTTCGAACGCTATTTATCCACGAACAGCGAAATTTTGCCTCCTCGCCAGTTACGATCCTTACAATATCGCCGTTTTTTAGCTCTGTTAAAAGTGGCATCCTGACGCGATTTATATAAGCTTCTTTTGCGTAAAGTCCGATCTCTGTGTGAATCTCATAAGCATAATCAAGTGCAGTAGCCCCGCGTGGAAGCGTAAAAACTTCACCTTTTGGCGAATAGACCGCAATATCTTCTATATAAAGACTATCTTTTGCATATTCATAAAGCTCTTCGACGTTACTTTCAGCTTCATTGTTTTGCATACCAATGTCGTTTAGCCAGTCAAGCTTTGGATTTAGTAAACTGCCCTCGCCGTTTTTGTATTTCCAGTGAGCTGCAACACCGTATTCAGCGGTTTTGTGCATATCGTAAGTACGAACTTGTGCCTCAAAAATACTCTTATTATCAAAAATAGTTGTATGTATCGTTTGATAACCATTTTGCTTTGGAAGCGCAATATAATCCTTAAATCTCGAAATAAGAGGATTAAAATTTATATGCAAATTCCCAAGCGCAAGGTAGCAATCAAGTGGCTTTTGCACAAGAATTCTAATAGCTAGCAAATCAAGCACCTCTTCAATCGAAATACCTTTTCTTTGCATTTTTAAATAGATTGAGTAGTAATGCTTTATGCGTTTTTGTATCTCAAAAGTGCCCTCAATAAAGCCGTTTTCAAGCAAAATTTGGTTTACTTTCTCGTAAAAGGCATTTAGCTTAAGGCTAAGCTGCTGTTTATTTTTATTTAAAAAGCTATCGATCTTAGCGTATTCTTCTGGCATCGCATATTTAAAACTTAGATCTTCAAGTATGTTTTTAATCGATGAAATTCCAAGCCTATGAGCAATCGGAGCATAGACCATAAGCGTCTCTTCAGCAATGCGTTTTTGTTTTTCTACCTTTAATGCATCAAGGGTTAGCATATTATGAAGTCTGTCACAAAGCTTAACCACAAGAACCCTAACATCCTCAATGGAGATTAAAAGCATTTTTCTAAAAGTTAGCGCCGAACTTGCTAGTTTTTCATTACTACTTGAGCTTGCAAGTTTGTTTTCTCTTATAGCAACTATCTTTGTAAGCCCCTCAACTAGCTTTGCCACTTCATCACCAAATTCAGCCTGGACTTCGCTAAGCGTAACTTCAGTATCTTCAACTACATCGTGAAGTAGTGCAGCTATAACCATACTCTCATCTCCGCCCATATTTGCTACTATTGATGCTACCAAGATAGGATGGATTGCGTATGGCTCGCCACTTTTGCGGTATTGACCGGCATGAGATGTGACACAGCTATCTATAGCTTTGTCTAATTTATCGCTTCGTTCGCAAAGAGAAAAGAGCAGCGTTATAGCTTCTGAAACATTTTTACAAGGTAAAATTTGTTCTATTAGCTGCTCTAAAAAAAGACTATTTTCCTTCAACTATTGCCTCTAAGCCTATTTTGCCCTCAGCTACTTCAAGTAGCGCAATGTCGGCAAATTTCATCTTTGAAGTATCGGCTTCTACGAGCACCACTGCTCCATTTGCTAGTGCTTCTGCACGCTTTGCTACGATAAGTGAAAGTTTATATCTATCATCACCAACTTGTTTTAATGCTCTTGCTGTTATTTGTTCTGTTCTCATTTTTATCCTTTTTAAAATTTATTTTACTACTGAATATAGGGCTGCTTCTTCTTCATTTATTATTTTTAATAAATTTCCAGCCTTAAACATATTACAAACCAAAATCGGCAGTGAGTTATCTTTTGCTAAAGCTATGGCAGTATCGTCCATAACCTTGATATCATCGCTCATTGCCTTTTCGTAGTTTAGTGATTTTAAAAGTTTTGCATCTTTGAATTTTTTAGGGTCTTTATCATAAACGCCATCAACCTTTGTAGCTTTTATGATCATATCTGAGCCGATTTCAATAGCTCTTAAAGTTGCTGCTGTATCAGTTGTAAAGAATGGATTACCAGTACCTGCAGCAAATATAACGACTCTACCTTTTTCTAAATGGCGCTGTGCACGTCCCACGATAAAAGTCTCACAGATCGCTTCCATTTTGATTGCACTTTGCACTCTCACCTCTAGCCCACTTCGCTCTAAAGCTTCACGCATTGCGATCGAATTTATAACAGTTGCTAGCATGCCCATGTGATCGCCGCTCGTTCGTTTGATGATGCCATCTTTTGCAGCACTCACACCGCGTATAATGTTGCCACCACCTATTACGATGCCAACCTCGATACCATTTTCGACAAGCTCTTTTATCTCATTTGCTATAAATTTAAGCACCGCCGTATCTATGCCAAAACCATTTTCTCCCGCTAAAGCTTCGCCTGAAAATTTAACCAATACGCGTTTTCTTTTACTCATTGTCATGCTCCTTGAAATTCACGCATTCTAGCCAAAAAGGCTTTAAATTTAGCTAATAATGCTTACAAAGTGGCTATTTTGAGATCATTTCAAGTGGATCAATGTGGTAGTTTCTTTGCGTTACTTCAAAGGTTAGATCGTTTCTTACTCTACCTATGACGTAGCCTTTTTGCACGACTGAGCCTACTTTGACTGTCGGTGCGATTTGGCTTAGGTGAGCATAGATCGTGTGTATACCATTTTCATTTTCTATAATGACTACATTTTCAAGCATTGGTGTCGCTTTTGCAAAGACCACTTTGCCATTTAGTACGCTTTTGACCTTGGCATCTGGCGTGGTTGAGCGAAGCGTGACTGACTCATTAAAAATTTTGATGTTATATATTGGATCTACGTAATTTCCAAATTTTTGCTTTACGGTGTAGCTATCAAGAGGAGCGATTGTCTTTGCACCTGAATATTTTTTTACCGAGCTTGTTTGATAGCCTCCACCCATTGGTTGGCTTTTTTCGCCTTTTTTAGCACCTTTGCTTGCAGCTGCTTTTTCTTGTTTTTCTCTAGCAGCACGTGCGGCTTCATCTTCTTGTTTTTGCATGATAGCAAGCTGCTCTAGCGTCTTTCTTAGCTCATCTTGTTGGGCTTGAAGTTTGGCTAGCTTTTTGCTGTAAATTTCCTTATCACGTTTTAGTCCGTTTATAGTATTTTTCTGCGTACTCTCTAAATTTTGCAAGTCACTTTGCTTGCGTCTATAGTTTTTGATGCTTGAGTTTATCTCGCTTATTTTGTTTGATTTATTTTTTATCTTCTCGATCGTATCTTCATAGTTCTGGCTAAGTCTTTTAAAATCCTCTTTTGTGATGGCATTTAGCTTGGTTAAAATTTGAGATGAGATGATGCTCTCCTCGCTTTGCTTGCCCTCAGTTGCAGACATCAAAAGATCAAACGACAAATCTTCTGCGATGATCCTTATCATGTTTTGCTCAAGCTCCTTTTGAGTGCGTTCTAGCTCTTTGTTTTGCTTAGTTAGATCATCAAGCTCAATAAGTGCCTTTGAAGCATTTGTCTCAAGAACTGAAATTTGACCTTTTAGATTTGTGATATCGCCACTTATTCCACGTAGTTTTTTCTCGCCACTTACGATATCACCAGCCAAATCATCTAGCTTTTTACTAAGCTGCTCACTCATCGCCTGACTCGACCTTAATGAGTTTTTGGAGTCTTTGATCTTCTCTTTGGTATTTGACGCAAAAGCTAGACTAAAAGCTAGCAAAAATATAAAAATTCCTTTTCTCATATCGTGCTTTTTCTAGCCTTACTCATCACCAAACTGACAGCAAAAATACTTAAAAACATAGCCACGCCAAATAAAATAAAAATATCTCTTGAGGGATCAAGACTAGGCAATACCACATCAATACTTGCGGCATTTTCTCTAAAAATTTCAATACCAGGCAAGAAAAAGAAAAATACACCAACTGCAATGGTAGCAACTAGGCTATCAACCATAGCTGATTTGTAAAGCATGGCTGATTTTAGCCAAAAAGGTGCTCCAAAAAGTGTCATAATCTCGATGCGCTCTCTATGCTCAAATAGCCAAATTTTAGCCTGCTTTAGCATAAGCATAAGCCCTATTACGCAAAGTATCGCCATAAAAGCATACGATATACTTTTGGCTAAATTTAGTATTTTAAAGACCTTATCGTGAGTCTTTGAAAATGTCTCGACCTTTGTGATCCCATCAAATTTTAAAAGTTTTTGCTTTAGCTCATCCATGTACTGCGGTGTCGGGAATTCACTAAGTTTTAGTGAGTAAAATTTAGGTAGCGCATTTTGCAGTATGGACAAATTTTTAGCAGAGATGTCATTTGAAAGGCGGTCGATGATCTTTTGTGGACTTAGTGGCTCGAGGCTAGCTAGATTACTCACGATCGGCTTTAGCATAGCATCACTTAACTCTTTACTTGAAACTATGACGATGTTGTAGTCATTTCCCATAAGTCTTTCATAATCTCTCACAACCTTATCAGCAGTTAGGCTAAACTGCACAGAAAACAAAAGCGCGATCAGTGGCAAGATAAATCCAAGATGATTCTTAAGCGATCTCATGCACGCCTCCATTTTCTATGACGAAGTGACGGTATGGGATACGAAGTGTCGATGGGATATGGTGCGTGACAACTACCACGCTCGTACCTAAAAATTCCCTAGCTGATTTTAAAAGCGACCAGATGACGTCGCTTGAGTATTCGTCTAAATTTCCAGTTGGCTCGTCGCATAAGAGCAAATTTGGATTGTGTGCTAGAGCCCTTGCCATAGCTACTCTTTGCTGCTCACCACCGCTTAGCTCCATTGGATATTTATCAGCTTTATGAAGCATATTTACATGTTTTAAAAGCTTCGCTACTTGCTTTTTACTCACATTTTGATTGATGCCTTTGATGATGAGGGGCAACATGACGTTTCTTTCCACATTCCATTCATTTATCAAACGATAATTTTGAAATATAATGCCAACTCGCTGCCTAAGCTCACAAAGCCTTTTATCATCGATGTCATCCATTTGTGTCATGCAGACATTTAGCTCTCCAGCAAGAGGTGAAATTTCTCCATAAAATGATTTTAAAAGCGTGCTTTTTCCACTTCCGCTCTTGCCTGTGATAAAGACAAAATCATTTGCATAAATATCTAAATTGACGCTATTAATTACGATTTCATCGCGTTCATAAGCTAGGCTCAAATTTCTTGCACTAATTATCTCTTGCATCAGCCAAATACTCCTTCAAAAGCTCGTGTGCTGCTAAATTCTCACGAATTAAGATCGGTTTTTTTATAAAATATTCGCTTTTTTCATCGCTTATTTTGATAAAACATTGCTCAGGTTTATTAAATGCTCCAAAAGCAACTTTTAGCAAAATTTCACCCTCGTTTATGGTGTAAATTTCTTCAAAATGTAAAAAATAATCCTCTTTTTTGATGATGAAATTTTTGAAATTTTTAATGATATTTTTTACACTTGTCTTTTCTTTAAAGCTAAAATCCCCAACTAAAACACTCTCGCCACTTTCAACCTCACAAGTATAAACAACATCGTAAATATCCTTATCTTGACGTCTCCAGCGGTCTTCGTACTTACTAGTTACCTCTAAATTTCTATTTTTAAAAGCTTCTAGCTTTGAGTTTGTAGGCTCTAAAAATTTACTCAAACTAAAGTCGCAATACTCCTTGCTATCAGTCCTTAACTCAAATTTACCGCCTACTTTTAGTATCCTCTCGCATTCAAGTGCAAATGCCGATGAGACCACGCGTCTATGCTCAGCCTTATCCCAAGGCACTGGAAAATGCAAAAAGACTCTATCAACTAAATTTGAGCCAATAAGCGAGAGTAAAAGTCTGGCGTCAGTGTTTATTAAACGCACGTTTTCTAGGTCATTTGCCTTAGCTAGCTTTGCTACTTGCTCGATACTTGGCTTATACACCTCTATGCCTATAACCAAAGTTTTTGGATTGTTTTTGGCTTGATAAAGCAAGTGCCTACCAGAACCAAAGCCGATCTCTATAAAAATTTGATCAAATTTATCTTTTAGCTCACAAAATGCTGGCACAAATTCTTCAAGGCTTAAAATTTCACTCACTTTTTTAGTCAAATTTGTCTTTTTTACAGCAAATGCTTGACTGATTATATCGTTACAATTTTGCTCTTTAAAAAGCTCAAGCGCCTCTTGTAAAAGGCCAACTTTAGCTGGCTTTGTAAGCTTTTCTCCCTTTACGACGATGCCATTTTTACCGGGCTTTACGACTAGGAAAAAACTCTCTTCTTCATTTTTTGTGTATATGAGCCTCTCGTTTCGCCCATTTGCCTGCCAAAGAAATTTGACTTTGTCATTACCAAATGGAAACGAGAGCTCTTTTAAAGACGAAGCGATGAAATTTGGCATTATTTTATACTAACTTCTGCTTTTGATGACTTGTCAGAGGCAATACCGTACTCATCGATAGCTACGACGCTGTAAGAATAGCTAGCTCCTTTTTGCACGCTATCATCTCTAAGTCCAGTACCATCTATGCCACTAAAAATTTTCTCGCTTGCGCCACTTCTATAAACAGTGTACGAACTAGCTCTATCAACTGCACTCCAATTTACATTTACTCCGCTACCATCGTAGCTAGCGCTAATATTTGGGGTCTTTGGTGCACTAAGTGTTATCCCCACGATTGGCTCTTCTTGTTTTAAACTCTCAAGGCCGTCTTTATCGACTGCTGTGACTCTGTAATACCTCGTCGCTGCATTTGTGTTTATGAGATCCTCATAAGTGTTGCTAGTCGTTTTTGCTAGGTATGTGTAAGGTAAAATTTTACTCACTGTCCTATAAACCTTAAAATAAGCAAAATCCTCAGCCGGCACGTAATCCCAAGTTAAAATTATCTTTTTTGGTGCATTTTTTGTTGCCTGAAGGTTTGTTACTGATTTAGGGTAACTCCTTTGTCGTTGCACTTATATTTTGGCTTGGTTTTGAAACAACGCCTGAAGAAGTTTTAACTAAAATTCTATACTCATAAGACTTACCAGGTTTTACCTCAGTATCGATATATTCGGCATTTAGTCTGCCATTTACCTCTGCGATTTGGCTAAATTTATTAACTCCGGCATCACTTCTTTGAATGATATAGCTTGCCACGGTGCTATCAGGATGCGGTCTCCAGATCACTTTCACACGTCCTGGAAGCCCTGTAATAGCTTGCGAAAATGGTACTGAGTCAAGCAGTGGCTTTGTAATTGCTGTTGCGATCGTGCCCGGTTGAGAGATGGCATTGCTTGAGTAGGTTCTCATTTGGTATGAGTAAGTTGTCTCTGGAGCTAGATTGCGGTCCACATAGTGCGTAGCAAAGCGGTCTTTGATGTCTGCAACTAGCTGCATTTTTGAGTTTGCGTCATTTGGATTTGAGCGGTAAAGATAGTAGCCAACGACGCTCTCATCGGTCACTGGATTCCACTCGAAGCCAACTTCTGTCATATCTGAAATAGTCTTTAAACTTGTAATCGTAGGCAGTGACATACTTTGCTGAGTCGGTACGCTAGAGCCGCATCCCGCTAAGAAAGCTGCCAAAAATGGTGTCAATATGCGTAGGGCAAATTTTTTCATCAAAAATCTCCTTGGGAATTTTTTTGTAAATTATCTGGTTAAAGTCATCATACGTTTTTGCGGTAAATTCTACCCTTTTGCCAGTTCTTGGATGGATAAAATAAAGCATATAAGCGTGAAGCATAACCCTGCTTATTTTATCGCCTTGGCTCTTAAATCCGTATAAATCATCGCCTAAAATATGGCGGTTTATGCTAGCAAGATGCACTCTTATCTGATGAGTCCTGCCTGTAAAAAGTTTTGCTGCTATTAAATTTATGCCATTTTCGCTTAGTAAATTTACAAAGGCACTTTTTGCAAATTTAGCATCCTCGATGATCGCTTTTTTTAGGCGGTTGTTTGGATTTCTGCCGATTGGCTTGTCGATGATGACGTCCTCTTTTAACGGCAGGTCGGTAAGCGCTAGATAAATTCGCCCCATGCTTTTATCGCTTAGCTGCTCGCTAAGTTTTGCGTGAGCAAAATTATTTTTGGCAACGACGATAGCACCGCTCGTGCCTTTATCTAGGCGGTGGACGATGCCAGCTCTTACATCGCCATTTAAATTTGAGAGCATAAATCCTTTTTTATTTAGCCATTCAACAAGTGTCGCCTCTTTTACGCTTGGAGCTTGATGGACGACGATTTGAGGTGGTTTATTTAGCACTATGAGATCGTCATCTTCGTAGATGATTGGGATGTCAAAATTTACTTCATACTCGTTTTGCACCTCTTTTTTTGGAGCGAAATTTACGCAAATTTCATCGTTTTCACTTAACAAAAAGCTTGGTTTTGAGACTGGTTTTAAATTTACGCTTACAAGGGAGTCTTTTATCAAATTTAAAGCTTGATTGCGTGAAATTTGAAGCTCTTGTGCCACTGCAACGTCGAGTCTTGAGCTATTTAAAACATTAAATTTAACCAAAATCAAAGCCTTGTTTGTGATATAATCTAGCCCAAAAATTAAGGTTTGCTTCTTGATAAAACTAGATCGGCGTATTTTAACACATTTTGATTTTATTCAGCCGTTTTTAATAATCCCAATCATAGCCATCTCATACATACTAGTTTCCGAAGCAAACGACATCCTGGCAAATAAACAGCTTGTATATTTTGGCATTGGTTTTATTTCATTTTGTGTCGCATTTTTGTTGCCCATTAGGCGTATAGACTGGATCATTCCGATGTTTTACTGGGTTTGCATCGTGCTACTTTTAAGCGTCGATCTCTTTGGCGTTAGCAAGCTAGGAGCCAAACGCTGGCTAGAAATTCCATTTGTTCACTTCACACTTCAACCATCAGAACTGATGAAGCCAGCCTTTTTACTGATGCTAGCCTATCTAATAAAACAGCGTCCTCCAGAAGCTAATGGATACGGATTAAAAGATTTTTTAAAGCTTAGTTTTTACATACTTTTGCCATTTGCTCTCATTATGAAAGAGCCTGACCTTGGCACCGCACTCATACTTTTAATAGTTGGCTACACAATACTTTTTGTTATCGGTGTAAATAAGAAAATTTGGATCACCATCATCCTTGCCATAGGCTTTTTGGCGCCGGTTTTGTATGAAAATTTACATGACTATCAAAAGAAAAGGATCCACGATTTTATCGCTGAAGAGCCAAGCTATCACGTCAAACAAAGTATCATCGCCATAGGTAGCGGCGGACTCAAAGGCAAGCCAAAGGACGAAGCGACTCAGACGCACTTTAAATTTTTGCCAATCGCCACTAGTGACTTCATCTTTGCCTACAATATCGAGCGTTTTGGCTTTTATGGTGGATTGTTTTTGCTTGGACTTTATGGAGCGCTTATAACACATCTTTTAAGTTTAAATTACGGCCTAAAAAATGACTATTTTACGCAAGTTACCACCACGGGGATTGCTGCACTTATTTTCGTTTATGTGGGTGTAAATGTCTCAATGACGATCGGTTTTGCACCAGTTGTAGGTGTGCCGCTACCATTTTTTAGTTACGGCGGAAGCAGCTTTGTTACATTTATGGTGCTTTTTGGAATTTTGCAAAATTTGCTAACTTTTAGGTTTGATAGGACATACAGTCTGGTAAAATTTCGCTTCTAAGTTAAATTTAGTATTTAAAATTTATCTCCAAACATCGAATACATCGCTTTTTCTTCACCCCAAATCTCTTTGTGTTTTTTGATGCAAGACTTTATGGCATTTGCAAGGTATTTGATATCTTCTTTAGTGTGCGTATAGTGAATACTGACGCGTACCCAGCCAGGTTTTACATAAAAAATAGCATTATCTTTTAAATGAAGCAGATCATGTCCGTATGGACCAGCACAGTCACAGCCTGCACGTGTTTGGATACCAAAGTCATTGCTTAAGCTAGCCGCAAAATCATAAGGCGAAACATCTTTTATATTAAAAGCAAAAATAGGCAGTCTATCTACATTTTTTGGACAGTAATTTATCACTTCATCTATATTTTTTAGCTCTTCGCAAAAGAGACTACCTAGCTCAAACTCAGTCTCTTTTATCTTATTAAGTCCGATCTCATTTCTTAGCCTATAGGCTAAATTTGCACGCATTAGCTGCATTATCGGTGGTGTGCCGCCCTCTTCTAAATTCTCAACTTCATTAGTAAAAATATGTGATGTCCTGCTTACGTACTTGACTGTGCCTCCAGCTGCAAATGTAGGCAAATTTTTACAAAGCTCTTTTTTGATAGCCAAAAGCCCACAACTCCCAACTCCCCCAAGTAGCTTGTGAGGCGAGAGAAACAGTGCGTCAAAATATCTGCAATCAACATTTTCATAAGCACTAAGAGTAGCCACATCAAGCGCTAAAATGCCATTGTATTTTTTGATTAGTGAGTAAATTTTTTTATAATTAGTTTTAACGCCAGTGACGTTTGAAGCAGCGCTAAAACTAGCTATTATCTTTCTTTTTGCATTTTGTTTTAATGTGTTCTCAAGCATCGCATAATCTATCTCATTATTTTCATCAAGCTCTATACGTTTTATATCACAAAGCCCTTCTCTTAAGCTAACTTCAACGGAGTGATGCTCATAAGGGCCAATGATCGCTAGTGGCAAGTTTAATTTTCTTAAATTTGCTTCACCGATCAAAACTCTTGTAGCTGGTGAGATATAAATTCCCATTATCTCCTGAAATTTCTTTATCGCAGCCGTTGCTCCTTGACCAGTCGCAATAAGATAAAAACTATCATCAAGGCCCAATAAGCTTTTTAACTCAGCCCTTGCATTTTCATAGCATTTTTGCGTTAACGCCGCGCTTGAACTACTATCTGAGTGAGTGTTTGCGTAGGTTTTTAAAAATTTTAAAATTTCATCTTCAATGGGCTTATAAGCAAGACCTGAAGCCGTGTAGTCAAAATAGTAAAGGCCTTCTTTTAAAATGATATTTTTTCTTACTTCATCGATATTTAGCAATGTTTTCCTTTTTTAAAGCAGGGATTATAATTAAATTTTCATAAAAAGCTTGCAAAACAAGCATCTTTTAAAGCAATAAATTTCTTTGTAAATTTTCTATATTTTTCTTTATCGTGCCATCTTTATAGATAGCGGATATTAAGGCGATCATGTCTGGTTTTACTCTAGCGACACTTGCAATGTTGCTAGCATTTATGCCCCCTATGACACATACATTCATTCCCATTTCTTTTGCTTTTGATATAGTCTGAGCCTTGCAAAGTGGCGCATTTGGTTTTGTTGGGCTTTTAAACATAGCTCCAAAAGCCACATAGCTAGCACCATTTTGTTTTGCCTTAATAGCAAGCTCCAAGCTATCATAGCAGCTAACTCCCACGTAAGCATCATCCCCTAAAATTTCAAACGCTTCTTTTATACTCGCATCATCTTTTCCTAAGTGCACAGACTTTGCCCCTATATGAGCAGCAAATAAAACATCGTCATTTACGATAAATCTAGCCCCAAATTTCTCACATAGATTTAAAATTTCACTAGCTAGCCTCTCGTCTTTGGGTATTTTTTTAGAGCGAAATTGGAAAAATTTCACCCCACACTCTAAAATTTCTTTAGTGTATTGCAAGGCTAAATTTTCAGGCATCAACACATCGTCGCTAATCGCATAAATTTCAATCAATTATGCCAACTTTATGATTTAGTAGACGTTTGCCAAATTTTGTCGTAATTGCATTTTTAATAGCATTTAAAATGTATTTTTTGGCTAGTTTTATGGCCTCTTCTTTGGTGTGTCCATTTGCCAGCAAGCAGGCCAGCGCACTTGCAAAGCTACATCCAGCCCCGTGCATGATCTCTGGTTGTATTAGTGGCTCTTTAAATTTAAGCACATCACCATTTTTTTTAAAAAGAGTATCTTCGCAAATTTCTGCAACCGTGCTTCGCTTTAAGATCATATCGCAAGGTAAATTTTTGCTATCAAGCTCCAAAACTTTGGCTTCATCGATATTTGGCGTAATAATGTCTGCAAATTTAAAAAGCTCTTTTAAGCTTGCTATCGCGTCATCTTCTAGTAGCTTTGAGCCTGATTTTGCTACGCAAACTGGGTCTATTACTATTTTGATGCCTTGCTTATGAAATTTTTCAAGCCAAGGACCAACGCAAGATATAAGCTCTTTATTAAAAAGCATACCAACCTTTATGACATCTATGTTTAGCTCTTCGTCTACCATTTTGATTTGTTCATTTAGATTTGTAACATTTGTAGCAAAGATATTGCTAACGCCATTTGTATTTTGTGCCGTAAGAGCCGTAATAGCTGTCGCTGCGTAGCAAGAAAACGCCTCGCATGTCTTTATATCAGCCTGCACGCCAGCACCACCAACACTATCACTTCCTGCAATTATTAATATATTTTTCATCTATCTCCCTTGCAACCTGAAATTTTATCAACACTAAAAGGATCATCGACTTTCCAAATGCTTGAATACTTCTTAATGCTATTTTTTAATGCATCTACTAAATAATCCACATCTTGTAGCGTATGCGTATAGTGAAGTCCAGCCCTTACCCAGCCTGGCTTATGGGTAAATAGTGCATCTTCTTTTAAATGAAGCAGATCATGTCCATATGGCCCAGCACAAGAACATCCTGCACGCGTTTGAATGCCATACTCTTTACTTAAAACTTTAGCTAGTTCATAAGGCGAAACGCCGGCCACGTTAAAAGCAAATATCGGCAAACGCTTTATGTTATTTGGATGATAGCACGTAAGCTCAGGAATTTCTGCTAGTCTTTTCTCAAAATACTCTCCAAGCTCGCTCTCGTTTTCATATATTGCCTCAAATCCTATCTCATTTCTTAGCCTATAAGCCAAATTTGCCCTTATAAGTCCTAAAATAGGCGGAGTGCCAGCCTCTTCTAGCTGCTCACTATCTTTTACAAATATAGCATAGTTTTTGCTGACATAACTTACCGTTCCGCCACCAGCAAATGTCGGCTCATCTGAGTTTGCAAGTATCTTTTTTATAGCAAGAAGCCCACAACTTCCAACTCCACCAAGCAATTTATGTGGCGATAAAAAAAGAGCATCAAAATAGTCACAATCAATATTTCCATAAGCGCTAAAACTTGCCGCATCAAATGCCACAATGCCACCATAAGATTTTATAAGAGTATAGATTTTTCTATAATCGCTCAAAACCCCAGTCACATTTGAAGCCACGCTAAAAGTTGCGATGATCTCACGACCGACATTTATCCTTAAAATTTGCTCCAAATGACTAAAGTCGATCCCTCCATTTTTATCAAGCCTGATACGCTCAACCTCACAAAGTGCTTGCCTAAAGCTTATCTCATTTGAATGATGCTCATAAGGGCCAAGCACCACAAGTGGAGAATTTTCATCTGGCTTTAATGCATATCTTTTTTTTAATGCTGGCGGTGCATAAATTCCTAAAATTTCTTGAAATTTCTTTATCGCACCGGTAGCTCCATTGCCACAAGTAAAAAGATAAAAGCTCTCATCAAGTCCTAGTAAGCTTTTTAATTCACGTCTTGAGTCTTCATAAGTTTGAGCGGTTTTATAGGCGTTTGATGAGCTGATAGAGTGCGTATTTGCGTATGTTTGGAGTATTTTTGCTATCTCATCTTCGATAGGTTTATAAGCTAGCCCTGAAGCTGTAAAGTCAAAATAATAAATACCATTTTTTAAAATTATATTTTCTCTAATATGCTCTAAATTTACCAAATCACAACCCTTGTTTTTTGCGTAGCATTATAGATTACTTTAGCTAAAATATACTACAATGCCCAAATAAAGGAGCCAATATAAAAGCTTTAAAATCAACATTTGAGCGAATGAAACACCTTGATATAAATGAACTTATTAAATTTCATCTCGTCTTTGATGAGTTTGATTTAAAGCACTCATATTATGATGTTTTTGAAGCGATTGAGGCTGAAATTTTAAACAACTTCTTAGCCTTGATGCCAAAATTTTACTTCGAATCCGATACAAACGATGCTATAAAATCTACCCTCATAAAACTCGCACGAAGCGATAGAAAAAAATTTAGCGTAAATAAAATTTTACCTCAAAGCCTAGCTAGCAAAGTCTACGCAAAGCTTTTTGAAAAGAATTTTTTACTGCTAGAAAAAAGTAGAGAAGTACTTCCAAAAAGATCAAAAAACCAAATGCTAAAAAAAGAGGAAAGGGGCTATAAAGTTGAGGATAAAATACATTTTAATAGCCACTTTTCAAGGTTTTGGTTTAGATTTATAGAGCCAAATTTAAGCTTGCTAAAAGCTGGTAAAAATGATGAAATTTTAGCCATCATAAAAAAGGAATTTGACGAATATGCAAGCCTTGGATTTGAAATTTTATGCGGTGAACTCATGGCAAAAAAATTTCTGATTAATGGCATATTTTTAAGTAGCTTTTGGAGCAGGAATATAGAACTTGATATGCTATTAAATATAGGCGGCAAGATCATAGTCGGCGAGGCAAAATACAAAGAGAGAAAGGTTTGTAAAAACGTGCTAAATTTACTATTAAAAAAATGCGAAAAACTAAATATCAAGCCAGATATTATCGCTCTTTTTTCAAAGAGTGGATTTAGTAGCGAGCTAAGAAATCTAAAGGATGGGAGGCTAAGGCTTTATGAAATTAGCGATTTTGAGGAACTTTTAAAATGAACGAACACGATATCCAAGCTGGCTTAAAAAGCCTGATAGAGCAGACTTATCTTATAGAGAATGAATATAAAAATTTAACATCATCTTATGCAAACTTACAAAATTTCATTAAAGATATTGTAGAAATTTTGCCAAATGCTATCTGGGTGCTAGATGAAAATGATGAGATTTTTTTACAAAACTCAGAAGCATTAAGACTTGGTAAAATTTTTAAAGAGATACCAAAAAAAGAGGGCGAGATAAATGTAGATGGGCAAATTTATCTTTTTAAAACAAGCTCTAAAGACAATAAACTAATAATCTCTGCAACAAATATAACAGCAGAAAAACGCACCGAGCGTCTTGCCTCGATGGGTCAAGTAGCAGCTCACTTAGCCCATGAGATCAGAAATCCAGTAGGCTCTATCTCGCTTTTAGCTTCGACACTGCTTAAAAGAGCTGATGAACGCATACAGCCTATCGTAAATCAAATACAAAAAGCTACATGGCGAGTCGAACGCATAATAAAAGCTACACTGCTTTTTACAAAGGGTCTTAATATAAATGCGCAAATTTTTGACTTTTCACAGCTTAAAAAAGAGTGCGAAGAGGCTATAAATTTTTACGACTATTCAAAGGATATAAAATTTAGCCTAGAATTTCCAGATGGAAAATATATAGGTGATCTTGATCTACTAGCTATCGTCTTTCAAAATATTTTATTTAACGCCATTGATGCCATTGAAGAGAGCGAAGACGACGAGGGAGAGATCATTTTAAGCTATGAAAAAACACCGAGTGAACATAAATTTATCATTTACGATAGCGGCGAACCTATCAAAGATAAAGCCATAGTTTTTGAGCCGTTTAAAAGTAGCAAACTAAAAGGAAACGGACTTGGTTTGCACCTTTGCTTGCAGATCATAGAGGCTCACAAAGGCAGCATCGAGATCACACTAAATCCAAAAACATTTTGCATAAATTTACCAATAAAGGAGTAAGAATGAACATACAAAACGAACTTGAGGCTTTTAAAAAATCTCTTCAAACGCTTGATTTGAGAGAAATTTCAAATGATGGAGCAAAAAATGTTGCATTTATTTGCATTGATATGATAGAGGCTTTTGCTGGTAGCGGCGCACTCTCTAGCCAAAGAGTAGCCGCCTTATCAAAAGGGATCGCGACACTTTTTGATAAAGCGTGGAGAGATTTTGGCTTTAGAAATTTTATCCTTATAGAAGATAGGCATACCAGTGATTCAAAAGAATTTGAGACCTTTTTGCCACACGCAATGCTTGATACAAATGAGATAAAAACTGTAAAAGAGATAGAAAGTCTAAGCTTTTTTAAAGAGATCAAAGCATTTTATAAAAACTCTTTAAGCATTGCATTTAATAAAGAATTTGAGAAATTTTTAGAAGAGCATCCGGAGCTAGACACCTTTATAGTCACTGGGGATTGCACTGATATGTGCGTTTATCAATGTGTTAGTTATCTTAAACTACGAGCAAATGAATACAATAAAAAAACAAGAGTTATCGTGCCGTTTGATCTTACGCAAACATATGACATACCAGGACACAATGGCGACTTTTACCATGAGATGTTTTCTCTTCATATGAAGCTAGCACTTGGTGCTGATGTGGTAAAGAGCATTAAATTTTAAAGCGTACTTGAAATATTTATGAGCCTATTTAGCTCGTCAAATTTAAAGCTAAGCTCGTTTTTATTTGCTACGATCTCATTAGGACTTTCGCTAAATTTCATATCACAGCTTAGCAAAAGTCCTTTTACAAGGATTTTGTGATCTAGTTCGTAAGTGCTTAAACAATCATTTACTACACTCAAAAGCTCATTTGCTAGCACTGGCTCTTCAAAGACTATATCCGATCTAAAAGCCACATACGCAGCTCCACCCTCGTACTCTATCCTATAATAATTTTGCTCATCAAAAGCGGTGCAAGCAACCATACTAATCGTGTGGCCATTAAAATTTTCACCTAGCTCAAATTGTGGCGTGCTAAATATACTAAGTCCAAATTTCTCGCCAAACTCACGTGCTTTATTTGCAAGCTCGAGCAACCGCTCATCAAAGCCATTTATATTTTCATAACCCCAAAACCACGTATTTGACGAGAAGCTCTCAGAGCCGATAAACTGCATATCAAACTCACGCTCATCAAAGTAAATTTTACCGCTATCAAAATCAACCTGCCAGTTGCTACCTTCAACAAGTAGCTTAAATGCACGTTTTTGAAGTAATGTCGCTTTACCGACGCATGCGCTAAAAAGCTTGCTCCAGTTACTTTTATCTACGCCAAGCTTATCTAAAAACATCGCTTCTCTCAGGCCTTAGCAAGCTATTGCTTGAAGTGCTTTTTCTTTAAAGCTGTCATTTACAACAAATTTTGTCTTATAGACAAAAATTTGAGCAGTATTTTCATTTTTTATCTTAATAACAAGACGCTTATCATTGTTTGTGCCACTTTTTATATGTTCGTTATAGCCAAGATTATAAAGGTTAGTGATCTTATCTTTGCTAAGCTCACTAAGGCATAAAAGCACCTCTAGCTCAGCATATTCTCTTGCTCTTTGAGGTGTGCTAGCTTCTTCATTTTTAGAAAATTTAGAGTTTTGTTTTAGCTTTCTTGTTTTAAAGTCTAAATTTTGCGCATCTTCTAGGCTATAAACCTCATTTAAATTTGTCCTTACAAATTGATCGTCTTTTGTGATATTTATCCTAAAAGCATAAGGCAGGTCGCGTTTTGCTTCATCTTTTACTATATCTTCGATGTTACCAAGCTCTCTTTCAAAGACTGCGATCTCGATATTGCCATGAAAGTCAAGCACATTTATCGTGCCCATTTTCTTGCCGCTTTTGGTTATCCTTGTGCTAAAGTCTTCGATCTTGCCAACGACTAAAATTTCAGCGCTTTGCGGCAAGCTCTCAAATTCTGAACTTAGAGTGTATTTTATCTTATTGATCTCGTCTTTATAATCATCAAGTGGATGACCAGAAAGGTAGATACCAACGCTCTCTTGCTCAAATTTTAAAATTTGTTTGATGTCAAATTCATCATTTATCGTGACAAAATTTATCTTCACATCGTTCATGCTCTCATCTTCGCCGAATAAACTCTCAACTACATTTTTACGGATCTGCGCAGCACTTTTGCAAGCTTCTATGATATTTTCTACATTTTGCATAAGCATCTTACGACTAAAGCCAAACTCATCAAAACATCCAGCTTTTATAAGGCTTTCAAAGACCTTTTTATTTACTTTAAATGGATCAATCCTTGAGACAAAGTCGTCCATACTCTTAAATTCGCCATTTGCTTCACGCTCAGTGATAATGTTTTCAATAGCCGCACCGCCAACGCCTTTAATCGCACCAAGCCCAAAGATAATGCCGTCGTGATCGCCATTTTTAACGACGCTAAATTCTTTAGTTGATTTATTTATAGATGGCGGCAAAGTGTCTATATTTATGCGTTTTATCTCATCGATATAGCGAACGATCTTATCGACGTTGCTCTCTTCGCTTGTAAGAAGTGCAGCCATAAATTCAGCTGGATAATAGGCCTTAAGATAAGCTGTTTGAAAGGTAACATAAGCGTAAGCTGCGGAGTGAGATTTATTAAAGCCATATCCTGCAAATTTTACAATTAGCTCAAAAAGATCGTCTGCTTTTTGTCCATTTAACCCTTTTGCCTCAGCGCCTTTTACAAACTCACCCTTTAGCCTATCCATCTCCTCTTTGATCTTTTTACCCATCGCACGGCGCACAAGGTCCGCACCGCCTAAGCTAAAGCCGCCTATGGCCTGCACGATCTGCATGACTTGCTCTTGATAGACGATGACGCCGTATGTTGGCGCAAGGATCGGCTCAAGCTCCTTAAATGCGTATGTTATCTCCGCCTCACCATGTTTTCTTTTGACAAAGTCATCAAGCATGCCACTTTCCATCGGTCCTGGGCGGTAGAGCGCTAGCATCGCGACAATATCTTCAAAGCAGTCTGGACGCAAACTAGTTCCTAGCTTTCTCATGCCCTCGCCCTCGATTTGGAAAATTCCTATCGCTTGGCCACTTTGTATCATTTTATAAACATTAGAATCATTTTTATCGATCTGCTCCCAAATGATATCCTTGCCAGTTCGTTGTTTTACCAGCTTTATGGCATTATCGATAACCGTTAGTGTTTTTAGTCCAAGAAAGTCAAATTTTATTAAATCAACGTCTTCTAGGTATTTAAGGCTATACTGCGTAACATAGCGATCTTCTGGGCTGTTTGGCTGACGAAATAGCGGAGTTTTATTCCAAAGCTCCTCATTTGAGATAACAACACCTGCTGCGTGCTGGCCGGCGTTTCTGTTTAGTCCCTCAAGATCAAGAGCAAATTTCCAAATTTTAGCTGCCTTTGGATTTTGACTTATTAGCTCAGCTATCTTTGGCTCTTTTTCATAAGCATCTTTTAGTGTAATACCAAGTTCATCAGGTATTAGCTTCGCCATCGCATCGGCTTCGGCGTAAGGCATATCACAAACCCTAGCAACATCTCTAATGACACCTTTTGCAAGCAATTTACCAAATGTAATAACGCCAGCAACGTTAAATTTTCCATATTTTTGCGTAACATAGTCAATTATCTCACCACGCCTGCTCTGGCAAAAATCCACGTCTATATCTGGCATACTAACACGCTCTGGGTTTAGAAACCTCTCAAAAAGTAGGTTGTATGGGATTGGATCAAGGTCAGTGATCTTTAGCGAGTAAGCGACCAAGCTACCAGCCGCGGAACCACGTCCTGGACCAACTGGCACACCTCTACTTTTAGCCTCATTTATGAAGTCCCAAACGATCATCATATAGCCTGGGAAATTCATTTTATTAATTATGCCAATCTCTATCTCAAGGCGCTTTTTGTATTCGTCATGTAAATTTTCAGGGACAAATTTTAGCCTCTCTTCAAGCCCCTTTCTACATTCATATTCAAAAAATACAGCATCATTTTTAAAGCTATATCTATTTTCTGGCTCTGGAAGTGTTAAATTTCTCTCTTTGGCATATTCAAGAGTAAATTTAAAATTTGGCGGAGTTGGATTGCCAAGCTTGATTTCAAGGTTGCACTTATCTACGATCTCTTGGGTATTTTCTATCACTTCAGGGATATCTAAAAATAGCTCGCTCATCTGCTCTTTGCTTTTTACAAAAAACTCATGGACGCTGTGGCGAAGTCGGTTTGGATCATCTAAAGTTTTGTTCATCGCGATACACATAAAAACCTCATGTGCGTCGGCCCGCTCTTTAAAAGTGTAGTGAGTATCGTTTGTGGCGATGACCTTTATGCCAGTCTCTTTGGCGATGCGCAAAATATCATCATCAATGCGTTTTTGATCACCGATGCCGTGACGCATGATCTCAAGATAAAAGTCATCTCCAAAAATTTCTTTATACTCAAGTGCGACCTCTTTTGCTCTCTCGTAGCCTTTAGCGCCAAATTTGACGTTACGATCGCTTAAATTTAAGTGCCAACTCACCTCGCCCTGCAAGCAAGCAGAGCTACAAACCAAGCCCTCGCTATGCTCTTTTAATATCTTTTTATTAATGCGAGGATAGTAGTAAAAGCCCTCGATGTAGCTCATAGAGCTAAGATACATCAAATTTTTATAACCAGTCTCGTTTTTGGCGATTAAGATAAGGTGAAAGCGTTGTTTGGTGCTTTTGTCATCAAGCTGCTCGCCATTATGCACATAAGCTTCGATGCCAATTAGTGGTTTTATACCCTCTTTTTTCATCGCCTTGTAAAAATCTATCGCTCCAAACATATTGCCGTGATCAGTAATCGCCGCTGCTGTGTCGCCTCTATCATGAAGTACGTGAGCTAGCTCTTTTATCTTGTTCGCTCCGTCAAGAAGGGAGTATTCGGTGTGTAAATGCAGGTGTGTAAAGCTAGAATTTTCACTCATTTTTTATCCTTTTTTAATGAGTGGATTTTACAAAATTTTGGCTAATAAGGTGCTTGATGAAAACTTAATGGGAGCTTTAAAATTTATAGAATTTGTAGTTTGTGGCTAAGAACGAAGCGCGCTATCATCTGACACACTATGCTATTAAGGTCTTGTAAATTTTAAAATTTTATGAGCGAGTAATTTCGGCTCTAAAATTTGAGCTAAGCGATCAATGAAGACAAAATTTAGTAGTCAATTCTCATGAGTGAATGGAATTTTAAAATCTATAAAGTGAAAAAGAATTAGATCGCGGACTAAGCCGCAATCCATTATAAATAAACTGGGATATTTGTGTGTTCTAAGAAAAATCTTGAAGTGCCACCAAGCACCATTTCCATAAGACCATTTTCACCATATCTGCTAGCAACGATTAGATCAGCGTTTCTATCAATAGCTGCTTTTAAAAGTGCTTCGCCAGGTATCATCGTAGTAGCGATCACTTCAAAAGTGGCTGATATGCCATGAATTTTGAAGTACTCTTCAAGCTTTTTAAGATTTAGTTCAGCATTATCGCCAAGACTTGCTTTTGAGGTAATGCACTGAACCTTTTTTGCCTTTTTTAAAAGATCGATCGAGCCTGTTAATGCCCTTGAGCTTTGTGTCGTGCCAGTCCAGCTAACAAGGATATTATCAGCTTTAAACTCACGCATTTTTCTAGGGATTACAATCGCATTTTTACCGCTTTTTAAAACAGCTGACTCAAATGTTCCAGTGATCTTTCCATCAAGTGGCACAGCAGCCACCACTAGATCGCAAAATTTACTCTCTTGCTCCACTATCGCGCTTCTTTTGCCACTGTGAATAGTAAAATTTGCGGTGCAAACATCTTCAATGATTTCACTAGTTACTTTTATGCCAAGCTCAGCACAAATTTTATTAAAAATTTTCTCATTCTCTTCATGCTCGACAGCTAGTTCAGATTTAGCTGATTTTAGAAATTCTTCAAAAAGCACTCCTCCACGAAGCGTCATTTTCATATTATAAACTACACTTGGATCAAGCTGACAAGTCATAATTTCCATATGTGTGTTAAACCACTGAGCAACCTTTAGGGCACCATAAATTCTTGGCTCGATATCGTCTCCAGCTCCTATTGGAAAAAGCAACTTTTTGTATTTCATCATCTGTCCTTTAAAATTTATTCAACCAAAGAGAGCGAAATTTTATTTCCTTTTTGCTCGCTCACACACACTTTGACCTGATCGCCTACATTTAATGGAGTTTTTATCTTTGAGATATGAAGCAAGCCATCAATGCCATCTTTTAGCTCGATAAATACACCAAAATCAACCACACTCTTTACGGTTCCTAAAAACTCATCACCGATATTAAAATTTGGTTTTGAACGCTCTTTGTCGTGTTTAAACGGCTTTTTGCCAAATGAACGTCCATTGTCTTTTGAAGTGATAGAGATGATGTAATCTTTTGCAGCATCGACATTTTTCTTTGCACCACCTGCGATTTTCACCTCGCCTTTTTCTCTATCAAGATCGATTGAAACTTCAAATTTCTCAATGATCTCTTTTATGGTCTTGCCAGCTTGTCCGATGATATCTACGATCTTGCTTGGATCGACACTAAATAATTCAAGCTTTGGAAGCACATCTTCATTTATTTCTATATTTTTATCCGCTTCTGCCATCAAAGATAAGATATGCTCTCTACCACGTTTTGCTTGATAAAGTGCCTCTTTTAGCACTTCTAAACTAATGCCACCAAGCTTAATATCCATCTGAAGTGCCGTGATACCATCGCTTGTGCCCGCTACTTTAAAGTCCATATCGCCGTCATGATCTTCAAGTCCCATGATATCTGTTAGCACTGCATGCTTATCGCCTTCAAATATTAATCCCATAGCGACACCTGCGACAAGTTTTAAAGTATTTACGCCAGCTGCTCTAAGTGCGAGCGAGCCACCGCAAACGCTAGCCATCGAGCTTGAGCCATTACTCTCTAAAATTTCTGAAACAACTCTTATTGTGTATGGTGAAGCTAGATCGATACTTGGCGCAAGGGCACGTTTGGCTAAATTTCCATGTCCAAGCTCGCGTCTACCAGGAGCTTTTAGTGGGCTTGCCTCACCTACGCTAAAGCCTGGGAAGTTGTAGTTAAACATAAATTTCTCTACAAAAGGTACTTTTTCAGTGAGGATGTCATACATTTGAGCGTCGCTATCAGTGCCAAGAGTAGTGACAACTAGAGCCTGTGTCTGCCCTCTTGTAAAGAGGCATGAGCCATGTGCATTTGGAAGCACATTTGTTTCGATACTAATAGGCCTAACCTCTTCAAGACCGCGTCCATCGGCCCTTACGCCCTCGTTTATGATCTGTTCTCTTACGATTTTCTTTTTATATTTGCCAAGGACATTTGTGATGACAGACTCGTCCCAGCCCTCTTTTTGAGCGACCTCATCGCTTGAAATTTGTTTTGCGATCTTGCTAAGTTCGCTTGCGCGCTCGCTTTTTGCCATTTGATTGATAGCATTTTTGACTTCAGCTTTATAAAATTTATCGATGTAAATAGCGATATTTTCATTTTCTATCTCAGGTTTTAGCTCAAGCGCAGCGTCCTCTTTCTTATGCTCTTTGAAAGCTTCTTCGTAGGCACTGCTAGCTCTTAATATCGCCTTACCAGCAAAATCAATCGCTTCAACCATCATATCTTCGCTAAATTCATTCATTAGCTGTTTTTGAGCCATGCTGTCACTTAAGCTCGGATCTATCATCGGCTCAATCGCAACCATTGGAATGAGCTGCGTAGTTTGTTGAGGCAAGCTTCTCATCTCGATCATCAAAAGCTCGTCTTTTGTGCCAGCCACGTATAGATCTATCGCACTTTGTTTTAGTTCAGAGTTGCTTGGGTTGATCACAAATTTTTCATCTATGTAGCCAACTCTCACGCCACAAACTGGGCGATTTACCGGAATATCACTAAGATATAGTGCAACTGAGGCTGCATTTAGACTTACGACTTGCAAATCAACCTCAGGATCAGCTGATAGCACCATTACAACGATTTGAGTTGGATATGCGTAACCTTTTGGAAAAAGTGGTCTAAGAGATCTATCGATGATGCGAGCTGTTAGCGTTTCAAAGTCGCCTGGCTTTGTCTCGCGCTTAACGTAACCGCCAGGAATTTTACCAGCGGCGTAAGCTTTTTCGATATACTGCACCGTTAGAGGTAAAAAATCCTCCTCAACTTGCGTGTCCTCTCTTGCAACAGTTGCTAAAACGACGGTATTTTTCACCCTTAAAAGCACTGCTCCGCTAGCTTGTTTTGCTACTTTATTAAGGTCAAAAATTTCAACCTGATTATTGACTTCTATACTATATTGCATTATTTTTATCTCCTTGTTGTTTTTGTAACGGCAAATAATAAGGGCTCTCTTCTAATATTGACATGATACGCTCACTCGTAGCTTCGATCTTTTTCTCGTAATACGAATCCACATCGATAAAATCAACGATCTTGTTTATCGTGTAAATTTCATCAACCATATCATTTAAATTTGTAAAGACATCAGTAGCAATCACTGGCGTTGCGTATGAGATGGATTTTACCTTCACATCAAGCAACGTCTTTATGCAAATGAGTGCCGTCATACCAGTCTCGCACCCCTCATCGATTAGTAAAATATTTTTATCTTTTAGCTCTCCTATCAAATTTCCTTTTCGGTATTTATAAACGTTTTTTAAAATTTTCTCTTCATATTTTCTATGTGCTTCGCCGTAAATATAGTCATAGCTTATATTAAAAGCCTTTATAAGTTTATCATTTAATACTATATCTTCTGTCTCGCTAACTATTGCAACGTCGCATTCGCTATTATTTGGCGCAGGTATTGGCTCGCTAAAGAGCATCTCGTAGCTTAAATTTAAGCTTCTACAAACTGCATCTGTGAGTATAACTGACTCAAGCGACATACAAACAACTATCGTCTTTTTATCTACAAGCTCTTTTTTTGGCAAAATTTCAATTAGCTTGCTAGCTGCTTCTAATTGATCCTTAAATTTAGCCGTTATCATTTAGTTGGCACTCGATTTTGTACTACTTTGTGAAAAGTCATAGTGCAAACCGCCCATTGGATAGAAATTTATCGTAAAATAGATACCATTTTTTCTAGTTGATGCTGAGCCGTTTATTGTTGTTGTTGGCTCGACATCTTGTTGATAAATTATCCCGTAATTCCAGCATTTTCTTTGATGAAGCACACCAACTCTCCAGCTTTTTGTGTAGCTTCGCTCAATATCATATTGCCAGCCGCCAATAAGGCTGTATTGATGAGGTAATTTTACTCCAAGACCACTTGTAAAATAGCTATCTTTTGTCGCACTATTTTTTATTTTGCTATCATTTTTCTTCATGGTGTGAAGCATATTTAGCCAGAATAGATCATTTGTGTATGAAAGTCCGCTTTGTATCTTTTTAAGCTCTTTGCTCTTGTGTGAATACTCAAGCTTATTATAAAGGCTTAAATTTTCAAATGGATATAGATAGATAGCATTTTTTAAATTCGAATATTCATCTTCTTTTGTGTAATATCCTTGAGAAATACTATGTTTTATAATCTTTCTACCATTAGAGTTAAAGAAATACTGCGTCAAATAACCAGAAATTTCTTCTTTGCTCTGCCCTTGAGCCAAGAAATTTTCATACTCATTTAAATTTTTATCATAGATAAACTCATCATCTAAATTTCCTTTTCTATAGCCTGGCAGTAGGTATTCAGCTCCAAAATTTAGAGTGTGATAAAAGCTTTCATACGCTTTTGCAAGGTCAGTGTGAAGGGCAAATTTATGGTAATTATTTACAAAATTTGTATGCTTATCTTCTCTTTTATCATCAAATGAATTTATCTTATTCTCGTAATTTATTCTTGATGCGTATAGATACTCGTAAAATGAAAATGTTAAGCTATCATCAAGCAGTGGCACATGCACTGAAGCTGGGAGCGTAAATTCATACTGAGTCGCTCTAACGCCTATCTTTCTATCATATCTATGTGACTGAAGATCGAGCGAGTATAAGATATTTGGCAAGACAATATCATCTGTAAATTTATGATACTGAAGCGACGGAAGCTCTTGAAGCGTGTCTTTGTTCTCATTTTTTGAGCCAATTTTTTCAGTATCTATGTAGTATTTTGCATAAGCACCAAAATAATGATCGTCGTTTGCGATGAAGTAGTTAAATTTAGAAGTTACAAGCGAATCATAATCATCATCCCTGCCCTTTAAATTTAAATAATCTATATCATTTAGCTTCGTTGCGTCTATCCAAATTCCCTCTTGTAAATCCGCTTCACTAAGGTATCTTATAAGCTTATCTCTTTCGTATTTTAGTCCAATGCCTTTATGTGTTTTATTTTTTAGTTCGGCCTTATTTGAAGTCTCTCCTTTTTGCTTGGCTTGGTAGCTGTTTTTATCAGTAAATGAGCCAAAGCTGATTTCGCCCCTTGAATCAGGCGACTCAGTAAATCTAAACGCACCATAAATTCCAGCACCTCTGTTTGTTCTTATCTGAGGATCAAGCTCAAAGTCCCACCCATTATAAGGTGCAAAATAAATCGGCTGTTTGTAATAAAAACCTTCAGATTTTCCGTATCCAAGCTCAGGTGGCAAAAGACCTGTTCTTCTTGTGGTATCTGTTGAAAAACCAAAATATGGCAAATAAAAAACTGGCACATTAGCTATACGAAAGACTGGGTTAAAAAGGTGCAAAAATTTGCTTTGTTTATTTAGCATAGCTGAGCTTGAAGTGATACTCCAGTCAGGATCTTGGACATTACAGCTTGAAACCATCGCTTTTTTTACTCTATAGTACTCACTGTCAGAGCTGCTCTCATCGCTTCTCATCCACACTTCCATGTCTTTATTCATCATAAAAAGCGATTCAAAAGCAGTGTCATTATTTTTTAAATTTAGCTTTGCATAGTTTGAGCGAGAGACTTCACTCTTGCCCTTCATCATATTGACATTTCCAAAAAGCTCTATAATCGAATTATTTTGATCATAAACTGCACAATCAGCTGTCACAAGGTAATCTTGTGAATATACAACGACGTTTTTGTTTGCTGTTACGATGCCTTTATCTTGCTTTACATCATCAGCCAGAAGCTGCACATCTTGCACAGCTGCACTTAGATTTAAAATACAAATCGGAACTAAAAATAAAATTTTACGCATTTATCACCACTGTTTTTGCTATTTTGTCTTGCCAAGTTTGCCTAGCTGGATTTGCAAAAGCCCATGCAAAACCAAGATAAAAACAAGCTTCACTAACTAACCTAAAAATCGCTCTTACTAGGCTTGAAATAAAATTTGGTCTATCTAAAATTTCTACATTAATGCACATCGTCTTTGTTAGCATTTGCCCAAGACTCGCGCCATAATACCAAACAAAAAATGTATGATAAATAATCTTTAGTGCGACTATTTGCCAAAAGAAATTTAAAGTCAAATTTCTGGCTTCATCATAGCTCATAACCGACAAAAAGGCATCCCAGTAAATGATCAAAAACAAAAAAGAAACAATACATTCATCAATTGAGTAAGCTAGCACTCTTTTTGAAAATGGCGCTAGCGAAATTTCTTCTTTTTCAAGTTTTTCAACTATCTGCATACTCATTTTAATGCCTGCCAGGCAATATCTTTTCTATAATGTGCTCCGTCAAATTTTACATTTTCGCAAAGCTCATAAGCTCTATCACGTGCCTCTTTTATACTCTTCGCAGTAGCCACGCAGACTAATACTCTGCCACCATCTGCATAAATTTCTCCATCTTGCTCACTAACACCAGCATAAGCGATGTAGGCATCTTTTGCATCATTTAAAACTGAAATTTTAGCTTTTGGACTACTTTTATACGGATAGTCCTTACTAGCCATCACAACACCAACTGCAAATTCATCTTTTAAACTAATAGGCTTTAGCTCGCCCTTTGCGGCATTTAGTAAAATTTCGCTTAAATTTCCGTCAATTAATGGCATCAAGACCTCGCATTCAGGATCGCCAAATCTCACGTTAAACTCAAGCACATAAGGCTCATTTTTCACGATCATTAGCCCCACAAAAAGCACTCCACAAAACGGACTGCCCTCGTTTTTCATCCCTTTTAAAGTTGGCTTTACAACCTCTTCTTCGACTCTTTTTATCAGCTCTTTTGAAGCAAGCGGACTTGGAGCATAAGCACCCATGCCGCCAGTATTTGGACCTTCATCATTATCAAGTAATCTTTTGTGGTCTTGTGCCACTGGCAAACTTACAAAATTTTCGCCGTCGCAAATAGCAAAAAAACTTAGCTCAAAGCCGTCCAAAAACTCTTCAACTACCACAAATTTACCAGCATCACCAAAGCTAGCTCCACTTAGCATGTCACTAACTGCCTCTTTGGCCTCCTCTTTAGAGTTTGCGATTATAACGCCTTTTCCAGCACAAAGACCATCTGCCTTTACGACCATCGGCGCGCTTAAGGTATCAATAAATTTAAATGCTTTTTCTTTATCATCTGTGTTTAAATATCTTGCGGTTTTTATGTTATTTCTAGCTAAAAAGTCTTTCATATAGGCCTTGCTGGCTTCAAGTCTAGCAGCTGCCTTGTTTGGTCCAAAGATGAGCAAACCCTCTTTTTTAAAGATATCCACTACGCCTTCGCTAAGAGGTGCTTCAGGTCCCACGATAGTTAGCTCGATACTATTTTTTTTAGCAAATTCAGCTAGTTTATGAAAGTCTTTTATATTTAAATTCTCGCCAAGGCGTGAGGTCGCACCATTTCCCGGCGCAAAGTATAAATTTATATTTTTTTCGTTTTTTAGTTTTAGAGCAATGGCGTATTCGCGGCCGCCACTTCCTATTATGAGAATATTCATTTCATCTCCGTAAATTTAAAAACCCGAGTGGGCGTCGCATAGAAGAGTGGCCCATAAACAAAGCCAATCTTGCAAATAGATGGATACCAAACGGTTGCAACTTCTCGCCTTTTCAGACTCAAACGAAGCCACATCACAAGGCACCCATACCTTTTCGCTAACAAAAAAGTGTTGGACCCCGTAAAATGCTGACTCGCTTCACTCAGGCAATAAAATTATATAAATTCTTTGCTTAAAGTAATGTTTTGGCAAGCGCGATACAGGCGTTTATATCTTGACTTTGGCTTACTATTGGCTCGGTAAATTTTAGCTCTTTTGCAGTGACCTTTCCAATGCTTATCGCTTGATAGCTCTCATCCCAGCCAAAATTACTAAGAAAATTTTTGACATTTAGCGGAGAAGCAAAGATCAAGATACTATTTTTTGGTGGTTTTAGCTCCATTTTGCAAGGATTTAAGACATTTTCATAGGCGACAATCGCTTTTATATTTACTCCGCCATTTTGCAAAATTTCTAAGAAATTTGAAGCACTATCTTTACCCTTTAGATAAAGAACATTTTTACCTTTTAAAAGTGGCAAAATTTCTCTTGCAAAGTCGTCTCCGTGAGCGTTCTTTCCGGTATAAATTTCGCTAAATCCAAACTCTCTTGCGGCCGACGCACAACTATTTGCAATGGCAAAGACTGGCAAATTTATAGGCGAAATGCCATTAAATTTTAATGCATTAAAAGCATTTTTAGAAGTGGCTACCAGCACATCATAGTCGCTTAAATTTAATTCAAATTTTAAAAACTCGATCTTGCTAACACTTAAATTTACAACGCTCTCATCAGTCGTTTTTGTATTTGAAATAAGATAAATTTTACGCAACTCTTTTTAACCTTAAAAAAGACATCAAAGCAAGTAATGTGCAGGATAAAATAACAATAGAAGTCGAATAAAATATATCGCCAAGCCCAACTAGCGGAGAAACGACGCCGCCTAAGAAAAATGGGCAAAATCCAAGTATCGCTGAGGCTGAGCCCGCGTATTCTCTGCCTTCGTTCATAGCTAGCGATGAAGCAGTTGGCAAGACAAATCCTGTAAAAAGAAGTAATAAGAAAAATGCGATAATGACGCCGATCACTTCAAATTTAAAGCAAAGCATGAAAGCAATAAAAATGCTAGCAAATAAGGTGCCAAAAAGCCCGGTTTTAAGTGCTTTTCTCTCATTTAAAAGACTAGCAAGCCTTGCTCCTATAACAAGTCCTAAACCATTTGAAGCAAAACAAAAGCTATAGCTTACTGGACTTAGAGAATAAAATTCTTGAAAGATAAACGAAGATGACGCTATATAGGCAAACATTGCGCCCATCGCAAATGTCTGAATGCTTACGAAAAGCATAAATTTTTTCTTTCTTAAAATTTTGCCAAAAACACTATAAGTCACTAGCAAAGGCATTTTTAAGCGATTTGACTGACTCAAGCTCTCTTTGAAATAAAAATTTGCGATAAAAAGCAAAATACCAATGATAGTTAGCGCCATAAAGATGCCGCGCCAGTCGGTAAATTTAAGTAGCAAGCTGCCACCAATTGGTGAAAGTATCGGGGCTAGACCATTTACGACCATCATAAGGCTAAAAAATTTAGTCATTTCATGGCCCTTATAAAGATCACTAACAACAGCCCTTGAAATAACCAAACTACCGGCACTTGCAAGCCCTTGAATAATTCTCATAAAGATAAAAAACTGGATATTTTGCGCAAAAAATATAAAAATCGTACTTATCGTATAGACGATGAGCGAGATGGTAAGGGGCAGTTTTCGGCCAAATTTATCACTTATTGGGCCAACTATGAGCTGACCTATGGCTAAGCCTGCCATCGATGTCGTGATCGTTAATTGCGTAGCTGTGACACTTGTTTTAAACCACTCGGTAATAGCCGGAAGTGCTGGCAAATAAAGATCTGTAACAAATGGTCCAAATGCAGAGAGGGCACCTAAAAATAGCAATAAAAATAGCTTGGAATTTTCTTTTTTCATAGTTTTTCTTTAAATTTTAAAAGAGATTATATTATGACTTTGCTTTTTGGGTTATTAAGGGTAAATTTAACGTGATATATAAAATATAAAAGCCCTAAAGATAGGGCTTGGTATTACATTTTGTCTTTAGTGACGATTAAGAGCATTTTAAATTTATCTTTTATCTTTAATCCGTGTGGTATTTTGCCTGGAAGCACGATGGTATCGCCTTTTTTGATATCAAAATGTTCATCACCAATAGTTAGCTTCATCTCGCCATCAAGTGCGATAAGTAGTGCATCGCCTGGAGCTGCGTGAGTTGAGAGCTCTTGGTCTGTGTCAAAACTAAGTAATGACATTGAGCCGTTTTCGTTCTTTACAAGCGTTTTGCTCACGATTTTGCCTTTTTCGTATTCGACTGCATCAACTAAGCTAAAAATAGCTGCCTTAGGTAAATGATCTATCATTAAATCCTCCTTAAAATCAATTGAAATATATTTCGTTGGTTCGTTAAAAACTAGCTTGCGCCACACTTTTTTCTCTATCAGGCAAGCTTGCTCATTGCCTATATGCATCTGCTTTTCGCCGTAGTATAGGCTAGCACCGCCTTCTACAACCCATGCGAGGCTATCGCAAAACAGCATCTCATGATCTAGCTCCTCGCCAGTATCAAAAGCAAATACATCGACATGAGCGTTCTCGCAATCAAAAATTCTCTTACTAACGACGCTTTTTGCGACGACTTTCGTATCGGCGTTTAGATTGTAAATTTTACTCATTTTTCTTCCTTTCGTAAATTTTACACGTCATTGTAGTGAAAATTTTCGAACGATTTGTTGATAAGGATTATCTATTTTTGAAAAGCCAATAATAAAAAAACAAATCATAATTTCTTTAGTATGTCAACTTCATAACTACTTAAATCTATTTTTTCAAAATTCTTTTTCACATATTCAATAATATTGTTATTGGGCATATCTTTAAACTTTTTTAACGTGGAGGCGGGAACTCCAAAATCTAAAAGTATACTTAACTTATTATCCACCCCTTCATGTTCCAGAATAGAAATAAATGCAGAATAATTAGCGGCTTGTTTGCCATTGAGATAATTTACAATACTTTCTAATACACTAAGCCTTTTAGGTATTTCGAATTTGGCTTGATTTCTGATAAAACCAAATACTTTTGAAACCGATAAGTTAATGATACTTTCTTCATTCTTACCTCGATTGGCATCTAGCGTACGCTGATACTTAATCTCATTACTTATAATAGAGTGCAAATTTTCACTCCGGATTATTTGATGGCATTTTTGAGCTAAGAATTTATAACTATCTCCTTTATTGCCTTCCAATAAATGATCTACTATGCATAATGTACGAGATAATGTTTTATAAGTAGGAATTGGTGCATCCCAGCTCAATTGATTCAATATCTTTTTTCTACCCTTTAAGCAATTATAAAGGTGCTTTTGCTTTTCAATACTATAATAGTTCGATTTAAAAATTTGCAATAAATCTGCAGGTAAATCTTTAATTAATTCTTCATATATTCTTCTCTTTTGGTCTTTTATATCTTCATTATTTAGATTAATTAAAATTTCACTCTGCAGACTATCATCTTGAGTAACTATGGGAACATCTATATTTTCCATCTCTTGCCTTGGAGGATCATCAAAACAATATACTTTTCCAGTATAGTATTTCATCATTCTTCCAGCACGCCCCTTGATATTATTAAAATCAAAATAAGTCAGCTTGCTTGTGCCTTTGCGCATATCATATATGATAATGTTTTTTGCGACAGTGTTTACACCCTCTATTAATGAGGTAGTTGCAAATAATATATTTATTTTATTGTTATTAAAATAGTCGAGTTGAGCATTAACAATATGTCTAGGATATTGACCGTTATGTAAACCTATACCTTTTTGTAAGTATTTTTTTAAATTCCATTTTACGGAAACGTTTTCATCAATCCATTCAAAAATTGGGAAAGTATTTTCTGTGCCTTTTTTATTATCTCTAATAAATTCATTTGACAATTCTTCTGCTTGAGTAGGGGATTTAACATAAACTATAGTAGGCTCACTTAAACTATTTAATAGCTCAAACAGCTTCATTTTCCTTTCTTCCTTGGAACTACAGCTTATTTTTTCCAATTCTTGTCTTACTAATGAATACTCCGTTTTAAAGAAATTTAGACTATATTTTTTAATAAAATCATTATCAACGCTATCTATCGATGGAGTCAATAATATTAATTGCGGATTTCTAAACATTACTTTGTAAAATGCAATGTTTAATTGGCTGACTCTATCGTCGTGTTTATGGTTTGATATTTTATAAAATTCATCAACTATAAATAAATCTATATTGTTAATTTTGGGTAAAATATCTAAAACTCGCTCACTGGTTAAAATAAACAAGTTGTTTGTTTCATTTATATCCTGGCTTGTATTAACCACGATATTATAAAAATCTTGATAATTTTGGAGTTTTTTTCTAGTTTCATCAATTAGTGCCAATGTCGGCTGAATAATTAATATATTGCTATATTTTTTTCTTGCTACAAATTCTTGTATTAGTAAGCTTTTACCAAAACTAGTAGGTGCGGAGATAAGTAAATTTTGTCTATTTGAGATTTTTTCCTCTAATACCTTCTGCCAGTAGTGAAACGCTACTCTATTATTTTCAAAATCGTTTATAAATTTAGATTTGTGGTACTCGCACCTAACTAATGCAGCAGTATTAAGCAATTCATTTTTATCTTTTAAATATGGATAAAAACCAAAACTTTCAATTAAATCAATAAAAACAGGTCTTATATTTTCATTAACGTACTTCCAGTTTTCTAAGACCAAGATCAGGCTATCCATATCTTCATTGTCCGAAATTTCTTTGGCTATTTTAAAACTCTTATTTAAATCTGACAAATCTAAAATTTCAAACATTAATTCTGCTCTTTTTTTAATTTTTCGTGTAGCTGCTTTACTAGCCTAAATTTACTTTCTACTGGAAATAAAAATAAATTTATTTTAAGTCTATCTTTATTGCCAAAATCTTTAATTTTTTGATCAAATTTTTTTCTAGTATCTTTTGCAAATTTCTCCAATATATCTTTAAAATCGTTATGCGTATTTCCTGAATCATTAAATTTAAAATTGTCTAAAATTTTACTATCAAATAGTGCAAAAAAGCAAGCATTTATATTTGATAGTCTTTGTATAAAAGTACTAGATTTAATTAATTCTCTTATTTCATCACTCACTTCTTTATCGTCATAATAATCACTTAATCTATTATTGATGATTGCAAATTCAGAATCAAAAAAATTAACATTAAAATGCTCAAATAAATCATTAGCCAGATCCTGTAATGCATTTGATAGGCTTTTATAAAATTTACTCTCACCTATCCAGAGTTCATTCTTCTCTTTGTCATAATGAACCGCATCAAAACCATGAACCATTCCGCTTGGACTATCTTTAAAATATATTTTGGATATAAGTTGTGGTTTATTAAATTGTCTTTCCAGTAAATAATATAGTATAAGCTCTCCAAATTCGCCACGCTTTAAATATCTATCTTCTACATCCTTATCTGCCGATATGAAATATTCGTTAGCTTCTTTAATCTCTTTAACTTTATAAAGCAAATCCATACCGTCCCTAGTAGCTTTTCTAGGACCAAATTCCGATGAAATCTCTAAAGCTCTTTTTTTACCGAGTGCAAAGAATGGAATTTCATTAAAAATTTCCTCATTCCACTCATCTATTTTTTGATATACCCATCCTTCATCGTTTATATCAAAAATGATATGAAAGCAATACGTTCGAATACTTTCATACTCATACTTATTTGTTAGATAGTTCAAAATT
Source organism: Campylobacter concisus (assembly GCF_050447445.1). Lineage (GTDB taxonomy): Bacteria > Campylobacterota > Campylobacteria > Campylobacterales > Campylobacteraceae > Campylobacter_A > Campylobacter_A concisus_BI. Next base: position 1,134,278 of record NZ_JALMFW010000001.1, read on the forward strand.
TAAGCCTGACCAAATTTCACTCCCACTCAATAGTTGCAGGCGGTTTGCTCGAGATGTCGTAAACTACGCGGTTTATGCCGTTTACCTCGTTTATAATGCGTCGGCTTACATTTTCAAGTAAATCATAAGGGAGTCTTGAGAAGCTTGCAGTCATGCCATCGCTCGCATCGACCACACGCACGCAAACAGCGTTTTCATAAGTGCGGTTATCCCCCATAACACCAACAGAATTTACATTTAAAAGTACGCAGAATGCCTGCCAAGTTTTGTTATACCAGCCAGTACTCTTTAGCTCATCGCGCAAGATCACATCAGCTTTTCGAAGTAGTTCTAAACTTGGTTTATTTACCTCACCCATGATGCGAATAGCAAGGCCCGGTCCTGGGAAAGGATGACGGAAGACTAGATCACGGCTTAGTCCAAGCTCAAGTCCTAGCTTTCTAACCTCGTCTTTAAAAATTTCTCTTAGCGGCTCTATTAGCTCAAATGTCATCCAATCAGGCAAACCTCCAACGTTGTGGTGGCTCTTTATCGTCTTGCTTGAGCCAACTACGGAGCTTTCGATGATATCAGTATAAAGAGTGCCTTGAGCTAGAAATTTCACATCACCATGCTTTTTAGCCTCTTGCTCAAAAATTTCTATAAATGTCTCGCCTATAATCTTACGTTTTTTCTCAGGATCAACCACACCAGCTAAGCGTCCAAGAAAGGTCTCACTCGCGTCTATGCTAACTAGCTCAACACCAAGCTTTGTTCTAAAAGTAGCCTCAACCTGTTCTCTTTCATTTGTTCTAAGAAGTCCGTTATCTACAAAAACAAGGATCAAATTTTCAGGTACAGCAGCTGCTAAAAGTGCCGCAGTCACGGAGCTATCCACACCACCACTAACTGCACAAAGTACCTTGTGAGTGCCTACTGTTTTTCTTATCTCTTCTATCTTATTTTTAGCGAAGCTTCCCATGTTCCATGTACTCTCGCAGCCGCAGATATATTTAGCGAAATTCTTTAGAATTTGCGTGCCGTATTCGCTGTGTTGTACCTCTGCGTGGAACTGTATCGCATAAAATTTACGTTTATCATCGCCAAAAGCACAATAAGGTGAATTCTCACTAACAGCGATCACTTCAAAGCCCTCTGGCAAGTCCTTTACATAGTCGCTATGACTCATCCATACGATTTGTTTTGAAGGTGTATCTTTAAATAGCTCATGCTCTTTAATAACGTTAAGCTCGGCCTTGCCATACTCTTTTTGATCAGCCGCTAAAACCTCAGCCCCATGTGTGTGAGCAAGTAGCTGCATGCCGTAGCAAACGCCAAGTATAGGGATGTTTAACTCAAAGACGCCGTTATCGCAAAAATAAGCATCTTTAGCATAAACACTAGCTGGACCGCCACTTAAAATGATACCTTTTGGCTCTTTCGCCTTTATCTCACTAAGCTTTGCATTAAATGGCAAAATTTCAGTGTAGACGCCCTCTTCTCTTAGCCTTCTAGCTATTAGCTGAGTGTATTGCGAACCAAAATCCAAAACTATAATCGTATTGTTCATTTATAACCTTTTAAAAATAGATATGAAAAATTTCAAACTGCACATACCAAACAATGATCGATACGATATATCCTAGAACCACCATCCAAGCGTATTTCATATGTGCACCAAAGGTATAAATTCCTTTTAATTTACCCATTACTCCAACACCAGCTGCTGAACCAAAGCTGATCATCGAACCACCGATACCAGCAGTTAGTGTCACTAATAGCCACTGACTCATTGCCTCGCCTGCATCAGCTCCCATTGCTGGATTTGCTTTTAAGACAGCTGACATAACAGGGACGTTATCAACGATCGCTGAAAGGAAGCCAACGCCAATATTTACAGCAGTTGAGCCAAATTTATCATAAAGTGATACAGCGTAATTTAAAAATCCAGCAAAATGAAGAGCACCAACCGCAGCTAAAATTCCAAAGAAGAAAAATAGTGTGTTGTTTTCGATCTTTGACATATAGTGAAATACATGCATTGGCTCTTCATTTTTGTGAGCTTTTTTGAAATAGTATGTATAAAGACTAAGTAGCGAGAAGCCAAACATCATGCCCCACATCGCTGGCAAGTGGAAAAGCTGATGCATCATAACAGCACAAAAGATAGTAAATGCGCCTATAAAGATAACCGCTTTACCGCCCTTTTTCATAACCACTTTTGGCTCGTTTGCTACGTCAAAATGCGGTGCGGTACTTGGCACCACGCGAGAAAGTAAAAATGCCGTTACAAACCAACCTATGATAGATGCTGGGAAAAGTGCGAAAAAATCGACAAACGGCGCTTTTCCAGCAGCCCAAGCCATAAGCGTAGTGATATCGCCAAATGGACTCCATGCTCCACCTGCATTTGCTGCAACGACGATGTTTATCGCACCAGCTACTAGGAAATTTGTATTATTTCTATCTATTGTTAGAAGAACGGTTGAAAGAATAAGCGCTGTTGTTAGGTTATCAGCTACTGGGCTTATGAAAAATGCCAAAATACCAGTTAGCCAAAACAGCTTTCTATAAGTATAGCCTTTTGATACGAGATTATATTTAAGTGCATTAAATACGTCTCTTTCTATAAGTGCTTCGATAAAAGTCATCGCCACCATCAAGAAAAATACGATCTGAGCGATCTCTAAAATCAGGTGATTTACCTCATGTTCAAGCGAATGCACATCCATGCCATTTATAAGCATATAAACGCCGATAAGTAGGAACATAAACGTACCGATAAATATAGCAGGTTTTGCCTTATCGATATGGAAATTTTCTTCTGCTGCTATGAAAAAATATCCAACAACAAAAATTATAAGCGATAAAATTCCTACCCATGTAGTAGTTAAGTCAATAGCTGCGGTTTCTCCATCAGCACCAAAAGCCATCGCGAAAAACAAGCCTAGAAGTCCGAAAAACCTCATTATACTCTCCTTGTAAAATAAAAAATCTTGGTATATTACTTAAATGAGCCTAAAAATTAGGTTAGTTAAAATTATTAAGCTTACATTACATTTTTATTTAAATACGAAAATTTTACTAGATTTTGTTTATCTTGTCAGTTTTCTTTTCTTTTACGGGAGCGTCTCCATAAAATGGATCATCTTTATAGCCACAACCGCTAAATGCAAAAAGAGTAAAAATTAAAATAAAAGATGATAAGATAAGCCCATGAAAAACGCTAAATTTTTGATAAATACTATTCACGAAAATCCTTTGTATAAAGAAAAATTAAGCATGGCAAATGAGTGCCAACAGCTTTTAGAGCTTATGGGGAAAGCAAAACGATTTTATATAGCTTTTTGCTACGTTAGAGAAGGTGTTTTGACCTTTGTTCTTACTCATCCCACTGGGCTTTTAGAGCTTAGGCGTGATAGTAGTATAAATGATATAAAAAGGTTATTAAAAACCTTTTGCAAATTTAATAAAAATAGCGTTTTTAACAGCATTCTTACTCCAAAACCTATTAACGAAATCAATTATGCAAAAAACAAGAAAGAAGAAAATATAAGATTTGTCGTGAGCAAGTTTTTAAAATTTTTCACACCACAACCTACGCAAAGGTCAAATTTCATAATACCAGCAAGCAAGGGTGAGTTTAAAAATTTAGCAAAAGACGAGCAAATACACCAAAAATTTGAAGAGCTAAGAGAAATTTTGCTCAAGAAAAATGAGCAGGCAAGATGCTAATAGACGAGATTAGAACACTTCCAAACGAGCCTGGCGTATATCAGTATTTTGACGCGCAAAATAGACTCTTATATGTCGGCAAGGCCAAAATTTTAAAAAATAGGGTCAAAAGCTACTTTAAATTTACCCCAAGCCTAGCTCCGGCTGAAAAACTAAGCCCAAGAATTTCTAAGATGATAAGCGAGGCTGTGCATCTTGAATACATCGTCACTCCAAGCGAAGCAGACGCGCTCATACTTGAAAATTCTTTCATCAAGCAGCTTAAGCCAAAATACAACATCTTGCTTCGTGACGACAAGACCTACCCTTATATTTTTATAAATTTAAATGATGATTTTCCAAGATTTGAGATCACTAGAAAAGTGGTAAAAGGCTCTAATATCCGCTATTTTGGGCCATATTTTAGTGGAGCTAGCGAGCTACTTGAGGCACTTTATCTAAATTTTAATCTTGTTCAGAAAAAATCCTGCATTAAAGGCAAAAAAGCCTGCCTTTTTTATCAGCTAAAACGCTGCTATGCCCCGTGTGAAGGCAAAATTTCAAAAGAGAGCTACGCTAAGATCGTAAGTGAGGCTATCATGGCCTTACAAAATCCAAATTTACTTATAACTCGCCTTGAAGAGCTCATGCTAAACTACGCCAAGGCCGAAGACTACGAGCAAGCAGCCGTAACTAGAGATAAGATACAAACACTTAAAAATATGCAAACAAAGGTTGAAGTTGATCTTGCTAAACTTGAGGACTTTGAGGCCTACTCGGTCGCTTGCGTGCACGATATGATCTGTGCGGTGAGATTTAGCGTGCAAAGTGGCAAGATAACTGGCGTAAAAACTGACATCACGCAGGCCAAAAACGCCCAAAAAGACGAGATAAACGAAGCTTATAAGCAGGCTATTTTAAAAAGCTTCATAGCTGGTCAGCCTATAATTAGCACCAAAATTTATGTGCATGAGAGTTTTGAAGATAGCGAGCTGGTGGAGGAAATTTTAAACGAGAGATTTGGGCGTAAATTTAGCATCACTTGCCCTAAAATTGGCGATAAGCGTAAAATTTGTGAGATCGCTACAAAAAACGCTGAAGTTAGCATCGAAAAATATCTAAAAACGCACGATAACGTGCTATTAAACGAGATAAAAGAGTACTTTGACCTAGCTCACACGCCTTACGTGGTCGAGGCTTACGACAACTCACACCTTTTTGGCGAGGCAAGTGTCGGAGCGATGGTGCGCTACGAGCATGGCGAGTGGGCAAAGCAAAACTACCGCCACATGCACTTAAACTCCAAAAACGACTACGATCAGATGAAAGAGAGTTTGACAGCCAGAGCGCTTAGATTTGACAAGCTTAGCCCGCCTGATCTTTGGGTGATTGACGGGGGCGAAGTGCTTTTAAACTTAGCCTGTGAAATTTTAGCAAGCAGTGGCGCAAACGTAGATGTGATAGCCATTTCAAAAGAGAAGATCGATGCCAAAGCTCACCGTGCAAAAGGCGAGGCGAAAGATAAAATTTACACAAAAAATGGCAGCTTTAGCCTAAGCACGAGCGATAAAAAGCTTCAGTTTTTCCAAAAAATGCGTGACGAAAGCCATAGATTTGTCATCAGCTTTCACAGAAAAACAAGGCAGAAAAATGATATGCAAAGATCAATTCTAAAGCAAGCTGGCGTATCTAAAGGAAGTATCGCGAAATTAATCAGCTTTTACGGAAGTTTTGATAAAATCAACGAAGCGAATTTAGACGAAGTGGCAAAAATAACAAATAAAAGCGTAGCAGAAAAGCTTGCAGTACTCAAAGAAGGAAATTTGAAGTGATAATATATGATGAAAATTTAAAAATATCTGCGATAACGCAAGATTCACTTGAGCTATTAGGTTTTGATAGTTTAGATGACTTTTTGTTGCGATACAAAGATATAAGCGAGCTAGTCATAACAAGCCAGGAAAGTACAAACTACAGCTTCTTAGAATTTTTACAAAATACGAAAGATAATAGCGCTAGAGTAAATTTAAAAAGAAAAGATGGTGGCGCGATCTTACTAGAAGCGAGATTGCAAAATGCCATTTTAAAAAATGGTGAGAAATTTTTTATCGTGCTTTTAGAGAAGCAAGACATAATAAACAACCAAAATCTAATAGCAGCGGTAAAAGTAAAACCTACATTAAGACTACCTGTTTTTAAACTAAACGCATGGTATCTTTTTGATACACAGACACAATCACTTATCGATGATTCTTGGTTTGAAACATCGCTTAAAATACTAAATTTAAATAAAAAAGATTTTGCATCCTATTTAAATATATTTTTGCACAACGCAAGAGAAATTCTTATCCAGATCCAATCAGCCATAATCGCAAAAGACGAGATAATGCTCAAAAAATACGTAGATGAGATAAGAGAAGCTGCATTAAATTTAAAGCTTAATAACCTTGCAAATGAGCTTAACGCTTTTTTAGATAACAATCAAAATGGAAAAATGAAAGAGATGTCTCTTTTTACCAAAAGACTAATTGAGATAGAAAATATCGTCAAAAAATATAGCAAAAAGAGTATCCATGAAAAATAATAAATTTTATATATTGTTAGCGCCAATAATAATTTCAGCGATCTTTTGCGCATATAGTGGAAATGAAAGCTATAAAAAATTTACAGATCTAAAAGATCTAAATGAAAAACTATATAAACAATCCTTAGTATTTCAAACTATAAAATCCGTAATACAAGAGCACGATACACTAATAGGCAAAAGCCAAGAAGATATAAAAAAGTTGCAGGATAACACTTTAAAAAATACACAAAAATTTATAAATTCTATAAGAAAAGACGATCGCACTGAGATACGAAATGTAAATAAATTAAAAGAATTGCTAGCAAATCTCAACCAAAATGATAAATTTGATGAACTATTTTACGAATTTTTCCAAAATATAAATGGAGAAATAGATAGCGATTTTAAACAGGACTTAGACCGAGACTTTCCGCTTATAATAAAAGCTTATGCCGTAACTTTAAGTAAAATTTACAATCAACTCTCTTTAGCAAACAACACTAAATACTACGTAAAAAATATCTTCATAAATGGCCCTTTGTTTTCAATAAACAATAATGTGAGAGAAAATATATATTCCGTAAAGGACAACACACCAAATCTTGATATGCTTCCAAAAAGTGAGCTAAAAGAGAATATTTACAAAGACTTTAACCAGTTTGAAGCCAACTATCAAGCTAGAAAAATAAGAGAAGTTAAAGCCAAGATCGCATTTTCTGAAAAGCTAAATATCGAAGATATCATCTTAATAAAACAGTATGAAGATGATAAATTTATACTTTTATTAGACAGTGCAATAAACATAAAAAATGAGCTGTTAGAACTTACTAAGAGCGAGAAAATAAGCTTTGGCATAAAGACCTTTTTTGAGTTTTTGCTTTGTGGCTTGCTCATTTTATCTTTGCTTAGTATTTCTGCTAGGTTGAAATTTTTAAAGGTGCTTATCGATAAGTCAAAATACATATCAAACTATATCCTATCATCAAAAGAGACAAGTGCGGATAATACGATATCAAAGCTCATAAAAACTTATGAAGATCTAAAAGAAACCTATATAAAAGATAGCAGCTTTTTTCAGATAAAAGATAGATATATTTTATCAGTGAGCAAGAAGCTAGAGTCTATTAATAAAGAAATTTTTACATCGACTGTGGCTTTAAAAATAGAAACGAATAATAGCAAAAAGCAAGTATTTATAGACACGATAGAAAAAAATGCAAATATCATGACTTCGCTTTATAACAATGCTAAAAATATCTCAAATGTTAAAAAATATAGCGAATGCAATAAAACTGAGATATTTGATCCTCAAAAAAGCTTTGAAGAAATTTTACAAGCAAATATCGTCTATTCGCAAAGCAAAAAGATAAATTTTATAAGCTATCTTGATCCAAGCCTTACAAATGAACTAGAAGGAAATCTAAATTCATTAAAAACCGCATTTAACTCTATCTTTTTGGCATCTTTATCAATGTCTTTAAGACATCAAAATATTATCATCGCTATCAAAAAAGTTCAAAAAGAGTTTGATAGAAGTGGACTTTGTTCTGTAAGCTTTAGCATAAAAAATAGCTCAGCTGCCATGAGCGAAAAGCAAATTTCAGATATATTTTCAGATGATGAGAATAGCTTAAATAATGATGAAAGCGAGTTTTATCTAAAAATCGCTCAAATTTATTTAAAAAATTTAGAAAGCAAGCTGGAGATTAACTCGTTTCCAAGTATTGGCAACGAGTTTAAATTTGTAGTCATTTTTAAAACAACATCAAACTATAAAGACTTTGATATAAAATGCAATCATAAATTAGCATTCTTGCAAGATGTAAATATCGCTTACAACGAAGCTTTTGAGCAGACTATAAAAGACCTTGGGCTCAAAGTGGATATGCTAACAAGCACTAGCCCATCTATTACAAAAAATTATGATGCTATATTTTTAAGAAACACCAATAAGCAAGGTCAGGATGTTAAAAATCCGCTCATTTTTAAAGATCCGCTAACTCCGTTAAGCATTACAAGGCTACTTTGCTTAGGCGAAGCTAATATTATAAATAAAAATTTAAACGATAAACCAAAATTTTTAATCTGCGATACTAACGAAATTTACATAGATATAACAGCAAGTGGTTTTAGTAAATTTAACTGTGAAGTTGTTGGAGTTTGCAATAAAAAAGATCTAAAACAAGCCATAAAGCAAGGTGATTTTGACCTTATATTTGTTGGCTCAAAATTTTTCGAAGCTGAAAAAAATAGCCTTCAAAAAAATCTTGATCTTATAAAAGCAGCCATACAAAATGCAAAAATTCCAATTATACTAATGCTTTCAAATACTTCAAATATAGATGGAGAGAGTGTCAAAGAATACTTCAATGCCTATATAAAAACGCCAATAAATAGCGACGAACTGGCTCAAATTTTTAGAAAATTTTTACCAAATTTTGGTGAGATTGCAATAGATGAAAGCTATCTAGCAAAAAGCGAAAATATTATTTTATTTAAGAAATCGCCAATGGAAAATAAAATATTTAGCTCAGCTTTAGGAGAATTTTACAACACACTTGAAACCACAAATAGCTTTGATGAGCTACTAACAAAAATAAAAACCAAAACTTACGGTATCGTTCTTATAGATGAAAACGTAAAAGGCTTCAACTATGAAGAGCTAACAAGAGTTGTTGATAAGATAAGACAAAGCCAAAAGGTTGATACAAGAGTGCTGATATTTGGCACACAAGAAATAAGTAAATTTCCTTTTGTAAAAGTGCTAGCTAAAAATATCACAAAAGCAGAGCTTTCAGCTACAGTAAGAGAGCAAATCGATTCTATGGGCACTAGTTACGCTAAAAGCTCTTATGAATTTATTAAGTTTAACGCTTAAAACTCTTTTGCGTTATTTTTAAATACATTTAGCACACTTGCTCGTTTATGGCAAATTTCGGCGTATTCTCTTTCGCTCTTTGAGTCATAAACTATACCAGCTCCAGCCCCCAAAAATACATCACTAAAGCCATTTTCACTTGGCACAAATATGGCTGATCGAATAAGAATAGCAACCTGAGCATCGCCATTAAAATGTAAAAATCCAATGCCGCCGCCATAGATATTTCGCTCAGAAATTTCAAGCTCATTGATTATCTGCATAGCTCTTATTTTTGGGGCTCCGCTTAGTGTGCCAGCCGGAAAAATGCTAGCCAAGACGTCAAAAAGATCAAGTCCTTTAGCACACTTGCCATAGACATCACTTACAATATGAATTACTTTTTCATATTTTTGGATATGCATAGCATTTTTTACAGCTACGCTTTTTGGTTCTGAAACCCTGCCGATGTCATTTCTGGCAAGATCGATTAGCATCTTGTGTTCAGCCAGCTCTTTTTCGTCACTTAAAAGCTCACTTTCAAGTGCTGCATCTACATTTGCGTCACTTCCTCTAGGCCTTGTGCCCGCAATTGGTGCCACAAAAATTTGCTCACTTTTCATCTCAAAAACAAGCTCTGGCGAAGAGCCAACCACATCGCCGTAAGGTGTAGGAAAATGAAACATATATGGGCTTGGATTTGTAAGTGAGAGCTTTTTATAAAAGTCTAGACTACTCATATTCGTTGAAATTTCAAGCAATTCACCAAGCACCACCTGAAAGACATCGCCACTTCTTATATACTCTTTTGCTAATTCAACCATATCCTCAAAGTGTTTCTTTTCTTTACCAAGATCAGTTCTTATACTAAATTTACTCTGCTCTTTACTTTTGCATTCAACTTTCGCATCAAGCAAAAAGTCATAATATCTATTCTTATCTCCATAAAATGTATAAATTTTACTCATCTTGTCAAAGTGCAGATAGGCCTTTGCATCGGCATAGATAAATTTTGGAAATTCATACTTTTTAGCTTTCTCATCACCGATATACTCAAAGTATCTCACGCCGTCATATGCAAAAACACCAAAAAGTCCCGCAAATGGAGCTAATGATTTATTACGATTTGTATCAAAATAACTTCTAAGCCCATAAAAATCCATATCCTTTTCATCGATGTATTCGCAATCAATGCCTATAATCGTTTGCGTCTTATCCTCAGCTAGGTAGCTATTTTTAAATTTTTCTTTAATCACTTCATAATAAAACAATGGTTGTTCTAAGAGCATTTTTTTCCTTTAAATTTTTGATGATTATAAAAAAAGTTCGCTTTTAGTTTTTAAAATTTTTATCAAATTTCTAAATTTATGCCCAAATTTCACCTTTTTACTATTTTTTTAACACCGCTTGGCTAAAATTTGGCACTCGTAAAAGGAAATTTATGCTTTTTGTTGAACTTTTTATAATTGGTATCGGTGTTGGATATATCGCTGGCTTTTTTGGCATCGGTGGCGGCACAGTCGTTGTTCCTATAATGGTCGCCTTTGGGTATGACATAAAAACCGCTATTGGCATAAGTGTTATGCAAATGATATTTAGTGCGACTTTTGGCTCGTATCTAAACTACAAAGCTGGACTTTTAAAGCTAAATCGTGGCGTATTTTTAGGTCTTGGAGGATTGGTCGGAGCTAGCTTTAGTGGCATAATCGTATCTCACACGCCCGAGCTCTTACTCGAACTACTCTTGCTTGCAACTTTTATCTTTTCACTCATAAAACTATACTTCACACCAAATAGCGACGGTACAAATGCGAACAACTCCGTATTTTTACTATTTCTAGTTGGTTTTTGTATAGGTGCACTTGCCATTAGTATAGGCATAGGCGGTGGGGTTTTTATAGCTCCTATTTTAGTTGGCTTTTTGCGCTATGATATGAAAAAAGCCGTTTCAATGGGAGTGTTTTTTGTGATGTTCGCAGCCATTTCAGGCTTTATCTCACTATCTTTAAACGGCCACATCTCTTATTTGGAGGGTACATTCCTAGGGCTTGGCTCGCTAATAGGTGCATACTTTGGCACCAAAAAGACACAAGCTATGGATAAAAAAGCACTTAAAAAATGGTTTTTACTCTTTTATATAGCAATGATTATTCTAATCTTAAAAGATATGATATTTGGCTAAATCAAAAATTTAAGGCTAGACTAGCTAGTCTTAAATTTCTTCAAAAAAATAGGCTTCGCTTAATTTAAAAGCAAGCTTATCTAGTTCGTCTTTACTTAAATTTACGCTCTTTGCGATATCTTTTAAACTAGCTTTGCCATCAAATTTTAAAGCGGCATTCATCTCTTCATGGCTTAAATTTAACTTGCCATTTAGCTCATTTGCCAAAGAGATAACTGGTGAGCTAGCATTTAAAAAATACTTAAGATACGCCGCAGCTCTAGGCTTTAGTCTAGTTTTACCATGCTCATAGGTAAGTGCTTTGAGTTTTGAAGAAGAAATTCTAGTGTTTTGATCGTTTAAAATTTCAAGTAGCCCTACAAAAGCTTCGTTTGCATTCTCGCCAAGTGCAGCCTTTACTTCACTTAAATTTAAGCTTTGTGGATAGCTTTTACTTAAAATTTCTTGCGTTTTTGTCCTTGGCTGCTCGCTAAAATATGCAAAATAAATCTTATCAAGCTCGCTCTCTCCAAGCACCGCGTCAAAGTCCTCAGCACCGCCAAGCCTCTCTTTGTGAGCGATGAGACTTTTTCTAAATGATCTATTAAACAAAAAGTCGTTTAGTTGCTCTTTTTTGATGCGAGAGTTGTAATTTTGCTCGATATGTGCGTCGAAGCGATAAATTCCAGTTGAGCTTGCAAAGATGTCATTTAGTGAAGCATCTATTACGTAGCAAAGTCCGTGCTTGTCAATATGCTTAGCAAATTTATGAAAGTAGATTGGCTCGTTGCTCGCCTCTAAAAAGTCATGCAATATATAATAATCATTGCCCTTTGCGATGATGCCTTGTAAGAAATTTAGCTGTGTTAAAAGAAGCTTCATACTATCTTTGTATACGACATCGCTTTGGCTTTGCAGGCTAAATTTCAAATAATCCTGCAAGAAATTTAACTCATCTTTCACATAAGCAAGTGCTTCTTTGCTGTCATTGCCTGAGCTAACAAAAAGCATAAAATCTCTTAAAATATCAAGGCTTTTCCAGCCAGGATAGGTATTATACGAAACATAAGCGATGCCATCCTCGCTAAGTAGTGCCTTAATCGTGGCAAGCAGCGCATCTCTTACATTTGGGCTCACCCAGCTATAAACGCCATGAGCGATAATATAGTCAAATTTCCCAAGCTCTTTTATATCGCTTTCGTTCATGTGCAAAAAATTTCGCTCAAGCAAAGTAAAATTTTCTAAACCTATCTGCTTTGCCACATTGTTACCTTCAGCCACTTGATGACTTGAGATATCGATACCAACGACTTTTGCGTTTTTATGCGAAATGGCAAATGGCAAGATATTACCGCCATATGACGAGCCAAGCTCAAGCACTCTAGCCTCTTTTAAGCTAGCTGCTTTAAGCCCCAGAAATTTAGCAACCGCTTCTATCCTAACTGGCGAGCAGTCGCTAAATGCAGCCGAGAAATAAGGAATTTCATCGTAAGCTTTCTTTGTTTTATTCATCAGCTATGTTTTCTTGCAAATTCTCTCATAAACTCGCCAAGTTTTTCAACGTCGCTTTGACTAACGGCGTTATAGATAGATGCTCTTATGCCGCCAAGATGTCTGTGACCTTTTAGCCCTAGCATGCCCTCTTTTAGTGCTTCTTCGACGAAAACTGGCTCAAGTGCGTGATCTTTTGGTATCGTAAAGCTCACGTTCATATCTGATCTGCTTGATTTTTTGGCATGGCCCACGTAAAAGCCATTTGAGCCGTCTATGATGTCATAAAGCGTGCTTGCTTTTTTGGCATTTATCTTCTCAACCTCGGCAAGTCCGCCAAGATCTAGTAGGTACTGCATGGTTAAATTTAAAAGATAAATTCCAAAAGTTGGCGGTGTGTTGTAAAGTGAGTTTGCCTCTACGTGCGTTTTGTAGCGCAAAAACATAGGGACATTTTGGCTACTCACACGATCAACTAGGTCTTTTCTTATAATAACGATAGTCACACCGCTTGGACCTGCATTTTTCTGAGCGCCGCCGTAAAGCAAGCCGATACTGCTAAAATCAAGCGGCCTAGCGAAAAAATCGCTCGAAGCATCGACAACTAGGGGAGATTTTGTCTTTGGCATAGCCTTATACTGCGTGCCATAAATCGTATTATTTGAGCAGATGTAGGCGTAGTCAGCGTCATCACTAAATTTCACATCAGGAATGTAAGAGAAATTTTCATCCTCGCTACTTGCGACGACATACACATTTACGCCAAGTACTTTTGCCTCTTTGATCGCTTTGTTTGTCCAAACGCCAGTGTTTGCGTACTGCGCCTTGCCACCTTGATATAAATTCATCGGTATCATGCTAAATTGCAAATGTGCGCCGCCTTGCAAGAATAAAATTTCATACTCATCACCGATGCCGTAAAGCTTTCTTATCTTATCCATCGCGCCAAAGTGGATCTCCTCAAAGGTCTTGCTTCTGTGGCTGATCTCCATGATCGAGTAGCCCTCGCCTCTGTAGTCGGTAAATTCGGCCTTTGCATGCTCTAAAACGCTTAGTGGTATCGCGCTTGGACCTGCGCTAAAGTTGATTTTTCTACTCATTTTTACTCCTTGATAATTGCTTTTTTATGTGTATTTTGCGAGATAAGCTCTACCTCATCGTCTATTTTTAAATCCCTAAGATCAACCCTCTTGCCATCTTTTCTAACCTCGATAAGCCCCTTTGTGCTCTCAAAAAAGAGCTCTCTCATCTCATAAGCCTTCTCTAGCGAGCTAAGGGCCGAGCCAAGGACTAAAATTTTTCTTTGCACGGCGTTTGCTAGGGCGTTTTGCTTGTTTGTCATCTCGCTAAATTTTAGCTCAATCCTAGCCTTTAGAGCGTTTGATGAAAATTTAGAAAGAAGGACATTTAGCAAATTTTGCTTTTTGGTGATCTTTAAGCTTAAAGCACTATCAAGATCGTCGCTGAGCCTATCAAGATACTGAAAAAACGCCTCTTCATCAGGCAAAAGATCTAGCATAGCTGCACTTGGTGTGAGCGACCTACGATCAGCCACAAAGTCACTTATAACATAGTCGATCTCGTGCCCGATAGCGCTTATGACTGGCGTTTTGGTGGCATAAATTTCACGCGCCAAGCCCTCGTCATTAAAGCACCAAAGATCCTCTTTACTACCACCTCCGCGAGCTAAAACGATCACATCAACGCCGTATTTATCGGCCCTGCGTAAGGCTTTTATAAGCGAGCTTGGGGCATTTTCACCTTGAGTTAAGGCATCAAAGATATAAATTTCGCTTAATTTCCAACGGCTCGTCACGACCTTTAGCATATCCTGAAGTGCCGCCGAGGTAGCGCTTGTGACAAGGGCTATTTTTTTAGGCAAATTTGGTATCTCTTTTTTTGCGCCGATGTCAAAAAGGCCCTCGTTTTCGAGCTTTTCTTTAAGCTGCCTAAACGCAAGCTCAAGCTCGCCCTCGCCATCAGGCAGCATCGCACTAGCCACTAACTGATACGACCCACTTGGCGAATAAATGGTCACTTTGCCATAAATTTTGACCTTCAAACCCTCTTTTGGCAAAAAATTCACCTTTTGGTTATTCATGCGGTACATCACGGCTGAGATGCTTGACTTTTCATCCTTTAGCGTGAAGTACCAGTGCCCAGAGGCATGCTTAGTAAGGCGCGAAATTTCGCCACTTACCTCGACGTAGTCAAGCGTAGCTTCAAGCAGTGCCTTTGCTTTTTCGTTTAGCTCAGATACGCTAAGCATTGATCTCTTTGACCTTTTTAGCGATAAATAGCGTCGAGATATCCATGCTAAAGCCCTTGCAAAGCTCTATCTCAAAGCCAGCCTCCACAAGCTCATCGCAAAAGCTCTTTGCATCTAGGAAATTTTCTATCGAGCTTGGCAGATACTCGTACGCCTCTTTGTTTTTTGAGATAAAGCCGCCGATACTTGGCAAAATTTTACTTAGGTAAAAATCTCTTAATGAGGTTATAAAGCCCTTTTTCTGGCGCTTTGTAAATTCGAGCACGACGACGTAGCCATCTTGAGCAAGCACTCTATTAAATTCCCTAAGCGCAGCCTTTCGCTCGACCACGTTTCTTATGCCGTAGCTTATGCTTAAAATTTGAGCCCCACCGCTTGCAAGCGTCGTATTATCAGCGTAGGCCTCTATAAATTTAAAATTTGGAAATTTCGCTCTCGCCTCTTTTAGCATGCCGCTTGATGGGTCGATGCCAGTTAGGCTTTTTATATCCACGCCAAATTCTTTTGCCATTTCACTCCAAAGCCCCATCATATCGCCAGTGCCGCATGCCACATCCACGATATTTATGCTTTTATTTTTAAAAATTTCTAGCATATATCTGCAGGCAAATTTCCTCCAACTCACATCCACACCAAGGCTTAGCACTCTGTTTGCGACGTCATAAGTCGGAGCGATCTGGTTAAACATATCAACGATTTTTTCTTGTTTTTGCATAAATTTGCCCTTTTTATATGTAGTAAATTTTTAAATTTCTTGAAATTTTACGAGTTGCTTTTATAAATTTAAGACGCTTTTTTAGTATCTCTTCTCTACTTTTATAAATTTGCTTGTAAATTTTACTCTCGAGCCTCTCTTTGTCTGGCATTTCTGGAAGCCTTTTAAGGATGCCGAGCCAGACGTCATAGTCTTGAAGATTACCAAAAATTTCTTGCATCTGTTTTAGCTTCTCTTCATACTTTTTAAGCCCTTCAAAATAGAAAATTTCACATAAAAACTCGTATGTATATCTCATCTTTTTAAGCTCTATCCTAAGATCATGAAAGCTCTCATTTGGGCAGTCTTGATTAAGGCTTTTTAGCCTTTTTTGAGCTAAAACCAAAAGCGTTCTAAGCTTAAACGAACCAAGGCGCGAAAGGCTTACATCAAAGAGTTTTGACTTATAAAATTCACCCTCATTTAAAAATATCTCCCACTCTTTTAAAAATGCGTAGTTTTCTTCATCGCCAAGGTAGCTTTTTACATTTTCATACTCTAAATCTAGAGCCTTTTGCACAAAATAGATAGACTCATTTGCATGTTTTTGCTCGTTTAAAAAGCTTAAAAATACATCCAAATCTCGCTTTTTGTTTGTCGAGTTTGCAAGCATTTTAAAATTCTCGCCAAAAAAAAGTGTCACTTTCTCATCAAAAACGCCACTAAAAATTTTAAGTAACGATCTAACCTTTCTTAAATTTACGCGAAGTTCATGCAAAACTTCTTCATCTTTGTCTATCAAATACTGGCTTTTTAGCCTTTTTATTACTTTAAAAATACTAACAAAAAGGACTCTTAGCGCCTCTCCGCTTTTTAGATTTGCAGCAAAATTTGGCAGAATTTCTTTTTCTTTTATGATCTTATAGGCTCTTTTGTAGTCAATTTGTTCATTTTCATTAGCATGGATGGCAAGAAATTTGTTTTTATATCTTTTATCACAAGTTACGTCACTTAGGCAAAAATTTTCTAAAAACGGTGGCAGCTTGAAAAAGACGGCTTCATTTTCATCGCTAAATTCGATCTCAAATGTACAAAGTCCGTTTAGTTTATTTTTAAAAATATCGATATTGCAAGGATTGTTATTTAGTTTAAAAATATATCTATCTTTTAAGATGACGCTACCGATGCGGTTTTTAAGAGCCTTTTTAAACTCCACTTTTTCGCAAAATTCTTCATTTTCTTCTCTGATTAGATCTTTACCGATCTTTACAGTTTTTATAAATTTATCCTCTTCACTTCGAAAGCGGATCTCTTCATTTTGCGTTATCTTGGTATAAAACTGAGAAATTTCAAGATGCTTAAAGACTACTCCAGCTTCTTTTAAAAAATCTAGAATTTGAGAATTTTTGAGTAAAAATTTACGCTCTATCTCCAAACTCACATTTTTCTCCAAAATTTTTTGTTCATTTTAGCAAGTTAGTGCTTAAAACAATGAGAAAGATGCTAAATTTAGGCTTATTTTAAAAGTATTTTTATAAGAAAAAAGATGGAATTTATGTTGCTAAATAGCAACATAAATTTTATTTACAGTGTTTACAGCTTTTTACGCTAGCTACGATATTTAGACGTTCTATTATATTTCCAATCTTCTTTTCTAGTGCCTCTTGGTATTTGCCAAGCTCAGCATCATCGTAGCTCACGTCCTCGACGCTTCCACAGCTTTCACAGACAACATGGATATGTGGATATTCGTAGATGTCGTATCTAGCCTTTTGATTGACGATATTTACTTCAACTACGAGACCTTCGTCTTTTAAAGTATTTAAATTTTTATAAACCGTTGCTAGAGAAACCGATGGACTCTCTTTTAAAATCTCATCATAAAGCTCATCAATAGTTGGATGCGTGTGGCGATCAAGAATTCTTAAAACGCTAAGTCGTTGTGGCGTGACTTTTAGCCCAGATTGTTTTAGCAATGATACATATTGCATAATGAAGTTCCTTGTTTTAGTTTTGCTTTATGCTAGCAAAAAAAATATTAAACGTTTCTTTATTAAATGATATTAATTATTCTCTAGTAATTTTTGGGTAATTTGCTCAGCGCTTATGCCAAGGCTCTTTTCGACCTCAGCTGTCGAGCCATGCTGGATAAATTTATCATCATATTCAAAACTAACAACGCTTACATTTGATATGCCATTTTCTTGTAAAAACGCACTTACGATCTCGCCAACGCCGCCTTTTTTGGCACTATCGCTAAAGATATACCACTTTTTAGTGCGTTTTGCAAGACCCAGTAAAAGCTCACTATCAAGTGGTTTTACAAAGACTAGATCAACTAGGACAGCTTCGAGCTTGCCAACTAGTAAATTTCTAACCAAATTTGCCTTGCCAACGCCGTTGCCATAGCCTAAAAAAGCGATATCTGACCCCACGTCAGCCAAAATTTCACCCTTGCCAAACTCAAGTGGCTTAGCTTTAAACTCACCTCTTAAGATAAACGCCCCACGAGGATATCTAAACGCGCTAACACCCTTGTAAGAGTAGGCAAATTCCATAACATTTTTCATGCTCTCTTCGCACCTTGGAGCAAAAAGAACCATGTTTGGCACAGCGTTTAAAAAGCTAATGTCAAAAGCGCCCTGATGCGTTTCGCCATCCTCGCCCACGATGCCCGCCCTATCCATCGCAAATGTGATGTTTAAATTTAGTATAGAAGCGTCGTGAATGACCTGATCGTAGGCCCTTTGCATAAAGGTCGAGTATATCGCGACAAATGGTTTAAACCCTTCTTTTGCCATGGCTGACATCGAGGTAACTGCGTGCTGCTCAGCTATCGCCACGTCCCAAAAGCGATCTGGAAATTCTTGTATCAAAGCGTCCATGCCAGTGCCTGTTGGCATCGCAGCCGTAACACCAACGATATCGCTGTGCTCTCTTGCCATTTTTAATAGCTGCTCGCTAAAGATCGCCGTGGCTGACTTATTTGACTGTCTTTTGATAAATTCGCCACTTTTTAGATCAAATGGTCCAACTCCGTGCCAATTTTCATAACACCCCTCAGCAAATTCATATCCTTTACCCTTTAGCGTCTGTACATGCACTATGACAGGTTTTTTCATACTTTTTGCCGTCTCAAAAGTACTAAGAAGTGCTGCCAAATCATGCCCATCAACTGGCCCAATGTACTCAAGCCCAAGCTCTTCAAAAAACATACCAGGGGTTATAAGTCTAATGCCCTCTTCGATACGTCTAGCCATATATGCAGCCGAATCTGGCATATAACTTAGAAATTTCTCAACCCTGCCCTTAAATTTTTGATAAAACTGCCCTGCCATCATCTGGCTTAGATACTTGCTAAGTGCGCCTATTGGTTTGCTTATGCTCATCTCGTTGTCGTTTAGGATGATGACGCAAGGATATTTTCTATCGCCCAGCTCATTTAGCGCCTCGTACGCCATGCCGCCACTTAGTGAGCCATCGCCTATGACAGCTACTGGGATACGATCTTCGTTTTTAAGTTTTATCGCCTTTGCAGCACCAACTGCTAAAGATATGGACGTCGAGCTATGCCCTGCTACAAAGTAGTCAAATTTACTCTCACTTGGCTTTGTATAGCCGCTGATACCGTTAAATTTTCTAAGCGTATCAAAGCTCTCCCAGCGTCCAGTTAGTAGCTTATGCGCATAGCTTTGATGGCTTACGTCAAAGATAAATGGATCTTTTCTGACGTCAAAAATTTTGTGCATCGCAACGATAATCTCAACCGC
Source organism: Campylobacter concisus (assembly GCF_050447445.1). Lineage (GTDB taxonomy): Bacteria > Campylobacterota > Campylobacteria > Campylobacterales > Campylobacteraceae > Campylobacter_A > Campylobacter_A concisus_BI. The sequence continues at coordinate 1,153,779 of NZ_JALMFW010000001.1, forward strand.
ACCTATATTTGAGCTAAGATGACCACCATTTTTGCTAACGGTAGCTAAAATTTTATCCCTGATGTCATGACAAAGTGCGTTTAGTTCATCAACATCTAAACTTTTAACGTCTTTATTCATTATTTACCAGCATTTTTAGTTTTTCTAACCTTGTTTGCATAGTCGCATCGATATTGCCGCCATCACTTATAATAACCACACCGCCTTTGCTTATAGCATCATCAGCGCTTATTTTGACGTGCTCATTCTTGCTAAATTGCTCTTTTATATATTCGCTATCTTCGGGATTTACGCAAATTTCTATATTTTTGACATTACTTAGCTCTTTTATAAGCGAGCTTGCTAGATGATGAGCGATCTGATTTGAAGAGGTTGAAATTTCTTTATCGATTACTTCTTTTGCGATTTTTATAGCAGTTTGCCCAAGCTCTTCTTCGATCTTCTTTAAAAACTCATCAAATTTAACATACTGCTCATCTAGCTTTGCAGCTGAAGCGCTAAATCTAGCCTCTAACTCATTTATCCTTGCTTCATTTGCTGCATTTGCCTGGGCGATACCCTCATTTTTACCATCTTCTTTAGCACGAGAAATTTCAGTCTCAAGGCGTTTAGCAAATTCGTTCTCTTGATTTTCTATTTGCATTTGAAGTTTGATGATGTTGCTACTTAGCTCGTCTGTTTTTTTAAGCAATTCTTCAATAAAGCTTGACTCGCCTGCTTGCTGTATTTGTGGACTTTGAGCCTGAGAAGCAAAGTGGTTTTGTGGGCTTGCTTGTGTTTGGTGGCTAGCTTGAGGAACAAAATTTTCACCCTTTTGCCCAAAATTTTGCTCGCTTAGCTCTTCACTAAGATTATTTTCTTCTATCAATACAGGAGCACTATCTGCGGCTCGCTCTCCAACTCCAAGCACCTTAAATCTGTAATTTTCTATAAAGTGAGCTGGAGAAGTCTCACTAGTTATTACACTGCTTTTCATTCTATCATCTCATCTGCTTCGCCAACTTGGAACACACCTTGATCAGCTAGAGTTTGCACCGTCTCTACTATGCGTCTTTGAGCCTCTTCAACATCTTTTACACGCACCGCACCAAGATATTGCATCTCCTCTTTAAAGGCTTCTGCTGCACGCTGAGACATATTTGATAAAAATTTATCCTTGATGCCATCGCTTGAGCCCTTAAACGCGACCATAAGGTCTTTTTTATCGACATTTTTAAGAATTTCTCTAATCGCAGTTGCATTAAGGTTGATAATATCTTCAAATGTAAACATAAGCTCTTTAATCGTTGTTGCGAGCTTATCATCACTTTGTTCAATGCGTTCGATCGTACTTTTGCTAGCTTTTTGTCCAAGCCTATTAAGCACTTCTGCCACAGCTCTTGGACCGCCAACTTCGACTTTATATGATGTAAGACTTTCAAGCTTACCCTCAAGCACGGTTGAAACACGCTTAATTACCGATGGGCTAATATCACCAAGATTTGCCATTCTAATAACGACTTCACTTCTTAGCTCATCTGAGAAAAAGCTAAGCGTTTCAGCAGCGCTCGTTGAGTCCATATGAGCTAGTATTAGCGCGATGGTTTGAGGGTGCTCTTTTATGATAAAGTCTGCAAGCTGTTGTGGTTTTATCTTATCAAGATAGCCAAAGCTTTTTGAGTTTTCCATGCTTTTTGCAAGCTTGTCTAAAATTTTCTGAGCTGCCTCTGGACCAAATGTGCGGTATAAAATTTCTTTTGCGTACTCTAAACCGCCACTTCTCATATATTGATTTGACTGCATTAGCGCGTAAAATTCTTCTAGCACGGCACTTGCGACTTGTTTGTCTATGTTTTTCGCAGTTGCGATATAGCCTGAAATTTCAGTGATGACATCAACATCCATGTGAGAAAATATAAGAGCAGTTGCCTCTTCGCCAAGCTGAATCAGCAAAATAGCAATCTTTTCAGGCATCGATAGATCATCATAAATCATTTTTTGCTTGTCATTTAGCTTTATTGACATCAAATTTCCTTACGCATATTAAAGTCGCTGTCATTTTTTACCATATCTTGAAGTAGCATTGCTATCTCTTCATTTCTTTCTGTGATGACCGCTCTCATTTTCTCAAGTAAAACATCGTATTTTAGTTCATCTTCATTAAACTCGCCACTAAGTCCTAGTTGCTCTTCGACCTTTTTGCGAGCAGCTTTAAATTTCTCAAGCGTATCTTCAGCATCTACCTCAATATCCTCAAGACCATCTTGAACTTGCTCCTCTTCTTCTTTTGTCTCTTCAAGCATCTTTTGCATAAATGGCACAATGACTTTTTTATAGAAAATATAAAGCAACAATGCTGCAAAAATATATTTTAGTAGCGGCATAAATGGTACTACATAGTTATTCACAAAGCCATCCATTTTCTCACTAGCGCTTATATCTTTGCCGGTTTTAAACTCAAAGTTATCTAAGCTTACTTCATCGCCTCTATTTTGGTTATAGCCGATTGATTGTTTGATTAAATTTGTGATTGATTCTCTTTGCTCTTTAGAAAGTGGAGTAAATTCCACCTCGCCAGTTGGCTTGCCATCGCTATCTTTTTTACTCTGATAAAGTCCGTCTATAACGACAGCCGCACTCACTCTGTTTATGCTAGCAAACTGTCCTTTGATGCTTGTTACTTTCTTTGAAATTTCATAGTTTGTCTGCTGTGAGCTTTTGTTGTACTGCTCTTTTAAAGTGCTATCATCGAGACCTTGAACAGGGCCAATGTTGCTAACCGCACCTGGTACGCCGCCCACTTCATTTGGAGCTGAGCCTTGGCGTTTTTCCTCGATATTACTTTCACTTCTAACGACGTTATTTGGGTCATAAACTTCACTTTTTGTATCTTTTTTGTCAAAGTCAAAGTCGATATTTACCTTTGCTACTACTTTGTCAGCTCCACCCACGATAGGAGCTAACACATTTACGATCTTTTGCTCGTAATTATTTTCAAACTCACGTTTATAGCGTATCTGCTGGGCTATAGCGTCACTATCAAACTCACCATCTTCATCGCCAAGTGCGACGCCGTCTTGATTTACTATCTTGACATTTTCGGTGCTTAAATTTGTAACAGAGGCAGAGACTAGGTTTTTAATACCAAAAATTTGCTTCGCATTTAGGCTAACGCCTGGCTTTAGCTCAACAACAATAGACGCTGTTGGAAGTGCTTGACGCTCAGTAAAAACGCTCTCTTTTGGTATGGCTATTCTTACAGTTGCTTTTTGGATAGAAGAGAGACTCTCGATCGTTCTAGCTAATTCGCCCTCAAGCGCTCTTTGAAATTTTACTCTCTGCTCGGCATCAGTCGCTCCAAATTCTTGCTTATCAAAAATTTCAAAGCCGATTTTGCTCTCTTTTGGTATTCCAAGCGTTGCAACAGCGATACGCTCTTTATAGACATCACTCGTTGGCACAAGGATAGTGCCTTCGTTTGCTAATTTATATTTAATTCCATCTTTATTTAGCTGATCAAGTATTAAGGCTGAATCATTTGGGCTAATGTTTTCAAAAAGGACGCTGTAGCCTGCAAAATTTTCATTTTTGCTTTTATAAAGTGTTAAAAATACTAAAAATGCCACGACCAAGACGATCGAGCTAGCTGCAACGATTTTTTGCTTTAATGAAAGCTTTTGATAAATTTGACTTATTTGATGAAGTAATGCCTTAAAATCCATATCCCTACTTTAAAATTTGCTTTAACTCTTCAAAAACCCTATCGTTTTGCCATGCCTGACCGATGGTGATTCTCACCGCATTTAAGGCGTAGCTTTTTAGATCTCGCAAAATTATACCCTTTTTTAGCATCTTTTCGCATATCTGGCTTGATTTTGGCTCGTTAAATTTAAAAGTTATGAAATTCGTATAGCTTGGGATAAACTCAATGCCATTTTGCTTTGCAAATTCTTCATATCTCTTCATTTGCTCAAAGTTATTTTGCATGGTTTGCTGCACAAACTCATCATCTCCAAGTGCTACTATCGCTGCTCTTAAGCTTAGAGTTGTGATGTTAAACGGAGCTCTTAGTTTTGAAAGAGCACCTATGATCTCTTCATTTGCCACACCATATCCCACGCGCATACCGCCAAGCGCATAAGCTTTAGAAAATGTTCCAAGATAGATGGCATTTTTAAATTTCACCACCTCGCTTGGCCTTATCTCTTTTTTGCTATCTTTAAATTTTGCAAATTCATTGTAGGCACAATCAAGCACAACAAGCGTGTTTTCACCAATGTTTTTTATAAATTTATAGACCTCATCGGCATCGATGCACTCGCCCAAAGGGTTGTTTGGCAGGCAAAGAAAAATGACAGAAATTTCATCTTTGTGCGCGTTATAAATTTCTAAAAACTCACCCAGATCATGCTCCACACTCTTTGTGCGGTAAATTTTGGCTCCGGTTTGTTTTGCATAAATTTCATACATCGCAAATGTCACGCCAGCCATCAAAACGCCACTTTGCTTATTTGCCTTTGCGTGGAGTGCATACTCTATGATCTGGTCACTTCCAGAGCCGATGATTAAATTTTTACTAGTTACGCCAAATTTCTTAGCCAGTCCTTCTTTTAGCTCAAAGTAGCTATCGTCTGGATAGAGATGCGCTTTTTTAGCAACCTCTTTTAGCGCCTCCTCTACGCGTTTGCTAGTGCCAAAAGGGTTTTCGTTGCTAGCTAGCTTTATCACATCTTTTGCCTCGATGCCAAACTCTCTAACCACAAGCTCAATCGGCTTTCCAGCCTCGTAATTAACTAAATCATCTAAAAAATCATTAAACTTCATTACTCTTCTCCGTTTAAATAACTCCCTAACCAGCTTATCTCAGCACCGCTCTCTTTTGCTAATTCAAAGGCATTTTGCACCTTCTCATCGTCGATATGCCCTTCAAAATCAAGATAAAACATTGACTTAAATTCGCGCTGTTTGATAGGACGTGACTCAAGTTTTGTGATATTGATATTTTCATTTTTAAAGATAGAAAGCAGATCAGCAAGGCGTCCTGGACTATGATCAGTCTTTGCAAGGATCGAAGTTTTCGAGTTCTCAACTCTTGCGTTTTTAAAATCGCTTAAAATCAAAAATCTCGTTCTATTTGCCATATTGTCTTCAATCGTCTCATAAACGATCGGCACGTTATAAATTTTTGCTGCGATCTTTGAGCAAATGGCGGCTGAGTTTCTATCCATTGATGCCATATATGCAGCTGCTGCGGTTGATTTTGCTGGGATAAATTCAACCTCATTTAGCATATGATCTTCTAAAAATTTACGGCATTGATTATACCCTTGAGGATGTGAATAAATTCGCTTTATCTCTTTTAAATTTTCATTTATGCTAACAAAGCTGTGATGGATATCCACATAAAGCTCAGCAACTATTTTTATATCACTGAATTTACTCAAACAATCAAGCGTAGCGCCAACAGCGCCTTCGGTATTATTTTCAATAGGCACGACACCGTATTTTGCCTCTTTTTGAGCTAGCTTTGTAAAAACCGCCTCGATGGTCGCAAGTGGCAAATATGAACTCATCGCACCAAATCTACTCTGTGCTGCTTGATGTGTATAAGTGCCCTCAGGCCCTAGATAGACGATCTTTTGAGGCATCTCTAAATTTCTACTAACAGCAAAAATTTCAAGATAAATGGCTTCAATAGCAGCTTTATTTAAAGCTTTGTCTTTGCTAAGACTAGTTAAGCGGTTTATGATAGCTCGCTCGCGTTCAGGACGATATATAGGTGTTCCGCTAGTTTGTTTTAGCTTGCCGATTTGCTCAACTAAAATCATCCTTTCATTTAGTTTATTTAAGATGAGATCATCGATCGCATCGATCTCTTTTCTAAGCTCATTTAGCTCTTGCATCAGCGCTCTCCAAAAATTCTCTCTCAAGTGCCACGACATCCTCAAAGCTCTCTCGTCTTCTTATGAGTCTATCTTTGCCATCAAGCACGCAAACTTCAGCGGCTCTGTTTCTTGTGTTGTAGTTTGAACTCATGCTAAATCCATAAGCCCCAGCCCCTTTAACCACGATGATATCGCCACTATCGCACTCTGGTAGCTCTATATCTTTTGCTAAAAAATCGCCACTTTCACAAACTGGACCGACCACGTCACAAGTGCCTAAATTTTTATCCTTGCCACAAACAAAAATTTCATGATGAGCACCATAAAGACTTGGCCTAATAAGATCATTCATCGCACCATCAGTGATGACAAATCTCTTTTTGCCGTTAAATTTTTCATATAAAACGCTTGCGACAAAATAGCCAGCATTACCTACGATAAAGCGTCCTGGCTCGCATACGATGGTCACATCTTGACCTTTTAGTGCGCCTAAAATTCCTTGTGCGTAGTCGTATAAATTTATCTCTTTTTCGTCGTTATAGATGATGCCAAGTCCGCCGCCAACGTCAAAAAATTTGATATCAATTTCAAGCGCTCTTAGCTCTCTTAAAAGCTCGCTAACAATATTTGCAGCATCGATTATCGGGCTAAGTGATGTTAGCTGCGAGCCGATATGAAAATGTATACCAGTTGGTTCAAGAGAGTCTGAAGCTTTAGTGTGGATGTACATTCTTTTGGCTGTTTCAGCATCAACGCCAAATTTATTTTCATTTAGCCCTGTTGAAATGTAAGGGTGAGTTTTTGCATCAACGCCTGGATTTACCCTGACACTAATTCTTGCCTTTAAGTTTAGCTCTTTTGCGATCTTTTCAAGCCTTAAAAGTTCAGCAAAACTCTCGACATTTATGAGTAAAATTTCATTTTTCAAAGCCTCTTTTAGCTCATCATCGCTCTTGCCAACGCCACTAAAAATGATCTGATATCTCTTTGCACCTGCTAAAAGTGCTCTTTTTACTTCACCAATGCTAACACAATCAAATCCAGCCCCAAGGCCGGCTAGAAATTTCAAAACACTTAAATTTGAGTTTGCTTTCACCGCATAGCAAATGAGAGATTTTCTAGCAAAAAATGCATTCTTTAGCGCTTCATAGCGGTTTTTTATGTGGTTAAAATCATAAATGTAAAGTGGGGTTTTGTATCTATTTGCAAGCTCTTTAAAATCCATAAAATAGCCTTTATTAAAATGGCTTGATTTTACAAAAAGCTTGCCAAAATTTGGCTTAACGATGCGATTTTATGAGATAAATGGCGTATGCAAAAAGTAAAATGACTGGCAAAACTATGCCGATTTCTGGCAATATCACAGAAGTTTGTGCAAATTTTGCAAGAATAAAGAGCAGTCCCCAAACGATAAGAGTTATCACAACAAAAATAAAAGTCGAAAGTGCAAGATTAAAAAATCTACCAGTTACAGGCAAATGATAGTAAAAAATGAGCAACAAAAATGGTGCAAAAAATGGTGCAATAGCAAGGTTGTAAAAAGCTGTTTTTGCGCTATCAAGGCCGATACCTTCATTCTTAAATGTCTTTATAAAATTTATCGCATCTGGGATATTAAATTTTGAGTTTTCAACACTAGCAGCGCTTTCAATACTCTTTGGCTTAAAGCCTTTTAATGCATCTAAGTTCTCACTTTGTATTTTATTAAAACCAGCCTCACCAAGCTCTAAAATTTGTGGCAAAAGAGTTTGATTAACATCTTTTAAAATCCACTCATTGTCTTTAAAATTAGCATGATTTGCAAATGTAGTTGAGAGTAAATTTGTGCCATTTATCTCAAAAATTCTAACATCATTTGCTATTTGATTCACAGAATTTAGCTCTTTTATGTAGATAAATTTGCCTTCAAATTTTAAAAATGAATCAGTCGTGCTTTTTGAGAAAGCCGTATTTTTAGCAATACTTTTTTGATAGTCGTGTGCATAGGCAAATGGAGTAAAATTTAAGCCGACATAAAAAATAGTTACAAAAAGTGCAATAAAAAATGGTGGAAAAATTAAGCTATTTTTACTAATGCCAAGCGCATAAAAGCTGATTAGCTCATTTGACCTGACCATATTTACATGTAAAATTATTAGTGCAAAAATGAGCGAAAGTGGTAAAACATAGCCAATAGCGCTAAGCGATGTAAGCCCAACATAAAGGAGCTGAAGGTTAGCAGATGGTGGCAGATCTTTTAAATTTGTAAGTAGGTCAATACCAACATAAAATAGTTCAAGCGCCAAAAATACGATAAGAAAAGATTTTATATAGACCCAGTCAACGTATCTGGCGTATAGTTTCATTTGATAAGACCTTTTTTTATCGTAAATTTTTGCGAAATTTCATTGATGTCACTCTTTAGTAGCTCGCAAACTGCATTTTTTGTGTAGGCTAAAATTTCATCTAAAGCCTTTTTCTCCTCATCACTAAACTCTCCAAGAACAAAATTTTTAGCATCACCAAGGTGCCCAATGCCAACACGCACCCTTTCGTAGTCATTGCCTATTAGTCCATCGATCGATTTTATGCCGTTATGGCCGCCGCTACTGCCGCCTTTTTTAAATTTAACTGCACCAAAACTAAGATCAAGGTCATCGTGTATTACGATTATTCTATCTGGTTTATAAAAATCTTTGACCACTTTTACACTTTGTCCTGAGAGGTTCATAAAAGTTGTAGGTTTTAGCAAGATAATGTCATTAAATTTAAAAACTTCGCCTTGGAATTTGGCTGAGCTAACATCTTTGTAATTTGAGTCTTTTAGGAGATCTATAAGCATAAAGCCTATATTATGTCTAGTGTTTTCATATTTGGAGCCAGGATTTCCTAGCCCCGCTATTAGTGTCACAAAAGCCCTTTTTATTTAGCTTTAATAACTCCAAGTACCGCAACACGGTCAGCGTCTACAATAGTAACGCCTTTAGGAGCTGTGATGTCACGAACCAAAATAGTATCGTCAATGTCAAGTTTGCTTACATCAACGTCAAATGAATTTGGTAAATTTTCAGCCGTGCATTTTACGCAAAGACGTCTTTTTGACTGGATCAAAACGCCCTTATTTTTAAGACCAATAGGTGTTCCAACTGGCTTAACTGGGATCATATATTTTGATAAAACGCCTGGAAGTGCTACTTTTAGATCTACGTGTTTAAGATCACTTGTAACAACATCTCTTTGGTAATCAACAATAACGACATTATAAACTTTTCCGCCTACTTTTACATCAAAAGCAAGGCTCTCTTTTTTGCGTGCTTCTTTAATAAAGTCATTTACTTTAAAAGCAGCTGCAACATTCTCTAATCCCTTGCCATAAATGTTGGCGATTAGATAACCATCTCTTCTCAAAGCCTTCGCAGACTTCTTACCGATACTCTCTCTAACGATTCCTTCTAACATCGTTTTCCTTTCATAAAAAATAGGTGCTGATTTTATCCAATGCTTTATAAATTTCACATAAAGCTTATTTAAGAATGATCACTTTTGCTGTTTTGTATTAGCTTAGGCTTCTTTGTTTAAAGTGATTTCATAATATCATCAAATGCTGATACAAACTGTTTTAAACCATCGCTTAATAAATCTTTATAAACGACATTTATATCTATCTCATTATTTTTTATAATCTGGAAAAAGCTTGAGATATTTTCTTTACTAGGTACATTTTTTACCTCTGCTTTTTCTTTTATAAATTCTTTTATCGTCTCTATTGGTGCTGTATTTATAGAATTTTTATACATTAGCTCTCTAACGTAATAATCCCCTCTTAAACTACCGCCTTTTACGCCTGTGCTTGCAAAAAGCGTTCTTACATTTTCTAGTCCAAAATCTTCAATCAGGTGGTATATATTTGCAGCATTCATTATGCCAATTTGTCCCGTTGGCAAGCTCTTTACAGCCATAACTTCATCAAGCTTTCTATCAAATCTACTTACAAAAACGCTTATCACACCTTTTGGCATAGTAGTATCTATAAAGCGACTTGTATAAGCCTTACTACCTTCTTTAAAAGCTTCAAGGCAGTTTTTAGCCTGATCTGGCGAGAATATAAGCGTAGCATTTACACTAATTCCCCTTGCCATAAGCGCGCTCATCGCCTCATAGCCATCTTTTGTAGCTGGAATTTTTATCATAACATTTGGCATTGATATTAGATTATAAAGCCTGATACCTTCCTCTATCGTTGCGGCCGTATCGTCACTTAAATTTGGATCAACCTCAATGCTTACAAAGCCATCATCGCCATTTGCATAATTTTTTAACATTTTACATGCGGCGATTTTTATATCTTGAGTAGCCAAAATTTCATAAAGATCTTTTGGGTGGCGTTTATTGCTAGTTTCTATGATCTTTTTATAAGCAGGTGAAGCAAATGCTGTTTTAAAAATAGCTGGGTTGCTTGTAGCACCGTTTATAATATTATTTTCCAATAAAGAGTTAAATTCGCTTTGTAAAAAATTTCTCTCTATAAAATCACACCAAAGAGAGAATTTAGCTTCGTTGTCATACATTAATTTCTACCTTATAAATTTTAAAATTTCACGCAAATCTTTAACATCAACACAATGTGTCGCTTCTTTTTTTAAGATATCTTTTGCACAAAATGCAATGCTAAGGTCGCACTTTCTAAACATCGATATGTCATTGGCCCCGTCCCCAACACACATTATCTCGTCCTTGCCTAAATTTAATAGTCCACACAAGCGGTCAATCATATCTCCCTTTGAACTACCAAACATCATCTCTCCGCCAACTTCACCACTTAAAATTCCATCTTTATGATGCAAGATATTTGCAAAATTTGCATCAAAATTAAGTTTTTTTTGCATTACATCGGTTGCATTGTGAAATCCACCGCTAAAAACCACGACTTTGATACCCTTTTGCTTTAAAGCTTCTATTAGCTCGCCAGCTCCTGGCATTATGGGTAAATTTTTGCAAATTTCATTTACTTTTAAAAGTGGCAATCCTTTTAAAAATTTTACTCTTTTTGTAAGACTTTCAAAAAAATCAAGCTCACCGTTCATCGAACGCTTAGTTATATTAGCTACTTCTTCACTAGCATTATTAGCGGCGGCGAGAATATCTATCGTCTCGCCGTCCATTATTGTAGAGTCAAAATCAAAAACACAAAGTTTTATCAAGCTATACCCTAAAAATCACGTTTCAAAAGGCTTTCGACCTTTAAGATCGTAAGGATATTTTGATCGCGCTTACCAATACCATAAATCATGCCTTTGTCTTTTACTAAAGTCTCTGGTGGCGGATCGATCCTATTGCGGTCTATTCTGATAGCCTCCGTCAAGCGGTCTATCACAAAGCCAGCGATATTATCCGCATCTTTCATAACGATATATCTTGTGCTTGGGCTTTGTTTTGTGACATTTAGTGAAAAACGCTTACGCAAATCAATAAGCGGAATAACATTTCCACGTAGGTTAAACACGCCAAGAACGTAATCAGGCACACTAGGAACACGTGTATATTCAATAGGTTTGATTATCTCTTGGATATTTAAAATAGGTATTGCGTACTCTTCCTCACCGACAACAAATCCTACTAGCTGAACTATATCCTCATTATTTTTTAACTCAGGACCATTCATTTGCTGTTTTTGCTTGCTTAAAACTTGATTTAGTTTATTGTTCATCCCTTACCCCTAAGCTAATTTTATATTCTTTCTAACGACATTTTCTAAGTACTCGGCTGAATATGGTTTTGTAATATACTCAGTCATTCCAACTTCTACGCCACGTAATCTATCTGTTTTTGAAGTCCTTGATGTAACAGCAATAAGTGGTAAATTTCTGTACTTAGAGTATTTTCTAATTTCGCCAGCCAGTGTATATCCATCCATTCTTGGCATCTCAATATCTATCAAAATCGCATCAAAGGAGTGTTCTCCAGATTTTACGATATTTAGTGCCTCAACACCGTTTGTGGCTTCTATTATCGTTACCCCAGTTGGTTCAAGCGCTTTTTGCATGATAGTTCTATCCATTTTTGAGTCATCAACTATCAAGACTTTATAATCGCTTGGTTTTTCCTTTGCTTTTGTGCTATCTTCTATTTCGGCTCTAATATCTACCTTGATATCTTTTGCCATCTCCATCATAGCACCAACATCGATAATCAATGTCACACGGCCATCACCTCTAATAGTAGCACCAGCAATACCTGGGATATTTTGTAAATAATCACCCATTGATTTAATAACAATCTCTTCTTGTCCAACCAAAGTATCGACGATAATACCTAGTTTTGCTTCAGCAACACCGATTATTACGACATAAGTTTGATCTCCACCATCAAAAGCTTTTTCTACACCAAATACGTCAGAAAGTCTAACAAGAGATAAAACTTCATCTCTTAGCCTTAGTACATTTTTGCCATCGATCGTGTAGATATCATCAATCGGCACACGAACAGTTTCAAGAACACTAGCAAGTGGAATAGCGTAAAATTCTTCTTGCGTTCCAACAAGCAATGACTGAATAATCGCAAGCGTGAGTGGAATTTTAAGCTTCATAACCGTGCCTTTTCCAACTTCACTTTCAATATCAATGATGCCGTTTAGTTTTTCGATATTAGTCTTAACAACGTCCATACCAACACCACGACCAGATACGTTTGTAACTTTTGCCGCAGTTGAAAATCCTGGTCTAAAGATAAGTCCAAATGCCTCTTTTTCGCTCATCGCATCAGCTTCGCGCTCAGTGATGATGCCTTTTTCTATCGATTTAGATTTAAGCATGTCAGCATCTAAACCCTTACCATCATCAACTATCTCAACAACGATGTGATTACCTTCATTGTAAGCTTTTAGCTGAACAAGGCCTTTTTCTGGCTTGCCTGCTGCCTTTCTTGTCTCAGGATCCTCGATACCGTGATCGCATGAATTTCTGATGATGTGAACTAGTGGATCGCCGATCTCTTCTACGATTGACTTATCAAGCTCAGTCTCTTCACCTGAAATTTCAAGATCGATTTGCTTACCAAGATCGCGGCTAAGATCGCGTATCATACGTGGGAATTTATTAAAGACTTTTGCTATTGGAAGCATTCTTGTTTTCATAACAGCAAGCTGTATATCAGTCGTAACTAGACTTAGGCTTGAGACTACTTGATTTAACTCTTCAAGGAATTTCTCACCCTCATATCTCTCTTCCACGTCATCATAAATTTTTAATAAGCGGTTTTTACCAAGAACAAGCTCACCAATTAGGTTCATCAAGTGGTCAAGTCTTTTTACTTCAACACGTATAGTTTGTTCCTGAGCCACTGCACCACTACTTGCCGCTGGAACCTTTTTATCTCCGTCTTTTTCCTTACTCTCTGCTTTTGCAGCTGGAGCTGAAGTGCTACTTGCAGCTGGGGCTATCTCACTAGGAGATTTTGGAGCTATACCTTTTGAAGCACGCCTTGCTTGATCCTCAGCCTTTCTAACTTTTAAGAGTCTTTCTATCTCAGCTTCAACTTCTGAATCACTTAATTTTGAAAGCTCGGCATCACTTATCTCTGGTGCTTCTTCGGCAGGCGCGGCTGGCTCTGGCTCTGGTGTTGGCTCAGCTACCGGTGTGGCAGGAGCTTCAGGAGCTGCTGCTGGAGCTTCGCCTTCAGAAATTTGAGTAAGTCTTGCGCAAATGTTTTTAATATCAATGCCAGCAGCTGTATCATTTCCATGATCTCTAATGCTGCTTAACAAGCCTTTCATCATGTCAACTGACTCAAGAACTACGTCCATAATGTCTGGAGTGATCTTTAACTCGCCTTTTCTAGCTTTATTTAAAACATCCTCCATATGGTGAGTAAGCTCTGTTAAAACGTCAAAATTTAAAAAGCTTGAACTACCTTTTACTGTGTGAGCAACGCGGAAAATTCTATTTAATAATTCCAAATCTTCAGGGTTTGACTCAAGCTCAACAAGGTCATGATCTATCTGCTCAATAAGTTCGAAAGCCTCTATTAAAAAGTCTTCCATTATTTCTTTCATATCATCCATGTTTCACCTCATTTTGCAGATTTAGAATGTGCTTCAATAACTTTTAGCACTTCTTGATAAAATATGCTTGCATCAAATTTTGTAAGATACGCCGCACCACCAGCTTCTTTGCTCTTGATTTCACTAAAATCATTACTCAATGAGGAGTTAAATACTATTGGTACTTCTTTAAATCTTTCATCATTTTTAAGAGTTGAAGCAAAGCGGTATCCATCCATCTGTGGCATTTCGATATCACTTAAGATAACTCTAAGCTCTCTTGATAAGTTATCTCCATATCTTTGATAAAGCTCTTCCATTCTCTCCAAGCCCTCAACGCCGTTTTTAGCCTCAACCACGCTAAGTCCCATCTTCTCAAGTGCGTCTTTTACTAGTTTTCTAGCAGTTGAGCTATCATCTAAAACCAAAGAAACACCTTTTAATTTTTGATCGTCTGTTACATCAAATTCGATCTTTGGTGAGTAAATTCCAAGCTCTTCTACTATGCTTTCAAGATCAAGAATAAGCAAAACTTCATCATTTTCTATTCTAGTTACGCCTGTTATTTTGCCTTTATCTAAAGCGCCAGAGCCTGAAGCAAAATTTGCAGGCTCGATATCTTTCCAGCTTATACGCCTGATCCTTTTTGCCTCATGGACGATAAAACCGATCAAAATACCACTAAACTCAGCAATAATAACACGTGGCTTTATAACTACGCCTTCAGTTGGCTCAATAATATTCATCCATCTTGCCAAATTTATGACAGGGATCACCACACCCCTTAAATCAAAAATTCCCTCGATATACTCGGGAACGCCAGGAAGCTCTGTAAGATTTGGCATCTTAATGATCTCCCGCACCTTTGCGACATTGACTCCGTATATTCCTTCATATACTTTGTTTTCGGTCTTTTTAAAGATACGAAAATCAACAAGTTCCATCTCGTTTGAGTCCGTTTTTAGTACGTTATCTCCAAACATCAATGTCCTTTCAAACTCATTTTGAGCAAATTTAATTTTTGCTGGGCGTATTCTACAACAAAATAACTTTGCTCGCATGCAAAACAAGGTAAATTTATATAAAACTTATCATAAATATTAAATTGCCTACCTTGATGATAATGCCCTTCTATTATTATATTAGCGTTGTAGCCGCGTAAATGCCTACTCATCAGCTCTTCAAAATTAGGGATTTTGTAGTCTAAATTTTTCTTAGTAAGCCTAGCTAGTATTGATTTTGATATTTTAAAATGTAAAAATTTATCCAAAGCATTCATAAATTTTAAAAACCATTTTACACGTAAAAATCTAAGTGCGTATTTATCTATAAAAGGTAAAAATATATCACCATGTGCGATCTGGACGTGCTCTTCATTGATCGTCTTAAAATTTGCTGGCTGTGCGGAAATGTCATAGATTTTGACATTTTTATAGCTTTGCACCTCGTGTCCATCCCAAAAATCTCTTGTTTTATTAAATAAATTTGAAAGCCTAAAGTCGTGATTGCCCTCAAAATAAAAGATTTCTATTTTTTCTGAAATTTTATTTATAAGTCTCAAATGCTCGGCGTAGAAATTTATAGTGTATTCGCTCTCACCACTTAAAAAATCAAACATATCGCCTAGTAAAAAAATTTGTGGCGGCTCTGGGATTTTTCCGCTATCAATGGCGTGCAAAAATTTTAAAAAACCATCTCTCTTTACATTTTCGTGTGCGTCGCCTATAAAAATCGCACCATCTTTAATAATGGGTGTGTATAAATATTCACTCAAATTTGGCCTTAACTAAAAGATATAAATTTAATCCATTCATGAGCCAAAAGCCTACGCACTGACTATTATCAAGCATGACTTTTGGCTCTAGCGATATCACTTTTAAGATTTTTAATTAAATTTTATAGGCTTGTAGCAAATCTTTACGATCTCAACATCACCTCTACCCTTTGGTAAATTTAGCACCACTTCATCGCCCTCAGCCTTGCCCAAAAGTTGCTTTGCAAGTGGCGAATTTATCGAGATATAGCCTTTGTCAATGTCGCTTTCACTAATACCAACTATCGTATATGTATGCTCTATTTCAGTTTCCTCGTCCATTATCGTAACACTTGAGCCAAACCTAACTCTATCATGCTCGTAGCTACTTGGATCGATCACTTCGGCATTTGCAAGAAGTGAGCCTAGCTCTGCTATCCTAGCATCTATAAAAGCTTGCTTTTCTTTGGCAGCATGGTACTCGGCGTTTTCTTTTAGGTCGCCGTGACTTCTTGCAATATCTATCTCAGTTACTATTTGAGGACGCTGCACAAGCCTTAAATCCTTTAGTTCAGCTTCTATTTTTTCATATCCGTATATTGTCATTGGTTCACTCATTTTTTACTCCATATTCTTTAAAATTTTTACTACATTTTTGCTGCTGCCATGTGACAAATACTCTCTCAATTCATCACAGCCTTTTAAAAATTTCTGCCTATCGCAGCTCTCATAAGCTCTTAGTAAATTTTCAACTGTCGCAAATTCTTGTATAAACTCCTCATGAAGTGGCTCTTTGCCCATGAAGTCAAACATTATATTTGCAAGTCCTGCGTGCTTGATCTTTACAAATTTCCTAGCAATGAAAACATCTATTGCTTTTGCCTTGTAAGCTAGCACAAATGGCGTACCAATGAGTGCTGCTTCAAGCGTAGCCGTACCTGAGCAAATAAAGGCAAAATCGCTATCATACAAAGCCTCAGGCGTGTTTGTGATGGTCTCAAAGTCGCTTGTGTCACCATAAATTTCATCCACTTTATCAAGCAAAAATGGTGGCACGACAAGTAGCCTCCTAGCCTCTATCTTTTTAGCAAGCTCCCTATAAACTGGCATAAGTCTTGAAATTTCAGACCTTCTTGATCCTGGCAAAAACGCCACTTTGCCGCTACTGCTTAGGCTAGTTTTTTTTAGCCTTATCTCATCCATCAAAGGATGTCCAACATATGTTGAACGGCTGTAAAATTTAGAGTCAAATGGCAGGATCGAAGCAAGGTTGTCACAATACTTCTCGACTATACTCACTCTTTTTGGCTTCCACGCCCAAACTTGGGGCAAGATATAGTATGTCACGGCCGCCTTTACCCCAGCCTCTTTTATCGCCTTTGCAAGAGGCAAGTTAAAAGCTGGACTATCGATAAGTAGCACTGCGTCGGCCTCTTTTGCCATCTGGCTCATCACTTTCATCGCTTTTTTTGCTTTTAAAATGAGTGGCAAAACCTCAACAAAGCCCATCGCAGAAAACTCGCTGCTTTTCATATATGGCGTGCCAAATTCTTCGCTAAAAATTCCCATTAGTTCAAATTCGCCCTCGAAATTTTTCAAAATTTCTTTTAAGTGCAAATTTGCCGATGGCTCAAGAGCGGAGACTAAAATTTTCATTTTCACACTTTCGATTGGTCTTTTTTTAGGGGCATTATACGCAAAAATTCTTTAAAATTTTAAGAAAGCTGTGATAAAATCCAAGCCTCTAAAGGATAAAATTTGAAAGAAATTTTGATAACAAATGACGATGGATTTGAGGCAGCTGGACTACTTGCTCTAAAAGAAGCTTTGAGCGAATTAAAAGATGTAAATGTCACGATCGTAGCTCCAAGCTCAGAAAAGTCAGCCTGCGCTCACTCGCTAACTCTCACGAGACCGCTTAGGTTTATCAAGCTTGATGATAACTTTTTTAAACTTGATGATGCAACGCCTAGCGACTGCGTCTATCTCGCACTTCACGCACTTTATAACAAAAAACCAGACCTTGTAATAAGTGGTATAAACCACGGAGCAAATTTAGGTGAAGATATCACCTATTCTGGTACGTGTGGAGCTGCCATGGAGGGGATTTTGCAAGGTATTAGAAGCATTGCATTTTCGCAATTTTATGCAAATAACTCATTAAATGAACTTGGCTTTAATCTAGCAAAAGAGGTGGTGAAATTTATCGTACCAAAGGTGCTAGATGGTGAAATTTCGCTAAATCAAAGAGAATTTCTAAATGTAAATATTCCAGCTGTAACTAGCAAAAATTTCAAAGGTTACTCCGTCGTACCAGCTGGCAAACGCACTTACACCACGCATGCCACGCTTAATCGCAACCCAAGAGGCATCGAGTACTACTGGCTTGGAAACGCTGCGCTTGAATACGAAAAAGGCGAGCCAAGTGACATCAGCAAGGTAAATGAGGGCTTTGCCACGATAACGCCCATAAAACTAAATATGACTTCATATGAGAGCTTGGAGAGTCTAAAGGGGAAATTTGATGCAAAATGATAGATTTACAAGGATAAGATGGCTCTTTGGCGAGGATGGTTTTAGTAAACTTCAAAGCGCAAGAGTGCTAGTTTGCGGAGCTGGAGGTGTTGGTGGGATGTGCATGGATGCGCTTGCTAGAAGCGGGGTCGGAAGCATCACTCTAATCGACAAAGACATCTTTGACGTAACAAATCAAAATCGCCAAATTTATAGCGAAAATGTTGGTGGCGTAAAGGTAGAGGAGTTTGCCAAAATTTATCCTTGCATCACGCCTATGCAGATGCTCATCACACCTGAGTTTGTCGCTGGTTTTGACTTTAGTAAATTTGACGTGGTGATCGATGCTATCGATGATATCACCGCCAAGATCGCCCTTGCAAACGCAGCAGATCCTAGCAAATTTATAGCCTCGATGGGTGGTGCAAAAAGGGTCGATCCTACAAAAATAAAGGTGGCTAGTGTTTGGAAAACCTCGGTCGATCCGCTAGCTAGAAAATATAGATATGAGCTAAAAAGATCGGGTTTTATCGGAAATTTCGACGTAGTTTTTTCGGTCGAAGAGCCACTTTGCAAGCCACTTGGAAGCTTCATGGGTGTGACTGCCTGCTTTGGGCTAAATTTAGCCTCATTAGCTGTTAAAAAGATAGTTGGGTAGTAAGTCAAAAATTTATTCTACAAGCAAAATTTCAAATTAGAGCTGGCATTTTTGGATATAAATTTAATAGCCAGCTCTACAAAACACGAATTTAACAACCCAAGATGATAATCTAGCAAATTTTAAAATTTATGGGCGAGTAATTTCGGCTCTAAAATTTGAGATAAGCGGTAAGCGAAGCCAAGATTTTTAATCGAAACACTAACCCATAAGCCCTAAATCTTGGTTACAGCGTGGAAATCGCTTTTTTAGTAACAGGGGCTTATGGAAATTTTATAAAATCAAAAGAGAAAAACGAAACAAGACAAGATAAATTCTCTTTGATTTTATGGAAGTATCATACAAATTTTAGTAGTCAATTCTTGCGAGTGAATGAAAGTTTAAAATTTACAAAATGGCTTGATTAAATTTGCAATTTTTTATTCAAAAGGGAGGCAAATGGACTTAATTTACTTCTCAGGCTCGCAACTGCGTGGCAGACACGAAGTCCATCCCTCATCCCCCTTTAATCCCCCAAATCCCTCGCACATTCAAGGGGCATACTCTAGTGCTTCGCACTGCATGCGGTCTAAACTCTATCAAATTTTAAAATTTACGAGCGAGCATATCATACTTCTAAATTTAGTGGCGAATGTTTATGAGCCCCAAAATTAGTAAGTTGCTAAGGCGAGTGAGTAAAGATTTTAAAATTTGTAAAGATAGTAAAATTCTATTTTTTAAATAAAGACTTTGAATTTTAAAAATTTATATATTTTTTTGGATTAAATTTAAAGTAGCCAGCTGCAAATTTAGCAGCCAGCTAAAATTTTAGTTTTTATGTATGCGAAGGTAGCTATTTAGTGCTCCAACATAGGCTTTTGCACTTGCCATCATAGTATCTATGTCAAGTCCATGGCCTATTACAGCCGTGTTTCCTTCAAATTCGACCTTGACATCAACTTTTGCAAGCGCGTCTTTACCCTGCGAAACGGCCGTAACCTTGTAGTCTTTTAGCGTGCCATTTATGCCGCTAATGCGGTCAATAACTTTAAATATCGCATCGGCAGTACCATTGCCAAGAGCTGAGTCACTGATGATCTCATCATTGTGTTTTATACTAATTGAAGCGCTTGCAAGGCTTCCACCACTACTTTGAAGAAGAGCCGTGATCTCATAAGCTTGTGGAATTTTTGTAATCTCTTCAGCCACAAGAGCCCTAATATCGTCATCAAATATCTCTTTTTTCTTATCAGCTAGCTCTTTAAATTTTTCAAATGCCTTATTAAGAGCATCGCTATCAAGGTCAAATCCAAGGCTAGCAAGCTTATCTTTAAACGCGTGGCGACCGCTATGCTTACCTAGAACAAGGGAATTTTTCTCAAGGCCTATACTCTCAGCGCTAATTATCTCATAGGTCTCTTTGTGTTTTAGCACGCCGTCTTGATGTATGCCACTCTCATGAGCAAATGCGTTTTTACCAACGATAGCTTTGTTTGGTTGAGGCTCAATGCCTATAATACTAGCAATCAGTCTTGAAGTTGGATAAATTTCTTTTGAGATGATGTCCGTATAAAGTGGAGCAAAGACGTCTTGGCGGGTTTTGATAGCCATCACGATCTCTTCAAGCGCAGCATTTCCGGCGCGCTCACCTATACCATTTATCGTACCTTCGACCTGCCTTGCACCAGCTTTTATAGCCGCTAACGAGTTTGCCGTAGCCATGCCTAAGTCATTGTGATTATGCACAGAGATTATCGCTCTATCGCCTACAAATTTTACTATTTCACTAATGCGAGCAGTTATCTCTTCAGGATATAAATAACCAACTGTATCAGGGATATTTAAGGTTTTTGCACCCGCATTTATGGCAGCATCACAAATTTCTTTTAAAAAGCTCATTTCACTTCTACAAGCGTCCTCGCAGCTAAACTCCACATCATCGCAAAAGGTTTTTGCGTATTTTATAGACTCGACTGCACGTTTTATTACTTCATCTGGGCTCATTTTTAGCTTGTACTCCATATGAATTGGGCTTGTCGCTATAAATGTATGAATTCTCTTATTTTTAGCTGGAGCCAATGCCTCGCCAGCTGCCTTGATATCACGCTCAACTGCGCGTGCAAGAGAACAAACCGTGATATTTGAGGCTTGCTTTGCTATTTGATTTACCGCATCAAAATCCCCTGGGCTTGCTGCTGCAAATCCAGCCTCCATAACATCCACGCCAAGCCTTTCAAGCTGAAGTGCGATCTGTAGTTTTTCGGCTGTATTCATCGATGCGCCAGGGCTTTGCTCACCATCTCTTAAAGTCGTATCAAAGATTATAATTTTATTCTTATCCATTTTTGTCCTTTTTTATTTTTTATATTTAAATTTTAAATTTAATGAGTTAAGTAAAGAGAAATTTGCTACCTAAGTAGCAGCAGTAGAGAGTTTTTGATTTCGATTTTTGGTAAAAATTTACGTGATTTTATAACGCCATTTTCGCTCATTCGCTCTCCTTTTTTTTGGAATTTTTACTAAACATTATAGTGGCTCTTACTATGCCATAAAGCGTATAGACGCTCATAACCAAAGTCGCACTTTCAAATGGATATAGATAAAGTATCGAAAACGCAACTACAAGAGCTACTAAAATTCTTATCACATGGGTTTGTTTTAAATTTATTTTTTTAAAACTTGGATAGCGGATGTTGCTAACCATTAAAGCTGCCAAAGTAGCTTCAAGTAGTATCAAGCACCACTCAAATCCCTCTAAAAAAGTATAGTCGATATAAATTCCAACCCAAAGTACGCTCACAATAGCTGCTGATGGTATAGGAAGTCCGATAAAAACATTTGGCTCATATGTACCAGTAGTGACATTAAAACGAGCAAGCCTGATAGCTCCAAAAACCACAAACATAGCAGCTATAAGCGCTCCAAATCTGCCAAAATTTTTACCAATAGTCAAATAAAATAAAATCGCTGGCGCTACACCAAAAGCAACAAGATCTGCAAGACTATCAAACTCTACCCCAAATTTACTAGTTGTCTTTGTAAGTCTAGCCACACGTCCATCAAGTCCGTCTAAAATAAGCGATAAGATTATATAAATAATGGCTTTAAAATAGTTACCTTGAATAGATGAAATAATACTAATAACACCCAAAAAAGCACTAGCTGCTGTAAATAAATTTGGCAAGATATACATTAGTTGCATCTTTTGTATGTTATTCATCTCTTTTTCCCTCTTCAAAATATCCCAAAAGTGAAGCAGCCTTTACGCTTTCTCCAACGCTTACACATATCTTAGCATCTCTTGGCAAGTATAAAATCACCTCACCACTTCCTAAAAAACCAAATTTTCTAGATGCTTTTAGGCTAGTAACATTTGAAATTTCTAAACTTCGACTGAAAGCTCCAGCTATAATTTTCATAACAAATTTTATATTTTCTTTTTCAAAGCGAATAATAGCTCTTTCATTTAAAAATTCTGAAATTTTCATAGCTTGGCATAAGAATAAGCCATGTCTTTTGCGTATTTCAGCTACTTTTACATCACTTACAGCCCTTAATGTACCAACATCAAAAAAAGATTTTTTTATGACGATCTTAGCTACTTCGTTATTGTCAAAATTTGAAGCACTGATCTCTTTTATCTTGCCATCAATTGGCGATAGTAAAGCCAATTTATCATCAGAAAATGGCTCTCTCTCAGGATCTCTAAAAAAATAAAGCCCCAAAAAAAGTAAAATAGCAAAAAAAAGTGGCAAGATCCCAAATAGCAAAGATAAAACAAATAAAATTAGAAAAAATAATATAAATTTATATCCTGCTTTCGCGATATAGCCACTCATTTTTATTCCTCTTTTTTACTCTTTTCGTCTTCTTCGATCTCTACAAGTCTGCTCTCTAGACTATTTTCGATCTCATAGTTTTTAATGATCTCTCTAACTCTTTTTCCTTCGATTGTTTCTTCTTCATAAAGTGCTGATACCATATTTTCAATAGCACCTTTATAAATTTCAAGCAAACCAAACACAGCTGTGTATCTTTCATGAAGAAGCGTTTTTACAAACTCATCAACCTTTTCAGCCATCTTATCACTGTAATCTTTGATGCTTTGACCACCATTTAAAAATGTCGCGCGTTGCTTTTCAAGCACCATAAGACCGGCAACATCGCTCATACCATACATACTAACCATAGCTTTTATGATATCAGTCGCACGCTCTAGGTCGTTGCTAGCTCCGGTTGAAATTTCTTTAATAAACACCTCTTCAGCAGCTCTACCAGCCAAAAGCACATCTACTTCTGCTATCAGCTCATGCTTTTGCATCATAAATTTATTCTCTTCAGGCGTGTTTAGAGTATAGCCAAGTGCCGCAAGACCACGTGGTACGACTGAGACTTTTGTTACCCTTTTTGCACCTTTTGTTAGTTCAGCTATCAAGGCGTGACCGCACTCATGATAAGTGACGATCCTTTTTTCTTTTGGATTTACGCGGCGAGACTTTTTCTCAAGTCCAGCGATCGATCTCTCGACAGCCTCCACAAGATCAGCCTGCTCGACAAAGGTCTTTGACTTACGTCCTGCAAGAAGTGCTGCCTCATTTATGATATTTTCAAGATCAGCACCAGCTAAACCAGTCGTAAGCCTTGCAATATCTTCGATATTTACATCCTTACCGATCTTTACATCTTTCATGTGAACTTTTAAAATGTCGCAGCGTCCTTTAAAATCAGGCTTATCAACAAGCACTTGCCTATCAAATCTACCTGGCCTCAAAAGCGCAGCATCTAAAACTTCAGGTCTATTTGTAGCTGCTATAACAATGACTGGTGATTTATCCGCATCAAAGCCGTCCATCTCAGAAAGAAGCTGATTTAGCGTTTGCTCTCGCTCGTCGTTGCCACCCATCGGACCAGAATTTCTACTTTTACCTATCGCATCAATTTCATCTATAAAAACGATCGCTGGAGCCTCTTTTTTAGCATTTTCAAAAAGATCTCTAACTCTACTTGCTCCAACACCGACAAACATCTCTATAAAGCTTGATGCTGACATAGAGAAAAATGGCACACTAGCCTCGCCTGCAACTGCTCTTGCAAGAAGTGTTTTACCTGTGCCTGGAGGGCCAACTAGCAAAATTCCCTTTGGAATTTTTGCCCCAAGTCTTAGATATTTATCAGGACTTTTTAGATAATCAACTATCTCTTGAACCTCTTCTTTTGCCTCTTCGACACCTGCAACATCATCAAATTTTACTTTTGGCTTTTCAGAATTTATAAGCTTTTTTGCACTTCCTATGCCAAGTATGCCACCACCAATGTTCTTTTGCATACGACTAGCAATAAACATCCAAATGGCAAAAAATATAAATACTGGGATTATCCATGAAAATATAAGATCACCAAACCAGTTATTTTCGCTATAAACGCTATAAGTTATGCCATTTTGCTCAAGTATGCCAATGAGCGTTGGATCGTTTATGCGCTTTGCGAGGTAGATGGTTTTGTCATTACCAACGCCTTTTATCGTGGTTTCAGATATCGCAACTTCATTTAGTTGCTTATTTTTTAACATATCTTTAAACTCAGAATAAGCTACCATTTTACTCTGAGCATTACTATTTAGCCCAAAAGAGCCACCAAGTCCGTCTCCACTAAAGCTTCTAAAAGCTAAAACTATAACTATTGCAAAAATGGCAAAAATGAAAATAGGATTTTTATTAAAAAAACCGTTATTGTTGCCATTGTTTTGGTTATTATTTTGGTTATTCATCTATTTCCTTATAAACAAAGCTACTCCAATCGTTACTTTGTTTTATCTCAATTAGCTCCAAATCCTTAAATGTATCTTGAATCCTATCTTCGTACTTGTTTAAAATTCCTGACAATACCAAGTAGCCGCCTTTTTTAAGCGATTTTTTTAAGTCATTTGAGAGCATAAAAATGACATCAGCAATGATATTTGCTACGACAATGTCATATTTTTGCTCTAAATTTGCGATAGAACCTGTCCAAATTTTATTAAATTTAACCTCATTTAACTCGGCATTACTAAGTGAACTTTGCGTAGCTTGCTCGTCTGTATCGCAAGCATCGACCTTACAGCCAAGCTTTGCCAAGGCAATACTTAAAATTCCACTTCCGCAGCCCACGTCTAAAGTAGTATTGCCACTTTTTGCATATTTTTGTAAAAGCTGCAAGCAAGAATTTGTGCTTTCATGGTGCCCTGAGCCAAAGGCTAGAGCTGGGTCGATTATGATATTTGTTACGCCATTAAGTGGCTCTTCCCAGCTAGGTCTAACATAAATTTTATCAACCAAAATAGGCTTAACTGCCTTTTTATATTCACCTAGCCAGTCTTTATTTTCTTTTAAATTAAGAGAAATTTTTAAATCATTTGAAATTTTACGAACACTAGAGAGCCCTTTTGCATACTCTTCGATACCCCAAGCTATATCTTTTAGATCATACTCTTCCCTGATGATGATCTCGTGATCTAGCTCTTCAACACAGGTAACTCCAAAAGAGAAAACTAGCTCTAAAATTTCATCATAAAAATTTGATGTTTTGATGCTTAATTCGTAAAATTTATCTTTCATTAACCAAGAACGTCTTCAAGCTTCTCTTTTAAAACTTGTGGCGTAAAAGGTTTAACGATGTAGTTATTAACACCTGCTTTTAAAGCTGTTATAACTTCGGCTTTTCCGCCTTCTGTTGTTACCATTATGATAGGCATATCAACATACTTTTGCTCTGCTCTTACCTTTTTAACAAGTTCAAGACCATTCATCTCAGGCATATTCCAGTCAGTGATAAGAACTTCGATACCTTCATTTTGAGTTAAGATATTCCAAGCCTCAAGACCGTGCTCAGCCTCAAGAATTTCTTGATGTCCTAACCTTTGTAAAGTATTTTTTATGATTCTTCTCATTGTTGAACTGTCATCTACAACCAAAATCTTCACATAATATCCTTTTAGTAAAAATTGCCCTATTCTAGCTAATTTAAATTTATAAAAGCTTTAACGCTATCTAAGTAGTTTGAAGGCCTCTTTTAGGTCAAGCAACCCTTCATAGTAGGCTTTTCCAACTATTACGCCACTAATCTCATTTGTGGCTTTTAGCATCAAAATATCATTTATATCACTCACGCCACCACTTGCTATTGTCTCAAGCTTGCTATTTCTAGCTATTTGCAAGCTAAACTCAACATTGACTCCGCCAAGCATTCCATCCTTGTTAATATCAGTGCAAATCACAGCTTCCACGCCAACATCTGCAAATTTTCTTGCAAGATCGACTGCTTTTATATTTGAGATCTCGCCCCAACCTTGTACGGCCACGTAGCCATCTTTTGCGTCAATGCCAACTACAACTCTATAAATTTCAGCCATTTTTGCTGTAAATTCTGGATCACTAAGGGCAACTGAGCCAAGGATCACTCTGCTAACTCCCAAATCTAAATAGCGTTTTATTCGCTCTTCATCTCTTATGCCGCCACCCACTTGGACGCTTAAATTTGTAGCCTTTGTAATCTTTTCAATTGTTTTAAAATTTATCGTCTCTCCAGCAAATGCACCGTCTAAATCAACCACATGAAGCCATTTTGCGCCATAATCTTCAAATCTCTTAGCAAGTTCACTTGGCTCGTTGCTATAAATTTTTGCACTTTGCATAAGACCTTTGCTAAGTCTAACTGCTTGTCCCTCTTTTAAATCAATCGCTGGAAAAATTTCCATCATAACCTCGCAAAATTCTCTAAAATTTTAAGTCCAGCTTCATGACTTTTTTCTGGATGAGGCTGAAAGCCAAAGATATTTTCATGCCAAACCGCACTTGTAAATTCATATCCATAAGTCGTCTTTGCCAGTGCAAATTTATCATCACAAACCACATGATAGCTATGTACAAAATATAAATACTCAAGCTTTTTTAGTCCTAAATTTAATGGACTATTTTGCTTAAATTCCAAAGCGTTCCAACCAATATGGGGTATTTTTAATGGCTTATCGAAATTAGCTTCATTAAATTTTACGACCTCACCGGGCAAAAGAGAGAGTCCCTCATGCTCGCCAAACTCAAAACTTCGCTCAAATAAAAGCTGCATGCCAAGACAAATACCAATAAAAGCTTTGCCGCTTTTTACAGCTTCTTTTACGGCTTCATCCATGCCATTATTTTTTAGCTTTGTCATCGCCTCACCAAAAGCTCCAACGCCTGGTAAAACGATGTGCGAATACTCTTTTAAATTTTCAGGCTTACTTACTAAGGCACATTTTTTGTCAAGAAAATCAAAAGCATTTATCACGCTTTTGATATTGCCCGCACCATAATCAATAATAGCGATCATCTGTTCTCTTGTCTTTTTACGCTGAAAAGATAAAAGCTAAGTGCCGCCATCAGCATCGCCACACCGCCTATTAGATAGATAGCATTTATAATATTTTCAGGTGCAGTGATAGCAAATTTAAAGACTAGCATGAGCGCCTCGATTGCAAGTGCGATGATAATTGAGCCGATAAATCTCACCATCGTCTTATAAATAACGCTATTTTCCTCGTGATTTTTACCTAACACCTCTTCTTCAAATATCGTCTTAACAAGGTCAAAAATGGCGAGGGCTAGCGTTAAAATGATAGTTGATTCAAAAATTTCTTCGACATTTATATGCTCGATGCTCTTTGAGATAAAGCTCTTTACACCGTGCCAAAACAAAAATGCGCAGATCATAAAAAGCGATGCACAAAAAAGTGTATAAATAGTCTTTAAAAATCTACCAAAATGCTCCTCAACAAAGCCGCTATCGACCATATTTAGGATATTTTCTAGGCTTATGTCGATGCAGGCGATAAATTTAAGCTCATTTTTTTCATTATAGATAGGCACACTTGCTGTGACGCATAAACCTCCATTTAGGTTTGATGGATATGGATCGCTTAAAACGCATCTTTTCTCACGCACTGCAGTGTAGTAGTAGGCTTTATTTGCGCGGTTTTCGCCCTTTGGAATTTTATACTTCTCATTTAGGCTGATCGAGTCTTCAATCTGCACGCCATTTTCGTCTAAGATATACAATGCGTCAAAATTTTCTATCTCGTGGCTGATCTTATCAAAGCCAGCTTTTATGTTCTCTAAACAAACTCCGGGCAGTCTATTTGGCAAATTTCTACTAAATAAATAGCAAATATACGCCCTTGCCTTATATCTCGTGTCACTAAATCTCTTAATATCTTTTATAACCAAATTTAACCTTTTAAATTTAATGCGTGATTGAACTCAGGAACGATCTTTTTAAGTGCAGGTGCGATCTCATTATCCTCAAGCTGTAAAAGCTCACTTATCTGCGAGTTTAAAAGCACTAAATCATAAGGCTCTGAATGCGTCACAAAGATCGATTCATATTTTGTTTGCACATCATCTTTATTGATAAGTAGCTCTTCATAAAGCTTCTCACCTGGTCTAAGACCCACAAATTCTATACCCAAATGCTCTTTATTTGAAAGAAGAAGCATCTTTTTAGCAAGATCAACTATCTTAACAGGCTCGCCCATGTCAAGTACGAAAAGCTCTCCACCTTTTGCGATAGAGGCCGCTTGAAGGACTAGCTGACAAGCTTCTGATGTAAGCATAAAATATCTTGTAATCTCTGGGTGCGTGACGCTTAGTGGCCTATTTGCAGCGATCTGCGCTTTAAATTTAGGTATGACAGATCCGCTTGAGCCAAGGACGTTACCAAAGCGAACGCAAACTATCTCGCATACACCTGCTTCATTTGAATTTAGTGCGTAAAGCTCGCAAACACGCTTAGTTGTACCCATTATGTTTGTTGGGCGCACAGCCTTGTCTGATGAGATCATGACAAATTTCTTAACGCCATATTTTTTAGAAAGATCAACTGCATTTTTTGTGCCAAGGATGTTGTTTTCGACAGCCGAGCGAGGATTTAGCTCGCAAAGTGGCACGTGCTTATATGCGGCGGCATGGATGACGATCTCAGGTTTAAAGTCAGCAAAAACCTCTTCAAAATCCTTTAAATTTGTGATATTTACAAGCTTGCTAATAGTTCTTTTATCTTTTGTATCTTCGCCTATTTTATAAAGGTTAAACTCGCTGTGCTCAACCATTATAAGCTCACTTACACCAAATTTTAAGCATTGCTTACAAATTTCACTTCCTATACTGCCGCCGGCTCCAGTGACAAGTACTCTCTTATCTTTTAAAAAATTTGAAATAGCTTCTGGATTTAAGTCTTTTGGCTTTCTAGCAAGCAAATCTTCGATCGAGATATCCTTGATCGGCTCATTTTCGATAAGAGAGAATAGCTTCATGTCTCTTATACCATATCCACTTAACTCATCAACTAGAGCTTGAAGCTCATCTTGATCTAGTGCAAGCGCGATGATAGCGGTCTTTGCGTCGTAGTCTTTTATAAGGCTTGGTATTTCTTTTTTATCTTGAACTAAAAATCCATCACAATAAGTACCAACAAGATCACTCCTGCCATCTACCACTCCAACCGCGTAGTAGTCAAGATACCCTTGTTTTAAGCCACGCAAGACGTGAAGCGCTTTTGACGTTGCGCCTATAACGATACAAGGCTCACCTTTGTGAGGTTTGTTTGAAAAGTCAAGTACCATGCGTTTTGAAATTCTTAAAAGCCCAACAAGTAAGCATGAAATAAGAAGATCAATGAAAATAACGCTTCTTGGATATGGATTTAAAAAATCTTGAATGATAAAAAAAATGATCGTAAATAAAACCGCTGAGCAAACGTGAGCTAGGAAAATTTTTCTTGCTTCGTTTAATCCAAAAAACCTCCACGGTACCTTGTAAATTTTAAACATACATAGAAAAAAGAGCTTGAAAATGATCAAAAATCCAGCCGTTACAAAAAGCCCTTGTACGTAGATATCTGGGATGTCGGCGTTAAATCTTAAAAGATAAGCCGCATATATCGAAAAGATAAATATAAAAACATCGCCAAGAAGGAAAAATACGAGCCTTTTTAACTTCGTTGCATGAAACATTTACGCATTTTCCTTGACTATTTTTATCACTCTTTCTTGTGTCTGTTCGCTCATATCGCTGCCACTTGGCAAGCAAATTCCTCTTGAAAATAGATCTTCGCTATATCCATCGATAAAACTTAACGCACCATTAAAGACAGGCTGTAAATGCATAGGCTTCCAAAGTGGGCGACTCTCGATGTTTGCATCAGCTAGTGCTTTTATAACTTTTAAATGTGCATCTTTTTTAGCAAAAACACCAGTTGTGAGCCATCTGTTGCCACGAGAATTTGGCAGTTCTGGCATAAATTCTAAAATATCGCCAAGCTCTTTTTCATAAATTTCAAAGACTTTTCTCTTTTGCTCGACTCTCTTTTCCAAAATTTCCATCTGAGCCACGCCAATAGCGCCTAGTACATTACTTAAGCGGTAGTTGTAGCCATAGTCTTTATGCTCATAGTGAAGCAAAGGCTCTCTTGCTTGCGTGCTGTAAAATCTAGCTTTTTCCACAAATTCCTTGTCACCAACTAGCATACCACCACCTGAAGTGGTGATTATCTTGTTGCCGTTAAAACTATATGCGCCCATCACGCCAAATGTGCCAAGCGCCTTACCGCCGTAAAATCCGCCAAGTGCTTCAGCTGCATCTTCAACCAAAGCGATGCCCTCGTTTTGGCAAATTTCACAAATTTCTTTCATCTTTGAAGCTTGCCCGTAAAGATGAGTGACGACCAATACCTTTGGCTTTTTAGGTAAATTTGAGATCGCTTTTTTAAGTAGCTCTGGGCTTAAATTCCAGCTCTCGTCGCAGTCTATGAATACTGGAGTTGCTTTTTCATAAAGTATTGGCGAGACTGAAGCCATGAAAGTAAAGCTAGAAGCTAGCACAAGATCGCCCTCTTTTACGCCAAGGACGCGAAGCGCTAGGTGAAGTGCCGCAGTTCCAGC
This sequence comes from Campylobacter concisus, assembly GCF_050447445.1. GTDB lineage: Bacteria > Campylobacterota > Campylobacteria > Campylobacterales > Campylobacteraceae > Campylobacter_A > Campylobacter_A concisus_BI. Next base: position 1,184,511 of record NZ_JALMFW010000001.1, read on the forward strand.
GCATAGTGCAAGCGCATCTTTGGCGCCAGTGTAAGCTTTTATGCTATCTTCAAATTTATTGACATATTCGCCAAGTGGCGCTATGTAGTTGCTTTCAAAAACTTTTTTTATATATTCTTGCTCTTTTCCGCTCATATTTGGTGGAGATAAAAAAACCCTATCCATGTTCATACCTTTCGTGATTTTTTGGCGATTTTAGCACTTATTTTTAAATTTATATCTTAGCATGCTCGCATGCTGGCACTCCGTACGCCTTTATGCCATCTTTTATATCTCTTACAACCACGCTACCAGCGCCGATGATACAGCTGCTGCCGATACTTATACCTTGAATGACGCTTGAGCCAATACCAACATGTGTAAATTCGCCCACGCTAACGTTTCCGGCAAGGGCTGCATTTGGGCTGATGTGAGCAAATTTACCTATCACGCACTCATGCTCTATCACCGCGCCAGAGTTTATGATAGCGCCTTCTTTTATGCAAGCTTTTACGTTTATCACGGCATTTGGCATGACAACTACGCCTTTTTCTATCACAGCACTTTCGCTCACAACTGCGCTTTTATGGATCAAATTTACTATCTCAAAGCCGGCAGCCTCCACCTTTTGGCTGATCTTTTGCCTAGTTTTGTTTTCGCCAATAGCTATTATAATGTCAGCTTTTTCAAGCTCTGGGCTAAATTTACGCTCGCTAGCGTCATCTAAAAAAACTATCTCATCATAACCATTATTTCTAGCGATGTCAGCTACGACTAGCCCGTGACCGCTTGCTCCGTAGATGTAAATTTTCTTAGTTTTTGCCATTAAATTTCTCCGTCGTAGCCTGCCCCTCTTTGCTGACGCCACTTCGTTTTAGCACCTTTTCGATGGTCTGTAAGGCAATCTTTGCATCAAGCATAAAGCTTAAATTTTTAGCGTAATAGACGTCGTACTCAAATTTTTTCTCCCAGCTTATGGCGTTTCTGCCATTTACTTGTGCTAGGCCCGTGATACCAGGGCGCACGTCGTGGCGGTGCTTTTGTGTTTCGTTATAGATGGGCAGATACTCAACCAAAAGCGGCCTTGGTCCGATGAAACTCATGTCTCCTTTTAGCACATTAAAGAGCTGTGGCAGCTCATCAAGACTAAGCGAGCGGATCAGTTTGCCAAATTTACCAAGACGCTGCTCATCTGGCAAGAGCTCGCCATTTGCGTCACGCTCATCGCTCATCGTCTTAAATTTATAAATTTTAAAAATTTTCTCATTAAGACCTGGTCTTGCCTGCGTGAAAATGACGTCACGACTTACCTTAAAATAGATAAAGATCGCCGTTGCTATGATGATAGGTGACGTTAAAATGAGCAAAAACAAAGCCCCCAAAATATCAATCACCCTCTTTAAAAAATTTCTATACATCTATAAATTTCCTATAAATTTCTATATATCTTTTTGCGATTTGCTTCTCGTCAAACTCGCTAACCGCCCAGTTTCTGCCGTTTTGCCCAAGTCTATTACAAAGCGCTTCGTCATCAAGCAAAATTTTTATTTTACTGGCAAGATCGCTTGCATCTTTTACCTTGCATAAAAGTCCGTTGTAGCCGTCTTTTACTGCTTCATTGCAGCCTGTAACATCACTTGCAACGACTGCTTTAGCCATACTCATCGCCTCTAAAACCGTTCTTGGGAAGCCCTCTTTATAACTTGGCAAAGCTAGCAAATAAGAAGCCTTTAAAAGCTGCGGTATATCGTTTCTAGCGCCAAGATACCGCACTTTGCCACCTTTTAAAAAGCTATCATCTGCGGTTGATTTATTGCCAGCAAAACCCTCGCCCACAAAGACAAATTCGCAGTTTTTGTAGCCATTTAAAATTTCAGCTGCCTCGTAAAATTCACGAACTCCCTTATGCCACATGGCTCTTGCGATCATTAAAATGACCTTTTTTTCACCCAAGTCTGCCGCCTGCGTGATAGCTGGGTCAAATTTGATAGTATCAACACCGACACTTTTTATGCGGTACACCTTGCTTTTATCTATCAAATTTCTAGAAATCAGATAGTCTGGATCTGCGTCATTTACGAAGATGCAAGCATCAGCCTTTGCAAAGGAAAATTTATAAAGACTCTCCATGACAAAACGCACAGCCTTTGTCTTAATATCATCATCGATATAAAAGCTACCAAGGCCTTCAACCAAATTTATCACGTGCTTTATGCCAGCGTTTTTAGCAGCAAACGTGCCAAATACATTTGACTTGTGAGCGCCAGTTTGAAGCAGGTCTAAATTTAACTCGCCCAAAATTTGAGATAGTTTTTTTGAGTTATTTATGACGGTTAACGGATTTAGACTGGCCTTGTCAAGCTCGTATGTAACAGCGTGAAAGCTTTTAGCAAGCTCGCCAGTGAAGTCGCCTTTTGGAGCGATAGCAAAAACCTCATGCCCCATATCTTTTAAGGCTTGCATAATAGGCCGTCTAAAAAAGTGTATGCTCATATCAGCGTGGCTTAAAAACCCTATCCTTGCCATTTTTACCTCTTTAGTTTATAAATTTTTGCCGCCCCGTCAAGTATAACTGGCTCAAAAATTTTTGGATCGTACCTTTCAAGTACAAAAAGCTGGATGTATGCGCTATTTAAGATGCTTTCATCAAGGATGATAAACCTACCATAATCTCTCATAAAAATGACAGAAATATTTGAACTTTCGTTATTTTTATACTCTTTGACATTTAGCTTGCCAGCCTCGTTGTAATCAGTCTCTATGAAAGATTTAAGAGGCAAGATATTGCCATCATAGATTAAATTTGTGACATCACTTGTGAGCGTAAAACCACCATTTAGCCTAATGCCATTTTCATTTTGAGAGATCGCTCTTGTGACGATAAAAAGGCCGTTGTTTAAATTTTTACCGCTTTTTAGATCGATCTTGCTAAACTGCAAAATGGTCGGAAAAATACCAAGCATCCTATCTGGCAAGTAGTAGTAAATATCCCTTGTCTTTGCTGGCAGGCTAAAATTTGCCTCTTTTATATCGTTAAAAAACTGATCGATGCTTGCATTTCTCTCTTTTAAAATTTGAGCCAAATTGCCATTAAATCGCTCTTTAAAATTTCTCTCTGTGTACTCAACATCAAGCCTTGCCATATTTGCTGAGCTTATCTCATCGCTTCCAAGCGCAAAACTCACGGCAAAATTTTCACGTCCAAGGTGCTTTCCGCCATCAATTAGCGTCTTAACATCGCTGTAATATCTAATCGGATATCCATAGTCCCACCACGCAACCACGTAGTCCTCACGTCCTGCGATACCTTTTAGCTTATTTAAAATTTCAACCTCTTTGTGCACAAAAACTGGCTCAGCCTTGTAGCCATAGATATGAATGAGAGCTGGAGTAAGAGCAAGCACGGTTATAAAGGCTCTCGCAAGATTTAGCACGGCTCCTTTTAGCTTTAAATTTGCAAGCACAAACTCCACTAAATAGCCAAATCCAAGTGCCATGATAGGCACAGCATAAATAGTAAATCTAAGGCCACTTTTAAATGCCAAAAAGCCAAGAGCTAGCATGCCAAGCGAGACGGCAAATGAGCGGTATTTAAAGCAAAAAAGAGCAACGCCAGCAAGCGAGATCAGAAATGTTATGACATTTGCGCTGATCCTCTCGCAAAATAGCGTAAAATCAACGATGCTTGACTCTTGGATAGTTTGATTGACATTAAAAAAGTGAAAGCTCATGCCTCCAACTTCAGGCGCATCTCTAAAGACGTAAAATTTAAGCTGAAAAATAATCGGATTTAGTCCGCCACGGATGACAAAAACAGCAAAAACAACAACCAAAACAGCAAGAGCAAATTTTAAATTTATCATCTCTTTTTTAAAAAGACAAAGCGTATAAATAGCGATGATAGCGATAAATTTAAGCGTTAGATCAAGATTTGAAATGGCAAGTAAAAGCAGCGAAATTTCAAGATAAAAAAGCGGGTTTTTCCTATCAAAAATGAGCGTGTAAAGTAAAAATAGCCCAGTTAAAACGCTAATAAGCGAAAAGGCGCTCGCATACCACCACATGTAAATAAGCACGCTTAAAGGCGCGATTATTAGGCTCTTTGCGTCCTTTTTCTCAAGTACTCTAATAAGTCCCCAGACGACAAAGACGCTAAGTGGGATGATGAGCATGTCAGTGTCGTAGTAGCCTGCCATTGTGCGGTTGTAGTAGCTATTTGCGACCACTGCAAGAAGTGCGGCGATAAAGCCAGCAAATTTTAGCTTATACTCATTTGCGATCAAGATAACTGGCACAGCCACAAGCGATGAGAAAAATACGCTCATATAAATCATCGCTGTCTCAAGCTTAACACCTAGAAATTTCACGATCCAGTAAGTAAGTGTGGAAAGCGGATAGCCGTAGTAGCTAAGGTCGTTTTCTTGGTGAAAGCCAGCCAGCATGTCCCTTGCACCCTCGGCAAATGCGTAGCCGTCGTTTGTGCTGATCATTAGCTCGTTGTTCCAGAAAAATACTGGATACTCACTCGCCCAAAAGACCCAGTAAAGCCTACAAATCACGCTAAAAAAGACTGCGACAAATATCATCAAGTATAAAGAGTAATTTTTAAAAAATAAATTTCTATTCATTAGGATTTTCCAAAAAATTTATAAGCTTGCTCGCTATATTTTCACTATCAAAAAATTTAGCCCGATTATACGCAACCTTTTCAAAATTTTGCCTTATCTTTGGCTCGTTAAGCACCTTTATCATCGCCTCTTTCATCGCATTTTCATCATCAACTGGCACCAAAATGCCAAACTCACTCTCGCCCAAAAGCTCCTTTGCGCCACTCTTATGCTCGGTTGAGATGATAGTTTTTTCGCACGCTAGCGCTTCAAGCAAGACGTTTGAAAAGCCCTCAAAACGCGAAGCGCAAAGCAAGCAAGAGGCGTTTTTTATGTGCCTAAAAGGATTTTTATCAGTGCCAAGAAGCTTTACTCGATCACCCACGCCAAATTTGTCTATCAAATTTTGTAGCTCGTCCTTTAAAGGCCCTTTACCAAGGATACCAAGCGTAGCGTGAGGGTCGTTAATGGAAGCTATGACTTTTATTAGCATGGCTTGATTTTTACCGCTATCAAGGCGGCCAATATTTATGAAAAATGGCCTAAAATCACTCTCAAGTGGCTCATCTTTTAGCAAATTTATAGTTTTTAGATCAAGGGCGTTATAAAGCACCTTTGTTTTTGCTTCGCTCATGCCAAAATTTCGCACCAGATCCTCTTTATTGCCAGCTGCATTTGCGAGGATGAGATCAGCTTTTTTATAAAGATGAGTGAGTAAAAATTTATTAACTCGTCCGCTTAGATCGTTTTTATATAAGATAGACGGACAGCTTCTCTCACTGATAACTAGCCTCTTTTTAAAGCCCAAAATTCTAGCTATTGCAGCGATATAACAAGGGCGGTTCATAAGCACAAACTGCGTGTCGATGCCTAAGTTTTGACAAAGTTTTTTATACTTAAAGGCAAGCATTGGCATTGCCAAAAAGAGCCTTGCAAGCTTCTTTAGCCCGCTCTCGTAAGGATCGCTATTTTCTATAAAGTGGATTTGCACCTCGCTTGGGATCTCGTAAGCGATGACCTTGCTCATTAAGATGAGATGAACTTCATAACGTTTAACTAAAAATGGCAGTAAATTTGCCACATTTCGCTCAGCCCCGCCAGGCCCCATCGAGTATAAAAAAACGGCTAATTTTTTCACTTGCTAACAACCTTTTTTATAAATTCTCGCCACTGCTTGATGATATTTTCTTTGCTAAATAAATTTGCACTTTCGCTGGCATTTTTTGCTAGTTTTTGCCTTAAATTTTCATCTTTTAAAAGCATTTCAAGCTTATCTTTTAGATCATTTGCATTGCCAATTTTAAAGATAAGTCCGTTAATGCCGTCATTTATAAGCTCTCTTGCTCCCACAGTGTTGCTACTTAGCCTAGCACAGCCAAAAGCGCCTGATTCGATTAGCACGTTTGAAAGCCCCTCGCTTCGTGAGCTAAGAGTAAAAATTTTTGCCTCACTATAAAGGTTGCTAACATCACTCATATGGCCTAAAAATTTGACGTTAAGCCCTAAATTTGACGCCATTTGCTTTAGCTGTGCCTCCTGCCTGCCACTGCCTGCGATCTTTATCTCCCAGCCATCAAGCAAGCTTTTATCCACCTTGCTAAGCGCCTCAAAATAGATATCATAGCCCTTTACCGCCTCCAGCCTCGCCACGCTTAAGATGACATTTTGCTTCTTGCAAATTTCAGGCACATCAATAAAAAGTGGGTTGTGGATGACCTCGCGGTTTTTGGCAAATTTATAGTAGTCGTAGTCGCTTTTACTTAGCACACTTAAGCCATCTACAAAGCGGTAGGCAAGATCACGCATAGCGCTTGCGATTTTGCTTTTTAAGTAGCTATGCTCGTGATGCTCGGTTGCTATTAGTTTGCTCTTTAGCCCCAAATTTGCCAGCACGCAAGCGACGTTTGTCCAGTCGATAAAGCTCATTATAAGATCAGCCCTTTGCTCTTTAAAAAGTGCTCTAAGAGCGAGAATTTTTTTAAATTTTAAAGCCAGCCCTGAGCCAGTGACGTTAAGGTTTATGATACTTATCTTTTCACTAAATTTATAAAGTCCAAGATCCTCTTCAAGCAGGGCGATAGTGATCTCATTGTCCTTGCTAAGCTCATTTGCAAGCACATTTAGCACTCGCTCAGCTCCGCCATTTCTAAGTGCGGCGATGACAAAAAGAATTTTCACTTCACACCTCCAAGCCTTAAAAGCTCCAGCCATTTTTTATAAATTTGCTCCACGCTAAACTCATCAAGCCTAGTCCTTGCATTTTTAGCAAATTCGCCCATTTTTGCTTCATCTTGCAGCATTTTTGCAAGCTTCTCACTCATCTGCCTATCGTCATTTACCTCGCAAAGCAAGCCATCAAAGCCATCTTTTATAAGCTCTTTTGCCCCGCTAGTTCTTGTCGCGACCCGCACACAGTCATAGTTTATAGCCTCTATCAAAGTGTTTCCAAGACCCTCGAAATTTGAGCAAGAGATCAGCACCTTTGCTCTTTTATAAAGTGAGGCGATGTCGCTAACGTTGCCTAAGAATTCGACATCAGCGTCCAAGCTCTTGGCTAAATTTTCTAAATTCGCTCTCTCGCCGCCATCTCCAGCAACAGCAAATTTATAGCCGCTTTGTTTTAAGTTTGCAGCCACTCTTACAAACATTTCGCAGTTTTTTATCTTATTTAGCCTGCCAACAAAGATAACTAAATTTTCTTTATCAAAGCTCTCACTGCGTATCTCTTCAAAGAGTGGGTTATAAATTTTCATCACATTTTTGCAAAATTTCGAGTAATGCCCTAGATCCTCGTCGCTTAAGACACTAAGTGCGTTTGCAAATGGGTAGCTAAGGCGTCTTAGCACCTTAAAAATGGCTCTTTTTGGTGCAAGATAGTTTGTGTGCTCGCTTATTATTATAGGCGTTTTTAGCCCAGCTGAGCTAAAGAGCACCAAGGTATTTACGGCGTCTAAAAAGGATATCACGGCGTCAAATTTACCCTCTCGTATGAGCGCTCTTAAAGCAAATACCTTTAAAACTCTCTTTTTTAAATTTCCAACCAAGCCAAGCTCATCAGCCCCAACGCCTAAATTTATGAGCTTTACGCCACTTGCTAGCTCGTAAAATGGTTCGTCCTTGTCAAATTTAACAATACTCACCTCGTGATCCAAGCTAAATCTTGATGCGATCACCGCACAAACTCGCTCCGCACCGCCACTTCTAAGCGTTGATGTGACAAATAATATCTTCATACGCCAAACCTTTTCTTTATCTTTACTCTAAGCCTTGAGAGTGCTGGTAAAATGCCACTTGGAAGCGGACTAAGCAAAAAAAATATAAACGCCTCTTTGCTAAATTTAATGCTAAGACTCTTAAAAATACAGCTTAGCATCAGCCCATATTCGCCTGCTATCTTGGCGTAGTAAGCGGCGTTTTTATACTGCATAGCTAGAAATTTTGGCTCATTTTTTATAGCTATCTCGTAGTGCATATTTGCCGTTTTTATGTAGGCGTTTGCTACGTTTAGAGCGTGTTTGCCAGCATTTAGCGTAGCACTATCACTTCTTGCGATGCGGTAGATGTAAAGCGGCTTTTTAAGATAGAAGACATTTTTTTCAAAAAAGCGGATGTAAAGCTCATTTTCGCCGCCAAAACTGCTCTCATCAAACCTAAAATCATCTATAAATTCACGTGAAAAAAGCTTGAAATACTCGCCATTTATCCGCCCACAATGATAATCAACCTTGCTCATCGCCCCGCTCATGTTATACGGGTTTCTACCAGCCATCGCCTCAGTCATCACGCTATCTTTTTCGCAGATAGCGTCTGTAAAAACGCACGAATACTCGCCACTTTTTAAAATTTCATAGCACTCAGCAATCGCCTCTGGCAAAAGCTCATCGTCATCGTCAAGCAAGCAGACAAACTCGCCTGTTGCGTTGTCAAAGCCGTTATTTTTGTTGCCATTTGGACTCTTTTTGTGAGCGCTGTTTTTTACAAATTTGATCCTAGCATCGTTAAAACTCTTGCAAATTTCACTCGCACTCTCGTCATCGCCGTCGTCAGTAACTATAATCTCTAGGTTTTTATAGCTTTGAGCTAGAGCGCTTTTTATGGCTTTTTTTAAAAGCTCTGGACGCTTGTAAGTCGCGGTTACGATGCTGATTAACGGCCCCATTATCTAGCCCCTTTTAAAAATTCTCTCATAGCCTTGAAGCTTTTCAAGCCGTGAGAAAAGTATAAATTTAATTGTCTTTATATAGGCCTTTAAATTTGCGTTGTATCCCCTCTCAAGGCGCTCTCCTTCGATGTTTGAGCCGCTAAGATCAGTAGGGTGTGCAAAAAGATCGCAAAAATACATCTGCATGTCGTTAACACCAAGCAAATAGTCCCAAACATCAGTCGTACAAAGTGCTTTTTTGTGGATTTCAAGCAAATTTTTAGCACTTTTTTTAGTTAGCACATAAGCCCCTGCTCTATAAATGCTTGAAAATGAGTGCTTTGAGACCTGCCAAAGCGGCTTACTTAGGTTAGTATCCACCTTTTTGCCAAAGGCGCTAAACCTGCCCTCTAGCCCATCTTGCATGCCACATATGAGCACACTCTCTTCTGGTATTTTGCTAGCTGCTAAAAAGGCCTCTTTAATAGCTAAGTCATCTCCGATCACATCATCTTCAAAGATGAGGGCAAATTTGGCCTCACTTGCCAAAAATGCCTCGTAGGCCTTCACATGTGAGAGCGAGCAGCCAACTTCTGCTGGGCTTAAAACCTTGCCGTAAGCTTTAAATGATGGCGAAATAATCTTGTAGTACTCCCTCGCGTTTAGCTCCCTGCCGTCTATTGCGTCTATTAGCTTAAAGCTATCATAAGAGCCAAATTTCTGCTGTAAAAGCTCACGCCTTTTGATATCTTTTGCCAAAGAGATCAGGTAAATTTCATCCATTTAAGACCTTTTAAATTTTTTTAAAATTTTACGCCAGACTATGCCTCGCTCGAAGGCATTAAAAAACAAAAAATATCCCAAAATATAAGCTGCGCCGGCGTATATCGCAGCAAAGATAGCAAATTTTAGCCAGTTATCTAAGCTTACAAAGTCCTTGCAGGCAAACATCGCAAGCACGCAAAGCGCAAAAACGGCTAAATTTTTAAAATAAACCCCGTAAAATGTGGTGAGCTTTACCTCTAAATTTAAAGCAGCGTTTATGAGGTCAAAGCCAAGAATTCTTATGCTATAAAAAATGGCTGCAACAATGACAATGCCATAAACGCCGTAGTCACTAAATTTAAGCAGGGCTATTTGTACTACGATAGTGCTAACACCAAGGATAGTGTTGGCAATGGCTGGGCGGCGAAGCTTATTTGTCGCGCTATCAAGGTTAAAAAGCGAAAAAACAAAGCTTATAAAGACGATCGGCACAAGCGTGATCATCGAGACATTGTAGATAAATTTAACCTCATCTGCGCTTTTAAAAGGTAGCCAAAGCGTGTAGAAATCCAGCCCAAAAACGACGAAAAATGCAGCCGGAGCGCTCATCACAAAGGCGATCACCTTCATCGAAAATTTAGCCTCTTTTATGAGATCCGTGATCAAATTTTTAGAGTAAAGCTCAACAAATTTTGGCGCAAAGATACCGCTAAGCTGCGCCACAAAGCTCTCAAGTATGATAGGAGCAGCTTTTGCGACTGAAAGAAGACCAGTGGCGTTTGCATTTACGAAAATGTTGCAGATAAATAGGTCCATACCCGTTAAAAGTATGCGGTTTAGTGCATTAAAACTATTCCAAATGCCAGAGCTTAAAAGCTCTTTAATCTTAGAAAAGTCAAATTTACTAAGACTAAATTTTAGCTCTGGTGTGATGCGAGCTGACATAAAAATGGTGCTAAAAAAGACAAAAAGGCTAGCAACTAGCGCTGAAATGGCGATGTATGAAATGAACGGCTTAAAAAAGAAAAAGAGTGCCACGATAAGGATCGCTAGGATCGCGCTTGAGATGGCATTTCTGATGGAGAGCAGATAGAGCTTATTTGTCACAAAGGCACAAACCGTCAAAACGCCGTTAAATAGCCCAACGCAGAAATTTATAAAGTAAAAAACAAGGGTCATTCTCACATCGAAAAGTAAATTTTCAGGGACGTTTAAAAAGCTTTGCAAATTTAGGATAAAAACGGAGCTAAGCACCACTACAACGGCACAAAAGAATATATTTACAACAAGTACAGACGAGTAGTAGGTGTTTGCAAGGCTTAGATCCTTTTTATGCCACGCATGAGCGACAAAGCGCCCACTAACCGAGTTTATCGCCACACTTATGACTGCTGCGTAGCTAACGATGGCGTTGCTAAGGCCCACAAAGCCAAAAGCTTCGTTACCAAGGCTTTTTAGGATAAATGGCGCAAGAAAGAAATTTATACCCATTGATACGATAAAAACTATAATGGAACTTATTAGATTGATTAGCATTAAATTTTTAACCTATAAATTTTTACACCATTTGAAACGATAAATGGCTCAAAGTATCTATCATCAGCCTTTTCAAATATAAAAAGCTGTACAAAAGATGAGTTAAAAGCATTTTCATCAAGCAACAATATCCGCGCATAATCTTCCAAAAAAACCACATAAATTTTGGCATTTTTATCTATGATTTTTTCATCTATTCGCAAATCTCTTCCGGATCCTTTTACTTTATAAAATGATTTTACAGCTATTTTTTCACCATTGTGTATGATAAATTTTTGCTCATTCATAGGCAAAGTATAGCCATCTCCTAGATCAATGCCAGCTTCACTAATGCCATTTAACGCACTAACATGGTAAAAATCCTCTTTTTGTTTTTTACCAGTTGCAACATCAATATAGCTATATCTAAAGATATTTTGAGCAATATCAATCATATTAGGCACAAGGTAATAATAAACCGCCTGATTTGCTAGTGGCAGAGTAAAATTTGCATTTTCAAGCTGATTTAAAAAAGTATTTACATCGCTTGTGTTGTAGTCTTTTAAAATCTCTTCTATCAGCCTAATATTTTGCTCAAGTGAGATATCATTATATGCAACCGCCACCCTTGCGAGTTTAGCTGAAAATGCCTCATCTTTTCTCAAAGCAAGACTTACAAAATAGTTGTGTTCATAGCCTTGCCTACCAGGGTCATTTAATGTCTCAACGTCAGCAAAATACCTTATAGCATAACCATAATCCCACCATGAAAATACGTAATCATCGCGCTTTGCTACCTTTTTAATATCACTAAGCGCAACTGCCTCATCATTAGTGATTAAGGTATTTGGTCTATACGAATAAGCAAAATCTAAATTTATAGCAATGGCAGCTATTGCAAAAACCAAAAATGATAAATTTTTAATAGAGCTTCTAAGATCAAATAAATTTAAAAAAAAATGTAAAAAGTATCCAAAACCAAGTGCAACAAGTGGTGTTACATACATAACAAATCTAACTCCGCCAAAAAAAGAGAGGAGACCTAGACCAAACATTGGCAAAGTAAGTAAAAATGGACGAAATTTAAAGCAAAGTAGCAAGTATCCAATAATAGCTGCCAGTAATATAAGAATATTTCCTGACATGAAATAGATAAAATATAAAGGGCTAGAACCTTTTATTTCACTAATAAAGTTATATCCGTTTATAAAATAATATTTATCGTTGATGGCTTCAGCGCCCTTAAAAACATAAATACCCATCTTTGAAATGATAAAATCAAGCCCACCAAAATAGATAAAAATAGCTAGCATTAAAGTAAGAAAAATGGCTAAATTTCTAGCTGAGAGTAAATTTTTATATTTGCAAAAAAAAGATAAAAACAAAGCAATAACTGCTAAATTAAAAACCAAAATTTTATTTGCTATTAGTGGATCTTTAGTAAAAGCATTTGAGCTTACGATGCTTATAAACATAAAAAATATCGCTTGATAATTTTGCAATCTATCTCGCATAAAAACTAGCGTATATAGTAAAAACATAAAGAAAATACTTAAAATAAGTGCATATGAGCTTTGATACCACCAAAGATAAAGCGATACAAAAAGGCCCGGCAAAACGATAAATTTTTGTTCATTTGTGTTTAAAAGCCTGATCAAAAAATAGATGATAAAAAGTGCAAATGTGACATTTAACATGTCACTATCAAAATATCCAGGCGATGTCCTTGAAAGATAGCTTGGCAAGATAACACTCATAAACGCTGCCACAGCCCCAGCTTTTAGCGCTTTAAGCTCATTTGATATCAAAATAACTGGAAGTGCGATAAGAGGAGCTAAAAAGATGCTCATATAAAACATCACGCTTTCGATCTTAAAAGGAAAAATTTTGCAAATATAAAAAACTATAGTTGAGATTGGGTGATTAAAGGGGCTAAAGTCATTTTGCTGATGAAAGCCAGCCAGCATATCTCTAGCACCTTCTGCGTAGTAGTATGAGTCATTTGTCGTAAGCATAAATTCGCCATTAAAGTAAAATTCTGGCATCTCCTTTGCCCACAATACCCAGAACATCCTAGCCACAAATCCAAACAGATAAGCAGCCAGAAATATAAGTAAAATTTTACAATTTACGCTTACTTTGTGCACTAAATTCCTTACAGCCTAGCGTCAGCCTCTGGATAGATATTTTTTATATCATAAACTAAATGGCCTTTTAAATTTAGCTTTTTAAACTCATTGTGAGCTACGGCGATCACGATGCAGTCGTAGTCATCTAGGTTATACTCTTTCACTAGATCAAAGCCGTACTCGTGTTTTACCTCAGCGCTATCAGCCCAAGGATCAGTCACATCGACCTTGCAGCCAAAGTCTTTTAACTCATCAACTACGTCTATAACGCGAGAATTTCTTATATCTGGGCAGTTTTCTTTAAATGTCATACCAAGAACAAGCACGCGAGCTTTGTTGATAAGCACGCCTTTTCTTATCATTAGTTTTATAACCTGATCAGCTGCGTATCTGCCCATATCGTCGTTGATACGGCGGCCTGCTAGGATCATCTCTGGATGATAGCCTACCTCTTGAGCTTTGTGAGTGAGATAGTATGGATCTACGCCGATGCAGTGTCCACCAACTAGACCTGGGCGGAAATTTAGGAAATTCCACTTAGTTCCTGCAGCTTCAAGCACGTCAATGGTGTTGATATGAAGCTTTTCAAAAAGCATCGCAAGCTCGTTTATAAAGGCGATATTAATGTCGCGCTGAGTGTTTTCGATGACCTTTGCAGCCTCTGCTACCTTGATGCTTGATGCTTTGTGTGTGCCAGCTGTGATGATCGAGCGATAAATTTCATCGACCTTATCAGCGATCTCTGGAGTTGAGCCGCTTGTGATCTTTTTGATCTTTGTCACTGTGTGCTCTTTGTCACCTGGGTTTATACGCTCTGGAGAGTAGCCGCAGAAGAAGTCTTTATTGAATTTAAGCCCACTTTTTTCAAGAAGTGGCACGCAAATCTCCTCTGTAACACCTGGATAAACGGTGCTTTCATAGACAACGATGTCGCCTTTTTTAAGTACTTTTGCCACACTCTCAGTCGCTTTTACGACTGGAGTTAGATCAGGGCGTTTGTTCTTATCTATCGGAGTCGGGACGGTCACGATGAAGAAGTTGCACTCTTTAATATCGTCTAAATTTAGGCTAAATTTCATACCATTATCGATCGCTTTTTTCATCTGCTCGTTGCTAAGTTCAAGCGTTCTATCATAGCCACTTTTAAGCTCTTCTATACGTTTTGCATTTACATCAAAGCCTACTACTTCGTACTTTTCACTAAAAGCTGCTGCAAGTGGAAGTCCAACATATCCAAGTCCTACTACTGCTATTTTCATTTACTTTTTCCTTTCTTTTTTTGCTTCTATCTTTTTTACGCGTTCGTACATTCTTATTTCCGCACTTACACCTTTTGGAGTTATAATTCTAATAGGGCTAACGCCTGGTAAAATTTGAGTGAGCTCGTAATAAACCCGTCTCTTTTTCTTTGCGTCCTTGCAGAGCATCATCGTTTGCGCTAGCTCGTCACCGCCGCTAAATTCGTAATAAATCCCGCGCGCGTCCTCTTTTTGTTCAAGCTTTCCGCCGAGCAAAAAGGCAAAGTTGCAGTCGATTTCTATTTCTTTAAAAAACGCGACTTCGTATTTAAAATAATCAGGCGGCATCTTTGAAATAGGTAGCTCAAAAATCTTTTCCTCGGTTTTCGCCGCGTTTTCGCTCGCCAAAAGCGTAAACGGCAGCACGCAAGCTACGACAAAAAGTAAAATTTTTCTCATGCCTTTACTCCGATTTGGAAATACTTAAATCCATGCTCAGCTAAAATTTTAGCGTTGTATTGGTTGCGCCCATCAAATATGACAGCGTTTTTTAGCCTCTCTTTGATCTCCATAAAATCAGGCGATCTAAACTCGCTCCACTCGGTCACAAGCACCATAGCATCGGCGTTATCAAGCGCATCGTACTTATTTTTAGCGTATTTTATATCTAAATCTGGCATATATTTTTTGGCTTCTTCACTTGACTTTGGATCATAAGCGACCACTTTCGCGCCAGCTTTGTCTAAAAGCTTTATCAATGTTATCGAGCTAGCCTCGCGCATATCGTCTGTGTTTGGCTTAAACGCAAGCCCCCAAAGAGCGATAGTTTTGCCTTTTAGATCGCCGCCAAAGAAGTTATAAATTTTATCAAATAGCACTCTTTTTTGAGCCTTATTTCTTGACTCGACCGCGTTTAAAAGCTCTGGCTCAAATCCGTTTTGTCTAGCGGTGTATATAAGCGCCTCGACGTCTTTTGGAAAGCAGCTGCCACCGTATCCGCAGCCTGGGTAGATGAAACTATATCCGATCCTTGAGTCGCTGCCGATGCCTTTTCTTACTAAATTTACATCAGCTCCCACACGTTCACAGATATTTGCTATCTCGTTTATAAAGCTTATCTTTGTTGCTAGCATCGAATTTGCAGCGTATTTTGTCATCTCTGCTGACTTTACGTCCATACAAATGAGCCTATCATGATTTTTCATAAATGGTTCATAAAGCTCTCTCATCACGCTAAAGCCCCACTCGCTGCTAGCTCCGATAACTACGCGGTCTGGCTTTAAAAAGTCCTCAACCGCCGCGCCCTCTTTTAAAAACTCTGGGTTTGAGACTACTTCAAATTTAACCTCTACATTTCTCTTTTTAAGCTCAGCCTCGATCACCTCGTGCACCTTGGCTCCAGTGCCTACTGGGACGGTTGATTTATCGACTACGATTAGCGGTTTGCTTAAATTTTCTCCGATCGATTTTGCCACCGAGAGAACGTATTTTAAATCCGCCTGTCCATCAGCGCCCATAGGCGTGCCAACTGCGATAAATAACACATCTGCATGCTCTAGCGCCTCAGTTATCTGCGTGCTAAATTTAAGCGAGCCATTTTTGTAGCACTCACTTACGATATCAGCAAGCCCTGGCTCATATATCGGTACGACGCCGTTTTTTAGTGCTTTGATCTTTTTTTCATCGACATCGACGCAGATCACGCTGTTGCCCATTTTGGCAAAACATGCACCACTTACTAGTCCAACATATCCGGTTCCAATTACTGCTACCCTCATGTTTATCCTTAAATTTTCTTTTCCCACTCAAGGGCGGTTTTTATGATGAGCGCTAGGTCATCTCTTTTTGGCTTCCAGCTTGTTAGCGAGCGCAGTTTGCTTGCGTTTGAGATAAGGATAGCTGGATCGCCGTCCCTTCTTGACGCATTTAACACCTTGAAATTTACCCCACTTACCTTTTTTGCGGTCTCGATGACCTCTTTTACACTAAATCCTCTGCCATATCCCACGTTAAAAGTTTCGCTGCCGTTTTCTCCGATGCACTCCAGCGCGCTAATGTGAGCGTCTGCCAGGTCGCTAACATGGATATAGTCTCTTACGCATGTGCCATCTTTTGTCGCGTAGTCATCGCCAAAGATACCCATGCTCTCACGCTTGCCAAGTATAGTTTGCACAGCTACTTTGATAAGGTGCGTGGCGTTTGGATAGTTTTGACCGATAAGCCCCTCTTCGTCCGCGCCTGCGACGTTAAAGTAGCGAAGTATTGCAAATTTAAAATTTTCATTTGAAGCGGCGTAGTCTTTGATGATCTGCTCGCTCATGAGCTTGCTTCTGCCGTATGGATTTATCGGATTTGTAGGCGTTGTTTCGCTAACTTCTGCCACGTCTGGCTCGCCGTAAACTGCGGCAGTTGAGCTAAATATAAATTTATTTACACTGTAAGTTTTTGCGTATCTTAGCACCCTTGCGACGTTTGCGGTGTTATTTAGATAGTATTTTAGCGGCTCACTCATACTCTCAAAGACCTCAATAAACGCTGCAAAATGGATGATGGCATCAAATTTACCATTTGCAAAAATTTCATTTAGATCATCCTCTAAATTTGCGTTTATAAATTTGAAATTTCCTAATTTTTGGAGTGCTTCAAGTGCTTTTTGTGAACCCTTGCAAAGATTGTCGATGATGGTTATCTCATCTCTGCCTTGCTTTAAAAGTGCTTTTACTACGTGGCTGCCGATGTATCCAGCACCACCTGTTATTAAAATCTTCAAGTTTAAGCCTTTCATAAAAAGTGGTTAATTTTATCAAAAATAGAGTAAAGCAAAAGTAAAGTAAGGCTTTGAATGAAATTTAATCCTCTCTAACCCTTAAAAATATGGGAAATCTTGGCTTTCCATTGGCTGTTAAATTTTGAAATTTATACGTTATGATAGAGCCTATATTTGGGGGATTTGTGCGTTGCTCATCGCTTAGTCCTGAGCCTATTTTAAAGATAGTGCCCTCTTTTGGCTCGCCAGCTTTTTCTTCTTTATCTTTGCCGCCAAGCGCCCTGCAAGTGAGCGAGCCAGCAAGATTAACGTATTTGCCGTTGCCTTTATTTATGGAGACTACCTCGCACTCGGCGTCTTTAAATTTTTTAAATTTCAGTGCATTTTTACTTCTTTTTCGCTCGTAGGGCGCATTTGGCTCACGCACCACAGCTCCTTCGCCACCATTCGAGATAATCTCCTCAGCAAATTTTAAAAACTGAGCGTTATCACGCATTTTTATCTGTTTTATGATGATCAAATTTTGATTTGGCTCATTTTTTAAAAATTTAGCCAAAACTTCAAGCCTATCAAGCAAGCCACCATTTGCCTCAGGCACATCAAAAATATGAAATTTTAACCTATGCCAAGCTTTTTCATCGGGCAACTTATCCATCACTGTTGCTTGAATTTCTTCAAATTTAAGCTCTTTTGCGTAAAGCTCGCCATCGAGTGCAAATTTTGGGAAATTTTTAGTAAAACTTAGCGGCGCATTCAGCCTTTTGCCTTGCCTTGAGAGTAAATTCTCTCCGTCCCAGTAGGCACGCACGCCATCAAGCTTTTCGCTAGCTAGCCAGCCTGAGACATTTTGATCTTTATACTCGCTAAGGCGCAGCAAATCAAGAGAAAATGCAAAATTTAAAAGGACTAAAACCGCAAAAAATATTCTAATCAAGCTTTTGCCTTGCAAAAGCAATAGTCCATATGATCATCCACCACACCCACACTTTGCAAAAATGCATAGGTGCTAACAGAGCCTAAAAATTTAAACCCTCGCTTTTTTAGCTCCTTTGCCACAAAATCAGACATCGGCGTAGTCGCCGGCACTTGTTTGATATCTTGATAGTGATTTATGATCTGTTTGCCATCAAATTTGGGGTCAAATTTTCTTAGCAAATATCCCCAAAGATAGTCATAAAAGCTACCAAATTCTTGCGTTACGGATAAAAATGCAATGGCGTTTGCAGAAAGCGATTTTAGTTTTAATCTGTTGCGAATCAATCTCTCATTTTGCATAAATTTCGCTATCTCAGCCTCGCCGTAAAGCTTGATCTTCTCTGGATCAAAGCCATCAAACGCCTCTCTCATGGCCTCTCTTTTTTGAAGCACACCATGCCACGAAAGTCCCGCCTGAAAGCCCTCCAGAACTATCATTTCGAAAAATTTTCTATCATCTTTTATGGCTTTGCCCCACTCGTTATCGTGGTAAGCTATATCAAGCTCGCCTTTTGCCCATTCGCATCGCCTCATCTGCTTTCCTTAAATTTTAACTCCGTAAAACTCGCAGTACCACTCAACAAATTTAGCCACGCCGTCATTTACTTTTGTATTTGGCTTGTAGTCAAAGTCGGCCACCAAGTCGCTCACATCAGCAAATGTCGCTGGTACGTCGCCTGCTTGAAGTGGGAGGAAATTTTTCTTGATCTCACGGCCGATCTTTATCTCAACCGCCTTAATGTAGTCCATGAGCTCGACTGGGCTGTTGTTACCGATATTATAGACCTTAAACGGCGCTTTTGAGGTGGCAGGGTCTGGGTGCTTTGCATCCCAGTTTGGATTAGGTTTTGCAGGATTATCGATGCATTTTATGATGCCCTTTACGATGTCATCCACATAGGTAAAGTCACGCTTCATCTTGCCATAGTTGAAGACGTCAATGGTTTTATCTTTAAGCGCTGCATCAACAAACAAAAATAGCGCCATATCAGGGCGTCCCCATGGTCCATAAACCGTAAAAAAGCGAAGTCCAGTCGTTGGTACGTTAAATAGATGACTATAAGTGTGCGCCATCATCTCGTTGCTCTTTTTGGTCGCTGCGTAGAGGCTTATAGGGTGATTTACCGCCTCGTGCGTAGAAAATGGCATATTCTCATTTAAGCCGTAAACCGAGCTCGAGCTTGCATAGACTAAATTTTTGATCTCGTTGTGACGGCAGCACTCTAGGATGTTCATAAAACCTGTGATGTTGCTGTCTATATAGGCTTTTGGGTTTATGAGAGAGTAGCGAACGCCTGCTTGTGCGGCTAAATTTACCACTACGTCAAATTTTTCTTTAGTAAAAAGCTCTTTCATAGTCTTTTCATCGGCCAAGTCGGCTTTTATAAATTTTAAATTCGGATGCGTTTTTGAGGTGGTTAGCTTGCCATACTCTATCTCGCTAGTCTCAAAGCCAGCCGTTTTTAGGCGAGCAAGCTTTAAATTTACGTCGTAGTAGTCGTTTATCACGTCGTATCCGACGACCTCATCGCCTCTTTTTACAAGGGCATTTGCAAGGTGAAATCCTATAAATCCAGCTGTTCCAGTTACTAAAATTTTCATATTTTTCCTTTCATTTTTGGCTTATTTTAGTGCAAAAATGTAAATTTACGTATTTAGATCAGGGTAGTCCCAAGCGTTAAATTCAGCTCTTAAGTCGTCATTTTCTTGCCCTTTGCAACATAGCCACTCAAGCCCTGCACGTCTTTCCATAACAACCTCTTCGTCAAGCCCAACAACCTTTTTGCCGTTTATCCTTGCATCTACACACGCCCAGTGGTAGCGATAAACTAGGTCAAGTTTGCTTAAAATTTCATCCAAACTGCGAAGTTTTGAGCGGCTTTTTAGCCCGCCCTCTCTAAAGACGTCCATCACAAACTCGCAGTCGCAAATTTTATCCATCTTACCAATATCTTCAGCAATGCCAAGTGCCCAAAGCAAGATCCAAAGCGACTCATACTTCCAGCCCATATTTACGGCTAAATTTATATCAGCCCTGCCCTCTACGACCTCTTTTTCTTTTACACTTAGGTCATCATAAAAATCGCCCAAAAAGTCTTTAGCCCAGGCTATCTCATCTTCACTTAGGTGACCATTATCGCGGATAGTGCAAGCACACATAATGGCCGTAAATGAACAAACCGCACGAGCAATGATCTCATCAACGCTTCTTGGCGTAACTTCACTATTGTCATACCTTAGTGGCAGGCTCTCAAGCACAGCCACACCCTCTTTTTTTAAAATTTTTATACTCTCATCTTTTCTTTGTTGCGCTGTTTTTGGCATATCTGCACCTTTTGTAAAAATATCAAACACTCCCATTTTTATTCAAAAAACTCAGCGTTAAATTTCTCTTCGTTAAATTTTTTACCTAAAAATTTACAGGCTTCAATCATATCAGTTCTTGCTATTTCAAAGCAACTCGTAGCCCCAGGGCTTGGAGTCATATTAAAACTTATGCCCTCGCCTGTGCTTATCTTGCCCTCGCCAAGCTCAAGGCACTTTTTATTACGGTCGATAACTTGCGGTCTTACGCCGCCAAAATTTATAGCATAGCTCAGATCGTTTTCACTTAGGCTTGGTACGATCTTTCTAGCATCTTTTACAAATTCTTTTTTATTGATAAATGGCACTTCAAATAAGAAATTTCTTAAAATATAAGATCTGATGTCGCTATCTTTTAAGAGATTTGTAAAGACTTCAAAGACGTTTTTATCAAATTTTAGGCATTTACAAAAGTCAAAAAAGCTTGAACAGCCGTGGTATCTCTCTAGTTTTGGTATGACTAGGGCTGTTGGGCCAAAGCGAGTGTTGCCGTTAGCTAAGATATCTGGATCGCCGTGAAGCGCGGCAAATGGTAGCTTATCGTTTTGCACCATATAGACTTTGCCGTTTAGTAAGCGTTTTTTTGCGAAATAAAAGCTTCCAGCAACGGGCAATGTGCTAAGATGAAGCCCATAACCCATTTTGTGAGCTAAAAATAGTGAATGCCCTCCAGCATCTACTACAACGTAGTTTGCAGTGATCACTTCGCCATCATTTATCTTTATATGAAATGTATCACCAGCCTTTTTTATATCAGTTACTTCTGAGTTTAGGCTGATCTCATAGCCATCTGCGCCTAAATTTATGGCATTTTGTACAAGTGAGTTTGCTAAGCCACCAAAGTCCATCGTCGTAAACTGCCCATTTTGCGTGCCTATGGCGATGATGTTTTCTGGCCTCTCATTACCATTTGTGTCAAAAACGACGTTTGGCTCGATTTGTTTTAACTTCTCTTTGTCATAAATTTCAAGGTAAGGAAAAAGCTCTCTAAAACTCTCATATCTCTCTTTCATACGCTCTACTTCAGCATCTCCGATAGCTAGTGCCATCTTTTGATGAGCGAACATATACTTGCCATCAAGATTGTATTTTAGAGCATATTTTACTGGCATATTTGCCACACGAGAGACTTTTTTTGCTTTTTCTAGTGTGTAGTTTGTCTCGATATCGCCACAATGAATGGTTTGTGAGTTGCCTTTGCCGTTTGAATTTAGAGTAGCTACGCCGTCATATTTTTCTAAAAGTGCGACTTTTTTTATGTCGCTAAATGCAGCCAACTCATAAAAGAGCGCCGTCCCACTAATGCCTGCTCCGACAATTACCACTTCAAAGTGCTTCTGCCTCATTTTTTCTCCCAAAAAAGTTTAGTCGCCAAAATGATACTATATTAAATTTAAATCAAACAGCAAAAAGCAGAAAGTGGAATTTTACCTGTGTAAAAGAGAAATTTGGCAAGGTTCTCACCTTGCCTTGAAGTTAGAATTTATAAGAGACGTTTACTTTGAAATTTCTACCTGGTTCCCAGTCTATGAAATTTGAGTCGCCTGTATATGTAGCCAATCTTTGAGATTGTGAAGTATAAGCTTTGTTAAAGAGGTTGTAAATTCCAGCGTTTATCTCAAGGCCTTTAAATTTACCGCTGCTTGGTGAATAGGTAGCGTAGATATCGCTAACTGCGTAGCTTGGTATATTCACACTTTCGTCATTACCAGCCGAGATGGTATTTTTTGATGCAAAGTAGATTAGGTTGTAGCCTACTAGCGTATCAATGCTAGAAAATGCATACTCTGCGTTAAATGTATATTTATCGCCCTGATCTCGGTAGCCGATAACGTTTGAGGTGTAGTATCCGCCCCTTGCTGGGTTTGCTACTCTATCTTTATATTTTACATTTTGATGAGTGTAGCTAGCAGCTAGGCTTAGTGCATCTAAATTTAGCCTTGCAAGTAGCTCAACGCCGCTTATATCAGCACCACCAGCATTTATCCTCTTTAAAGCCCCATTTGCTGTGTTGTTATCAACTATTAAATTTTTATATTTTGTCATAAAGTATTTTGCAGAGAGGCTATATGAGCTAACTTCATTTATATCACCATGATATTTAAGACCAGTTTCGTAGCTATTACCAGTTGTCGCTTTTAGATCCTTATTTGCCGACCAATTTAAGGCTCTGCCCCTGCTGCTTCCACTTGCCATCATCGACTCCATGACATCAGGTCCTCTAAAGACTCTTGCATAGCTTGCAAAAGCGTTAAGACCTTTAAGTATCTCATAATCAAGCGCAAGCGCTGGGGTAAATTCATTGTATTTATAAGTGTAGCTCTTTATATTTCCGGCTCTACCATCGTAGCTTTTTAGCTCGTGATGGGTGTATCTGATGCCTGGAGTAACGGTTAGCGAGCTAAAATTTAGCGCATCTTCCGCATAGATTGAGTAGTTATTTACCTTTTCAGGATAGTGATTATTTGGCTTGTTAAAATTTTTACTTTGGTAAAACTCAGCGCCGTATCTAAGCGTCTGCGTCAAAGCGCCGGTCTCGACTATACTCTTAGCCTTTGCATTTATGCCGTTTGTCTTTACGCCTAAAATTTTTAAGACCGGATCATCTTTTTTATGCTCGGTATTATATGCCGTTACCTCTAAATTCAAAAGATTACTAGGCTTGTATTCGTATTTTAGCGTTGTCGTATCGCGCTCGTATTTGCGGTGGTCATCATTTGCATGCGAACTACCAAATTCTGCTCTTATAGGATAAATGCCCTTAAATTCATTGTGCTCTCTTGAGATAGAAATTCTATGCGCGTCAAGGAAGCTATAACCAAGCTTTAAAAGATAGCTAAGGTCATTTCCGTCACCACCTATCCTTCTGTTATTACCGCTTTTGCCGTAGTCATAGCCTTTGTGATTTATCGCAGCTATAAAGTCAAGCCCATCAACTGGAGCTGTAAAGAGCATAAGACCTTGAGAAAATTCGCTGTTGTTTGAAGCGTATCCAGTCTTTATCTTTGCGCCGATGATCTCGCCGTTTTCTAGCAAGTCTTTTGCGTCAACCGTCTTAAAGGCGACTGAGCCACCGAGCGCACCAGAGCCATTTACGACTGACCTTGAGCCAACCTCGACATCTATTGCTTTTATGAGATCAGGATCGATTAGTAAGTCAGCGTTGTGGTGAAATGTATTTCCGTTTTGTTTAGCACCATCTATCGTGATGTTTAGGCCGCGGTCACTAACGCCCCTCATGTAAATTTTTTGATTCATGCCGTTTGTTCCGCCTACGTAAACGCCAGGGATGTCTCTCATCACGTCTTTTGCTAGGCCAGCATTTCTGGTTGAAATTTTGATGTCATCAACGCCATATCCGCCACTGCTACTTGTCACTTCTACACCGCTTAGCACGCTCTCGTCTGCCCCGTTTGCACAAACTGCTATGCTTGCTGCAAGAGAGAGTTTAAATAAGCTTTTAAATCTCATATTTTCTCCTAATTTAGTTATTAAAGTTACTATTTTAATTTTATAGCATAATTTTGAGATTGAATATTATAATTTTAAGTATAAATTTTGGATAAATTTTTGAGTTTTTAGATAAAAATATAAACTATTTTTAAATTTTTAATTGTCCATTAATTTAATTAAATTCCGATATAAAGGACTAAATTAAATAATTTTATCAAAGTAGTAAATAAGGTTAATTTTTAATAGAAAAATTCTTAAATTTTATAGATAATTTTTATCAAAAAAGGCTTAAGAAATCTAAAATAAATTTTACTTTTTTAGCGCTCAGAATTTTTTTTATAAACACTCTTAGATAGACTATGAAGAAATTTTAAAAATTAAATAAGATAGAGCAAAACTCTTGGATCTAATAGAAGTATCATGCAAATTTATTAGATGCCATTGAAGACAAAAATGAAATATTCATTCATGCAAATAATATCTTTTTTCATATCTTTTAGCCTTAGACTTATGTTGGTGTCTTGCTAAAGTATCGGCAGTAGTACAAATATCATCCTATCAAGGCTAAAATTTTTCACATCTTCACGCCAGTCATCCCAGTAGTAAAGCTCGCAAAATTTAGATATATCGCCACATAGCGCCCAGTATAAAAACTGCGAGTAGCCAAGCTGCGCATCTTCCCATTTGCCGCTTGTCTGGCATGCAGTAAAAGACATTGCCGGCTTTGCCACCAAAGGCACCGCCGTTTATCACGAAAAATTTATACAAAACATCGTTTGCCACGAACAAATTGCTAGGCATCTACCCTGCCTCGCTAAAGTTTTTGCCAAGGTTAAAGCTGTAAATTCCACGCTTCATCTGCTCACATCCTGAACCAAGTAGGCGCAGCCAACCTCCATTCATCACGATGCCACCATACCTATAAACAAGCGCACCCATCGACGATCGAGTGGCTACTTGAAGCCCTAAAAGCTCGCCTTGCACCATGCCTTCATCAATAGACAAATTTCATTAGTCTCTTTTAGCCATTCCTTGATCAGTGCCTAGTCTGGACTATTGCGTCTATAAGCTAATCTAAAGCTCATTTTGTATGCCCTTGCGGTAAATTTAGTGAAATTTTAAAGAAGAATTTGGCGAGTCACCCCGCCAAATTTGTATCAGTAGATTATTTTGCGTCCCAAGCTAGGATCGTGTTGCCTTCGGCGTCGGTAGCTACGTCGCCCATGCCCATAATGTTATAGCCGCAGTCTACATAGTGAACTTCACCTGTTACACCGCTAGCTAGGTCGCTAAGCAGATACATAGCACTGTTGCCGACATCTTCAGTCGTGACGTTACGTTTTAGCGGGCTATTCACTTCGTTATAGCGTAAAATCATCCTAAAGTCGCCTATTCCGCTTGCAGCAAGCGTTTTGATAGGGCCTGCGCTGATCGCATTTACGCGGATATTTTTAGCGCCAAGGTCGTGTGCTAGGTAGCGAACTGAGCTTTCAAGTGCCGCTTTGGCAACGCCCATGACGTTATAGTGAGGCACGAATTTAGGTCCACCTAGATATGTGAGCGTAAGTACCGAGCCACCCTCTTTTAATACCGGTAGGATAGCCCGAGTAAGGCTTAGCAACGAATAAACGCTAGTACCCATCGCGATATCAAAGGCCTCTTTGGTCGTGTTTACAAACTCGCCCTCTAGCGCTTCTTTTGGCGCATAGGCCACCGCATGTACGACGAAATCTATCTCACCAAGATCCGCTTTGATGCGATCTGCAAGGCCGTCTAGGTGAGCTTGGTTGTTTACGTCAAGCTCGTAGACGAATTTGCTCCCAAACTCCTCCGCGATCGGCTCTACGCGTTTTTTCAGAGCGTCGTTTAGATAGGTAAACGCCATCTGCGCACCCTGCGCGTGACAAGCTTCAGCGATGCCGTAAGCGATAGATTTGGCGTTAGCGACGCCGACGATGAGGCCCTTTTTTCCTTTTAAAATCATTATTTCTCCTTTAAAATTTGCTTGACTTTTGAGCGCTTTTTGACGATTTGGTTAAAATTTTGCTCGGCAGACCATCCGTCTAGCCTACGCAAATTTTAACTGCAAAGCCACAAAAATCATCTCAAAATCCTTTGCAATTTGACTTAAAAATTTGCAATCTAAATTTAACAAAACGTCAAATTCTAAACGTAAATCTACAAGTGGAAATATCGCTAGGCGGATTTAAATGTTTTGAAGTAAATTTCGTCCCAAGACTAGGCATGTGGCCTGTCGCAGGGCGAAATTTACGAAATCATTTAAAGACGTCAGCGAGATGACGCGCTAATAAGCTCCAAAAACTTCGTCGCGTCCCAGCTCGCCGTCCCCACTAATACTCCATCACAGTTCGCGATACCCGCTATCCCACCGATATTTGCAGCATTTACGCTACCGCCGTAAAGTAGCGGCGCTCTCGTCTGCTCGCGGATGAAATTTAAAACCACTTCGATCTGCTCTGCGCTCGCGCTCTTGCCCGTGCCTATCGCCCAAATTGGCTCGTAGGCGATCAGCAGCTGCTCGTAGCCAAGGTCAATATTTTTTAGCTGCTCCGCTAAAAACTCCTTCGTGCCGCTAGCTTCATTCACGCTCAAATTTTCGCCTATGCAGTAGACGATCTGCCAGCCCGCCTTTACGGCGAAGTCAAATTTAGCGCGCAAGAGCTCCTCGCTCTCGCCAAGCTCGCGTCGCTCAGAGTGCCCGATCAGCACGCTTTTGACACCAAACTCGTCCAGCATCGCCTTGCCGATCTCGCCGGTGTGAGCGCCGCTTTCGCACGGGTAGAAATTTTGCGCGCCGAGTTTAAATTTATGAGCCACAAGATCAAGCGCGCTAAACGGAGGAAATACAGTCACGTCGTCGTTTGCGCTTAAATTTGCGTCTAAAATTTCAGCGTATTTAGCAAAGCTCGCTCTCGTGTGATTGCACTTTAAATTTGCTAAAAACCTCACTCCATAGCCTTTCTAAGCGGTTTTATGCCCGGCAGCTCCTTGCCCTCGATGAGCTCCAAGCTCGCGCCGCCTCCAGTCGAGATAAAGGTCATCTCGTCGGCGTCTCCCGCGCGCTCGACGACGTCGGCCGTATCGCCGCCGCCAACGACCGTAGTAGCGTGAGTGTCGATGATGGCGTGGCTCATTTTGATGCTGCCTTTACTAAATTTATCCATCTCAAAAACACCCATCGGCCCGTTCCACCAGATAGTCTGCGCGTCGGCGATGACCTCCTTAAATAGCCTAATCGACGCAGGTCCGATATCTAGCCCCATCCAGCCGCTAGGTATTTCCTGCGCAGGGACGAATTTCACTGCGCTTTCGGCTGAAAACGTCTGAGCCGCAACGACGTCTACGGGCAGGTAAATTTTAACGCCAAGCTCCCTACCTTTGCGTAAAATTTCGCGCGCGTCCTCGATGAGATCTTCTTCTAGCAGCGAATTTCCGATATTTTCGCCGAGAGATTTTAAGAACGTAAACGCCATACCGCCGCCGATTATCAGCTTATCTACGCGCGGAAGCAGGTTGTGCAGGGCTTGCAGCTTGCCGCTTACCTTGCTACCGCCGACGACCGCGACGAACGGACGCGCAGGGTGCTTGATGAGATTTTGGGCGAAATTTATCTCTTTTTGCAGCAAAAATCCAGCCGCTTTATGCTTTTCGTCGTAAAATTTGGTGATCGCCTCGACCGAGCTATGCGCCCTATGGCAGACGCCAAACGCGTCGTTTATGTAAAATTCGCCGTATTTGGCAAGCTCGCCGGCTAGCGCCTCGTCGTTTTTGGTCTCGCCCTTTTCAAAGCGCAAATTTTCAAGAAGCAAAATTTCGCCAGGTTTCAATGCAGCGGCTTTAGCTTTCGCGTCCGCGCCGATGACGTCCTCGGCAAATATCACGTCTCTATCAAGCAGCCTTGATAGCCTCTTTGCCACGCCTCGTAGCGAAAATTTCTCCTCAAAGCCGTTTTTGGGACGTCCTAGGTGGCTGGCCAAAACCACGCTGCAGCCGTTATCTAGGCAGTAGCGGATAGTTGGGATCGCCGAGCGGATACGGCGGTCGTCGGTGATGTTTAAAAACTCGTCCATCGGCACGTTAAAATCGCACCTAACAAATACTTTCGCGCCGCTTAGCTCAAGATCGTTGATCAATAAAATTTCACTCATTTTTTACCCTTTAAATTTACTTCGTAGCCACGATCTTAGCTAGATCTACGAGTCTTGTCGAGTAACCCCACTCATTGTCGTACCATGCAAAGACCTTCACCATATCATCAGCGATGACCTGCGTAGTGTCGCTTGCTACGATGCTGCTGTATGCGCTCGTGCAAAAGTCACTGCTAACCCTATAATCGTCATCGACGAATAAAATTCCCCTCAAATTCGACTCCGAAGCCGTTCTAAACGCCTCGTTTATCTCCTCTTTGCTAGCCGGTCTTTTCAAGACCGCCGTTAGATCGACCATCGAGACGTTTGCGACAGGTACGCGGACCGCTTGGCCGTGCATCTTGCCGTTTAGCTCGGGAAGTACTTTTGCGATCGCTTTGGCAGCTCCGGTGGTCGTAGGTCCGATATTTAGGGCCGCAGCGCGTGAACGGCGGAAGTCTTTGGCCTTCACGTCAACCAAGCTTTGGCCGTTTGTGTAGGCATGGATCGTAGTCATGAGCCCTTTTACGATGCCAAATTTATCATTTAGCACCTTTGCGACGGGCGCTAGGCCGTTTGTGGTGCAGCTTGCATTTGAGACGATCGCTTCGCCTGCGTATTTATCGTCGTTTACACCGACTACGAAGGTTGCCGTGTCATCTTTTGCCGGAGCGCTCATGACGACTTTTTTTATGCCGCGAGCTAGATACGGCTCGCACTTTTCGGTAGTTAAAAATTTACCCGTGCACTCCAAAACCACGTCCGCGTAGTAGTCTGCGTAGCTAAGCTCGTTTAGATCTCTTGTTGAAAAAACTCTTATCTTTTTGCCGTTTACTTCTATAAAATCGTCGCTTATCACCTTAACGTCTTGCTTAAATTCGCCGTGCACGCTGTCGTATTTGAGCAGATAGCGCGTCATGTCGCGCGTCGCCGTGTCATTGATAGCGACAAGCTCAACGTCGTCTCGCTCTAAAATAATACGAGCAGCACACCTGCCGATACGTCCAAAGCCGTTTATTGCTACTTTAACTGACATCTTAGCTCCTTTTGATATAATTACGCCTAATTCTACAAAAAAGAATTTTAAAACAAATATAAACAAGGCACTTTAATAGATGAAGTTAGCACTTTTTGGCGGGAGCTTTGATCCGGTTCATTTAGGACACGATAGTATTGTGAAAACGGCACTAAGTGGCCTTGATATCGACAAGCTCATCATCATGCCAACTTTTATAAGTCCCTTTAAGAGCGAATTTTCAGCTCCGCCAGAGCTTCGCCTAAAGTGGATAAGAGAAATTTGGGGCGGCCTAGAGAAGGTCGAGATCTCAGACTATGAGATAAATTTAGCTCGCCCGGTGCCTACGATCGAGACGGTCAAGTATTTGTATGAGAAATTCAAGATAGAAAAATTTTATCTCATAATAGGTGCGGACCACCTAGCTACGCTTGATAAGTGGCATGGCTACGAGGAGCTAAAAAGCTTAGTACAGTTTGTGATCGCCAAGCGCAATCACATAGAAATTCCACAAAATTTACAAAAAATGGATGTGCACGTGGATGTTAGCTCGTCACAGATCAGGCACCAAAAGGGGCTTGATGAGCTGCCTAGCGAGATAAAAGATGAGATTATAAATTTTTACCAAGGATACAAAATGCAGGAAAGATCGATGCAAGAGCGCACCGAAAGTATAGTTAAGGTTTTAGACGCAAAAAAGGCTGAAGAGATACAAGTGTTTGATATGAGTGGAGATGATTATTTTGTAAAAGCCGTAGTTATCGCTACGACTCTTGGCGAGAGGCACGCTTACTCGCTGGCTGAAGATCTAAAAGAGGAGCTTAAACCTCTTGGGGAGAAATTTATAGGTACGGAGAGCTCGCCTGATTGGATCGTGATGGACCTTGGCGACATTTTGATACATCTTTTAAGTCCAGCTTATCGAGCAAAATACAACATCGAAGAGTTTTTACAAAAGCTAAAAACTAGCAAAGAGTCTTAACAAACACAAGCGATGAGCAAATAAGCCATAAAAATATAAAAAATGCTAACAAAAATGGCTTTTTGCCCGTCGCTTTAAATATACTCCTATCTATCCCAAACCCCAAAGCACACATCGCCACGCAAAGGCAAATGCTAGCAGCTAGCTTTAAAATTTGCACCAAATTTTCAGGAAAAAACGGTAGAGATCTAACGCAGATCGCCACTAGGAAAAATAGCGCAAACCATGGTATGCTCTTTAGCTTTGAGCCGCCACTATTTTGGCTTAAATTTAAGAAATTTAGCAAAAATAAAAATGGTACGAGCATGATGACACGAAGCATTTTTATGATAACCGCGGTGCTACTTGCTACGCCGTCAAATGCTGCTGAAGCTGCAACTACATGGGCTACTTCGTGAAGTGAGCCACCAATAAAAAAGCCAGTTTGGTGTGGCGTGAGAGCTAGAAATTTAGCGATGAATGGATAGATAAACATGCCAATCGTCCCAAAAAGCACCACCGTACAAATGGCGATAGCAAGCTTATTTGCGTCAGCTTTTATCTCATTTTGCGTAGCCATAACAGCAGCCGCGCCGCATATGCTAGCCCCTGAGCCAATGAGCACAGCACTATCTTTGCTAAGCCCCAAAAATTTAGCGCCAACCATGGCAAAAGAAAAGGTCGCAAATACTATAAAAGCTGAGTATATCACGCCTAGAGTGCCTACGCTTGCGATCTCGCTAAGGCTTATATTAAAGCCAAAAAGTATGATGCCAAGTCTTAAAATTTGCTTCCCAGCGATCGCTACGACGCCGCTATTTTTTAAAATTTGAGTCTGTTTAGTAAAAAGATTTGCAAAAATGGCGCCTAAAATGATGGAGATGATGAGCGGGCTGGTGTGAAATTTAGCCAAAATCGTGTTTGAGAGCGCAAAAGAAATGGCACAAATCAGCGCCAGAACAAGCACAGCAAGAAATTTATGAGACATATTTTAACCTTAATCTATTTTTTAAAAATGCAATTAGCACGTTTGGGTATAATTAGACGAATTTTATAATGCAAATTTAAAACAAAGATAAAGGGATAGGACTATGATCATCCTTGGTGAAAAATATGCTTTTACCAGCCTAGAACTAGAAAAGCTTAGAAAGAAATTTGGTCAAGTAAATTTTTTATCCCATGAAAATAGCGACGCAAAAGCCTTGCGAAGCGCACTAGAAAATCTCATAAAATCAGGCAATCAAAGGCTGATCGTACTAAATACTGCAAAGCCAGTCGATGGCAAACTAGTGAGATTTCTCACGCTTTTGCAGTTTAAAACGAAGTATAAAAAGATAAAATTTCTAAACGTAGAGAATTTTTTAGAAATTTATCTGCACAAATGTTATATCCCAGAAAATGGCGAAAATCTTAATTTTTTAGATGAGATAAGGCCTTATAGTGCCTTTGATTACGCACTGAAGCGAATGATCGATTATGCTGGCTGCTTAATACTTTTCATCTTGCTTTTTGGCCTAAAATTTTATGTAAAAAGAAAGATAGATGAGCAATCGCCTGGAAGCCTTTACTTTTTACAAAGTAGGGTTGGACTAGATAACAAGGAATTTGAGTGCATAAAATTTCGCTCGATGATGGAAGATGCCGAGAAAGATGGGGTAAAATTTGCTAGTAAAAATGACGAGAGGGTATTTGAGTTTGGCGAATTTATGCGAAAAACTCGTATAGACGAGATGCCACAGTGCATAAATGTCTTTCGAGGGCAAATGCATCTGATAGGGCCAAGGCCTGAGCGAAGGCACTGGATAAATTTCTTTGAAAAAGAGATCCCTTACTACAATGAACGCCACATCGTTCGCCCAGGGATTACCGGCTGGGCGCAGGTAAACTACCCTTATGGCTCAAATACACACGATGCCAAACAAAAGCTCATGTACGATCTTTACTACATCAAACACTGGTCACTTTGGCTGGAGATAAAGATCATAGTAAAAACTATTGCGATTGTATTTGAGAAAAAAGGCATTTAACTTCTCAAAAATATCATAAGTTTGAGATATTTTTAAATAAACCCTTTTTCGAATTTAATTTTGTTGCTTTTAGCCAAAATGAATGCAAATTCTACATCCTATCTTTAGCTGTGATTCCCATTATATTAAATGCTGTTTTTATCGAGATAGCGACAACTGCAAAAATTTTTAGCAAGCTATCTTCGTTTTCATTTCCAACCACACGGTTTTCGTTATAAAATTTATGAAAACTAGCAGCTAGGGACTTCAGATAGTCTGGGATCTTTTGAAGCTGCCTCGAGATAAAAGCATCTTCTAAAATTTCTGGCAATATCAGCGCCTCAAAAAGTAAATTCTTAGCATTTTCATCTAGACATTCAAAGTTTGCATTGATTACATATTGAACATTTTTCCCAGCCTTTGCAAAGATCTGATTTATCCTAGCGTGAGCGTAGTTTATATAAAAGATAGGATTTGAGCTGTCCTCTTTTTTAAGCTCATCTACGTCAAATTCCAAACTACTCGTATTTGCCTTGCTTATAAAGATAAATCTAAGTGCCTCAGCACCGATCTCACTTACGATATCGCTCATTAGCACAGCATTACCAGCACGCTTGCTCATCTTGTATGGCTTACCATCTTTTAGCAGACTAACCATCTGCATAAGTATTACTTCAAGCTTATTTTCATCGTATCCAAGGAAATTTATCGCAGCCTTTAGCCTTGCGATATATCCATGGTGATCTGCACCCCAAATGTTTATGTAGTGGTCGAAATTTTTCTCAAATTTAGCGTTATGATAAATGATGTCACCAGCTAGATATGTTGGCCTGCCGTCATTTCTAACCACAACCCTATCATTATCATCGCCAAGTGTGGTCGAAGCGATATAAGTAGCGCCCTCTTTTTCATACATTTGATTTGAACGTTTTAGCTTGTTTATAGTTGGCTCTAGGCCATCATAAAGAGCTTTCTCGCTAGCCCAGCTCTCTATAAATATCCCAACGTCCGCTAAATCTTTTTTGATAATCTCAAGCACGATATCCTTGCCAAACTCGGCAAGCTCGAGATTTCTGCTCTCGTCATAAAAAATTTCCTTGCCAAATTTCTCATTTGCAAGCTTAGCAATATCTAAAATATAATCCCCGCGGTAGTATTTCTCTGGATAGACAACGCTTTCGTTAAAAAGCTGCTCTTTTGCCGCAAGTGATATCGAAGTGCCAAGTAGGTCGATTTGATTACCAGCATCGTTTATATAGTATTCTGTTGAGATAGCGTAGCCAAGTCTTTTACCAAGTCTTGCCAAAGTATCACCGTAAACTGCGCCTCTAACATGTCCGATGTGAAGCGGTCCAGTTGGATTTGCACTGATGTATTCTATTAAATAGCTATCTTTTTTCGCATCTTCTTTTGCAAAATTTTCGCTATCTAGCAAAATTTGCTTTGAAATTTCATCTAAAAACTCGCTTTTTAGCTTGAAATTTAAGTAGCCATTTACTGTACTAGCTTCAACTATTTTGCTATCACTAAATTTATCAGCAAACTCGCTAGCTATCATGGCTGGTGACTTTCTTAACTCCTTTGCTAGGCTAAAAAGTGGCGTAGCATAGTGGGCTAAATTTTTATCCTTTGGCTTTTCAAGCACAAATTCACGCTCTAAAACCTTTGAAATTTCAGCTTTTATTTTATTTTTCAACTCTAAAACCTATGCGTTTTTAGTTGTTTCTTCTATTTTTTGGCTATCGGCATTCTCTTCTTTATGCTCGACTTTCTCACTTTTTTCAGGTGTTGTATCTTCCATCTCAGCCTTAAAAGTCTTTATGCCTTTGCCTAGTCCTTTTGCAAGTTCTGGGATCTTCTTTGCTCCAAAAAGTAAAACAATAATCGCTAAAACAACTAGCCAATGACCAATACTAAAAGAACCCATTTTTTCTCCTCAATAAATTTTTCAAAATGTTATCATAAATTCCTGAATTTCTAGCAATCTATCCACTCATCAATAACGCGTCTTAAGTCTATTTTCGCGCTTTTTAGCCTCATCGCTCTAAGAATTGATTTTAGGCCCTTATAACTCTTTTCAATGTCATCATTTACCAAAAAATAATCATATTCTAAGATGTGCTCCATCTCACCAACTGCGTTCATTAGGCGATTTTCTATCGTCTCCTCACTATCAGTTCCGCGGTTTTTCAAGCGTTTTTTAAGCTCTTTTTTATTTGCAGTCGTGATAAAAACTGAAGTTATATAGCTTTTAAATTTCTCAAGTGCGATGTGAAAGCCTTGCACGTCAATGTCAAATATAACTATCTTGCCAGCCTCAAGTGCTACCAAAACAGGCTTTAGACTCGTTCCATAATAGTTTTTATGCACCTGCGCCCATTCTAAAAATTCACCCTTTTCTATGCCACTTTTAAATTCATCTTCTTTTATAAAATAGTAATCCACTCCATCGACTTCGCCTTCTCTTTTTGCCCTTGTCGTACTTGAAATAGAAAAATAAAGATCCTTCTCTTCCTTTAAAAGACGGCCCAAAAGCGTACTTTTCCCACTTCCGCTAGGCCCAGAAACTACTAAAATTTGTCCTTGCAACTACTTTTCCTCAAAACTTATATTTATCTTTATGTTCATATCTTTTAGCACATCTCTTAGCGAGCTTTCATTTAACGACTCATGGACATGTTTTGTGATCTTTTTGGTTAGCTCTTCTTTATAGTCAGCATCGATTTTTATTTCATCGCATGAGCTAATTTGTGGTGCATTATTTAATCCAAATACTGCTTGCATCGTATTTTCATCTATTTCTTCAATAGACTCTACATTAAAATTTGGGCTACCCAATATCTCTTCTTTAAAATTTTCTTCCTCAAATACCTCATCTGCCATACCTAGATCTTCTTGTGCAAGGACTTCTTCAGAAATTTCTTCATGATCTTCTTTGGCTGGCTCTTTTTCAAGGTCTATATCTTCATGCAAAGAAATCTCCTCTGCTTCTTTGGTAGATTCTTTATCTATATCTTCCTCTAAATTTTGACTAGCTTCATCTATCAAATTTGCCTCGCTGCTTTCAGGCTCAAAATCTTCATCATTACCAAAATCAGTCTCTAGCTCATCAAAATTTTCACTAGCCTCACTAGCTTCTTCGTTTAGCTCTTTATCCAAAGACTCGATCTCGCTGAGCTCTTTTTTACTTTGGCTTATATCATCTACAAAGTCTTCATTAAGCTCGGCAGTTTCTAAATTTTGAGAATTTTGCTCGACCATTTTATCAAGCTCGTTTTTAGCCTCTTCATCCGCCGAGTCGCTCTCGCCCATATCATCTATCTCATCCACAAGCGAACTAAGCTCATCAAAGTCATCGCTATGCTCTTCTTTTGTCATAGGTGGCTCATTATTTTGTTCTAAGGATTTGTCTATATCTTCTGAATCAGCCATATATTTGCTAGCTATGTCATTTATAATATCATCATCTATGAGTTCAGTGTCTGTTTCATCAAAACTGATATCTTTATCCTTTAAATCCTCGGCCTCTAGTTCACTTAGCTCCTCTTTTAAAAACTCGTCATCTAAAGCCTCGTTATCAAATTTATCTGCCTTATCATCTTCTTTTGCTAAATTTTCAAGACCCATATCAATTTCTGGAAGCTCAAAATTTTCTAAATCATCAAAGTTTTTATTACTTTCGTCAAAGTCATTAAAATTTGCAGACTCATCTAGTCCAAGCTCAAGTTCTTTATCATTGTCAGTATCTTTGTTTTGTTCAAACAAACTAATAAATTCTGTTGGTAAAAAGGGCTTTTCAAGCATAACATCAGCAAAATCTGGCTTTTCACCGCCTCTAGGTGCTAGATACATTATCTTTTGATTTAAATTAACATCACTGCTATCCATATCACTATCGATGATAATATAATCAAATTGATCGCCAACACTATTAACATCGTCAAATTCGCTATATTCTATGCCTAGCTTATTTAAACTTAACGTTATAAGGCGAGAAACTGCGGGGTTTTTGTTTACAAGTGCAACTTTCATAATCCCTCCTTGAAGAGCTTGAGGCTGTATTCTATGATAAATTTCATTGCTATTTACTTAAAAAAATAGTGCTGGCATATCGTTTAAAATCTGTACCATCATATCAGTTATGATTTTTACAATGCCGGCTAAAATAGCTATCAAAACCGAAAAGCCGATACTTACCTTAATAGGATAGCCAACAACTAATAGGTTAAATTGTGGCATGGTTTTCATAAGCATGCCAAAAATAGCATCCGAAAGTATAGAAAGCGCGATAATAGGAAAAGCTAGAACAAATCCAAACATAAAAAGATTACCAAAGAGCTTTAGGGCGTAGCTCATCACACCACTTCTTGGATAAAAATCTCCAAGCGGTATAGCAGAAAGTGAAGTGGAATAAAACTGTAATATTAAATGGTGCCCATCAAGCATCAAAAATGCAAGAAGCGCAATAAAATTTAGAATATTTGCAATCACCGGTGAGTTTGTACCAGTTTGTGGATCAAGCACTGAAGCCATCGAAAAACCCATGATCATAGAGATCTGCTCGCCAGCCATTTGAAGTATGGCAAAAACGATATTTAGCAAAAGTCCAGCGCAAAGTCCGAGTATGGCCTCACTTAAAATTTCCATGATCAAAAAATTTATAGCATGCTCATGGGTGTGTGAGAGCGGAAAAAGCACAATACAAAGAGCAAAAACTAGTAAAGTCTTTACAACCATTGGGATTTGATTGTGAGAATAAAATGGGAAAAAAACAATGAGCCCACTAAGACGTGCAAAAAGGAGCATAAAAGTTATGACTTTATCAGCTCCAAAAAACTCGACTAGCTCCATTATTTTATATTAGCGCCTCGTCCATCTCAGCCGGGATTTCAAGCCCCATGATCTTTAAAACGCTAGGAGCGATATTATTTAGACCGCCGTTTTTTACTTTTTTTACACCATCAGCCATCACAAAACAAAAGACATCATAAGTCGTGTGGTTTGTCAGTAGCTCACCGCTGCTATCGCGCATCTCTTCGCAGTTTCCGTGATCGCTCGTGATGATCATCGCA
The DNA here is from genome assembly GCF_050447445.1 of Campylobacter concisus. Lineage (GTDB taxonomy): Bacteria > Campylobacterota > Campylobacteria > Campylobacterales > Campylobacteraceae > Campylobacter_A > Campylobacter_A concisus_BI. Next base: position 1,221,646 of record NZ_JALMFW010000001.1, read on the forward strand.
TAGTTTTTCTCTTTTGCTTTAGTGTAAATTTCCCCAAGAGCCGTATCTACTGCCTCTACCGCTTTTATAGCGGCCTCATAGTTGCCAGTGTGTCCCACCATATCGCCATTTGCGAAATTTACCACGATAAAATCTTGCTCGTCATCCATACCTTTTAGCACGGCTTTGCAAACTTCTGCTGCGCTCATCTCTGGCTTTTCATCATAGGTCTTTACCTTTGGACTAGGGATTAGCACCCTCGTTTCGTTGCTGGCTAACTCCTCGACGCCGCCATTAAAGAAAAATGTTACGTGGGCGTATTTTTCAGTCTCAGCCGTGTGAAGCTGCCTTAGCCCAGCAGCTGCTATGACCTCGCTTAGGGTATTTTTTATCTTTTCATTTTTAAATAGCACATCAAATTTAAAATTTGCGTCGTATTCGCTCATAGTAATTAGATTTTTGATAGCAAAAGGTCGCTCAAACTCGCTAAATTTCTCTTCGCCCAGAGCCTGGCAAATTTCTCTTGCTCTATCATTTCTAAAATTTATTACGATCACGCCGTCATCTTCGCCTATGCCTTTAAAGCCATTAAAGCTTACTGGCTTTACAAACTCATCTGTCACGCCCTCATCGTAGCTTTTTTGTAGATATTCGCTAGGCGATAAGCTGCTTAAATTTGCTCCATTTACCAAGCTATCATAGGCCTCTTTTACGCGCTCCCAGCGTTTATCTCTATCCATCGCATAAAATCTCCCACAAACGGTAGCTACCTTAAATTTAGCTTCCAAACTTTTTATAAAATTTATACCACTATTTGGGCTAACGTCGCGTCCATCGGTGATAGCGTGGGCAAAAACCTCGCAGCCATTTTTGCTAGCAAGCTCACACATACCATCAAAATGCTCCATATGTGAGTGTACGCCGCCATCGCTATAAAGCCCTATGACGTGAATTTTTTTGCACTTTTTAAAAAGAGCTTTTAGGGCTTCATTTTCTGCTATCGAGCCATCAGCGAAGCTGCGTGAAATTTTGACCAAATTTTGATACAAAACTCGCCCACTTCCTATACACATATGCCCTACTTCGCTGTTTCCCATCTGCCCTTCAGGTAGCCCCACAGCGTTTCCAGAGGTTTTTATGAGCGAGTTTGGAATTTCTTTAAAAAATTTCTCGTAATTTGGCTTTTTAGCCGCCTCAAATGCGTTAAATTTAGCGCTTTTATTAAATCCAATACCATCAGTTATTATTAAAATAGTTTTTTGACTCATTTTGAAAATTTATCCTTAACTTTAGATAATTTTTAAGGCCATTATACTAAAATTGCTTTTTTTAAAAATAAAGGCTATCATGTTTTACTATATCTATGAAATTTTAAATTTTAATATCTTTCAATACATCACCGTCCGTGCTGGTATCGCTTTTTTCATCGCTTTTGCACTCACAACTTATTTGATGCCCAAATTTATCACTTGGGCAAAGGCAAAAAACGCCGCCCAGCCTATCTACGAGCTTGCCCCACAAACTCACCAAAAAAAGGCCAAAACGCCGACTATGGGCGGACTTGTCTTTGTCTTCACAGCCGTACTTTCCACGGTAATTTGCGCAAGGCTTGATAACGCATTTGTCTTAATATCTCTCTTTTGCCTAGTTTGCTTTACACTGCTTGGCTACAAGGACGATTATAGTAAAATTTTAGGAGCAAAAAATCACGCCGGCCTAAGCCCAAAAGCAAAGCTCTTTTTTCAGTTTTTAATAGCCTTTGTAATTTCTGTTTTTTTATATGCAAGCCACGAGCTTAGCACCGAGTTTTATCTACCTTTTTTTAAGCAACCTATTTTAGATTTAAAAATTTTTGCCATTTTCTTTTGGACACTGGTCATAGTCGCTGCTTCAAATTCAGTAAATTTAACAGACGGGCTTGACGGGCTAGCTACTGTGCCATCTATATTTTCGCTTCTGACACTTGGCGTTTTTGCTTATATCTGCGGACACGCTGTCTTTAGCTCATATTTACTCTTGCCAAAGATCATAGGCGTTGGTGAAAGCGTTGTTGTCTCTTCAGCCCTAATTGGCTCATTGATGGGCTTTTTATGGTTTAACTGCCATCCAGCCGAAGTCTTTATGGGCGATAGCGGTAGCTTAAGCGTTGGAGCATATATCGGTTTTATGGGCGTTGCGACCAAAAATGAAATCTTACTCATCATCATTGGCCTCATCTTTGTCGTTGAAACCCTAAGCGTCATTCTGCAGGTAGGCAGCTTTAAAATTTTTAAACGCAGAATTTTTCTTATGGCGCCTATACATCATCATTTTGAGATAAAAGGCTGGGCGGAAAATAAGATCATCGTTCGCTTCTGGATCATCGCGCTTTTAGCAAATCTAATCGCATTAACTGCGCTAAAGATCAGATAAGGAAAGCCATGAGAAAATCGCTATTTGGCTACGGTGGTACGATAAAGGCTATCGCTAAAAATTTCACAAAAGACGGTCTTTGGGATATCTATGATGATAAATTTAGTGAAATTTCAAAAGATGAGTTTGGCAATGCTCTTTTGCCAGTTAGTGAATTTGATCCAGCAAAAAGCAGCCTAGAGATACCAAGCCCAGGCATTCCGCCTTATCATGAGCTTATTAAAAAAGCTAAGAATTTAGTTAGCGAGTATGACTATTTTTATGAAATTTATAAAGAAAATCTGCCATTTAATATCTGGATAAGTGGCACAAACGGTAAGACTACGACCACAAAGATGACGCAGCACCTACTAGAGAGCAAGGGCTCGGTAATGGGCGGTAATGTTGGTATCGCACTAGCAAATTTAGATCCGCACGCTAAAATTTGGATACTTGAGACTAGCTCATTTACACTTCACTACACAAATCACGCTACACCAGGCATTTACGTGCTTTTGCCGATCACTCCAGATCATCTAAGCTGGCATGGCGATATGAGCGAATACGAAAAGGCTAAGCTAAAGCCGCTTGCTAGCATGAGCGAAAGTAGCGTGGCGATCGTGCCTGAAATTTACGCCAACACACCAACAAAGGCAAAAGTGATCGCTTACAAAGACGAGAGCGATCTGGCTAAATTTTGTGGCGTAAGCGTAGATGATATAAATTTCAAAACGCCATTTTTGCTTGATGCACTGCTAGCACTTGCAGTGGAGAAAATTTTATTTGACCGCTGCGATGTCGCACTTTTAAATACCTTCGTCATCGAGGCAAACAAGCTTGAAGAATTTAGCGATAAAAATGGCAGAATCTGGGTCAATGACACAAAAGCGACTAACATAGATGCGAGCATACAAGCCGTAAAACGCTACAAAGATCATTTCATATATCTAATACTTGGTGGCGATGATAAGGGTGTTGATATGACGCCACTTTTTGAAGGCTTAAAGAGTTTAAGAGTAAAAATTTACGCCATTGGCTCAAATAGTGACAAACTTATGAAATTAGCGACTAAATTTGGCATACCGGCTTTAAAATGCGATTTTTTACAAAATGCCGTAAATGAGATAAATAAAGAGCTAAAGACCAGCGAGATAGCGCTTCTAAGCCCGGCAGCTGCGAGCCTTGATCAGTTTAAGAGCTATGCCGAGCGAGGCGATAAATTTAAAGAGTTTATAAAGGCGCTTTAAAATTTACAAGCCCTTTTAAGTAGCCTTGTCAAAAATAAAAACATGTAAATTTATGTTTTTGACACAAATTTTTACTATAAAGTTTTATTGTTGAATACTTTTTAAGTTTGTGCTAATATTTAGCAAAAATTTCCAAGGAAGTTTAATGCCTCTAACGCCCAGAAATGATGTAAATTTTAAAAGAAATTTAATAGATATCATAAAATTTTCATATGACAATGACATAAGTAGGCCATTTATATCTAACAACAAACTACTCATTGGATATGGCTTTAGTATAAAAGATGATATAGAACTTATTTGTACTCAAATTTATAAAAATAACAAAGATAAAGTCATAAAAGATATCAAGCGAACTATCACTAACACCACGAGTACGACTACCATAGAAAAGATAGATACAGATGAACTTTTTAAAAAGATAAATGATGCCGCAAAAGGGGCTTATGCAAAGTCTGGAGGTGCCGATACTTTGCCTGAGTTTGAATTTAGCTCGGAAGATCAGCTAAATGCCATCTTGGAGCAAAAGCTTACGCCGCTAATCCAAGAGATAAATCAAAAATTAAACAACTCTCCGCTTAAAAATTTACAAGCCGTTTCACTTACTTCCGATACGCAAAATGGTCAAATTTCAAGAGAGCATATCGCGCTTTTAGCACTTCTTTATATCAGCAAGAAAAGTAATATTGATCCATCCCTAGCAAGCCATATCAAAAGCAAAAATCGTTTTAAGGCCTGGTTTTGGCTAGCATATGAGAGCTTTAGTGATGAGGCAAGCAATAAAATATCTCTTTTGCGAGAAAAAATTTCAAATCAGCTTGGGCTTTATGAAAGCGATGAACAAAATGTTAATTTTGCCGAGTGCATAGATGTTTTTAGCCATTTAAATATATCCAAAGCAAAATATAAATCAAAAAATCAAAACAATAAAGAGATCATCCAAAACGTCACTCATTTAGAATTTATGAAGCTTCAAGAAAATGAGTCAAATTTAAATGCATCAGATGCATCAAAATGTGAGGCTTTATTTCAGCCATTTGTTACAAAGATAAATTCTTTATTAAGCACTCAAAGTACAAAGACCTTTAGCCTTGAAAACATATACTGCGTAAATTTAATCAGCTCAAATGCTTCAAACACTTCAAGAATAAATAAGCTCTTAAGGCAAAGAGAGGAGGAATTTTACAAACAAGAAAATATACTCTTACTATGTCCAAGGAAGATGACAACTCCCATTAGAGTCTTTCAACCTAAAAAGAGCGAATTTACCGTTGTGCTAGCTAGTCAGACTCCATTTGATTGCAGTGAGCTAAATCCAAAAGAGCTAAATTCTAGTAGGCCAAACTATGGCAAGGTAAATTTATGTGAGCTAATACTTACTGACTTTAAATTTGACTCTTATGAAGATAGTAAAAATGAAGAGATAAAATTTAAAAATACAAAGAGCAAAGATACGGTAATACTCTATCAAGAAAACAAAAATGAAGAAGATAAGATAAATGGTGCTACCTTTACTAGCATAAAGCAAAATAGTGATGATATAGAGTATAAACTAGAAGATGACGCTATAAGTATGAAGTACTTTGAAGACCAAACGTCTAACAACAAACACCTAAATTTCTCTTTATTAAATTTCGCCAAAGAGAATAACTTTACCCTAAGAGATGATAAAGACTCAGCTATGTTTGATATAAAGCTTCGTCTAGCTCATGGCAACAATATAGTACCTACATCAGCATCAAGTTCAGGTCTTACTCTTACAATAAATAATCTCATCATTGAAAACGAAGATGGCAAGGTAAGTGAAGATATAGATAAGATATATCTTCATCACTGCTTTGATAAAAGTATATATGAGAGTATATCTTTAGTAAAAAATGAAGACTCAGATATCAAAAACTCATATACAGCTACATTTAATATCCCAATAGATAAAGAGAATAAAGGAGATACTAAATTTATACTTTATTCAAGTGATCTAAGTAAAGTTTATAGCACTAAAGATATTCATGCTCACACTGATACAGCTGTAATATCTTTAGGATATCAAGATAAGAGTAACTCTAACTTTTGCTATAGCAATAAGGTCTCGTTAAGAGATATAGCAGATCATATAACAAATGTAATCTCTGATAGTGAGTATCCATTTAAGACAAATGAGCCAATATGCTTAAAAGCTATATATAAACAAGAAAAAGGTAGTAAGAGATATAAAGAGATACTTTGGGGTTATAAGGTAATAAAAAGTAAAGAGTATGATGAGCTATCCAAATCAAATCCAAAAGATGTAGTAGGCTTAAAAGATCAAAAGGGCAAAGAGATAACATTTAAAATTTCAGATGTTATACAAAAAGATGATCTAGATAAGCTAAAGCAAGGTAGTCATACTATAGTATTTTTCGCATATCTTGAAGGTGATAAGGATAAATTTAAGTTTTATACAAGATATGGCAAAAATCATATAAGAATAGATATAAAGATACCTTTATATATTAAATTTAAAGATGATAAGCTAGTTATATATGAGTTTGAGCATGCTATAAAAGAGAAGAGCTTTGATGCTAAATTAAAGCTTAGTGATAATAAAGACGATGCTTTAATAAAAAATGATAATTACTTATATATAAATAAAAATATCTCATCAAATGAGATAAATATCTATGAAGACGACAAGCTAAGCAAAGAGCTAAAAAGTGATGAGAATACAAATAAGAGATATCAAATTTATGCAAAAGAAGAGAGCTCTAATAATCAGTCTAATGAAGATAAAGATGATAAGCTTGGTATAAATTTATTAAATAAAGAGAATATGGATAAATTTATTAACTCTTTTAATGAATCAAAGAGTTTAACTAGAGTAAATAAAGGTATGTGGGAAGATGGAGATGAGGGGGTTGGGGTTTTAATAGATATAAAAGACTATCCTTTTACGCTAAGTATGTTAAAACGGGTATTTACCGATATAAAAAAAGATCAAGAATATATCTTACAAGAGATGGTAGATGAGCTAAACAGAAGAGACACGGACGGAGTACAGATGTATGTAAAATATAAGCTTGATACCAGACATAGATTAGAGCATTTTTTTGGACAAGCTTATAAAGAGGTTGGAGGAAATAAACTTCAACTAAGCGAGAATATATTATATAAAAACGCAGATAGACTCAGAACTGTTTTTAGAAGCAAATTTAAAGAAAATCCAAATAAAGCGGACGAACTTATTGCTATTGAAGAAGAGGATAGACCTAAAGCCATAGCTAACTATGTTTATAGCGATAAAAATGGCAATCAAGGCGGAGATGATGGTTGGAATTTCATAGGCAGGGGCTTTTTTCATTTAACTGGGAGAAGCGGCTACTCAAATTTCAATAACTATATTAATAAAAATTTTAATACTGAAGATAATATAGTAGAAAATCCAACTTTAGTAGCCGGATATGGAAAGTACGCGATAATGAGTGCTGCATGGTTTTGGCTTTCTAATAATCTGCATAAAATAGCAGATGAGAGTAAAAATGACTCAAATAATGAAAATGTAGTAGATAAAATAACTTATGTTATTAATAGGGGGACCGACAACCAAAGCAAAAGAGATAGAAAAGAAAATTACACAAGGATTAGAAATGCTGAAATTTTTCAAATTTTTAAATAGTGCATTTTTATTAATATTATTGCTGGCTTGCAATGGTATGGGAAAAGATGAAATACCAAATTTTAAATACAAAGACGCATCTAACTATTATTTTAAAATAGGCAGCGATAGCTATTCTGTAAAGATTTTACGTGATTATAACGACGACAATCTAGGTCGTGCAATAGACATAAAAGAGTGCGCCATTATTTACAAAGACAAGATAAAAAAATGGCGTTTCTGTTATAACGATATGTCTATGTGGAGCGTTACAGCTAATGGCGATATAGTTGAGTTTAAAGGCGGAACTCAAGACAGAGACGGAAACATAGTAGATTTTTATATACTTTTTAAAAATTTAGCCTCGGAATTTTATTTGTATGAGTACACTTGGAAATTTGGATATATAGATGAAACTGCAAACGATGAAAAAATTAATAAAGTAGAAAATTACTACGCAGATCATGGTAAAAAGAATAGACTTTATATAAATCAAATCACTTCAAAAATTCTTAATGACATGAGAAAAAACTTTTATAAAAATAAGTAGTAATTAGGTAATTTGAGTAACGCTTTTTAAAAGTAAATATATTTAAATAAGTAGAATATTGTGATGAAATTTAAAATTATATTGCTAGCCCTGATTGCTAGTTTAAATTTAAGCACTTTTGAGCCTTTAAGCCCTGAAAATGCTATCAATAAATTTAGTAATGATTTTTACCAACTAAATGATTATGATTCAAGCCCTTGGAGGGATTACGGCACAAAGAGCAAACCAAGCTTTGCTTGCTATGACTCCAAAGGCAAATATAAATTTAAAAAATATTCTTTGGAAGACTTTATATGCCAGTCAGACTATAATTCTTTTAGAGATAACTATTTTAGCGATCTTTATAATCTAATCATAAAAGAAAATCCCAAGCTAAAAGATAAAGCTCATAAGATAGCTAGAGAAAGGATAAAAGATAGTAAAAAAGAGTGCATTAGATACTCAAAAAAAGAGTATGACTATAGCTTTATCACAAGGTCAGCATTTTTTGTATCTGAAAGTATCTATTGTGTAAAGAATTTCTATAGAGAGTATACTGCCAAGCTAGCTTTAATACTTTATGAAAATGATAAAGAGCTTTTTAAAAGAATTTATGGCAAAGATTATGAGAAATTTAAGGAGGTTTTTGAAGACACCTTAAAGTATGTACCAATAGAAAATAGTAGCGCACCAAGAGATGCAAAAAGAGCTGAAATAAATAACGAATTTTTGCAAAAGTACAAAATTTACCACTATGGTGCCGATTATCCACAGATAGATGACCTATTATATATTGTGCTCGTGCAATACTCCCTAATAGACAAAAATGGTCATTTAGTTTTACCAGAGAATAGAAAAGAGGAGTAGTGTGCCTACTTCTCATCACTTCAAACTCCCCTCGTCTAACAACAAACACCTAAATTTCTCTTTATTAAATTTCGCCAAAGAGAATAACTTTACCCTAAGAGATGATAAAGACTCAGCTATGTTTGATATAAAGCTTCGTCTAGCTCATGGCAACAATATAGTACCTACATCAGCATCAAGTTCAGGTCTTACTCTTACAATAAATAATCTCATCATTGAAAACGAAGATGGCAAGGTAAGTGAAGATATAGATAAGATATATCTTCATCACTGCTTTGATAAAAGTATATATGAGAGTATATCTTTAGTAAAAAATGAAGACTCAGATATCAAAAACTCATATACAGCTACATTTAATATCCCAATAGATAAAGAGAATAAAGGAGATACTAAATTTATACTTTATTCAAGTGATCTAAGTAAAGTTTATAGCACTAAAGATATTCATGCTCACACTGATACAGCTGTAATATCTTTAGGATATCAAGATAAGAGTAACTCTAACTTTTGCTATAGCAATAAGGTCTCGTTAAGAGATATAGCAGATCATATAACAAATGTAATCTCTGATAGTGAGTATCCATTTAAGACAAATGAGCCAATATGCTTAAAAGCTATATATAAACAAGAAAAAGGTAGTAAGAGATATAAAGAGATACTTTGGGGTTATAAGGTAATAAAAAGTAAAGAGTATGATGAGCTATCCAAATCAAATCCAAAAGATGTAGTAGGCTTAAAAGATCAAAAGGGCAAAGAGATAACATTTAAAATTTCAGATGTTATACAAAAAGATGATCTAGATAAGCTAAAGCAAGGTAGTCATACTATAGTATTTTTCGCATATCTTGAAGGTGATAAGGATAAATTTAAGTTTTATACAAGATATGGCAAAAATCATATAAGAATAGATATAAAGATACCTTTATATATTAAATTTAAAGATGATAAGCTAGTTATATATGAGTTTGAGCATGCTATAAAAGAGAAGAGCTTTGATGCTAAATTAAAGCTTAGTGATAATAAAGACGATGCTTTAATAAAAAATGATAATTACTTATATATAAATAAAAATATCTCATCAAATGAGATAAATATCTATGAAGACGACAAGCTAAGCAAAGAGCTAAAAAGTGATGAGAATACAAATAAGAGATATCAAATTTATGCAAAAGAAGAGAGCTCTAATAATCAGTCTAATGAAGATAAAGATGATAAGCTTGGTATAAATTTATTAAATAAAGAGAATATGGATAAATTTATTAACTCTTTTAATGAATCAAAGAGTTTAACTAGAGTAAATAAAGGTATGTGGGAAGATGGAGATGAGGGGGTTGGGGTTGATGTCAATAATAAGATATACAACATATTAATCGAGGGAACAATGGAAAATAGTAAAATGGGAAATGGACTTTTATATTTAAAAGAAAATGATGACATTATACTGTCCATTACAATGGTAGCTGGTGGATTTGGAAGCGGTGCTCCACAAAATGGAGAATATACAGTTGATACATATAGAAACAGAAGAAAAGACAAAGATTATAATCCTGGTATGAATATTCATGGAGTAGGTTTTAGTTTTAACCTAAATCCACAATTTAAAACTGAAAGATCACTTCTAAGAATTCATCCAGATGGTAACAACAAAGGAACACTTGGTTGTATTGGAGTTACTGGCACCCAAAAAGAGCTTTTGGAGTTTGAAGAAATTATGAAAAATTTATTAAAACACAAAAAGAGTATTCATGCTACTATTAATATAAAAAATAATCCAAATAACTCTAAGCCTCCAAAAAAAATTATAGTAAAGGAATAACATGATACGACATTTTTTAATACTATCTCTAATTTTAGGTTTTCTAAATTTAACAGCCAGTGAAAATTTGCCGCACACAACAAGCATAGACAAAATCAAAGTAGGTAAAATTTTACCTACAAGTAATTTATCATCTAAAAAAATTAAATATTTCTTAGATGGCGAAAAGGCAAGCTTCATAAATTTGTATGATACTTCCATAAAATCAAAGAGAATTTACCTTGTCTTGTTTCGTTTTTCTCTTTTGATTTTATAAAATTTCCATAAGCCCCTGCTTCATAAAAAAGTGTTTTACACTGTTCTTAAGATTTAGGGCTTATGGGTTAATGTTTCGATTAAAAATCTTAGTGCTTGACACTGAATACAAGAAAGAAACATAACCTAAATTTTATTCAGGAGTATCAAAAAATGAAAAAAGCGTTTTTTTGTGGTGTTGATGTTTCTAAAGATAAAATCGACGTTTGTTTTTTAACTTCTATCACGAGTGAGAAAGCTAAATTTGAAACATTGCCTAATAACTATGAGCTTATCAAAGTTTATTTTAATAGTTTTAAAAATGATGAAATTTTAGTTGTTTTTGAAGCAACTTCAAACTATCATTTGGCACTTCAAAGGGCTTTATCTGATTTAGGTATTAGATATTGTGTTACAAACCCCTATAAATCATCTTTATTTTTAAAGCATCTTAGCACTATAAAAACTGATACAAGCGATAGTTATGGCTTGGCTGTTTATGCTAGGACTTTTAAAAGTGAGATTGCACCTGATAAATATAATACCGAGTATTTAGAGATAAAAAGTTACAATTCAGCCTTAAATTTGCTCCAAAAAATAAATACTCAACTTAAAAATTTTAAAAGCTCTCAAAAAACTTTAAATAATAAAGTAATTGATGACGTTATCGCAAATCTTATAAAAGAGATTGCAAAACTTCAAGCTATGCTTCAAAAACTAGCTTTTGATCTTGTTAAAAAAGCTATTCCAGAAACAGAAGAGATCATTAAAGAAAATAAAGGCTTCGGCATTGATCTCGCTTTAAATTTATTTCCACAATTACACTTTAATAGGGATAAATCTGAAAAACAATTTATAAGCTTTATTGGTCTTAGTCCTAGAATTTTTCAAAGTGGCTCAAGCGTTCATAAAAGCCAGAAGATAAATAAAATGGGTAATTCTAATATAAGGCGTATTCTTTTTATGACTGCATTATGTGCAATTCGTTTTAACGCTAAATTTAAAACACGCTATGAGCGTTTGCTAGCTAATGGTAAAAAGAAAATGGTTGCTGTCGTTGCTGTTATGTGTGCGATAGTTCGCTATTTAAAAAGCTTATTTCCCTTTAACGTTCAAGCAAAGGCTTTTTAATGCGTCCAGCTTATATCGAAATTTTAAAAGCTGTTTGCAAAGTTTTACAAAAACAAAAAACATTAACAAGAAAGGACATTATTAATAATTCTAAGGTTTCTAAGTCGTCGCTATCTCGTGCGATCAACAATATATTCAAAATTGAAAACATTACTACAAAGGATTAAAAATGGCAAAAAATGCAACAGCTCCATTAATGGACAGCACAAGCGAAAATCTTTATAGAGAAATTTATCGATCTCTCAACCAAAATTTAGATTATTTCGAGCAAAAGATTAAAATCACAAAGACTAAAAAGATCGATGGTAAGCAAAAGCTAGATAAAGATAACAATCCCATTATAAACGAGCTTGGAGAGTTTGAAAAGTGGGATGATAGTTATATGATAACTTTTGTCGCTCTTAATAGTGGCGGAGAGCATTCTACGAGAATAACACAAGAGCAATATCTCGATTTAAAAGAAGATGAAGTATATATTGCTAGCGGTAAGATCGAATATAGGCTTTATAAAGATGCTTATAACTCGACCCCAGTTATTGTCTTTAATAAATTTGTGCCTGCGATTGATAGTTTTGTCACGGCGATGCTAAAAATGGAAGCACTTAAAAATGGCTCGAATGCTTGAAAAATAGGGGCTAAACCTTAGCCCCGTGCCTAGACTATCAGCAAGGTTAGGCGGGACAAGCTGGGTTTTGTTAAAGGTTTAAAAAATGATATATAAAGACGATAGATTTAAAATACTTCATCAAGGCATCGATACTTTAGTTATCGGCGTAAATTGTATTGATGAAAAATTTTTTAATACAACTTTTTCAAGCTTTATTCGCAAGATCGCTACGCTAAAACAACAAGCACAAAATTTACGCACATTTGGCGAAAAGTATATTTTGGATGATTTAGGCTTTGATTACGGAAATTTTAAAGTATCAAGTAAAGGCTTAGGTCAATATTTTGGATATTTTTCAAACGATGATATATTTTGCACCATTTCAGATACTAAATTTAAGCCAAAAGGGCTATATCATTTAAAAATTCAATTTAGAAGCATATTTTTACTTAAATATGGACACGTTAGAGCCTATGAGCTTGTAAATAAATTTTTAAGTGATATATTTAAAGAGCATTTTAAAATAAGTGTTTTAAGGCTCGACCTTGCAACTGATGTAACTGGCATAAAATATACTCCACAAGATTTTTTACAATTTAGAAGTTTAAAAAGGGTTTCTAACTATTCAGATCAATATAAAAAAGATGACGATGATTTAATAATTGATGAAAATTCGCCAGTTTTTAATGATATAACTGAAATTAATGTTAATAATTTTATGCGTTTTACTCGCTTCGAAGGTGTAAGCTTCGGAAAAAATCCGCATATGTTTAGGGTTTATGACAAAATAAAACAAGTTCAAAGCAAAAATATTTCAACTCTAATTTTTACAAAATGGGAAATAAACGGCTTTAACCCCGCTGTTGATATGTTTGTATTTAGACATGAAGCGGAGTTTGGGCGATCTGCAATAAAAAGATTAATCCCTATTAATGAAAGTGATGAAATTGCTTATATTTTTAATCATTTGGGGGCTTTTTGGTCGCAAGGGCTTAGTATTTGTAAATGGTATGATCTAACTGATGATGAAATTAATCGTTTAACTGCTGGCACTATTCAAAGTGATAGTGCAAGAAAAATTTATCAAAGATGCGATTTTGATGATAATAGGCTTAAATTTTGGGATATGCTCTTGCCTTGGGGCGATGATAAATTTAAAGCTCTTACTATGCACGATCTTATTCAGTCAAAGGATATTAAAAAAGCAAAAATGGCTTTAAAAGCCTTTGTAAGTGCTGTTTATACTAATTTGGGTGTTAGCGGTGAGAATTTTTTATATGTTTTTACTGAAACGCTTAAAGATCTTGAAAATGATGGCTTAACTCTTCACGAATACGGCTTATCAAAGCTTGCAGGCAATTTTTTGAAAAATGAAAAAACTATAAAAAATCAAAATTTAGATATAGATAATCCCCTTTTTGATGTTTTTAACGCTTCTTTAAATGATTTTTTTGTTGCCATTAGCAAAATAAGAAATGATGATTATATCCATCCTATAACGAATGCTTTAAAGGGGTTTCAATGCAAAAATTAAACGCTTATGGTCTTTTGGTGTGTGAATTATTAGATAGTGGCAAGGATGTTATTTGTATTGATATTAAATGTCCTATCGTTAAAAGGCTTTACGCCAAAAAGCTTGGTTTTATTTGGGCTGATATTGTTATTGGTAGTAGAAAGGCTTTTTACTCGGCTCTTGATGAATTAAATATTCTTTTTATTCAAACAAATTTGAAAAAGCTATTAGATAGCAAAGGTTATTCCTTGCGAAATGGTCGTAAATATATTTTTGCTGTTAAACAGCCTAGATTAGATTTATTTTAAAAAAGGGTTATAAAATGTTAAATATTATTAAAAATTTAGGTGCTTTCTCTTTAAGTGATAGCGGTTCTTTAATAAATAGTCTTAGTCAGTATCAGCCTTGCAATTATTCTTTAGATGATATTAAAACCATTCATCGTTGTAATGCTAATGATCCGATATATCTTAAAGATATTTATTCTAATCAAATTTTCGTTAAATTGTTTGATTTTTTGGTTTATGGTGGCGATGATGAATTTTTTATTTGCGATTGTATTTTAAATCCTTTAGATGTTTCTGATATACGTTTTGCTATCTCTGGTCTTTACGTTGAAATTGAAAAGAAAGATATACCAAAGGGGCATAAACTTCTCTCTTCTGATTTTAATCTAGCTAATATTTTTTCTTCTGCTCTTCTTGATTTACCATTTTCAACTATACAAAGTGATATTACTTTAGGAGCTTTTTCTAAAGGTCAAATCGTTCAAATTAAAGATTTTAGCTTGCCTTTTTATGTTTTAGGTTGCTCTTTATTGCAACTTGGTCTTAATAAATTTATCCTTTTTTATGATGTTTTTTGTCTTGATTATGAATTAGTAAAACTTGGTGTTTTTAGTGTTCGCCGAATTTTTGTTCCAGCTGGATTAGTTAGACCATTTAAGTTTGATAAAACATTTTATAAGTATGTTATTGCTTTATATGCTTATGTTTTTAAGAGTTCTGCCGTTAATTCTCTTGATCTATCTGATGTTGTTAAACAAATTTTTGAATATTCTGGCGAAGAAGATTTATTTAGTTTATTCTTAAGATTACGTAATGAAGCCGTTGAAAAGCAAGCTAAATCCGAAAGTAGTGAGCCACCTATTTATTTATAAAGAGAGGGATTTTAAATAATGTATTCTGGTATTACTCAAGCTATTAGTAAAGTTAGTCAAGTTAATAGTGCTTTAAAAGCTGGTGGGGTTGCTGGTGCTATTGGTGCTGGTGCTAATTTTGATTTAAAAGATAATCCTGTTACTGATATAACTGCTCTTGGTATTTGGGGATTAAAAAATGTTTATAATAGTTTTTTTGATAAAAAAGAAAGTGTCGATGTTGATAAAAATATAAAAGAACTTAGTGAATATTATGCTAAACAACGTGAAGCTAAAGCAATAGACGCACAAAAAGAAAAAGAAAAGCCTAAAGAAGATAATTTACCTAAGCCATCTGATAACGATAAGCCTAGTAGTGTTCCCTTAACTTTACTTGGTGTTTTAGATCAGCAAAATCATATATTAAAGCTTATGTCTTTAAATTTAGCTGTTTTAGGAGCTGTGAAAAATAACGCTTTTGATAAACAAGCTAGCGTTAAAAAAGACAATTTATATAATCAATCTCCAGAAATTCAAGGGCGTGTTACATTTGATAGAAAAACTGGATATTGGGTTGATCCTACTACTAAAACGCTTTATAATCCTTATACTGGCGATCGTATATATGATAATGCTTCGTCAAATACTGGCACTAATTCCGCTGTTTCTACTGGTGTAGATTTTAAAGAAGTGTTAAAATCTCAAGAAAAAATTAATAGTGAAATTTCTAAATATATCTCAACTATTGGCGAAAATCAAAAAGTATATAATCAAAATTTAGAAAAGCTTGTTATTAATTCAAAAGAGTATTCGCAAGCTATGAAAGATGGTTTGGCTGGTGTTAAGCTTAAAGCCAGTGTTGCTGTCGATAATAATTTAAACGCTTCTTTGGCTATTAATAAGCCAGTTGAGATTACTTTACCTAGTTCTTATGTCGATAATCAAAAAATACTTAGTGATAATTCAACTAAAACGCTTGAAATTTATAAAGAAAAAGCTGATTTTGATAAGACTTCGATTGCTGTAAAGGATCTCGACGGCAATACTATTGTTAACGCTTCGCCACGCGATATTGCTTTATCTCGTCAAGCTGTTCAGGCTCGTGTCTTAACTGATGAAAATAGTTTTGAATTAGATAGCGATGCTTTAAATTTATTTGATATTCCTATCCCAAATTTTAAAGATCTGTTTGATACTGAATTACCTAGTAAAACTTTACTTAAGGATTTAAAATAATGGCTGATAAACGTTCTGAAGCTGGAAGAATTTTAAAACTTGGTATCCACGAAATGTTTGAAGACCTAACTTATAGTGTTGCTTATGATGAAGTTTTAAGTAGGCTTAAAAAAAGTGGTATGGATGACGGCATTTTAAAAGATGCAATAAATAGCGGTATTACTATTATGTTTAGCGCTGCTTTAGTCAAATATATTCAGCTACAAGAAAAAGTAGTTGATAAGATTATGAGTGTTGTTTATGCTGGTGTTGTAGCTTTACTATCTCCTTTAGGTAAATACGCTAAAAGTAAGCTTGGTAATATAAAAGGCACTAAACTTAATAGGATGCTTGGTTTTTTAACTGGTAATTTTTCTGATCGTGTTGGTGTTGCTAAAGTGTTGGTTGAATGTGGTAATCAAGTAATTAACGCTAATAATTCTAATAGTTCAGCACTCCAAAATGTCAATACTATTATTAATCAACGTCAGCATATTTTAGAAACTAAAAATCAAGAATTTAACTATGCAAAAGCAAAGGTTGATAATATAAATCAAACCCTACTTTTTAAGCTTTTTAGCTCTCGCTTTACTCCGCAAGATAAAGAAATTCTTAGACGTATAACTGGAAGTGATAAGATTGATATTGACGCTTTAAATCACGTTGCTGATTTTATGTTTGTTACTGATGATGCTGGCAATATTCTTGGTCTTAGTGAAATGTTTATTACTATGATGAATGGACTAGGCTATTTTAATGGAAAGGATAAAAAGCATGGCTCTTGATTGTGAGAAAGCTTTTGAAGAAGAAATGAAAAAGTTTGATAGTATTGGTGCTTGTCTTGCTCGTATTGAAAAAATATTAACTGACAATTTAAAAGATAAAAAAGATGATAAAAGCGGTTTAGCATCTTTGGATGAAACAAATCGTCTTTTAAAAATTCTTTGTCGTGATCTTGTAGGTAAAGAATAATGGTTTCTTTGCTGTGTGGTTGTTGTAATAAGAAAAAAGACTTTACTTTTTATATTGAGAGAATATTATTTTTTCGTGCTGGCACTGAAAATTTAAATGCTAGTATTGATGAAAAATATGATAAGAAAGATGCGCTTTTTGATTGCGGTTTTTTTGGTAATAGTTGTATCCGTGATAAGCGTATTTCTTCTCTTTTTGGTCTTGGTTTTTATTTTTCTGCTTATACTAATTCTAGTATTAAAAAGGCTAATGTACCTTTACACATGCATTATAATAGCGATGATGCTGCCGATTATGAATATAGGGTAGGCACTGATTTTTTAACTCCATCTGGTAAGATTAATATTACGGATTTGCCCAGCTCTTCTGAAATTTCTTCTTATTTTGATAGTAATTTATTCTTTTCTTTTAGTGATCGATCTGATTACTTTTATTTTTGTATTCCTGCATCTTTTAATTATGCAAAATATACCAGCCGTCTTTCCTTTTCTGCTTTTTCTTGTTATTCATCTTCTAGCCCCTTTTTTAGAAGTGATCTTCGTCTTGGTCTTTTGGATTGTGACTATGCTGGTATTCATACTGAAGCTTTTAATCTTTTTTCTATTTTTTCTAGTTTTGTTAATAAATCTTTTGTTTATGAATTTTCTGATTTTATTAATATATTTGAAAATTCTCTCTCTTCTTTTTATTCTCAATTTTATAGCGATGTAACTAACTTTAATTTACAACATCGCTATTTATCAGTTTATCGATTTTCAAAAAAGGAGTATTATGCCTATCTACAAAATTACACAACAGCAAGGCAATAGGGTTATCACTTCAACGCTTGAAGCTAAAAGTGTTTCCGATCTAATTGCTTTTTTAGATGCTGTTTCTACTGCTGAAATTAAGTATATTTATAAAGTCGAGTTTGAAACTCAAAAAACTAATTTTCCGTCTGATGACTTCAATTACAATAAGCAATTTAAAGCTTTTGTATCTAATAAAAATCGTATGTGCAAGCAAATCTTAATTCATAATGTAAAAAAGACTAAAAACGAGGCTGAAATATCTGCTTTAATTAAAACACATTTAGAAGTAGGCGGACTTGCTGTAAAGGGTGTTTCTTGTTCCCTTTTTATGGATAAGTAAAAATTCAATAATTTGTATTTATAATCTGCATTATTTTATTTTATGGTGAGTTTTTATGTTCCCTAAGTTTAATTCATTTTCTGATTTTTTCTGGTGGATTGTTGGCTGGTTAATTGTTATTGCTGTTTTAGTTTGGTTTATTGAATTTAGTTCTCTTTTTTTACGTCCTGAATTGCCTAGTGAAATCTTGCGTAAGTTGCTTTAGTCCTTTTTTCGTCCTTGTCCCCTTTCCATAATACGGCACTACCACCGCTCTGCGGTGTGTGCCGTATTCTCCCCTTTTTCCTTAAAGTCTATTTTTCTTTATTTTTTCTTCCTTATTTGTTTTTCTTTGGCAAGTTGCGTGCGTGGTTTCTGCGTTATGTTATTTTGCTTTTTATCTTCGCTTTGTTTTTGCCCTAGCCACGCACGTTGCCAAAACTCGCGGACGAAAAAGCGAAGCTTTTGAGCGTTGCTGAAGCGTCCTATTTCATTGTCTTTATTTTTATAAGTTTCGCTTATTTCTTTTTAATATCGTATTTCCAGCATTTTTTAACGCTATGAAACAACTTTTTATTTTTTTTTCTAAAATTTGCTTTGTTTAAAACGTTTTAACAAAAACAAGCAAATTTAAAAAAGTCGAATGACAAAAGAAAGGATAAAAAAATGTTAAGACAATCAATAGACGGACTTTATGCAAAAAGTCTTACTTTTTCTAGTGGTAGTGATGAAGATGCTTTACTTCCGCTTTTAGCTGGCAAAGTTGAAAGTTATTCAGTCTTTGGCGATGGTGGCACTGCTTTAGCTTCAACACCTGATCCACTTAATCGTAAAAATGTGATCGTTGGTGCTAAGACTGCGACTGGTAGAATTTCTACTATGGTAACTATCCCGCACGTTAAACAAAGTTATATGTTTCAAAATTTTCTTTCTGATTTCACTGGCAAATTAGATGCAAATTATGATACTGCTGTTAAATGCGATTATGTAACTTTGAAATTTGATAGACTTTAAGGAGTAAGAGATGTCTAAATGTTTAGTTAAAAATACAATAAATAATAGAACTTATGGCTTTGCTTTGCCGTGCGGTGGTACTGAAGCTAAAGCATTTTGTGATAATGCTCTTGAAGGAACTTACGTAATACTTTCTCGTGCTAATGAGCAAGGTAATTCAAGCGAAGCAAGCGTTATTGAATATACTATTACTGGTAAAAATACGGCTGGCAATAAAACTACTTTTAGCTTTTATACTAAGCCTAGTATCGATGAAGACCAGATCAAAACCGCTTTAGCTGGTAAAAAATTTAATGGCGTTAAGTTTGATGAAATTTACGTTATTAGTGCTAGAAAAGTAAAATAGTGTTTTCAATGTTAAATTTAAGCTCCCTATTTAATAGGGGGCTGTTAATCCATGCTTTTATATACCTTGCTTTATCGCTTTATATTTCTATTTTGAAAGATGATATTAAAGATCTTACCACTGAAACCATTACATTAAAAACTAATTTAGCAATCGAAAAACAAAATACTGAAAACGCTTTTTTAATTATTGATAATCAAAATTTAAAAATTAAGCAATTAAAAATAGATAGCGAAAAAATATCTAAAGAAAATAATATTTTAAATCAAAAATTACAAAAACGTTTTAGCATGATCGAAACACCCAAAACGGACGACTGCTTAAGTAAGCTAAAATTTTACGATACTTTACTTTTAGAGTTTAGCAATGGCAATTATTCCAAATAAACTATTTTTCTTTTTCTTGCTGTCTTATCTTGT
Source organism: Campylobacter concisus (assembly GCF_050447445.1). Taxonomy (GTDB): domain Bacteria; phylum Campylobacterota; class Campylobacteria; order Campylobacterales; family Campylobacteraceae; genus Campylobacter_A; species Campylobacter_A concisus_BI. Next base: position 1,241,805 of record NZ_JALMFW010000001.1, read on the forward strand.
TTTGTTTGTTGGTTGCTCTGCAAAATCTTCACAAGGTGCTATTAAAGAAGCTTATATGCCTATAGAATGTAATGTAACAATTCCAGATAAGCCTATTTTTGATCCATTAAATCCAGAAAGTTTAAAAGATTTAATTATTTACTGCATACGAATAGAAGATTTATTAAAAGGCTGTGTAAATGGACAATTTAAACAAGGACGATAATTATTTAATTTTAGTTCTTTTTGTTGGGTTTATAGCGTCGATTTTAAATCTTGAAACTAAAGATTTTTCTAAAATCAAATATAAAATTTTATCTTATTTGCTTAGTTTTTTAAGTTCTATGTTTTTATGTTGGATCAGTTATGAAATATTTTTTTTCTTTCTAAACAATATTAGAGTTTCGGTTGCTCTTGCTGGTTTTGTGACTTGGCGTGGCACTGATTGGATATATTCAAAAATTGATAAAGCCTTAGATAAAAGGATAGAAAAGGATTAACATGACACTTGGCGAGCATCAAGAAGCTTTTATGAAAGATGTTGAAAAACTTTTAAATTATCTTCATTCTAACGGATACTCTATAAGGGGTGGCGAATTAGAAAGGACACAAACTCAGCAAGAAATTTATTATAATAGTGGCAAGAGTAAAACTATGAATTCAAATCATTTAAAACGCTGTGCTATTGATTTACATATTTTTCGAAATGGTAAATGGCTGCAAACTAAAGAAGAATTACAAAATATTGGTAATTACTGGGAGAGCCTAAATAGTTCTAATCGTTGGGGCGGTAATTTTAAAAGCTTTATTGATATTCCCCATTTTGAAAGAAATTGCTAAAATCTCTTGACTTCTATCTTAAAATCTTATCAAGAACACAGATAATGACGCTCGATTTTTGTTGTGGTGGTAGCGGTGAGGTCCAAAGGATAAATGTCAAATTTTTTGATAAAAATTTGACTAAAGATTATATAAATTCCAGCAAAATAAAAGATTTTACTACAAATTCTGGCATCAAACTTGGTGACAAACAAGACCAAATTTTAAAGAAGCTAGGCAAGCCAAACGATCTACAAGAAGAAAATGCCACCTCTATCGTCACCTACATCACTGAGCAAAACGAGAGCAACCTCTTGCAAGAATTTGACATGCCACTCTACTACGAGAAATTCATCTTTTCTAATGGAGTTTTAAAAGAGTATGAATTTGGATTTGAATACCCGTGATATTCCGCGGATCAGGATATTAATTCCATAGAATAGCAAAAGATATTTTACAGCCTAAAAGCATAGATTTTCTATTCTTCGTCCAAATTTATTTCAGGTAGTTTCTCTTCGTCAAAACTCTTATCTTTTTTTGTAGCTGACGCAACCTCGCTAGCTTTTTTTAAAAGCCCATCAAGTCCTTGTCTTGCCAAACGCTCATTTAGCTGCTCTGGTGTATCTTTCACACCATCAAGATCGCTAAAATCGTCAAATTCTTCATCGTCTTCTTTTTGGATCTTTATCTCGTAATCAAGCTTGCCATCAAGTCTAGCTAGCTCGTCGCTTATCGCAGCGCAAAAGACCTCAGTGTATCCTCTGTGAGCGCAGTTTTTGGCTAGAAATTCACTCATCACGTTTAGGTGATTTATATAGTCATCTTGTAAGATATTTGCCTGTAAAAGTTCAAATTTTAAAAAGAGCCAGTAGGTGTTAAGCACGTCACTTTCGCAGTATTCATTGATCTTATCAAGCTCGCCAGCGTAGTATAGCTCAAGCACCTGATCGCCGTGCACGTCATACTTGCCTGGTAAATTTAAGCTAGCACAAAGCGTATCAAGCTTTAGTCCACGCACGCTTCCAAAATCGCTTATAAAATCAAGCAGGTCAAGGTGAAATTTAGGCGAATATCTGGCTCTATAATTTTCCCATTTGTTTTTATTTAGCTCTTTGTTTTCGCTTTCGTAATATGCCGCTGCATTTAGGTTATATCGCATCGCACGCACCATTAGCATAGGCAGGTCAAAGCCACGGCCATTAAAGCTAATGAGCCTTGGGTTGTAGTCATTTATAAATTTCAAAAATTTAGCGATGATCTCGCGCTCGTCCCTGCCCTCCATCGTGCTAACTTTTAAAAATTTGCCGTATTCATCAGCCATCACAGCCGAGATCGCCACGACCCTATGAAACATCACAGGTAAAAACTCACTTCCACTAGCCTCTTTTTGTAAAGCCATCGCCTGGATACTCACATCTTCGTCGCTCCCGTCAATGCCGTAAATTTTTCTTATCAAATTTGCATCAGGTATAGTCTCGCAGTCAAAGACACAGATGTAGCTTTTTGCCATTTTAGCCCTTTTTTAAGCATTTTTTCTTAAAATCATACCAAAAATTTATATCTAAAGTGATCAATGCAAAACAAAAATCAACTAAAAATAGCCATTGTAAAGCTATCAGCACTTGGTGACATTGTCCATGCGGCTATAGTGCTTCAGTTTATCAAAAAGCACCATCCAAATGCCCATGTCACATGGCTCGTTGATGCCCGTTTTGCAAGCCTTTTAAAAGATCATCCACTAATCGACGAGCTAGTCGTTTTACCACTTAAAGAGAGCTTTAAAAAGAGCTACAAGATCATAAAAACACTTGGTAAATTTGACAAAGTGATTGATATGCAGGGACTTTTAAAATCAGCCGTCGTCGCAAAACTACTTGGCAAAGAAATTTACGGCTTTAGCAAAGAGAGCGTCAAAGAGAAAATAGCTGCTAGACTTTACAAGCATAAATTTAAAATTGACTACAACGAAAACATAATAGTTAGAAATCTAAGCCTTGCAGGATTTGCTCTAAATTTTAGCTTTGATAGAAGTGAAATTTTAGAAAAATTGCCATGCTTTGAAATAGTTGGAAATTTTAAAAATGAAAGTGGTAAAAAGCGTGTTTTAATCACTGCATTTGCAAGTAAAGAGAGTAAAATTTATGACAAATTTAAAGATGTGATCAGACTGCTTGATGGATGCGAAATTTATCTTTGCTACGGCAACGACAGCGAAAAAGCAAGAGCTGAGGCGATCATCTCAGGCACCAAGGCAAAGCTACTTGAAAAACTAAGCATAAAAGACATGATAGATTACATCGCTAGCTGCGATTTGGTAATTGGCAACGATAGCGGCTTAACGCACCTTGCATGGGCTGTAAATAGGCCTTCTATCACGCTTTTTGGCAACCGACCAAGCCACAGAAATGCTTACATCACGGATAAAAATTTAGTTATAGATATGGGCAAGCAAATAGATGCTAGAAGTATCGATAAAAACGACTTTTGCATAAGAGAAATTTACCCTGAAACGGTTGCAAATTTTGCAAAAAGGCTGCTAAATGGATAGGCTATATCTAGCTGGCTTTTACACATTAAAATTTCTTATATTTATATTGCCAAGCTCCCTTCAAAACCTGCTTGCTAAATTTTTGGCATTTGCGTTTATGAAGCTTAAAAAAAAGCGTTTTCATGTCGTGATGACAAATTTAGACCTTGCATTTGGCGAGACAAAAACTAAAGAAGAGAAGCTAGAAATCGCCAAAAAATGCTACTACAACTTTGCAAAATACCTTGGTATAAATTTCATCCTCAATCAAAACACGACAAAGCAAAAGATACTAGAGCAAGTTGTTTTTAAAAATGAGCACTTTTTACTTGACGCGATGAAGTCTGGCAGGCCCATCATAGTTACAACTGCGCATTTTGGGCAGTGGGAGATATTTGGCCTAGCTGTCGCGGCTCGCTTTGGGGCCTCTTCGGCGCTTGGCAGAAGGCTTGATAGCAGCGTCATGGATAAAATTTTAAGAGCCAACAGATCGCAGTTTGATGTGGAGCTAATAGACAAAGATGGCGGTGCAAAAGATATCTTAAAAGCGTTAAAAGCTAGGCGAATAGTAGGAATTTTAGTTGATCAAAACACCGCACCAAAAGATGGCATAAAGGTGCAGTTTTTTGGCAAAGATGTGCTTCACACGCCAGCAGCAAGCGTGCTAGCGCAAAAGACAAATGCCCTTATCATAAATGCATTTATCTACCAAAAAGGTGAAAATTTAAATGAAATTTGCTTTGAGCAGCCAATAGACATAAGCACGTTTGACAAAGAAGATGCTGTGCAAAAAGCAACGCAAATGCAATGCAGTGCGTGCGAAGAGATGGTTAGAGCAAGACCTGAGGAGTACTTTTGGTTTCACCAAAGGTTTAAGAGATTTTACGAAAAAGAGTATAAATGCTAAGCGTTGTCATCCTAACTTACAATAGCGAAAAGTACCTAAAAGAGGTGCTAGAAAGCGCTAAATTTGCTGATGAGGTCATCGTTGTAGATAGCGGCTCAAAAGATAGCACAAGGCAAATTTGTGATGGCTTTAGCAACGTGAAATTTCACGAGCAAGCTTGGCTGGGATTTGGCACGCAAAAGCAAAAGGGCGTGGATCTAGCCAAAAATGAGTGGGTCTTTGTGCTTGATAGCGATGAAGTGATCACAAATGAGCTTAGAAATGAGATCATTAGTACGCTAAAAGAGCCTAAATTTATGGCATACAATGTAGCTAGACTAAATTTTTTCTTTGGCAAAGCGATAAAAAATATGGGCCTTTATCCAGACTACACAGTGAGGCTTTTTAATAAAAATTTTGCCAAATTTGATGGCAGAGCGGTGCATGAAAAGGTCATTTTAAATGACGGCTCGCAAAAGCTTGGAGTGCTTAAAAATCACTTTTTGCACTACGCATACGAGAGTATAGAGCAGTTTATCACTAAGCAAAATCGCTACTCAAGCATGGGGGCAAAAAGGAATTTATTTAAAGCTCTAACAAGCCCAGCATGGACATTTTTTAAGCTTTACGTGCTAAAAGGTGGCTTTAAAGAGGGCTTTACTGGCTACGTTATAGCCAGGCTTTACGCCCAGTACACATTTTGGAAATATATAAAATGAAAATACTTGTAATTAAATTTAGAAATATCGGCGACGTACTTTTAACCACGCCGCTCATTGAAAATTTGCACCACTACTACCCAGACGCAACCATCGACTTTGCCCTAAACAAAGGCACAGAAGCGATGATAGAAGGCAATCCTTATATAAGTAAAATTCACATTTACGATAGACAAAGTGCAAATTCTGGCTTTTTTAAAAAACTAATTACTGAGATAAAATTTATAAAAGCCATCAAAAAAGAAAAATACGATATGGCCGTACAAACAACCACGGGAGATCGTGGTATCATCATCTCAAAATACGCAAAGATCAAAAAAATAGTAGGCTTTCTTGGCAAAAATCAATCAATAAATAAACTTCTAAACGTCAAGGCAAAATACTATGAAAATTTTTCACATACGATCGATCATAATCTAAACGCTTTAAGGGCTTTGGGATTTGAACCGGTTAGCAAAAAGGTGAGCGTATTTTCGGACGAGAGTGTGGAGCATCTAAATTTGCCAAAACGCTTTGTACATATGCATCTTACAAGCCGCTGGATGTTTAAATGCGCAAATGATGAGAGCATGGCAGAGCTCATCGACTACTGCGAAAATGAGCTTGGTGTAAAGGTCGTGCTAACAAGCGATGATAAAGAAAATGAACTTGAAAAGCTAGCAAGCGTGCTAAAAATTTGCAAAAGTGAGCCTATAAATTTAGGCGGTAAGCTAAATTTGAAACAAACGATCGCCCTATCAAAGCATTCAAGCCTTTTTATCGGTGTTGATACCGCCATCATGCACATTGCCGCTGCAAATGATGTACCAGTCATAGCCTTTTTTGGTCCAAGTAATGCTTTTGAGTGGGGGCCTTGGGATAACTCACTTATGGAAAATGGCTACACAGCGCAAAATGGCATACAAAGCATGGGCAAGCATATCGTCTATCAAAAAGATTGGGACTTTGTGCCTTGCGATAAAGAGGGCATAGCAAAGCATGGCATAGAAAAGACATTGATGGATTTTAGCGACGAAATGCCAAAAATAAAAGCCAAAATAAAAGAAATTTTAGGATAGATAGATGAATATTCTTCACACGCAGACACTTTTTAACTGGGGTGGCGAGCAAAATAAGACGCTAAATGAGATGCGTTTTATGCGCGAGATGGGTCACAATGTCATACTTTTTTGTAACCCAAATTCTCAGATAGAAAGCGTTGCAAAAGAAGAAGGCTTTAGTGTTATAGCACAAGAGATGAATAAGAAAAATTTTCATAAAAGCGTACCAGCACTTTGCGAAGCGATAAGCTCAAACAAGATAGATATCGTAATCACGCATGGCTCGACTGATAGCTGGGTTGGAGCCGTTGCTGGACTATTTTACCGAAGCAAAGGCGTTAAATTTTACAAGGAAAGGCATAATCTTTTTCCTATAAAAGGCTTTGTTTCAAAACTAATGCACAAAAGACTATTTGATAAAATTTTATACATCTCAGATAGCGTCAAAGAGTACTTGTTAAGCATCGGCGTTAGCGAAGATAGGCTAGTTTTTATGCCAAGCACGGTTGATGTTGAAAAGATTGATAGCACAAAAAGCACTTTTAGAGATGAGTTTCATGTCGCAAAAGATGAGCTAGTCATCGGTACTTTCACCTCTCTTTACCGCAAAAAAGGCGTCTTTGACTTTGCAAGTGCCGCAAAAGAAATTTTAAAAGAGAAGAACGCCACAATAGTTTTTGCAGGAAATATCAGTGAAAGCACAAAAAATGAGATTGCCTCTATTTTTAGCAAAAAAGACAAGATCATCTTTACTGGATTTAGAAATGACGCGGCAAATGTTATAAAAAGTTTTGATATCTACGTATTTGCTTCGCACTCTGAGGGGCTTGGTACTGTATTGCTTGAAGCAATGAGCTCAAAAGTGCCAGTCGTAGTCTATGATAACGCCCCGATGAACGTACTAGTTAAAGACAAAGAGCGTGGGCTTTGTGCTAAAAATTTAGATGAGGTTTCACTAAAAGAGTGTATTTTAGGGCTGATAGATGAGCCTGAAAAAGCTAAAATTTACTCACAAAATGCCTTTAAATTTGTGAATGAAAACTTTAGCCACAAGGCGCTAAAAGAGGCTATTAAAAATTTACTGGAGCAAAAATGAACTACCCAGTTTGCGTGCTAACGATGCATCACTGCAATAATAATGAAAATGACTTTGCCATTAAGCCAGAGCTATTTAGAAAAGCACTTCTTATGGCGCTAGATGAGGGCTATAAATTTATAAACTACAGCCAGTTTAAAGATATAGCTAGTGGCCGAGTAAAAGCCTCAAGAAAGAGCATTTTGTTAACTTTTGATGATGGATATTTTGATAATTATAAATTTGCATTTCCTATCCTAAAAGAGCTAAATATCCCAGCTGTGTGCTTTTTGATAACAGATAAGATCAAAGATTTTAAAAGGCAGGATTACGATTTTTCGTTTAAGATACACAAAGATATCGACTACAACAAAGATATAGAGTATTTTTTAAATTTAGACGAGATCAGACAGATGCAAGAGAGCGGGCTTTTTGAGTTTGATAGCCATACAGCGAACCACTTTTCTTGTAAATGCAATGATGAAGAAAAATTAAGAGAGGAATTTTCTAGCTCGCTAGCTAAGATAAAAGAGCTATTTCCCGAAAAACAAGAATTTGGCTTTTGCTTTCCCAAAGGGCACTTTAACGAGCTTTCACTAAAGGTTGTAAGAGAGTATTATGACTTTGCTTTTAGTGTGATAGATGGTGGATTTTGCGCAGGAGATGATAAATTTAAGATAAGACGTATCGATATCTCAAACAATGCAAAAAGTGAAAAAGACTACATTTTTAGGGTCAAAAAGAAGCTTTTTATCTATTCTACGCCGGTGCTAGGAAATTTATATTCAAATTTTAGAAATAGAGACTATAAATAATGCTTGAGGCATTGAATGAGGCTTGTAAAGAAATTTTAAAAGATAAAAAACAAGCCTTAATCGCTCTTACTGGGCTTCACGGTAGTGGCAAAAGTACACTTGCAAAACAAATTAGAAAAAATGGATTTAAAAACTTTAAACCTTATCAAATCGCTGTAATCGATGATGATGTAATGAGCCTAAATTTATTTATAGCTCGTCCAAAGATAAAAATCAAAAGCGATCATCAAGATGAGTTAAAACCATTTTTTAAATTTATCATGCCATTTGTAAAAGTCGTAATATACGTAAGCGCAAATCCACTTTTACGTATAAGTAAATGTGACATTCTTTGTATTTTAAACGCTGATGAAGAAGCTCGAATCGCTGGAATTTATAAAAGAAATTCTAGTGACGATTTAATCAAAACACAAAAACATATAAATAAAAAAGAGCTTGATCTAGCAGGCCTTACATATAAAGTCAAGTTAGAATTTGACTTAAAAGTTGGAGCAAAAAATGAATAATCCCGTCTATGTAATATCATTAAAAAGAGATGAAGAGCGAAGAGAAAATTTACAAAGACAATTTAAAAGATATGATGAATTTAAAATAATAGATGCGGTTGATGCTAAAAATTTTAGTGTCAATGAGTATTACAATGCAATGATAGATTGCTTGTTAAAATCTTGTGATGAAGATTATAAATTTAAAATACCTCCATTAGTAGCAACTCCGGGTGAGCTAGCCTGCACAATGTCACACATAAAAGCTTATGAGGATTTTTTACAAGGCGACGCAGAATTTACTTTAATATTAGAGGATGATGTTATTGGAAATGACGAATTAATAAATGAGGCCTTTTTGCTATGCAAAGATATAAGTAGTGATAGTATTTTTATATGCGGTGTGCAAGATGGATTAAATAGTAGATTTCGTGCTTTTGGCAAAAAAATAAAAGAAAATTTATATCTTATCTCACCATACTCATACGCTAGTATATATAGAACGGCTGCTTACATTCTAACAAGAAAGAGTGCAAAAGCTCTGCTTGATTTTTACAAAGATGGCCTTTACGGAGCCGATAAATGGGAAGCGATCCTAAAAAACACTGATCTAAAAATGTACTTTGGCAACATCTTTTCTCATCCAGAGGAGCTAAATAGCTCTAGCTTGGAAATCCAAAGAAAGCAAAAAGATAGGATAAGTTCTCTTTTTAAAAGATGTAATAAAAATTTCTCATACAAAATTTCAAGATTTTATGAAAAACATATAGCTAAAAATGAGAGAATTTTTACAAAGTAAAATTTCTCTTAAGATTTTAGTGTTGAATATAGTGAGCCTAAAAAGTCATTTTGATAGATAAATAGTGTCTTTTTTAGCCAGTTTGCATCTTTTTTTACCGCTATTCGCCTTATATCATCAAGCACACCATCAGGTTTATTTATCCCACGCTTTGTTGTGAAAAATACCTCATAGCCAACGCTTTTTGCCACATTTTTTAGCTCATCATTAAATTTACCTCTTGGCCAGCAAAGAAGCTTATCATCAAAGCCAAAATTTTTATACATAAATTCTTTGCATTTTGTAAAATTTTCTTTCATTTCACAAATACCAAAATAATCATCAAAATGCGTATAAGTATGCGAGTGAAAGTCAAAGCACTCTTTCATCTTTGCTATTTCCTCGTAGTTTAAAAAAACATCTTCAGGTCTAGTTGGTGCAGCATTTTTGTATTCGTTATGATCTAACTCTATAAACTCGCCACTTTTTCTACTCGCCTGCTCTATCCAGCCAGCAACTAGAAAAATAGTCGCTTTAAGATTAAATTCCTTGATAATAGGATATGCGTAGACAAAATTATCCTTCCAGCCATCATCAAATGTGATAAAGACACTCTTTTTTGGCACACTAAGCTCACCTTTTTTATATGCCACAAACTCAGCCGAACTTAGCGATTTGTAGCCATTTTGAGCCAAAAATTTCATCTGATCTCTAAACTCATCTACGCTACTTGCAATAAACCCACTTTTTTTAAGCACATGATGATACATTAAAACAGTTACGCTCATTTTGCAAGTTCCATATATAAATTTTGAGTGTTTTCTATCATTTTTTCTATACTAAAAATTTCTTTTACGTATTCTCTGCCAAACTCACCCATCTGTTTTCTTAAATTTTCATCCAAAATAAGCCTTTCAAGTACTTTTTTTAGCCCCTCTTTATCGCCATTTTGAAATAAAAATCCACTCTTTCCATCACTCACTGCCTCGCCAAGACCGCCCACATCGCTTCCGATAGTGGCTAACTTGCACGAAGATGCTTCAAGCAACGCTCCACCGATAGCCTCCATCTCTGAAGGCAACACACAAATATCAAGAGAGCCCAAAAAATCGCTCACATCGGTTCTATTGCCAAGCATAAAGATATTTTTTTTATCCTTTATATATTCGTGTAAATTTTTATTTTGCGGGCCATCACCTACGATAAAAAGGGCTGATTTTTCTAAATTTAACTCGCTAAATGCATCGATTAAGAGCTTATGATTTTTAGCTGCTCTTAGCACCGCCACAATACAAATGCCTACTACATCGTCACTTAGGCCAAATTCTTTTTTCATATTTATCTTAAATTCTGGTGTATACTTTTGCGTATCGATGCCTGTATAAATTTTGACGACTTTTTCCTTTTTCACGCCTCTTTTTATAAGATCCTCGCATACTGAGTCGCACACGCCGACTACTTTTGTACTTAGGTTGTAAGGTAAGGGCGATGTTATAGGTAGCTGTAAATGCCTAGTGCGAACCACGCTAACGCCGCAAATTTTACCTACAATCGCTCCAATAGTACCGTCCTTTCCTGAGTGAGTTGAGATTATTTTTATGTTATTTTGCTTTACAAATTTGCAAATTTTTAAAATTTCAAAGATATTAAAAGACTTTTTGAGATTAAACTCAACGAATTCACACTCTATTTGCTTCTCAAAGCTTTTTGAGCCAGGATTTAGTCCATAAAAAACCTTAAACTTGCTCTTATCTAGTCCATTTATCACACGCTGAGTACGGTGCTCCTGCCCACCAAATCCAAGAGAGCTTTCAAGCTCAAGTATATTTATCATCTTCTACTCTTTAAATTCTTTCATTTTTTTATTTGACAAAAAGCCATTTATTGTATTAAAGATTTTTAAAATTTTTGATACATTTTCGTACGATTTTACATTTTTTAGCACTTTAAGCAAAATTCTCTGTTTTAGTCTAAGTTTTGAAAAACCAGCTGAGTTTATAATGCTATCAATATCTTCATAAAAAAGATCAAGTGCCTTTACATAGCTACTATTTTTTAGATTTGGTCTCGCCGAAATAGCTGGCATATAGACGCTTTTTATCTTTCTTAGTTCAAGATCAGGCACCATTTCAAGTGCTAAATTTTTGTTTTTTAAAATTGAGATTATATCGTCATAAACAAATTTATGATCCATCACAGCTTTTAGCTTTTCAAAACCAGCAGTGTTGTTATCTCCGATCTTATAATAATAAAATGCCTTATTTAGCTTTACAAGAGTTTTTGAAGTGATAATATTTCTCACTACAGTGTGAAAATCTTCAGCTTGCGTGATCCCAACTGGAAATAAATTTTCTTTTAAAATTTTAGTCCTAATCGCCTTATTTGCCGCATTATGCAAGACTTTGTTGTGCCTTGAGGCTAAAAGCCTTTTTAGATACTCGTTTTTATCGATTATGCCATCATCTTTTGTCTCAAAATCCTTCAAAAGGAGCTTTTTATGACCATAGACCTTACACATATCTGTTATCACTATGTCGGCATCAAATTTTTCTGCGATATCATAAACACTTGAAGCATAATCTTTTTCTACATAGTCATCAGCATCTACGCAGATAGTATATTTCCCACTAGCTAGTAATATACCATCATTTCTAGCAGCACTAACACCGGCATTGCTCTTTGTTTTTAATATTATTTTATCTTTATATTCTTCTAATATCTCTAGCGTATTGTCAGTACTTCCATCATTAATAACTATAATCTCAATATCATCCATGTCTTGAGATATAAGCGAATTTAAACAATCCTTAATGTGCTCTTTTTTGTTAAAAACAGGCACTACAAAGCTTATTTTCACATTAGGCACGATACTTCCTTTTAATTTTTGTTTAATTGTATATTATTTTTAGTTCAGCAATGATAAAATGTCCACTTAAAATTTAAAGGATCTGCATGAAAAACGATATTGTGTCTAAGCTCTACAATCTCTTTTTAGTTATTGTCTTATTTACACTACCAGTAACTGAGGGCTTAAAGCAAATTTCACTTACACTTTTTGTCTTGGCTGGAATTTATATTTGCGTCAAAGAAAAAAAGCAATTTAAATTTGATCTCATAAATATCTCACTCTTTATCTTTGTTTTGGCTACTTTTATAAGCTGCTTGGTAAATGGAGTTTCTGCATCAAGAGCGCTTGATCCGCTAAGGTGTATGCTATTTTTCTTTGTGGCCAGAAGTGTCGGCGTAGAAAAAATAAATTTTAAATTTTTATTTTTTGCCTTATTTGCTGGTTTTATCACTGCATTCATTCCAGCTTGTATAGAAAAATTCACTTCAAATGATCCTTTAGCACTTTTTGAGCTTAAATCAATAGGACACGTAAATCATAGCGCTATTTTTATGCTACTAGTTTTTTGTGTAGCATTAGTTTCGATAAATAGCAAAGAAATTTTTGAAAAGTACATAGGCATAAGTGTTGCCGGATTTTGCGTCCTTGGTATAATGATAGCTGGTTCTAGAGCTGCAATGTATCTTTTGCCAATCATTATTTTTACTTACTTAATTTTTGAAATTTTAAATAAACAGATAAAAATAAAATTTTTATTAGGCTTGATAATTTTCTTTAGTGTAATAGCTATTTCTTATATGTATATATCAACAAATATCACTCAAGATGAAAGATTATATAGTCAACTAACAAAGGGAGTCACTGGATCAGAGACTAGATATCCGATCTTTGCTAGCGCGTTTTATACGTGGTTAGAACACCCTCTATTTGGGATAGGTTCTGGTGAGTTTAAGATCATTGATATAACAAAATATTTTCCAGGCAATGTTGAAGTTCATGTTGGTCACGCACACAATACCTTTTTAACATTTTTAACAGAAAAGGGCATCGTTGCCTTGCTTGCATATTTGGTATTTCAACTATTACTCTTTATAAAATTCATTAAAAATTTTAGACAAAATAGCATAATTTTTCTTGCGCTTTTAATGCTTATGGCTAATAATATAATTTCACTTGCAAACACAACATTTCACCACGAAAATGCACTTTTAATGCTACTATTTTGGGCCCTAGCTTTAAGTGTGATAGATGAAAAATCGACCTTAAAAATTAGCTAACGCTACAACACGCCTCAACCGTTTTAAATTGTATAAAGAAACGGTTGAAGCAAATTTTTTATTTTTTCTTCATCTCCTCAAGCTCTTGTGCAAGAAATTCTCCAGTGTAGCTACCAGTTTTTTTATAGTTTTTAGCTACTTCTTTTACGTTGCCGCACGCTATCACTTTACCGCCTTTTGCGCCGCCTTCTGGCCCCATATCTACGATATAGTCGCAGTTTTTGATAACATCCATATTATGCTCGATCACAAAGACTGAATTTCCAAGATCAACTAGGTGATTTAGCACCTTTACTAGTCTATCAACATCGGCAAAATGAAGTCCTGTCGTTGGCTCATCAAGGATGTAAAGCGTATTTCCAGTGTCGCTTCTACTAAGCTCTTTTGCTAGCTTCACACGTTGCGCCTCGCCACCACTAAGCGTGACTGCATTTTGTCCAAGCGTGATGTAGCCAAGCCCCACGTCTTGCAGTGTCGTAAGCTTTGAAGCGATCTTTGGTACTGCCTTAAAGAACTCAACTGCCTCATCTATACTCATATTTAGCACTTCGGCGATATTTTTGCCTTTGTATAAAATTTCTAATGTTTGAGCGTTATATCTAGCGCCATTGCAAACATCACAAACCACGTTTATATCAGGCAAAAAGTGCATCTCGATCGTGATCTCGCCCTCACCTTGGCACTTCTCACAGCGCCCACCTTTGACATTGAAGCTAAAGCGCCCTATTTTATAGCCTCTAAGCTTGGCCTCTTTAGTCTGCGCAAATAAATTTCTTATCTCATCCATCACGCCAGTATATGTCGCTGGATTTGAGCGTGGAGTACGGCCTATCGGGCTTTGATCGAGGTATATGACCTTGTCTAGATTCTCAAGTCCGCTTAAATTTACCCCAGCTATCTTTTTTACCTTTTTGGCTCTATTTAGCTGCTCCTGCGCCTCTGGAAGCAAGGTCTGAAGTACCAGCGAACTCTTACCAGATCCTGAAACGCCAGTGATACCCACAAGGTTTCTAAGCGGAAATTTAGCGGTTAAATTTGAAATGTTATTGATATTTACATTTGAAATTTCAAGCCACTTCTCAGCTTTTCTATTTTTTTGATAGTTGATCTTTTTCTTACCATTTATATATAAAGCAGTCTGAGTATCTGAGTTTAAAAGCTCTTTTGAGCTACCAGCGAAAACAACGTTACCACCAAATTTACCAGCTCCAGGACCAATATCTACGATAAAATCAGCCTCTTCTATTGTCTTTTTATCATGCTCGACGACGATTACAGAGTTGCCTTTAGCTTGCAAATTTCTAAGCGTCTTTATGAGTTTTAGCGTATCACGCTCGTGTAGGCCGATACTTGGCTCATCAAGCACGTACATGACGCCACTTAGCCCACTTCCTATCTGGCTGGCGATCCTGATGCGCTGTGCCTCGCCACCGCTGATCGTCCTAGCATCACGTCCAAGCGACAAGTAGCCAAGCCCCACGTCATACAAAAAGAAAAGCCTCTCGTTGATCTCTTTTAAGATAGGCTTTGCGATCGCCTTGTCGTAGTCGCTAAGATAGGTAAAATTTTTCTCGTTTGAGAAAAAAGCAGTGCAGTTTTCTATGCTCATATCCAAAATTTCACCAAGCCCAAGGCCAGCGACCTTGACCGCTAAGCTTTGGGGCTTTAGTCTGTGACCGTTACAAGCGTCACAAATTTTCTCACTCATATACTCGTCAAAGTCCTTATAGTCCTTCAAAAGTCCGTGTGAAATTTTAACTACTCCGTCAAATTTTCTAAGTAGCTTGTTCCGCTTCCAAAAAAACGAAACCTCCTTGACGTTGCCGTATAAAACGAGCCTCTTTTCATCTTCACTAAGCTCATAGTATGGCTTTTTGATATCGATCTCATTTTGTTCACAAAAAGCAAGTAAAAATTTATAGTAATAGCTCATGTTATAGCCGTAAAGCAACTTGATCGCGCCGTTTTCTATCGACTTCTCTTCGTCGATGATCTTACTCATATCTAGGCTATATCTTATGCCAAGTCCATCGCAGTGCTCGCAGGCACCCTTTGGCGAGTTAAAGCTAAAGCTTAGCGGCTCAAGTGGAGTAAATGAAATTTTACAATCAAAACAAGCCATGTGCTCGCTGTAATGTATAAAACTCTCTTTTAAGCCCAGCTCATCAGCATTTGCGATCTCTATCTCAACCTCTCCAAAGCTCTCATTTAGTGCCTTTTCTACGTCGCTTGCAAGGCGCTCGTGATTTTGCTCATCAATAGCGATCCTATCAACGATAACCTTTATCGTGTGTTTTTTTGTTTTTGCAAGCTCGATCTCCTCGTCAAGCCTCACTACCACGCCATCTATCTGCGCTCTCACAAAGCCTTTTTGGCGTAAATTTTCGATCAAGTCCGCCCATGTGCCCTTTTTCTCACGAACTAGCGGTGCATAAATGATTACTTTTGCGCCAAGTGGGAGTTTTGAAATTTCATTTATGATATCGCTCGCACTCATTTTTGAGATAGGTTTGCCGCATTTATGGCAGTGCTGCACGCCAACCCTTGCATATAAAAGCCTTAGATAATCATAAATTTCAGTGATCGTGCCAACCGTTGAGCGAGGGTTTTTTGAAGTTGTCTTTTGATCGATCGCAATTGCAGGCGTTAAACCCTCGATCTTATCAACATCAGGCTTGCCCACACGGTCTAAAAACTGCCTAGCGTAGCTACTAAGGCTCTCCATATACCTGCGCTGCCCCTCAGCATAGAGCGTATCAAAGGCTAGCGTGCTCTTGCCGCTGCCACTAAGACCAGTAAAAACTACTAGTTTGTTTTTTGGAATTTCAAGGTTTAAATTTTTAAGATTGTGCTCGCGCGCGCCAGTTATTTTTATAGTATCATTCATTAAATTTATACGACCTTTTTAAAATTTTAATCTGTAAATTTAGTCTAAAAGTGATAAAAGATTTATAAAGTAGTTTTTCTAAAATTTAAGATCGTAGTTAAATTTAAGGGCTTATTTATATCATTTTCAGCTTTTTTTGATATTCTACGCCAAATTTTAACCTAAGGAGAAAAAATGTCTGTAAAAATAACTGATATATGCATAAGCTGTGGTTCATGTATTGATGAATGCCCAGTTTCAGCTATCGTTGATGATAGCGACAACCCAACTGGAGCAGATACATACTATGTTTATTCAAATAAATGCGTTGAGTGCGTAGGCTATAATGATGAGCCAGCCTGTGCATCCGCCTGTCCAACTGACGGTTGTATCGTATGGGACGCTGTTGTAGCAGGACAACCTTCGCGCGATCAGATCGGTGCTGATGCGCGCAATGGCTCTATTCCAGTTATTCAATAAATTTATATTTATAAATTTTTAGGCTCGATTTGAGCCTATTTTATTTTTAAGCTTTATTTGATATAATTGCCAACTTCAATTTAAATAACCTAGATTTAAGGAAAAATTTATGCAAAGAACACTTTCTATTATTAAGCCTGATGCTGTTAAGAAAAATGTTGTTGGAAAAATTATAGATAGATTTGAAAGTAACGGCCTAAGGATCGCAGCTGCAAAGAAAATCAAACTTAGCAAATGCGATGCAAAAGCATTTTACGCTGTTCACAAAGATAGACCTTTCTTCAACGATCTAGTTGAATTTATGGTAAGCGGACCAGTTGTAGTTATGGTTTTAGAGGGCGAAAATGCAGTTGCTAAAAACCGCGAGCTAATGGGTGCAACTAACCCAAAAGAAGCAGCTCCTGGCACTATAAGAGCTGATTTTGCCGATAGTATTGATGCAAATGCAGTTCACGGAAGTGACAGCCTAGAAAATGCTGTGAATGAGATAAATTTCTTCTTTGCTTCAAGAGAAATTTGCTAACTTTAGGTCAAGAAAATTGATTATATCTTTTTCTAAAATAGCAAACAAAGATATAAGCTTTGAGCTAGTAGGAAATGATAATTTAGTTTTTATTGTAATTTTAAAAAGAAAAGACCCTTTTTTGGTAAAATGCCAAGGTAAAATAAAAGGGAATATAAATTATGTTTGCGATCGATGTGGTGAAGTATTTATGCTGCCTATTGATCAAGATGTAGAGCTAAATTTAAGCGATGGTATCTATAAAGATAGCGAAAATGAGCTTAGCGATACGATGGAATTTTTTGATGGCAATATTGATTTAAAAGAAGTCTTTGAGAGTGAGTTAGAAGCTTTTAAGAGTGATTATTTCTATTGTGAAAAATGTAAAAATTTATAAAGGAGAGTAAAAATGGCAGTACCAAAGCGAAGAGTGAGTCATTCTCGTGCAGCAAAACGTAGAACACATTATAAAGTTACACTTCCAGTGCCTGTAAAAGACAAAGATGGTTCTTGGAAAATGCCTCACCGCATAAACAAAACTACAGGTGAATATTAAAATATGATTCGCATTGCTATCGATGCTATGGGTGGTGATTTTGGTGCAGATCCTATAATATCTGGTGTTATTGATGCACTAAAAGAGACAGAATTTAAAGCTGTATTAGTCGGCGATAGCAATGTCATCAAACCACTCATTCCACAGTCTTATTTAAAAAATATCGAATTTTTAGAAGCTAGCGAAGTTATCTCAATGGCAGATGGCGCAACTGATGCGCTTAAAAGAAAAGATAGTACGATCTACAAAGCAATTGAACTCTTAAAAAATAAGGAAGTTGATGCTGTAGTTTCTGCCGGTCATAGTGGTGCAACTATGAGTTTAGCTACCCTAAGAATTGGTAGACTAAAAAATATTTCTCGTCCAGCAATTGCAACACTTATGCCAAATTCAAAAGAATCTGCGACTTTGGTTTTAGATGTTGGTGCAAATGTTGATTGTAGAAGCGAGCATTTGTTTCAATTTGCCATAATGGGTGAAGCCTATGCAAAAGAAATTTTAGGTAGAAAAGAGCCAAAAGTTGGTCTCTTGTCAAATGGCGAAGAAGAGAGCAAAGGCAATGAAGTTAGCAAAGAAGCATTTAAATTAGTTTCTAGACTTGATAGCTTTGTTGGTAATGCAGAAGGTAATCAAATTTTTGATGGTAGTATTGATGTAATGGTTTGTGATGGTTTTATAGGAAATATTCTTTTAAAAACTAGTGAAGGCGTTGCAGATGCAATAGGCAAAATCATCAAAAAACAAATTAAAAAATCACCTCTTGCTATAGCTGGCTCTGTACTCATGAGAAAAGTTTTTAAGACACTTAAAAAGCAGGTTAGCTATGACGAATATGGCGGTGCACCGCTTCTTGGTGTAAATGGTTGTGTTATCATAAGTCACGGCAAAAGCAATTCAAAAGCTATAAAAAATGCAATTTTTCAAGCAGTAAAATTTGCTAATTCAAACATAAATAAAGTTATCGAAGAAGAACTTTCGCACTTTGCAAGGTAAAATATGCCAAAAGCTTCACTGATTTCTATTGCTTCTTACATTCCAGAAAAAATTCTAACAAATTTTGACTTTGAGAAAATGGTTGAAACAAGTGATGAATGGATAGTAAAGCGAACAGGTATCGAGCAAAGGCATATTGCAACTAACGAAACAACAAGTGACCTTGGTACAAAAGCTGGTGAATTAGCCATAAAACGCTCAGGACTTGATAAATCTCAAATCGATGCAATCATCTGTGCTACAATATCTCCAGATCATCTTTGTATGCCATCTACCGCTTGCAAAATAGCTGCAAATTTGGGTTTAAATTATGGAGTTACAGCATTTGATATAAGTGCGGCTTGTACCGGTTTTATTTATCTTTTAGAGCTTGCAAATTCTCTCATTGTTAGCGGTGCCAAAAAAAGCGTATTAATTATCGGAGCCGAAAAATTAAGCTCTATTGTTGACTATACAGATAGAAGCACTTGTATACTATTTGGTGATGGGGCAGGTGCGGCTGTAATTAGTAGTGGCAATGAAAATGAGATCATTGATATTCATACAGCAAGTGACGGCAAGCAAGCTGAACTTTTAATAACTCCAGGATGCGGGAGTGTATTTCCAGCTAGCGAGGAAACACTAAAAAATAGGCTAAATTTTATCCATATGAGTGGAAACGAAGTTTTTAAAATAGCAGTTCAAACACTTAGCAAAAGCGTAATTGAAATTCTACATGCAAATAAAATGCAAAGCGAAGATATTGATTTTTTTATACCTCATCAAGCAAATATAAGAATAATAGACGCAGTAAAAAATAGATTAAATTTTAAAGATGAGCAATGTGTCTTGACTGTTGCTAAATATGGCAATACAAGCTCCGCTTCAATTCCGATGGCTATAAATGATGCCTATGAAGACGGCCGTATCAAAAATGGTTCAGTTTTGCTTCTTGACGCATTTGGTGGCGGCTTTACATGGGGATCAGCGATACTAAAATTTGGCGGAAAAAATTTTAGTGATTTATGACAATCACAATAATCCATTTTCTAAATTTTTAGCAACGCTTTTACTGACTTCTTTCAAATACTCTTATCAATAAATTTTTAAAAATTCAAATTTTTACAACTTTTAACAAAATCCATTTTTTATTTTTTCCAATAACACTAAATTTACTAAATAAAAATTTCTAAAATATGTTTAAACTAAATTTAATTTTGAATAGATATAATTTCGCAATCAATAAAATTTATTATTAAGGAGAACAAATGTTAGTAACAAAAAAAGCACCTGATTTTACAGCTGCAGCGGTTTTAGGAAACAATCAAATTGTAAATGATTTTAATCTTTATAAAAATATTGGCGAGAAAGGCGCAGTTGTATTTTTCTATCCAATGGATTTTACTTTTGTTTGCCCAAGCGAAATTATCGCATTTGACAAAAGATATGACGAGTTCAAGTCACGTGGTATCGAAGTTATCGCAGTTTCATGCGATAACCAATTTTCACATTTTGCATGGAAAGAGACTCCAGTAAATAAAGGCGGTATTGGCAAAGTTCGCTTCCCTATCGTAGCTGATATGACAAAATCAATCGCTCGCGGATTTGACGTACTTCTAGAAGATGCTGGTGTAGCACTTCGTGGCTCATTCTTACTAGACAAAGATGGCACTGTTCGCCATGCAGTTATCAACGATCTTCCACTTGGCAGGAATATCGATGAGATGATAAGAATGGTTGATACTATGCTATTTACAAATGAGCACGGCGAAGTTTGCCCAGCTGGCTGGAATAAAGGTGATGCTGGCATGAAACCAAGCACTGAAGGTGTTGCTGACTACCTTTCACATAACGAAGGCAAACTATAATCAACAGAAATTTCTAGGTATCTTTTACCTAGAAATTTCTCCTCCAAATAAATTTAAATACTTTTTTAATATAACTTTTTATATCATAGCCTTGGCTTTAATCAATAACATTCCGGAGACTACATGGATTTTAAAGGCAGGCAAGAGCTTGTAATAAACTGCGAAGACAGCATACTTAAATTAAGAGATAAATTTATTGATGACGGTATCAAATTTTGTAGACAGCTAACATTTATCGTACCGCACGATCAGGTAAAAATTTGTCTTGAAAACATCTTTGATACACTGCTTATTCAAAAGCCAAATGCTACGCAGCTACAAGATGATTTAAATAATCTAATACCAAAATCAAACGCAAGAGATGAATTAATAAATTTCCTACTTTTAAATTTGACTTTAAATTTTAGTCACTCTTGCGACAATAGCACTTTCGTAGGTTATTTCGTAAATGCTGTTTCAAGAATCAAAGAAATTTTATGTGACGTTAAAGACCAGCAAGAAACAAATGTAAAAGACATGATCGAAACCGGAACATTTTTTTATGAAGATCCGATCAATACATTCACTCGCATGAAAAAAGCCAAGGTAAGGCCAGAGCTTTTAAATTTATATGATGGATTAAATATAAAATATGAGGCTGAAATTTTAGAAGTTAAAGAAGATAGTGTCGTTTTTCGCGTGGATATGATGCAAATTTTAGCTATGAAACAAGACGGCAAAGGTTTTATTTTGCCAAATAGCTTTTTCTCAAAGCCACTATGTGCTGATATTGTTAATTACAATATAGTTAATAAAGGCGTCACTCTTTCAAACTTCTTACGAAATACGACGATGTACGCATATAAAAGAAAATTCCAACGTATCTTGCCAAATCGTTTTACCAAAGCTATTATCAAAGGCAAGCAAGACAAGATCGAAGGTAGCCTTTATGATGTTTCTGAAGGCGGCATAAGCGTATTAAGCCCTCAAACTACAAATTTTCAAGATGGAGAAGAACTAGAAGCGACCTTTGAAATCTTGATCGCACCAGATAAAGTAAAAAACGTGACTTTAAAGCTAAGACTTGTTACAGAGCTGGCATATAAAGGCTACATCAGATACTGCATGAAGCTTATCGATGATGATGAAACGATAAAAGATTTTACGCAAAAGCGCATAAAAGAGACACTTGACGAGCTTCGCTCACGTATAAATTTATACGAATAAGGCAGCTAGTGAAAACAATACAAGAAAATTTAAAACTTTTTTATATCGGACTAAAAGACAAAGAGCCATTTTTTTATAAAAATAAGGATCTAACCACCCACGCAGCTATCATAGGTATGACAGGTAGCGGTAAAACAGGCCTTGGTATCACGCTTTTAGAAGAGGCATGTATAGACAATATCCCTTCTATCATCATCGATCCAAAGGGCGACATCACAAATTTAGCCCTAACCTTTCCACAGATGAGGCCGGAGGATTTTTTACCATACATAGATGAAGTAGAAGCAGCTAATAAAGGTCAAAGCGTAGAGGAATTTGCCGCTGCTCAAGCCGAACTATGGAGAAACGGCATAGAGTCAAGCTTTCAAGATATTGAGCGAGTAAAAATTTTAAAAGAAAGCGCTAGCTTTAACATCTACACACCAAAAAGCTCAGCTGGTATAGGCGTGGCGCTACTTAGTGATTTTGCCTGTCCAAATATCAATGACGAAGAAATTTTTAGCAACTATATAAATTCGCTTGCAGCCTCGGTATTACCTCTTATTGGTATAAATTCTGAGAACATGAACTCAAAAGAACAGCTTCTCATCTCAACCATATTTGAGACTAAATTTAAAGAGCAAAAAGACGTCAGCATCGAAGAGCTAATAAATTTTATCGCAAATCCGCCTTTTAAAAAGATAGGCGTTTTTGACGTCGATCCCTTCTATCCAAGCAGTGAGCGCCTAAAGCTTGCCATGAAGATAAACGCTCTCATCGCAAGCCCAAGCTTTAAAGGCTGGACTCAAGGCGTTAGACTAGAAATTTCAAAGATGCTATTTGATGAAAACGGCAGAGCAAAGTGCAATATCTTTACAATCTCACACCTAAATGATGCTGAGAGGATGTTTTTTGTCACCCTTTTGCTAAACGAGATCATCGCGTGGATGCGCGGCACCAAGGGCACAAGCTCACTTAGAGCGATCCTATATATGGACGAAATTTTTGGATTTTTCCCACCAAACGCAAACCCACCATCAAAAACGCCTATGCTCACACTTTTAAAGCAAGCCCGTGCATTTGGTCTTGGCTGCGTCTTAAGCACGCAAAACCCAGTAGATCTTGACTACAAAGGCCTTAGCAACATCGGCACTTGGTTCATCGGCCGCCTCCAAACAGCCCAGGACAAAGCCCGTGTGATCGACGGACTAAGTGGTATCTCTGGCTCAAGCTTAGATAAAGCCTCGCTTGAAAATCTCATATCAAATTTAGCCAAAAGAAATTTCTTACTCAAAAATATAAATGAGGACGGCCTAAACGTCATCTCCACGCGCTGGGCACTTAGCTATCTAAAAGGCCCACTTAGCCGCGAACAAATTTCAAATTTGATGAAAAAGCAAAAAGAAAATTTATCTGATACAAGGATCGATAAAAGCGAGATGAAATTTAGCATAAAGCCCATAATCTCAAATGAAATTACGCAACTTTATGCTAACTCAAAAAGCCTAACGCCAAATTTATTTGCAAGCGCAAAGATAAGAATTTATGACACCAAAAAAGGTATCGATAGCGTTTATGAAGTAAGCTATCTTTATGAACTAAACGAAAATGACAATGAGCCAAACTGGGATGAGGCTAGCGAAGGCTTGCATGTTGATGTAAGCAAAAATGAACCAAGTGACGCAAGCTTTGCAGCTGTGCCAAATTTTATTTTAAAAGCTAAAAATTTTGACAATATCCAAAAAGATTTTAAAGAGTATCTGTATAGAAATTTTAAATTTAATACCTTTGAAGCATTAGGAATTTATTCAAAAAATAATGAAATAAAGGAGCAGTTTTATATCAGGCTTCAAGATAAGTGCAATGAAATTTTAGAAGAACAAACCGCAAAACTCACAGCAAAATTTGAAAAAGAGCGAAAAAGCTTACAAGACAAGCTAAACAAGGCTCTAGCAAAGCTTGATAAAGAGCAAAAAGAGATGACCACAAGTGGGCTTGATGCTGCCATAAATATAGGCGCTAGCATACTGGGAGCGATATTTGGCAACAAGCTTTTATCTCGTCAAAATGCGGGTAAAATCGCATCGAGTGCAAGAAGCGCAAATAGAGTCTTGAAAGAGCGAAGTGACGTCAAGCTTAGCGAGCAAAGCGTAAATGACATAAATTTAGCCATTAGCGAACTTGAAGAAAAATTTGAAAAAGAAAGCGACGAGCTAAAAAAAGCAAATGATATAAAAAATATCGCTATAAATGAAATACAAATTTCACCAAAGAAAAGCGATATCTATGACGAGAAAGTCGTGCTTTTATGGAGATGATTTATAAAATAATTAGTATTTTTTTACTATCATTTCTGTTAAATTTAAAAGGTAAAATATGCAAAATTTAATACTTTATGCCATTAGTTATTTACTTGGAAGCATTCCATCTGGCCTCATTCTTGCAAAAATTTTTGGGCATGTCGATATAAAAAACGAAGGTAGTAAGAGCATCGGTGCGACAAATGTTTTAAGAGTTTTAAAACAAAAAGATCCAAAATTAGCCAAAAAACTAGCCATTTTAACGATAGTTTGTGATGTTTTAAAAGGAGTTTTGCCACTTATTGTCGCTTCATATTTAGGAGCTAGCCAAAGTGTACTTTGGACTATGGCGGTTTTAAGCGTGGCTGGACATTGTTTTTCTATATTTTTGGGCTTTCAAGGCGGCAAAGGAGTCGCAACTGGAGCTGGAGTGATCGCATTTTTCTTACCAGTTGAGATCATTATTGCTCTAGCTGTTTGGTTTGTGGTCGGAAAATTTTTAAAAATTAGCTCTCTTGCTTCACTTTGTGCGTTGATAGCTCTGATTGCATCAAGCTTTATAATCCACCCGGATTTAGATGAAATTTATACACACGCTCCGATACTAATCATCGCATTTTTGGTGGTTTATAAACATATACCAAATATCGTTCGTTTAATATCCGGTAAGGAGAAAAAAGTCGTATGAAAAGCGAGATGACGACGATCATTAAAGATTATAAATTTGAAACGATCATCGGAATGCTTGATTTTGAGCGAGTCGCTAAGCAAGAGGTGCAAATGAATCTAGAAATTTGTTCAACTAGTTTTATTGATTATGTTTTAATTATTGACTTTGTTAAAAATTTTTATAATGAAAGACAGTTCCAAAGCGTTGAAGAGTCGCTTGAAGAAACTAGCAAAGCGTTAAAAGAGAAATTTAGCTCACTAACTAGCCTTAAAATGGAAATTTTAAAAACTGAAATTTTACCAAATGCAGTTGTTGGAGCAAAAATAAACACTATTTTTTAAAAATTTATTAAACTATCTTGAAATATTGCTTAATTTATGATACAATCGCCCATAAATTTTAGTTTAAGGAAGCAAAATGCGTATTTTAATAGTTGAAGATGAAGTGACGCTAAATAAGACGATTGCTGAGGGCTTGCAAGAGTTTGGCTATCAAACTGATAGCTCTGAAAATTTTAAAGATGCTGAGTACTATATAGGCATCAGAAATTACGATCTAGTTTTGACAGATTGGATGCTTCAAGATGGTGATGGCATAGATCTTATAAACATCATCAAACATAAATCTCCACGCACTTCAGTTGTAGTTCTTTCTGCAAAAGATGACAAAGAAAGCGAAATAAAAGCACTTAGAGCTGGTGCTGATGACTATATCAAAAAACCATTTGATTTTGACATCTTAGTAGCTAGACTTGAAGCTAGACTACGCTTTGGCGGCACAAATATTATAAAAATTGACGAGCTTATCATCAATCCAGATGAGGAGAAAATCACATATTTGGGTCGTGATATTGAGCTTAAGGGCAAACCTTTTGAAGTCCTAACTCATCTTGCAAGACACTCAGATCAGATCGTATCTAAAGAGCAACTGCTTGATGCTATCTGGGAAGAGCCAGAGCTTGTAACTCCAAACGTCATTGAAGTCGCTATCAACCAAATCCGCCAAAAAATGGATAAACCGCTAAATATTTCAACAATTGAAACTGTTAGAAGACGCGGATATAGATTTTGTTTTCCCAAAAAAGCCTAAGGAATAGATTTATACTACAATTAGCATCTGGTGCTATGATGCTAATTGTAGTTATTTCGGTAATGCTTTATCACTATATAAGGGTTACCGTTTTTCAAAGTGTAGTTAATGAGCTAAACTATCAAGCAGAAGCTTATAAAAAAAATCCTCAGAATTTCAATCCTTTAAATTCAAAAACATTTACGATAGAAAACCCAAACAAAACCCTAGCAACGATAAAAACAGACGAGCCACAAGATAAAGAAACATATATCGTAACACAAAAATCAAAGGATCAAAGTAAAACTATTTTAATAACAAAACTTGATGAAAGCAGTTATTTAAGCCTAGAAAAAGATACTACACTTCAAGCTCATATAGTAGAAGAAATTTTTATAGATATTATAATCGTAAATGTGTCAGCGATACTTTTGGTGCTTTTTTATGCACTATTTTTATCAAGAATGCTTTTAATACCTATAAAAATTTTAAGTCACAAGCTTACAAATTTAGACGAAAAATTTCTTCATGAGATAGATATAAAAAGTCTACCAGATGAGTTTTTACCACTTGGGCAGAGCATAAATAGGCTAATCTCTCGAATCCAAACATTTGTCTTATATCAAAAAGAACTTTTTGTAGGCGTGGCACATGAGTTAAAAACACCGCTGGCTGTAATGAAAACAAAAAATGAAGTTACGCTTTTAAAACCACGCGAGAGTGAAAAATATATCGAAGCTCTAAAATCAAACAATGAAGCTATAAACGGCATGAACGCGATGATAAGTTCTGTGCTTGAGATCGGCCGCCAAGAGGGAGCTCAGTTTGAAGAGCCAGTAAATACCGATGTTATAGGATTTTTAAAAAAACTTGCAAAAAACTATGAGATACTTGCAAAAAATGATGGAAAAAATATAAAACTAGACCTAAAACCAGAAATTTTAAATCTAAAAATACAAACTAGCTTGCTAACTCACATTGTGCAAAATTTTGTTCAAAATGCCATTAAATTTTCACCAAAAAATAGCACCATTACGATTAGCTCTAAGCTTATAAAAAATAAATTTATCATCGAAGTAATAGATGAAGGAATAGGCATCGATGAGAGCAAAGATTTGTTTGCTCCGTTTAAAAGATACGGCAACAAAGGTGGTGCTGGGCTTGGGTTGTTTCTAGCTAAAGGTGCAGCGCAGGCTCTTGGTGGCGAAGTAGATATTAAAAATAGAAACGATAGAAGCGGTGCAGTCGCAAGCCTAGTTTTAAATATAAAAGGATAAAAATGGCAAAGAGAACCGCAGTAATCGACCTTGGCTCAAATTCTATGCGAATGGCGATATTTGAAAGAACGTCACGCTTAGCGTTTTTTATACTAGCTGAATATAAAACAAAAGTGCGTCTAGGCGAAGGTGGATATGGCTCAAACAATGAAATATCCGAAAGCTCAATGGGAAAAGCACTAAAGGCCTTTAGCGAATTTTCAAATATCATAAAAAGCTACAAATGCAATAAAGTCTTATGTGTTGGTACTTCAGCGCTTAGGGACGCTCCAAACGCAAATGTTTTGATCTCTCTTTTAAGAAAAAAACTTGGCATAAATTTAAAAGTCATAGACGGCAAAGAAGAGGCTACTTTTGGTGCTATCGCGGCCAAGAATTTACTCCATAACATCGCTGAATGCGTCACTATTGATATCGGTGGCGGATCAACTGAGCTTGCCAGAATAAGCAAAGGCAAAATAATAGATACGCTCTCACTTGATATTGGCACAGTTAGGTTAAAAGAGCTTTTTTTTGATAAAAAAAACTTAAATAAATTGCCAAAATTTCTAGAGCAAGTTACAAAACAGATAGATGAGCGATTTAAATGCCAAAATATAATCGCTATTGGAGGCTCTCTTAGAGCGATATCATCTGCCATAATGAGCAAAAATTTATATCCGCTCTCATCACTGCATGGCTTTTGCTACAAGCTTGGCGACGAGCAAGCCTACATCGAGAGCATTGCAAATGTTAACGTGCTTGAGCTAAATAAATTTCCTATAAAAAAAGATAGATACGACACCATTAGAGAGGGTGCACATATCTTTTTGGCCCTCGCCAAAGCTCTAAATGCCAAAAATATTATAACAAGTGGAGTTGGCGTAAGAGAGGGAGTGTTCTTAAAAGATTTTTTACGCCCTAGCCTTAAATTTCCGCAAAATTTTAATCCAAGTATCAAAAGTTTGCAAGATCGTTTTATATTATCATGCAATAAATCGGTCACGAGATATGCAAAAGATATATTTATGGTATTAAAAAAGCTTCATGGTCTAAGCGATAACTATCTTGAAGTGCTTTTAGTTGCTGCAAAACTTCACAATGTCGGTCAAGAGATTGGCTTTTATGGTGATCATAAAAACTCAGCCTATATAGTCTTAAATGCCTTAAATTATGGCTTTTCGCATGAACAAAAAGCATTGATTGCAGTAGTAATTGGCACAAACGGAAAGAAAAATATATATGAATTTGAACGGTATAAAAATTTACTTCCAAAAGCCGAGTGTATAAGATGGCTGAGTTTTATACTCTCACTTGCAAAGGCACTTGATCTAACCTGTGAAAGGCTAAATTTAAACTTCGAATTTAGTGGACACACGCTAAAAATAGAAGGCGCAAAAGAATTTGCTATGGCAAAAGAAGAGATAAAAAAGATCACAAAACCTGAAATTTTTGCTATTTCGTTTGTATAAATTTTGAAACTAGCTTTAACGCATAAAAATTTTAAGCATACAAGGTTAAAAATTTACTCAGAATAAGACCTGATTATTGGATGAGAATTTTAGCTAAAACTACTAAAATTCTCCGCTCATTTTATCTTTATAGTTATTTAAGCTATTTTTTCGCTCTTCTAAAAATGAACTTAGCTTTTTCTTGTTCTCTTCAAAAAATATAGCAAAATCTTGCTCGTTTTGTATCTTGTCTTCACCAAAGCTATCAAGCATTACATTTGAGCTACCAACTATCACTAAATAACGTCTATTTTCATAGCTTAATAGCATTAGTTTATTAGTGCGATCAAGATATTTTTCATAGATGATATTTACGCCACTATTTTGATTTTTAAGTAGCCAGTTCATTGATTTTGTATCATTTTGAGACTGATTTCTAGGTGTTTTAAACCCGCTAAAATCATTACTCTTTGAAGTAATATATCTTTTAAATACATATAAAAATACAAGAAGCGCAATAAGCACACTTAAGACTATAAAATACCTTGAGTCTATATTCAGCATAGGCTCTTCATCTATCTTTGGTGTGCTAGGAGTCTCTATTTTTGCACTAGCTTGAGGCATATTTTGTATTTGAGGTTTTGTATTTTTTAGAGTTACACGAATACGAAGTCCAAAACTATCAGTCGTCTTTGATGCATTTACGATAATAGCGTCGTTTGAGCGCAAATTTAAGACAAGTGAGTTTTGCTTTGGCTCTATCTCAAGTTCTTGAATAATCTTTGAGTTTATATCTTTACTAGCACTTTGATCGTAATTTAGCGAATTTAATATCAAAGACGTTGTGTCATTTTCGCGCTTTTGAAAGATATTTCCTTCATAAGGCGCATCAAAGCTAAGCATAATATCGACTCTATCAGCACGTTCATAGATATTGTAAGTTAATAGGTTTGAAGCTAAAATTTGAGTTATAAAAAGTAAGAAAAATAGTATAAATTTCATAAAAGTTCTTTTTTGAAGTACTGAATAACTGACTTTGAATCCAAAATTTCATTTATCCTGATGGCTAAATTTTTCTCATAAACCATTACTTCACCTTTTCCAAAAATTCTATTATTTATATATAGCTCCACGCTCTCACCAGCTGGCTTTTCAAGGTCTATGACCGAACCAGCTTCAAATTTCAAAAGCTCATTTATGCTAACCGTGGTAGTTCCTAGCTCAGCTATAAAATCAACGCTTATATCCATAAGCTCATCATAGCTCTTAAAAAGTCCTAGCTGCTCTAGCGTCTCTATCGCACTCTCGTCGTTCATTGTATGTCGTAGCCTATTTGAAATGTTCTATTTTTTATTTTATATACAAATTTCTCTTTTAGCTTGATGCCAAAATTTTCAACTTCGCCTAAAAATTCAGGAGTTCCAAGTTTATAAGCATTTGGCTCTTTTTCATTTAGTAAATTTTTAGCTTTGCCAATGATCTGATTTGCTATCTCTTTACAAAGATCGTCCAGATCACCACCATCAACATCCTCGTGACCAAAAAAGGCATTCATGAAAATTTTCAAAGTATCTTTTTTAAAAAATAGGTAAAAATGATACTCGCTTTTGCCCTTATAGACTGGTATGCTAGCTCCGTAAAATCCTTTGCCTAGACTCTTGCCAAACTCTAAATCTAGCCCTAAAGTATCCTTGCAAAGATAGCTTGTAGCTTCATCTATAACTTTTCTCATATCTCTTCCTTAAGACTTGAAATGCATTTTCAATTATACTTTGGCTTTACTAAATTAGCTATAAATTTATTAAGCATTTTAAAAGAGTTTATCTATCTCTTTTATCAGATCTTTGCCACTATATTCCGCAAAAAGCTTGACTATTTGCGTGCCTATTATCGCTCCATCAGCATACTTTTTTACTTCATTAACGTCATCTTTGTTTTTGATACCAAAGCCTACAGCTACTGGTAGATCACTCTTTTGCTGAAGCTCTAGAACTAAATTTTTTATCCTATCTTCATCGGCCCTTTTTGAGCCACTAACACCTATCGCACCAAGAGCATAAATAAATCCTGAGCCAAATTTTAATATCTCATCCGCCCTGCCCCCAGAGGTGACGCTGATAAGTGGCACAAGGCATAAATTTAGCTCCTTGCATTTTAGAGCAAACTCCTCGCACTCCTCGCAAGGTAGATCAGGCACGATAAAGCCACTAACCCCAGCTTCACGTGATCTTTTTAGAAATTTATCAACGCCGTAAGCAAAGATAATGTTGTAATAAACCAGAAAAACAAGTGGTTTTGTCACTTTTGCCTTGCAACTCTCAAGCATATCAAAGACAACGTCGGTATTTACGCCATTTTGCACCGTCTCAAAGCTAGCTTGCGCGATGAGTTTGCCGTCAGCCAGTGGATCAGAGTAAGGGATGCCGATCTCGGCTAGATCAAGTGTGCTCTCATCTAAATTTTCTAAAAATTCCTTCGTTTTTTCTAGGCTTGGATATCCAGCCACGATGTAGCCGATGTTTGCTTTTTTGCCGTTAAATGCGCTTCTTACCTTATCCATAAATTTTTCCTTTTTCGTAGCCGATAACCGTGTTTATGTCCTTATCGCCCCTGCCTGAGACGTTTACGACTATGACGCTTTTTTTATCAAGTTTTGGGCAAAGTTTCTCCAGATACGCCAGCGCATGCGCGCTTTCGATGGCCGGGATGATGCCCTCCATTTTGCTTAAGAAATAAAGAGCGTTTATGCACTCATCGTCCGTTACTGCTTCGTATCTTACCCTTTTGATGTCGTTTAGGTGGGCGTGCTCAGGTCCGATACCTGGATAGTCTAGGCCTGCTGAGATGCTGTGTACTGGTGAGATCATACCGTATTCGTCTTGCAAGACGGTCGTTTTCATGCCGTGGATGATGCCAGTCTTGCCTTTAGTAAGAGTAGCTGCATGATAAGGCGTCTCTATGCCAAGACCGCCAGCCTCGATACCTACTAAATTTACACTCTCATCGTCCAAAAACGCACTAAAAATTCCAATAGCATTACTGCCGCCGCCAACGCAGGCGATGACGTAGTCGGCCTTTTTGCCATACTCTGCAAGCTGAGCCTTCGCCTCTGTGCCGATGATGCTTTGAAAGTCACGCACGATCTTTGGATACGGGTGCGGGCCAACGGCTGAGCCGATGACGTAAAATGCACTCTCTATCTCATTTACCCACGCCTGAATAGCCGCTGTAGTCGCCTCTTTTAGCGTTTTTAAGCCGTCTTCTACGCTCACCACTTTTGCGCCAAGAAGCTGCATACGAAAGGCATTTAGCTGCTGTCTAGCCACGTCTGTTGCGCCCATATATACGTCACACTCCAAGCCCAAAAGTGCCGCTGCAGTCGCTGTTGCCACGCCATGCTGACCAGCTCCAGTCTCAGCTAAAATTTTCCTTTTACCCATTTTTTTAGCAAGCAGCGCTTGAGCAAGAGCGTTATTTATCTTGTGTGCACCCGTATGGTTTAGATCCTCTCTTTTTAGATAAATTTCATGTCCGTAGTGCTCGCTTAGGCGCTTTGCAAAAAAGAGCGGACTAGGCCTGCCAACGTAGTTTTTCAAAAGATCATCAAGCTCGTCTTTAAATTCCTTAGTCTTTGCGATGCTAGCATAGGCGCTTTCCAGTTCATCAAGGGCAAACATCACTGTCTCAGGCACGAACTGCCCGCCAAATTTTCCAAAATATGCTTTAGTATTCATCTTCTACCTCACCTATGATCTTTAAAATTCTCTCTATCTTTTGCGCATCTTTTATGCCGTTTTCGTCCTCGACTTTTGAGTTGATATCGACTAGATATGGTCTAAATTTCAGCGCCTCTTTTATGTTGTGCTCGCCTATGCCCCCAGCCATGCCAAATTTAAATTTGACCTCTTTTAAAATTTCCCACTCAAAGCTTGTACCATTTCCTCCAGCATTTTCGCCCTTACAGTCAAATAGCGCCATATCAAAATGCTTAAAATCAACCTCTGGCAAGCTATCTTTCACGCTAAAAACCTGCCAAATCTCAAGCCCCATATCTTTTAAATTTGCACCTAAATTTTCACTCACCACTCCATGCACCTGAGCCACGTCAAGACCAGCAAACTGGCAAATTTCCATTATCTCGCACTCACTTTGCTCAGCAAAAACGCCAACTATTTTTTTGCTCTTACTGTGAGCAAATTTGGCTATCTGCCTAGCTAAATTTAGATCAACCCTTCTTTTACTTTTGGCAAATATCAGCCCTATAAAATCAACATCCAAAGCACAAACCGCATTTGCCTCATCTAGCGTTTTGATGCCGCAAATTTTAACTAGCACCATTACGCTTGCGCCTTTATAAACTCTTCATAAAATTTATACGCCTTGCCAGAATTTATAGCCTCAAGTACCATTTTTTTGGCCTCGTCTGGGCTCTTTGCACCATCGGCTGCATAAAGCGCAAACATCGCATTAAAGACCACAATGTCAAATTTCGCCCCCTGCTCCTCGCCTTTTAGCGTGCGGATCAAGATTTTGGCGTTTTCTTCAGGTGTGCCGCCTTCGATATCGCTGTGAAGTGCTCTTTTAAAGCCAAACTGCTCTGGCGTGATGCTGTACTCAAAAATTTCGCCATTTTTTAGCTCTACAACGCTTGTTTCACTACAAAGCGTGATCTCGTCTAGTCCGTCATCGCCACGAACGACTAGAGCGTGCTTTCTGCCAAGGATTTTAAGTGTCTGGGCGTAGAGTTTTAAGACAGGCTTATGATAGACGCCAACTAGCTGATTTGTAAGGTTTAAATTTGGATTTAAAAGCGGTCCAAGCACGTTAAAAACGGTCCTTATGCCAAGTCTTTGGCGCACCTCTCTCACCTCACCAACTAGCGGATGGAAAAATGGCGCGTGGAAAAAGGCTAAATTTTTACTAGCTAAATTTTCACGCTGTTTTGCCAGTGATTTTTCACTTTTTACGCCTAAAATTTCAAGCACATCAGAGCTACCTGACTTGCTTGAAACTGCCTTATTGCCGTGTTTTGCGACCTTCATGCCAAGGCTTGCAAGGATAAATGCCACAGTTGTTGAGATATTTATCGTCTTAAAACCATCGCCCCCAGTGCCGCAAAGATCGATCATAGGCGTATCGTCGCGGTAAGTTTGCGAGTATTTTAGGATATTTTTCGCGAGCGCAGCAAGACTTTTTGGGTAGAGGCTCTTTTCGCTTATAAGCACCAAAAGTGCCGAAAGCTGCACGATCTCGTACTCTTTACTGGCTATTATCTCACAAATTTGCTCAAAGTCACTATCATCAAGCGGTATGCTCTCTTGAAGCTTGATAAGATATGGCTTAAGTGAGCGAATTTTTGGCTCTTTAACCTCATCTTTTGCTTTGTAATTTACAAAATTTTCAACTATCTTTTTGCCGTATTGTGTGAAGTAGCTCTCAGGGTGAAACTGGATGCCAAAGATCGGCTTATCTTTAACGCTAAGTGCCATTACTACGCCATCGTCGCTCACCGCATCAGCACTTAAGCTAGCTGGGAGCTCATCGACATAAAGTGAGTGGTAGCGCATAACCTCAAAGCGCTCAGGTAGCCCAGCAAAAAGTGGCTCTTTGTTTTTCACATCAATAAACGAGGTTTTACCGTGTAATGGGTTATCTAGTCTTTTTATCTTCGCGCCAAAACTAAGCCCTATGGCTTGGTGTCCAAGGCAAATTCCAAGCACTGGCATGCCAAGGTCGGCTTTTAGAATTTCTAAACAAACTCCGCTATCTTTTGGGTGCTTTGGCCCTGGGCTTAAAATGATCTTGCTTGGGTTTAGTTTTTTGATCTCGTCAAGCGTGATCTTGTCATTTCTAACGCATCTAACCTCTTCATCTGTAAGCTCTTTTACATATTGCTCAACATTAAAAACAAAACTGTCGTAATTATCTATGAGTAAAATCAACCTATATCCTTTAAATTTAGCAGCCGTTGAGCCTTGGCTAAATTTCTATAAATTTAGGCAAAATTATAACTAAAAGAAAGTTTAATTAGGCTTTTGTACGGCTTTCGTAGGCTTTTAAAAGTGAAAGCATGTCGACGTTTTCTAAATTTACGCCAGTTGGCACGCCCTGGGCGATCTTGCTAAATGAAATTTCACTCATACCAAGCTTGTCCTCGATGTAAAGCATTAGTGCATCGGAATTTAGCCCTGGCGTAAAGGCAAAGACGACCTCTTTTGAGCCATTTTGCTTAATCGTACTTCGCAGTCTCTCTATGGCATCCTCGTCGATCTCGTCAAGCACGAAGTAAAAGCCGTTGTAGATGCCATTTTGCTCAAAAACTAAGATATCTTTTGGGCTCTCAACCAGCAATATAACCTCGCTATCCCTGCTCTCGTCGCTGCAAATGTCACAAATTTCATTTTCACTTAGCCCACCGCAACGCTCACAACGTTTAATAAACCTCACCGCATCTTCGATATTTTGAGCGAGTCTTAGCCCTGCAAAGCTATCTTGCATGCAGACAAAGTAAGCAAATCTCGCGGCTGATTTTTTACCAACACCAGGGAGCTTTGCAAAAGACTCAGTTAGCTCGTTAAATTTTTCTAAGCCTCTTTTCATGCTCGCTTCGCCTTTGATCTAAGTAAAATTTTAAATACGTGATAGCCTTCTTCGTAGTCATACACAAGTTCAAATTTTTGCATCTGACAAATTTGCTCGATGATATAAAGTCCAAGCCCCATACCACTCCCCGCGCTCACCTTGTCGCCACGCACAAAGGCTTGCTTGTAGTAATCAATCGGATGATTTAGCTTTTTGCCTAAATTTTTAACCGCTATAAATTCGCTGTCACAAATCAAAATAGCCTTTTTATCCTCTGCGTATTTTAGGGCATTGTCTATCAAATTTTTAATCGCCAAACTAAAAAGCTGAAAATCCACTCTTAATATGACATCGTCTCTGATATCACAACTCACTCGCTCTTCAAATTTATCAAGCATCAGCATATCTTGCACTTGCTCCAATATAAGTGAAAAATGGCACTCTTGGTAGTTTAGTGCGTAGCTTTTAGAAAGGAGCTGTTCAACTTTGCTAAATTCATTTATCAGCATCTCAAGTCGCTCAAATACATTGATAAGTCTCATCTTTTGAGTCTCATTTGCGACCATTTCGGAGACGATCCTGCCCTTGCCAATAGGTGTCTTTAGCTCGTGCATAATCGCACGCAAAAATAGCTGCCTTGAGCGGATGAGCTCTCTGATCTTGCAAACGGCGTTATCAAACTCCACTGCAACCTGTCCGATCTCATCTTGCTCGTTTTCATTTAGTCTAGCCGTCATCGCCATTTCCATATTTCCACTGGCAAATTTTCTAATGTCTTTACTAAGCCTTCTAAGCGGCGAAAGACTTCTAAGAACAGAAACATAAAGTGAGATGAGAAGAGCTGAAACTATTAAGAACGCAACCCAAAGTGGATCATTTACGTGTCTTGCATCGTTACTTTCAAGAAGTAGCTGAAAAGATGGGTTTTTAATAAGCAAATACAAATCGCCTTTGTAATTAACTGATTGCACCACTCCAAGAGGTGTGTGCTGCGTAAAAACAACAGTTCCATTTGTAGCTATTGAAGTGGCTAAATTTTTATTTCCAACATACTCTAAGTAAAAATTTTTAAAATAATGCTCTAAATCTCTTGGGGGATTTCCACGTTCATAGAGTGCGACAAGATAGTTCATCGCACTTATTTGTCTATCCTTTAGTTTTTCTAAAGCGCTTTCTTGCTGAATGTTTGCAAAAGTTACAAAGAGCAAGCACATCAGCGAGAAAGCTATGGCAAAGATAATAGTTATCTTCGTAGTTATGGAATATTTCATCCGATAAGCTTATATCCTATGCCTCTTACTGAAAATATATGTTTTGGGGCTTTTGAGCTATCACCGATTTTTGATCTAAGGCGTCCGATAATAACATCTAAGCTCTTTGAATCTTTATCTTTTAGGCTTTTGCAGTTATAAACTAACTGTTCGCGTGATACTGAAAAGCTGTGCTGCTTAATGAGATAGGTTAAAATTTCATACTCAGCTGGAGTAAGAGCTAATGGCTCATTGTTAAAGTAAATTTCGTGACGTTTATCATCGATCCTAAATGCGCTATCAACGACCTCTTCTTGTACTTCATTTGTCTTTTTATATCTTCTTATAAGACTTGTGATACGAGCATACATCTCTTTTGGATCGTATGGTTTTGGCAAATAATCATCAGCACCAAGCTGAAGTCCAACAACCTTGTCACTAATATCGCTTCTAGCTGAACTTATGATGATAGGAATGTCATATTTTTGGCGAATTTCTTTACAAACCTCAAGCCCATCAATGCCCGGTAAAGTAAGATCAAGTATTAGCAAATCATAGTTTTTTATCCCAGCACTAAGCCCTAAATAAGGATCCTCAAAATTCGTAACTTTTATATTAAAACTATCAAGATATTCAGATAAAATTTGTGCAAATTCTGGATCGTCTTCTATCATTAAAACATTAACCATGAATTATCCTTTTTATTAAAAATAGTAGAGATTATACGGCAAAAATGTAAATTCTTTTTTAAATTTAAACTTTTTTGGGTAAAATCCCATATTTAAAATAAGCTTAATTAACAAGGAAAAATGTGGAATTTGACTATTACGAAATCCTTGAAATTTCAAGAAATGCAAGCGGAGATGAGATCAAAAAAGCCTTTAGAAGGCTCGCTTTAAAATATCATCCAGATAGAAATTCTGGCGACAAAGAGGCTGAACTAAAATTTAAACAGATAAATGAAGCTTATCAAGTTTTAAGCGACGAACAAAAACGCTCTATCTACGACAGATACGGCAAAGAAGGCCTTGAGGGCCGATTTGGTAGCGGTGGCGGATTTAGTGCCGATTTTGATCTTTCAGATATTTTTGACTCATTTTTTGGTGGCGGTTTTGCGAGTAGTTCTAGACAGAGAAAAAGATACTCTGAAAAATACTCAGCCGATCTTGAAATTCCTATAAATTTGGAGTTTAACGAAGCTATTTTTGGTTGTGAAAAAGAGATAAAATTTGATCAAAAAGTGCCTTGCCCAACATGCAATGCAACCGGCAGTAAAGATGGCAAGAGCAAGACTTGCCAGCACTGTGGCGGAAGTGGCAGGATAACACGCGGAAATGGCTTTATGAATATCGTCCAAGAGTGCCCATATTGCCACGGAAGCGGTGAAGTAATAAGTGAACCATGCTCCGATTGTAACGCGAAAGCTTATAAAATCCAGCAACAAACTGTAAAGATTACCATCCCTGAAGGTGTTGATAGTGGCATGAGAATGAGAGTAGCTGGTAAAGGCAATATCGGCACAAACGGCGTTCAAGGCGATCTTTATGTAAGCATAAACGTAAAAGAAGATAAGCATTTCATTCGCCACAACGACGATGTTTATCTAGAAATTCCTGTCTTTTTCACACAAGCTATACTTGGCGAGAGCATAAAAATTCCAACGCTTCGAGGAGAAACTGAGCTAAAACTACCTATTGGAGCAAAGGATAAGCAGCAATTTATCTTTGAAAATGAAGGTATCAAAAGCGTAAATTCCCGCAAAAAAGGTAGGCTTGTAGCGCAAATTTCTATTCAAACGCCTGAAAAACTAAGCGATGAACAAAAAGAGCTTTTAAATAAGCTTCAAATTAGCTTTGGTATAGAATCAGGTAAACCAAATACCGATGAAAGCGTCTTTGATAAGATAAAAAGCTGGTTTAAAGGCGATGAGCCAAAAGGTAAAAAGAAAAAATAAATTTAGATTTGTAACGTTAAATTTGACGTCACAAATTCTTTTAAAATAAATTTTATATATCCTAATTTTTACAAGTAAATTTCACACAAATTTTAAAATTTCATAAGCGAGCAATTTCAGCTCTAAAATTTGAGCTAAGCGGTAAGTGAAGCCAAATTTTAGCAGTCAATTCTTGCGAGTGAATGAAAGTTTTAAAATTTGCAAAGCAATCTAGTTAAATTTAAATGTTTGTTTCTTTTGTTAAGGGGGAAGAGGCTTGAATTACGAAGTCACTCCCTTCCCCCTTAACAATCCCCTAATCCCGACGACGTTAGAAGTGGCATGCCTCAGTACTAACGCACTGCATGCGTTATATTAAATTTCCAGCAAATTATAAAATTTATTATCGAGCATACCACAGCTCTAAATTTAGTGCTAAACGAAATGCGGCCTAAATTTAGTAGCCCGCTAAGGCGAGTGAGTAAGATTTTAAAATTTGCAAAATTGCTTTGTTATATTAAGTAGGCATCAGGCAAATTTTAAAATTTCATGAACGGGGAATTTTGGTTCTAAAATTTGAGCCAAGCAAAAAGCGAAGACAAATCTTAGCAGTCAATTCTTACGAGCAAGCAAAATTTTAAAATTTGCAAGAGAGTATATAAATTTACTCAGTTGCAAGCTCCAAATAATAATCAAGCTGATCGCGTCTGATGATACGTATAAGGTTCGTGCTACCCTCAACGCCCGTAGGGTGACCGGCAGTGACAAGATAGGTCTTGTCGTGTTCGACATATTCCTCTTCATACGCCTTTTTCATAACATTTGCTAAAAGTGAGCTAAGCTTTGTTTTTTCTAGTACAAGTGCTGGCGTAACACCCCAAGCAAGAGTAAGCATGTGCGCTGTTTGTTCATCGTGAGCTACTGCGATGATGTCAATGTTTGTGCGGTTTCTGGCTAATTTTATGGCCGATTTTCCTGAGCCAGTGATTGAGATTAATGCATCTGCTTTTATGCGAACAGCAAGAGATGCGGCACTACTTGCCACCATATCAGTCTCGTCAAAAAAGTCAAAATCATCAAATTTATTATATGGATAGATGCTTTGAGTTTGGATGATCGTTTTACTCATCGCCTCCACGACCGCGACTGGGTTTTTACCGATCGCACTCTCCTCACTTAGCATAACAGCATCAGTGCCGTCTAGCACGGCATTTGCCACGTCGCTGATCTCCGCCCTTGTGGCAGTCTCATGCTCTGCCATGCTTAGCATCATCTGGGTTGCTGTGATGACTGGCTTGCTTGCTGCATTTGCCTTTTTGATGATGAGCTTTTGGATAGTTGGAACCTTATAAAATGGCACTTCTATGCCAAGATCGCCACGAGCTACCATGATACCATCACTCTTTGCGATGATATCGTCTATATTTTCAACCGCATCAAATTTCTCGATCTTAGATAAAACGGCAGCTCTTGAGCCAAATTCTTTTAAGATATTTTTTGCCTTTATTACGTCATTTGCATCTTGCACGAAGCTAATGGCGACAAAATTTACTCCATGCTTTGCGCCAAATTCCATATCTTCTTTATCTTTTTGCGTGATGATCTCGATACCAAGAGCAGTATTTGGGAAATTTACGCCTTTGTTTGAGTTAAGAACTCCATCATTTTCAATGATAGTTTTTACTACTTCTTTACCTTCGCTAACGACCTTTGCTCTTATAGAGCCATCATAGAGATAGACATACTCGCCAACCTTTAGCATAGGCAAAATTTGAGGCTGATTTAGGCTTACTTTATAAATTCCTTTTTCCACTTTTTCACCAACGATATCCTCTGCGTAAATGCTTAGTTCGTCGCCAGCCTTTAGATAAAATGGCTCACTAAGCTTACCAACTCTGATCTTTGGGCCGCAGATATCTTGTAAAATGCCTATTCTTTTATTTAGCTTTTTCTCGATATTTCTTATCTTGTCAATGTTTGATTTATGGTATTCGTGTGTCCCATGGCTAAAATTTAAACGAAAGACATTAACACCTGCTTTTACCATCGCCTCCATTGTCTCTTCATTATCACTTGCTGGCCCCAAAGTAGCTACGATTTTCGTCTTTTTTATCATTTTATGCCCCATAAATTTGATTTTTGCGATTATAACACATTTTAATAATGTAATTTTTTGTATAATAGGCAAAATTTCAAAGGAGAAGATATGAATAAATTTTTATTAGCGTCTCTTGGTTTAGCAGCTGTTGCTTGCGTTGCTATGGGAGATGATAAAGTTTATAAGCTAAAGCTTGCTAGCTCATGGGAGAGCACTATGCCAGTGCTTGGTGATGTGCCAAAAGAGCTAAAGGATAAAGTTGAAAAGATGAGTAATGGCAGACTTGAGTTAAGGATTGATTATCCATCAAAACATAAATCACCTTTTGCGATGCTTGATTTTGCTAAAAGCGGTCAATACGACATTACCTACACAAGTAGCTATTATTATAAAGGCAAAGATGCTAAAACTATATTTTTTACAGCAACTCCATTTATGATGAATACTGACGAGCAAACAGCTTGGTATGAATTTGGCGGTGGTAAGGAGCTTGAGGCAAAAGTTTACGATCCATACAATATCAAAATTTTTAGAGCTGGAAATACCGGCATGCAAATGGGTGGCTGGTTTAAAAAAGAGATAAAATCACTAGATGATATCAAAGGTTTAAAGATAAGAATTCCGGGCTTTGGTGGTGAAATTTACGCTAAACTTGGCGCTAACATCAATACTATCCCAACTGGTGAGCTTTATATGGCTCTTGAGATGGGAACGATCGACTCAGTCGAATGGGTTAGCCCAGCTTATGATATGGCACTTGGCTTTCACAAAGTGGCAAAATACTACTACACAGGCTGGCAAGAGCCAAACGGTGAAACTCAATTTTTCTTTAATAAAAAATCATACGAGAAGCTTCCAGATGATCTAAAAGCGATCTTTGAAGCAGCTGCAGCAGAAGTAGCAAGAGATGCAAATACAAAAGTGTTTTATTCAAATGTCGAGTACTGGGATAAAATGAAGAGCGAGTATCCAGACATCCAAGTAAAATCTTTCCCTCCAGAAGTAATTGCAGCTCTTAAAAAAGCCACAAATGAGCTTCTTGATGAAGAGAGTGCTAAAGATCCATTATTTAAAGAGATCGTTGAATCTCAAAGAGCTTTCCTTAAAAAAGCAAGAGAATGGACTAAAATTTCAGACTACGCTTATATCAAAACAAACGAATAGTAAAATTTAGCAGGGATCTTCCCTGCTTTTTATATTTACTCCAGTTACTTTCAATAAAAATTTTAATCAAAATATTTCTACAAGCTATAAATTTTTAACTTAGTTTAAAACCAAACTTACGAAAATTTTTATAAAAAATAAATGCTGGTGGCTATTATAGATAGAAAATTTCTCTCATTGAGTGCTCAATCTTTGACTCATCGAGTGTATTGTTAAAAAATAAATTTAGTGATAAAACCGCTTGATATAAAAGCATATCGGCCCCATCTTTTACACTAAGGCTGCTTTGCTTGGCCATTTCTAAAAATGGTGTCTGTTTGCCATAAATCACATCAAATGCGAATTTAGCATCTTTAAAAATGCTTTTTAAAATTTCTTTAGGTGCTGGTAAAAAATCATCCTTTAGGCCAGCAGAGGTCGAGTTAATGACTAGATCAAATTTTTGCTCTTCGTAGTTATCCCAGCTAAAGCATTTGTACTCATCTTTAAATTTCTCAAGCCTATCTTTGCTTCTATTTAGTATGCAAACATCAACGCCTTGTTCTCTTAATGCATAAGTTATGGCATTTGCAGTACCGCCTGCTCCAAGGACAATTGCTTTTCTTACATCTTTAAAATTTTTTATTGCTTTTAAAAACCCAGGCGCATCTGTATTGTGAGCATAAATTTTATCATTTTTAAGCACAAGCGTATTTGCAGAGCCTATTTTACGGGCTATGTTTGAAGCTTCATCGGCTAAATTTAAAGCCCACTCTTTATGTGGAAGTGTTACATTTGCACCGTTTAATTTTAAGGATTTAAATTTATTGATTAATTTGCTGCCATCTTTTAGCAAGACTCTTGTGTAAAGTGCTTTTAAGCCCAGGTCTGCAATGGCTTTATTGTGCAGCCTCGGAGATACCGAGTGAGCTATTGGATCTCCAAAGACTGCGAATGTTTTCATTTTGCTCTAAAGATAAAAGCGTCTTTATTGATATCTTTTCTAATGTCGCCTACTGCTTTTTGAAGCGTTTTTTCATCAAATGGACCAACTAAAATTTTAGTCAGTTCACCAACTTTTATAGTCTTGTAGCTATATCCCTTGGTAGCGATATTCTTCATATATTCAGCATGTGGATTAAATTTACTAGTCACAAATACTTGAACATAAGAGCCTTTTGTAGCAGGTTCAGTTTTAGCTGCCTCAGCTTTTTTGTCCGTTTTTTCTATTTTGGTTTCAGCCTTTTTTTCAATCTTTTTATCTACTTTATTTTCAGCCTTAGCTGGTTTTGCCTCACTCTTTTTATCGGTAGCTGCTACTTTTTCGACTTTTTTAACTGAAGTATCTACCTTTGTCTCAGCTTTTTTTGCTGGTATTTCAGCAGGCTTTTCGATAGGCTTAACTATCTCTTTTGGCTCTTCAGTTTTAGAAACAGGCTTATTATTTTCTTTATCTTTTAGCTTTTTGATCATATCTTCAAATTCATCTTGTTGCTTATTTTCAGGCACGATCGGCACTTGCTCAAAAAGCTGTGTATCGCCTTTTTTATTATCTAAATTTGTATCAGCTATTGGAGCTTGTCTATCTACTGGCTGCTCAGCTGGTACTGGAGGAAGCACTAGTCTTGAATCAGCTTCATTTTGAGCTTGTGAAGGATCGCTTGAATTTACTAGCTTCATAGCCACTACAATGATCAAAAAAAGTATAATAAGAGCTGCTATAAATATAAGAAGTTTTTTTAGCTTCAATCCTCTTGCGTCATCATCTCTTTCTAAAAGAATATCTTTTAACTCATCGTTTTCCACTTTTTATCCTTAATTACATATATTTTGACCAACTTGCCCCGCGCTCTTTTTGATAGAGCTTATAAGGTAAAGTTAGTATGTTAAATTCTTTTGGCATATCGATATTTGGAAACATTCTCCACTCTTTAGGCAGCTTCTGTGAAAGCTTTGCGTTGAGCATATTTGCTAGCTGGCAAGCCTCATTTAGCGTAGTGTGGCCTTTATGCACATAAAGATGCAGATGTCCTGGCGTCTTACTCTCGTAGGCTGTAAAATTTATAAAGCCCTCTTCTCTTAAAAGAAGCTGTGCTTTATGCCAAAATCTATCAGGGGTTCTGCCGTTATAGTCAAAGACTATATTTTCAACTTTATCGTATGCATTTATTAAAGAGTGCGCAATAACGGACTTACCCTCTTCATGCTCTTTCATAATATTATAGGTCAGTGGCTCATTTATCTTTTCAAATTTATCAAAGAAAATTTTACCCCTGTATTCTATTTTATTAACGATCGTATCACGCTTGATATAGTAGTGAGTTGTAATAATCTTTATAAGTGCCGTATCAATACTTTGCATCAAAATGTCGCTTTATCATAAATTATAAATTTATGAGCAAGTTCAACTAGCTCAGCTTTTGTCTTCTCTTGCAAAGATGTGTTGTTTATATCGCTTAGCACGTCAGCTATTTTGTTTGCTATTAGTTCAAACTCAGCTTCTTTCATACCACGAGCTGTAAGAGCAGGACTTCCAACGCGTATGCCACTTGTAATAAATGGACTTCTTGTCTCGCCTGGAACCGTATTTTTATTTACTGTTATACCAGCATTACCAAGAGCAATATCAGCATCTTTGCCACTAAATTCGCGGTTTAAAAAGCTCATTAATATCAGGTGATTATCAGTGCCACCACTTACTAGTTCAAAGCCTCTACTTATTAGCACCTCGCCAAGTTTTTTAGCGTTTGCTTTTACTTGTTTAGCATAAATTTTCCACTCAGGGCTAAGGTTGTGCTTAAAACCAACTGCCTTTGCTGCGATAACATGAACAAGTGGTCCGCCCTGGATGCCTGGAAAAATAGAGGCATTTATCTTCTTAGCATACTCTTCATTGTTTGTCATAATGATGCCGCCTCTTGGGCCTCTCAGG
Organism: Campylobacter concisus; assembly: GCF_050447445.1. Classification (GTDB taxonomy): domain Bacteria; phylum Campylobacterota; class Campylobacteria; order Campylobacterales; family Campylobacteraceae; genus Campylobacter_A; species Campylobacter_A concisus_BI. The sequence continues at coordinate 1,286,165 of NZ_JALMFW010000001.1, forward strand.
GTTTTATGCGTAGTTGAGCTTACGACATCGCAGTATGGGAAAGGACTTTGATGCTCACCAGCAACAACAAGACCAGCAATGTGAGCAACATCTGCAAAAAGTATCGCGCCAACAGCGTCAGCTATCTCTCTAAATTTTTTAAACTCAATCTCTCTTGTATATGCGCTTGCGCCGCAAACGATCATTTTTGGTTTTACTATCTTTGCAATATCCATGACTCTATCGTAGTTTATGCGACCGTCAAGCTCGACGCCATAGAAAAAGCTCTCATACATCTTGCCAGAGCTACTTACCTTCGCGCCGTGTGTCAAGTGTCCGCCATGGCTTAGATCCATGCCTAAAATTTTATCGCCTGGATTAAGCAAAGCGCCATAAACGCCTTGGTTTGCCTGAGAGCCTGAGTTTGGTTGAACGTTTGCAAATTCACATCCAAAAAGCTCTTTACATCTATCGATTGCTATTTGCTCGATCTCATCGACAAATTCGCAGCCACCATAATATCTCTTGCCAGGATAGCCTTCAGCATATTTATTTGTTAGGATTGAGCCCATTACTTCCATAACTTCTGGATATGTAAAATTTTCACTAGCGATCATCTCAAGGTGATCACATTGGCGTTTTAACTCTAAATTTACTAGATCGTAAATGTCCTTATCATAGCTTTGCAAACTCATTTTTCATTCTCCTTTATCTCATTTTTAAGTGGCCTCATCGCTGGGAAGAGTACAACATCGCGAATTGATTTTTTATCCGTTAAAAGCATAACAAGCCTATCGATGCCTATACCCTCACCTGCAACTGGTGGCATGCCGTATCCTAGGGCTTTTACATAGTCCTCATCCATCTCGTGAGCCTCGTCATCGCCTGCGTTTTTAGCATCGATTTGCGCTTTGAAGCGGTTGTATTGATCGATTGGGTCATTTAGCTCATTAAAGCCATTTGCTAGCTCGCGACCAGCGATAAATAACTCAAATCTCTCAGCCACATCAGGGTTTGCGTCACTTCTTCTTGAAAGTGGACTGATCGAAATCGGATAATCAATAACAAATGTTGGGTGGATTAGTTTGCTCTCTACGTAGTTATCAAATAACTCAGCCTGCAAGTGACCAAGATCAAGCTTCTCATTTGCTTCAAGTCCATCAGCTCTTAGTTTTGCTAAAATTTTATCTTTGTCGTTTATTATATTCTCATCTAGTCCACCGATCTCAACAAGAGCTTTTTTGTAGCTTATTCGCTTAAATGGCTTACTAAAATCAATCTCCATGCCGTCAAAATTTACAACTTTTTCCATATCTAGCTTGTCTAAAATGACATTAAAAAGATCCTCTGTAATGCCCATTAAATCGTGGTAGTTGTGGTATGCCCAGTAAAACTCTATACTTGTAAACTCAGGGTTGTGAGTAAGATCCATACCTTCGTTTCTAAAATTTCTATTCATCTCATAAACAGCCTCAAAGCCACCTACTATAAGGCGTTTGAGGTATAGCTCAGGTGCGATCCTTAGGTATCTCTCGACTCCAAGTGCATTGTGAAAAGTGATAAATGGCTTGGCGTTTGCACCACCTGCTATTGGGTGTAGCATCGGTGTTTCAACTTCTAAAAAGCCTTTTTCTTCAAAAAATCTTCTAATCGTACTAATAATCACTGAGCGTCTTTTAAAATCAGCTCTAACTTCAGGGTTCATTATCATATCAAGGTATCTTTGGCGATATCTTGTCTCAACATCGACTAAACCATGGTACTTCTCAGGAAGTGGGCTTATCGACTTTGAAGCAAGGCTAAGCTCGCTTACATGCATAGAAAATTCGCCAGTTCTTGTTATAAATGCATAACCTCTGACATAGACGATATCACCTATCTCTACGTATTTTTTAACGATTTTAAACCACTCTGGATCAAGCGTTTTATTGCTAAAGTAAATTTGTAAATTTCCATCTTCATCTTCGATATTTGCAAAGACCGCTTTTCCAGCATCACGGATAAGCTTTATCCTACCTGCAAGACCTACCAGCTGACCTTCGGCCTTTTTTTCTTCTGTATCATTAATGTAGTTAAATTTTAGTCTAAATTTAGAGATATTCATATCTCTTCTAAGAAAATGCGGATATGGATTAATGCCTAAATTTCTTAGCTCGTCTATGCTTTGTAGTCGTTGAATCTCATGTTGGTTGTCAAATATCACCTTACTTTCCCTTTATATTATTTTTTGAGCATTTTTCACAAATTCCATAAAGCTGCATCATGTGACCAGTTAGTTTAAAGCCATGATCTTTTGCGATACTGATTTGTCTTTTTTCTATCATTGGATCTTCAAATTCTATGATAAGGCCGCACTTTCTGCATATCATATGGTCGTGATGTGGCTTTGTGGCAAGCTCAAATTTTTTACCTTGCGAACCAAAGCTGATTGATGTCACCATCTCTGATTCTTCAAGTAGATTTAGTGTTCTATAAACAGTTGCGATACCAATATTTAGCTCAGGGTGCGTTTCTTTTATAAAAAGATAAAGTTTTTCTGGAGTAAAGTGTTCACCATTGTTGTATAGTGTTTTTAGTAAAATTTCACGCTGTTTCGTGTATTTTAAACCATTGTCGCGAAGCACTCTTTTGAATTTCTCAAGCAACGCATCATATTCTAAATTTTCTATCATCTTATTCCCCTTTTGTGGTATTAGAGTCGGTATTTACACTAGCATTTGCATCCATTGAGATAAATGCGTCAGTTTTATTTGTATCCATTGGTCTTGCCACTATCTCATCTAACTCACTTTTGATATTTTTTACATCAAGATTTGTTATCCATTTGCCAGTTTCTATCAAAACCGGATAAACTTTACTGTTCGCAAAATAAGGAGCAATTATATTATTTAGCGAAGTGCCAGATATTACAGCAACTACTGCCGAAAATGTTAAGAAAATTTTTCCACTTCCCATAACAAATCCACCAAGTCTATCCAAAAAACCAAGTCCGCTTACTGAAACTATTTTTGATAAAAATTTACCAACTAGCAAGCAAACTAGCCAAAAAACTAGCCAAAGAGAGATAAATGCGACAAACTGTAAAAATGAAGGATTTTCAAATTTATATATATTTTTAGTTATAAACTCACCAGATAGATCTGAAAACCTGCTAGCTATAATTAAGCCACCGATAAGTCCGATAAGTCCGAAAGCTTCTTTGATAAGTCCATTTAATATGCCTTTTATGCCAAGCATCAAGACAAGAGCAATAATAATAATATCAAACCACGTTACTAAATCCATTATACAGTTCCTATTAAATTTTGAAGTTCTTGCTGACTAGTTGAATAAGCTAGCGCATTTTCTTTTGTAATCTTACCCTCTTTTAGCACTTTCATCAAAGCCTGAGTTTGCGTACTCATGCCAGTTTGTTGTTGATTTAGCTGCATCTGAGAGTAAATTTGATGTATTTTGTTTTCACGTATCAAGTTTGAGATAGCCATATTGTTTATTAAAATTTCATGCACCGCGCACCTTCCACCGCCTATCTTCGGGATTAGACTTTGTGAAACGACAGCAGTTAGCGAAACACTAAGCATATTTCTTACTTGCAATTGCTCACTTCCATCGAAACTATCAACGATCCTATTTATAGTTTGAATGGCTGAATTTGTGTGAAGCGTACCAAAGACTAAGTGTCCGGTCTCAGCCGCCGTAATAGCCGTTGAAATCGTCTCTCTATCTCTCATCTCGCCCACAAGTATGATATCTGGGTCTTCACGAACCGCAGACTTCAAGGCTCTTGAGTAAGAACTCGCATCAGTACCAATATTTCTATGTGAAAATAGAGCTTTTTTGTTGTTGTGTACAAACTCGACTGGATCTTCGATTGTAATAATATGCTTTCTATAATTTAAATTTATCTCATTAAGCATCGCTGCAAGAGTTGTTGATTTACCGCTTCCTGTCGGACCAGTAACCAAAATAAGACCTTTTTCACGCTTAATAATGTGTTTAAAAATTTGTGGAGCATTTAACTCATCAAGAGATGGGATATTGATTGGGATTATACGAAAAGCAGCTGCTAAGTCACCATTCATTGTATAGTAGTAGTTGCCACGAAAACGGCCAATATCTGGAAGCTCAATCGCAAAGTCAAGCTCTTTATTATTCTCAAGTTCACTTTTTTGTTCATCAGTAATCAAAGCAAAACATAAATTCTCTATATCCTTACCGCTTAATACGCCAAAATCAATGGGCTTTAAAGCACCATCTACTCTTATTTGCGGCTCAGATCTTGAAACAAGGTGAAGATCGCTTGCCTTATCACTCACAACAGTTTTTAAAAGTGTTTTTACATCGCCAGCAAGATTATTAAGGTTATTATCTTCTGGTATTTTTACACTTAAATTCTTCGCCTGAAGCTGTTCGATTAGATCCATATTTTTACCATTATTCTATTATTTTTGGTACAGCAAAAAAATGCCCTTCACGAGAAGGAGCGTACTTTAAGATCGTATCAATCACATCACTTGGTTTTGGCTCATCTTCTCTTAAAGGCGTGCCGCCTTTTATAGAGCTAACTACAGCTTCATCACTGCTTAGATCAAGTTCATTTAAAATATCAACAAAAGATACAATCTCACTTAGTTGTTTTTTTACTTCTTCTCTTTTTTCATCACTGATTTGTAAGGCAGAAAGTTTTTCTAATTTATTTAAAAGAGTATCATCTATTTGCATTATATAAGTAACCTTATTAATTAATTTTGAGCCATTATATCACATTCAAGCTTTAATTTTGGGATAGTTTTAATTTAATTATGTTAAAATCTGCGAATTAAAATTTTTTAAAAATAAAGGAAAAGCGTTGGCTATAAAAGAAGATCTAACACAGATAAAACAAGAGATTGGTGCTCAAGAACAGTTTTTAGAAAGCATGATCAAAGGTGAGCGTTTCTTTAGAAAGTATAAAAAATTTATGATAATTGCCATTATTGTTGCCGTCATTGCAATTATTGGATTTTATTCGAACAAAATAATAAATGATAATAGAATTGAAGATGCAAATTTGGCTTACTCAAAGCTCATTTTAAATCCAAACGATGCAAATGCCTTAAGTATTTTAAAAGAAAAAGAACCAAATTTATATGCACTTTTTTCACTTCAGCAAAAGCTTGATAAAAATGAGACAAATGGCATTAGCGAGCTTGCAAATTTTAAAGTAAATCCTATAGTAAAAGATATTATTCTTTCACAAAATGGTAATGCAAACACTCAAATTTTAAGCGAATATAGCACACTCTTAAAAGGTTTTGAGCTTTTAAAACAAAACAAAATCAAAGAAGCAAATGATGAGTTTAATAAAATTTCACTCGACTCTCAGCTTCAAACTTTAGTTAAAAATTTAAAACACTATCAGGGAATAAAATAATGAAAAAAATTACTCTTTTCTTGGCTTTTGCCTTGGCTTTAGTTTTAAGCGGATGTGGCACAAAAAGACAATATTTCGAGCCAGCTCAAACCTCTGGCAAAATTTCTTTGTCAAAAGATATGCCATCTTATATCAAATCAGCAAATGTAAATGGTGCCACTCTTGATAACGGCAATATTATCACCAAAAACGGCCTAAATACAAACATTAAGTTGCCTGAAAATTTTAATTTCTTAAATGAAAACAACGGCTTTATCATATCAGCTAGTATAAATGGCGATCTAAATGTGACAGATCCTAGTGGACACAGCGTTTATAGCAATAAATTTCCAACAGCAATCGTTGCTGCTTCTCTTGATCAAAACCTATTAGCAGCTATCAGCACGGCAAACCACATCTATCTAATAGACATAAATACCGCAACAACAATAATGGAATATAGCTCGTCTAATATAGCAGCGGTTGATTCAAGGGTCGTAGCACCATTTTTTATGAGCTCGCTTATCGTTTATCCGGCATTAGATGGCAAAATTTATATAGTACAAAAAGAGACTGGTAGAATTTTACGTGACGTGGTCGTAAGCTCTGAAAATTTCTTTAATAACATCATATTCTTAGGCGTTGAGGGCGATAATCTAATTGCAGCAACAGCAAAAAAACTAATCGTCATTAACCCAAGTCAAACGGTTTATTATGACGGTGAGATCAAAGATGTACTAGTTAATAACGATGAAATTTATATCTTTAAAAAAGATGGTACGATCGTAAGAACAAATCTTATGCTAAAAGAGCAAAATAAAGTAAATTTCAAATTTGCCATCTTCTCAGCAGCTACTATTATCAATAATAAGCTCTACATAATCGAAAAAACAGGCTACGTTATAAAAACAAATTTAGACCTCAGTGGAGCTGAAATTTATGAATTTAGCGATGAGATAAAAGATAAAAGCTTTATGGGCAATGATACCTTTTATTATGATAATGAACTTGTTAATTTAGGGCAATGAACCAAAAAATTTGGGAGCTTTTTGAAGCCAAAAAAATCCTTTTAAAAGATATCAAAGCACTTAATACAAGTGAATTTAGTACAAAAAAGACGCTTGATATCTTTTGGGGAGTGGACAATAAGAGCTTTTATAGTCTTATCTTTTTAAGAAAAGCAAAAAGTAGATTGCTACGTAAAGAGGCTTTGGAGCTTGAAGAAATTTCTAAAAAAATAGAGATGAAATTCCAAACAAATCTAAGAAAAAAAACTATATTTTATAGCTCAGAAATTTGTTCTAAAGCCTTAAAAGAACTACAAGACAATAATTGGCGATGTTATGATTTTGTGTAATATAGGCAATACTAACGCTACATTTTTAGAAGATGGCAAAATCTCACGTATGAAAATTTCTGAGTTTAAAAGCTATAAGCCAGAAAAAAAAGTATATTTTATATCCGTAAATGATGAAATTTTAAATATTTTAAAAGATAATAAGATGTTTGTGGATCTAGAACCATTTTTTACTATTGATACGATATATCAGGGTCTAGGTGTAGATAGAATCGCAGCATGTTACTCTATAAATAATGGCGTAATCGTTGATGCTGGAAGCGCCATAACAGTTGACATTATGGCAAATTCTATCCATCTTGGAGGATATATCTTGCCAGGCATTTCAAGTATGCTAAACGCCTACAAAAGTATCTCGCCACGACTTGATATTACTATAAATTCACAAATTGATATAGATGCTCTACCACAAAAAACAGCTGATGCCGTGAGTTATGGCATTATTAAACCAATAATAACTCTACTAGATAAGCTAGCCGGTGATAAAAAAGTCTATTTTACTGGTGGAGATGGCGATTTTTTGTCAAAATTTTTTAAAAATGCTATTTGCGACAAGATGCTAGTTTTTCGTGCCATGCAAAAGCTAATAACTGAAAAGAAAGATATGATAATATGATAACAGTAGCACTACCAAAGGGAAGAATAGCCGAGGCAACACTAGAAATTTTTAGAAAAATTTTTGGTTCAAGTTTTTTATTTGAAGATAGAAAATTAATCCTTGAAGAAGGAAATTTTAGATTTTTAATGGTTCGCAACCAAGATATCCCAACTTATGTCACTGAAGGTGCAGCTGATATTGGTGTAGTAGGACTTGACGTACTTGAAGAGCACAAGCCAAACGTTGTAAGGCTACTGGATTTAAAAATCGGACAGTGCAAAGTTTGCATCGGTATAAAAAATAACTCTGAATTAGATCTAAACCAGCCAGAGCTAAAAATAGCCACAAAAATGCCAAATATAACAAGAAATTATTTTACGAAACAAGCCGTAGCTGTAAAGATCATCAAACTTTATGGCTCGATCGAACTTGCGCCACTAGTTGGCTTAAGTGATGCGATAGTTGATGTAGTCGAGACTGGCTCAACTATGAAACAAAATGGGCTAAAGATCGCTGGTGATATCATGCAAAGCTCAGCTTATCTAATAGCAAATAAAAATAGTTTTATCATTAAAAAAGATGAGATTTTAGAGCTTTACAAAAAAATTAAAGAGGAAATTTAAAGTCCTGCTGCCTCATCATAAAGTACAAAAATTTCTCTAGTGATATAAAGTCCAACTATTCTCTTATAAATTCTTTTAGAATAATGCATTGGTAGTCACTGACACACTTTTTATATTAATTTATCTTAATAGATTGGACTTATCCAAAGAGTGTCTAAATATTACAAAGATGGTAGTTTCTGACGAGCTAAGAGCTAATCATAAGCTAAAGCCTCATCACGAATATCTAAGCTTTGATTGTATTGATTGCCATCAAAGTCAAGGCGATAATCCTAGCAAATTTAAAGAGATCGGTGATAATGGCTGCACTAGCTGCCATACAAATGTGATAGATAGTAACAAAACATCAGCACAAGCTCAAAATATGCATGCCCACTAAAACCTCTTAGCAGTGATAAAGAGCTAAAATGTGTAAGCTACCACTATAATGCAGGATATAGCGCTGGCTTTAGAAATTACCTTGAATACTGGAAGCCAATATATAAAAATTTATGAAAATAAGATGCTTGAGCAAAAGATTGATACTAAGAAAAAATTTTAAAAGATGATTATAACCCTACAAAAGAAGAAGAGGAATTTTTAAAACAAAAGGCTGATAAGAATAATACAAAACATGTTGGTGGGTAGTCTAAACTTTCTATTAATCAGGCAAGCAAAAAGATAAAATAATAAATTTTAGTTTTTAAATTTTAAGAAATTTGCACAAGCTCTTTGTTCTCAAGCTTGTATGAATTGTCGCATTTAGCGGCTAGGTCGTTGTCGTGAGTAACTAGAACAAGGGCAGCGTTATTTTCATTTATATAGTCAAATAAAACTTGCATCACTTCATTTGCCGTCTGCTTATCAAGGTTGCCCGTTGGCTCGTCTGCAAAGATGATCTTTGGCTTTTTAGTAAGCACTCTAGCGATACTCACACGCTGCTGCTGGCCGCCGCTTAGCTCGCCAACTTTTTGATTTATCGCACTTGAAATTTTAAGCGCTTCAAGATCATTTTTTTCTATATTTTCGCCAGATAAGATGCTTGCAAGCTCGATATTTTCATAAGCACTAAATCCTTTAAAAAGATAGTGTGACTGGAAAATAATACCAAAATGAAGCCTTCTAATGGCCAAAAGCTCGTTTTGAGAAAGCTCATAGATCGATCTATCTTGATAGATGACCTCGCCAAAATTTGGTTTTAAAAGTGTTGAAAGTATGTGTAAGAGCGTTGATTTGCCACAACCGCTAACGCCGGTTATCGCGATGCTTTGTTTTTGATTGAGAGTTAAATTTATATTATTAAAGAGCGTATAATCATACGCAAAGCCTAGATTAGACGCTCTTAAAATTTCCATTAGCCTATTTGAGCAGCAACTTCTGCAGCAAAGTCATCTACTTTTTTCTCTAAGCCTTCACCAAGCTCAAAACGAACGTATTTTACGATCTCGATCTTACCGCCAAGCTCTTTGCTCTTCTCTTCGATAACTTGTTCAATAGTCTTTTTATCGTCCATTACATAAAACTGACCTAAAAGTGTAAGGCGTTGGTCAAGTACTGTGTTGTCAGCGTAAAATCTCTCGATCTTACCAGGGATGATCTTATCCCAAATTTTCTCAGGTTTGCCCTCAGCTTTTAGCTCTTCTTCGATCGCTTTTGTAGCTTTTGCAAGCTCAGCATCACCTATCTGGCAGTGGCTAGCATACTCAGGGATGTGATGAAGTGGCTTGCCTAGGCGTTTTAACTCTTCATTTTCTTTTTCAAGCTCAGCACGAAGTGCGATAAATTCTTTCTCAACAAAATCTTTATCAAGGTCTTTGTAGCTTATAACGCTTGGCTTCATAGCAGCTGCGTGCATACATAAATTTCTTATAAAATCAGCTGCTTTGTTTGCAACTTCAGCACTTTCGCAAGCTGCACCGATAAGTACGCCAACACGGCCATTTGAGTGAACATAGCCATTTACCACGCCCTTATCGTCAGCACTAATAGTCTCAAAGCGACGCACTACAAGATTTTCACCGATAGTTGCAATCTGAGTTTTGAAGTAATCTTCAAATTTAACCCCATTTAAAGTGCTCGCGTTTAGCTCTTCAACTGTTGTTATGCCGCTTGATTGGATGTGAGCTGTTGCATCTTTTGCAAGTGCTTGAAACTGTGGATTTCTAGCAACGAAGTCAGTTTCAGAGTTGATCTCGCTAATAGTTGCTTTTTTGCATTTTGAACAAACTTCAACACTTACTAAGCCCTCGCTTGCAAGGCGGTCAGCCTTTTTAGCAGCTTGACCTAGACCTTTTTCGCGGAGGATATCAACAGCTTTTTCCATGTCGCCATTTGCTTCGCTAAGTGCCTTTTTGCAGTCCATCATACCAGCTCCGGTTGATTCGCGGAGCTCTTTTACCATTTGTGCAGTTATTTCCATTATTCTTCGTCCTCGCCAAAGTCTTCTTCACTCATAGCCTCAGCTACAACTGCGTCTTTCTCATCTTGACTTACTTCTTCACTAGCAGCTTGCTCGCCACCATCTTGCTCAAGAAGTGATTTGCCTTCGTTAATAGCCTCAGCCATCTCTTGGCAGAAAAGCTGAACAGAACGGATCGCGTCGTCGTTTCCTGGGATCGGATAGTCAACAACGTCAGGATCGCAGTTTGTATCGATTGGTGCTACAACTGGGATTTTTAAGCGATTTGCCTCTTGAACAGCGATCTTTTCTTTAACTGTATCAACTACAAATATCATATCAGGTAGACTTTTCATATTGCGGATACCACCAAGAGTTGCGATAAGCTTCTCTTTTTTGCGGCGAAGCATCAAAGCCTCTTTTTTAGTTAGTAAATTTATCGAGCCATCTTCTTCCATAGTCTCGATAACTTCTAGTTTGCGGATAGACTGGCGGATAGTACCGAAGTTTGTCATCATACCACCTAACCAGCGGTGATTTACATAAGGCATTCCACATTTTTCAGCGTACTCTTTTATAGCGTCGATAGCTTGTTTTTTAGTACCAACAAATAGTACTGACTTGCCTTCAGCAGCTGCGTCACGAACGATGTTGTAAGTGTAGCGGAAGTAGCGGATAGTCTTTTGTAGATCTATAATATAGATACCTTTTCTCTCGCCAAAGATAAATTTTTTCATCTTTGGATTCCAGCGGCGTGTTTGGTGACCAAAATGTACGCCACACTCTAATAAATCTCTCATAGTTACCATGAGTTTCTCCTTGTTTAGGCATTTTGCCTTGAATTTAGTTTTATCCTCCACGACCATTAATGCTTTCGCACAACCAAATTTAGGATTGTCGTGTGTGAAATAAAGGGGGATTATACTTAAAATAATATGAATTTAAACTAAAGTTTATTTACTTAATTGTGAGTCTTCTTCGATTTTTATTAACTTAGCAAAAATTTCTGCCATTGCTTGCCTTTGTTCGGATGAAATTTCAAGCTTCTTGACATTTAAAAGAATGCTTACAAACTCCTCGTTTTGTAGCGTTTCTACGCCAAATTTTCTTGCGTTTGTAGTGATTTTTAGCACAAAAGAATTTTTTGATTTAAAATTTTCGTAAGGCATTCTTTCTCTACTTTCAAAATTACAAAACGATTATAAAAAATTTATAATAAATTCGGACTCAAATTTATATCAAACTTTTATTCTTTTATCTCAAGACTAAGCGTCGTTTTTAACGTCTCTTTGTCACACTTCGCAGCATCTGGATAAGGTCTTTCATAAATCACCTCAAATACCCAAAATCCTGGTCTTAGAACTAACACTTCAGTGATGCCTTGCTCATCTGTCATACCATAAAACGCATGCTTATGGTCTAAAAATTCAGCAAAAGTACCAGTTAGCTTAGCTCGCTCTAGCGGCTTTCCATCAGCAAAAACCTGCAATTTAAAAGGCTTATCTACTCTAAATTCCGCTGGGTTTTGTAGCGGTACGATCTCAATTTTAACTCCAACAGGTTTAGTTACGAAGTCGTTTGTTTCACCTAAATTTAAGACTCTCTTAGATGTTATCGTCATCAGCCGGCAAATCTGTATATCGCTTAGATCATTTAGATCAAGCTTTGTTTTGTCAATTAGCCACTTGCCATCACTACGTTTTTTAAGCGAATACATAGGATTTTGCTGTGCCAGTAAGATATATGTACCTTTGTCTAATCTTTCACCCTCGTAGCGGTAGTTCTCGCCACTTTGTGTAAGCTTCTTTTTGTTACCATCTTTACTTATTACGGTAATTGGCGCAAAAAGATGGACGCGTTCAGCCATAATAGGCTCTAGCTTTGGAAAATCGTCGCTATAACCCATGTTTGCGATAAATTTTCCTAGCTTTTCATCATTAGCTCCATCTACCCAAAACATGTGCGCTTGCACCATATAAAAAGCTCCTGTTAACATAATGGCGGTCAAAATTTTACCTATTTTCATGATTTTCCTTGTTGTTATTTTTGAGATTCGATGTCAAATTGTAGCTAAAAATTATTATATTTAGCCATTTTTTAGATCAAATTAAATATCAAAACGTTCAATACAATTTAGCTGGCAAATTTTAACAGGCAAGTAATGAAGCTAAAAATTTGCTTTTATTTTTTAGTATTTATTGATGCAACTCTATTCATCACAAATCCGCAAAAACGCCCAGTCCTACTCTGTTTGCGGTATGAGAATAATTCATCTCTCTCAAAAGTGCAGCGAGGATCTAGCCATATTTGCTCTACTCCGAGCTTAGCAAATTCGTCTAATAAAGCTGCGTTTATATCAAATTTTCCATCTTTTTTGTATCGGTTAAATTCGCCAAGATCTAGCTTGCCTACTTCGTAGTTTTGCACTTTGATATTTGCACCTATAAGTACGCGTAAATTATTCGCACGGCAGCCAAACTCACTTGTCATCAGTCCTACCGCATTTGTGCAAATTTTACTAGTAACACCTGCGCGTCCCGCATGCACAGCTGCGACTACGCCAAGATGTTCATCTATTATCAAAACAGGCGCACAGTCAGCGACTAAGACGCAAAGCGCTACGTCTTTTAATGATGTTATCACACCATCACACGGAGGTAGATCATCGTTAAAATCTTGCAAAATTTCCACTCTATTTGAGTGGATTTGGCTCATAAATTTTAAATTAACAGGCATAATGCCAAGCGCCGTTGCTAAAATTTCACGATTTTGTGCGACCTTTAGCGGATCATCGCCAACATGATCTGCTAAATTTAAGCTCTCAAAAGCACCCTCACTCACACCGCCAAATCTATTTGTAAAGCCAGCTAATACGCCATTTTTATCAAAGACGATCTCTAAATTTTTACGCATTTTATCCACCTAGTAAAGGCTAGAAATTCGCTCAACATCGTCCCAGCTAAGGGTGCTATCTTGCTTACAAAAAAGCTGCCTAGCTACGTATCGAGCCAAAAGATCGCTTTCGATATTTACGCGTCTACCGACCTTAAAAGTACCAAAAAGGCTATCTCTAAAAGTGATTGGTATGATTGTGAGCCTTATACCCTTTGGCAAAATTTCATTTATGGTTAGGCTCACTCCCTCGACGCCCACTGAGCCTTTATTTGACATCAAGCTCATAGCCTCGCGCGGCAAGTCGATGTAAAAATCAACCCCATTCTCATTCTTTTTGATATTTGAAATTTTACCGATAAAATCGATATGTCCTTGCATCAAATGCCCATCTACTCGGTCTCCTAGCTTCATCGCTGGCTCGATATGCACTCTTTCTTTTAAATTTTCAACCGCGATATTTGCCCTGCTCTCTGCGCTTAGCTCCACACTAAAGCCATCTTCATGCAGTTTTATTACGCTCAGGCAAGCACCATTTACGGCAATGCTATCGCCTAAATTTGGACGAAAATTTGCCTTTAGCCTTAAAATATTTTGTGAATAACTAACAACCTGTGCGATCTCACGAATCAAGCCATTAAACATATTTTGCCTTTAAATTTTTTAAGGATTTTACTAAATTTTGCCTAAATTTGGGCATTAGCATCTTTGGTTATTTTATATATTTAAGTTGATAGTGGCAGAAATGGCAGTGGAATTTTGGCAATCGCACCAAGAATGCTAGCAAAAATTTATTGTGTAACCCTAGTATAAAATTTCTCTATAAATTTCAATTTTTATCTTTTATAAATTTGGCAGCCTTAGCTTGTCTGTAAAATTAGCCACGTCTTGCTAAAATCGCGTGCTACCAGATCATCCCTCTTTATCCACAGATAAATTCTGCCCTCTCCGTCCCAGTCCATATCGCCCTCATCATCACTATCTATCTGTAAAAGTAGTTGCCACTGGGCAGAATTTTTCTCAAATTCCGCTATTCTTGGGTGGTGATAAGCGCTACTATCACCACAGCTAAGTCCATTTGCAACCAGCTCACACTCTAGCTCCATGCCATCTTGGACATTATCGGAGTGCCCAAGAAGCTTATTTTCTTTAGCCTGCCAACTTGGCTCAATAACCTCATGATAAGCCTCCCACTCAGCCTCACTAATTTTACTAAATGGCACAATCGAGCTTTGTAAATTTGGCAAATTTATCTCATTTTCAAAGCTAAGCAAGCGTGCGTTAAACGTAGAATTTTCTCCCTCTAAGCTCTCCGCTCTCCTACGAGAAAGTGACTCATCAATTACATCAGAAAAGATCACTGCAAAGCCGTTTTTATCGGCAGGATCATAGCCCCAAACACGCAAATTTCTATCATAAAAAAGATAGAACATTCCGCTTTTTGGCAGTAGTGAGTCAATGTCAAATTTGCTAGCTTCAGCAAAATTTATCTGTGCCACAAAGCTAAGCGCGCCATTTTCATTTAACGGCCACGATAAACCATCTGGCAGATCTGGCAAGCCACCAAATTTAGACGCTCCAACGGCGATATCATCGTCATTTTTAGCTTGCGTATCTATCCTTATGGCATTTCTTGCTAGTGGCGATAAAAGTTTAAAAAGTTCATCCAGCCCACGTTCTTTACAACCTTTAGAAATTTTTGCAATATCCATATTTTCCTCTTTAACAAGCATCAACGTATATATGATACTTCTTACAATGCAAACAACGAAACAAATATCCGGCAATATCGCCAGCTTTAACAAGATGTTCGCGTAGCATTTTATCGTCATATTCGGCTCTTTTTGCATAGTCCTCAAAGACCTCGTCTGCTATACCCATTTCTTCAAGCTCTTTTGTGCCAACGTCACCTAAAAATTCGCAATAATCATCACAACAAGCTATCCAATGCTCGCCCTGCCAGCTCTCGTAGCCCGGGGTTCTTTTAAAGAGTTCGTCATCCTTTTTAGCATCACTTGTATTTAGTTTGTCAGCACCTTGCACAAATGTAGCGTCAAATTTCTTAGTAGCTATACCACTAGAAATACAAGTAGGACAAAGATACGAAATATCTTGCTCGCAATAAATGCTACCGCTATAATAAACTTCAGTATCTTTGCCACAACACTCACACACTATGTTCATGTCATCTTTAAATGCGCCAGTTTTTAAAGGATTAGGATGGTAGATAAATTTTGGTAACGTGATAGCTTTATCTTTTTGAGCTAAAATTTGAGCTCTACTTTTTGGGCGAGGTAGTGCCCATCTATCATTTTCGTCAATGAATTGCACTAGATAGCCAAGTGTCTTTAGCTGCTTTTTATCACTTTTGTCATGTATTTTTAAAAGTAAGTCGTAAGCACTCTTTCTCATAGATAAAAGCTGATAAACATCGACCAAAACATACTTTGCGCAAATGTCATCACAATTTTCCAACTCTTCTTTAAACTGATAGAGTGCCTCAATACTAGAAGCATTGCCATTATTTTTATAATATTCTTTTGAAAGAGTGATATATTTTTCTTGAAATTTATTCATTAATACTCTTTATGTAGATTTAATATTAACAATTTTAGTGTTTAAATCTTAAAGATAAAAAAGCTAGTGTAAAAATTATGGCTATTAAATCGATTAAATTTATATCGATTTTTAAATTATTTTAGTATTTTGGTAGATGATGCCACAAACAAATTTGATAAGTATTCTTATAAAATTGTTGTGACTATAAATTTATTCTTCAAATGCTCCGATAGAGAGAATTTTTTCTATTCTTTTTGCTACAAGGTCGTTTATGTCAAGCTTTTCAAGCTCAGCTAGCTCTGAGATAAAATAATTTGCAAGTGCTTTTGCAGCACCATCTTTATCTCTATGGGCTCCATTTATCGGCTCATCTATAACGGCATCAATCAGCGATAAACTTTTTAAATCATCAGCTGTTATTTTCATAGATTTTGTAGCTTGTTCTTGTTTAGCTGGGTCATTCCAAAGTATTGCCGCACAGCCTTCTGGAGAAATAACTGAAAAAACGGAGTTTTTCATCATGGCAAGTCTATCAGCCACACCAATAGCTAAAGCGCCGCCACTTCCACCTTCGCCGATAACAACAGCAATTATTGGAGTTTTTAAATTTGCAAACTCAAATAAATTTCTAGCTATAGCCTCACTTTGTCCTCGCTCTTCAGCTCCAACACCTGGATATGCGCCTGGAGTGTCTATGAGAAATAAAATAGGTAGATTAAATTTCTCAGCCATTTTTGCAACTCTAAGAGCTTTACGATAACCCTCAGGATGAGGCATACCAAAATTTCTTCTTAATTTGTTTTTAGTGCCACGGCCTTTTTGCTCGCCTATAACGACAGTCTTTTTGCCTCCGATATAGCCGATGTAGCAAACTATCGCTGGATCATCTCTAAAAGCCCTATCTCCATGAATCTCATATCCATCAATCAAAAACGCATTAATATAATCAATAGAATATGGTCTATCTGGATGACGAGCAAGTTGTAAACGTTGATATTCGTTTAAATTTTTATATACTTTTGAGATTTCTTTAGATAGGTTTTTATTTAAAATTTCAACAGCATGTTCATCGCCTCTGATCTTAGCATTTGCTATGTCTTCATCAATTTGCTTTATGCTCTTTTCAAAATCTAAATAATTTGACATCTTAATCCAACTTTTTAAATATCACGACACCATTCGTGCCGCCAAAGCCAAATGAGTTACTCATAACAGCTTTTATATCAGCTTTTCTAGCTTTATTTGGAACGTAGTCTAGATCGCACTCTGGATCAGGAGTTTCGTAGTTTATTGTTGGAGGGATAATGCCGTCTCTCATTGCCATTATAGATATAACAGCCTCGATCGCACCAGCACCACCTAGACAGTGTCCGGTTTGACCTTTTGTTGAGCTAACTGGTGGACATTTATCACCAAAAACTGCTTTTAGTGCCGCAGTCTCATTCTTATCATTTACAGGTGTTGAAGTACCATGTGCATTGACATAATCTATCTTTACACCTTTTGCCATATCAAGTGCTTGTTTCATCGCACTTAATGGACCTTCAAGTGTTGGTGACGTGATATGATGAGCATCTCCACTCTCGCCAAATCCAACTACTTCAGCATAAATTTTAGCACCTCTTGCAATAGCTGACTCATACTCTTCAAGTACAAGCGCACCGGCTCCTTCACCCATTACAAAACCATCACGATTTGCGTCAAATGGCCTTGATGCCTTACTTGGCTCATCATTTCTAGTTGAGAGAGCTTTCATTGCTGCAAAGCCGCCTATACCTACACCACAAATAGTAGACTCAGCGCCGATAACTAGCATATTTGTAGCTTGACCAATCATAATGCATTTTACAGCTTGCGATATCGCATGAGTGCTTGCTGCACATGCTGTTACACTAGACAAATTTGGACCCTTAAGTCCGTGATTTATAGAAACTATACCACCTAGCATATTTACAAGTGCAGATGGAATGAAAAATGGTGAAATTCTCTTTACACCTTTTTCAAAATATGTAATCGAGTTTTTCTCAATATTTGGCAAACCGCCTATACCAGCTGCTGAACTAACGCCAAATTTATGAGCATCAAACTCTTTAAAATTTGCATCAGCCATAGCTTCATTAGATGCTTTTATGCCAAGCTGTATGAAACGATCTACTTTTTTCACCTCTTTGCCGTCTAAAATGCTATTTGGATCAAAATCAGTTATTTCGGCAGCAATTTTAACAGGAAAGTCACTTACATCAAAGCTTGTGATCTCTTTCACACCTGTTTTACCCTCGCAAATAGCCTTAAAAGAGCTCTCTTTGTCAAGACCAAGTGCGTTTATCATGCCTATACCAGTTACAACGACTCGTTTCAATACATCTCCTTAAATCAAACTGTGCAAATTTAAATTATTTGCCTAGTTTTTCTATATAATTTACAACGTCTTGAATGCTTATTAATTTCTCTGCTTCGCTATCAGGAATTTCTACTTCAAATTTCTCTTCTAAAGCCATAACTAGCTCTACAACGTCAAGTGAATCAGCGCCTAAATCCTCAATGATTTTAGACTCTAATTTTACTGCTTGTGGATCTACACTTAGTTGCTCTACAACTACGTCTCTTACGTCTTCAAATACTGCCATTTTAAGGTCTCCTTATAAAAAATGTCTGTTATCTTATAATATTTACGCTTTTATTTATTTTAAATTTCAAAACTTGTCTGAAATTTACCTACATATAAAGTCCGCCGTTTATTTTAAGCGTCTCGCCAGTTACGTAGCTCGCGTGATCACTTAGTAAAAATGCCACAGCCTCAGCCACCTCGCTAGCGCTGCCAAAGCGTTTTAACGGGATATTATCGCTATAAGTTTTTTTCACCTCATCGCTTAGTCCATGCGTCATATCAGTCTCGATAAAGCCCGGAGTTACGCTATTAAAGCGTATATTTCTGCTTGCACCCTCTTTTGCAAAGCTCTTACTCATAGCGATCAGTCCGCCCTTGCTGGCTGAATAGTTTACCTGTCCTGCATTTCCCATCTCACCAACGATAGATGCAACGTTTACGACCGCTCCAAAGCGCTTTTTGCTCATCACTTTTAAAGCCTCTCTACATCCTATGAAAGCTGAAGTTAAATTTGCATTTATTACATCTGTAAATTCGCTAGTTTTCATGCGAAGTGCTAGCTTGTCGTTTGTAATGCCAGCGTTATTTACAAGGTAGCTTAGCTCGCCGTCGCTATCGACTATCAAATTTATACCTTTTATAAACTCATCTTCGTCTGTCGCGTCAAATTTTATCACCGCAGCCTTGCCACCATTTTGCTCGATCTCAGCTTGTAAAGCGTCTGCTATCTCAGGTTTTGAGCGGTAGTTTATCCATACTTTTAAGCCCATATTTGCAAGCGTCTTTGCGATTTGTGCACCGATACCTCTGCTTGCACCTGTTATTAGCACGTTTTTTCCGCTAAATTTCATAAATTCTCCTTATTTTTTTCTAATTTTTCAATGATTGTAGCTTATATAAGCTTAACGTCTAAATTTTATCGCTTCTTTCCCACTTTATCTTTTTACCAAAACCAAGGGCGTTACTCGTAAATTTTAGTTTTTCAAGATTTATGCACCAAATTTTTGGATCCATTGCTTTTGCATAAAAAAATCTTTTAAAGTAAATTTCTCGTTCATTTGCGCTAGCCTCGCTCATCACTCCTTGAAACTGTACGCCCTCTATCTTACCAACGATCTTTGTATCAAGAGCGACCGTGCCAGCAACGAGCTTTGAGTTTTTTAAAAATTTGATATGTGAGCTATCATCAGAGCTAGCTAGCAAAAGGCAAAAATTTAGCTCATCAAAGGCGTAAAACGCGCTAAAAGCGTAAGGCTGCCCATCATCATCAATGGTGCAAACGCTTGCAAGATGCATCTTTTTTAAAAATTTAACTATCCTCTCATCCATCTAAATTCCTCTAAAAATGTCAAGAATGGTTTGAAATTTAAAGATGACTATGGCGATTATCAGCACCCAAAGCGTAAAAATAATAAGCTCTATTAGAGTAAATTTATCTTTTGCAACTTTTTTAAAAACAAGTATCGTTAAAAATGCTCCTAAAAAGCCACCAATTAGCGAAAAATAGTGGATCGCATTAACCTTTACAAAGCTTGGCAAAAGCCCTTTAAAAAATAGTGAAAACATCAAAATAGCAAGCAAATTTGCAAGTATCAAATAATAGCCAATGACTGGTAAAACTGGGTAGAGCCTAGCAAAGCCAAAGCTTAAAACAGTGATAAGCATAAGCAAAAAGATCCTAGTCCCAAAACAACACATTACCCGTCCTTTTTTGACGCATTTTACAAAATTTTGCTTTATGAAATTAAAAATTTGCCGATTTAGCTTCAAAAGGATTTAAAAATGCAAACAAATTTTTACTCTCAAGGAAGCTACAACAACATGAGCTTTTCGATGAAAACTAGCTCAGGCGATGAGATAAGCTTTTCGATGTATGACAACAAAAGTTTGGAGTTTTCAAGCCAGAAAAATGGTACTTCAAGCCAAAGAAGCCTTACTCTCACGCACGAATACGGCTATGAGTTTTTATATAAAGGAAACGGCATAGACGAGCAAGATATGAAAGAGATCGAAGAGGCGATGAAGCAAATTCGCCCACAAGTTGATGAATTTATGAAAAACGTCAAAGAGGGCGACAAGATCGCTGGTAGCAGCCAAAGCATAAGTGATCTTTCAAACAAGATCAAGCAAATGTTGCCTACCGCAAAAGATCTAAATCACAAAAATTTTATAAATGACAATATGATAAAGATGTTTGACGAGCTCCTAGCTCAAAATGAGGCAAACAAAAACCTACTAAGTGCGACAAAAAGGCTATTTGACACTTTGCTTTATGAGAGCAACAAAGTATCTTACTATGCGTAAATTTAGGGCCTTCTGGCTCTAAATTTTTATAAGTGCCTCTCTCTCAAAAAAGAGGTGCGACAAGACTATCACGAAATAAAGCTGAAAAAATAGTCCCACAAGCGGCACAAGCGAGATGAGATAAAACAAAAGTGTAAAAGCTATAAATTTTATCCCGCCGCCTTCAAGCAGTGCTAGCTCAAATTTATCACTATCAAGAGTGTTTGAGCCAACGTCTATTAGTAAAAGTTTGTAGTAGATGTAAAAAAATGGCACGTTTATGATGAAAAAATTTAAGACTGGTACAAATAAAAGCGGTAGGCAAACGAGCAATATCCCAAGAAATTTCATGATCTCAATCATCATCACCTTTAGCACTCTAGCCGTGCTAACCTCGCTTTTTGGAACGTAGTTGTAGTGCCTTTTGTTTATCTCTTTAGTAACAACTGGAGTTAAAAAGCCAGCTACGACTAGAGCGATCACAATGCTAACAATGATCGTTAAAAAAGTGCTCAAAATATAAAAAAGTATGCTAACTATCCATTTTGTGGCACTAAAGCTTAAAATTTTAATAGCTATAAAAGAGAGCGCCGAGTTTGGCTCTAAAAAGGCAAAATTCTCATTTTTGGCGCTATCACTTAAAAGATCAAATATCTCACCGCCGCTCCAGATCGTAAGCCACGCAAGACTAAAAATGCTAAGGCAAAGTGGCAAGATGGATAGCACTATAAATTTGGCTGTAAAAAAATCTTTAAAACCAAGGCGAAGAAGGTTTATCATTTCACCTTTTTATATTCATGCTCAAGTGCGGCATAAATTTCATCGATCTTACTAACGCCATTTGACAAAATTTCACTCATCACTTCATTATCTTCGCGTCCGTTCCAATTTTTCTTATAGCTGCCTTCTTTGTAGCCATTATTTTGACGGAAGCGATTTAGCACGTTTTTAGCGATGTAGCACTCATAAAGTGAGTATAAATTTACGCCACATTTTAAAGACATAGAGAAGTAAATTTTTAAAATATCAAATATATCGTAGTCAAACCCGCTGCACTCATGTATAAGCATCTCAACATCATTCATTATCTCATAAATGCTCTCGTCTTCGATCTTTAGTGGCTCTTTGCAAAACTCACTAAAACCGCTTGATTGACAAATATCATCAGCTAAAGTTTCTATATCTCCAAGCTGTTTTGATTTATAAATTTGCAAAGCTAGGCTCATTATAAAGTGCCAAATATCAACAACTTCTATGCGCAAATTTTGCTCATCAGTCTTAGCATCGATGCTCTTCCAGTGCTTCCAAGCAAAGCTATCAATGAGCTCAGCGCACTCCATATATATGCAGCGCCTCCAGCTTATGAGTTTATTTTTATTTGTATAGCCATTTTCCCAACCAAGCCCGTTTGTCTCGTCATTTAGGCTTTGTTGCATCTTTAACATCTCTAAAACAATAGTTCTTTCATCCATTTTTAAACCTTTTAAATTTTAAATGATTATAACAAAAAACAATTAATGCTTAAGCGACAAGCTTGACCCAAATCATCTTAATGCAAGCTTACAAGATGTAAAATCACCCAAAATTTCAAAGGAGAAAAGATGAGAGAGAAAGATCTAGTAGTATGCAACGTTTGCGGACTAAAAAGCAGCGATGATAAAAATGCAGTTTTTATCCACGCTCATAAAAATGGCGAAGAAGTTGATATTTGCACCAGTTGTGTTCCAAGCGTAATCCATGGTTCAGGTATGGTCGTAAAATCAAACGAAGAGATAAAGGCTGAAATTTAAACTTTAGCTATCATTTGAGGATCTTGTCTTACAAGGTCTTCAAATTCTTCTGCACTCATAGGACGAGATAAGAAAAGTCCTTGCACTTCATTACAATCAAGCTCTTTTAAGAAATTAATATCTTCTTCTTTTTCTACGCCTTTTGCGCCAACTCTTATCTTCATTGCCTTTGCTAAATCGATAATTGCAGATACGATTTGTGCGTCTATTTTGCTATTTGATGCTTGAGCAACAAATTCACTTGCTATTTTTATACGCTTAACACCGTATTTTCTAATATAAATAAATGAAGTATATCCAGAGCCAAAATTATCTATACAAACATCTATATTATTTTCTTTAAGAACAGAAAAAATTTTATCAAGCGTTTTAGAATTATTTGTCCATATTTCTTCGCCAAATTCTATTTCAAAAAGCTCCGGGTTTATATGGTGCGAGTGCAAGCTAGAAACAAAGTCTAAAACAAATTTTTCTGATTTACTTTGAATCTGCGCAACATTTATGCTTATTTTTGGTATCGAGAGTTTTTCTTTTTGCCATCTATCTACATACTCTATGGTCTTTGAAACCAAAAGTGAGCAAATATCGTTTAAGATATCACTATTTATATTGACCTCTTTCATAAATTTGCTTGCTTCCATCAAGCCAAATTTTTCTGATTTCCAATATAAAAAAACCTCTGCATAGATCATTTTTTCGATTTTTAGATCAAATATTGGTTGAAAATATACATGAAGGTCTTCTTGCAAATTAGCTTTTTTAAGCGCGATCTCGATGCTTGAGCTTAGGTGCATTTCATTGCTAATTTTATCGCTATAAACCATAGGATTTAAAGCTGGATTTTTCTTGGCGTAATACATTGCCATATCTGCATTTTTTATAATATTTCTTGGATTTGCCGTGCTATTTTTAGTTGCTACGTCTATGCCTATTATGCACTTAAGTCCAAAGTGATATCTATCTATTTGAATTGGTTTTTCAATAGCATCTTTTAAGGCAATTCCAAGATTTAAGCGTTTTGTATGACTATTTATCTCCATTTTTGCTAGTACGATAAATTCGTCCGCACTAATCCTTGCTATGGCTTCTTGTCTATTGCAAACTTCAAGTATCCTTTTTGCAACTAGCTTTAAAATTCTATCGCCTATTTCATGCCCGTAAGATGTATTTATGCTTTTAAAACGGCTTAAATTTATATAATAAACTGCGATTTCCTCATCTTCAGAGATACTTTTACACATTCTTTCAAGCTCATTTACTATAAAATTTCTATTGCCAAGATCTGTTAGATAGTCCTTCTCAGACATATCTTGAAGTCTTAAATTTACGAGCATAAGTTCATTGGTTCGCTCATGCATCGACTTTTCCATCTCTCTATGAAGATTTCTCTCATAATCTAATATTTTTCTGCTTGCGATAGAGCTTTTAACGTAGTAATTAACAATAGCATTTACGACTAAAATAAAGAGCGAGATAAGTGCACTAAAAGATGTTAGATCTTCTTGTAATAGCAAAGGCAAAACTATTATTATTGGTAGCCATTTTGATCCTATTGAGATATCTTTATCGGTATTTGTAACATATTCGTTTTTAGCTTTTAAATGAAAAGCTCCTATCATCAAGAAGAAGAAAGGAACGATATATAAAAAATCTATTTTATGGCCAAAATTTACATTTGAGATCTGACTATAGAAAATAAATAAATTTAGCATCGTAAATAAAATGCTAGCTGATATAAGGTAAAAGCCGCTAATTTTTATACGAAGCAAACTGCTTGTAAAAATCTCACTTAAAGTAATAAAAAGTATAAGAAAATTTATGGCCACAATAGAGAGAAAAACGATATTTGATCCATTATTTATCATCGATGAAATATCTATTTCGTCAAAAATACCATATATTAAAATTACTATTAAAAAAAAGACACTTATGCTATCCATAATGATGGCTAGCTTTTCTTGGCTGGCTGCAAATTTTGAATACAAAAATATACTAACGCCAGCCAAAATAGATATCATCGGCAACATAAAAAACACATCAAGATACGCATAAGAACTATGAGCACGCAATAATACATCTTGATTTAACACCATTAATGCATCGCAAATAGACCATAAAAAAACACCAAAACATATTGCAAGCCAATGCGTTATTTTGGTTTTTACTTTATCCATTGAAGTATAAATGCCAAAAGTTACTATAAAGAAACTAAGCAAAATAGATATTTTTCCAATTAGATTATAGTCTAGCAAAGATGCTAATAGTGCAAATACGAATAGCGCTACAACTGCAATTAAAATCCATTTTCGCATACCAGTTATAGATGATTTTGATATTAAAAAAATAGTGTCCCTCTCCTAAGAAATAGTCCAAATTATACAAAAATTGACTTTGCTTTTGGTTATAATTTCCCAAAAATTTTAAAATTCACAAAGGTATCTTATGAAGTGCAATATCGTCATAAATGGACAAAATTTAATAGATTATAAATCTTTTATATTATTTTTTTCAAAGGCTGCAAGAAAGCAGTATTTTATAAACACTTTTATGATATTTACTGAAGCCATCATGGCTGGTTTTGTTGTAGATATGCTATTAAAAAGTAAAATTTTTACTATTATCGGAGCTGTTTTTGCTATATTTTGGATCATTTTTTATCCTATCTTTTTAAAAAGAAGTCGCATAGCTGCATTAAAAAGAATTGAAATTTCAGATACTCAAAAGCAAATGAATTTTGAAGTAAATGAGAAATTTCTGGCTTACTATGAAGGTGAACCCAAAGAAAATGAAAAATTTGACCTAAATAAAGTTAGTGAAATCTATGAGCTAAAAAATATCTTTATCATTTTTTTAGAAGAAAAGATTCATCTAATAATCCCAAAAGAAGAAGTTAGCTCAAAAATGATAAATGAGCTGGCTAGACTTTGCCATAAAGATATTTTAAAATTTGAAAATTTTAGTGCAAAGAGTGTGCTTAAATAGCGCTTATTATAAGCTTTTCAAAATCCTCTGCATTCATTGGCTTACCCCAAAGATACCCTTGCACCTCATCGCATCCAAGCTCTCTTAAAATTTCAAGCTGGGTTTCATCTTCGACACCTTCAGCAATAGTCTTTAGCTCCACATTTTTAGCTAAAGCTATAACGCTTTTTACTACGTCTTTATCTATATCATTTTTAGCAATATTATCTATCAGCTCTTTAGCGATCTTTAGACGACTCATAGGATATTTTTTGATGTAATTCATCGATGAAAAACCGGTACCAAAATCATCTATGGATATGCAAATTCCTCTATTAGAAAGCTCAGATAACGCGCTTTGCATCATCTCTTCGGCATTAACGAGGCTGGCCTCAGTGATCTCAACATCTACACAAGATGGATCGATGCCGTATCTATCTATATAGCTTAAAAATTTAGATGCAAAATTTATATTATCAATCTGTTTTGGTGAGATGTTTATGCCTATTTTTAGATTAGTATTATATTTTTCATTCCAAAAGGCCATTTGTTTTATAGCATTTTTTGCCACCCATTTTCCTATCGCATTGATAATAGAGCTTTGTTCGGCTATTGGGATAAATTTTGATTGATCCACTGGACCTTTTATAGGAGAGTTCCACCTAACAAGAGCCTCTGCTCCTACTATTTTTTTACCTTCTATTAGATACTGAGGCTGAAATTTTAGCTCAAATTCTTCATCAAAGCTTATGCTATTTAGCAATATTTCTATGTAGTTTCTATCCTGAATAATGCTTTTTATATCACTATAAAAAACATACTTTTCAGATGCATCTTTCTTTGCTGCTTCTAGTGCTGTTTCTGATTGCATGATAAAATCATCAGCCAAAATTTCACTAGTTTGTGTCGAGCTAATCCCTATTTTCGCATCAAGTACAATTTTATAATCATCTATAACGATTGGCTCTGAAATAGCTTTTAGTAGATAATGTAAAAATTCTCTGCAATGTACATTTTCGTTTTGCTTAATAACAACGATGAAGTCATCGCCGCCAGATCTTGCAAATAAGGAATCGTTTGGTGGCAATATTGACTCAATGTTTAAAGCAAACTTTGCTATTACATCATCGCCGATATAATGCCCATACGAGTCATTTATCGCTTTAAAATGGTTTATATCAATACTATAAATATCTATCTTTTCGCCAAGTGCCTTTGACTTTATCATCTCCTCAAGCCTTGCGATAAAATACTGGCGATTTAGAGCATTTGTCAAATAATCATATTTACTGATCCTTTGTAGGTGCCTATTTGTCTCTTCAAGCTCTTTTACTTTACTTTCTATCTGATTATTTAACACTTTTTTGATATGTATTTCACGTTTAATTAAAATATCCATTTTTCTAACATTAGAAAACGTATAAGATAATGCCCCGTATGCAAGCAAAGTAACTAAAATAGAAAATAACCATGTCAAATTTATCTTCCAAGAGTACAAGATCATGATCGTCAAAAATGCGGCAAAAACAAATAGCTTTTGTATTAAAATTTTATCAAAATCGTTTCTGAGCGCCCTAAATTTTAGATTTGCCTCACCCTCTCTTAAATGAAGTGTGGCAACAAACAACATAAAAAATACACTCTTAAATACAATGTCGTATCCAAAAAAGGATATTTCATCTATCCAAAAATCCATTGTAGTGGTAAAAATATCATAAACGCTTATTGCAATAAGTGCTATCAAGCATAAAAATATAGATAGTCTTCTTCTTGAAAATTTAAGTGAAAAAAATGCAATAAATGAAGTACAAAACATAAATAAATCTATGGCGATATAACTTAGATTAAAAAAATCTTTTTGGCTTAAAACTTGAGTTAAACTTCTATCAAAAATCATAAACCACATAAAGCTAAAATATATCGCAGAAATAGAGACCGAGTCCACAGATACTTGCATTAAAAATAAATTTTTCAAATTTTTGATCAAAATGTAAAAAGCAGAAAATGCAAACATAAAATATGAGACTACGTATGAGATTTGTATAAAATTGACTTTAGAAAGAAATTGTTTAAGAAAATCAACCTTATCATATAGTATCCACATAGTGTCTGATGCTACCCAGCAAGTAAGGCCTAGTAATATATATATCCAATATGTTTTTAAATTTTTTGTCTCTTTTAGCTTTAAAAAGATAAATAATGTGATCATAAAATCAAATAGGGTAGTAATTATGTCTTCATAAAAACCACTAGCAATAAAATAACTAACAACATATACACAAAAAAGTATCAACATAAATAAAAAAGATACTTGATTTTCGTTACTTATTTTACTTATCATATTTCGTCTTTATCTATCTTTCTCTGCCTTTTTGGCTAAGCTTTGCCACCTCTGCCACTCACCGCTATCATCAATATCGTTGCCGATAGCTTCGTATCTAGCGTAAAAATGTTCAACAAATTTTCTAGTCTCTTCATCTTTTGGCAGATAGCTCTGCTCATCTTTTTGGCAAAATTTCTCTAAAAATATGCTCGCATCATCCTTTTTAGCGTATGTTTGCGATAGATCGAAGTAGTTTTCTAGGCAAACTTCTTTAAATTTAGCGTAGGCTTGCTCACTCATATCCACGCTTAGTTTACCGTCAAATTTAAGCACTCCAGCCCTAAAAAGTAGGCTAAGATGTATGAGCCCCTCGCAGTAGTACGCCCTCACCTCATCGACCTTTCGCCAAGCAATAAGCCCAACTGCACGAGCTATTAGCTCATGAAAGACGGCCATTTTATACTCCGCCTCTTCGTGTAAAAAGAAATTTACAAGTCCACCAGTCGTCGCCTTGTACTCCTCAATAAATTTAAAGACGCCGCTTTTATTCATACTCATCTCAGTATCAAGTCCGATAAAGAGGATATGCCCAAACTCATGACCGATCGTTGAGATTTCATAAACTTTTTTCCAAATTTTTGGCTTTAAAAATAAAATTTCCCTACCAAAATCCAAAAACTCTTTGCTAAAAATTTCCGAACTAAGTTTCATAAACGGTTTCGCCTTTGCGCCCTCGTAGACGTGATTTACAAAGGCAAAAATTTTCTTACCGCATTTTGCACTCACACTCTCATCATTTGGTACGACCTGAGCGCTAAAAAGTCCATTTAGCTCGGCACCATAATAGATCATCGGCACACTTATATAAAGCTGCGTTCTAGCGATATTTTCGCTAACTGCCCTATTTGTCTCGGCGTTATCAAATTTGATCTTTTCGCAAACGCTTTCGTAAGTTTTTGTCACTTTTTCTTTAAATTTAAGCTCATCTATGCCCTCGCTATCAACCAGCCTGATGTCCCACTCAAGTGCAACTGCGTGCGTATAGGCGTCCTCGTAGTACTCTAGCGGATGACCTGGCTGAAGCGCACCTTTTACACACATCCACGCTATCTCAGCCTCTTGCCAGGCGTTTATCACCTTTGCATTGTCTTCTTCACAAAAGGCGTTTTGTAGTTTTTCAAGGTATTTTACATAGGATTTTTGCTCGTCATTTTGGGCTAAATTTCTTAAAATTTCAAGGTTTTTTTCAAATACTTTTTTAAGCTCACTAACCTCATCTTTAAAGGCAAGCGCGTAAGGCAAAAAGCTAAATTTATCACCTTCTTTTACTACCGCGCCATACGTTCTATCGGCCCTTACACCGTTACTATCACACTGAAATAAAGCATTTTTAGTGATAAACTCATTTGCCTGGCTTAAATCTTTAAATTTAGCCTCAAACTCTTTGTTTGTAGTGTCTATTATCTTTTCTTGCCATGAAATTTGCCACGCATTTAGACTAAGCCCAAGTTCATGCATCGCCTGCACAAAAGCTTGGTTAAATGGATCTAAAATTTTCTCTTCTTTGGCCTTTTCTAAAAGCTTGGTGTGCAGATTTTCATATAAATTTCTAACGTAGTTATACATTAAATTTAGCACTCGTTTTTGCTCGTCTTCGCCTAAATTTAGCTTTTTTAGCTCATTTTGAAGCGGATCTACTTTAAGATCTACTATCCTTCTTGCAAGAGCTAGTTTTTGGCTTGGTGTGCCAGCAAGGCCACAAATTTTAACAGCTTCGTTTATAATGTCATCGTCTAAATTTTTATAAATAGCATTTAACTTATTTTTTTGCTCTTTTGTAAGCTCATTTAATCTTTTAAAATCGTTCATATTTTCATCCCCTGAAGTTGCAAGATTTTAGCATAAAGCCTTAAAATTTGCTACAATCAACCAAAAATTTTAACATCTAAAAGGCAAAAAATGGATATTTTAAAAGATTTTGGTGAGCCGCGCATAAAACAAGTCATGCTACCAAAAGATACAAACTCAGCTGGAAATATATTTGGAGGCTGGATAATGAGCCAGATCGACCTTGCAGGTGCTCAGGCTGCAAGAGAAATTTCTCCTGAACGCGTTGTGACCATTTCTATGAAAGAGATCATTTTCAAGCAGCCTGTCTTTGTTGGCGATGTGCTAAGCTGCTACGCTAAAATCATCTCCGTTGGTAAAACCTCGATAACAACGCAAATAGAAGTAACCGCTCTTAGGCTAAATCCGGGCGGATATAGAGAAACTATACACGTTACTAGCGCTACAGCAACTTACGTAAGCGTGACGAAAGATGGACTTAAAAAGCCAATCGATGAGAAGCTAAAACAGCTTCATGGATTTTAAAAATTTGGTTGCATTTTATGCAACCTTCTTTAAAAATTAATACTACTTTTAAAAATTATTGAAATTTAAAAATTAAAAAGCAAAAATTTCAACTTGATTAAATACTTTCTAAGATAAAATCCAAAACTACTTTTGGGAGAATCATGAAAAAATCACGTTTAGGTCTTTTGCAAACACAAATTTTAGATATTCTAACTCAATCCGAGCTTGACAAATTTGAGTACAAAAATCTTCCAAAAACAAGTATCATCTACGCAGAAGAGATCAAAATCATCATTTTAAAAAGTGGCTGTGCAAAACTTTCATTTTTTGAAGATGGGGAAGAATTTATCCTTTACCGTTTGGAAGCAAATAACATCGCTGTTCTTGATGATAATTGTGCATTTGAAATTTTAGAAGACGCAAAAATTTACTCCATAAACTTAAGCGAAATAAGTGAAATTTTATCAAATGTAAATGTTGTAGATGAAATTTTAAAAGCGGCGTTGAACGCCATCATCGTGCAACGTCAGATCATAAAATCAATACTTTTTGAAGATGCAAAAGGTAGGATTGCAAATTTTTTAATCGAACTTGCACACGAGCAAGATCTAAAGCAAAATGGATATCATTACATATTTTTGCCATTTTCTCTAAAGGTGCTCTCAAGCTTTGTGGGGCTCAAACGCCAAAGTGCTTCAACTGCATTTAATGAGCTTATAAAAGATGACATCATAAGAAAGATCACACCACACGAGTTTTTAATAATTGATTATGAAAAACTTGAAAGTTACACAAACTAAAAACCAAAAATTTTTATAATAGCTAGCAAAGAGTAGCCTTAGAGGATTAGTCTTTGCAAAAAAGCAAAGACTAAAAATTTTTAAGCTTTTTTCTTCATATCGAATTTATTTGCCATAAAGCCAACTAAACCAACAAAGAAAAGTCCGCCGCAGATATTGCCCAGCGTAACTGGAACTAAGTTTTTACTGATGAAATTTCCCCAGTTTAAAACTTCTAGTTTTTCAGCCGTGATGCCATGTCCTAGAGCCGTAGCTGCAGCAGCGATATCTCCGCCGCTTGCTGCTATATAGTGAGCTTTTGAGATGATGGCTTCAGTGATTATGAACATATTTGCCACGCAGTGCTCCATTGAGCAAGCCACAAACGCGCCGATCATCCACATAATAGCAAAGAATTTACCAGATAGATTGCTCTCGCTTGTCGCAGTCCAAATAGACATACAAACAAAGACGTTACAAAAAATTCCGCGGATAAATAGCTCATGAAATGGTGCTGTGATTTTACCAATAGCAGCTGGCACGAAGTGTTGTAATATGTAGCCATCATACTTTAGCGGCAAGCCTGAATAGTAGTACATATAAGCGATCAATGCGCCGCCAACGAAGTTAAATATCCAAACGATAGCCCAGTATCCGATAGTCTTACCTAGTTTTAGCTTTCCTTCATATGCGCTAACACCACTTAAAACTGAGCTTGTAAAAAGATGTCCGCCATAAAAGACAACCATCATAAGACCACAGCTAAATGTGATACCACCGATAAAATTTGAAAGACCAATTGACTGATTTTCAGCCATACCAACTGTCGAGTGAGCCCAGAAAATATCACCCATAGCAATAGCAGCTCCAGCCATGATAGCAAGAAAAATAATACTAGTAAGCGGCATATGAGCCTTATGCTCCATAGAGCTTGAGACCGCTTGAGCGGTTTCTGCCGGATTTAACATCACATTCTCCTTTTTATTTTCAATCTCGCACATGAGCCAAGCTCATCTTTGCGACCAAAGTTTAACACTTTGCAAAATCACTAAAGTCAAATCAATGCTTGCGGTTAAAAGCAAATTTTGCCTTTAGTAACCAAAAAGACTAAATTTAGCTATTTGCTAAATTTAACCGACTAAATTTTTATCAATCTCTACAATTCTTAAAAAAGCTTTTCTGGCACTTTTTTTAGCCTGCTCGCTTAGTCCTTCTTCGAAATTTAAGACATTTTCGAGCAAGACGCTAATGCCAAGAAAAAGCGTCTTAGGGCAAATTTTTCGCAAATAGCTCAAAAGCACTGGCGTTGGGAGATTGTGAGTTGAGTAGATGTAGTCTCTATCGTCACTTAGGTCGAAAAACTCTATCTTATCCTCATCAAAGCCGCTCATCGCATCAACTACTATCAAAATATCAGGCGCAAATTCTCTAATAGCTGAAAATTCATTCTCAGGCACATCTTGCCCAAAAAAGACCTTCCACTCTTTTAGCTCAGCTTCTACGATGCGACCTACTTCATTACCCACATCATCATCGCCACGCATAGGATTACCAATGCAAAGGATGGCCTTTTTCATCAAAAGTCCTTCCTAAGCACGATATATCCCTCTTTTAAATTTGTCAAAATTTCTTTAAGCTTACACTCACAAAGCTGCGGCAAGAGTTTAGCGATATGCTCGGCAAAAATTTCAACTTCAAAATATTTGCTTAAATTTCCGATCTTAAATTTCACGTATTCGCCTGAGTTTTTGATCATCTCGTCAAATTCCTCATCGCTTAGCTCTAAAATTTTCTCGCTAAAGTCTATCGTACCAACGCCGTGTCCCACGCAAGTGGAGAAAATTTTTATCTCTTTTAGCTCGCGTGGAAGCTTATCGTTGTCATCCATATGCCTTTTTGTAAGCTTATAAACTTGTATCATCTCTTACTCCAAACCTCGCTATCAACGTCTATCGCAAAGCTTTTATCAGCTTTTGCATATTTTAGATAGACATCATTATGCAAAAGCCCCATGCACTCAGCATATCTAGGATCTTCCTCTTTTTTGATAGCTGTAAGCACAGCCTCTCTTGAAATGCTTGGGTCATGGACATCTTTTGAACATTTGATAGCATTCATATATTTTTCAAAAAGGATTCTACCAAAGATATAGCTCATTAGCCTTCTGCTTTCAGCTTGCAAGTCACGCTCGAATAAAATATCGCCTATGATCGACTTCTCAACTGAAGGTGGCAATGTATTATCTTCTTCGTAGCTTTTTTTATGAAGCTTTTGATCTATGATACCAAGAGCCATGCCAAGGCCGTAAATAATGCTTGCTGGGTGTGGAGGACAGCCTGGGATATAGACATCGACTGGGATTATCTTATCGATGCCGCCCCAAACGCTATAAGCATCGTGGAAAATTCCGCCACTGCTTCCGCATGCACCAAGAGCAACTACGATCTTAGGATCTGGAGTCGCCTCATAAGCACGAAGAAGCGGATAATACATCTGTCTTGTTACAGGACCAGTGCAAAGCAAAATATCAGCGTGTCTTGGGTTTGCAACAAGTTTAAAACCAAAACGCTCAGGATCCCACATCGGCGTAATAGCTGCAAAAATTTCTATCTCACAGCCGTTACAGCTTCCGCAGTCGATCCTATAAACGCTAAA
This sequence comes from Campylobacter concisus, assembly GCF_050447445.1. Classification (GTDB taxonomy): domain Bacteria; phylum Campylobacterota; class Campylobacteria; order Campylobacterales; family Campylobacteraceae; genus Campylobacter_A; species Campylobacter_A concisus_BI. The sequence continues at coordinate 1,319,696 of NZ_JALMFW010000001.1, forward strand.
GCTTCTTTTGATATTTTTTAGATGCTCTAGCTTTGCAGTTAGATCATTTGCTGTTTTTATGTCCTCTGGGACTTGATATAGACTCATTTTATAGCCTCCTCAATGCCTTTTGTTAGCCTCTCAGCAGATTGATTTTTCTTGCACTCTGGGCAGATATAAAGGTAGTCTTTTGCCTCTTCAAGTCTGCCTGGGAGTAAATTTGCTGTGCCAAGCTTTTCAAGGGTGAAATTTATAAGCCTTTTTGGCGTAAATGACTTGCCGCAGCATTTGCAAGTTTGCATCTCAAGCTCGCCCCTTTGTATAAGAGCGCTCTTGTCAAATTTAACCGCAAGCTCAAAGCTATCACTAAGTCTTACAGCTCCAGTTGGGCAAACCTCATCGCAGCGTCCGCAAAATATGCAGCGTCCGCAGTCAAATTCCCAAACAAGCTTTGTTTGCTCCTCGTTCATCTTAAGCTCTATCGCGTTACTAGGACAAGCGATACCGCAAGCTGCACAACCTATGCAAAGATCGTATGTATAGTTTGGCTGACCACGGAAATTTTCAGGAACAATATATGGCTCAAATGGATAGGCGTATGTCGCTTTTCCATATTTTTCTGTGATGTCAAATAACTTCATCATCTTAAATCCTTCTTACTAACCCCGCCATCTTGACAGAATTTTTTAAGGTCTTTCTCTGTTAAAATTTTACTTTTTTTAGTCCTTACATCAACCAAAGTAACACGCTCTGTACATGAGTAGCAAGGGTCAAGTGAGCAAACGATAAGCGCAGCGTCACTTATGTTATTCCCTCTAAATTGATACCTTAGACTTGGCCAGTTGTTGTATGTTGCTGCCCTGCATCTCCAGCGATATACTTTTTGAGCGCTACCTTGCATGATCCAGTGAACGTTCTCGCCACGTGGTGCTTCATCATGACCAAGTGCAAAATTTTCAGGTTTGATCATAGTCACAGGATCGATCATGATCGGAGTTTGAGGCATTAGCTCAAAGCATTGGCGGATGATGTGGATAGAGCTTTTTAGTTCTTTATATCTAACCATCTCACGAGCAAAAACGTCGCAACCATGCTCAACTGCTACTTCAAATTCTATCTGTTTAAAAAAGTCGTATGGGTGATCGTAGCGGTTATCACGTTTAAAGCCAGAGCCTCTCATATTTGGACCAACTGGGCTAAAGTCACGTGCTATTTGGCGATCTAGGATTCCCACACCTTTCCAGCGTCCGATTTGGCGTTTATCCTCCATAACTGCGTCCCAAATTTCTGAAATTTGAACGTCAAGTTTATTTATGATCTCGATACCTTTTTTGATCTCGTGGTTTGTCATATCACGTCTTAAACCTCCCATAACAACGTTGCCGTATGTTTTACGTCCGCCAGTTACAAGCTGAGCTAGCTCCATAGAGTACTCGCGCACCCTAAAGATGTGCATGAATGCATTGTAGTTACCAGTAACCTCACATGCTAGACCGATATTTAAAAGGTGGCTGTGAAGACGCTCGATCTCAAGACAGATGACACGTATAGCTTGAGCTCTTAGCGGAATTTCAAGCTTGATAGCTTTTTCTGCTGCTTCGATACAAGCAATAGCGTGAGCATAACCACAAATTCCACAAACGCGCTCTGCAAGGTAGCCCATCTGATCATAGTTCATTCTGTTTTCAGCTAGCTTTTCCATACCGCGGTGTTGATAAAAGAGGCGGTAGTCAGCGTCGATGATCTCGTCGCCGTCACAGAAAAGTCTAAAGTGGCCTGGCTCATCTGAAGTAATATGTAGTGGTCCAAGTGGCACATCAACTACTGCATCGCCTGTTGGAAACAAAAACTCAGAATCAGGCTCATCTCTATGATCAACCGGATCAGGTCGGTAGCGATAATCCATCGCATCTTTTCTAAGTGGGTGAAGCCCGTCTGGCCAGTCATCACTTAAAACTAGACGCCTTTTATCAGGCAAACCTTCGGCTACAAGACCAAACATATCATAAGCTTCTCTTTCGTACCAAACACAAGCTGGCACTAGCGGAGTAACAGATGGGAATGTCGGATCGCTTCCCGGAATAAGCGTTTTAACAGTAATAAAGCACTTATCCTCAGGCGCAAAGTCGTCCGCTTCAGTCATCTTGCTACCTTCCATTGAAAGAGCATAATAAAGAGCAAAGCTACCATTTATCTGGCGCTCGTCATTTGGTATCATTGTGCTTATGAAGCCACCGATATCATAATAAAGTGTCTTAACAGCTAGAGGAAGATCATTTCTATCAACCAAAACTGTGATCTGATCGTCTGCTTGACGAGTTACTTCTAAAATTTTTACCTTGGTTTTTAGGATTTCAACAAATTTATCGCCTCTCATTTTAAAGCTCCCATCATTATATTAACACCGTTATCTACTAGCGTATAAAAGCTATCTACATGCCATACGCCAAAGATTATGATAAGGGCACAAAGTGCTATAAGAGGTAAATTCTCTAACAAACTCATCTCTTTGTTGTGAACGATCACACCTTTTGGCTCACCAAAGCTTGCCATGTTAAAGTGTGCAAAGTCAGCTATAAAAATAACTGCAAGTGCAATAGCAAATAGTGCAACTGCGATGTATTGACCGCTTGTGATAGCTCCAACAAAGACATTATATTCGCTAACAAATATAGCAAACGCTGGAACACCAACAAGCGAACAAACAGCCGCGCCAAACATTATAGTGGTGATCGGTGCGATCTTAACCATACCGCCCATCTTGCTCATATCTTTGTGGCCATAAATTCTTGCGATATTGCCTGTTGAGCAAAACGCCAAAGCTTTTGTGAAGCTGTGAGCCAAGCAGTGAAATATCGCTGCAAATAGACCAAATTTACCGCCAACACCAAGTGCAAATGCGATAACACCCATGTGAACGATTGAGTGATAAGCAAACATTCTTTTTACGTTGTGTTGTCTGATTAGGAAAAATCCCGCTACAAATAGAGTGATAGTTCCTGAAACGATCATTATGCCCTCAACAAAGCTAAATCCAACAGCTTGAGCAGTGATAGCGTAGTATCTTAAAAGTGCCAGCATCGCACATTTTAAAAGTACGCCCGAAAGCAAGGCTGAAATAGGTGCTGGACCTTCAGCGTGAACGTCTGGTAGCCAAGTGTGAGTTGGAGCAAGACCAGCTTTTGTACCAAAACCAATTAGAGCAAATACAAAGATAAGTTTTGCTGCATCTGGGTTTAAATTTTTAGCATTTGCCATTATGCTTGAAAATAGCATAGAAGCTTCGCCATCCCCTAGAGTGCTAAATGTGGCTGAATATAAAAGAACAGTCGCATAAAGTGCAAATGCTAGACCGATTGAGCAAAGAACGATGTATTTATAGCCACTCTCTGTTGATTTTTGATCTTTGTGGATAGCGACAAGAAACACAGAAGCTAGTGTTGTAGCCTCAATAGCTGCCCACATAAACGCAACGTTGTTGCAAATAACGCTTAAAGTCATTGTAAAGATAAATACATGGCTTAGTGCATAATATTTTTTAAGATCACTTAGATGGATGTGTCCATCTTCAAGCTCCCATCTCATGTAGTGGATAGAGTAAAAATTTACTATAAATCCAGTTACAGCGATAAGCACCAAGAAAACACAGCCTAAGCTATCTAAAAACAAAAATTTATCAAAACTATAAAAAGTTCCGCTACTTAAGACTTTAAGAACATTGTTAAGTAAAGCCACCGATGTCGCAGCAGAAAACAAAACGTGAAGTCCGCTTAATACCGCATAATTTTTAGGACTCAAAAACAAGACCAAAGCACCAAGGAGCGGTAAGATAAGTATTAAAGCTAAACTATCCATCTCTAACCCCTTAAATTTGAAGCTTTAGAAGTATCTAAGCTATCATAAGCTTTATAAAATCTAATCGCTAGAATGCTCATGATGATAACGGCAAATATTGCATCTGTTAAAATTCCAAGCTCGACTAACTCATGTGAGTTATAAGCCATTAGAGCAAGGCTTAGGTGGATACCGTTTTCAAACAAGCAGTAAGCTAGAATTTGTTTTATAAATGAGTTTCTTAGCATGAAGCCAAAAATTCCCATCATAAAGACCGTTCCAGCTGCGATTAGCATGATCTCTTCTTTGATAAGAGAGAATTTTAAAAATATAGGGTGGATACTCATTGAAAGAGCTAGAGAAAATCCCATAGCGATAACAGGACTTACAAAAAATCCACCAACTGGCTCATCTTCGCTAACTACGCCAAGTTTTTTGATAAGCCAGAATAAAATTCCTGGCACAAGCAAAACTTTGGTAAAAAATGCAACGATCGCCCAAGTTTTGAGCTGCTCGGCGTTAAATTTCTCAGATAGCAAGAAAAATATGCTAACTAAAAGTAGTGTCTCAATCGCATAAGCGATGATTGAGAGTTTTAAGCTTCTAAGACCAAAAACCGCAAGCGAAGTTACGATCATGCAAATGGCTAAAATATCAAGTGTTTGCATCTCACACTCCTACTACATAAAGTGTTAGTGCAACAAACGAGATAGCAAGTGCACCAAGTGCATTTTTGCGTAAAGATGAAGTCATTTTAAAGCGTGGTCCAAAGTTGTCTATAAAGACAGCCGCTACGTAAAATACTCCAGTTTTTATCACAAAAACGATAATAGCTAAGAAAGGATTGCTAAAATTCCATGGCTCAAATATAGTTAGGAAAAGTCCGATCATAGCAAACTGTTTTAATATAAGTGATGCTTGAACTAAACCAAGGTCGCTACCTGCGTACTCGCCAAGTAAGCCCTCTTGAAGCTCTTGCTCAGCTTCGGCTACGTCAAATGGTTTTCTGCCAGTCTCAACATACATGCACCATAAAAATGCGATAGAAGCTACGGCAAAGCTTGGGATTTGATATCCGATAACACCAGTTTTTACCATCTCTTGAATCTCAATTAAATTTGATGTTTTAGCTGCAAGCATTACTACGATTAGACACATGATCATAACTGGCTCGACATATACGCCCAGCATTTGCTCCCTGCCGCCGCCTGTTGCTGCAAATGGGTTGCCGCTATCCATTGAAGCTGCACCAAATACAAATCTAAGCAGTGCGCCAAGATAAAGGATCACAAATATATCTGAATATGCTCCAAAAACAGTATCTTTGCTATATGTTATAGGTATAGCAGCTAGCACTGCAGCTGAAGTTGCAAAAAGGAAAAATGGAGCCCATCTAAATACCCAGTGAGAGCACTCAGGGACGGTTCTTCCTCTTCTAAAGAGTTTTATAATGTCGCGATATGTTTGAAAGAAATCGCTACCTTGTTTTGATTGAAGTCTAGCCCTTAGTTTTCTTGCCATACCATCAAACAAAGGAGCTACCAAAACGATAACGACTACTTGAAATATCATTAAAAGTATAGTTTGCATTTTCGTCTCCTAAACTAAAAAGTAGCCTACAGCAAGTATGGCACATAGATAAACTAGGATATAAAGCGTATAGACGTTTGTATATCCGCTTTGAACGATGCCAAGTTTATCAGCAAATTTCATACACCATTTAATGACTGGCTCATAAAACATTCCCCACCAGATATCTTTTGGATGGTTGTGATATTCAACCGCGTCAAAATAATTTCTAGTAACGATCTTTTTATCAGCTCTAAATAGCCATTGCATGATCTTTCTAAGGTCACCTGTAAATGGACCACCTGTCATTTGCATACGTGAGCTATATTTAAAGCCGCATGCCCAAGGATCAGTCTCGCGTGGTTTATCTCTATTTGCTTTCATAACAGCAAGGATGATAAATGGCAAAATCATAGTCGAACATAAAACTAAAGCGATAAGCGGAGTTGAGATCATACTGCCTATTGGTGAAGTTACATTTATAGCTCCAAGGCTAGCTTTATAGTCGCTTATAGCGATAGAATTTACAGCTTGCATGATGTAATCAACTATGTAGTTTGCGCCAAGACCAAAGCCAACGCAGCCTATCATTAGGATGATCATACCAAGAACCATGCCTATTGGACTCTCTTTAGCATTTTCCCAAATTTTTTGATCTCTTGGAGTACCTGCAAAGATAACAGCGTAAAGTTTGAGGTGCATACCGACCAAAACGCCTGTTAGCGCAAGAGCTACGACACCAAGTGTAAATGCGTATCTAACTAATGTTCCCTCGCCCATCGCACCTTGAAGCATGCCTTGATATGTAAACCACTCTGAAACAAAGCCGTTTACTGGAGGCAAAGCTGCGATGCCCATGATACCTATAAACATACCAAGGCTTGTCCATGGCATCTTTTTGGCAAGACCGCCAAGGATGTCCATGTTTTGTGTGTGAGTAGCGTGGATAACTGAACCTGCACAAAGGAAAAGTAGACCTTTAAATATAGCGTGGTTAACTACGTGGTAGCAACCTGCTAGAAAACCTACTGCTGCAAGCGTTAAATTTCCAGCTGCGACACCATAAATTCCTGTGCCAAGACCTAGCAAGATGATGCCTATGTTCTCAACTGAGTGATAAGCAAGCAAAGCTTTGAAGTCGTGTTGGCAAAGAGCGTATAAAACACCAAATAGTGAGCTAGCTGCACCAAGAGCGAGTATTGTAAGACCAAAATATGTGCTAAGTGGTAAGTAAAGTGTAAATTTAACTAGTGTAAATAGAGCGACTTTAATCATAACGCCCGACATAAGAGCCGAAACGTTTGATGGTGCTGCTGGGTGAGCTTGTGGAAGCCAAACGTGGAATGGCCACATACCAGCTTTACTACCAAATCCAACCAAAAACAGTATAAATGTAGCAACAGAAGCGCCAAATGGCATCTTAACACCCATGAACGCACTAAAGTCTGTACTTCCTGTATAGTAAGCAGTGATAAGCAAACCACAGGTGATACAAAATGCACCGATTTGTGCGATACCAAGATATACCATGACCGCTTTTAGAGTGTTTTTACCATCATTTACTATGATAAGGAACGATGAGATAAGAGTCATAAGCTCCCATAAAACGACAAAGCAAAATACATTATCAGCGCTGATTACTAGAAGCATTGAGAGTATAAATGTATTAAACAAACATGCAAATACGCCAACGTTTGCTTTTTTGATGTACTCATCTGCATAGCTCATACCATAAACGCTGCTTGCAAATCCGATGAAAACAACGACAAAGCTAAAGAAATTTCCAAGTGGATTTAGCGCAAATTTTGGCGAATACAAAAAGCCATCCGCAAGAGCAAAGCTATCGCTTACTCCCATATTTGCAACAAAGTGACACATCGCATAAAAGCAGCTTAAAGCGCTTAGTCCAAAACCAACCTTTACAGCGGCCTTTGGAGCGCAGTAGAGCAAGATGCTAACGACAGCACTTACAAGAAATAGCATATAAACCGTAGTCATCTTATGCTCCTTGTCCGTTTAAAATTTTAGTAGCAAATTTATTCGCTGCCTCGTAATCTATCCTCTTGCCAAGTTTATGTTTGCCCTCTTCAGGATCGATCATAACAAGAGCACTCGTTGGACAAACATCAACACAGGCTGGTCCGTTCTCACGACCAAAGCACATATCGCATTTAACAGCAATATTTTTTGCACCTGATTGTGACTCTACCTCAAGATTATACTTTGGCTCGATAGCGTAATTTACTGAAGGCATAAGCTCCGCACTAGAACTTATCGCACCGTAAGGACAAGCGATCGTGCACATCTTACAGCCTATACAAATTTCCTCGTGAAGCTCGATGCAATTATCATTAAATCGCAATGCCCCAGTTGGACACACATTCGCACAAGGACCATCGTCGCATTGTCTGCACTGAGTTGGCATAACGCCAGTAGCTTCTCTTAGCACACTTAGCCTTGCACGTGACAGCTTGCCGCGTTCATAAGCGCTCTTAAAACATGCAGCCATGCAGGTTGCACATCCTATACAGCGTTTATAATCGGCAATCACAAATTTATGTTTTTTCATAAATTCCTCCCATTAAACAAGGCTAAACTGCCCTGCTCACTTTTAAAGTGATGGTTAGTCACCAAAATAGAGATAGTTAAATTTTTATTTAACATCTCAAACGCTCCTTCCTAATTTTTGTAATAATTCTATAACTTACAATGAATAAATTCCGTCATCTATCTGACAAATTTTGTATTTTTAAAATTAAATTTTTATTTTATATATTTTTAATATTATCTATTAAGTATCGATTTTTAGGTATATTTATTTGCTAAAGGATAATATTTATTAATAAAATTTTCCTATAAAGAGTAAAAATATCTTAATTAACTTTAAATTTAAAAGTTAATTATTTAAGCTCGAGTTAATTAAATAAAACTGAAATTTAAAAATCTAAAATATAATCCGACCTTTAAATTTAAAAGGCTTTTTATGGGAATTTTTATAGCTATAGTTTTATTTATCGCTTCAGTTTTTGCTTTTATAAAATTCGCCCCGGTTTTTGGTGGCGTGCCAGACGCCAAGAGCCAAAAGCTGATAGAGGCTTCACCAAATTTTAACGGCGAAGTTTTTATAAATTTAGAGCCCACTATTGATATGGTAAAAAATAATCCGCAAGCATCTATGTTAAATTACATTCCGCAAGCACTCTTTCCACCAAAAGGTAAGCTACCAGCTAAGCCTTTGCCAAATTTAAAATTTGATGCAAAAGCCCTCAAAAACGGCGAGTTTATCTGGCTTGGGCACGTTAGCCTCATCTGTAAGCTTGATGACAAAACCATCGTCACAGACCCAGTTTTGCACCGAGCATTTCCACTGCCAATTGGCGGTAAGCCCTTTACCTACGAGCATGCTATCACCGCTAGTGATTACCCAGATGTGATCGATATCGCCCTCATCTCGCACGATCACTACGATCATCTTGATCATAAAACGATACTCGAGCTAAAAGATAGAATTTGCAAGTTTCTAGTGCCACTTGGCGTAAAAGCTCACATTGTAAAATGGGGCGTTGATGAAGACAAAATTTATGAGTTTGACTGGTTTGGTGAGCAAAAAATAGGAAATTTAAACTTCACGTTTTGTCCTTCAAGGCACTTTAGTGGGCGCACATTTAAAAGAAATACGACGCTTTGGGGTGGCTGGGCGGTTGAAGAGACTGGCTTTAGCTTTTATTTTAGCGGAGATGGCGGATACGGCAAGCATTTTAAGATGATAAATGAGAAATTTGGTGCCTTTGATCTAGTTTTTGTCGAAAATGGTGCTTACGGCGATGGCTGGCCTTACGTGCATATGAAGCCAGAGGAGTCAGCGCAAGCACTAAAAGATCTTGGTGCAAAGCTTGGCGTACCAATTCACTGGGGCAAATTTGATCTTTCTTATCACGCTTGGGATGAGCCAATCAAGCGTTTTGAAAAGGCAGCGACAAAGCTTGAGCTAAACTACGCAACGCCTATGATCGGGGAAGTTTTCACCACCCAAAATCCGCCTAGAAAAAAGTGGTGGGAGGAAATTTAGGAATAAAATTTGCTCTAAATTTTAAAATCCAAAAGGAAGCGTAGATGAAAATTTCTGAAAATTTATCAAATCTAAAAAATGTCATCGATAAAGCCGCAAAAAACGATCTTAATATGAGCACAACTGGAAGCTTTTTACAAAATTTAGAAAAAGCAAATAAAGAGACTGAAAAAATTTATAAACAGCTAGAAAAAGAGCTAAAAAGCGATGCGCAAATGTTTAAACAATTTGACTTCATGCAGATGATAACAAAGCTTCAATACGGCAACCTAAAGCCAAATGAACGTGAAAAACTACTCAATAAAATGAGCAAGATCGCCAAGGAAATTTAATTTTAAATAGACTTGATGCGGAGCTAAATTTTACTATTTTTGTGAAAATTAGTGGGTTTTAGTGAGTGATTTGCTTAAAATAAATTTATTTAAATAGCGACCGTTAAAACTCAGATATATTTCTATTTTCTACCGAAACGCTTATATATTCATAGCTCACATAGTAGCATAGACATACTACTGCTTTAGGTTTTTAGGCAAATTTTTAAAATTTCATAAACGAGTAATTTCGGCTTTGATTTTAGTGGCAAGCCTTGCGGGTCCTAAAATCAATAGTCAAATTCTTGCGAGTGAATGAAAGTTTTAAAATTTGCAAAATAGTAAATTTCTATTTTTAAAAATATAGACTTTAAATTTAAAAACTTTATTCGAAAGAGAGGGGACTTGAATTACGAAGCCGTACCCTTATACCCTTTTTTAATCCACTGTCTGCTTGCAGTTACGAGACGAAGTCGAAGTAAAAACCTCTCGCACGTTAGAGAGCGTGCGATAGCGCTTTGCGCCGCATGCATTTTACATCAAGCAAGTGTCGGATAAATTTTAAAATTTATGAGCGAGCATATCACGGCTCTAAATTCAGTGCTAAACGTAGTGCAGCCTAAATTTAGTAGTCTGCTAAGGCGAGTGAATAAGATTTTAAAACTTGTAAGAGTATTTGATCAAATTTACAAAAACGAATTTAAAAAATACCTAATTTATATATAAATTTACTAGAGAGGATTTAAGAGCCAAAAAAGGCTCTTAAATTTTAGTGTAGTTCGCTCCAAACTTTGCGTTTCCAAAGCCAAGCAAAAATTCCTAATATAAAGAAGTAGATCATGACATAAAGCCCTGTGCTCTCGCGCTCAGCCTTCTTCTTGTCGCCTACTTTTTGGATATAAGCTACCACGTCGTCTTCAGCAGCTTTATTTAAGCCAACTCTTGGCATTGCAGTACCTGGTAGCATCTTTTGAGTATCGTTTATAAATTTATGTAAATACTCATCACCTTTTGAACGAATCATCATCGATAGATCAGGTGGGTTTGAGCCCATATAAGCAGCAAGGCTTACTTTATTGCTAAATGCATATTTTTTGTCATATTTTATATCATGACATCTTTGACATGCATCAGCGAAAACCTTTTCTTCAGTGATCTTATTATTTGCCTTTTCATAATCAGCAGATACCTTTTTCAAATAAGCTACTATATCGGCAGTCTCAGCATTTATATCACCACCAGCACCCATAAATGCAGTCATCGGAAATGGATGCTCATCATTAAATTTATGAGTTAGCTTTAAAGCCATAGTTGGGTTTTTAATAAGCGCAGCCAAGAATTTATCATCATAAATTTTACCAGCGGTACTAAGATCTGGTGGCACTACACCAAAGCTTTGACTAGCTGTCTCAGCATCCATACCAGCTGGCATACCTGCTGCTTCTATACCGTGGCATCCTGTACATCCTTCTGCTACAAAAGTATCAGCACCCTTTGTAGCGTCACCTTTTGTAAGATCGATAGAGTTAATGTCATTCCAAAATGCTGTATAGTCGTCAAGAATTTTTTGTGCTACTTCTACATCTTTTGTAGCTGCGTCTATACTTGCCTTATTTCCACTAGCCTTAGCAGTCTCAAGTGCTGTCTTTTTTTGCTCTAAAAAGTGCTTTGCATAGTCAGTATCTTCTTTTGAGAAGTTGTACTCAGCATTTGCAGTGTGTGGATGAAGCTTTGTGTGAGCATAAGGCTCGATACCCCAATATAAAACACCTGAAAGAATAACAACAATGGCAAAAATTTTAAGCTCTTTCATGATTAGTCCCTTTTTCTTTCAAGTATTGTTATAACTGGCAACGCAATTATAAATAAGAACAAGAATAGCAATGATGAATAAAATCCTATCCAGTCATTATAACCACCTGTTGGGAGCTTGCCATATATAGATAAAACGATAAGATCGACAACTAAAACCCAAAACCATATAAAAAATAGTGGTCTTTTGTGAGCTGGAGCTACAAGGTCGCTTCTATCAAGAAGAGGTATAAGCATAAATGCAACACCTGCAAACGCAAACGCGATAAGACCGATGTTATAAGCAGAAATTCCAGCGATATCAAAGAAGAAGCCACGTAAAATTTCATATTGCCACAAGAAATACCACTCTGGATAGATATGTGGTGGGGTTTTTAGTGGATTTGCTGGCTCAAAGTTGATAGGGTCCATTGCAAAGTTGAAGTGATAGCAAACAAGATAGATGACAAATATCATAAAGAATGATACATACATAAAGTCTTTTGCCAAAAATCCTGGCCAAAATGGTATAACTTTAGATTTCGCTCTATCGCCGTGTAGATACTCTTGTGCCTCTACTTCAAAGTCTATATCTTCGCTTGTTAGGTTATTAACGTGTGGAACTCTTAAAGAGTAGAAGTGAATAACCAAAACAGCTATCGTTACAAGTGGCAATAAACAAACATGAAGCATAAAAAATCTAGTAAGTGTTGAGTCGCCAACTGCGTAATCACCTCTAATCCACTCAACTAAAGCATCGCCGATAACTGGTACACCGCCAAAAAGCTGAGTGATAACAGTTGCCGCCCAGTAGCTCATCTGTCCCCATGGAAGCATATAACCACTAAATGCCTCTGCTGAAAAACAGATAAATAGCACCATACCACTTATCCAAATGACCTCTCTGCCTCTTTTGTATGAACCATAGTAAAGTCCAGTAAGCAAGTGAATATACATAATAAGAAATATCGTAGAGGCTGAAACTGCGTGAATATGACGCCAAAGCCAGCCATACTCGACCTCTTGCATGATAGTATAATTTACACTATCAAATGCCAAATTTACATCTGGTTTGTAATACATTAAAAGTAAAAAACCAGTAACAATTAAGAGCATAAAAAGCGTTGTTAAAATAACGCCCATTGCCCAAAGGAAATTTATATTTTTTGGAATCCAGTATTCGCTAACTAGAACCTTTATAAGTTTTGTAAAAGCTAGGCGTTGATCAAGCCAGTCAATAACGCCAGTTGATTTATGAGCTAAAGACATTGCTATCCTCCTAAGCTTTTGCTACTAATTTTTCGTATTCTGGGCTTGTTTCGCCTAGAACTAGCTTGGTTCCATCAATCTTAAATGGTGGTATATCAAGTGGTCTTGGAGGAGGTCCGTATGTTTGCATTCCGTCGGCATTAAATTCGCCGCCATGACAGGCACATACAAACATTTGTTTACTTGCTTTATACTCAGGTATACAACCAAGATGCGTGCAAAGTCCGATAAGAACTACGTATCTAGCATCCCCTACGACAACATCTCTTTTGTCATTTTTAGCCATATCAGGACTTTTTTTGAGTATGAAAATAGGCTTTTTACGCCATTCAACCTGCCTCATTTCTCCATCTTTGATCGGACTTAGATCAACTGTTGTGAAACCAGCAGCTTTTACGCTTGGAAGCGGATCCCAAGTCTTTTTAACAGCCACTAGTGACATAGCGCCGCCGACAGCTGCCACAGCACCAAACGCAAGGCCGATAAAGCTACGTCTTTCTTGCTTTACTGACATTAAATTCCTTTCTATAAATAAATTCTTAACGATTATACTCTCAAAAAATTAAAAAAGTATAATTTCTAAATATAATCTGCAAAAATAATGTTAATTTTAGCTTAAACGTAAATCTTGATTTTAAGATAAAAATTTTAAGCTTTATGGCTTTTTGAACTAAATCTAAAATCAAAATTAGCTAAGCCTTTTCTCATTCATCTTTATATAAATATGTAAGATATCAATCGCAGCTGGCGTGATACCTGAAATTTCACTCGCAGCAAAGAGTGTCGGCGGAGCAAATTTCTCAAGCTTTTCGACCACTTCATTACTAAGACCACTCACACTTCTAAAGTCAAAATTTTCAGGAATTTTCACATCCATCATATCTTTCATTTTTTCTATCTGATTTTTTTGCTCATTTATGTAGTGCTGATATTTACACTCGGTTAAAATTTGATCCACACTCGCATCATCTAAATTTGAAAATTTCTGATCAAGCTTTCTTAGTTTCTCAGCTGTAAAGCTTTTGCGTGCGACTATCTTTTGAAGGCTAACATTTTGACTTATTGGCTCTTCATCAAGACTAGCTAAAAGCTCTAAATTTTGCTTACTTGGCGTAATTTGAGTATTGTTAAGGTAAGCAAGTCCATCTTTTAAATTTTGCCTGATAGCTTCAATTTCATTAAAAGTCTCATCATCAAGAAGCCCAAGCTCATGGCCATATCCACCAAGCCTTAAAATGGCATTTTCCTCACGCAAAAGCAAGCGGTACTCCGCCCTACTCGTAAACATCCTATATGGCTCTTTTGTCCCTTTTGTGACAAGATCATCGATCAAAACACCTATATAAGCCTCATCGCGGCGCAAGACAAGCGGCTCTTTATTATCAAGTGAAAGTGCTGCATTTATGCCAGCCATTAGCCCCTGAGCGCCAGCCTCCTCGTATCCAGTCGTTCCATTTATCTGTCCAGCTAGATAAAGACCTTTGGCTTTTTTAGTCTCCAAACTATGTTTTAGCTGTGTTGGCTCGACGTAGTCATATTCGATAGCGTATCCATGCCTTACGATTTTTGCATTTTCAAAGCCCTTTACAGAGCGTAGCATTTGCACTTGCACTTCATAAGGCAGGCTAGTCGAAAAGCCGTTTATATAGTACTCTGTAGCTTCAAGTGTTTGAGGCTCGATGAAAAGGTGGTGTCTGTCGCGGTCACCAAAGCGGTTTATCTTATCCTCGATACTTGGACAATATCTTGGTCCGATGCCCTCGATCTGTCCTGTAAAAAGTGGCGCTTTGTCAAAATTTGAGCGAATTATCTCATGCGTGGTTTCATTTGTATAGGCGATGTAGCATGGCAGCTGTGTTGGTGAGAAATTTTTAGTTCTAAAGCTAAATGCAACTGGCTCTGCGTCGCCATCTTGCTTTTCTAAAATTTCAAAATTTATCGTTTTTGCATCGATCCTTGGACATGTTCCAGTCTTTAGCCTGCCTAAATTTAGCCCAAGCTCTCTTAGACTGCCGCTTAGATCCTTTGCACTTAGCTCACCAACACGTCCGGCTTCTAGCTTATTAAATCCAACGTGAATTAGCCCGTTTAAAAATGTACCAGTGGTGATTATCACCTTTTTTGCGTTATAGATGTTATTTAGGTGGGTTTTAACGCCCGTTACTTCGCCATTTTCGCTTAAAATTTCAGTGGCAATCTCTTGAGAAATTTCTAAATTTGGAGTGTTTAAAAGCAAATTTCTCATATAAACTCTATATCTATCCATATCGATCTGAGCGCGGCTACCACGCACAGCTGGGCCTTTGCTCTCATTTAGCACGCGAAACTGGATACCAACAGCGTCAGTTGTAAGTCCCATTTGGCCACCAAGTGCGTCGATCTCTTTTACAAGATGTCCCTTCGCAAGGCCCCCAATGGCTGGATTACAGCTTGCAGCGCCTATTTGCTCGGCTAAGATCGTGATCAGTAAAGTTTGCTTGCCCATTCTAGCAGCCGCAAGACTTGCCTCAATGCCTGCATGTCCGCCGCCAACGACGATTATTTCATAGTTCATGATAAATTTTTCCTATTTTTTGATTGCGTGATTTTATCCAAAAGCATATAAAATTTAAATTTTTTAAAAATTTTTATTACCAAATTTAATGTAGAGTTTTTTATTAATAATATTTTAAATATTTTGCTGTTAGATTTACAAAATTTTTAAAATCACAAAGGTATTTCTATGATGAGTTTATTAAAAGTTGCTGGCTTTTTGCCCTACCTTGCGATCGCATTTTTAAATGCAAGCGTCGATCTAGCACACAAAATCACCATACAAAATGTTCTTTTAAAAACATACGATGGCGACATACTTTTTATCTTAACAGCCGTCATAAACGCAATGATCTTGCTGCCATTTATCTTTTTATTTTCGCCCTCAAGCTTTATAAACGATAAATTTGCAAAAATAAAGGTCATAAGAATTTGTGCCATTTTTGGCGTTATTATCAGTGTAGCGGTGCTTTTTAGCTATCTTGCAGGCGCTTTTGGCGTAGCCTTTGCTTTAACGCTCATACTAGCCGCCCAAAGTGCTATCTACTCACCAGCAAAATACGGCATCATTAAAGCCCTGGTCGGCCCTGAGCGCCTTGGCACAGCAAATGGCATCATTCAAGCACTTACCATCGTTGCGATACTTTTTAGCTCATTTTTATTTTCATTTATATTTGAAAATTTATACATTCAAGGTGAAAACTCAGAAGAAATTTTAAAAAGCGTCTATCCTATTGGCATCTTTTTGGTTGTTTTTAGCGCGCTTGAAGCATACTTTGCCTATAAGTTACCTTGCATTGATGAAAAAGACGAAACAAACGAAAATTTTGATATTAAAAAATATATTCGCCTTAGCTATTTAAGAGAAAATTTAAAAGAAGTAAGGTCAGATAAAAATATCTGGCTAAGCATCGCTGGACTTAGTATATTTTGGGGAATTTCTCAGATCATCATCGCAGCTTTCCCGGCTCATTACAAAGCCGTTTTTAACGACGACAGCTCGCTAGCGGTGCAGGCGATCCTTGCAGCAAGCGCCATAGGCATCGCATTTGGCTCATACGTGGCTGGCTCTATGTCAAAGCTTCACATCGAGCTTGGCATCGTGCCGATGGGCGCTATTGGTATATTTTTTTCGCTTTTATTTTTCGCATTTGGCTCAAGCATTGGCGTAGTGAGCCTTAGCTCATTTGCATTTGGCTTTTTTGGTGGAATTTTTATAGTACCGCTAAATGCGATGATCCAGTACTTTGCCCCGCAAAAGACCACCGGCAAGATAATGGCGGCAAACAACTTCTTACAAAACGTCTCAATGCTGCTATTTCTAGCTATTGGCATAGGCTTAGTATATTTTGAAATTTCAACCACTGGGCTCTTTGTCTTTACAGCCCTTGTTTGTTTGATCGGTAGTTTTTACGCTATTTTGCAGCTTCCGCACCTTTTTACAAGGCTACTTTTATTGCCATTTTTAAAGACAAAGTACCGATTTTTCGTTGAGGGGCTTCAAAATTTACCACAAAGTGGCGGCGCGCTACTTCTTGGCAACCACATCAGCTGGATAGACTGGCTCGTGCTTCAAGCAGCCAGCCCAAGGGGCATAAGATTTGTCATGTATAGAACGATCTACAACAAATGGTATCTAAAGCAAATTTTTAAATTTTTCAAAGTGATCCCGATAGGTGCAGGGGCTAGCAAGGAGTCGATCGAGCTTGTGCGTGAGTGCCTAAAAAACGGCGAAGTGGTCGCACTTTTCCCAGAGGGCCATATCAGCTACAACGGCCAGATAAATGAGTTTCAAAAGGGCTTTGAGCTTATCATCAGAGATCTAGAAGAAATTTGCATCGTGCCATTTTATCTTCGTGGCCTTTGGGGCTCGAGCTTTTCAAGGGCTAGTAAATTTTATAAAGACCTCACTTCTAAAAACGGCAGACGCGACATCATCGTCGCATTTGGCAAGCCAATAAACACATTTATAAATGCTGCAAAGATGAAGCAAAAGGTACTTGAGCTTAGCTTTTCATCGTGGGAGAGCTTTATCTCAAGGCAAAAACCACTAACCGAGGAGTGGCTAAATAACGCAAAAGAGGATAAATTTAAAGAGTGCGTGAGCGACAGCACAGGTCTAAATTTAAGCAACTTGAAATTTATAACAGCTGTTTTAGTCTTTATCAAAATTTTCAAACGTGAGCTAAAAGATGAGAAAAATATAGGCATTTTATTGCCTAGCTCAAGCATCGCAGCCATCGTAAATATGGCGCTTCTTGCAATGGGCAAAGTGAGCGTAAATTTAAACTACACACTTAATGTTACTTCGCTAAATTACGCCCTAAGAAAGGCAAATATAAACACAGTTATTACATCTAGCAAATTTCTTGAAAAGCTCGCACTTAAGGGCTTTGATCTAAAAGATGCGATGAGCGGCAAGGCTAAATTTGCAGAAGATCTCTCAGCTAGCGTCTCCAAAAAAGAGAAATTTTTAGCGCTTATAACGGCATTTTTTGCTCCAACTTGGCTCATTAAGCTTTGCTATTTTAAGCCAGTGAGCTTAGAAGATACGGCTACTATTTTATTTAGTAGTGGCAGCGAGGGCGAGCCAAAAGGCATCGAGCTAAGCCATAAAAATTTACTTGCGAACATTAAGCAAATAAGCGAACTTCTAAATTTCAAAAAAGATGATGTGATCTTAAACTCACTCCCTGTTTTTCACTCATTTGGCCTAACAGTCACCACACTTATGCCACTTTGCGAGGGGATAAAAATGGTAAGCGTGCCTGACCCAACAGACGGAGCGACTATCGGCAAAATGGCCGCAAGACACAGCGCTAGCATCATCTTTGGCACCTCGACATTTTTTAGGCTCTACACCAGAAACAAAAAGCTTCATCCGTTAATGTTTCAAAGCGCTAGAATGGTCGTAGCTGGGGCTGAAAAGCTAAAACCTGAGATAAAAGATGAGTTTAGACTCAAATTTGGTATAGAAATTTATGAGGGCTATGGCGCGACAGAAACGGCGCCGGTGGCTGCTGTAAATATGCCAAATATCCTAGAAAAAGAGAGCCTAAAAGAGCTTACATTTAATAGACCTGGCAGCGTTGGCATGCCTCTGCCTGGCACGATCATCAAGATAATCGACCCAGAGACGCTTGAAGAGCTAGAAACTGGCACCGACGGTCTCATAGTGATTGGCGGCTCGCAGGTGATGAAGGGCTATCTAAACGATGAGGCCAAAACAAGCGATGTTATCACGCAAATTGACGGCGTCAGATACTATAAAACTGGCGATAAAGGCCACATCGATGAAAACGGCTTTGTATTTATCGTCGATAGGTATTCGAGATTTGCCAAGATAGGTGGCGAGATGATAAGCCTTGGCAGTGTCGAAGAAGAGCTAGCAAAGGTGCTTGGAAGCGAAGTTGTCTTTAGTAGCGCAAACGTGCCAGATAGTAAAAAGGGTGAAGCGATCGCGCTTTTGGTAAAAAGCGGCACAGAGCCCAAAAATTTAGAGCAAATTTTAAAAGAGAGCAGCCTAGCTCCGATCATGATGCCAAGCTATATATTTATCGTTGATGATATCCCAACACTTGCAAGCGGCAAGGTTGATTTTAAGGGGGTGAAAGCTCTAGCGGTCTCACTTTTAGCGGAGTGAGGCACCGCCCTCTTTTTTCGTGATAAAATGCACCAAAATACTACCCAGATTGCAGTTGCGACTGATATTTGCATAAATCTTAAAAATTTTTCTTTTTTGCAAATTCCATTATTGATTTTATTTTTTCTATAAGGAATTTTGTATGAAATTTTCTAGTGCTTTTAAATTTGGTGCAATTCGTGCGATTGTTTGCTAAATTCTGCCTTTACAAAATTTTACTAGCATATCATAAAAGATGATGCCATACAAATAGCGAACAAATGGACTATAACGTAGAAAAAGGTAACAAAGAGCTGCTAATTAAGATAAATTTTGCCCTAAATGAGCTTAGCAAAGAAGGAGCTTTAAGCGAAATTTCGCTTAAATACTTCGGCAAAGATATTTCTAAATAAGGAGAATCAATGAATTTTAAGCCCATTTTTGGCTTGATCGCAGGTGCTTTTTTAGCTTTAAATTTAAATGCTTCAACTATCAAAAAAGGCGAACTTATAGTCGCAACTGAAGGTACTTACTCACCTTACTCATTTTATGATGAAAAGGGCGAGCTAGTGGGATATGACGTAGATATCGCAAGAGCGGTAGCACAAAAGCTAAATTTAAAAGTCGAGTTTCTAACAGCTCCTTGGGATGCGATGCTTGCGGCTTTTGATGCTGGTAAGGCCGATGTTGTATTTAATCAAGTAAGTATAAATGAAGATAGAAAGAAAAAGTACGGTATGAGCGTGCCTTACACTATGCCATATCCGGTAATTGTCGTGCATAAAGACAATAACGACATCAAAAGTTTTGCTGATCTAAAAGGCAAAAAGAGTGTGCACTCTGCGACTAGCAACTGGGCAGCGATAGCCGAGAAAAACGGCGCAACAGTGGTCGTAGCTGATGGCTTTAGCAAAGGTGTGGAGCTTATCATCTCAAAAAGAGCTGACGATACGATAAACGATAACGTTACATTTTTTGACTACATCAAACAACGCCCAAATGCACCACTAAAAATCGCATACACAAGTAACGAGCCGATGCCAACAGCTGCAATTGTTAAAAAAGGCAACACTGAACTACTAGAAGCGATAAACAAAGCTCTTGATGAGCTAACAGCTGAGGGCAAGATAAGTGAAATTTCGATGAAATATTTTGGAAAAGATATTTCAAAATAAAGGATCAAAATGAAATTTACTAATTTATTAAAAGTAGTAGCTGTGCTTGCGATGGCTTTAAATTTACAGGCAAAAACTATAAAAGATGGCGTGCTAACAGTAGCGACTGAAGGCACTTACGCGCCTTTTACATTTTATAATGACAAAAATGAGCTAGTGGGATACGACGTAGATATCGCAAGAGCGGTAGCGCAAAAGTTAAATTTAAAAGTTGAGTTTCTAACAGCTCCTTGGGATGCGATGCTAGCAGCATTTGACGCTGGTAAGGCAGACGTTGTATTTAATCAAGTAAGCATAACTGATGAGAGAAAGAAAAAATATGCTTTTTCAGTGCCTTATACTGTAACATTTGGCGCTATCATCACTAGAAAAGATAATAACGACATAAAAAGCTTTGCTGATCTAAAAGGCAAAAAAGATGCCGACTCAGCGACTAGTAACTGGGCGAAAGTAGCTGTAAAATACGGTGCTGAACACGTCGTAACAGATAGTTTTGCTAAAAGCATGGAGCTTCTTATATCAAGACGCGTAGATGCTGTTGTAAGAGACAACATCGTATTTTACGACTTCATAAAAGAGCGTCCAAACGCACCTGTAAAGATAGCCGCCTCACTTGATGAAAAAGACTACACAGCAGCAGCTGTTAAAAAAGACAACGCCGAACTTGCAGAGCAAATTTCAAATGCTCTAAACGAACTTTCAAAAGAGGGCAAACTAGAAGCCATCTCAAAAAGCTACTTTGGCAAAGACGTCTCAAAATAAAATTATAAACCAACAAGGCAAAAATGGAAAATTTAGATAGAGTGATCGAGCTTGTTTCAAGCTCGACGCTACCGATGATCATCGCACTTTTAAAGGTGACGATCCCGCTTACATTGCTCTCGTTTTCGCTAGGGCTTGTCATCGCCATTATCACAGCAGTAGCAAGGCTTTCAAATATAGAAATTTTAAAATTTATATTTGCCACCTATGTTTGGATGTTTCGTGGCACGCCGCTTCTTGTGCAGCTTTTTATCGTATTTTACGGACTTCCTAGCCTCGGCGTCACACTTGATACTTGGAGTGCGGCGACTATCGCATTTAGTCTAAACGTGGGCGCTTATGCGTCTGAATCTGTAAGGGCCGCCATACTTTCTGTGCCAAAAGGTCAGTGGGAGGCTGCCACATCGCTTGGCATGACGCACTATCAAATTTTAAAGCGTATCATCGCGCCTCAAGCAGTTAGGATCTCGTTGCCGCCGCTTTCTAACACATTTATAGGCCTTGTTAAAGATACTTCACTAGCAGCTTCTATAACGATGGTTGATATGTTTATGGTCGCTCAAAGGATCGCAGCAAGGACCTTTGAACCACTCATCCTCTACATCCTAGCAGCACTTATCTATCTAGTAGTTTGCACACTCTTAACCTATCTTCAATCAAGGCTTGAAAAAGCTGTCTCAAGGTATGTCTAATGGCTATAAATTTTAAAAATATAAGCAAATCTTACGGCGATCATTTGGTGCTAGACAACATAAACACAAGCTTCAAAGAAGGACAAACGACCGTGATCGTTGGCTCATCTGGTTGTGGCAAATCAACGCTTCTTAGATGCATAAATTTACTTGAGATCCCACAAAGTGGCATTTTAGAGGTAGATGATAGAGCTGTAAATTTTAAAGAGAAGCTTAGCTCAAAAAAGCTTTTAGAAATTCGCAAAAAAACAGGCATGGTTTTTCAAAGCTTTAACCTTTTCCCACACCTAACAGCGCTTCAAAATGTCACCGAAGCTCCGATCTACGTTCAAAAAAAGGATAAAAACGAAGCGGTAAAAGAGGCAAAAGAGCTTTTAGCTAAAGTGGGGCTTAGTCACAAAGAAGGTACCTATCCAAACAGGCTCTCTGGCGGTCAAGCACAGCGTGTAGCCATCGCTAGAGCCCTGGCTGTAAATCCATACTTTTTACTGCTTGATGAGCCTACAAGCGCGCTTGATCCAGAGCTTGAAGCCGAAGTTTTAAAGGTTATTTTATCTCTTGCAAAAGAGAAAAAGTCTATGATCATCGTCACTCATAATATGAATTTTGCTAGAAAGATAGCTGATAGAATTTTGTTTTTAGATAAAGGCATGATCGCATTTGATGGCTTGGTAGATGAGTTTTTTAATAGCCAAAACGAAAGAATAAAAAGCTTCATCTCGGCTATGGATATATGAAAATTTTAGCTAGAAAATCTAGCTAAAATTACATTAAGCAAAGTGAGGTTTTATCTGCTCGATCCAAGCTGAAATTCTACCCTCAGTTTTGTCACTTTGGTTATCAGCATCAAGTGCTAGACCTACAAATTTTCCATTTCTTGCAGCATCAGAGCCATCAAATGTATATCCATCAGTGCTAACCTCACCAACTACCTTTGCACCAGCTTTTACGACCTCACCATAAAGCTTTGCCATACCGTTACAGTACTCATCAGAGTAGCTCTCGCTATCACCCATGCCAAAAACAGCGACTGTTTTTCCGCTTAGATTTAACGCTTTAAAGTCAAACGCATCCCAGTCATCTTGAAGATCACCACTGCCCCAGGTTGATGTACCAAGGATGAGCTTATCAAAGCTATTTAGTTTCGCTGCATCTACGTCAGCAACGTTTAAAAGCTCATTTTCAAGGCCTAGACCCTCACTTATAAGTTTCGCTGCATCTTCGGTATTTCCCATGCTGCTTCCATAAACTATACCTATCATTTTTATCCTTTTTAAAAAATTTTACTAATAATCATATAAGGCACAAGCTTGATCAAACCTCTCGCATAACAGTGCCTAACCTCAACGTGTCGCCTAAATTCCTCATTTCTAGGAAAAACAATATAAACCATCTCACACTCGTGACCAAGCACACCGACGGCTCTATCTATATCGTCGTTTAAATTTCTCATATCATCAAAGCTCACTTTTTTAAAGCTTGGCATGACGCTGAGCAAATTTTTGCCATCTTTTTTGACCGAAATGAGGCTGCCATTTAGCACGACCTCTTTATCTTGATGGCGGAGGCGTATTTTATCATAAACAAATTGACAAAACATCTGCGCTGCATCGATACAAAGCTCAAATTTACCGCTTGCGTAAAGCATTTTTATCATCTTTGCAGCTGGCATCTTTGGCTCTTTTGCTACAAATTTTATCTTCGAAAAATCACCGTTTAAATAAGCATTTATGATGATATTTGAGGGAAGGCAAAAGCGATCTACTGGTTTAAAATTCAGACATTTTTCACGAAGTAAGAAATTTATCCTGGCCTCAAAAATTTCTTTGAAATTTAGAAATTTAGCGTAAGAAAGCGGAATCTTCAGCTCGCCTTCTACGCCAACATTATAAAGTGCGATGAAAATTTTTGCACGTGAAAGCTTGTCAAGCTTTGCAAAAATACTTGGAGTTATTTCGCCAATATCTGATAAAAGTCCGAATTTCATCGATTATTCTTTGCATCCAAATTCCTTATCTAGGCCAAAGACCTTGCAATACTCGCAAAATACGCAACTAACGCTTCTTTTCGCACAAACGATAGGGATATTTCTCTTTTTTGCTTGAGTTTTAATGGTCTTCATCGTATTGTGGTTTAAAAAACTAGTTAGCATCACCACGCACTCGGTGTCTTGAGGTATTGGCTTGCGATTTACGCGATTTTCATTTCTAGCATCCCAGTGTTCTATCTTTTCGGCTCCCAAATCATGTAAAACTGCCTTGATAGGCGTTATCTCATCTGCACCGATAACTAAAACTGACATAATAAGCTCCTAAAATTTATTCATTTTCTGATAATGATTATAAGGAAGCTTAACTAAAATTTTTCTTAGTTATGATATTTATTATCACTTATATGTAGAAATTTGTAACGTTTTACTTAGATATTTAAACATCTAAACTCTTTTAATCTTAGATACCGTAAACAAAAATATGATAAGTCCGCTTGTGGCAAAAAAACTACCAACATTGCCGATATTTTGCTCGCCTAAATGAACTATCGTCTGATGCCCTATTAGCGCCCCTGCTCCGATGCCTATGTTATAAATAGCCGAAAATATCGCCATTGCAGCGTCAGTAGCATTTGAGGCTAAATTTAGTACTTTTATTTGAAAACTCATATTTACACCAGCTATGCCAAGCCCCCAAATAAAGGCCAAGACTAGCATTAAAACTTCATTTTTAGCAATAAAATTTAACACAAGCAAGCAACATAAAATAAGCATAATAGAAATTGCTGAAAATGCATTTGGAATAATCTTATAAAATTTAGAGAAAAGCAGGCTTGCAACTACACCAGCAACGCCAAATATAAGCAAGAATATTGTGATAAATTTTCCATCAAAGCCACTGATATCTTTTGCAAATGGCTCAATGTAGCTATAGGTGCTAAAATGCGCACTTATGATAATTGCAGTTAGTAAAAATACGACCATTAAAAGGCCATTTCTTACAAGCTCTGGCAAGCTTTTAAGCGAGCCTGAGTTTTTACTTGGCAGAAGTGGCAAAATTTTATATAGCCAAGCTCCAACACCAACAGCAAAAATTCCGATCAATCCAAAGGTCACACGCCAACCAAGTGCGTCACCTAAAATTCTTCCAAATGGCAGACCAAGTATCATCGCTAGTGATGTGCCAAGAGCTAGCAATCCAAGAGCTTGCGAGCTTTTATTTATCGGTGCTAGCCTAACAGCAAGTGAAGCAGTGATAGCCCAAAAAATAGCATGGGCAATAGCTATCATCAACCGAGCAATAATTAAAATTTTAAAATTCCAAGCAAAGACGCAAAGCGTATGAGCTACAACAAATACGATAAAAACTTTTAAAAGAAGAGATCTTCGTTCTAAATTTGCAGTTAAAAGCATAAGCGGTAAAGAGAGTATAGTGACGCTCCACGCATAAATCGTGATGATAAGACCGGTATCAGCCGTGCTCATATCAAAATCTTTTGCAATATCACTTAAAAGTGGCACTGGAACAAACTCAGTAGTGTTAAATATAAAAGCACAAAAAGCAAGAGCTATAACCCTTAAATAGGCTACCCTATGAACACTTATCAAATTTTATCCTTAATTTTATTTTTTCATTACGGTAATGGAAATTTGCTTAAAGTTAGTAATTTAAAAGGCAAAATTCTCAGAATTTATTAATGACATAGATTAATAGTAGATTTTGGAAACTATCTCTATAATAAAAGATTTTTAAAAAACATAAGAAAATTTAAGGCGGAAAAATGGCTAAAATAATGAAAACTATGGACGGAAACGAGGCTGCGGCGCACGCGGCTTACGCATTTACCGAGGTTGCGGGCATATACCCGATCACCCCTAGCTCGCCGATGGCTGACTACACCGATATGTGGGCAGCTCAGGGTAAGAAAAATCTATTCGGCATGCCGGTTAAAGTCGTCGAAATGCAAAGCGAGGGCGGAGCTGCGGGCACCGTGCACGGCTCGCTACAAGTAGGCGCACTAACTACGACATACACGGCTTCGCAAGGCCTTTTGCTAAAAATCCCAAATATGTACAAGATCGCAGGCCAGCTACTACCAGGCGTCATTCATGTAAGCGCGCGCTCTATCGCAGCCCAGGCGCTTTCTATCTTTGGCGACCATCAGGACATTTATGCCTGTCGCCAAACGGGATTTGCTATGCTAGCAAGCGGCTCCGTGCAAGAGGTCATGGATATCGCGGGCGTCGCGCATTTAGCGGCGATCAAGGGTCGCGTGCCGTTTTTGCACTTTTTCGACGGATTTCGCACGAGCCACGAGATACAAAAGATCGAGGTGCTTGACTACGCGCACTTTGATAGGCTTCTTGACCGCGAGGCTCTGCAAAAATTTAGAGACGAGGCGCTAAGCCCTGAAAGCCCGAAGACTCGCGGTACGGCGCAAAACGACGATATCTACTTCCAGACGCGCGAGCTAGCTAACCGCTACTACGACGCGGTGCCTGATATCGTGGCCGAGTATCTAAAAGAAATTTCAAAAATCACGGGACGCGATTATAAACCGTTTAATTATTACGGCGATCCGCACGCTACGCGCGTCGTGGTCGCGATGGGTTCGGTAACGCAAACTCTCGAAGAAGTGGTCGATCACCTACGCGCAAAGGGAGAAAAAGTGGGCGTGCTAAAGGTGCATCTATACCGTCCGTTTAGCCTAAAATACCTCTTTAACGTGATGCCTGAAACGGTAGAAAAGATCGCTGTGCTAGACCGCACAAAAGAGCCCGGAAGCCTCGGCGAGCCGCTATATCTGGACGTCAAGGCGGCGTTTTACGGACGCAAAAATCAGCCCGTGATCGTAGGCGGACGCTACGGCCTAAGCTCAAAGGACGTCGATCCAGCTCAGATGCTAGCCGTCTTTGAAAATTTAAATTTAGAGGGGCCTAAAAACGGCTTTACCGTCGGTATCGAGGATGACGTGACATTTACCTCGCTAAAAGTCGGCGAGAAAATTTCGCTAAGCGACGCAAGCGTGAAAGAGTGCCTATTTTACGGCCTTGGCGCGGACGGTACCGTGGGAGCGAATAAAAACTCCATCAAAATCATCGGCGATAAAACCGAGCTTTACGCGCAGGCGTATTTTGCCTACGACAGCAAAAAATCAGGCGGCTACACACGCTCGCATCTGCGTTTCGGTAAAAATCCGATCCGCTCGACCTACCTCGTCTCAAATCCGCACTTTGTAGCCTGCTCGGTTGCGGCGTATCTTGAAATTTACGATGTGATAGACGGTATCCGCGAGGGCGGAACGTTCCTGCTAAACTCGATCTGGGGCGCCGAGCAGACGGTCGCTAAACTGCCTAATAAAGTAAAGAAAATTTTGGCCGCTAAAAAGGTAAATTTCTACATCATCAACGCCACCAAGCTAGCTCGCGAAATCGGGCTAAAAAACCGTACGAACACCATCATGCAGTCGGCGTTTTTTAAACTTGCAGACATTATCCCGTTTGCCGACGCGCAAAAATACATGAAAGAGTACGCGCACAAAGCCTACGCCAAAAAGGGCGAAGCGATCGTGGAGATGAACTACAAGGCCATCGATATGGGCGCAGACGGGCTGGTTAAGGTCGCGGTCGATCCTGGCTGGGCAAATTTGACGGATGACGCGAGCGCGGAGGAAAAATACGTCGGCGACGAATTTATAGAAAAAATCGTCAAGCCTATCAACGCCGCTAGGGGCGATAGCCTACCCGTTTCGGCGTTTGTTGGCTTTGAAGACGGACATTTTAAATCAGGCACGACGCAATACGAAAAACGCGGCATCGGCGTCACGGTGCCTAAGTGGATCGAGGGCAACTGCATCCAATGTAACCAGTGCGCCTTCGTCTGCCCGCATGCGGTGATCAGGCCGTTTCTCATCGACGAAAACGAGCTCGCTGCCGCGCCGCAAACCGTGCAAGATCACGTCCTAGACGCAAAAGGCAAAGAGGTAAAAGGGCTAAAATACAAAATCCAAGTTAGCCCGCTTGACTGCACGGGCTGCGAGCTGTGCGCTCAAATTTGCCCAAGCAAGGAAAAATCGCTCGTCATGGTGCCGCTAGCCGAGGAGATGGAGCGATACGAGCAGGAAAACGCCGATTATTTATTTAAAAAAGTAACCTACAAAGACGATCTAATGAGCAAAGATAGCGTCAAGGGCGTTGGTTTTGCGCAGCCGCTATTTGAGTTTCACGGCGCATGCCCCGGATGCGGCGAGACGCCTTATATCGGGCTTGTTACAAGACTGTTTGGCGACCGCATGATCGTGGCAAACGCCACCGGATGTAGCTCGATCTACGGCGGCAGCGCGCCTTCGACGCCTTATACGACGAACAAAGAGGGCAAGGGCGTAGCGTGGGCGAATTCGCTATTTGAGGATAACGCGGAGTTTGGCATGGGTATGAACGTCGCGGTAGAGACGCTACGCCACCGTATCGAGGACGTGATGCTACGCACCAAAGACTCCGCGCCAAATGCCCTAGCCGCGCTATACTCCGACTGGATAGCGCACAAAAACGACGGCGAGAAAACGACGCAAATCGCTAAAATTTTAATGCCGATTTTGGAGCAAAATTTAAGCGTAGAGGGCGTAAAAGAAATTTTAGAGCTAAAAAGATACCTCGTCAAAAAATCCCAGTGGATCATCGGCGGCGACGGCTGGGCGTACGACATCGGCTTTGGCGGTCTTGACCACGTGCTAGCTAGCGGCGAGAACGTAAACGTGCTCGTGCTTGACACCGAGGTCTACTCAAACACCGGCGGCCAAAGCTCAAAATCTAGCCGCGCGGGCTCCATAGCGCAGTTTACCGCTAGCGGCAAGCCGATGCAGAAAAAGGATCTGGGCTACATCGCGATGACCTACGGAAACATCTTCGTAGCTCAAATCAACTCAAACGCGAGCCAAGCAAACACGATAAAAGCCATCGCCGCAGCCGAGGCCTACGACGGACCTAGCCTCGTGATAGCGTATTCGCCGTGTATCGCGCACGGTATAAAAGGCGGCATGGCCTACTCCGGAGGTCAAGGCGAGCTAGCGACCAAGTGCGGCTACTGGCCGACCTACGTCTACGATCCGCGCCTAATCAAAGAGGGCAAAAATCCGCTCAAAATGACCTCAAAAGAGCCGGATTGGTCGCTTTACGAGGAGTTTTTGCTAAACGAGGTTCGCTACAACTCGCTTAAAAAAACTAACCCGCAGCACGCGGACGAGCTGCTAGCTAAAAACAAAGCCGACGCGCAAAGACGCTACCGCCAGCTAAAACGCCTAAGCTTGGCTGACTTTAGCGACGAGATCGAGTCTAGAGCGCCTGAAAGCGCCGAGGATACCCCTACCGGAGCAACAGCCGAGTAAAGAGTAAATTCTCCCACTTAAATTTATCATGTGGGAGAATTTTGTTTTTAGATAATTTCACTTAAAAAAATTAAATAAACCACAAACAAAATAAGTAAGTTTCTAAATCCTTAAAGTGAAATTAAGTCGTAAAAAGTCAAAATCGCATATCTTAAAACAAGTAAAAAGGAGCAAAGATGCTTATTACTATAATTGTCGTTGTTATTGCCTTATCGGCTTATATTATTAAAATATATAATAAACTACAATCAATGATGCAAAACATCAGAGAGAGCTTCGCAAATATCCAAGCTACGCTCAAAAAACGTTTAGATCTATCAAATCAAATAATAGATATAGCCAAAGATTATGCAAGTAGCGAACAAATGATTCAACTTGGCATTTCTGGAAATGGGGTCGCAAAAGTAGCTGCTTTGGCTCAAGCCTTTCCGGAACTAAAGGCTAACGAAACATATCAAATGCTAATGTCGCAGTTAGAAAAAATTGAGAGCGAACTCCTAAATAAACGTGAAAGCTACAATGCTGAGGTAAAAAGCTATAATTCTTATAAAAATGCGTTCCCGCAAGTCCTAATAGCCTCAAAACTATCTTTTGAATCAGTCGCTTATTTTGACATTAATGATGAGGACTTTAGTGAAAATTTAAAAATATTTAAAAAAGATGATTCGGCTAGAATACAAGAAATTTTAAGTGACTCTAATAAGAAAATCACCGATATTGCAATGAATGCGAAAAAGATGATTAACGATAAAATTTCAAATAATCCAAACCAAAAAGAGTAACTTTTTATAAAATAATAAATGGTTTAAATGGCTAAAATTTTAAAAGAGATAGATGAATCAAATTAGTCCATTTAAACCGATTTTTGATAAAAATTCTAAAATTTTAATCCTCGGCTCCTTCCCTTCCATCGTTTCTCGTAAATTTGGCTTTTACTACGCAAATCCGCAAAATCGCTTTTGGCGGGTACTGGTCGGGATTTTAAACGCTCCGTTGCCTACAAATACGGATGAAAAGATAAATTTTCTGTTTGACCACCACATCGCTATCTACGACGCTGCGATCTCGTGCGAGATAAAGGGCTCGAGCGACGCCAAAATGACCGCCGTGGTGCCTGCAAATTTAGAACCGATCTTTAAAACCGCAAATATCACGCAAGTCTACGCAAACGGCGGTAAGGCGCACGAAATCTGCGAAAAATACCTAAAAACTCAAATTTTAAACGCAACGGGTAAAGAACCCGTCAAGCTACCCTCGACTAGCTCGGCGAATGCAAATTTTAGCTTTGAAAGGCTAGTACAAGAGTGGACGGTCATCTCGGAGGCACTAAAAGACGGCTAAATTTGACGCAAGTCCTAAAATTTAACTCATCCGAAATAATCGCACCTTCACCTTAAATTTAGTTTCAAATTTTAAAATCACCAAAATCAAACAAAGCAGGAAAAACCGTGAAAATCCTAAAATTTCTATTTTTACTTCCGCTTCTAGCCATCGGTGCGCAGGCGCTGGAGCCAAAAATCGTAATGAAGCCCGAAGCAAGCCTAAAAAACGGGTTTTACTACGTAAAAGGTAGGCTCTACGACGGTACGCTAAGGATGCTTCGCTACAGTGCCGAGGACCTATATGACGTAAATGCGATGGGCATGGTCTATCCGAGGCTAAAACCCCTGCCACCAACGCTCATACGCGAGATCGACGTGCAGGGCGGCATGGCGGTGCGTACAGGGACTATTTTGACGGCAGAGACAAGCCCTCAAACGAATATCCCCTAAAAAACGGCGTCCGCGAGGGCACGGCGAAGCACTACCACGCAGATAGCGGCGCTCTGATGGGCGAGAGCGAATACAAAAATGACGTCCGCGACGGGCGTTATCGCCGCTACTATTTTGACGAGGGCGGCGCGTTAAAGCAGGAGGGCGTTTTCAAGGCGGACAAGCGAGAGGGCATTTTTACGGACTATTACGTTAGCGGCGAGGTTAGCGCGCGCAGCCCGTACGCGGGCGGACTGCGAAACGGCGAGGACTTTGACTACTACAAAAGCGGTAAAATTCGAGGCGTGCGAACCTACAAAAATGACAAGCGAGAAGGCGCGGAGACGTGGTACTACGAAAGCGGTGCCGTGGAGGAGACGGGCGAGTATAAAAACGACCGCAAAAACGGCGTTTGGAAGCGATTTTACAAAAACGGCAAAACGCGCGTGGTAGAAAATTACAAAGACGGCGAAAAGGACGGCGTCGCGCGCGAATACTACGGGGGCGGTAAGCTACGAGGCGAATACGAGTGCAAAGACGGCCGCCAAACGGGCGCGGGGCTGGACTACTACGAGAGCGGGGCGCTGGCGGCAAAAGTGATGTTTAAAAACGGGCGCTATCACGGGCTGTACGAGGAGTATCACGAAAACGGCAAGCTAAAAGCCAGAGTGATGTTTGAGGACGGGCTGGAGGTCGGCGAGGCGCGCCACTACTACGCAAACGGCAAACTCGAAGCCGAGGGGGAGTTTGAGCGCGGTAGGCTCATCCGCGCCAAAAAATACGACGAAGCGGGTAAGCTAATCAGCGATAAGTCGGGTAAAGACGGACTGCCGAGGGAGTAAATACTAAAATAAGTTGTTACTGGCATCATTTGAATTTTTACCAAACCAAACATTTACGTCCTTTTGTATTTTGTATATTTTAATTAGCTTTAAATCACACTACAATAGTCGTACTTAATATTAAAATTTTATATTTATCTTTTGCATCTTAGTCATAAAAGCAGCAATCTCATTTATAAAATCATCAAAAAAGCATTAAAACCACTGGGCGAAGATAGTTTTATCGAGCTTATGATAGACAAACACTGGATAGAAAGCGATGTAAGAGAAAATAAAGCTGGCGGAGCATTTTTTGTAAGTTTGCCAAAATTTAAGCAACCAAGAATTTTTACCACCTACATGAATACTCTTTCGCACTTAATCCAGCAAGCTCATGAGCTGGGGCATGCTTGGCACTACTACTTGATGCGTGATCTTCCGGTTTTAAGCGCAAATTTTACTAAAAAACGTATTTTTTAATATCACGCAAACATCGTATAACACGTACCAGTCAGACGTATTGCAATGCTTTTAGCCACGTTGTTGTCGCGAAATTTTAACTCGCGGTCGCAAAAGACGAGGCTAAATTTGATATTCGCCTGGGCTTAGCTCTCCTCGTAAAAGCTTGCCAAAGCGCGCAGCTGCGGCATCTACGGCATCGTCGCCAAACTCGCCCGGCTCAAATCCGCTACTAATAAACGGCACGGCAAACTCCATCCCGCAGTAGTTTGCCGCGATCTTAAGCGGCGTTAAAATTTCATCCAAGCTAAAGCCGATCGCGCCCTGTTTAGAGTATTCGCTAAGCGGAGTACTGACGCTTAGCGCAAGCTGCAAGACCTTGCCTTTAAGCGCGCCGGAACCCACCAGCTCGTGCGAAAAGACGATGTCGATATAGGCTTTTAGCATAGGCGGCACGTTTAGCCAGTGCATCGGGTACAAAAATACGATGCGCTCGGCAGCCGCTAACGCGTCTTGCTCTGCGCGGGCGTCTATGCGCGCGATATCTAAGCCGTAAAGCCCCTCCAAATGCCGCACCTTAGCGTCCGCTGCGGCCTTTGCTACCTGAGATAAGGCTTTGTTTACGCGCGATGCGGCGAGATTTGGGTGCGATAAAATCACAAGAGTTTTCATGTTGTTTCCTTTGTTAAAATTTGCGGAATCATATCGCTAAAAAGCTAAAAGTAGATTAAAAATGCTTGCCAGAGCGAGACTTTTACAAGCAAGAAAGCAAAAAATTACATTTTTATAAAACAGACAACTATATCTACAACTATCCTTATAGCGTCGGTTATCTGCTATCACAATTCTTTCTAAGTGAGTTTAAAAAAGATGAAGCAAAATTTTGCAAAATTTATAAACAATTTTTAATAGAGTGTGGCACAAAAAGCGTGGAAGAGCTAATGAAAAAACACTTTAAAAAAGATACGACAAAGTGCGAATTTTGGCTGATTGGCATAGATGAAGCGCTAAAAAATTTAGATGAGTTTAAAAAGGTGGTGGCTGTATAAATTCACTAGTTATCTTAAACGCTTTATCTTTTTTCGAGAAATTTTATAAATTTTTGATGGAGTATCTTCGAAAAAATGATCATCTACTATTTCATCAGCCACGCTCATAGCCCAAGCTTCATTAAAATTTTGTCCATTTTTGTTCGCACTACTTGAATAAAGCCAGTCAAATTTAGCTAAAAATTTTTCGTGCTCGCACTCTTTTACGACTCTAATAGCCTTTAAATTTGGATACAAAAATGTAGTTTTTCTTGAACGGCGTATAAAATTTTTATACTTTTTTGGCACTCTAACAAGCTCATTTAAAACGCTAAATTTTGCCGTCGTGATAAGACAAGGTTTATTCTCATCACGCATTTTGGCCTTATTTATCTCTTTATAATCTTTACTCAAAAAGCCAGCTGTCGTATCAGTTTGTGCTAGAAATATCATATTTTTTCTCTTTTTGATAGTAAAAATATACAAGAGATTATTAGAGCAAATCCTAAAAAATCCCAAAATACAAATTTTGTTCCAAGCCAAAAGTAGCCAAAAAATGCCGCACTTAGTGGCTCTATGCAGGCTATTAAACTAGCTTTTGATGCGCCTATTAGCTTAACACCTATCATATAAAAGCTAAATGCAAAAATGGTGCCAAGCGTAATAACAGCAATAAATGCAAGCCATTGATTTATCCCATTAAGCCCAGCAAAATCCCAAACTCTCATATAGCAAGCAAGTACTACTCCGCCCATAACCATGCCCCAGCCAAGCGTGAGAGTGACTGAATATTTAGCATTTAGTCTTGCTGGAGCAAGATTATAAACACAAACGCAAACGGCACTCGCCAAGCACCAAAACAAGGCCTTTGGCGAAATGACAAGAGATGAAATTTGAGCATGTGTGCTCAGGAAAAATACGCCAAGCATAGCTAAAAATAGAGCTAAAATTTCAAGTTTTCTTGGGAAACGTTTTTCTTTTATGCAAATGACCATTAAAATTAAAGCAGGAGCAGTGTATTGAATAACAGTCGCAACTGCGGCATTTGAAAGCTCGATGGAGTAAAAATAAGCGTACTGTGTCATCATAAGCCCAAGTATGGCATAGACTAAAAACTCGCTAAGGAGCTTTATATCTTTAATCGGAGCAAAAACGGCACTTGGTTCTTTAAAAGCATAAAAAATCACAATAACAATGCCAGCTAGCATCAGTCTATATGGCACCAAAAAATCAGAATTTATACCAAGTGAAAATAGATACTGCCCACAAACCCCACTAAATCCCCAAAGGATACCGCCAACTAAAGTAAGGAGTATCCCAAGACGATGAGTATTCATTAAATTTATCTATCTTTATGAAGCTGTGCATCTTTGCCATAATACGGCGAGTATGGTCCATAAAGTATGCAGTTATGGCAATCTCTTGAAAATAAATAAGCGTCTGCCATCACTGCTAGATCATACGATCTATCTGAGATGGTATTTGCCACCTGTGAGATGACAGCTGAGACTAACATGCCAAGTAGGCTACTTTGGCCGCTACTGCTATCTTCTGCTGCCATAGCACTGCCTTGCCAAAGAGTAGCGCCGCTTTTTATATCGATAAGCTTTGCTTCAAGAATAACCTTTGTTGAGCTTGAGATGACTGCATAGCTCGTACCATAATCTTTTATATTTATGTAAAGCACACTATCAGCATGGAAAATTTTATCGAGCTTATTTAGTGGCACGGCTGCGATCTCACTTGGCTCGGTTATGCCATTTAGCTTAAAGGTATCATTTACAAGAGCCACTGGAAATACATAGTATCCGGCCTCACTTAGTGGCGCGACTGCATTTGCTAAAACTGCTGCTGGACCTGAAATTTCTGTGCTATCGTTTGTTGGCATAAGCACTAAGATAGAGTGAGGTCTTTTTTGTAAAAATTCTGAGTAGTCGTATGGCTCAGGCTCTTTTATAGAGCAGCCCGTAAAAAATACTACCAAAAATATAGCGGCTATAAATTTCAGGCTATTTTTCATTATTTGCCCCCTCTTTTTGCTCTACTTTTTTTTGGAGTTAAATTTTTAGAGCCTTTGATGAAATTTATATACTCCCTTGACTCTGGGAAATTTTGCACTTCTTTGTCAAAATTTGCATTTGCAGCACCTAAATTTCCATTATTTAGATACAAAAGTCCAAGGTGTGCGTATACGCCAGGAGCGATCTTGTAACCCTTTTGTGTTGAGATCTGCACCAGATTTTCTAAGCGTGAAATTTGCTCGTTTGTATCACCCTCTTCATTTAGATAACCATATAGCGAGCTACTATATGATCCATCCCAATAATAAAGTGATCTTGGGCCACTTGAGTGACCGCAACCAGCTAAAAATATGGCAAAGAGCGCAAGGCTGGCAAGCTTTATTTTACTTGCCATGCTCCACTTTCTATGCCATTTACTAGATTATTTACCGCTTCAATAATAGCTAGACTTAAAACCTTGCCATTTAGCGTAGAGTCGTATCCTGCTGTGCCGCCAAAGCCAATGATCTCTCTGTTTGAAAGGGTGTATTCGCCAGCGCCGCTAACCGAATAGACAACCTCAGCCGTTTTGGTATCAACGATATTTAAATTTACCTTTGAATAGGCAGTTTGTTGCTTGCCTTTGCCAAGTATGCCAAATAGCTGATGATCACCTGTTGTCTTGCGACCAAACTCTGTCACATCACCAGTGATCACGTATCGTGAGCCTTTTAAATTTTGAGCCTCTTTGCTTAGCTCGCTCTCTTGTTTTATGACTTTCATATTTGATCTATCAAGAACTAAAAATCTGCCACTTTGCTGTAAATTTGTGATCAAAATGCTTTGGGCTTGGTTGCCAAGCCTATCCTCGCCATCAGCAAATACACCATTTTGGTAAGCTGATTGATTATTAAATCGACCTATCGAAACTGAAATTTTTTGGCCATTGTAAACTGTGCCGTAGCTTGCTACTTTTGGAGTCTCAACAACCCTTGAACTCTCACTCGCACATCCAGCAAAAAGAGCTGCCGTAAGCAAAACTGCACCAAATTTAAATACATTTTTCATTTTTTATCCTTTGCGACAAAATCGCTTGTATATTACTAAATTTCTTTTTAAATAGCTTTAAATTTCATCCATGTGCCTTTTAGGTATCTAATCGTAAAAAGCACCGCCTTTACGGCCCAGTCAGCAAACATTGCAAACCAAGTACCTATCATGCCAAGATCAAATGTAAGTGCAAAAATATAGGCCAAGATGACTCTACAAGCAAACATACAAACTAAATTTACAATCATCGGATATTTAGCATCCCCTGCAGCACGAAAAACGGTCGGATATGTGTAGGCAAGTGGCCAAATAAGACACATAGCGATACCGTGATACCAGACGATCTGCCTTGTTAAATTTATGGCTTCTTCCGAGAGATTATAAACAAGAAGCAATGGCTCAAGTAAAAGCAAAATTACTGCTGTGCTAAAAAGCTGGACAATATAGATGCTTATCATCGACTTTCTTGCGTAAAATTTAGCCTGAGCAAAGTCGTTTGCGCCAACGCACCTTGAGATAACTACACTAAGTCCTGTGCCTATCGCCATGCCAGGGAGTACTTGAAACATCACGATCGTCCCTCCCACGGCATTTGCAGCGATACTTGCCGTACCAAAGAGTGAAACAAGGCTCAAAACGATGATGCGACCCACATAAAACATCGAATTTTCAAAGCCATAAGGTACGCCGATATTTAAAATTTTCTTGATGATCTCGTAGTCAAATTTATAGATAAAACTCTTTCTTATGTGAAGTTTTAGCCTTATATCAAGAAGCAAATAGACTATAACAAAGCAAGCAAGCATCTTGGCTATAAGTGTACTTATGGCAATACCTAAAATACCAGTATGAAATGTATAAATACTAATGGCTGTTAAAAGTACATTTAATAAATTTGCAGCCGCCATAATATACATAGGAAGCTTTGCGTTTGACATCGTGCGAAAGATCGCCGCAGCTGCTGCATAGACAGCCAAAAATGGCGCAGAAATAGCTGAGAAAACAAGATAGTGACTAGCATCATGCCTTACTTGCTCACCAATATCGCCAAAGACATAATCTAGGATAATATCTTTTAAAACTATGATGACCGCTGCGATAAAAAGGGCAAAGATAAAACTAAACCAAACGAGCTGATTTGCTGTGATTTTGGCATTGCCACTTTGTTTATTACCAAGATACTGGCTAGCAACCACTGAGCCGCCAGTAGCGATAGCAGTAAATATGCTAATAAATAGCGCCATGACAAACTCCACAAGACTAATCGCACTTACAGCGCTTTCACTAACACTTGCTGCCATTAGCGAGTTTGCAAGCCCTAAGCTATACTCTAAAAACTGCTCAACCGCAATAGGGAAAAATAGCTTCGCAAGGTCGGCATTTGAGAAAAATTTTGTATTTTGATCTTTGATTTTGTTTACCATGCTTCCCCTAAGATAAACTTAAAAAAAATTTAATATATTTAAGCCAAGATCTGCTTTTTGCAAATCCTGACTTAAAAATTTTAGTGTCTTGAAAGATAATTTGTATCGTAGTTATTGCTTAAAAAGTCTTTGTTTTCCATCATAGCGATGTGAAAATCTTTTGTTGTTTTTATGCCATTTATTATGAGCTGATCAAGAGCTACTTTCATCTTATGGATCGCCCTATTTCTATCAGTATCCCAAACTACGAGTTTGCCGATCATACTATCGTAATACGGCGGTATAGAGTAGTCTTGATAGATATGGCTATCCATTCTTACATTGCGGCCACCTGGGCAGACATATTTTGTGATCTTGCCAGGACACGGAGTAAATGTATTTGGATCTTCAGCTGTTATCCTACACTCGATCGCATGACCTTTTAGCTCGATGCTCTCCTGTGATGGTAGTGCCTCACCTTCAGCCACTTTTATCATAAGCTCGATGATATCAAGTCCGCTTACCATTTCGCTCACTGTGTGCTCAACTTGAAGTCTTGTATTCATCTCGATGAAGTAAAAGTCTAAATTTTTATCAACCAAAAACTCAAAAGTACCAGCTCCCTCGTAACCGATCGCTTTTGCCGCTTTTATGGCTGTTTCGTGAAGTCTCTCTCTTGTCTTTTCATCAAGCAAAATAGCTGGGCTTTCTTCGATCAGCTTTTGGTGGCGACGCTGCATAGAGCAGTCACGCTCTCCGATGTGAAGCACATTGCCATGGCTGTCGCCAATTACTTGAACTTCGATATGGCGTGGATTTAGGATATATTTTTCCATATACATTGTGCCATCACCAAATGCGCTCATCGCCTCGCTCTCAGCCGACCAAAATGCCTTTTCTAAATCCTCTTCACGTTCAACCACGCGCATACCACGTCCGCCACCACCTGCGGCAGCCTTTAATATGACTGGATAGCCTATCTTTTTAGCTAGCTCTTTTGCAGCCTTTGTGTCAGCCACAGCACCGTCTGAGCCAGGGATGACTGGTACGCCAGCTCTTTGCATGACTTGCTTTGCCTTACTTTTATCGCTCATCAAAGCCATCGCAGAAACACTTGGTCCTATAAATTTGATCTTGTGATGTGAGCAAATTTCAACAAAATTTTGATTTTCACTTAAAAAGCCATAACCAGGAAAAATAGCGTCTGCTTCGCTGATCTCAGCTGCACTTATGATAGCTGGGATATTTAGGTAGCTATCGCTTGAGCGCTCTTTGCCGATACAAATGGCTACGTCAGCATATTTTACGTAAAGTGCGTCTTTATCAGCGGTTGAATAGACTACAACGGCTTCTTTACCCATCTCCTTTATCGTTCGCAAAGCACGAAGGGCGATTTCGCCTCGGTTTGCGATTAAAATTCTTTTTAATTCCATTAATTTTTCTCCACGCCAAATAACGGCAATCCAAACTCAACTGGCTGTCCGTCAGAGACTAGCATCTCAGTGATCTGGCAGTCAAACTCAGCCTCGATCTCATTCATGATCTTCATAGCCTCAATAATACCGACTACATCACCCTTTCTTACTCTTTGACCTACTTTTACGAATGGAGCCGCGCCTGGGCTTGGAGCAGCGTAAAAAGTGCCTACCATAGGAGATTTTATGCTATCTTTTGGCGTATTTGATGCTGGTTTTACCTCTGAGCTAACGACTACATTTACAGGCGTTGGTGCTGGAGCTGCTGCTTGTGCTGCTGGCTTGGTAGGCGCACAATAATCTGCAAATTTCTCAAGCTCTACTTCAAAATCACCGCTTTTTATCTTGATATGATTCATCTCCATATCATTAAAAAATTCGATAAGCTCTTTTATGTCTTCTTTTTTCATAGAAATTTCTCCTAATTTTTTATATAAGCGTCTAATTGTAGCGAAAAATAGATAAAAAAAATTTTTATAAACAAAAAACAAGAGTTCAAGATCGCTCTTTTGGCTAAGCTAGTTTAAAAATATTTTTTATTTTTGTGCGGTAATTATCTTGATATTTTTAGTATCAACTAGACTTTTATCGATAATTATTTCATCTATTTGTTTTGCTATTATCAGGCCGCTTTTAGGATTTTTTATACTTTTTATGGCTCCGTTTATACTCACATCAACACTTGAATACTCAAACGCAAGACTTGTATCCATAAAAATACAATCTTTTACGACCAAATTTTCCACGTAACAAAGTGCCTGCAAGCTCTTTATCGTGCAGTTTATGAGCGTCACATTTTTTGAGTTCCAAGCCAGATATTCGCCTGAGATTAGGCAGTTTTGCGCGTTCACGTTTTCGCAGTTCCAAAAAGTATCTTTTGAGATGAGTTTTGAGTTTGTGATGCGAAGGTTTTTGCAGCTATCAAAGCAGTAGTTTCCGTCTAAATTTAGCCCATCGATCTCTAAATTTTCGCTATTTGCCCCGAAGTAATCCCCTTTTGCAAAGACATTTTTTATCTTCACATCCGTGCATCCCCAAAGTGTTTCACTAGCATCTGAAAAATTTATATTTTCTAGCGAAATTTGCGAGCTTTTTCTAAAGCTTTTTGGAGCGTTGATGACCACGTCTTTGAAGCTTAAATTTGCACTGTACCACATGCCAGCCCTTGCTAGAGGCTCCAAGTATCCGCCATTTAGCGTGACATCGCTTGCGTACCAAAGTGGGTATTTGTAGGCAAAAACGCACTCATTTAGCTTTAAATTTGAGCTGTGCTTTAGTGGCGATTCACCATCTTCAAAGATGCAGTTTGTAAAATTTACACTTTTTGCCCCAAACATCGCACGCTCGCCAGTAAAAATTTCTGCATTTTTCTCTTGCATTTTTGTCCTTTATTAATTTTTGCTGTTAAAATTATACTAATTTTCATCTAATTTATTCGCTTTATTAAATTTACTTTAAAGACGCAAAGCGTTATAATCGCCCAAAAAAGGAGCAAAAATGGGTTTAAAGTCAGACTCTTGGATAAGAAAAATGTCTGTTGAGAAAAATATGATCGTACCGTTTGCCGAGGAACAAGTCGGACGCGGCGTCGTTAGTTACGGCGTTTCTAGCTACGGCTACGATATCCGCGTTGGTGATGAGTTTAAAATTTTTACAAACATCGGCGGAACCGTGGTCGATCCCAAAAATTTCGATGAAAAAAACGTGGTAGACTTTAAAGGCGACGTCTGCATCGTCCCGCCAAATTCATTCGCTCTAGCGCGCACGATCGAGTACTTTAACATGCCCGATAACGTACTAGCCATCTGCCTAGGCAAAAGCACCTACGCAAGGTGCGGTATCATCGTAAACGTCACGCCTTTTGAGCCCGGATTTAAGGGGCACATCACGATCGAGATATCAAATACAACGCCACTTCCTGCAAAAATTTATGCGAACGAAGGCATCGCGCAGGTGCTATTTATCGATGGTGATGAGCCTTGCGAGGTAACCTATGCTGACAAAAATGGCAAATACCAAGCCCAAGAAGGCATCACATTGCCAAGAATTTTGAAGTGATTTTATGCCTTTGCGACCTTGCAAAGGCTAAATTTAAACGCTGCTTTTATAATTTCCTCTAAACATTAATTAAAATTTGACGAAATAGAATCTAGAAAGATAAAAAAATTTTTAATATATTTTAAAATTTTGGCATAGCTTTTGCTTAAATTTTCAGTGTTTTAATACTATACTTAGCATATTTTTTAAGGATATTCATGTCGGATAAAAAAAAGACAATAGAAAGAAATTTAAGTGGGATAACAAACCCTATTTTTGAAAAAAATCTTCAAGCACTATTTCAACAAGATGAGGTCTTGGCTGCTAGACTTTTTGGTATGAATATACAAACTAAATACGAAATCGTTCTAGATAAAAGTGATCCAATACGCATAAATATCATCAATAAAGAATCTAATGAAACAATATATAAAGATCCGGTTGAAGAAGTAAGCAAGATGCTTGCTGATATAGAAAAAAAATACAAAAGATATCCAGGACTTTTCTTTTATGGCTTAGGAACTGGTATATTTTATAAAGCTTTAGCAAAAAATAAGACTCATAAAAAAATTATTATCATAGAACCAGAACTTGAGATCATACATCTTGTTTTAAATATTATTGATATATCAGATGAGCTTAAAGATGAACAAATTGTTCTTTTTTATTCTGAATTTGCTACATATGCTCAGTTTTACTATCTCGTGTCGCATAGCGATTTAGATATATATGCTAAAACTTATAGCTTATTAATCCACTCTAACTATTATGATAATTTTGCAGATGACTATATCAAAATAAATAAAGATATAACAAGAGCCTTTTCTCAAAATGTCGTTTCCCATGGAAATAGTATAGATGATCTTCTAATAGGCACAAAACAGCATATCGAGAATCTACCTAATATGCTTACTAACTACTGCTATACAAATTTAGTCAAAAAAAGACACGGTCTTATGGATACAGCGATCATTGTTTCAACAGGGCCAAGCCTAGATAAACAGTTAGAAACACTTAAGAAATTTGCACCTTATGTAAGCATTATAAGTGTCGATGCATCCTATCCAATACTCGCAAGAAATGGCATAAAGCCAGATTATGTAACATCAATTGAACGAATGATACCTACTTCTACATTTTTTGAAAAAAAGCACCCTGGATTTGATGATGATATAAATTTTATTGTAGCTTCAGTGACACACAGCCAAACTGTAAAAAATATATTACCTAGACGTTTAGTGCTTACGATGAGGCCTCAACAAGAAGAAAAAATGTTTAGACTCAACAAATATGGATATCTTGGTGTCGGACACAGTTGTGCAAATATGGCCTACCAGCTAGCGTATGTCTTAGGGCATAAAAATATTATATTTATAGGTCAAGATCTTGCCTTTGGTAAAGATGGTACAAGTCATGCCAAAGGTCACACTATCGCTCAGCCGGACGAAAATTTATATACTATCGCCTATGGTGGTGAAGGAGAAGTAAGAACAACTTATGTATGGATGCTATTTAAAAATCAATTTGAAAATGATATCGAGCAAGCTAAATTAGAAGATATAAAATCATATAACTGCACTGAAGGTGGAGCTAGAATAAACGGCGCCATAGAGAAACCTTTTTTAGAAGTTATAAACGAGCTTTGCAAAGGTAAAAAAGTTAAAAATTTACCAAATATCAAAAAAGATAGCGATAAAGTAGCTAACAAAAATTTGTTAAAAGCCTATGAAGTAATACAAAACAAAATAAGAGTTCAAACACAAGCTAAAGAAAAAATAGAAAAAGTATTTTTAGAACTAACACCAAAAATTGATAATTTTATGATTTTAAGAGATAAGGGCGAAATAAACACAAAACATTTTAAAGAGCTTGTAGGAATATCAAATAAGATAGATAAGCTTAAAAACTGCATCTCTCATAAAAAATATATGAGATATATAGAAAACATCTTTGTTATCTCGACTTATCACCAAGAGTTAGAGCTTGCTAAAGTATCAGTAGCACCAAGTGATACAGACGAAGAAAAAACTAATAAATTAGTTGAGTGGATAGAATTTCATAAATACTGGCTATTTTCAGCAGCTGGTGGTATAAATGCGGATATAGAAACAACAAAAGAAGCCTCAAAACCTCTTATAAAAGAGCTTAAAAAACGTGGCATCTTTCCAAAAAAAGACTAAAGCATGGATATATTAAGATTAATAGGACGCACCAAGAATCTCTTTGAAGATGATATAAATGCGCTTGGTAAAAATTTAAAAGAGATAGTTTCAAGTTCGAGCTTTCTAGTTATTGGTGGTGCCGGTTCTATCGGTTCAGCCGTAACAAAAGAAATTTTTATAAGATATCCAAAAAAACTATACGTCGTTGATATCTCTGAAAACAACCTTGTCGAACTAGTACGTGATATAAGAAGCGAGTTTGGATATATAAATGGCGACTTTAAAACT
Source organism: Campylobacter concisus (assembly GCF_050447445.1). Lineage (GTDB taxonomy): Bacteria > Campylobacterota > Campylobacteria > Campylobacterales > Campylobacteraceae > Campylobacter_A > Campylobacter_A concisus_BI. The sequence goes on from NZ_JALMFW010000001.1 coordinate 1,363,149, forward strand.
TTTGCTATAGATGTTGCAAGTGCCGAGTTTGATGCACTCTTGGCACAAAGTGGTGGATTTGACTACGTATTAAATTTATCAGCACTAAAGCATGTTAGAAGCGAAAAAGACCCATTTACGCTTATGAGAATGCTTGAAACAAATATCTTTAACACCGATAAAACACTGACTCAAGCTCTCTATATGAAGTCAAAAAAATATTTCTGCGTTAGCACCGACAAGGCTGCAAACCCTGTAAATTTAATGGGAGCTAGCAAGCGCATCATGGAGATGTTTGTGTTTAGACACTCCTTAAATATCGACGTCTCAATGGCTAGGTTTGCAAACGTGGCATTTAGCGACGGCTCACTTCTTTTTGGATTTCAAAAGCGCATAGAAAAATTTCAGCCTATAGTCGCCCCAAACGACGTCAGGCGCTACTTCCTAACGCCAAAAGAGAGCGGCGAGCTTTGTCTTTTAAGTACCATTTTTGGTGAAAATAGAGATATATTTTTCCCAAAACTAGATGAAAATTTAGACCTTATAACATTTAGCGAGATAGCCAAGCGATACTTAGCAAATTTAGGCTACGAGCCATTTTTATGTGAAAATGAGGAGGAGGCCAGAAAGCTTGCAAAAGTGCTTCCAAAAGATGGCTTTTATCCTTGTCTTTTTGCGCCTAGTGACACGACTGGAGAGAAGGACTACGAGGAGTTTTTCGTTGACGGCGAGAGACTTGACATGCAAAGGCTTCAAAATATCGGTATCGTCAAAAATGATGCAAATTTTGACAGCAAAAAGCTAGAAATTTTTAAAAACAATATCTTAAATTTAAAATCAAGCTTGACATGGAGCAAAGAGGACGTTTTACGCGAAGTTTTCGAGCTCATACCAAATTTTATGCATAAAGAAACAGGAAAATATCTCGATGAGAAAATGTGATTTTGACGAGGTTTTGAAATTTATAAAAAGCACCTTTGGCAAGGATAAAGTCCCGCTTCACGAGCCTAAATTTATAGGCAACGAGAAAAAATATCTGCTCGAGTGCATCGACTCTAGCTTTGTCTCAAGTGTCGGCAAATTTGTCGATGAGTTTGAGAGCAAGTTAGCTCAAATGGTCGGTGCTAAATTTGCAGTTGCCACGACAAATGGCACCTCTGCGCTTCACATCTGCCTAAAACTAGCTGGAGTAGAGCAAAATGACGAAGTGATCACCCAGCCAGTTACTTTTATAGCCACTTGCAACGCCATTAGTTACCTTTTTGCAAAGCCAGTTTTCGTAGACGTTGATCTTGACACGCTCGGTATGTCGCCAGCGTCGCTTAGTGCGTTTTTGGAGAAAAACTGCGAGCTAAAAGGCGGTAAATGTGTCAATAAAACCAGCGACAGGATAGTGCGTGCCTGCGTGCCTATGCATACTTTTGGACTGCCTTGCAAGATAGACGAGATAGCTGAAATTTGCAAGCGTTGGAACATCGCCTTGGTAGAAGATAGTGCCGAAAGTCTTGGCAGCTACTATAAAGGTACTCATACGGGAAATTTTGGCAAGCTTGCAGCCATGAGCTTTAATGGCAATAAGATCGTCACAAGTGGAGGTGGTGGAGCTATCATCACAAACGACGAGGAGATAGCAAGGCATGCTAAATTTATCACCACAACAGCCAAGGTGCCACATCCTTTTGAGTATCGTCACAGCGAGATCGGCTACAACTATCGCCTACCAAATTTAAACGCTGCCCTACTTGTGGCACAGCTTGAAAATTTAGAGCTATTTTTAAAGAGTAAACGCGAGCTTGCTATGATCTATAAAGAGTATTTTTCTAAATTTGACGATGTAAAATTTATAGATGAGCCAGCGGATGCTAGGTCAAATTTTTGGCTAAATGCGGTGCTTTTTGAAAGCCATGAAAAACGAGATGAGTTTTTGAAATTTAGCAATGAAAATGGCGTTTTCACACGCCCTATCTGGCAGCTTATGAACGATCTTGATATGTTTAAGGACTGCCAAAGAGATGAGCTAAAAAATGCTAAATTTCTAAGCGATAGGATAGTAAATATCCCAAGTTCAGCAATACTATGAAAAGTAAAGATATGGCATCAGGGATTTATATAGTAGGGACAGGCGGATTTGCAAGTGAGGTTGCTGAGTATATTCTAGATAATGGCGAATATAAAATTAATGGATATTTTGATATTAAAGAAGATGATTATAAAAAATATAAATACGTAGCACCATTTTTGGGAGATGAACAAAACTACAATTTTTCTAAGGGAGATAATGTAGCTATTGCTATTTCTGACCATAAGCTAAGGAATAAAATATATATGTTTTTAAAAAACAAAGGAGTTAATTTTCCAAACATTGTTCACAGAAGTTCATTTATATCAAAGTCTTCTTTTGTGGATGAGGGATCCTTAATATGTCCATTTGTATCTATAACATCAAACGCCAGTATAGGCAAAAATTTTCAAGCAAATATTTATAGCTATGTGGCACACGACTGCATAATAGGAAATAATGTTACATTCGCTCCATCCGTTAAATGTAATGGAAATGTAATAATTGAAGATGATGTATATATTGGAACCGGAACGATTATTCATCAGGGTAAACACAATAGACCATTAAGGATTGGAAGAGGCGTTGTGATTGCGGCCGGCTCAGTGGTAACAAAAAGTATCGAAGCCGGAAAGACTGTATTTGGAAATCCAGCTATTGAATTTACGAAAGAAAATATAAAAAGGAGAAGCTAGGTGGCTAATTTTTTAAATTCAATCCCAATTGAAGAGATTAAAATAGGCATGAAAGCTAGCTATTCTCAAACTATTACAGATGCCGACATTAAAGCGTTCGCAGGTATTAGTGGGGATAGAAATCCAGTACACATAGATGAGGAATATGCTTCTAACTCAAGATATAAAAAAAGAATTGCTCATGGATTAATGACCGCATCTTACTTTTCTGCCCTTTTTGGTACTAAAATTCCAGGGGAAGGTTGTGTTTATGTCTCTCAAACTTTGAATTTTAAAAGACCGGTTTATGTTGGAGATACGGTAACTGCCACTGTTGAGGTCTTTAGAGTTGATTTAGAAAAATTTAGGATATTTTTTAGAACTACTTGCATGGTTAAACAAAGAATTGTTACTGATGGCGAAGCAGAAATATATATTCCCAAAATAAGGAATTAAATGAATAAAGTGTTTATCATAGCTGAGGCTGGAGTAAATCACAATGGTGATATAAATTTAGCAAAAAAGCTAATCGACATAGCAGCCAAGGCTGGCGCTGATGCAGTGAAATTTCAGACATTTAAAGCCACTCTTAATATTTCAAAAAACGCACAAAAAGCTAGCTATCAAAAACAAACTACTGATAAAAACGAAAGCCAGTTTGAGATGATAAAAAAGCTTGAACTAGATGAGAACACGCATAAAGAGCTCATAGCCTACTGCAAGCAAAAAAATATCACTTTTCTCTCAACTCCTTTTGATAGCGACAGCATAAAGCTTCTTGATGAGCTTGGGCTTAGTACATTTAAAATCCCAAGTGGCGAGATAACGAATTTACCTTATCTTAGGCAGATAGGTGGGCTTAATAAAAAGATCATTCTCTCAACTGGCATGGCAAATTTAGGCGAGGTGGAAGCCGCGATAGAAGTACTTGTAAAAAGCGGCACAAAACGTAAAAACATAAGCCTTCTTCATGCAAATACGCAATATCCAACGCCAATGGAGGATGTAAATTTAAAAGCGATGATAACTCTAAAAAATGCCTTTGGCCTTGATGTCGGATATAGCGATCATACGCTTGGTATTGAGGTCGATATCGCAGCGGTTGCCATGGGTGCAAAGATCATAGAAAAGCATTTTACTCTTGATAAGAGCATGCCCGGACCTGATCACAAGGCTAGCCTTGAGCCAGATGAACTAGCGGCGATGATTAAAGCCATTAGAAATATCGAGCTAGCACTTGGAGATGGGCTTAAGCATTTTAGTAAAAGTGAGAGCGAAAATATAAAAATAGCTAGAAAGTCGATCGTAGCAAAGTGTAATATAAAAAAAGGCGAAATTCTTAGCGAACAAAATATATGTGTAAAACGCCCAGGAGATGGCATAAATCCTATGAGGTGGGATGAAGTGATAGGGCAGATTTCACAAAAAGATTATAAACAAGATGATCTGATATGAGAAAAATTTGTGTAGTGACAAGCACTAGAGCTGAATATGGCCTGCTTTATTGGCTCTTAAAAGAGATCAAGGCAGATAGTGAGCTTGAACTTCAGATCATCGCTACTGGTATGCATTTAAGCCCCGAGTTTGGACTCACATATAAAGAAATAGAAAAAGAATTTAAGATAGATAAAAAGATAGAAATTTTAGGCTCTTCACACTCAAAACTTGATATATGTACTGAAATGGCAAAGGTTTATGAGAAATTTGCCCCAGCCTTTAGCGAACTTAAGCCAGACATATTGGTACTTCTTGGAGATAGATACGAGATATTTGGTGTAGCAAGCGTGGCTAGCATCATGCAGATCCCAATAGCACACATACATGGCGGAGAAACTACCCAAGGGGCATTTGACGAGGCCTTTAGACATAGTATAACAAAGATGAGTCATATTCATTTTGCAGCTACAAGAGAGTATGCAAATCGTATAATCCAGCTAGGAGAAGAACCTAGCAGAGTCTTTAATGTCGGCGGTCCTGGCATTGAAAATATAAAAAAGCTAAATTTACTAAATAAAGATGAGTTTGAAAAGTCTATAAATTTTAAGCTCACTAAAAAAAATATACTAATCACATTTCATCCGGTAACACTTGAAAATAGTAGTGCAAAAGAGCAATTTAGCGAGCTTTTAAAAGCAATAGATGAGTTAAAAGATACAAATTTTATCTTTACGAAGGCAAATAGCGATACAGATAGTGATGTGATAAATAACATGATAGACGAGTATGTGGGTAAAAATTCACAAAAAGCTGTGGCATTTGCTTCACTTGGACAGTTAAGATATCTAAGTGCGATAAAATTTGTTGATATAGTCCTAGGAAATAGCTCAAGTGGCCTTTCAGAAGTTCCGAGCTTTAAAAAAGCAACCATAAACATAGGCGATAGACAAAAAGGACGTGCAAGAGCTAGCAGTGTGATAGACGTTAGGCCTGCTAAAGAAGAAATTTTAGCCGCTATAAAAAAAGCGTATTCAAAAGAATTTGAGCAGATTTTAAAAGATACTACCAATCCATATGATGGCGGTAATTCAAGCAAAAAAATGGTTAAAATTTTAAAAGAGCTAGAGATTGATGATATTTTGAAAAAGAAATTTTATGATATAGGTTTAAAATGAGAATAGTAAACGATATAAAGCTAAGCATAAATTCAACCATAAAAGACGCCCTACAAACAATCAATAATGGCGGGCTCCAAATAGCTATTGTCGTGGATGAAAACGATAACCTTGTAGGTACAGTAACAGATGGGGATATCAGGCGCGGACTGCTAAATGGTCTTGATGTAAATAGCAACATAAATCTCATAGTACACAAGAGTCCAAGTACTGCAAATGTTGGCGACACAAAAGAGTCAATACTAAAAATAGCCCTCGCTAAAAAGCTTCATAAAATCCCACTAATAGATGAACTTGGAAAGCTAGTTGGCATAGAAGATATCGAAGACATTATAAAACCAGCCAGTAAAACAAACAAAGTCATTTTAATGGTAGGAGGCCTTGGCACTAGGCTTAGACCACTTACGCAAGATACTCCAAAGCCAATGTTAAAGGTCGGAAACAAGCCGATACTTCAAACGATAGTTGAAAAATTTGCAGAGTATGGCTTTGTAAATATCACTATGTGTGTAAATTTTAATGCAGACATCATCGAGGACTATTTTGGTGACGGAAAAGAATTTGGAGTAAACATTGACTACATTTTAGAGCAAAAAAGAATGGGTACGGCAGGGGCGCTAAGCCTACTTAAAGAGCGACCAAACGAACCATTTTTTGTAATGAACGGTGATCTTCTTACAAATGTAAATTTCGAGCATATTTTTAACTACCACACGCTAAATAAAGCGACGGCTACAATGTGTGTAAGAGAGTATGACTACGAAGTGCCTTATGGCGTTGTAAAAATGAATGACAACAAGATAGTAGAGATCTCAGAAAAACCTGTGCAGAAATTTTTCGTAAGTGCTGGGATATATATGCTTTCACCTGAAATTTTAGATCTAATACCAAAAAATGAGTTTTATGATATGCCAACTCTTTTTGAAAAAGCGATAAGCAAAGGAAAAAACGTCATCTCGTTTCCTATACATGAGTACTGGATCGATATAGGTCGCTTAGAAGAGTATCAAAAAGCAAATGAAGAATACGCAAAAATATTTTGATGAGGCATTTTAGATGAAAGCTCTTATCTTAGGCTATGGCTCGATTGGTAAAAGGCATTACGAAGTATTGGAAGCTTTACCGCAGATAGATGAGATCTGCCTCGTTACTAGCCAAGATGTAGCCAATAAAATTTGTTACAAAAGTTTAGAAGAAGTCTCAAATTTAGACAAGTTTGACTACTTTGTCATAGCAACTCCTACATTTTTACATCTGCAAAATTTAAAATTTTTAGACGAGAAAGTAAAAGATAAAATAATACTTTGTGAAAAGCCTTTGTTTGAGAAATTTTACGATTTTACACCAAAAAACAACAAAATTTTTGTAGGCTACGTGCTTAGATTTCATCCACTTTTACAAAAACTAAAAGAGCTTTTGAAGAATGAAAAAATTTTTTACATAAACGCTAGTTGTGGACAGTATCTACCAAGCTGGAGAAATGGAGACTATACAAAATGCTATAGTGCTAGCAAAGAAAAAGGCGGTGGGGTTTTGCTAGATCTTAGTCATGAGTTAGACTATACCATGTGGCTGTGTGGCAAATTTAAGAGCATAAAAAGCTTTCAAGATAAAGTCTCAAATTTGCAGATAACAAGCGATGATTTATGTTTAATCTTTGGCAAAACAGATAATAATGTAGTAGCCAATATAAGCATTGATTATTTAAGCCATATGACGCATAGAAACGTGCGAGTAGAGTGTGAAGCCTCCACCTATGAGCTTAATTTCATAAAAGGTACTCTCATAAAACAAGATATCAATAGGCAAATTTTTAACATGCCAAATTTGGAAAGAAATGAGATGTTTTTAGCTATGCATAAAGATGTCCTAGGTGAACAAAAATATGTTTGTGGCTTTAGCGAAGGACAAGATACTATGGGTGTAATAGATAAAATTCAAAGGCAAAATAATGAGTAATGTTTTATGTACAATATGTGCAAGAGGCGGTAGTAAGGGCGTAAAAGGGAAAAATGTACGTGAGCTTTGTGGAAAACCACTTATTGCTTACACCATAGAGCAGGCTAGAGAGTCAAATTTATTTGAGCATATAGTAATTAGTACTGATAGCGATTTAATCGCGGAAACAGCAGTAAAATATGGCGCAGAAGTTTTTTTTAAAAGAGATGCTGCTATGGCCAGCGATACAGCTGGAAAGCTTGATGTGATAAAAGATGCTTTTTTAAAAAGTGAACAACATTATGCACAAAGATTTGATTATGAGATTGATCTTGATGCAACAGCTCCACTTCGTGATGTAAGCGATATCATAAACGCTTACAATCAGTTTCTACACGATAAAAATGACAACCTAATAACCGCAATGCCAAGCAGAAGAAGTCCGTACTTTAACTTGGTTGAAATTTATCCTGATGGGCATGTGGGACTTGCAAAAACTTTAGCAAAAGCCATTGTAAGACGACAAGATACACCAAAGACTTATGATATGAACGCTTCTATCTATATCTGGAAACGTGAAGCCTTACTGAATAACGATACATTGTTTTTGCCAAAAACTGGGCTTTATGTGATGAGTGAAGACAGATCAATCGATATAGATTGTGAACTGGATTTTAAATTTGTAGAGTTTTTAATGAAGGAAAAAAATGCTAACAGATAAAGTCATAGTAGTAACTGGAGGAGCTGGTAGGATAGGAAGTGCTTTTATAAGAGCTATCGTTAATCAAAATGGCATTGGTGTGATAGCAGAGGTAGATACAAAAAGAGCAAATTTACTAAAAGATGAGATATTGAGCTCAAACAAAGACGCAAAAATCGAAGTTTTGCAAATTGATATCAGTGACGTAAATTCTGTTAATGAAGCCATAAATTTCTTACACTCAAAATATGGTCGCATAGATGCACTGGTAAATAACGCCTATCCAAAAAACAAAAATTACGGTAAGAAATTTTTTGAGATAGATATGAATGATTTCAATGCCTTCTTAAATTTACACCTTGGTGGATACTTTAATATCTCACAAAATTTTATAAAATTCTTTTTAGAGCAAGGTTACGGCAATATCATAAATATCTCATCTATACAAGGTATCGGAGCTCCTGCTTTTGAGACTTACGAGGGAACAAATATGCACTCTCCTGTCGAATATACAGTAGTAAAACATGGCCTTCTTGGCATGACAAAATACATGGCAAAGATGTTTAAAAAAGACAATATTCGAGTAAACGCTATAAGTCCTGGAGGAATTTTAGATGGGCAGCCTGAGCCATTTTTAAGCCAGTATAAAAAAAGATGTGGTATGAAAGGGATGCTTAATGCAAATGATATTTGCGGTACTTTGATCTATTTACTAAGCGATGTATCAAAATATGTAAATGGACAAAATATCGTAGTTGATGATGGATTTAGTTTATAATTTAAAGCCTTAGTTTATTGCTAAGGCTTTAAGCATCAAATTTAGCATGAGTATTTTAAAATCTTATATACAAAAAGTTTAAGATATTTTATTGATTGCAAAAGTATAAAACCCCAAAGCTAAGCTTTGGGGCGTGGGTTTGCGTATTGTAAAAGCATTAACACTCTTAAGGCTTTGTACTGCAACAAAGCCTCTATTTAAAACCTTAATTAACTACTGTAGTAGCTTCATTACGTTTTGTTGTACGCTGTTTGCTTGACTCATAGCATAAGCACCTGATTGAGCTAGGATGTTATGTTTTGAGAAGTTAGCAGACTCGCTAGCAAAATCAACATCTCTGATTTGAGATTCTGCTGATTTTACGTTAACTTGAGTTACAGTGATGTTATTAACTGTAGCTTGAAGTTGATTTTGAACTGAACCAAGGTCTGAACGAACTTGATCTAGTGTTTTTTGAGCAGACTCAGCGATACTCATAACAGCCATCGCACCGCGAAGTGTCATAACACCAGCAGATTGAGCTACTGATAAAGCTGCACTCATTCTTTGAAAGCCCATAGCAGTTGCTAGGTTTTTATCTATTTGTCCTCTTACATCTCTTAGAGATACTGATTGTTGAGCACCACCATTAGCAGAGAATGCTATTGATAGCTTAGTAAGACCCCCACCATTTAGTTTAATATCTCTACCATCAAGACGAACTAGATTTAGTCTGCCTACAAAGCCGGCTGTTAAAGATGTACCAGCTGCTGCTTTACCTTTACCACCAAGACCTTTTGAGATATCTTTACCTGTTGCAACAATAGCACGGCCATCACGGCTTGTTAATACCATTTTGCCTGTTTCAGCATCAACAGAAGCTTCAACACCAGTTTGGTCTTTTACAGAGTTGATAGCATTGACAAGTGCACCGTTTGAATCATTCGCTTTAACATCTAGGTCGCCGATTTTAACGCCATTAATTGTTAAAGACTGAATTAAACCACCAGCGATAGCAGCACTAGCCTTCCAAGTAACATCAGCTGTGGCTCTAACACCAGTTTTATCAGCAACTTTGTTGATATTCTCAGCTAAAGCACCAAGACCTTTACCGATACCTGTTGAGATAGTAGCGCCTGTAACACCTACATCGTTCACACCATCAACGTTTAAGAATTTAAGGTTTACTGCACCCATACCCGTAAGAAGTTTTGAACTCTCAAAACGTGTAAGGCCGATCTTATCAGATGTAGTCGCACCAATACTTGCTTTAACAGTTTGATTTGAGTAAGCACCTATTTGGAATTCTTTATTAGAGAATGTTCCGTTTAGTAGTTGCTGACCGTTAAATGAAGTAGTGTTACCGATATTGTCAAGCTCTTCCATTAGACGAACGATATCAGCTTGCAATGCTTGGCGTGATTGAGTTGTTTGGCCGTCTTGAGCTGATTGAGTAGCTTTTGTCTTGATAGTATCAAGAATTTTTAGCTGCTCGTCCATAGCTTTATCGGCAACTTGAATGATACCAATAGCATCATTACCGTTTGCAATAGCTTGACCTAAAGCTGAAGCTTGACTTCTTAAGCTATCTGCAATAGATAGACCTGAAGCATCGTCTGCAGCTGTTTGAATTCTAAGACCTGAGCTAAGTTTGTTAAGTGACTTAGATAGGTCAGTGTTGTTGCTAACTGCGTTAGCGTGTGTGTTAAGTGCGTTTACGTTTGTGTTAATACGAAAACTCATTGTAAATCCTTTTAATTTTTAGTTACGACTTCTTGTCGCACAAAAACTATATCGTGAAATTTTCTAAAAACTTTATAGGTATGAATGAAAAATTTTTAAAAGATAGATCCTGGCTTGATTTTTTATGCCTTGATACTTTAAAAATTATTTTTGCTACAATTACGCCAAAAAATACAAAGGCTATATATAATGAAAAGCTTAATCATCGTAGAGTCGCCTGCAAAAGCAAAGACTATCAAAAATTTCTTAGACAAAAGCTACAACGTCATCGCCTCAAAAGGTCACATCAGAGACTTGCCAAAAACTAGCTTTGGTATCAAGATAGAAGATGATAAATTTACCCCAGAATACCGCATCAGCAGTGATCACTCTGCCATCGTAAAAGAGATAAAAGAGCTCGCCAAGGGCGCTGATGAAATTTATCTAGCGACCGATGAGGATAGAGAGGGTGAGGCGATCGCATTTCACATAGCAAATGCCATAGGCAAAGAGCCAACCAGTCTGCCTCGCATCGTCTTTCACGAGATCACCAAAAGTGCCATACAAAATGCTCTAAAAAGCCCAAGACGTGTCGATATGAATAGCGTCAATGCCCAGCAAACAAGGCGTTTGCTAGACCGTATCGTGGGCTACAAGCTAAGTCCACTTTTAAATTTAAAGATACAAAAGGGGCTAAGCGCTGGCCGTGTGCAAAGTGCAGCCCTAAAGATAATAGTTGATCGTGAACGTGAAATTCAGGCGTTTAAGCCAGTTGAATACTACACTATTGACACAGTTTTTAAAAAAGACTTAGACGCTGAGCTAGTAAAATTTGAAAACCAAAAGATCGAAAAGCTCACTATCCAAAATCCAGACCGCGCAAAATACATTATAGAGAATTTACAAAATGAGAAATTTAGCGTCCGTGAGATCGAGAGCAAGGATAGAAAGATCCAGCCAAGCCCGCCATTTATGACTTCAACACTTCAGCAAAGCGCGAGTAACCGTCTTGGCTTTAGCCCTAAAAAGACCATGATGATCGCTCAAAGCCTCTATGAAGGTGTACAAACTCACGATGGTTTCATGGGTGCAATCACCTACATGAGAACAGACAGTTTAAATTTAGCCAAAGAGGCTGTCGCAACCGCTAGAGAGCATATCCTCCAAAACTACGGCAAAGAGTATCTGCCGGCCAAAGCGATAAGCTACACGACAAGCTCAAAAGGCGCGCAAGAAGCCCACGAAGCGATCCGCCCTACAAATTTAAACTTCACACCGCAAATCGCAGCTAAATTTTTAGATAAAGACGCGCTCAAACTCTACACGCTCATCTACAATAGATTTTTAGCATGTCAAATGAGCGCATGTGTGAGCCAAACTCAAAACGTCTATGTTGCAAGCGAAAAAGGCGAGTTTAAGATAAGTGGTAGAAAGGTGCTATTTGACGGCTTTTACAAGGTTTATGGCGAGCTTGATAAGGATAAAATTTTGCCAAATTTAAAAAAGGGCGACGAGATGAGCTTGCAAAGCATAAAAAGCACGCAAAATTTCACCGAGCCGCCGTCTCGCTACTCTGAAGCTGGCCTTGTTAAAAAACTAGAGAGTCTAGGCATCGGTCGCCCAAGTACCTACGCACCGACTATCACGCTGCTAACCTCAAGAGACTACGTGAGAGTCGAGAAAAAGCAGCTCATACCAAACGAGATTGCTTTTAGCATGATAGGCGTTTTGGAGGAGCACTTTAGCAATATAGTTGATAGTGAATTTACCTCACATCTTGAAGAAAAGCTCGATGAGATCGCACTTGATAAGGCTGACTGGCAAAAGGTACTAAGTGACTTTTACTATCCATTTATGGAAAAAATCAGCGCTGGAAAAACTGGCATAAAAAGCCTAAAAACAGCCACTCCGATTGGCGAGAAGTGCCCAGAGTGCGGAAGTGAGCTAGTGCTTAGAAAGGGCAGATACGGCGAATTTATCGCTTGCTCAAATTTCCCAAAATGCAAATACTCAAGAAACATCGCAAAAGATAATGAAAAGAGCGCAGAGGCCGGCACTACTGCGGCAGCTAAGCCAAAACGTGAGCTTAAAAAGCTTGATGTGCCATGTCCAAAATGTGGCGGCGAGATCGTCGAGAGATTTAGCAGGCGCGGTAAATTTTATGGATGTGCCAACTATCCAAAATGCGACTTCATCTCAAACTACGAGCCAGTTGAGCAAAAATGCAACGAATGTGGCGGCGATATGATCAAAAAAGAGCTTAAAAAAGGTACATTTATAGAGTGCACAAAGTGCAAGAAAAAGACGCTTATTTCTGAAAACTAAAAATTTCTAGCCAAATCTGAGCCCTTGAGCCTAAATTTGGCTTTTATAAATTTGGGCTTTAAATGCCTGATACCACCGCTAAGCTTAGCCAGCATAAAGGGAAAAACTCGTCACCAACTGTACACATCTAAGGGGCAATCTTCACACTAAAGTACGCACTTTTTGGGCTTTTTGACGAGCTTAGCGCTTTGCCAAATTGGAATAAAAGAGGGAGCGGAAATTTATAAGAGAAGGTAATGTCACAAAATTTAAGCTTTTCGCATAGTTTTTAATAAGTTTATATTGTGGAGCAAATTTTAAAATTCTATTCACTTGCAAGAATTGACTACTATCTTAAAATCTTAGCTTCGCTTATGACTTGGCTCAAATTTTAGAGCCGAAATTACTCGTTCTTGAAATTTTAAAATTTATAGATATATGAACGCATGCTGTGCAAAGTGCTATCACATGCACTTCTAACGTGCGAAGGATTTAGAGGATTTAAATGAGGATAAAGGGACGGATCTTTGCTTCGCTAGCTCGCAGCTACAAGCAGACCGTAACTCAAGCCCATTTATCTCCCTTTGAATAAAAATAAATTTATACATTTCATCAAACTATTTTTGCAAATTCATAAATTACCCTACTTAAATTTTAAACCTATCAAAGCTATAATACGCCCCAAAAAAGGATGAAAAATGAAAACAATTATGCTCTGTGCGATATGCTCAGTCACTCAAGGAAACTGCGCCGAGGACTGCGCTTACTGCACGCAAAGTGCCAAGGCTGGCGCTGATATCACGAAATTTAAAGAAAAAAGCGAACAGCAAGTAGTCGAAGAGGCCAAAATGGCATACAAAAACCATGCTCTTGGCTTTTGCTTAGTTACAAGCGGTGCTAGACTAAATGACAAAAAGACCGACTACATCGCATCTTTAGCAAGAGCTGTGAGCAAAGAAGTGCCAAATTTGATGCTTATCGCGTGCAACGGCATGGCGACTTATGAGCAACTTTGCGAGCTCAAAAAAGCTGGCGTTTTTAGCTACAACCACAACCTTGAAACAAGCCGAGAATTTTTCCCAAAAATTTGTAAAACGCACACTTGGGATGAGAGATATCAGACAAATTTAGATGCAAAAAGAGCTGGGCTTATGCTTTGTACTGGTGGAATTTACGGCGTTGGCGAGAGTGAGGCCGATAGAGTAAGCTTTAGAGCTAGTTTAAAAGAGCTTGAGCCATTTTCGTCACCGATAAATTTTTTCATAAAAAATGAAGCTCTAAGCCTTGATCTGCCTCCTCTTAGTGCGGATGAAGCCCTAAAAATAGTGCGTGAGACCAAAAGAGATCTACCAGAAACTAGAGTCATGATAGCTGGCGGTAGGGAGAAAATTTTAGGCGATAGACAATACGAGATCTTTGAAAATGGCGCCGATGCGATCGTGATAGGCGACTACCTCACCGCAAAAGGCGAGAAAGCTAGCAAAGATATCGAGGAGCTTGCAAAGCGCGGTTTTAGCTTCGCTAGTATCTGCCATTAATGCTTGCAAATTTGCTTTTCGCAGGGCTTGGAGGCTTTATCGGAGCTGGATGCAGGTTTTTAGCCGGTGAGCTGCTAAAATTTAGCCACTTTCCGCTAGCCACGCTTGGCGTAAATACGCTTGGTAGCTTCATTATCGGCGTCTTGTTTTGTCTAAATTTAAGCCAAAGCGTGAGGGTGTTCTTGGTCATTGGCATACTTGGCGGATTTACGACATTCTCAAGCTTTAGCCTTGATAGTGTAAAATTTTTACTAGAAGGCGAACTGATAAAAGGCTTTTTAAATATCTTTTTAAACCTTGTCCTTTGCCTGCTTGCAAGCTATCTTGGCATTTTGCTTGGCAAGAGTTTATAAAAGTAAGTAGCAAAATAGCCTTATTTGCAAATTTGAAACTTCACCCACTCGCAAGAATTGACTACTGGTTTTGGGTCTTATAAAGCTTGCCACTAGAGCCGAAATTACTTGCTTATAAAATTTTAAAATTTGATAGAGTTTTACCCGCATTCAGTGCGCCAGCACTATTGCATGCCACTTCTAACGTACGAGGGGATTGAGGGATCTAAAGGGAGATAAGGGGACGACTTCGTGTCTGCCATGCAGTTGCGAGCTTGCGAAGCAAAATTCAAGCCCCTTTATCCCCCTTTAAGTAAAAATTTTATCAATCTATGTGCAAATTTTAAATTTCATTCACTCACAAGAATTGGCTAGTAAAATTTGATGAAATTTAACAAAACCACATGCAGTGCAAAACATGCCACATCCACCTTTCTACCTAGCTTCTACCTTTGGCATCTGAAGCATAAAATTTCTAGTTTCACTTAAAAGTACAGGCTTAAGCCCATCTACCAGAGTTTTTGGATCATAAATTCTCTCATATGAAAGTATTAAGACTCCATTATTTCTAAGTAAAAAGTGGATTATTTCTATATTTTTACTACTTATTTCATCTTTTATAATGGCTAAAATTTGATCATTCTCTTCACTATAAAGCACCTCTTTAGCCTCTTTTATCTTCTTTTTTAGCTCAGCAAGCATACTTTCACTTTTTATATTTTTGTCAAATTTTACTCTAAAGCCTACGAAATGCTCATCAAAATTTTCATTTTTTAAAAAGTAAAAACTCTCATCTTTGGCTGTATTTTTCTTATAAAAAACGCTTCCATCAAATTTAAAACTTTGAACCAAATTTAGCTCGTCTGTAAAGCCAAAAATTCCAAAAAACATCAAGACAAAAAATAGAAATTTACGCATAAATTTGCACTCCAAATTTTTAAAAATTTGTCGCCATTTTGCCCAAAGATCGCTTAGCTTAATCAAAAAATAAAAAAGCTTTTTATACAATCAAACATTTTTAATTTAAGGATCTTTTTGCAATTACATCAAGCTAGCGAGCTTAGTATTCTTGTCGTTTTGGCATTTATCGTCTTTGCTTCGCCTTATATTTCTAAAATTTTACGCATTCCTGTCGCTCCTGCTGAGATAATACTTGGAGCACTGGCTAGTTACATCGGGCTTGTCGGCGAAAATGAGATGTTTAAGCTAATTAGCGAAGTTGGCTTTTTCTTTTTGATGTTTCTAGCTGGCATGGAGATCGATCTTAGGATGCTCATAAACATCGATCGTAAAATTTTCCGCCTTGGGCTCATCTATCTAACGCTCATCTACGCTCTAGCTACGGCTTTGACGCTGGGGGTTGAGCTTAGCCTGCTTTACATCATCATCATCCCGATAATGGCCGTTGGCATGATATTTACGCTATTTAAGGAGTATGGTAGAGATGTAAAATGGCTAAATTTAAGCATGCTAATAGCAACTATCGGCGAGCTTATAAGCATCACGCTTCTAACATTTACCGCTGCTTATCTGCAGTTTGGAGCGAGCATAAATTTATGGCTAACGATTGGATATTTGATCTTATTTTTGGCTATCAGCGTGCTTAGCTTTAAAATTTTGGACGTGCTTTTTTGGTGGTATCCAGGGCTTAAAGTGGTGCTTATGCCACACTATGACAAGGACGAGAAGGACATCAGGCTTTGCATCGCGGTGTTTTTTACGATGATAGCTTTGATGCTCTATCTAAATTTAGAGGTCGCCTTTGGCGCGTTTATCGCAGGTATGTTTATCACGACATTTTTTGATCACAAAAAGGACTTGCCGCACAAGCTTTCAAGCTTTGGATTTGGCTTTTTGGTGCCGATATTTTTCATCCACATAGGCTCTACTTTTAAGCTTTCAAGCCTAGGATCTAGCGAAGTGATAAAGGATGCTGTTTTTATATTTTTAGCGATGCTTGGCACGAGAGTTGTATCTAGTTTGCTCTTTTTGGGCAAGCTTGGCTTTAGAGGGATATTTTTATTTGCCATTTCGCAGTCTATGCCACTCACTCTTTTGATCGCAGTTGCTACTATCGCACACAAATCAGGCGAGATAAGTGACTATTCTTACTCATCTTTTATCCTAGCAAGCCTCGCACAAGCTATAATAGGAGCTATAATCATCAAAATTTTAATGCAATCAAAAAGCAAGGAGTAAAAATGTCATCAAATACAGCCACACTAATCGACAACCGAACTGGCAAGAGCTATGAATTTCCTATCCTAAAAGGTACGATGGGGCCAGACGTCATCGACATATCGACCTTTTTTAGCGACACTGGGATGTTTACCTTTGACAGGGGTTACACCTCAACTGCGATGTGCCGCTCAGCGATAACTTATATAGACGGCTTAAAAGGCGAGCTAATGTATAGAGGTTACGATATCGCGTATTTGGCTGAAAATAAGACATTTTTAGACGTGGCATACTTACTTTTAAACAAAGAGCTTCCAACAAATGATCAGTATATAAATTTTAAAACCGAGCTTAAAAAAAGAAGCTTTATACATGAAGGCATGATGAAGCTATTTGACGCATTTCCAGACAAAGCTCACCCTATGGCGATCTTGCAAGCAGCGGTCTCAGCGCTAAGTGCCTTTTACTCAGATCACTTAAATATGGATAAACCTGAAGAGTATCACGAGATGGCTATGCGTATAATCGCTAAAATTCCAACGATCGCGGCCTTTAGTTACCGCTACTCACGCGGGCTTCCTATCATATATCCAAATTTAGATCGTGGCTTTACTGAAAATTTCCTCTACATGATGAGGGGCTATCCATACGAGCACGTCGATCTTAAACCAATCGAGATAAAAGCACTTGACACGGTCTTTATGCTGCACGCAGATCATGAGCAAAATGCTTCGACCACGACTGTTAGAACCGTTGGCTCAACGCACGCTCACCCATACGCATGTATAAGTGCCGGCATCGGCGCACTTTGGGGCTGGGCTCATGGTGGGGCAAACGAGGGCGTTATCCGTCAGCTTGAAGAGATCGGCTCGGTCGCAAATGTCGATAGATACATCGCTAGAGCAAAGGATAAAAACGATCCATTTAGGCTAATGGGCTTTGGTCACAGGGTCTATAAAAATTTTGACCCTCGCGCAAAAGTGCTCAAAAAAATGAGAGATCAGCTCATGGACGAGATAGGCATCAACTCAGAGCTTATTAAAATCGCAAACCGCATTGAGGAGATCGCGCTAAATGATGACTACTTTGTAAGCAGAAATTTATATCCAAATGTTGATTTTCACTCTGGACTCATCCTAAAAGCGCTTGGCATACCAAATAACATGTTTGCCGTAATCTTTGTCATCGGCAGGACTCCAGGTTGGATCAGCCAGTGGATCGAGCTAAAAGAGCAAGATACGATAAAGATCGTCCGCCCAAGACAGCTTTATGTTGGAGAGACAAACAGAACACCAAAATGAGTGAGCTTCTAAATTTAGCTAAAAAAGCAGCCGTTAATGCTGGAGCGCAAATAATGAAATTTTACTCTGCAGATAATACGGCTCTTAAAGTCTGCCTAAAAGATGACAGCTCGCCACTAACTAGCGCTGATCTAGCTGCAAATGAAGTGATACTAAAAGAGCTAAGTAAAAGCGGGATAAAAATTTGCTCTGAAGAGAGCATTTTGCAAGAAAGTGACAAAGATGAGTTTTGGCTCGTAGATCCTCTTGATGGCACGAAAGAATTTCTAGCTAGAAACGGCGAATTTTGCGTTTGTATAGCGCTTATAAAAAAAGCTAGACCGGTGCTTGGCGTGATATTTATCCCAGTTAGTAAAGAGCTTTTTTATGCTGATGAAAATGGCGCTTTTAAAGAAATTTTAGATGACAATGATGAAATCATAACGAGAGTTGATTTAAATAAAAAAGATAAAAATTTAGACAATCTAATCTTTTCAAGTAGAAGAGGCGATGCCAAAGAGATAGAATTTATAGGACAGAGCTTAAATTTTGAGCAAAGGTGCATCGGCTCAGCCATAAAATTTTGCCGTTTGGTTGAATTTGGTGGAGCTTATTTGAGATTTGCCCCAAGCTACCTTTGGGACAATGCAGCAGGAGAAGCGCTCGTAAATTTTTGTGGCGGAAAAGTATTTGGTGCTAATAGTGGCAAAGAGATGAGCTACGAGCTTGCTAATTTAAAAAGCCCATTTTTCATAGCTCTCTCAAAAAACACACTAAATCTAAAAGATAAAATCACACAACTATATAAGCAAAGTAAAATTTAAATCTTAAATTTCTTCTAGTAAATAAAGCAGACTAGCTATTTTTGCTGTGCCTAGCACGTAGCTCATTATGTTTGCTGCGACTTTATCTTTTTTAAGCACTTTGCCATTTATATCAAATATATCTTCGTTGTTCTCTTTGATAAATTTCAAAGCTTTTGCTGCGACATCTTCTAAACTATTTTTACCATCAAGCAATAAAAGTATGTAATAATCGATATTGTTAAGCTTTCTTGAGATGCTAAATTTATTAGCAAAAACAACATCGGCATTATTTTTATGATTTAAAAAATATCTTACATAATTTATTAAATTTTGACTAAGTCTTGAGTAGCCTGGCTTATACTCGATATTTTTTTGCTCATCTTTTAAAATCATTGCATCAGACGAGTTTGTTAGAATTCTTACAAAAGCGCTATAAACCATGAGTTTATCTTCTGGCAAAATTTCTAAAATTTGAGAAAGATTTATACTTGCTGGATACATCTTATAAAAGACCTCACAAAGCCATGAGATGTCTTGTGGCATAACGGAGCAACTGTCTTGCCACTCATTATCTTTCTTTATAAAATCTGCCACAACGTGAATTTTGTTGATATCGCTTGGACCTATTTGTTTATTGGCTATACTTTCATAGGTTTTGCTATGGACTATTAGGCTTTGTCTGAAGACCTTATTGCTAACTATGTCCATAAACTGCTCAATATCGATTCTATCTTTAAATTTATTGTTTTTGTATTCATCTACTACGGTTGTGCCAACATCTGGCACAAAAATATCATCAAGTGTATATTCGCAAAGGTAAGCAAGCTCATTTTTGGTGAGCATGGCATTAAAATCCTTGAAATAAAATGGATTATTTACATTTTCTAAAAACTCATGAGCTATATAAAAGTCATCTTTCGAAAGTACATGTTCTATTATAAAAAGAAGCATATTAAGCGGCATTTTCTTTTCATAAATTTCTTTATCTCTTGTTAGCAAATACTCTTTATAGACCAAAAGTGCTTCCTTAGCCGCTTTTAGTTTCTCTTGCATTGTTTCTTTATCCTTTGCGGCAAGTAGCATTAAGTCTCTTATGACATCTTTGACCTTCCAGCCAGGATAAACATTATATGATACAAATGCCACGCCGTTCGTGCTTAAATTCTCTCTTACAACTTTTAAAATAGCTTCTTTTACAAAGTCAGGTACCCAACTAAAAACACCATGAGCAATGATATAGTCAAATTTCTCATCGCTGTTAAATTCGCAAATATCGCCATGGATAAGCTCTAAATTTGTAAGCCCCATCTCTTTAACGATCTCTTGCCCACGCCTTATCTGCTCTCCACTGAGGTCTATACCAACTACTTTTGCGTTTTTATTATTCGCTGCAAATGGGACCAAATTTCCGCCAAAGCTACATCCTATCTCTAAAACTCTTGCATTTTTGCACGGCGGCGGGTTTACGCCAAGAAGTGTAGCACAAGCTTCAAGCCTGTAAGGTGATGATTGTGCAAAAGCTATGGATTTATAAGTTAGTTCGTCATAAGACTTTTCGATTTTGCTATTTTGGCTCATTTTAGCTCCTAGTAGTCTTTTTCTTTGAGTTTTTCTAGCATATTTTTAGCATCATTTTCTGGATCATCTACTATATATGCGCGCCTTATCTTGCCATCTTTTATGATAAGTGTTTGTCTAAAGTAAAATTTATGGCCATTTGATGCAGAAAAAACCGGAAGTTCAAGTGCTTTCTCAAGCGTAAACTCACTATCATTTAAGAACATAACTCCAGCTGAAGTTTCTTCTTGAAATTTCTTTTGAGCCACTATATCTTGGGAGCCAACAGCCACTACCATAAAACCAAGATCGTTAAAATCTTTTAAAAATTTCTTGTAGTTTATCGCTTGTTTGGTGCAGCCCTTCATGCCAGCTGTATTTTGCAGTTCCTCGCTTAAGAGACTAAAGTCATCACCTATCTTTGGATAGATAAAAATAACGCAGTTGTGCGTCCTTGCAAAGGCAGAAAAATCAAATTCCTTACCATCTAGGGTATTTAAATATATACTTGTAGGCATGTTTATCATATTTCATCCTTTAAAATTTTTTACTATTATATCTCTATAAGCTTTGTCTTAAGCTTTTTTAGAATTTAAAAGATAAACTACAAAAAGGACAAAAAAGCTAATTATTAACATTAGGAGTGCATAGACATGAGCCTTGGTGTAATCAAGCATTTCAACTGCTTCAAATATCGCAATACTTGCAACCTTGCTCTCTCCAGCTACGCTACCGCCTATCATCAAAACAACGCCAAACTCGCCCATAGTGTGAGCAAAGCTAACGACAGTAGCTGTTAATAAATTTGATCTGATGCTTGGCAAAATTACTCTAAAAATAGTCGTGAGTTTGTTTTTACCAAGACTATAGCTAGCTTCAAAAAGGCTCTTTTTTAGGCTATTTAGCCCAGCATAAATCGGTCCAAACATAAATGGTAATGAATAGATACAACTTGCCACAACAAGACCTGTGAAGTTAAAAACAAGCCTAACTCCAAAAATTTCTTCGATAAATTTACCAAAGGTGGAGTAAGGTGAAAGAAAAATGAGCAGATAAAAGCCAAGAACACTTGGCGGCAATACCAACGGTAGTGAGATTATCGACTCTAAAAATGATTTGCCGAAAAATTTTTTCTGCGACATAAAATATGCAAGCGTAATGCAGGCAAAAAATAAGATAAAAGTAGTTATAAAAGATAGTTTTAACGAGAGCCAAAACGGCTCGTAATCGATATTTTTTAACTCGTCTATCATGCTTTTTCCAAATTTACACTAAACGATTTTGTACTAACTACCACCATATCGCCTGATTTTAGATCCATTGCTTCGTTGCTACTTAACACAACTTCACAAATTTGGCGGTTTATCAGTACATTCGCTACAAAGATCGCATCACATTTTTTTATCTCTAAAATTTTAGCATTGAAGGCGATTTTTTGAGATCCAGCAGTCTTTAAAAATATCTCACTAGCTGTTCCAGATCTTGAAATTTTTCCATTTTCAAGGACAAAGACTTTATTGCAAAGCTTATAAATTTCAGCGATATCATGGCTTACTAAAATAATGCTCATCTTAAACTCATCATGAAGTGCTAGTAAATAGTCTTGAAGTTTCTCGCGCATAGCATTATCAAGCGCACTTAACGGCTCATCAAGTAGTAAAATTTCAGGCTTTCTCATAACCGCACGAGCCAAAGCAACGCGTTGCTTTTGACCGCCAGAAAGAGTGCTAATTTTTGCATTTTTTAGACTTATTAGGCCGCAAATATCAAGAAGTTTATTCGCTAGAGCTAGATCATTTTTTGCAAAGAGTAAATTTTTAAAGACATTCATATTTTCAAAAAGTGCATAATCTTGAAATAAAAAGCCGATATTTCGCTTTTGCGGAGCCAAATTTATCTTATCGTCAAAGAAAATTTTATCACCAACCTTTATAAATCCGCTTTGTGGCGTTTCAAAACCGGCAATCAACCTTAAAATAGTGGTCTTTCCGCCACCACTTGCTCCATAAAGTGCGACAAAATCGCCATTTTCAAAGCTAAGGTCTGCTTCTAGCATAAATTTGCCATCGCCGCCATTTAGCTCTTTTTTACAAGAAATTTCTATCATTTTTGAGTACTTATATGAATACTAGTAGATTTTATATAGGCAAAAACACTATCATTTTTGCTCAAATTTAATGCTTTTAAAGCGTGATTTGAAATGATGGCTTCGAAGTTAATTTGATCGCACTTTAGACCAACAACGCTTAAAACTTCACCAAAATTTATAGCCTCTACCACGCATTTTAATTCATTTTCAAGTGAGTTAGTGTCAAGTTTATTCTTTGTCAAGACGACATCTGAGCTTTTAAAACCTAAACCGATCTCGTCATTTAAGGCAAATTTGCTAGCCTCATTTAAGACTAGTATAAATAAATTCGCCTCTAAATTTAGACCTTTTAGCTCAAATAAGCTGACGTCATCTTTGGCTAAAATCCTAACGATCTTTGCTTTTATCATTTAGCTGGGACGTTATAGCCAAATTTCTTAAAAATTTCTCTTGATTTATCACCCAAGATAAACTCATAAAATGCTTTTGCGTCATCATTTTTATTGGCATGTTTTAGAAGAACTATGCCTTGATCGATCGGAGTGTATAGTTCTTGTGGAACAAGGATGTAGTTAACGCCCTCTTTGTATTTTGACATTTTCTCATCAAAAAGTGCACTAGCAGCGATAAAACCTACATCGGAGGCGCTTAGTGCCTGAGATAGAGTTTCAGAAATTTTTTGAGCATAAACGATATTTTTTTCTACTTCGTTATAAAGTTTTGCATTTTTAAGTGCTTCTATGCTGGCCTTACCGTATGGTGCTGTTTGTGGATTTGCAATAGAAATCGCCTTTAAGCCACGAACAACCTCAATACCTTTTTTAAAATCAACATCTCTAATAGAAAAAATAGCAACAGCGCCTTGTGCATAAACTTTTGGCTCAGTGCTTGCAAAGCCTGTATCATAAGCTTTTTGTGCAAAGCCCATATCGGCAGCCATGAATATATCAGCTGGAGCTGAGTTTTGTATCTGAGTAACAAGACCGCCACTTGCACCGAGTGTTAAGTTGATCTTGGCATTTGGATGAAGCTTATTAAATTCTTTTATAAGCTCAGGAAATGCATATGTAGTATTTGCCGCAGCATAGACATTTACTTCAGCGCCAAGTGCGTTTATGGCAAGCAAAGATGTCACACATAAAAATTTAAAAACTTTTCTCATTTAAACTCCTATAATGATTTGAGATGATTTTACTATTGCCAAAAGTGTATCGCCAACACCTATTTTCATCTGAATAGCACTATCTTTTGTGATGATGGCTGTTAAAGTCTGCTCATCGCTTAGTTTTAAAGTGATTTCAGCACTTACAGCGCCTATCTTTGCTTCGATCACTTCGCCTTTTAATTGATTTTTTGTGCTTATTTTTATATCTAGATCCTTGGCCAAAATGACAGCTGGGGCTTTAAAAATATAAATAACCTTTTGTCCAACTTTTAGTCCTAAATTTTTCTCACTTTCAACCGTGATGTTTGACTCAAGCGTGCAGCCATTACTTAGTCTTGCAACTATTTGAGAATTTACCGCACCGCGGTTTATGCCAATAATCTCGCATGAGAGCTGATTTCTAGCACTTAGGTTCATATTCATTCTTTGAAGATTTACAATATCTACATCCTCAAAATCTACTTTTTGACAAATTTTTTGTAAAAAGTCCTTTTGAGTCTCAAGAATGGCATCATAAATTTTTATCAGTTTATCGGCATACTCGCTTAGCTCGGAGCCACTATTTTTTTTATTTCCATCAGCTCTAATAATAAGCGGCTTGCTACTTTTGTTATTTATCGTATCAAGGCAGTCCCAAGCATTTTTATATGATATACCAACCAATTCCGCTGCTTTTGTGATACTTTTTGTCTCTTTTATGGCCTTTAATAATGTAATATGTTTAGCTAAAACCTGTGTATCTTCGCCTAAAAATAGTTCTAAATTTATATCTGCTTTCAAAATTTTTACCTTTACTATATTATAGAATAATTTGTGAAGTATATCTAATTATATTAATCCTTAAGCTTAAAGATTTAAGCCAATTTATAAATTTCTCTTAATTTCTTGTAAAGTTTTTAAAAGATAAAATCGAGCTACATTTTATAAATAAAAATAAGGCTTAGTATGAAATTTTTGCTTTCTATCTTTTTTAGTTTGCTTTTAGCCTGTGCTAATACGGACATAAATACGAATAGCGAAAGCGACGAATTTGATGTTGAATTTGAAGCAAGAAAAGATGTTTTTGACCCGCTTAGTGGTTACAATAGAATGATGACACATGCAAATGACTTTATCTATGTAAATATGCTAACTCCGGTGGCAAAAGGTTATGCCTATGTTGTGCCAAAAACAGCTAGAACAATGGTTTCAAATTTCTTTGACAACCTTCTTTTCCCAGTTCGCTTTGTAAATAACTTACTTCAGTTTAAATTTCAAAACGCTGGCGAAGAGACATTGAGATTTTTAGCAAATACGATAATAGGCTTTGGCGGACTAACAGACGGAGCAAAATACTACAACCTCAAAGCTCACGATGAAGATTTTGGACAAACGCTTGGATATTGGGGGCTTGGTAGCGGTTTTCACATCGTTTGGCCACTTATTGGACCATCAAATTTAAGAGATACTGGTGGCATGGTCGGAGATTATTTTGCTGATCCTATTAGCTACGTTGATCCTATACTTTTATCAACTGGCATCAAGTCATACAGAGCGTTTAATAGCTTTTCACAAGATCCAACTGCTTATGAAAAACTAAGAAAAGATGCTATTGATCTTTATCCATTTTTACGCGATGCTTACGAGCAAAGACGCGACAAGCTTATCAAGGAGTAAATATGAAAATTTTAAAAATTCTAACTATGATTTTACTTTTTACAACTAGCCTTTTTGCTATTTCAAAAGAGCAGATCAAACCTGAAGTAGAGATGAAAACAACAAAGGTTATTGAAATTTTAAAAGATACAAATTTAGACAATAATGCGAAGACAAAAGAAATTTTTGCTCTTCTTGATCCATTTTTTGACTATAAACAAATGGCAAAGATAAGTCTTGGCAAACGTTACAACAGCTTAAGTAGCGACGAGCAAGCTAAATTTGACGCAGCATTTGAGCAAAAACTAAAAAGCTCATACATAGATAAACTTTTAGGATACAAAGATCAAGAGATACATATAACTGGCGAGAGTGAACCACAAAAAAATAGGTACTGGCTAACATCTGAGCTGACAAATGATGGCAAGAGCTACGAATTTGTCTATAAATTTTATGACGCTAAAGAGCGTGGTTGGCTCATTTACGATCTTGATATCGTTGGTGTAAGCATCATTCAAACATACAGAAGCCAGTTTGGTGATGTGCTAAATAACGCTGATTTCAATACCCTTTTACAAAAGCTAAACGAAGCTGTTTTACCTGATCAAAATAAAACCAACCCTTAATGCGACAAATTTTTAAATTTATCATTGCTAAAAACAAGCTTATTATTGCTCTAATTTTAGCTTTAAGCGTAGTTTTTGGCTATCTTAGCACTAAGCTTAGCGTTGATGCGTCAGCTGAAACGCTACTGCTTGAGCATGATCCTGACTTAAAAGCTTATAGAGAGATAGCTAAACGCTACGACTCACCCGGATTTTTAGTAGTTGCTTTTACTCCAAAAGATGATCTTTTTTCATCTAAAAATTTAGAACTTATCAAAAATTTAGGCGATGAACTAGCTAAAAACGATATGGTAAATAGCGTCATCTCTATAATAAATATTCCGCTTTTAAATAGTGTAAAAGGCGGGATTACGGGTATCTTAGATCATACTCCAACGCTGCAAGATAAAGATATAAATATTTCAAAAGCAAAGCTCGAGTTTGCCAAAAGCCCGATTTACAGCGGAAATTTGATAAGTAAAGATCTAAAAACCACAGCGATTGCTCTAAATTTAAAACAAGATGAGAAATTTAATGAGCTTGTAAATGAGAGAAATTTGCTTAGCCAAAAAGAGTCAAACGGTACGATCACACAAGCTGAGCGACTTAAGTTAGAGGCTCTTGCCTATGAGTTTAAAGCCTACCGAGATGAGCTTAGAAAGAGTGATCACGAAAACCTTGAGGCCATAAAGGCAACCATAGCTAAATTTAACGCAAATGACGAGCTATTCTTAGGCGGCGCAAATATGATCGCTGATGATATGATAGGCTTTATAAAGAGCGATCTTTTAGTCTATGGCTTAAGCATACTTGCTCTTCTTAGCTTTAGTTTGTGGCTATTTTTCAGACAGGTTAGATGGATAGTTTTGCCGATGTTTATATGTGCCGTAAGTGCCATTTTTACGACCGGAATTTTTGGTATATTTGACTGGGAAGTGACGGTCATTAGCTCAAACTACATCACACTTCAGCTCATCATTACCATTTCAACTGTGATTCATCTTGTCGTTAGCTACCGAGAATTTTACGCAAAGCATCCAAAATATAGCCAAAATCAGCTAATTTATCTAACGCTTCGTGATAAATTCTCTCCATCTTTTTGGGCGATATTTACCACGGTTATTGGCTTTAGCTCGCTTATGAGTGCTGACATAAAGCCAGTTATCATGCTTGGCATTATGATGAGCACTGGCATTAGCGTTTCGCTTGTGCTTGCGTTTTTGCTATTTGGCGCGATAAATGTAAATTTAGAAAAATTAGCTCCCATTAGAACCTTTGAAAATAGCTTTAAATTTACAAAATACTGTGCGAATTTAGCTCTAAACTCAAGAAAGATTATCTACATAGTTTGCGCTCTAGTTGTCTGTTTTGGCGTTTATGGTATCAGCAAGATAAAGGTTGAAAATAGCTTCATTGGCTACTTTAAAGAAAGCACAGAAATTCGGCAAGGAATGCAAGTCATTGATACCAAGCTTGGCGGCACGATACCAGTTGATGTGATAGTGAAATTTAAAGAGCAAAAACAAGATAAAAATACTGAGCAAGATGAGTTTGAAAATGAGTTTGAAAGTAATGCCAAGGATGCGAAATACTGGTTTAATAGCTATCACACAAGGGTTGCTGAGAAAATTCACGACTATTTAAAAGAGCAAAAATTTGTCGGACATGTAAGCTCGCTAGCAACCCTTATAAAAGCCATAAAAGAGCTAAATAACGGCGCGAGTGATGATTTTTTATTAGCTGCGATGTATGAGAAATTGCCACAAAATTATAAAAATATCTTATTAAGCCCTTATGTGAGCGTTGAAGATGACGAGCTTAGATTTAGTATAAGGATCGTCGATAGTGACTCTGAGCTTAGACGAAATTTATTTCTAAAGGAGCTTAGAGAAGGGCTAGCACAGCTTACCAAAAATGACGGTGTAAGCATAGAAGTTGCCGGTATGATGGTGCTTTATAACAATATGCTTCAAAATTTACTTAGCTCACAAGTTGATACTTTTGGACTAACTGTCGCTATACTTTTTGTCATATTTTGCTTTATCTTTAGGAGCATAAAGCTAGCAACCATTGCGATAGTTTCAAATTTAATCCCACTTTGCACACTCTTTGGTGTGATGGGATTTTTTGGCATTCCGCTTGATGTGATGAGCATTACGATAGCAGCCATTAGTATAGGTATCGGCGTTGATGATATCATTCACTACATCCACCGCTTTAAAGAAGAAATGCTTACAAAAAGTGTTTTTGAGAGCATTAAAGTCGCACACGCAAGCATCGGATATGCGATGTATTACACATCATTTACTATTTTTCTTGGTTTTAGCGTGATGATAACTAGCAATTTTATTCCAACTATATATTTTGGCTTACTAACCGATCTTGTTATGGTGTTTATGCTTCTTGGCGCGCTAATCATCTTACCAAGCCTAATAGCAAGCTTTGTAAAAAAGCGCGATATTTAAGCTAAATTTATTTGATAACTTTGATGAACGAGTAGACATCTGCCACGCCGTCAATGTGCTTAGCGTACCAAATAGCATGTTTTTCTTGCTCAATGCTATCAACTACGCCGCTAAATACAACATCACAGCCAACTATACTGACACGCACATTTGTGCCCTCAACTATACTATCTTTAAAAAGATTTTGCTTTAAGTTTGCAAGAATTTTTAGACTATCGCATGGATATTCTGGCTTTTTGATACGAAGATAGGTATAAATTTTTCGTACGCCATCTGTACTTTTGGCTAGTTCTACTAGCTTATCTTCAAGCTCTTTGCTATCAACAAGTCCGATCAGATAGGCATCTCCGTAAAAAACCTCTATCTCGATATCAATATTACTAAGCCCTTTTGAAAATAAAATTTTGCTTTGCAATTTGCTTTGTATAAATTTATCTCTTGTGATCGAGTAAATACCACGTTTATCGCGTGAAATAGAGTACGCATCATAGACATTTAGTGGCGCGGTTGCTGGGGTTAGTACTGAAGAGCAAGCGCAAAAAAATAAAACCAAAAATGTGAAAATGCCTAATTTTAAAATCATAGATCCTTTTTGTAATTAAAAAAAGTTTATAGAAAATGGGCTAAAATTTATATAAATCTGCTAGAATAACGCGCACGGAGGATAAAGTAATCTGGTGATGCTCACGGGCTTCAAACCCGATGACTGGGCGGTTGACCGTCTGGTGGGGAGTTCGATTCTCTCATCCTCTCGCCA
Source organism: Campylobacter concisus (assembly GCF_050447445.1). GTDB lineage: Bacteria > Campylobacterota > Campylobacteria > Campylobacterales > Campylobacteraceae > Campylobacter_A > Campylobacter_A concisus_BI. The sequence continues at coordinate 1,392,301 of NZ_JALMFW010000001.1, forward strand.
CTCTCATTTTAAATTTTACCTTTATCAAGCAAATTTATAATCCCAAACAAAATAAAACTTAACACAACCAAAACAAGGCTTAAAACCAGTGCCTCATCGCTTTTGCCATCGTATACGGCATTATAAATGGCAAGCGAGATAGTGTCGGTCTTTCCTATTATATTTCCACCAAGTATAAGTGTTATGCCAACCTCGCCAAGCCCACGCGAGATCGCTAGAATAAAAGCCGCTGCTACACTTTTTACAACGCATGGAAAGAGTACGAAAATAGCTGTTTGAAATTTATCTTTTCCGATGCTGTATGCTGCTTCACTTAGACTCTTTGGAAGTGAGCCAAGAGCAGAAGCGACAGGCTTTACAAATAGCGGCAACGAAGCTATAAAAGCAGCTAATACAAGAGCCTTAAAACTAAAAATAATTTCTAAATTTAAAGCCTTGCCGATGATGCCATTTCTGCCAAGTAGGTAAAGCAGTAAAAATCCAGTCGCAATAGGTGGAAAGATGAGAGGAAAAGTTACGATCATCTCCAAAATGGCTCTAAGTTTACCTTTATAAAAGGCCAAAAGATAGGCTAAAGCTAGCCCAAAAACGACGAGCAAAGCCCCCTGGCATAAAATAACCTTTATGCTTAAAATCAGAGGATCAAACACCCATGTGAGCTCTTGCAAATTTAGCCTTATCTTATGCCAAATTTAGTGTAAATTTCTTTTGATCTCTCGCTTTTTAGCTCATTTATAAATTTCTCGCAATCAGCCTTTTTGTCGCATCCTTCAAGCTTCGCAGCTACAATGTTTGCTGGAGCATAAAGCGATTTGTCTATCAAGACAAAACTACCAAATTCGTCTTTGTGTGCATTTAGCTCAGTTTGGTTGATGAATCCAGCATCAACTTCACCGTTTAATATATATGTAACGACCTGTGGCACGCCAGCAACTGCTAAAATTTTATCCTTTAGCTCGCCACTTAAATTTGCTTTTTGCATAAATTCATTTGCTCTTTTACCATAAACAGTCTTTACCGCGTCTGGCATAGCGATCTTAGAAAGCGTTTTTAGCTCTTCAACTTTTTCAATTTTCACACCTTTTTTAGTAGCTAGCACCAAAGCACCTGAGCCTAAATTTACATACTCAGTGATCTTTAGATTAGACTTTTTCAAAAAGTCCTCATCGCCTACGATCACGTCAGTTTTGCCCTCTTTTGCCTGAGCCATGATAGCTGTGATGTTTGCAAAAGAAGTGTCGATATTTACGCCATCTTTTTTGAGGTTTTGTGTGACCGCCTCAACTATCTTTTTATATCCGCCACCAGCACTTACTAGCAAATTTTCATTGCCAAATGCAAACATAGCAACCATTAAAAGCAAGATCTTTTTCATATTTTTCCTTTAAAATAAAGTCTCATGATTTTATAAAATATATTTTTATAACTTATTCGGATTTTTGCCAAAATGGTATAATCCCAACAAAACAAAAGGATAGGCATGAACGAACTTGAGCTAAAGATGCAAGGCAAGACAGATAGGCTAACAGATAAGACTTTTAAGCTAGATCCAAGGATCGGCGAGGGCTACTTCACCGCAAAATATTTTCTAAAAGTAAATGAGATAATTAAGCAAAATTTACCAGATCAACATGTGACGATGCAGTTTTTTCAAAGGCGCGATGATATCATGCTTTGCGGTATCGACGAGGTTTTAGTGATAATCAACAAATTTGCCAAAAACCCAAGCGAGCTTGAAATTTACGCACTTGATGATGGCGATATCATAAATGCAAACGAGCCAGTTTTAAAGATAAGCGGCAAGTATGAAAATTTTGGCTTTTTAGAAAATGTGATCGACGCGACGCTTACTAGAAGAAGCTGCGTAGCGACAAACTCAAGAGATGTGATAAGAGCGGCAAATGGCAAGGATGTTTTCAGCATGGCAGACAGGCAAGATGACATCTGCACGCAACCAGGCGACGGCTATGCATCATTTGTAGGTGGCATCAAAAAGGTCGCCACAGATGCTCAAGGCGAGCTTACTGGGCTAAAAGGTGGTGGCACCATGCCTCATGCACTCATTCAAATGTGCGGCGGGGATATAGTAAAAGCCTCAGAAATTTATGCTAAAACCTTTGAAAGCGAGCAGATCACAGCCTTAGTGGACTACAACAACGACGTGATCACCGATGCTCTAAAGGCTGCAAATGCATTAAAAGAGAGGCTTGGTGCGGTTAGGGTTGATACTAGTAAAAATTTGATAGATAAGTATTTTGAGGACAAAGATACGAGTAAATTTGACCCGCATGGCGTTTGTAAGGAGCTTATATTTGCCTTAAGAGAGGCGCTTGACAAGGCTGGCTTTAAGCACGTTAAAATCGTCGTTAGCTCAGGCTTTAACCCACAAAAAATGAGTGAATTTGAGAAATTTAACACTCCGGTTGATATTTACGGCGTGGGAAGTTATCTTGTTAAAAATGATATCTGTGGCTTTACTGGCGATCTAGTCAAGCTAAACGGCAAAAATGAAGCTAAATTTGGTAGGAAAAATTTCGCTTCAGATAGGCTAAAGAGAGTAAAATTTTAACAAAAATGAAAATTCTAAGTAAAATTTTTATATTTTTGACATTATCCCTCTCTGTCTGCATGGCTGCAAACTATGCCAATGCCTTTGAAAAGGTTGGCATCCTTGAAGACGGAGTTTATCGCTTTAGCCAAAATGGCCTCGGCGTCAAAAAAGATCTGCTTGTAAAGGTGATCTCGGTGCAAAACGCAGAAATTCCTCACAAAAAGATCATCTCCATGCTAAATATCCCTAAAAAGTCTAAAATTATGGACTTTAAAACAAGCGATGCAGGCGTGATTGTCTGGCCATTTTACGAGTTTGAGGGCAAATTTATAACGACAATAATCGTTGAAAATATAAAAAAAGAAGATAGTGATCAAAAACTGCTTAAGATGTTAGAGCTTAAGCATCCGTTTTACTCAACGCTCCTAGCTCGAAGAAAAGGGGCTAAAAACGCCATAGACGTGAAATACGTGCTAAATTTCAAAGAGGCAAAGCTGGTAAAATCGTTTCAAAACCGCCCTTAAAACTTTATTTTAAATAAATTTCATTAAAATGGCGTAATCAAAAAAAGGATCATCTTTGCACAATCTAAAAACTATAAACGTCGCTCACTCGCCTGATGCTGACGATATTTTCATGTATGCCGCGGTCAAATTTGGCTGGGTTAGCAGTAAAAATTTAGCCTTTACATCAAAGGCGCTTGATATAGAAACGCTAAACGAAGAGGCGCTAAAAGGCACTTATGAAGCCACAGCGATCAGCTTTGCTTTGTATCCAAAAATTTGTGACGAGTATGCTCTTTTACGCTGTGCGGTGAGCTTTGGCAATGGATATGGACCAAAGCTTATCAAGCTAAAAGGCAAGCAACTAAAGCAAAATTTTAAGGTCGCGCTCTCTGGCAAAAACACGACAAATGCCCTACTCTTTCGCATAGCCTACCCAGAGGCGAGGATCGTTTATAAAAATTTTCTTGAGATCGAAAATGCCGTGCTTAGCGGCGAGGTCGATGCTGGCGTGCTCATACATGAAAGTATCTTAAATTTCTCAGACCAGCTCTGCGTGGAGCGCGAAATTTGGGACATCTGGAGCGAGCTAAACGGCGAAAATTTACCGCTTCCACTTGGTGGCATGGCGCTTAGACGAAGTCTACCGATAACTGATGCGATCGAGTGCGAGAGAGTGCTTAGCGAGGCCGTTAGGATCGCCACTTCGCACAAGCCATTTTTATCTCACATGCTAATGGAGCGAAACCTCATCAGAGTTGGCAAAGAGGAGCTAAAAACGTATCTAAATTTATACGCAAATGACGAGTCAATAAGCATGAACGAAACGCAGCTAAAAGCGCTAAATAAGCTCTATCAAATAGGCTATGACAAAGGTTTTTTTGAAAAGCCAATCGACGTAAACGACTACCTAATTCCAATTGAATACAACGAAGTAAGGTTTAGCTGATGCAAAGTACGCTTGTCTCGCTTGGAGTTGAAACCTTTAAGATCGCCCTTTATATCAGCCTTCCGATGCTGCTAAGCGGCCTAATCGCAGGTCTTATCATCTCCATTTTTCAAGCGACCACGCAGATAAACGAAACCACGCTAAGCTTTGTGCCAAAAATCTTGTTAGTCGTCGTTGTCATCATATTTTTGATGCCTTGGATGATCTCGATGATGGTTGAATTTACCACTCGCATGCTTGATTTTATACCGGAATTTATCCAGTGACGAGACTTGTTGATTTTTCTAAATTTACCTCGGTTAGGATAGGCGGTGTGCATGAAATTTTCGAGGTAAATAGCCTTGAAGATCTAAGCTCGCCTCACTTTTTAGGCGCTGTGATGATAGGAGGGGGCAACAACTTGCTTATCTCGCCAAATCCCCCAAAAATGGCGATACTTGGCAAGAGTTTTGACTATATAAATTTAGAAATTTGTGATGAAAAAATTTACCTTGAGATAGGTGCTGCGACAAAATCAGCCAAAATTTATAACTTCTGCAAACAAAATAACATCGCTCACCTTGAGTTTTTAAAAAATATCCCAGGCACACTTGGCGGACTTATAAAAATGAACGCTGGACTGCTTAAATTTAGCATAAGCGACAACCTCGCACATGTGCGTCTGGCTCGTGGCTGGGTGAGCAAAGATGAGATAAGCTTTAGCTACCGACATAGCGGCATAGATGAGGCCATTTTGGGAGCTAAATTTGAGCTTCGTAGCGGCTTTGATGCGAGCATATCTGATGCCATAAACGCAAAAAGGGCAAATCAACCAAAAGGGGCTAGCTTTGGCAGTTGCTTTGTAAATCCTGAAGGACACTTTGCAGGGGTATTGCTAGAGGCAGTTGGACTAAAGGGATACGCTATCGGCGGAGCAAAATTTAGCGAGGAGCACGCGAATTTTTTGATAAATTTTAACCACGCAAGCTTTGAGGACGCCACTAGCCTTATAAATTTGGCAAAGGCTAGAGTTTTAGAGAAATTTGGCGTAGAGCTTAAGACTGAAGTTTACATTTTATAAGGATGATGATGAGTGAGTTTTTGAGCGAAGTTTTTACCCTTTCACTTTTGTTTATAGCTATCGGGTTTTACGCCATTTATAGGGCTAAAAAAGCGCAAAGTGAGCATGAGAAAAATGTGGCTGATTACGATAAAAATCTGCTAAATTTTGCCAAAATTTTAGGCACTCAAAATCACATAGACCTAGTTAAATTTGATGAAATTTTAGCTCAATCCTTAAAAGAAAAACTAATTTTTAAATTTAATAAATCCACCTCACAAGAGGAATTTATCTCTTTTATAAAAGATGAAAATTTTAAAAATAAGCCCCAAATTTCACAAAATCATATTGATGAAGCTTTTTTAAATCTTTGCGCAAGCTCGCTTGTAGAGCCGTTTAAGCTAGCGATACTAAAAAATGAAGATCAAATTTATGGATTTTTGTTTGAAAAAGAGCACCTTTTTACTCTAATTGATAGCGCTGCGCTGCTTGGCGAAAATATTATAATTTGCGAGTAAATCAAGTAAAATTCATCTCTTTTTAGATAAAATCAAGCCAAATTTCAACTATAAGGTAAAAAATGGCAAAAGAAAAAGATAGTGACAAAAAAATAGCTATCCCAGAGAGCGAAGCGGACAAGAAAAAGGCGCTCGAGCTTGCGCTAAAGCAGATCGATAAAGCTTTTGGTAAAGGCACGCTTTTAAGACTTGGCGATAAAGAAGTTGAGGCGATCGAGTCGATACCGACTGGCTCGCTAGGGCTTGACCTAGCTCTTGGTATAGGCGGCGTTCCAAAAGGTAGGATCATCGAGATCTATGGGCCAGAGAGCTCTGGTAAAACCACCCTCACACTTCATATCATCGCTGAAGCGCAAAAAGCTGGCGGAATTTGTGCGTTTGTCGATGCAGAACACGCACTAGACGTAAAATACGCTTCAAATTTAGGCGTAAATACTGACAATCTCTACGTCTCTCAGCCAGACTTTGGCGAGCAGGCACTTGAGATCGTTGAGACACTTGCAAGAAGTGGTGCGATCGATCTTATCGTAGTTGATAGTGTCGCAGCTCTTACTCCAAAGAGCGAGATAGACGGCGATATGGGCGATCAGCACGTTGGCCTGCAAGCAAGACTAATGAGTCAGGCGCTTAGAAAGCTAACTGGAATTTTAAGCAAGATGAAGACAACTGTTATCTTCATCAACCAAATTCGTATGAAGATTGGTATGATGGGATATGGCACACCAGAGACCACAACTGGCGGTAATGCGCTTAAATTTTACTCATCTGTAAGAATAGATGTAAGAAAGATAGCTACACTTAAACAAAACGACGAGCCTATCGGTAACCGCACAAAAGCAAAAGTTGTTAAAAACAAGGTCGCGCCTCCATTTAAAGTGGCTGAATTTGACATTATGTTTGGCGAGGGTGTGAGCAAAGAGGGCGAGATCATAGACTATGGCGTAAAGCTCGACATCATCGACAAATCAGGCGCGTGGTTTAGCTACAAGGCCGAAAAACTGGGTCAAGGCAGAGAAAACGCCAAAGCCTATCTAAAAGAGCACCCAGAAATTTCTGATGAGATAGTAGCGGCGATCAAAGGCTCAATGGGGATCGATCACCTAATAAGCAGCGGCGCAAAAGACGAAGACGACGACACAAACGAAGCAGGAGATGAATAATGGTATTTATTGAAGATGTAGAAGCTCACGAGGTTTTAGATAGTAGAGGCAACCCAACAGTCCGCGCGACAGTTAGACTAAGCGACGGCACCGAGGCAAGCGCGATCGTACCAAGCGGCGCAAGCACTGGCAAGCGTGAGGCACTCGAGCTTCGCGACAAGGACGAGAGATATGATGGCAAGGGCGTTTTAAAAGCTGTTTCAAACGTAAATGAAAAGATCGCTGAAGCGGTGATAGGCCTTGATGCCTACAACCAAAAAGCAGTCGATGCGGAGATGCTTGAGCTTGATGGCACGCACAACTACTCAAATTTAGGCGCAAACGCAGTACTTGGCGTATCTATGGCAGTAGCTCGCGCAGCTGCAAAGAGCCTAAATATCCCGCTATACCGCTACCTTGGCGGTGCAAACGCTAGCATATTACCAGTGCCGATGTTTAACATCATAAATGGCGGCGCACACGCAAATAATAGCGTTGATTTTCAAGAATTTATGATCATGCCATTTGGCTTTAGCACATTTAGCGAGGCGCTAAGAGCTGCAACTGAAATTTACCACAAGTTAAAATCTATCCTAAACGCAGCTGGCCACAGCACGGCTGTCGGCGACGAGGGCGGCTTTGCTCCAAATTTAAAAGACAACGAAGAGCCACTAAAGCTTATCTCTCAGGCTGTAAAAGAGGCTGGATATGAGCTAGGCAGCCAGATAAAACTTGCCCTTGACGTCGCTTCAAGCGAGCTTTATAAAGACGGCAAATACGAGCTTGAAGGCAAGAAATTTAGCAGCGACGAGCTTATTAGCTACTACGAAAAACTTTGCGAAAAATATCCGATATTCTCTATCGAAGATGGCCTTAGCGAGGACGACTGGAGCGGTTGGGCTGAGCTTACAAAAAGGCTTGGCAGCAAGGTGCAGCTAGTTGGCGACGATCTTTTCGTTACAAATGAGAAAATTTTACGCGAGGGCATCGAGAAAAACATAGCAAATGCGATCCTAATCAAGCCAAATCAAATAGGCTCAGTCACGCAAACTATGCAAACTGTCCGCCTTGCTCAAAGAAACGGCTACCGCTGCATCATGAGCCACAGAAGCGGCGAGAGCGAAGATGCGTTTATCGCTGACTTTGCAGTCGCACTAAACACTGGCGAGATAAAGACAGGTGCTACTTCAAGAAGCGAGCGCAACGCAAAATACAACCGCTTACTTGAGATCGAACTTGAGGCTGGAGAGTTTTTGGGGGATAATATTTGAGCGAAATTTTAGACGAATATGGCAACACTGATGGCATATTTCATAAAATTTTAAAATACATTAGACCGACATTACGCTACGTCATAGCCACCATTTGTGTGGCTATGTTTGCTTTTTATGTAGGCAATATGATGTTTGGCAAACGCTCACTTGATGTTATGTTAAGCCTTCAGAGCAAAAAAGAGAGGCTTAGCGAAGACGTGGAAATTTTAAAAAAAATGAACGCGCGTCTGCAAAAAGATTATTTTGAATTACAAGGCCTTGAGCCAGACTTTAATAAAAAGTAGGAATGATGAAAAAATTTTGGTTAGTTTTATCTATATTTGCAGCAAGCGTCTTTGCTAGAGAGAACCCATTTATGCCTATTAGCGAGCTAAATACAAGCGTTATGACAACAAATATCATAGAAAAATTTGATAGCTTTGATTCTCTTTCGTTTAAATTTCCAAGCGATGCGGCACTTTTACTAGATGTCACCATAAGATATAGAGCAAATGACGGTACCATAAAGGAAAAAAGACTAGCTGATATAAATAAAACTATCAATTACAGCGATGAATTTGCTTTAAATAAGGTAAAAAATCCAGAACCAGTTGTGGCAAAAAAGCTAGATGTTTCGGTCACAATGGCAAATATGCCTAGCCAAAAAGTAAGCACTCCCGTGATAATAGAAAAAAATGAAACTAAAATTTCAAATAAAGATAGAAACAAAACTTCAGACATGCCAACTCCAAATGTTGTAGTGATCGATCTTAGCACAGATAAAGCAAAAGAAGCTACCATAAAGCCTGAACAAAAGGTGATCGAGATAAAGATTGAGCCTAGCACAAAGCCAGTTGATAGTGTCAAAAATGGAAAAGATGTTAAATTTCTAGGTTTTATAAGCTTTCTAGCCAACAACAAAGAGCTAAAAATTGCTACAAAAGCTAAAAATTTAAAGCATTTTTCTTATGAGAAAAATAAGATTGTTCTTGACTTTGCAAGGCCGCCAAGAAGCTTTAAAACTAAGAGCTTAAAACTTGAAAATGAACATTTTAAAAATGTGATCATAGGCTGGCACGATAGATATTTCAGAGTGGTTTTAGAGCTTGATAAGATGCATAAATATAAGCTTGAAGCCGTTGAAAATGGATATTTGCTTAAGCTTTTATAGTTGAATTTTAAAAAGAAGTAGATTTTATAAAATTTCAAATATAATACTTTTCAAAATAAAATTTTAAGGTTATTGGTTTGAAATACCAGCTTGATTGTAAAGATAATTTTGAAAACTCATTTATATTTTGGCTAACTCGTTATGTCAAATTTAAGCTAAGCTCACTTTCAAATAAAGAGCTTAGGGATCCAAAGGCGCTTGCAAGTGTGAATTACGCTCTAGGCCGCGAAATAAAAAATATAGACCAGCTTGATGGCTTAGTAAAAAATGCGAGAAACGCGGGGCTTACTGGTATAAATACCTACTTTAATCCACTTAAAAAAATATATGAAACGATGAAATTTTACGAGCTTAGTAGCCTAAAACAGATAGATGAAGAGCTACTAAGTGAAATTCTAGCAAGCACAACTGGTGGATTAAGTGATGCTAGCAAGAAAAACTACCGCATCTCAGTGATAAATTTCTTTGCATTTTTAGATAAACAAAACGAAGAGGACGGCAAAGCCCATGTCTTTGATATAAATTTAAAAAACTGGGGCGGGGTTAGTGGTAACAAAGGGCAAAAGTTGCCTGAATTTATGGGTGAAGATGAGGTCAAGAAATTTCTAGATGCGATCGAAGAAAGTGACTTTAAGCAAAACTCAAATCGCAATAAGCTCATAATAAAAACAATAATTTTTACTGGCATTCGTGTGAGCGAGGCTCTAAATTTAAAGCGAAAGGACATTACTGAAGATGGCGATCTTTTTATCATTAGGATCCGGGGCAAAGGCAACAAATACCGCATCGTTATGATAAAACGTCACCTCATAGAAGCTCATCTAAATGCGATTGCAATAAACTACATCAATAAAGAAGGCTATCTTTTCATCAATAAAAAAGGCACCAGGCTGACGCAAGCCTACGTAAGTCGCATAGTGGAGCAGATCCTTTTTAAAGCTGGTATTAGAAAAGAGAAAAATGGTGCTCACATGCTGCGCCACACCTTTGCAACGATGCTTTACAAAAAGCAAAAGGACCTTGTTTTGGTGCAAGAAGCTCTAGGGCATGCAAGCTTAAATACCTCAAGAATTTACACCCACTTTGATAGCGACAAGCTAAAACTTGCTGCAAAAGTGGCTGAGGATCTAGCGAATTAGAGTTTAAAAGCTTTAAAAAGTGAAATTTGGCAAGCAAATTTTCTCTGCTCGCCAAATTTATATCAAACTAGCCTATCTTTCTTATCTTTGCAGGAAGTGCTTGTCTAGCGCAAGTACCAACTAGCCAGTCATTTAGACTAAATTCGCCATTTCTTTTTGGATCAAGAAGTCCAAGCTTGTTGTGATTGACCCCTTTTTCTAAATTTGCTATCCCAAAAGCTGGCTTTCCATCGACGATGTGCGTTCTTATACCAAACTCATCATGGCCAAATCCATGCTCGATACTAATAACTCCGCTAGCAACGCCATCCGTCACAAACGCCTCACCAACTTGCGCACCATAAGGAGTAGTCACTTTGACCTTATCGCCTGAGCGAATGCCTTGCTCGCTAGCCACATCTGTCGATACCCTTATGAAATTCTTAGGATGAACAGATCTTAGCCTTGGGCTAACAAAGGTGTAGAAGTGTTGGATATTTGACTTTCTTGAGCTTACTGTGTATTTCCACTCAGAGCGTGGGAAAAATTTCTCAAGCGGCGTACCGTCACTTGCTACTGGCAGCATTAGACTTGGCACTCCTGGCATAAATTCGCCTGTTATTGAGTGTCTATGCCCACCAAGTGGCTCATAGTAGATAGAAGCTGGCATAGGCGCTGGCACTTTTACGGTTGCTTTATCGCCCTTATATGCGCTCTCGTAGCTACCATATCTGCCACCTTTTGCTAGTATGTGCGCTACTTTTGGCTTCTCTTCGTCTTTTAGATAAGGATCGAGTTTTGTCATCACTCTTGATATCTTACTAAGCTTTTTGTCCTCGTCGCTTATATCTTTCACACCCTCGCCATCAAAGGCTAAATTTGCTAGTGCAGCCGCATAATACTGCTCTTTTACGTCAAGGTCCATGAAATTTCCGTCTTTGTCTTTGAAGGCATTTTTGCCAAAGCCTTTTAGTCCAAGCCTCTTTGCCACGGCTATATAAAATGCCTCAACGTCGATCACGCCGCCGTTTTTATCCTTTGCCTGCTTTGAGCTAACGGCTGGATAGCGCACGACTGAGGTTTTGGCGATCGTTCCCCAAAGAGAGTTTGGAAGTGCCCAGTTTTCTAAATTTACCCCATCTGGCACGATGTAGTCAGCATAGGCGTTTGTCTCGTTCATAAAGGCGTCGATGCCCACAAAAAGTGGTAAATTTTTACTATCTTTTAGTGCATCTAAGACCGCTCTTTCAAGTCCTGCTTGTCCGTAAAGTACGTTTGTCATGTAGTTTATGAAAACTTTTACTTTGTATGGATAGCCGGCCTTGTGACTTGTAAGCGTTTCGTTTACAAGTGGCATAGAGATAGGATACCATGGCTGAGTTGATGGATAGCCGCTGCCGCCAGCTGCTACTTTGCGCTTATACTCAGAGCTTGTTTCGTAGTATTTGCCTGATCTTGATAAATTTAGACCATTTGGCTTATAAGCGCCCTCAAAGCTCTCAAGGTCATATCTGCCCTTTAAAAACTCGTGTGTGCCGGCACTTGCATTGACGTTGCCGCCTTTGTAGCCGTAAGTGCCCATTAGTGTGTTTAGACAAAGTATCGCGTAGGTAGTCATACCAGCTTGCGTATGCATCATACCGCCATGCACGTTTGTACTCACCTGTCTACCATTTTTGGTGAAATTTTCGCAAAGCCAGACGATATCTTCAATGCTTACACCACAAATTTTTGAGTACTCCTCTAAGCTATGCTTGTAAGCTGATTCTTTTAAAAGCTGCATTGAGCTTTTTACCTCGACTTTTTTGCCGTCTATTAAAATTTTACCTTTATAGTAGAGCTTGGCTGGTTCATTTACCTTGTAGCTTTGTATCTTGTCATCTTGCGAGCAGACCTGCCACTCGTTATTGATAAGTGCAAATTTGCCGTAGTCTTTGTGACCTTTTTCGGTGATGACTAGATGCGTGGCGTTGCACCAGTGTATCTCGCCAGCTAGCTTTGCCTGGTCTAAATTTGGCTGGACAAGGTAGTTCGTTGCGTATTTTTCATTTTCTATGATCCAGCGTATCATCGCCATGGCTAGAGCTGAGTCGGTGCCTGGCTTTATCGCTATCCAGCGGCCTTTGTCTGAAGAGGCGTATTTTACAGCGTTTGTAACACTTGGGTCGACCACTGCATAGCTAAAGTCATCTCTAGTGCCTCTTGCGTAAGAGAGCATTTTTGCTTGTTTTTGGAAAGGGTTGCCACCATTTGACGGCGAAGTGCCCCAGTAGATAACAAATTTAGAGTTTTCATAGTCTGGTTTTGTGTGTGCAAAGCCCTTTGCGTTGTGTGTGATCTTGCCACCGACCCTAAAGCCACCGCCGCAAATTCCGCCGTGTGAGTAGTGATTGATAGTGCCAAATGACTTTTTGACAAAGCGATCAACGATGTCAGAGCGTCCGTCATATAGATAAAAACTTAAAAATTGATTGCGTTTGGTACCGTACTCTGGATTTTCGCTATCGATTAGCTCGTCGCTATATATTGCCCTTAGCCCATCAACATGCCCCTCACCAAAGAGATCTCCGCCCTCTACGACCTCTTCTACTAGCTGTTCAAAACTTATGCTCTTCCACTTGCCTTCGCCTCTTTTACCAACTCTTTTTAGCGGAGTTAATATCCTTGCAGGCGAGTCTATCATCTCAGGCAATATCGCTCCTCTAGCGCAAACTGTGGCTCGCTTTTCGTCTTCGCCACTTAGTGTTGTGGCAAGAAGTGCGTCGTTTATCGATGTGTCAAAATTTGCCCAGTGTACATTTGAAAGTGGGTGGTATGGGTTGCCACTACATCTTAAAACTCGGTCGTTTTTGTCGTCCACATGAAGTCTTATGCCACACTTCGTCGTACAGCCATGGCACATCGAAAAAATAACACTATGTCCATCACTAAGTGAAATTTTGCCGTCCTTTACTCGAAATTCAGGCTCTAGCGAGTTTGACTGCGGTTTATAGTCGTCCTTATCTTCATCTGCCAGCATAGCACTCGTGGTTAGTGCTGAGAGCACGGCTGATCTTTTTAAAAATTCTCTTCTTTGCATTACTTATTTCCTTTTACTGTGCTATCTCTTCGCTCCAGCTGATAACCTTTTTATATCCATTATCAAGCTCGAGTTTTTTATTGTTTTTAGCCAAAATTTCACTAACACCGTGGTAGAACACCTGTGGATTTGTATTTTTAGGGCTATCTATAACCATAGTCTCATGTGTGGCTAGAAATTTTCTAATATTTGAGTTAGGATCATTAAGATCGCCTATTATACGGCTACCGCCCACACAACTCTCTACACATGCTGGCTGAAGCCCTGCTCTTAGTCTGTGGTCGCAAAAGGTGCATTTATCGGCCTTATAGGTATGCAGACTAAGATATCTTGCGTGATATGGACAGGCCTCTACGCAAAGCGCACAGCCTATGCACTCTTTTGTATCAATCTTTACTATGCCATTACTTCTTTGATGGCTAGCACCAGTTGGACAAACACTAATACAGGCTGGATTGTTGCAATGGTTGCAAAGTCTTGGAAGTGACGCAATGACTGCCATTTTACCGCTCTTATCTCTTGCCTCGTACTCGGAAACAATGGTTCTAAAAGCACCTGGCTGAACGTCGTTTTCTAGCATACAGCTCATAGTACATGACTGACATCCAACACATCTTGTTAAATCTATCGCCATGCCGTAGCGAACATTACTATCGCTAAAGTCCTTTGGTGCAGCCTTTAGTGCGGTCGTAGCAAAAAATAATCCTGCAGCTGCAATAAAGCTGCGACGAGAATTTAAGGTCTGTTGCATAAAATTCTCCTTTCTTTTTAGAATTTTTCCTTATTTTAACATAGTAAATATTTTTTCTAAAGTTTATTTTATATTTTTACAAAATGTATTAAATTTTGAGAATTTTTGTAGCACTTAAAACATAGAATTTGGATAGTAAAATTTAGAAAGAAGTGGAAAAAAGATAGAAAATAAACTTCTATCTTCTTAAATTTATGCTTTGTAGTTTAGCATATAAAGGCGAATGACTTGCTCTGCTGTCATCTTTAAATTTCTAATCGCGACATCTTTTCTCATCGCTTCTTCAAGACTCACTGGCTCATTTAATATACAAAAATAGGCATCAATCCCATTTTTGTGGCAATCTTTGGCACATTTTTGCACGCTTCCAGCAAATGCGATCACTGGCTTATGATACTTTTTTGCTAGTTTTGCAACTCCAGTTGGTGTCTTGCCCATTGAGCTTTGAAAGTCCATACGACCTTCTCCAGTGATTACTAGATCGGCCTTTTTTATTTCATCTTCAAGGGCAATAGTTTGTGTGATGATCTCGATGCCTGGGCGAAGTTTCGCTCCTAAAAATGCCACGAATGCAAAACCAAGTCCACCAGCGGCACCAGCACCTTTTTGTGTGTGAAATTTACTATTAGTCTTTTCCTTTACAAGAGCTGCAAAGTGTTTTAGCCCATCATCAAGCTCTTTTACCATACGGCCATTTGCACCCTTTTGAGGAGCATAAACGTGGGCTGCTCCATTCATGCCATAAAGAGGATTGTCTACATCGCAGGCGATTAAAAATTCGCAATCCTTTAGCTCTTTTAGCGCCTCTTCATCTGTAAACTCATAAATTTTGGCTAAATTTTCGCCTTTTCCTTCAAGCAAAGCACCATTTTTATCATAAAATTTAAAGCCAAGTGCGCTTAGCATGCCTGTGCCAGCGTCATTTGTCGCACTTCCACCTATGCCAATGATAAATTTTCTAGCACCTTTAGCAATGGCATCTTTTATCATCTGACCAAAGCCAAATGTGCTAGTTTTTAGTGGATTTCTCTCGTCCGGATTTATTAGTGTAAGACCAGAAGCGCTTGACATTTCAAGTATTGCAAGGTCATCTTTTAGTGCATATCTAGCTAAAATTTCAATTCCAAGTGGATTTTTAACTATCGTATCTATAAATTTTGCACCAAGTGCATCAGCCATCGCCTCTACACTACCCTCGCCACCATCTGCGATAGGCTTGACAACAACCTCACAGCCAATCTCTTCTAGTCCTTCTTTTACAGCAAGGCCCGCTTCAAGCGAGCTAAGCGAGCCTTTTAATGAATCAATCGCAACTAAAATTCTCATAAAAGCACCAAAGATAATATGTAAACGCTAATTATACCAACGATACCCATTATAAACGTCATAGCAGTTTGCGTGCGATATCCTTGTTCTGCGCTCATCTTGCTAAAATTTGTCACAACCCAGAAGTAGCTGTCGTTTGCGTGAGATACACACATAGCACCTGATGCTATCGCCATGACACAAAGCGCGGCTGAAAGCTCACTCGTAAAGCCAAGTGTATGCATGAGTGAGTTATCAGCACTAAATGCGCCCATGATAGATGCTGTCGTGATGATAGCTACAGTCGAGCTTCCTTGAGCGGTTTTTAGTACGGCTGATATGATGAATGGGAAGAAAATTCCTATCGCTTTTATGGTGGTTGCGTTTTCTTTTATGAAATTTACAAAGCCAGCCTCAGTGATGACATTACCCAAAACACCGCCAGCTGCTGTGATAAAGAGTATCGGTCCAGCGATCTTTAAAGATTCGTTTGTAATGTGGTCAAATTCTCTTATCTTTCTGGCTTCAACTAATAAAAACACGCAAAAGATCACGCCGATTGCAAGAGCAATGATAGGGTTTCCTAAAAATAAAAGTATCTTTGGCAAGAGAGCCGTTTTATCAAACATGCCTTGTTTTGCTAAAACATCGACAATAGAACCAATCGCCATAAAAATGATAGGCATGATGATAGGAGCAAGGCTCAAAAATCCACTAGGTAGCGTGCCAAATTTCTTTAAAAGCTCTTCGTAGCTAGCTGTGATAGTAGCGTCAGCATCTTTGTCGCTGATAGTCACGCTTTTGCCAACACTCTTTGAAAAGAAATAAACAGCTATCAACACAGGCACTGAAACGACTGATCCCATGATGATGACAAGGAGTAAATTTCCGCCAAGACCAAGTGTTCCTGCGGCTGCTATTGGGCCAGGAGTTGGCGGGATAAAGACGTGAGATGCGTATAGGCCGCCACTTAGAGCGACTGACATCGCGACTGGGCTTGCTGAAATTTTCTTATAAAGTGCTTCACGGATAGAGTTTAAAACGACAAAACCGCTATCGCAAAATACCGGAATGCCGACAACCCAGCCCATTATAAGCATGGCAAGCTCTGGACGCTTTTGTCCGACTAGCTTTACGACCATGTCAGCTAGCTTTAAAGCAGCTCCAGTTTTTTCAAGCACAGTGCCGATGATCGTCCCAAAGATAATAACGATACCAATACTCTTAAATGTGCCACTAAAGCCGACACCTATCATCGCTGGGATCTTGGATAGATCGATGCCTGCGACGATCGCAAGAACTAAAGATATGCTCATAAGTGCCAAAAATGGATGCACTTTTAGCTTAGAGATCATAACGATCATAAGTATGATGGCTACAACAAAACAGACAATTAGTGAGATTCCGCTCATAAAAACTCCTTTGCTCTGAGATTTTGCTTAAGATTTTAGCAAAATTTGCTTGTATTTTTTCTAATATTTTTAAGTTTTTTGATTAATTAAAATTTTTTGACATATTTGAGTAAATTTATGACTATTTGCCTAAATTTAGCCATTTTATAAGTTCAAAATTTTTATCTTATTTTAAAATAACAAAACCAAGACCAAATTTATCAGTATGCCTATTATAATCAATCAAACTCTCGCCATATCCAGTAAAATACTGCAGATAGCCATAAACTCCTGTTGAGAAGATAGGAAACATATATGAAATTTCAGCAGCACCTTTATTTGTTTTATCAAAATGTAAGTTATTTCTTAGCATTAGGCTAAAAATGTAATTATTAAGGTTGTAGCTAAGCCTTACATCGCCATGCCCGATGTATTTTAATATATCTTTATTGTCACCCTTATTGCCCACTACCATCCAAGCTCTTGGTGAAATGCTAAGCTTACCAAAAACAAAATCACTTTGCACATAAGCTCTATTCCAGCTTCTTGAATTGCTACCATCTCGTCCGTTTGACTCATGCAAAAGTCCAAATTTTAGGTTTTTTATACCTATTTGATCCAAATATTTTGGCGAAGCAAAATTTAGAAAAATTTCTGGCTGATAGTTCGTCTCACGAAATGGCGCTGAAGTTCTTGTTATCTGCCACCAAGATGTCTGTGTGTAGGCCGCCACAAGGCTCTCTCTAAGTCCAAACAGGTCATAAAATAACGGCTTTGCAAGGCTTATTTGAAACTTAGTTTCAACGCTTTTTCGCTCATCGTTTGGCACATTTTTAGCATAAGTTACTGGCAAAATGTAGTTAAATTTATAAAGCTCAATACCAAGTGCATTTTGTAAATTTTTACCACTTTTATCTTCTCTTAAAAGATCAGCTTGCTTTAGCTTCGCCTCTCTTAGCGCTGGTTCGCTTGCTTGCACATTTTGCACAACGTTTTGCTCATTCAAAGAGCTTTTGGCTAGCTCTTTATAAATTTGCATCGCAGCCTTTATATCGCCGTTTTGCTCCAGCTCTTGTGCCCTTTTAAAATCATCTAGCCCACCTGCCATCAAAAAACTAAGGCCAAGGCTTAAAAACAATAAAATTTTACTCATCATCTATCTTCTTTTCTTGGATTTTCTTTGCCATTTCGTATTCGTCAGGGAAATTAACGTTAAAAAACTGCTCACTATCTTTAAAATTTACGACTTTGCATTTACAGCTTTTTCTCAAAAGTCCGATTTTATGCTCATTTTTTAAATAAAACTCATGAGCCAAAGTGGCAAGCCTTGGACTAAAAAAACCACAAAGCGAGTGAATGTGCTCATTATCACTGGCCACAACCATGTCAAATTCATCTTTAAATTTAGCAAGCTCCTCCAAACTTTTAAGATCAAAAAATGGCATATCAGCTGGTATCACAAAAACACTATGATCAAAATTTTTAAGAATGGAGTAAAGTGCGAGCATTGGCGAATAGTTATTGCTATTTTCATCTTTTATAAGCTTTAGTGGCGGGCTAAATTTCTCAAATTTTGAGCTTACATAAACTTCACCAAAAACTTTGCTAAATTTCGCAACCTCATAATGAGTAAGCGTCTTAAAACCACCAAATGGCAAAAGTGTCTTATCTTGCCCCATACGCGAGCTTTTGCCACCTGCTAAAATCACGCAAGTTTGCATATTTTCCCTTAAGAAAGTTATGAGGATAAATTTAGCTAAAAGCGGCTTTGATCTACCAAAAATATGTGATAAAAACTTATTTTTGTTTATGCTACTTGTGAAATTTTAAGCCTGCTTTACCCTATTCATTGTTAAAAATTCTTCGTAGCGACGATCAATGATAGCTTTGATTAAGGCATAGTTTTCTTGTGAGTTTTCTATATAAAAATAGGCGTTATCAAAGTATTTTTCACCAAATTTTTGCGAAACAAAATCCGTATAATCCTGCAAATACCAACCATACATTTTGGCGAATTTTGTCCGATCAGTCGTATAGTAAGCTTTTGCAAAGGCTTTACCAACAGTATTTAGCTCCGCACTTCCAAGTACGCCGTCCATAGCGTCAAAAAGATACTGACGATAGTTAAAATTTTCGTCCATCTGTGCTATATCGTCCGCAAAATCTGCCGCAAATTCCTTTGAATAAAATTTGTGTTCCATGCACCAGCGAAAGAAAAATGCAATGTGTGTCGCACCGTTTTCATGCGGTATATCACTCGGCGCATCTTTCGCACCCCAATGCCATTTTGCTTTGTCATATACTATATCTGGCATTTTTATCCTTTTAAAATGCTCAATTTTACTAAAACCATCTTAATCGCAGTAAAAATCATGGCTATTTTATCCATTTGCTTGCTATGATTAAAAAAGACATAATGGCGCTTTTATTCAAGGAGAAGCAATGAGCGAAAAAATCTACAAATTTTAAGGCTGGATCGGCACTTGCCTATCAGTTGTTATGTACTTTTCATACATCCCACAAATAATGGGCAACCTTGACGGCAACAAGACGCCTTTTATACAGCCACTGGCAGCCGCACTAAACTGCACGATCTGGACAAGTTACGGCCTATTAAAAGCTAAAAAAGACTATCCACTTTCTGCCGCAAACTTCCCAGGTATAATCTTTGGTCTTTTGGCTACAATAACAGCATTTTAATGCGCTGATTTAGTTGTTATGGCTAGCACTGCAATAAAAAAGTTATTTGCGTCGCCACAACAGCTAATCTATTATAGTGTTTGCGCTATTTTAGTCAATTTTTCTTTGATTATATTGCCTTTTGAGCTTAGCGAAAAGATCATTTGCACTAGCTCCTCAGTTGTTGCCTCTATCCTTTTGTCATCACTATCTAAAGTTCTAAATTTGTTTAGGATAAGCGGACCGAATTCTTGATATGTAGACATAAAATCCTTATAGTCCTCTTGCAGTTCTGGTGCGTAAAAACTGATAAGCGAGTGTAATTTACCAATTTCAAATTTTGGATTTTCTATATTTAAATTTGGATTTATTAATAAAGCTACTTTGTAATGTATTCCCCCCTAAAATATCCCCAACTATAATAAACGCTTCCTCTAGCTTTTGTCGCCTGAGTTTATTTTTCTCTTTTTTCGTGTTTAGATTAGCGTACACCCATTGCGCACACATTGTTAGGACTGCACCAAGTACAATTTTCAATAAGTCAGATATCAAACTATCCATATTATTTTTTATAAGTCCCTTGGATCGGCGATTTTACCTGCTATGGCTGAAGCCGCCACAACAGCCGAGTTAGCCAGATAAATTTCACTCGTCCTATCCCCCATACGGCCGACGAAATTTCTATTTGTCGTTGAGATGCAGCGCTCATTTGCACCTAAAATGCCCATATATCCGCCAAGACAAGCACCACATGTTGGGTTGCTCACAACCGCTCCTGCTTCTATGAAAATGTCGATAAGTCCCTCTTTTTCAGCAGCTCTTGCGATCTTTTGCGTCGCTGGAGTGATTATGAGCCTTGTTTTGCGAGCTACTTTTTTGCCTTTTAGGATTTGTGCTGCGATGCGTAGGTCGCTTAGACGGCCATTTGTGCATGAGCCGATAAATGCTTGATCGATAGTTAGATCGTCGCGAACCGCCTGTCTTACGCTCTTGCCGTTGCTTGGCAAAAATGGATATGCGATGACTGGATCAAGATTTGTGACATCGATCTCTAAAATTTTGTCGTATTTTGCGCCCTCGTCTGAGTAGAAAAATTTTGGTTTATCACGTAAATTTTTATCTTTTAAAAACTCTTTTGTGATCTCATCAACCGCGATGATACCGCTCTTTGCGCCAGCTTCGATCGCCATGTTGCACATTGAAAATCTATCATCCATGCTAAGGCTATCTATCACCTCGCCGCTAAACTCAAGCGCCTTGTAAAGTGCGCCATCAACGCCTATTTGACGGATGATCTCAAGGATAAGATCCTTGCCATAGACGTGTCTATCAAGCTTGCCTTTAAAGATGACCTTGATGCTCTCAGGCACTTTAAACCAGTTTTTGCCAGTGATCATAGCATAAGCTAGGTCGGTACTGCCCATGCCGGTGCTAAACGCTCCAAGAGCGCCGTGTGTACAGGTGTGGCTGTCTGCGCCGATGATGACGTCACCTGGGATGACTAGCCCCTTTTCAGGCAAAAGTGCATGCTCGATGCCCATATCTTTTTCATCAAAATAGTTTTTAAGGTCGTGTTTGTAGGCAAATTCACGTGAAATTTTGGCTTGGTTGGCGCTTAAGATATCTTTTGTCGGGATGTAGTGATCCATAACGATGGCGAAGCCGTCTGGGTTGGCTAGCTTTTTAGCGCCACTTCGCTCAAACTGCTTGATCGAGATAGGCGTCGTGATGTCGTTGCCTATGATCATGTCAATCTTGCTTTCGATGATCTCTCCTGCGCTTACCTCTTTGCCAACGTGATCTGAAAATATTTTCTCGGTGATAGTTTGTTTCATAAATTTCCTTTAAATTTTGAGGCGATTTTAACGAAAATTGCTAAATTTAAAGAAAATTTACTAAGCCAAAAGGCCTAGTAAATTTAGAATTTAACGCTAGCTGTTAGCATAAACTGACGAGCATAACCTGGTTGTATCGGTATGATATTAGCATCCGTACCGGTTGACGAGGACGTATAATAAAGCTTGTCGGTCAAGTTTTTAACATTAAAGGCAAAATTTGTCTCATAGCCCGCGATCTTGGTATCGTAGCTGATGAAAGCATCATAGACAACCGCACTATCCATCTTAAATGCTGTTCCTGCTGGCACGGCCGGTAGATTCATCCTCATGTAGTAGGTGTACCATGAGCCAAAATACCTTGCTCCGCCGCCGATCCTTAGGCCTTTTGCTCCTAAGTGGCTAAAGTCGTAGTTAGCAAACAAGCTGGCTTGATGCTTAGGCGTTGCTTCTAGCGGTTTGCCCACTAGCACGGCAAACGCGCCGCTATCCTTGCGCACCTCAGTCTTTGTGAATGCGTAGCTAGCGCCCACGCTTAGTCCCTGCGTCACGCGGCCGTTAAAGTCAAACTCAAATCCTCTAGAGCGCGCCTCGCCCACTGGCGTACTCACGCCACTTACGGTACGCATGATGTTTTTCTTATTGATATTAAAAACCGCCGCACTAGCCGTTATGCTATCGTTTTGGAATTTAGATCCAAACTCTATACTTTTGCCCTCTTCTGGCTTTATATCGCCGATATCGCCTTTCATAGCCATTTGCGGATTGAAACTTTGTGCGTAGTTGGTATAGACCGACCACTGAGGCGTTAGTAGATATAAAAGCCCAGTTTGCCACGTAAATTTGCCATCTTGCTGATCTGTGCTATTTGGTCCACTAGTTGTGCCGCGAGCTACTTGGTTGTAGTATTCATACCTAGTTCCTAAAGAGTAGATTAAGTTTTCAGTTAAATTTATGCTATCTTGTGCGTAAAATCCGATAGTTTTTAGCTTTTGGTACTGGATACCGGAGGCTCGGTCGGACGGATAGGCAACCGTGCCGTAGACTGGACTGTAGATATTTATCGGGAAGTTTCTGTGCGTCGTGCCGGAGCTGTAGCTGTTTAGCGCACCGGGTCTATAGCGGTAGTACTCCTTTGCGTCGATACCAAATAGCAAGTTGTGCTCTATCTCGCCCGTTTGCACGTAACCGTTTAAATTTAACGACCCCGCGTGCGTGCGGTGGATAAATCCTTCGTACGCCTCGTTTCGTCTAGCCGCAACGCCGGTGTTTAAATTTACGTTCATTAGCCTGATGTGACCGTATTCGTGCTTGGAGCGCGAATACGCATAAGCGCCGCGCAGTAGCCAGTCCTCGCCGATATTTTTTTCAAAATTTACGTCCACGGTGTCGAGTCTGGTTTTTAGTTTATTAAACGGCTCGTCAAGGCGTCTTTTCTTATCTATCGGCAGTAGCTTGCCCGTGCTTGGAATGAGATACATACCGCGGTCGATCGGATCGGTCGAGCGCGTGTGCGTATAGGCTAAATTTATGCGGTAATCATCGCCTTTATAAGAAAGAGATGGCGCAAAGAGGACGTTTTTATATTCGCCAAACTCCCTCCAGTAGTCTTTTTGCATCGTGTCGAATATAAATCTATACGCAAAGCCGCTATCCGCGATCGGTCCCGTGGCGTCAAAGCCTGCGCTCCAGTAGTTGCGGTTGCCGATACCGGCCCAAATTTCGTTTGAGAAGTCGTATTTTGGCTTTTTAGTGACCATATTTATTATGCCGCCGGGCTCTTGCGCGCCGTAGAGTAGGCTAGCGGGGCCTTTTAGCACCTCGACGCTTTCTACGGTTTTGTTAAAGCTATGCATGACGCTAGATGGCACGCCGTTTCGCATGATCGAGCCGTCGCGTCCGCCGCCAAAGCCTCGCTTAATGATCGAGTCAAAGATACCGCCCGTAGTGTTTCCGTAGCTAACGCCGCTCACGTTTTGAAGGCTCTCGGCTAGAGTCTCGGGTTTTTTATCTTTTAGCTGTTGTTGCGTCACGACGTTTACCGTCTGCGGGATCTCTAAGATAGGCGTATTCGTTTTGCCTATTTCGCTGGTTTTGGCTCGGTATCCGTCATCTGCGCTATCTTCAACACTGATGCCATCTAAGCTTACATCAGCAGCATTTAAAGCAGAAATAGCAAAACAAAGCACCGCACTAATGCGAAATTTATTCATTTATTTTTCCTTAAAATTTTAATATTATAAAAACGGTTATCATTATATATAAACAAAATTTAAATTTTTATGAAAAAATTTACGAAAAATTTATATTTTAGTAACATTACAAATAAAACATTTGGAAAAATTAAACATAGATCAGAAAATAGATTTTTACTATTTTTATCATAGCTAGTGATAAAGCTTTTATTAAAACATTTTTGCAACATTTCTGATATAATCCTCACATGAAGTACGCACATTTAGTTCAAATAGCAAGTTATTTGTCAAATTTTACAAAGATAAACCAAGCAAAACGCATTAACGATATGGCTATTTTAATCGAATTTAATGGCGAGAAGATTATCTTTGACCTAAACAAATCAAACTCTGCAATTTATAAAGACGATGAACAAAAAGAGGCAAAAATTTATCAAGCGCCTTTTGATAATGTGCTAAAAAAACGCTTTAACGCCTCACATATAAAAAGCGTTGAGTGCTTAAAAGATAATAGAATTTTAAAATTTATCTGCACGCAAAGTGGCTCATATAAAAGTGAAAATTTTATCCTCTATCTTGAATTTACTGGGCGTTTTACAAATGCTGTAATAACTGATGAAAATAACGTAATAATCGAGGCGTTAAGACATATCGATAATAGCTACCGCAAAATAGAAACTGGCGAAGTTTTAAGAGAGCTTCCAGCTATCACCATCAAAGAAAAACCGTGCGAGCCCATAATTGACTTTGAGGCGTTTTTTAAGAGCGAAGCGGCCAAAGTAAATGAGTCAAGGATAGCTAGCTTAAAAGAGGCGAAGCTTGCAAGCGTACAAAAAAAGATAGATAGCATGAGCGAAATTTTAAACTCACTTGAAGACAAAGATGAGCTGATGAGAAAGAGTGAAGAAGCTGCGAATTTAGGATCACTTTTGCTTGCAAATCTGGGAAATTTTAAGGACTATGAGAGGGAAATTTGTCTAAAAGATTTTGATGGCAAGCCGATAAAACTAACTCTTGGCGACACACCAAAAAATAGTGCAAATGAGTTTTACACAAGATCAAAAAAATTTCGTGCAAAAGCCATTGGTGTAGATATAGAAAAGAGAAATTTAAAAGAAAAAATAGAGTTTTTTGAAGGCTTAAAGTCGCTTTTAAAAGAGGCAAACAGCCTCTATGAGCTTGAAATTTTAAGCCCAAAAAACAAGGCAAAACAAAGAGAGCGTCATATAAAAGATGTGAGCGAAAATGCTGAAATTTTTTATGTTAGAGAGTTTAAAATACTAGTTGGTAGAAACGAAAAAGGCAATATAAATTTGCTTGACCTTGCCAAAAAAGACGATATATGGTTACATCTAAAGGATAGCCCAAGCGCCCATGTCATCATCAAGACAAACAAGAGTAGGGTGCCTGAAGATGTGCTAGAAATGGCAGCTAAATTCTGCGTGGAATTTAGTGTAAATGGAGCTGGCAGGTACGAGGTAGACTACACTAAGCGTGAAAATTTAAAACGTGAAAACGGCGCAAATGTTACTTACACGAACTATAAAACTATCATCATAAATAAAGGCTAAAAATGGCTGTAACACCTTTAGGAAATAGTAACTTTATAAATCAAAATGCCCCAGTAGTATCGCAAGTGCATGCAAATCAACAAGCTAGATTTGATATGCAGTCTTTAATGGCAGCTGAGCTTGCCTCGCAACAAAGTGAAGAGATCAAAGAGGTGCGTCCGATGGAAGAGTCTTATAAAATAGACCCCGAAAAGGAACATGAACGCCAAAAAAATGAAGAAGAGGCAAGTGAGTTTGAGAGCGAAAAACAAAATTCAAGAGATAGTGACGAAGAAAATTTGGACGATATAGCAGATAATGAGGAAATAGTGCCTAGCGAACATCATATGCTTGACATAACTATTTGATGCCTAAACACCCCAAACCCAACAAACACCGCGTCTCAAGCCAGCAATACTCCCCCAACACATAACCCTCCTTCAAATTTTTAACGCGGTAAATGATAAAGAAAAACTTTTTAAGATCCACTCTGACTCACCTAAAGCTTGCCCGCTTGGTGGCAAGATCGAGGGACTTTTAACTGGTCACTTCCTAAAAGCACAAGAAGCCTTAGAAAGTGAACTAAGAAGTATTACTTTACAAGATCTATTAGATGAGCTTATTAATTTA
Organism: Campylobacter concisus; assembly: GCF_050447445.1. Classification (GTDB taxonomy): domain Bacteria; phylum Campylobacterota; class Campylobacteria; order Campylobacterales; family Campylobacteraceae; genus Campylobacter_A; species Campylobacter_A concisus_BI. The sequence goes on from NZ_JALMFW010000001.1 coordinate 1,417,957, forward strand.
TAAAATTTAAAAAGTAAGCAGATTAAGTTATAGAATTAAAAAGTGGGCAGATATATAAAAACCAATCTATTTTTATTAGGAACGCTATGCGCTCCTAACTATTTTTATATACTTTATGTAAGAATTTTTATAAATTTCTAGATTTATTACTCTTTGCTTTTCTCTTTTTTAGCTTTACTCTTTTGTGCTTTATCTTTTAGCTTTTCTTTCTTATCTTTTATCTCTTTTATACTATCATCTTTAGCACTATCTTTTTTCTCTTTTAATTCATTACTCTTTTTACTTACCTTTTCTTTTATCTCATCTTTTTTAGATTTTATTTTTGATTTTGTGGTGTCTATCTTTGTAGTGCCTGATACTGATATATCTGATTTTAAATTTTCAAATGTCTTATCGCCTATACCATTTACATTTTTTATATCTTCTATTGAGTTAAATTTGTTTGCTTTTCTATACTCTATTATTGCATCTGCCTTTGAAGATCCTATACCATCTAAACTCATTAACTCTTCTTTTGTGGCGGTGTTTAAATTTATGGCTGCTAGTAATGTAGAAGCTGCTACTAATAGTGAGAATATAATCTTTTTCATTTTTGTCCTTTTTGGGTAAATTTGGGTTTGGAGTCTATCATATTTGGTGTTTTTAGTCAACACTCGTATAAAAGCATAAACTAAAAGATATTTATAAATATAAAGATAAAAAGTCTAATTATTTAAAAATATAAATAAATTTTAGATTTGATATTTTGTTATAAATTAAGAAATAATATTAAAAGATGATTGTTTAGATAAAGAATATTAAAAATCAACAAAGCCCGCAACGACCTACTTTTCCAACATCCCAGTAAGGGAGAGTATCATCAGCCAGGACGAGCTTAGCTTCTTGGTTCGAGATGGAGCAAGGCGTTTCCTCGTCTGTATAGTCACGGGCAGTGTTAAATAAAAGATATATCAGATAAATCTCTTATTTAACACTACTTGATAAAGTTAAAAGTCATAAACAAAGTTTTATAAAAACATATCTTATTAAGTTTTTATCCTTAACAAGGAAGTGATGCTTATTAAAAGATAAGCAGACGAGCTATTAGTACTGGTCAGCTAAAGGACTTTCATCCATTACACACCCAGCCTATCAAACACATAGTCTATATGAGCTCTTAAAAGAAGATTCATCTTGGAGTTGGCTTCCTGCTTAGATGCTTTCAGCAGTTATCACATCCCAACATAGCTACCGAGCGGTGCTCTTGGCAGAACAACTCGTACACCAGTGGTTGGTTCGACCCGGTCCTCTCGTACTAGGGTCAACTCTCCTCAATCTTCTTACGCCCACGGCAGATAGGGACCGAACTGTCTCACGACGTTCTGAACCCAGCTCGCGTACCGCTTTAAATGGCGAACAGCCATACCCTTGGGACCTGCTCCAGCCCCAGGATGCGATGAGCCGACATCGAGGTGCCAAACCTCCCCGTCGATGTGAGCTCTTGGGGGAGATCAGCCTGTTATCCCCGGGGTACCTTTTATCCTTTGAGCGATGGCCCTTCCACACAGAACCACCGGATCACTAAGACCGACTTTCGTCTCTGCTTGACGTGTATGTCTTGCAGTTAAGCTGGCTTATGCCTTTATACTCTACGAACGATTTCCAACCGTTCTGAGCCAACCTTTGTAAGCCTCCGTTACATTTTGGGAGGCGACCGCCCCAGTCAAACTACCCACCAGACATTGTCCTACTTGAGGATAACTCAAGCTAGTTAGCTATCAGAATAAAAAAGAGTGGTATCTCAACAACGGCTCACCATAAACTGGCGTCTATGGATCAAAGCCTCCCACCTATCCTGCACATTTTTATCCCAATAGCAGTGTCAAGCTGTAGTAAAGGTCCACGGGGTCTTTCCGTCTTGCCGCGGGTAGGAGGAATTTTCACCTCCACTACAATTTCACTGGATCCCTCTTCGAGACAGCTCCCATCTCGTTACGCCATTCATGCAGGTCGATATTTAATCGACAAGGAATTTCGCTACCTTAGGACCGTTATAGTTACGGCCGCCGTTTACTCGGGCTTCGATCAAACGCTTCGCAGAGCTAACGTCATCAATTAACCTTCGAGCACCGGGCAGGCGTCACACCCTATACATCCTCTTACGAGTTAGCAGAGTGCTGTGTTTTTGGTAAACAGTCGGGAGGGACTCTTTGTTGTAACCTTCAATGCTTACGGAGTAAATCCTTAACAAAGTTAGGCACACCTTATACCGAAGATACGGTGCTATTTTGCAGAGTTCCTTGAAGAGAGTTCTTCCACGCGCCTTAGAATACTCATCCCACCCACCTGTGTCGGTTTACGGTACGGGCAACTATAACTAAACTTAGAAACTTTTCTTGGCTCGACAGTATCGGCAATTCGCTATCCATTCCGAAGAACTTCAAACGCCTATGGGGTCTCGGCTTAAAAAGATCCGGATTTGCCTGGATCTTAACCTACACCTTTCGACTAGCACTACCATCCGCTAGCTTGCTTAACTCTAAGCGTCCTTCCATCGCACATTATAGTTGGCATTGGAATATTAACCAATTTTCCATCGCATACCCCTTTCGGACTTTGCTTAGGACCCGGCTAACCCTACGATGACGAGCATCGCGTAGGAAACCTTGGGTTTACGGCGTTGGGGATTCTCACCCCAATTATCGCTACTCATGCCTGCATGCTCACTTGTATTCGCTCCAGCACTCCTTACCGGTACACCTTCAACGCAAATACAACGCTCTCCTACCACTTAGTAAAACTAAGTCTAAAGCTTCGGTACTCATTTTAGCCCCGTTATATTTTCCGCGCAGAATCACTAGACCAGTGAGCTATTACGCTTTCTTTAAAGGATGGCTGCTTCTAAGCCAACCTCCTGGTTGTTTAAGTAACTCCACATCGTTTTCCACTTAAATGAGATTTAGGGACCTTAGCTGTTAGTCTGGGTTGTTCCCCTCTCGACGACGGATTTTATCACTCGCCGCCTGACTGCCATGATTACACACTAGGTATTCGGAGTTTGATAGGGTTTGGTACATTGGTGTATGCCCTAGCCCATTCAGTGCTCTACCCCCTAGTGTTACTACATGACGCTATACCTAAATATATTTCGGAGAGAACCAGCTATCACGATGTTTGATTGGCCTTTCACCCCTATCCACAAGTCATCCCATAGCTTTTCAACGCTAGCGGGTTCGGTCCTCCACCGGCTCTTACACCGGTTTCAACCTGCTCATGGATAGATCACATCGTTTCGGGTCTGCAACGTCTGACTAAACGCCCTATTAAGACTCGCTTTCGCTACGGCTCCGGGTTTCCTTAACCTCGCCAGACATCACAACTCGCAGGCTCATTATGCAAAAGGCAGTCCATCACCCTGATAAATCATAGGGCTCTGAATGATTGTAAGCAAATGGTTTCAGGTTCTATTTCACTCTGATCACCTCAGTTCTTTTCACCTTTCCCTCACGGTACTTGTGCACTATCGGTCTAGTAGTAGTATTTAGGGTTGGATAGTGGTCTACCCAGCTTCAGACAGAATATCACGTGTTCCGCCCTACTCAGGATACTGCTAAGTAAAACAAAGCTTTCATATACGGGAGTATCACCCTCTATGCTTAATCTTTCCAGATTATTCTATTAGCTAAGTTTAGTCTATATTGCAGTCCTACAACCCCGTTAGTAAACTAACGGTTTGCCCTCTTACGCGTTCGCTCGCCGCTACTAGCGTAATCTCTTTTGATTTCTTTTCCTGAGGGTACTAAGATGTTTCAATTCCCCTCGTTCGCTCCGTTATACGGTAACTAATATCTCTATTAGTTGGGTTGCCCCATTCAGAAATTCCCGGATCAAAGCCCCTTGACGGCTCCCCGAGACTTATCGCAGCCTGGCACGTCTTTCATCGCCTCTACTAGCCAAGGCATCCACCACTTGCTCTTTGTAGCTTACCTTTTCTATATTAGATTATTCTAATTCGCATCACTTCCTTGTTAAAGATAACTTTATGTTACTATATTTAAATTCTAGCTCTCAAGACGGAAAGCATTGACTACTATTTAGATAAGTTTTAAATCCTAAATAGATTGTGATGTCAAACTTTTGCATTAAATGCAAAGATGATAGAAATTTAAATCTTTAACAAGTCCTGTAAAATTGTTTTTAAAACTTGCTTGTGACTATTAACAATATTAATTAAAAGAACATTTAGACAAAAGTCTAATTAGAAAGTTTAAATTTTTAAGCTCTCTAATTAGACTTAATTTAATATAGTTAAACTATTTTATGGTGGAGAATAGCGGGATCGAACCGCTGACCTCCTGCGTGCAAAGCAGGCGCTCTCCCAGCTGAGCTAATTCCCCAATTAAATTCTCTGGTGGGCCTAACAAGACTTGAACTTGTGACCTCACCCTTATCAGGGGTGCACTCTAACCAGCTGAGCTATAGGCCCCTATAGGTCTATCAATCTTTCAAAACTAAACAAGGATGATTGAGAATATCTTTCTTATAAATATCTTGTGAGAGAATATCTATATGTACTCTAGAAAGGAGGTGATCCAACCGCAGGTTCTCCTACGGTTACCTTGTTACGACTTCACCCCAGTCGCTGATTCCACTGTGGACGGTAACTAATTTAGTATTCCGGCTTCGAGTGAAATCAACTCCCATGGTGTGACGGGCGGTGAGTACAAGACCCGGGAACGTATTCACCGTAGCATGGCTGATCTACGATTACTAGCGATTCCGGCTTCATGGAGTCGAGTTGCAGACTCCAATCCGAACTGGGACATATTTTATAGATTTGCTCCATCTCGCGATATTGCTTCTCATTGTGTATGCCATTGTAGCACGTGTGTCGCCCCGGACATAAGGGCCATGATGACTTGACGTCGTCCACACCTTCCTCCTCCTTACGAAGGCAGTCTCATTAGAGTGCTCAGCCGAACTGTTAGCAACTAATGACGTGGGTTGCGCTCGTTGCGGGACTTAACCCAACATCTCACGACACGAGCTGACGACAGCCGTGCAGCACCTGTCTTAACATTTCTGCAAGCAGACACTCTTCTATCTCTAGATGATTTGTTAGATATCAAGTCCGGGTAAGGTTCTTCGCGTATCTTCGAATTAAACCACATGCTCCACCGCTTGTGCGGGTCCCCGTCTATTCCTTTGAGTTTTAATCTTGCGACCGTACTCCCCAGGCGGTATACTTAATCCGTTAGGTGCATTACTGCCAAGACTAGCTTAGCAACAACTAGTATACATCGTTTAGGGCGTGGACTACCAGGGTATCTAATCCTGTTTGCTCCCCACGCTTTCACGCATTAGCGTCAGTTGAGTTCCAGCAGATCGCCTTCGCAATGGGTATTCCTGGTGATCTCTACGGATTTTACCCCTACACCACCAATTCCATCTGCCTCTCCCTCACTCTAGATTACCAGTTTCCCAAGCAGTTCTATGGTTAAGCCATAGGATTTCACAAGAGACTTGATAATCCGCCTACGCGTCCTTTACGCCCAGTGATTCCGAGTAACGCTTGCACCCTCCGTATTACCGCGGCTGCTGGCACGGAGTTAGCCGGTGCTTATTCGTTAGGTACCGTCATTATTCTTCCCTAACAAAAGGAGTTTACGCTCCGAAAAGTGTCATCCTCCACGCGGCGTTGCTGCTTCAGGGTTTCCCCCATTGAGCAATATTCCCTACTGCTGCCTCCCGTAGGAGTCTGGACCGTGTCTCAGTTCCAGTGTGACTGATCATCCTCTCAGACCAGTTATGCGTCATAGCCTTGGTGAGCCATTACCTCACCAACTAGCTGATACAATATAGCCTCATCCTACACCGAAAAACTTTCCCTATCTAACTTATGTAAGATAGGAGTATAGAGTATTAGCAGCCGTTTCCAACTGTTGTCCTCTAGTGTAGGGCAGATTAGCTATATATTACTCACCCGTGCGCCACTAACTCATAAGAGCAAGCTCTTACTTGTCCGTTCGACTTGCATGTATTAGGCACGCCGCCAGCGTTCACTCTGAGCCAGGATCAAACTCTCCATATTAATTACCTAGCAAAATTTATTTGATAGGATTTTATTATGAAGTTTTTAATCAAAAAAACTTTTAGTTTCATTTATTAGTTTGTCTAAATCTATTATAAATTATAAAATAATAGACTGGCTCAATCGATCACTTGTTTAGATTTCAAAGATTGACTAATAGTTTAACAATTGTAAGTTAAAAGAACAACGATAAAAAGAAAAGGCTTTATTAACCAATGAAGTTAAAGGTGGTTTCTTGTTTCGTGAGCTGGAATTATATACGAGCAATACTTAAAGATAGTTGAAATATTTAGGGAATTTTAGAAAAAATTGTTAGGCGCTTAAAAATTTTAAAGTATGTATTTTTATTATAGGTTTAAGGGTTTAGTTTTTGAAGTATAAATTTGGAGAGTTTTTGCTCTCCATTATAATTAAGCATTAAATTATGTGAACTTTTACACAATATCTATTAATAAGCCGCGATAAGCTCTATTTCTACAAGCGCGTCTTTTGGCAAGGTCTTAACGGCTACTGTACTTCTAGCAGGATAAGGCTCTTTAAAAAAATTAGCATACACAGTATTTACTTTAGCAAAATCTCCCATATCTGCTAGAAATATTGTAGTCTTTACAGTATTATCAAAAGTAAGCCCTGCCTCAGCCAAGATATTTTTTAAATTTTCAAGCGATTGCTCAGCTTGAGCTTCTACACTACTACTTGCAAACTCACCCGCTGGTGTGACACCAAGCTGACCTGAGATAAATAAAAATCCATTTGCGCTAATAGCTTGAGAATATGGTCCAATCGCTTGTGGAGCATTTTTTGTTGAGATTTGTTTTTTCATATTTTCTCCTTTTGAAATTTTTTAAAATCCTACTATAAATTTTCTAAATTTTTAGTCTCTAAAAGCTATAATGGACAAAATTTCAAAAGGATGAAGATGCAAAATATACTCGCACCAAATGAGTTTTTAGATGATTATGTGCTCGGTACTGAGTTGGCTAAAAATGCTGGCATCTCATCAAATGCTTATCTTTTTTGGAAAAACGTCATAAGTGCTAAATTTGAAAACTCAAGAATAGTTTTTCTTAGAAAAAATAGCATTCCAGTCAAATTTCAAAACACTATAAAAACCTGTACGCCTTTAAATGGCCTTATTCCAACAGGCGTATTTTGCTCTTTTACCTCGCTTGCCCCTTCTCATCTTGTAGCAAAAAATGGCTCTAAGATCTATGAGCTCTTTAAATTTCATGAGATTTGCGGTATCAAATTTATAGACTTGAAGAAATTTTATGATGATTTTAATCTTAGCTATTCTTATAGAATTTACATTGAAAAGTGTAAATTTTTCTCACCTGCTCCATTTGAAAAACGCATAAAATTAACTGAAACGATGTGTCTTGGATATTATTAAAGCCCGCTAGCTTGCTTGCTAGCGGAATAAATTTAGATCTTTTTGTAAGGTGCTTGGCCAACTTCATAGAAGTTATTACCTTCGCAGTCAATGGCTACTATTGCTGGGAAGTCCTCAACTGTAAGCCTAGCAACTGCCTCTGGTCCTAGCTCTGGATAAGCTAACACTTCATATTTTTTGATACTTTGGCTAATGAGCGCTCCGATACCACCGATAGCAACCATATAAACACAGCATGATTTTTTCATAGCCTCGACTACTGCGTCACTCCTGTAGCCTTTACCAATCATACCATTTATACCAACTTCATTTATCATAGTTGGGGTGTATTTATCCATTCTACCGCTTGTTGTTGGGCCTGCTGCTCCAATAGCTTGATTTGGTTTAGCTGGAGTTGGTCCGACGTAGTAGATAGTCTCGCCCTTTAGCTCAACTGGTAGCTTCTCACCACGTGCCAATGTTTCAGTAAGCGCCTTATGTGCAGCGTCACGAGCTGCTATGATAGTGCCTGATATCAGGACATTATCTCCCGCTTTTAGGCTTTTTACCACCTCTTTATCAAATGGTGCTGTTATTCTTTTTACTTCTGACATTTTTTCTCCTTAAAGCTCGGCATCTGCGTGGCGTGCAGCATGGCAGTTGATATTTATAGCAACAGGAAGACCTGCTATGTGGGTTGGATACCACTCGACATTTACTTTAACAGCAGTGGTGTCACCACCAAGTCCTTGAGGACCAACACCAGTTTTACAAGCAAGCTCTAGTAACTCGTCTTCTAATTTGGCATATCTTGGATCAGAATTTTTACTATCGACTGAACGAACTGCTGCTTCTTTTGCCAAAAGTGCTGCCTTATCCATTGTACCGCCTATGCCAACGCCTATTGTTAGTGGAGGACAGGCATTTGGTCCAGCGTATTTTACAGCCTCCAAAAAGACTTTTTTTACACCCTCTATACCATCAGCTGGCACAAGCATTTTTAAAACTGATTTATTCTCACTACCAAAACCTTTTGGAGCTACTTTTATCTTTAGTTTATCTCCTGGTACGATCCTAGTGTGAATGACAGCTGGAGTGTTGTTTGTAGTATTTTTTCTTTCAAAAAGTGGTTCAGCAACGACTGACTTTCTTAGATAGCCTTCAATGTAGCCTTCCGCAATGCCCTCATTTATCGCATCTTCAATATACCCACCCTCAATATGCACATCTTGGCCGATCTGCACAAAAACAACCGTCATACCGGTATCTTGGCAGATAGGTGCAACGCCCTCTTCCGCAAGCTTAGCATTTTGTAAAATTTTGCCCAAAATGTCTTTGCCTAGTGACGAGCTTTCACTACTTTGAGCCTTTGTAAAAGCAGCTTTTAAATCTGGCGTCACGACATAACAGGCCTGTTTGCAAAGCTTAGCAACGACTTCTCTTATATCTTTTACATTTATTATTCTCATCTTTACTCCTCGTAAAAAACAATTTTTAATTATATTAACTATATTTAAAATTTAAGATTAAATTTTACTGCTATATATCTGCTAAAAAATTTATATGAGTTTATTTTGTTTGACTACAACTAGAAGACTTGTCTAAAACAAAAATTTAGTGAAATAAGCGATGGTGAAATTGGGTCTAGAGCATCACAATATTGATAGAAATTTACATAACATGGCTTATTTAAGCCATAAATATATAAATTTAAGATTGAATGCTCTCCTCTTCATTTTTTATCTTTTTTCTAACTTTGACTCGTGATATGCTAGCTCCATCCATCTTTCTTACTTCGTAGTAGCAGTTTTCATCCTCGATCTTATCACCTACAACTGGCAAGCGACCGATTAGGTTGAAGACATATCCACCGATTGTAACTTGATCTGTCTCTTCATCAAAGCTTATACCAAGAACCTCTTCAACGCTCTCTAGATCATATCTGCCTTGAAATTCGTAAATATTGTCATTTATCTTTTTATAGTGCTGATCAACTTCATCGTGCTCGTCATTAAAATCACCAAGCACCTCTTCCATTATATCTTCCATCGTAAGAAGTCCGGCTGTGCCGCCATACTCATCAACTACGAGCGCAGCTGAAATTTGCTCTTTATTCATCATTACAAGCACTTTTGAAATAGAAAGGCTCTCAGGCACGATGACAAATTTACGAACAATTGAGTCAAAACTCTTCTCTTTATCTTTGCTAAAGTGAAGTTGCAAAATATCTCTAATGTGTATCATGCCCAAAATGATATCTTTTGAGCCGTCTATATAAGGAAAGCGAGTGTATTTTGACTCAAATACAACTTGTAAATTCTCCTCAAAACTCTTTTGTTTATTTATGCAGATCATATCGCGTCTTGGCGTCATGATCTCTTTTGCGACTGTGTCACTAAAATCAACTGCATTTTTAATGATCTCAGTCTCAAAACTATCAAGCACGCCACCCTTTAAGCTCTCACCAACGATGATTTTTATCTCTTCTTCAGAGTGAGCTAGTTCATTTTCTTTAGCTGGCTGGATGCCTAAAATTTTAAGTCCAATGGTTGCTAAAATATCAAAAAGCTTAATTACAGGCGAAAATAGTACCCAGAAAAAGTGAAGTGGACGAGCGATTTTTAACACTGAAGTCTCAGCCTTTGCGATAGCAACTGACTTTGGCACAAGCTCACCCATTACAACGTGAAGTAGCGTAATAAGCGTAAATGCGATCGCAAAACCAACCGTATGAACTAAGATATCGCTAAAGTTGAAGAAATTTTTAAGCGGAGCTTCTATAAGTCTTGCAACCGCTGGCTCACCGATCCAACCAAGAGCAAGTGAGCTTAGTGTGATGCCAAGCTGAGTGGCACTAAGATAGGTATCAAGCTTGTTTGACATCTCAAAAGCAAGCTGAGCATTTGGCTTTTTCTCCTTTATAAGTTCTTCAAGTCTAGACTTACGAACTTTAACAAGAGAAAATTCTGATAAAACAAAAAAGGCATTTAGTAAAATGAATACAATGGCAAGTATTACCATTAAAAGCGAGTTATCGCTACTGGGGTACAATTATGATCCTTAAGAGTTAAAAATTTTGGCTGATTATAGCGAATTTATATTTAGCGGTCAAATTAGCCACGCCCAAAAGTAACAACGTTTCTTAAATTTAAGTTTTATAAAAAGTTCTTAAATCATATTTTGGTAACATTATTTTCATCACTAAATTTATGGATTTTACAATGAGCAAAAAGAATTTTTCATCGCGTTGGGCATTTATATTGGCCTGTGTTGGATCAGCAGTTGGCATGGCAAATGTCTGGGGCTTTCCTTATAAACTTGGCACAAATGGCGGTGCGGCATTTTTACTCATCTATGTTTTTTTCATAGCTCTTTTTTCATACGTTGGACTAAGTGCGGAGTATGCGATTGGCAGACGTGCAAAAACTGGCACGCTTGGATCATATAAATATGCTTGGCAAAGTAGAAATTTAGGCGTATTTGGCAGTATTATTGGCTGGCTTCCGCTTGCTGGCTCACTTTGTATAGCCATTGGCTACGCAGTCATCATCGCCTACGTACTAAAAGCCCTTACTCAGGCGCTTACTGGCTCATTTATGAGCGTTGATACGAACGTTTGGTTTAACTCATTTGCACTTCAAGATTACTCAGTCTTGCCTTATCATTTTATTATCGTTGTTGGTACGCTTCTTACACTATTTTTTGGGGCAAAAAGTATCGAAAAAACTAATAAAATAATGATGCCACTATTTTTCGTATTGTTTAGCATTCTGGCTATAAATGTCGCGATGCTGCCAAATGCGTTTGATGGGTATAAATTCCTTTTTATTCCTGACTTTAGTAAGCTTGCAGACCCAATGGTATGGGTTTCTGCGATGGGTCAAGCCTTTTTCTCACTCTCTATCACTGGTTCTGGCATGATCGTTTATGGGGCGTATCTTTCAAAAGATGAAGATATCGTTGAAAGTGCTAAAACTACGGCTTTTTTTGATACTATCGCAGCACTTGTAGCAGCGCTTGTCATGATCCCAGCAGTCTTTGCCTACGCTATGGATCCAGCTGAGGGTCCAAAGCTACTTTTCGTAACGCTTCCTAAAATTTTACAAAATATGATCGGCGGTCAAATTTTTGCGATCATACTATTTACCGCGGTCATCTTTGGCGGTATCACCTCACTTCAAAACATGTTTGAGGTCGTGGCTGAGTCGCTTATGCATAAATTTCCGTTTCTTAATAGATTTTGGACACTCACGCTACTTTGTGCAGTTTGCTTTGGCATAGGAGCATTTATGGAGCCTATTAGCAGTTGGGGGCCTTGGATGGACTTTGTGTCGATCTATATTATTCCAATCGGCGCGGTAATCGGTGCTATTTCTTGGTTTTGGATTATTAAAAAAGAAGAAATTTTAGACGAGATAAATTCTGGAGCAAATAAATCTTATGGTAATTTCTGGTATTTTGTAGGCAAATTTATCTACGTTCCGCTAACATTTTTACTTTGTATCATAGCTGTAAGTAAGGGAATTTCTTTTTAAATTTAGCTCGCCGAAAAATGAGCTAAATTTAAAAATTTTTGAAGTTATCTTAGTTTTTTTGTGCCGATGTAAGTGGCAAAAATTTCTTGTGAGCCATCTTTTTTAAATAAAATAACATCGTATTGCTCAGCTTTGCTGCCTTGCTCCATACCTTGGCTCTCCATCGGCATGCCAGGTACTGCGATACCAACTACATCTTTTGGCTTAAGCTCTAGTAGTCGTTTTACCTCATCGGCTGGAACATGACCTTCTATGATATATCCATCGATAATTGCTGTATGGCAGCTTGAAAGCTCTAGCGGCACGTTAAATTCTTTCTTAACTTTAGCTATATCATCTACTTTTATGACCTCTTCGCTAAATCCAGCCTTCTGCATCGCCTCACCCCAGCTAGTACAACATCCACAAGTTGGACTTTTATAGACCCTCATATCAGCCGCGAACGCAAGTGTTGCAAAAAAGCCAAGAGCCAAAAATGCTAATTTCTTCATCATTTTCCTTTACGTAAAATTTGCAAAATGATATAGCTCGCATTTAAATTTTATATAAATGCTTAATATTGCTTGCTATAATTCGCCAAAATTTACAAAAGGTACTTTATGTTTTCATCATTTTTTAAAGATAAAAAATGGGCACTCTGGGCTTATGGCGGAGCGATATTTATCATCTTACTTCTTGTTTATCAAACACACCTAAATGTCCGTATAAACGAGTGGTATAAAAATTTCTACGACATCGTGCAAAACTCAAAAGATCATGATGTAAGTGAGTTTTGGCGAGAAATTTTTAACTTTATAAAAATCGCTATGCCTTACGTCGTGACTTACACCGTGATCTCGTTTTTTGCTAGCCACTGGGTCTTTCGCTGGAGAGAGGCGATGACGTTTAGATATCTAAAATTTTGGCAAAACTGCAAAAGTGACATCGAAGGCAGTTCGCAGCGTATCCAAGAAGATGTCTACCGCTTTGCCAAAATAATGGAAAGCCTTGGCGTGCAGGTTTTAAGGGCGATCATGACGCTAATTGCCTTTATACCAGTGCTTTGGGAGCTAAGCAAGAGCGTGAGTTTGCCTTACATCAAAGATATCGAGGGCTCGCTTGTTTATATTGCTTTAATAATTAGCATCGGTGGCTTAATTATTTCGTGGTTTGTGGGCATTAAACTCCCGCATATCGAGTATAACAACCAAAAAGCAGAAGCGGCGTTTAGAAAAGAGCTAGTTTACGGCGAAGATGATAAGTCTAAATTTTGCCAGCCAAATGTCATGCTAGAGCTTTTTACGGGCGTAAAGTTAAATTATTACAAACTATTTTTGCACTATGGCTACTTTAACCTTTGGCTCATTTCATTTTCACAAATTCTTGTCATCGTGCCTTATGTCATCATGGGAAATGGCCTATTTAGCGGCGTTATAACGCTTGGTGTGCTTATACAAGCTAGCAACGCTTTTTCTCAAGTTAGAGAGAGTTTTAGCGTCTTTATCGATAACTGGACGACAATAACAGAGTTAAGATCTGTAAATAAACGTTTGAGAGAATTTGAGAGAAATATAAACTATAAGGCATAGGCGTAAATTTACGTACCAAATAAACTCTAGTAAATTTTAAAATTTCATGAGCGAGTAATTTTGGCTCTAAAATTTGAGCTAAGCTATAAGCGAAGCCAAATCTTAGTAGTCAATTCTTGCGAGTGAATGAGATTTTAAAATTTGCAAAATAGCTTTATTAAATTCGTAAATTTCTTTTTATTTAAAAGGGAGACAAGGGGACTTGAATTACGAAGCCGTCCCCTTATCCCCCTTTTTAAATCCCCTAAACCCCTCGCACGTTAGGAGTGGCATGCAATCGTGCTGACGCACTGCATGCGTTTTATTTTAGAAAATTTCTGACAAATTTTAAATTTTACAAGCCGTTTCAGCTCCAAAAATTAAATTTCCCCTCATTTAACAATGCATATCCGACTCAGGCTATAATACGACAAATTTTAATCCACAAAGGATAAAAATGAAAAAGATTTTACTTACATTATTGACGGCTAGCTTGCTTTTAGTCGGCTGCTCGAGCGTGACAAAATCAGGTGTCGTTGGTGCTGATCGTAAACAACTCATGCTAATATCCTCTGAAGCTATGGAGCAAAGTTCAGCTCAAGCTTATGTCAAGACACTAACAGCTGCTAGAAGCAAAGGCGAGCTAAACGTCGATCCAATCCTTACAAAAAGGGTTCAAGATATTGCCAAAAGGCTCATCGCTCAAACTGTAGTTTTTAGGGATGATGCCCTAAAATGGAAGTGGCAAGTAAATGTTATTAATGAAGACGCACTAAATGCTTGGTGTATGCCAGGTGGCAGGATTGTAGTTTATAGCGGCATCATAAAAAGGCTAAATTTAACAGATGCGCAGCTGGCAGCGGTTATGGGACACGAGATCGCTCACGCGCTTAGAGAACATAGCAGAGAGCAAGCCAGTACCGATCAGCTCAAAAATATTGGAATTTTTGCAGTTGCGACAGCTACTGGTCTTGGCGATCTTGGAGCTAATGCTCTAAATTTAGCTAGCGAGTATACAATATCTCTACCATTTTCACGATCTCACGAAACTGAAGCCGACCACATCGGTACTGAGCTAATGGCAAGAGCCGGATACGATCCAAAGGAAGCAGTCGAAGTCTGGGTAAAAATGAGCAAGATGAGTGGTGGAAAGGTGCCTGAAATTTTAAGCACACACCCATCAAACGAGAGCAGGATAAAAGATCTAAAAGAGATCGCAGCAAAACTTGAGCCAGTCTATCAAGCTGCCAAAAGAGGCTAGGCTTGATAGAACAAGCAAATTTGAGTGATCTTGAAGCGATTACACAAATTTATAATGAATACATTTTAGAAAAAACTGCGACTGCTGATATGCAGCCAGTTAGCACGAAGGAACGAGAACCTTGGTTTAAAGCCCACAATAAGTCTCGCCCAATCTTTGTCTATAAAGAAAATGGTGAAATTTTAGGCTGGTATTCACTTAGTGATTTTAATCCCAAAATAGCTTATAAAATAAGTGTAGAAATAAGCATCTATGTAGCCAAAAAGGCTCTTGGCATGGGCATTGGCAAGCAGCTTTTAAGTCACAGTCTAGATGAGGCAAAGAGGCTAAATCTAAAAAATATTATCGCTTTAATATTTAGTGAAAATAAAGCAAGTCTTGGGCTATTTTTAAAATTTGGCTTTGAAAAATGGGGTGAACTGCCAGGCGTTTGCCTAATGGATAATGAGTACAAAGATGTCATTATCTTGGGGCTAAAGCTTTAAAAGCCAAGCATTAAGCAAATAAAGATATAATTTCGCTTCTTTATGGGTAGATGTCCGAGCGGTTTAAGGAGCACGCCTGGAACGCGTGTGTGGGGCAACTCACCGAGAGTTCGAATCTCTCTCTACCCGCCATAAATTTGACAAAATTTACTCTATTGCCCTAATACAAAAAGAAATTTAAAGGACAAAAATGATCGAACATTTACTGTTATTTTTTTGCACTGCTAGCTATCATCATCGCTTTAGTGATGGTCTCAAACCGCCTAAAGATCGCCTATCCAATGCTATTAGTCCTTGGCGGGCTTGCCATTAACTTCGTGCCAAATTTACCAAGTATCAAGATCGATCCCGAGCTTATTTTCATCATATTTTTGCCGCCACTTCTTTATGAGGCTGCGTGGGCAAACTCGCTAAAAGAGCTCTATAAATGGCGCCGTACGATCGGCAGTTTCGCCTTTATCGTGGTTTTCGTAAGCGCAGCAGCAGTTGCTTTGATAGCAAATTTAGTGATCCCTGGCTTCTCGCTCGCCCTAGGCTTCATGCTAGGAGCTATCGTCTCGCCACCAGACGCGGTGAGCACGGCAGCTATCCTTAAATTTGTCAAAGCCCCGCGCAGGATCAGCGCTATTTTGTAGGGTGAGAGCCTTTTAAATGACGCCTCCTCGCTCATCATCTTTCGCTTCGCCGCAGTTGCAGTCACGACTGGGCAGTTTGTCTGGTACAAGGCCGCAACGACCTTTTTATGGATGGTGGTTGGTGGCGTTTTAGCGGGTCTTGTGGTGGCGCTTGCGGCATATTTTTTACATAAAATTTTACCGACTGATGAAAACAGCGACACGATAATGACGATCACGACGCCTTATATCATGTATATCTTGGCTGAGGAGCTAGGTGCTAGCGGCGTTTTGGCAGTGGTTTGTGGCGGACTTTATCTCTCAACTAAAAGAAATGAAATTTTCACCGCTTCAACAAGGATCCACGCGGTGCCCATTTGGAACAACTTCATTTTCTTGCTAAACGGCCTTGCTTTTACCATGATCGGTCTTGATCTGCCTGAAATTTTAGCAGGGCTAAAGCGTAGCGGCGTCTCACTCTTTGAGGCGGTCTCTTACGGCGTTTTGGTCACTGCCGTGCTCATCGTTATCCGCCTCATGGCATCTTATGGCGCCGTTTATATCACGATGTTTATGAAGCGCTATATCAGCGTGGCGGACGATCGCAACCCTGGCAAAGCCGCACCATTTATCGTCGGCTGGGCTGGCATGAGGGGCGTAGTCTCGCTGGCTGCAGCACTTTCTATCCCTGCCATGGCTGGTAGCGAGCCGTTTCCGCATAGAGACCTCATCTTGTTTATCACCTTTGTAGTTATCTTGCTAACGCTCGTAGTTCAGGGACTAACTCTGCCGCTACTCATAAAAAGTGTCAAATTTCCAGACTTTAACGACCATATGCCAAATGAGCTTGCAAGGATCAAGATCAAAAAAGGCGCTTGCCGAGGCTTCGCTTAAATTTAAAAAGAGAAATTTGTGGGTGATGAGCATTTTTTATTTCAAAAGCTTGAAGAGGTTTGGAATTTCGAGCTTGAGAGTGAAAATTTTGAGATCAGCGACGAGACAAGACAGAGGTATTTTAAAATTTTAGAGGAGCAAAGAAAGGCGCTTTGCGAGCTAAACAAAGACCTAAAGATCGATGAAGATGTCATTAGGACGTTTTTATACCACATCGCCCTTGAGGAGCAGAGGTGGCAGCCGCATAGCGAGCACTAAAATTTTCTTCCAACATTGCAACTTACTGCGCCGCAAAATCTCTTACCAAATTTAGCCTCGACGATGAGCACAAGCACAAAAAATATCTTCTCATCGTTTAGCCGTGCGATCTGGCGCAAAGTCTGGCTGGCGTTATTAAATTTAACATCATTTTCGCGCAAGCTCTTGCAAAACTCGCCCTCGTCAAAGCCAAGCATGCGTGAAATTTCACTGATGCTGTAAGGCTCAAGCGAGGCGATGATGCGGTCCATGTTGCATATAGTTGGATTTCTGCGGTGCGTGGTGACGTCGATCATCTCATTTACGAGCTTTACTAGCTTTCTTCTGCGGTTAAAAAGGTGCAAGATCACGGCACAAACGATCAAAGCTCCTGCGAATTTGTGCGCGATCATCATCCACTCACTATAATCGCCCATGGCGAAATTTAGCCCAGTAAATGCAAGCAGGCAGATCCCACAGGCAAGAACACAGACGATACAAAATTTATATATCACTTCCGCTTTAAGCAATGCAAATTCCTTAGTTTTTTGAAATTATACACCTACTATGCAAAAAATGAATGGCGCCAACTAGAAATTTAGCTGGCGCGTTAGAGTAAATTTAGCTAAAACTTATAGTTAAAGCTGAGATTAAATGTGCGTGGATCGCCATAAACCATCATATTTTTGCCGATACCCTCGTAGTATTTTTTGTTAAAGAGATTATCGATATTTAGCTGCACGTCAAAGTTTTTAGCAAATTTATAACCAAGCATTAAATTAGCCAAAGTGTAGCCTTTTTGTGTGATTTCATCTGTGCCTTTGCCATTATAAATTTTGCTCTTATACATAGCTCCAGCCCCTACTCTAAAGTCTCTAAATTCATACTTTGCAAATAAATTTGCCGTGCTTCTTGATGAGTCAGTGGCGTATTTCTCGCCATTAGCATCTTTTGCGTTAAAGTGCGTTGCGCCAAAGCTTAGGCTTAAGTTTTTAGTGATCTCGCCATTTAGATCTAGCTCGACACCCTTGCTTGTCACACCCTTGCCAGATTCATATATTTTGGCATTTGTCGCTGGATTTATCTTGCCAGTATCTATACCAAGCTTGTCTTGCACGATCTTAAAGACGCCAAGACTTGCTTGAAGTGCCCCATCAAAATACTCACCTTTGATGCCCACTTCGTAGTCTTTGCCTTGGATCGGATCAAGATATTTGTCGTTTGCATCCTTTACGCTTTGAGGTTTAAATATACTCGTATAGCTGGCGTATAGAGTGTGGTTTGCTCCGATGTCGTAAGTGACGCCAAGATATGGCGTGATCTCATTTGTGAAATTTCTATTGCCTTTGCCACCCTCGATCTCGTATTTATAGTAGCTAACCCTGGCGCCTAGCAAAAATTTAAGCTCATCAGTGATTGATAGTTTATTTGCCGCGTAAAATGCCTTTTGTATCGTTTTGTCTTTATTGTTTTGATCGGCGTAAGGAAATTTTGGATCATCGAGGTGTAAGTTTTTAAAATCAATCCTACTTCTAGCTGTATAAGCAAGCCCAGCTGGCGTGGTCTTTTGCAGCAAGTAGCTACTTACATTATCGCTACTTTTTTTATAGTTGTTATACATAGCGCCAAAGACAAACTCATGAGATAAATTTGCTAGCTCATAAGGGATATTTGCATACGCATCGACGTTGTGGATGTTCTCCTCTCTTTTGTTTGCATAAATGTAAAGATCACTCATATTGCCAGTACCGTCTAAATTTACCGCTCCGCCGTAGTAGAGTAGATTTGAGTCGGTGTTTGCGCGCCTAAATGAGTAGCTTAAATTTAAGCTCGCTTCATTTTCAAAGTAGTGCTTAAAATCAGCATAAAAATCAAGTGTTTTCATATCCCACCTAGTCCAAGGCTGAGAGAAAATTTCATTTTTACTAAAATTTGTCCTAGAGCCATCTGTGTAAAATGCCGGCATGCCGCCCCACCTACCGCCACGGCGTCTTAGCTCTTGATAAAACGTACCAAGGCTAAGCCACGAGTTATCGCCTATATCGCTATCAACTACGCCGTAAATCGCGCTATTCTTACGGTTGTAATAATCCATATAAGAGTGCGACTTCTCATGCATAAAAGAAAGCCTCGCTCTGACGCTTCCGCTCTCATTTACCGGCGTTTGCACATCGCCATTTACGCCGTATCTATCGTATGAGCCAGCACTTATGCCAAAATTTCCTTTAAGCTCCTTTGCATCTGCTCTTTTTCTTATGAAATTTAAGCTTGCAGCTGGGTTGCCAGCGCCTGCAAGTAAGCCATTTGCTCCCTTTACCACCTCAACTCTTTCATAAGGTAGCAAGCTCATATCATTTGCACCAAGACTAAAGCTACCAAAGCTAGGCATCGAATCAAGCAAGTAATAATCTATCGCAAAGCCACGAGCCGTCGGATATACGCGCTCGTCCCATTTGTTTAGCGTGACACCTGGGACATTTCTAAGAAGCACCTGATAGTCTTTGATGCCTTGATCTTTTAGCCTGGCCTCTGTTAGCACAGTTAGCGACTGGGGCGTTTGACGAGAGGTTAAATTTAGCCTAGTTGTGCTCTTTACAAGCTCTTTTGCAAAGTAGTTTGCATCGTCTCTTCGCTCACTCTCCACAACATCGACCGCTTCTAAAACCTTGTCATTTTCACTAGCGTAAATTTGAGGTTGCATCAAATTTAATGCAACCAAACTAATTAAAAATTTTTTCATTTTTTCTCCTTTTAAAATTTCTTTTAATCCACAAATAAAGCCCTGAAATACTCAAAATAAGCGGTGAAATGCCAACCAAAAACCAGATAAATTTTGTGATTTGGTTGTAGTTGCCAAAGTGCGATTTTCTAAATGCTGAGAGAATTTCTTCGCTTAGATTTGCATTTTTTATGTCCAAAATGCTTACTAATTCGCCGCTATTTTTATCGTAAGTTAATATGCTTGAATATTCGTTATGTAAGAAATTTTGATCTTTTACATAGCCAAAAAGGCGTATGTTTGCTCCTTGCATAAAAGGCAGTGAGATGAAGTGCGGCTCAAAACCAGTAAGATCATTTTTTTGAGCGGGCTACCAGCTCGTCAAGAGATAGGCTTTTGTTATAAATTTTTGCGTCTATCACGAAGTCATTTTTAAACTCTGGCATGCGTACCATTTGAAATTCCCACCAAACACCACTTATGCAAATGAGCAGTAAAATAGGTGTAGAAAAAATTCCTATCATCTTATGAATGTCACTCATAAAAACATTTAGTCTATTTACACGAAGCCTAAATAGTGTCAGCCAAAATTTTCTATAAATCACAAAACCACTTATGCAGATAAAAAACGTAAAAATAGCGGTTAAAGTAAGGATAACATGACCGCTCTTTTCTAGAAATAGCGACTCATGAAGCTCGGTTAAAACTCCAAAAAATCCCTCATCATGTGCGAGTGGCCCGCTCTTTATCTTACCGCTAAAAGCGTCAAAATAGATAAATTTCCACTCTTTTTGGCTGTCATTGTGCTCAATTAACCAAATTTTGTCACACTTTTTAGGGTTTGCATCAATATTTACACCAACCATCTCGTAGCCGCCAAACTTACTTGCGATAATATCTCTTAGCTCATCAAAGCTGATCCTTTTGCTTAAATTTTCTTTGTTTAAATTTACATTTACGATATTTGGGATAAGAAGGCTGTTTAGCTCGTCTTTATAAACGAGGATCGCACCCGCTAAAACAAACTACTGCAAGTGGAATGAAAAATAAAAGAGATAAATAAGTGTGCAATTTATAAAAAAATTTTTGATTTAGAAATTTCACTTTATTTTAAAGCCTTTTAGTAGTAGATTTTGATAATGGCTCGCAATCTTATACAAAATTTACTTTAATAATATTTAAAACTATTATCAATTATGATTTCAAAAAAGAAAAAATTTTATAGAATGTAAATTGAAAAAAAATAAATAGATTCGATTTTTAAAAGAATAAACAACTCCTCTTTGTGTATACGAAAAGCCAGAAAAGGGGGAAGCAAAGACTTATCAGTTACAAAAAGGAGGGTCCATTTAGGACGATGAAATAGTATTATTTAAGCATAAATTTTAATAAAATTTTTAGTTAATAAAAAAGAAATTCCAAGTAATACTAAAGTAAATTTAACTTTAAAGAAACTATATTTAAGAAATTTCTTTTAATTAGTACAAGCATAAAATTAGGCTAATTTTTAGGCACAAGCTCTAATACATTGCAAGCTCGTTTACTGCCCATCTTGCAAGCTTTATCAAGAGCGTTTGCAGAAAGATCAAAGCTTTGCTCAGTACCATTTCCTTGAAGATACTTTGTCGCTAGCTCATAGCAAGCCTCACTACTACCATTATCACAAAGCGATTTAAATATCTCAAAAGATTTTTGCGTATCTTTCTCTGCGCCAAGACCGCGTCCTAGCATATCTGCATAGATAAAGCAAGAAATTTTATCTTTATTCTCACACTCGCTTGAAAGCTTTTTAGCAAAACTCTCGCAAGCTTTAGCGTTGCTTTTATTAATACACTCTTGCATATTTATATCCCAGTTTGCATTCAAAGACATAAGAGCAAATGCTAAAAATAAAATGGATTTTTTCATAAATTTCCTTGGAAGAAGTTAGCTCCCTTTGGGGGAAAGGGAGCTATTACAAAAAGGAGGTTTCTTGTTGGACAAGTAGAATAATACAAGTTTCGTCTAAATTTAAAACCAACTTTTCTTTAACAAAAAACAATCTCAAACCAAATCTTTTTTACTAAAGGCGAAATAGCCACAAACTAGCAAAATAATGCCTAGTGCGAGCGGATAAATAATCGCATAAGCTACAAATGTCGCTTTTGGAAAGGTGCTTAAAATAAAATAAGATGCAGTACCGATAACTGCTAAATTTGGATCAAAAAGACTAAGTGCTGCTATCCTGAAAAGCTCTATCGGATTTAGTATAGCAATAGCGTAAATAACGTACTCATCAACCGAGCTTCGCATAAGAAGTCCAATTAATGCTAGATCAATGAACGCAAGCATTATAAGCCAAAGTAAAAACGCTACGCCTTGGCCTGTCTCTTGATTTTTAATCACGCTTGAGATAAAAAATCCAAGCGATAAAAAAATGATACTTAAGCTAAAAAGTAGTCCAAAGTAAAGCACCAGCACGCCCCAAGGTATCGCAACACCTTTTATAAGACCAACAACAACACAAAGCAAAAGAGCAAACAAAAGTGGTACAAAAACAACAAATGTACGGCCCAGTGCCTTACCAAAGTAATACTCTCTAAGACTTAGTGGGAAGCTAAGGATGTATTCAAGCAAATTTGTATCTCTATCTTGATTTATGCTTCTTACGGTTGAGATGAGAATAAAAATAGGCACAATGATGACACAAATTTGAATAAACAAAAGCAGCGCTCTAGTAAGACCAGAAAAGCCAAGTACACGTGAATCAGTCACGCCGCTAAATAAAAATCCTATCATCAAAGCAGAAAAAAGAGCAGCATATATCACAAACCATCTTGAGCGAAAAGACTCTTTTACATCAAGCTTCGCTATTAAAAAAAGATTATTCACTCTTGCTCCTTAAATTTTCTTCTTTGATGATCTTGCCAAGGTCCATATAGACGCATCTATCTAATAAATTTGCTATCTCATCGATACGGTGTGAAATGAAAACAAGTGTTTTGTTTTGTGTAAAATTATCAAGTAAATTTTTAAAAGAAAGCCTTGCTTTTACGTCAAGATTTGCCGTTGGCTCATCAAACATCAAAATTTCACTATCCTTAGCAAATGCGATGGCTATTAGCATCTTTTGTTTCATGCCGCCAGAGAGCTTATAAAATGGCTTATTTAAATTTGCATGCAGATCAAGCTCTAAAAGCTTGCTAAATTTCTCAATCTCTTCAAACTTTACATTTGAGCTTTTGCAAACAAACTCACAAAGCTCGCGTAGATTAAATTTAAGCGGTGGTGGGGTTTGTGGCACAAATGAGATAAATTTCAAAGCCCCTTTTCTATCTTTTAGAGTATTTACGCCATTTATCGCGATGCTTCCGCTATTTGGAATAAACTCGCCTAAAATGATACGCATGAGCGAGCTTTTGCCAGCTCCATTTTGTCCAAGTATTGCTATTTTTTCGCCAGATTTTACGTTTAGGCTAACATTGTCAAGTATCCTTTGCGAGCCAAAAATTTTAGTTACTTCTTTTATATCTATCAAAAATTTTCCTTATATGAGTTTTTTAAAGCCGTTGTCAAATTTCAGTGCATCTTGATGACACACATCAATACACCTACCACAAAGCGTACAATCAGCACCAGCTATCCTAAAGATATTTTTGCTCTCGTCAAGCTTTGCTCCCTTTTTTGTCATAAAAAGTACGTGAGGCACTAGACAAACATCGGTGCAAACTAAGCAGTGATCGCACTTCTCTTTATCCCAGCTAACTTTTATGGCATTTGGTTTAGCTAGCACTGAGTAAGTAGCTCCAATAGGACAGACATATCTGCACCAAGCTCTACGTGAGAAGAAAATTTCAACCATAAGCATGGCCACAACGAACCAAATAGCATGAAAATAGCCATAGATAATAAATCTTGAAAAAATCCCAACAACATTAAAAATTTCAAATGTAAGACTTGCACTAGCAAAGCTAAGGGTTAAAAATAAAATAGTAAAAACATATCGCCACTTTGTGTCAAAAACTCGTGGTTTTACTATCTTTTTGGCGCGTAAATTTTCATGGATCTTCTCAGCTATTTCGCTTATTAATGAATATGGACAGATCCAAGAGCAAAAGCCTCTACCGCCAAAAATGATATAAAATGCCAAGATACTAAGTGAGCCAATTATTAAATTTACATGGATTTCATGCGTCGCCAAAAATACTTGCAGGCTCATAAAAGCATCTGCCAAGTGAAAACCAAATATCCTTGAGGCACTGATGTCGCCTTCTAAAATTTGTATATCAACTCTATATGAAAGCACAAATAAAAGATGAACTAGAATAATGCTAAATATGCGCCAAAATCGTATACTAGGACGCTTTTTGCCATCTTTTGTAGTTGTGATTAACGTGCTTAGAAAGCTTACATTTCTAATCGTCGCACGAGTGTTATATTTGTCCATTTTTACTTTTTAAATTTAGAAATTTCATCTGCAAGGCTTTCAAGCTCGCTATCACTAACATTTGTAAGTAGCCCCTTCATAAGTGAGTTTTGTACCTTACCAGCTTTATAATCAGCTAGTTTTTTAAGTAATTCATCCTTACTTAGGTGTGTTATATCAGGAGCTACGACGCCTTTTGCATTTGCACCATGACACGGGGCACAAGTTGTTAGATACTGCTTACTAACGCCTTCATTGTGCACTTTAGCCACACTTAGACTTAGCTCTTTTACCTTTTTTAGCTCATCTTCGCTGGCAAATTCTTCGCTAGACTTTAGCTGCTCTTTTGTAAAATTTTGCTCTACTTTTGGCTGAGCATTAGTTGTTACCTTTTCCTTTTTAGGCGGAGTCTGGCTTAACATAAACACCATGATACCGCAAATTGCTACTGCTAAAATAATGGTTATAATCTTTCCTACTTTCATTATTTGCTCCTAAATTGTGTATTAAAATCACTGATTTCTTTAGCTAAATTTCTGATTTCACTATCATCCATTTTTTTAACAAGATCTCGCATCAAGACATTGACTTTTTCTTTATTTTTATAAGCATTTATCATTGTATAAATTTCATTTTCGCTTTTTGTTAAAAGTGATGGCCCGATGATGCCATTTGCATAATCATCATGACAAGCTGAGCACTTTGTGATGAAATTCTTGCTAAGCCTACCCTTTATGAGTCTTAAATTTATAGTTTGAAGAGGGGTTCTTACCATTGCTAAAGCACCGATTTGACGGCTTACGTTATTATCTTCAAGTCCAAATTTTACGCTCTTTTCGCCGTGCATATCATATTTTATGAAGTCATTTTGTTTATTTGTACTTTGATTATTTTCTTTTTTTTCAACCTTTATGCTAGCACTCGTGGCTACATTTATTGGTTGCTCACTGGCTGCTTTTTGCGCTTTGTCATCACTCTTTTCACAGCCGACAAATAGCAAAGCGGTAGCTACTAAAGACATTATTAATCTCATTCTTTCTCCTTATAAATTTCATCATAACTCATTTTTGGGGCTATATTTATAATTTTTACAGGGCAAACCTCAGCACACACCCCACACCCAACGCAGCCATGCTTTATGAGTGGTAAATTTGCTTCACTCATTACTATTGCACTATCGCCAACTGGGCAAATGCTGACACAAAGGTCACAAATTTGACCGATTTTGCCTTTTATCTTATCTTTTTCTGCCTCTTCCCTATCGTTATAAATTTTGCGAACAAGCAAATCTTCAACGCTATCTTCGCTTAGTTTTTCTCTTTTTAGGCACATACAGGCATTTGTATTACTCAAGACAGCAACACCCATTTTCACATCATCAACAACTTTTGTAGCATGATCTAACGCACCACTTGGACAGGCGAGTACACATGGGAAAAGATCACATAAATAGCAACCTCTCTTTTTAGGATCGATGTATGCTGTACCATTTGAATATCCATCTTTTATATCAAGCAAACTTATACTGTGATAAGGGCATACCTGCACACACTGACCGCATTTGACACAAAGATCATCGAAGTCATCAACCGCGCCTGGTGGTCTAAGATAGAGTTTATCACCGCTACTTTTTGGCAAAATTTTACCTATGCCATATCCTGCGGCAGCTGCGACTGAGCCTAAAATTATAAATTTTCTTCTATCCACGTTTTGCCCTTAACGCGTTAAAATTTGAAGCATCAAGTGGTTTTATCCTTGGCGTGCTGTCTTCAAGTAGCTTTACTGGCTCAGAAAATGGCGCGAGTTTGGCTAAAAAATTTAAGATACTAAAGACACTTGAGCCATAGAAAAACTGCAAATTCGGATAATACTGCCAAAGCTGATCGGCATACGATAGGTGCATAAACGGCGTATCGCCATAGCCATCTTTATCTCTATCAAAGCTCTCATACTCATCATAATAATTTTTACTCCACCGATTTAATGCCATTTTATCACCTGGAGTGTCGTTCGCAACGATATCCATATTGCCTATAAAATCATTATTTTCAAATATGCTTGTCCCCTGAGTAGCGTGAAAATATACGCCAACTACGTTGTGTAAAATTTTATTGCCTAAGAAATTTATCGTTGAGCCTGGCTGAAAAGGCGAGTTATCAAGCAAAATTCCTCTCGCATTATAGATAAGCGTATTGTTTTCGATAGTAAAATTTGAAACATCTTTTAGACCGATACCGATACCAAAAGCGCCGTCACTATCCATAACAAGATTATTTTTTATATTTGAGCCAGCTGAATACATAAAAAACATACCGACTGCATTGCCGATAAAATCATTGTTTTCGACTAAATTTTGATTCGCATACATAAAGTGAAGCGAGTATCTACCGCGGATCGCTTTATTTTTTAAAAATTTATTGTGACTCGCATACCATGCAACCATATCGCGGCTATCATAAATATAATTACCCTCGATTAAATTTTCATGGCTATACCAAAGTCTAACCGCATCACCTCTAAAGCCAAGACTGGCCCCCTTTTTAGAAGTGATGTTATTTTCAGTGATCTTTGAGCTACTGCACTCTTTAAAATCAATCCCAAAAAGCACATCACTCAAGTCATTTTGCGTAATCAAGACATTATTTGCTTTATCACAGCCAATGCCAGCATCTAGCTCACCAAGGTCATTTCCGCTACCGCTTATCTTTAAATTTCTAAGCGTAACATTTGAGGCAATAATCTTTACAACTGTGCCTTTACCATTTCCTTTTATGTGAGCGTTTTTGCCCTCACCAACGATACTAAGCGGCTTATTTATAGTTATGCTTCCTTCATAGATGCCGTCTCCTAGCTTTATAACGTCGCCAGGGCTAGCGTTATTTATTGCATCTTGAAGGATATTTGCAGAGCTAAAAATAGGCAAGAAAGCAAGGGCAAAAATAAAAATTTTACGCATTTAGCTCTTTTTTCTTTGAAAATACTGCAAGTATGCAAAATACACTCATGGCGATCATAACCCAAAATCCGATACTTGGATAAGAGTGTGTTGTAAATTGTGCAACGCTACCATCGCCTAAAACTGTTGGCATAAATGGTTTAATCTTAAATGCACCCCACTCTTGCATATTGTGTCCATACCAGTAAAGCCATCCTGCAAATGCGCTCATAAATAGCACAGGGGCGATAATCGTTGGAACCATAAGAAGTGAATTAAATTTACCGTTGTAATACAAAAATGCAAGCATACAAAGCGTTGAAATAAGCAAATAATAAGGCGCTATCGCTCGCTCTAAATTTCCGCCATGCTCCATAGGATACATACCGATGTAGTGATTTATCGTATTCATCTCATGCACGTCACCACTATATCCATCTACGTGAAAATATACAGGAATTCCATCAGGAAAGGCTGATTTTGGATAATTTGGAGCTTCAAGAGAGACGTACCAGATAGGAAAAGATGGTGTGCCTATCTCTGCTTTTTGCTCGATCATCTTATGAAGATCGCTTGCTACATCTTTTGATAAAAGGTGATTTTTATACTGAAATGAGCTATAAAGATTATAGATACCGTAAGTATAAGATGGTAGTTCATCTCCATCAGCTATACGCTCTTTTGCTCCGTGCCAACCAAGAACAGGCAAAGTAAAACAAACAGTCATTAAGACAAGTGCAACAATGGTATAAATTTTATATTTACTCATGATCTCTCCTTTAAATTTTAAAATTTAATCTGCTAAAAATAAAATTTTAAAATTTAAAAAGGGGCAAAATGCCCCTTTAAAAACTACATACCAGCGTTTTCATCTACCCATTTTAGGTATTCGATGATATTTTTGATCTCTTCATCGCTCATATGCTGATTTGGCATTCTAAGGTTAAAGTAATCAATCATTGATTTAATGTAGTCATCACTATAGAACTTAGCAGGATCTTTGATAAATTCTGCTACCCATTTTTCGCCGTTTTCATGTCTTAGCAAAACGCCTGTTAGGTCTGGACCTGAGCTTACTTGACCGATAACGTGGCAGCCATTACATCCGCCTTTTAGATAAGCCTCTTCACCTTTTGCAGCAGCTGGACTCATAGGAGTTGCGATCTCTTTAGCTAGGTTATTTTTAGCTCTTAAGCCAACGTCAGCTGTTTTAACCATGTATTGCCATACTTGGTACTCCCAAAGGATAGCGCCGTTTACGTCGCCTTTTTTGTAAGCTTCGTCAGCTTTAGCTTTTACCTCTTTGATGTGACCGTATTGATCAAGTGCGTCATCAACCAAGGCTTTTACTTTTGGATATTTCTCATAATGTTTCTCTTTTAGGTATTTAACAACCTCTTGGATAACATCATCAGTTGCCTTATTAGTTGCGATTACTTTGTCGTATTCAGCTTTTAAAGCTTCTGGGCTTAGAGTTTTTAGCTTGTTATTTTTTGCAGATTCATATTTTTTATTTGGATCTTTAACAAGTAAATAGCCCATCATCTCTAGGTGAAGTGCTGAGCAAAACTCGGTGCAGTAGTATGGGAAGACACCTTCCATATCAGCTACGAAATTTACTGAAGCAGTTTTGCCAGGCTCTAGTGAAGCGTGAATGTTGTAAAGGTCGATGCCAAAGCCGTGAGTCTCATCTTGAGCGCGCTCTAGGTTTGTTAGGTGAATTGTTACGTTATCACCTTTATTTACCTCGATGTGCTCTGGGTTGATGTGGCTTCTGATCATCGTTGCATAGACGGTTACATTTTTGCCGTTTCTCTCAACTCTTTCTTGACCAGCTAGAGTTGCATATGGGCTAGCCTCGCCTGTTCTTGAGTTTGTACCCATATTGTAAGTAAGCGCTGGAGCTAGTTTGCTAGCAGCTATTGACACAACATCGTGTGGCTCACCAAGTGGTATTGGCATATCATAGATTAGATCCATTTTTGCACCAGTGATGTCTATTAGCTGGTGATTTTGTGGATGAAGTGGGCCAACTGGGCTAAAGCGATCGATTGAAAGTTTATCAAGAGCGATTGCATATTTGCCAACTGGTTTTGCTGATTTGCCTTCCATTGTATCAAGGTGGCCGATATTGTAGTGAACATTTATCTTATCAAGCACTTTTAAATTTTTATAGTCCCATTTTACGATTTGACTATCAACGTAAAGTGAAGTATAAAGTACGCCATCTTGTGAGTCAAATGATGTATGCAGTGGTCCAAGTCCAAGTTCTACTTGTCCGTGCATTGACTTTTCTCTATCTAATATAGGAATTCCGTATGGGTCAGTGCCAGCATACTCTTTTTTATCGATTAGCTCTTTTATCTTTCTAAAGTCATAAACTGATGTGTGAGTATCAAGCTTACCACCAATAATGATGTATCTACCATCTGGGCTTACATCACAACCGTGTGGGCTCTTTGACTCTGGGATCAAAAATAACGCACCAGCTTTTACGGCAGCGTCTATTGTAACTACCTTGTGTCCATTTATAACTTTGTAGTTTTTCTTGTCTTGAACAAGTTTTTCTAAAATTTTCCAGTTATAAACGTGTAAGAAGTCAGTGTCATTTCTACTTGCACCTGCTTCAAATGGAGGAAGACCTTTTTCGATACCGCCAGTATACATCTCAGTATTTATTGAGTTTGTAAAGCCCCAGCCGTAGCTCTCGCCTTTACCAGCATCACTTAGATCTTGCCAGTATGGTGGAAGCTCAAGAGAAAATGATTCTTTCTCATCGATCTTACCTTTTGGATAGTCAAATTTCCAAAATGTTACAGCGCCTCTATAGACTGCTTCATAGTCGTCTATTGAGTGATAGTTGTTATCAAGCGGAGCTGCATATTGGCTAGCTTCGATAACATACTCGCTATTTGGAGTGATGAAGCTACCGCCGTGCTCACTCTTCATGATAGGGTTTACAACGATTTGAGTTGTCTCAAAGTCATGCAAATTTATAACTGCGATTCTTGGGTTAGCTTTATCGTTGATAAATAGATAATCACCAACATACTCGCCATTTTTCTCAGTGAAATTTGGGTGGTGTGTATCGCCCCATGTTATCTCTTTGCCCCTGATGTTGCCTTGTTTCAAAACAGCTTTTGACTCATTGTCATAGCCATATCCTTGCCAAGGCTCTGGTGTGAAAACGCCGATGTATTTATAAATTCTCA
Source organism: Campylobacter concisus (assembly GCF_050447445.1). Taxonomy (GTDB): domain Bacteria; phylum Campylobacterota; class Campylobacteria; order Campylobacterales; family Campylobacteraceae; genus Campylobacter_A; species Campylobacter_A concisus_BI. Next base: position 1,448,243 of record NZ_JALMFW010000001.1, read on the forward strand.
TCGACGGAACGCCATAAACTAGCACTTGACCGCTTTGCCCGCCAGATGAAAAGACGATGAAATCATCTTTTTTACCGCTAGGCTGATAAGTTTTAGCAGCTGCAAGGACATCTTTTTCGCTTAGCCCACGCTCTTTCATGACTTTTTCAAGGTCACTACTAGCAGCACAAGCAGTAGTTAAAGATAGCCCAAGCAACGCAGCACTTGCGACACAAAATAACTTTTGCATTTACTCTCCTTTTTAAAATGAATTTATCTCTAAACTCTTTATCTCATTGTCTAAATTTACGCCATTTAAGACGCCTTTATCTATAAAAATTCTTTTTATCTCATTGCCAAAAAGAGCCTTTTGCCCTTTTAGTTTAAGATCTTTGTCAAATTTATAGACTACTCCATCCCCATCACCTATAAAAATTTCATCCTCCATACACGCAAGAGCTGAAATTTTAGATTTTAAAACTTGCTTTTTAATTCCACTTTTAAAATCTAAAATTTCTCCATCTCTAAAGCCAAGCAAAATATCATTCTCTTTAAATTTACAGGCACTAAGCGGAGCAAAACCGACACGCTTTTTCTCTTTTAAATTAAGCTCTTTATCAAGCAAAAATGCTTTTCCATTAAAGCTCGTAAAAAATAGTTCATCATCAATTGGCAAAAGGCTCGAAATTTTATAAACATCTTTATAATTTTTAGTTAAAAGTTTATTTAGATTTTTATCAAAAACGCCTATGCTTACTTCATTAGCCATATCGCAAGCTACGTAAATTTTATTTTTAATTGCCATAATTTGCGAAATTTTACAGCCAATATTTGGCATAGCAAATAAGAAATTTTTCTCATTTGTTACCTCAATAATCTCATTGTTTAAATTTGCAATATAAAAGGATTCTCCATCATTTCCGCACTCTTGATTTTTATAAATCGTATCTTTTAGATCCAAATTTTTAATCTGTCCATCTTTTATAAAGACGATGCTTTGGTTGCTTTCATTAATAAAGCAGCCTAATTGCTGGGCAAAAGCTGTTATCAAAAACAAACTTATACAAAGCAGAAATCTCATAATCCAAGGCACTTTCATCATAAATTTATTAAGCAAAAAAACTATACATACTTAACTCTTAAAAGCAAATTAGCGATTAATTTATTTTTTTAAGCTTTTAAAGAAAAATATCAATAATTTTTTTTAAATTTTATTATTTACATTATATAGACATTATGATTTAATCAATACTAATATGGCTTTAATAAAATTTATTATCTATTGAATCGCTTATTTTTAGTACTAATTTGCATAAAAATTTAGATTTAAATTATTTCTTAAGAAAATTATTTAAATTAAATAATTATATTAAGTAATGAGAATTTTTCTCAGCATTTAAGTAAAAAGTTAAATTTTATACATTTGATATATTTTTAGCTTAAAGCCATTGGTAATTTAAATTTGTTTAAATAGGCTATAATCCGCCAAAAAAGGAGAGATAATGCTAACGCATTTAGATGAGAAAGACCGCCCAAAAATGGTCGATGTAAGCCCAAAAGATCCTACAAAAAGAGTAGCAACTGCTAGCGGGATCATCAAAATGAGCAAAGAGGCCTTTAGAGCGATAAAAGAAAATACTGGCAAGAAAGGCCCAGTCATCCAAACAGCCGTTGTCGCTGCGATCATGGGTGCTAAAAAGACAAGCGAGCTAATCCCGATGTGTCATCCACTAGCTATTTTAGGTGTGGATTGTGATATCGAAGAGCTACCTGAAATTTGTGCTTTTAAGCTTTATGTGAGTGTAAAAATAGAGGGTAAAACAGGCGTTGAGATGGAAGCATTAACTGGCGTTAGCGTGGGGCTTTTGACCATTTATGATATGGTAAAAGCTATAGATAAAAGCATGGAAATAAGTAATATCGTGTTAGAGAGTAAAACAGGAGGAAAAAGTGGCGAGTATATGCGATCTAAATAACAAAAAAGCAAAAATTGATTACCCAACGCATTGGGAATATAAAATAATATTTGATGCAGATGTCAATGTAGAAGAAAAGGTAAAAGAGATATTAAAAGATAGAGAATTTAAGCTAGTCTTTTCAAAATTTAGCAAAGATAAAAAGTACGCAAGCTATGACTTAGCTGTACTAGTTTTGAGCGAAGAAGAGAGGCTAGAGATATTTTCAGCACTAAAACACGAAGCAAAATACGTTTTATAAGGTAAAAGATATGGACAATTTAGAACAAAATTTACATGATTATAAAAACAGTGATGGCTTATTAATAAGCATAAAAGCTCTTTGCAATAACTTTTTTCAAGATGCTGCAAACAAAGATATAAATGCTTTGCCAGAAATTTTAAAGGCTAAAATGAATGATCTTTATAACAAGATGAACAAAGAAGATCTCATAAATGCAAAAAATCTAAAAAGTGCCATGGAGGGGATAAATCAAGCCATTGTCGGTGCTGAGGAAAAGGCACTTTACGAGCTACTTGATAAAAAAGATGAGCTAAATCGTGCAATAGAAGCAAAACGTGAAGAGATAAAAAATAGGCTCAAAATTTCATTTGAAGCAGCCGAAGAAGTCGTAAAAGATAGAAATTTTAGTGAAAAAGAGGAAATTTTAGAGCTTTTAAATAATGCGATCATTAGAGAAACAAGGCTTCTTGGTATCTTAAAAGAAAGTGCTCAAATCGCATTTTTAACAACTCTTGAAGGTGCAAAAGATGTCGAGGAAACAGCTGGTGCGATAGCTAAAAATATGACCTATGTTGCGATAATTGGAGGAGAGTTTAGCAAAGAGCGGATACTTGAAATTTCAAAAAACATCATCATAGCAGCAGCAAATTTGGCAGACGAGGGTCATATCTTTGCAAAAGAGTTGATAAGTGGAGCGATAAGTGGCACAAGAGATGGTATTTTAAGAGCCATAGAAAAGCTCAAAGATGAGGCGAAATTTGCTCCAGATGAGCTTAGGCTAAACTCACAACTACTAAATTTAAAAAATATTGATGAAGAATTTATAGCCTTGCTTAGGGAACTTGAAAAAGAATTTGAAGGTGTAGCAAGAAATGAGATCGAAAATGTGATAAATAGCGAACTAGATACAAACCTAGCAAAATTTAAACGCATTAGCGATCAAGCAAGAGAGCAGATTATTTCAAGGATAGAAGAGCTAAAGTCAAACGGCATGGCAAAGCTTATGAGTGGGGCAAATAATAAATTTGAAGCCCTAAAGCAAGAGCTAAATGACAAGAGTAAAAAGCTAAAACTAAATTTTGATACAAACGATAAAATCGAAGAGATCAAACAAGAGATCGCTAATCTTGAGAAAAAAGCCAATGAAAAATTTGAAGACATTAAGCAAATAGACATCAAATCAGAAGCTAAGAAATTTGGAGATAGGGCTTACCAAGCTGCAAAAGATCTGTTAAATGTTATTAAAAAAGATAAAAAAGAGGATTAAATTATCAAGCTTATCTTGAAATTTTTCTTGAAAGATACTCACGCTAAATATTCTTGCCAAGTGTGAAAAATTTCTCCACACTTGGCTTTTACTTTTTAAAACTTTAAAATCATAAAAATAGATAAAGCAAAAATGCTCCCAAGATCAAGCGATAGATGACAAAAGGCAACATTCTAATCCTTGAGATGATACCCATAAATAGCTTAACGCAAAGATAAGCACTAACAGCACTTATGATGACGCCAAGGGCGATGTCGCTCCATGGCAAAGCGTTTGGATCTTTGATTAGCTTGATGCTCTCAAGTCCGCCGGCTAGGATGATGACTGGGATCGACATCAAAAATGAGAAATTCGCACTTCCCTTGTGGCTAAAACCTAAAAATAAGGCTGCTGTCATCGTTATACCTGATCTTGAGACGCCAGGGATGAGCGCCACAGCTTGAGCAAGGCCGATAATAAGAGCAAATTTTATCGTCATTTCATATTCGCTTTTATTTGTCGAGCGAAGATCTGCAAAGTAAAGTGCTATGCCAAAGACGATCGTAGTAATAGCGATCACAACGCCGCTTCTTGCGTATTCTTCGATAATATTGTTAAACAAAAGTCCAAAAATCCCAACTGGAATGGTAGCAAAGCCGACGCACCAGACAAGCAAGCTATCGCCCACCATCTTTCTTTGTATGATCGAGGCAAAAAAGTCACGAAGTAGCTTAAAAATCGTATCTTTAAAATAAAAAAGTATCGCACTTAGCGTACCAACGTGCACTGCCACATCAAAGGCAAGCCCCTGATCTGGCCAGCCAAGTAGCTTTGGCACCAAGATAAGATGAGCCGAGCTAGATATCGGCAAAAATTCGCTTATGCCTTGCACCAAGGCCAAAACAATAACGTGAGAAATTTCCATAAAATGCCTTTTTTGATTTTAGATTGCAGTTGGGGATTTTACTCCCCAAGATTAAATTTATATAAGTTCGCTAGCAAAATTTGCAAGTTTTTGCGGAGTAAATCCAAAGTGATCAAATAGCTCGTTCGCCTTGCCACTAGCGCCAAAGCTATTCATGCCATAAACTGCGTCAGCAAATTTATACCACTCATAGCCGGTTGCAGCTTCAACTGCGATGATGGTTGTATTTTTATCTAAAATTTTAGCCACATACTCATCTGGCTGCTCGCAAAGTAGGTCAAAACAAGGTGCTGATACGATATTTGCGCCAATGCCTTGTTCGCCAAGAATTTCAGCTGCTTTTACACAGAGTGATACCTCGCTACCACTTGCCATAAATGTTATCTTCGCATCTTTTGACGAGCTTAAAAGATATGCGCCGTTGCTAACCTCGCCAAATTCACCTTTAGCAAGTGGATCAAGCCCTTGGCGGCTAAGCACAAATGCGCTTGGAGCGTTTAAATTTAGAGCCACTTTCCAGCTGGCTGCATTTTCGTTGCCATCAGCTGGGCGGAAAGTGTAGAAATTTGGCATCGATCTAAATGTGCTAAGCTGCTCGATCGGCTGATGTGTAGGACCATCTTCGCCAACACCGATGCTATCGTGTGTAAAGACAAAAAAGTGCTTGATGCCCATGAGTGCTGCTATCCTTGCACTTGGCTTTAGATAGTCGCTAAAGATGAAAAATGTTGCTGAAAATGGCAAGAAAAGGCCGTATCTAGCGATACCGTTATTGATGGCCGCCATAGCGTGTTCTCTGATGCCGTAGTGGATATTTTTGCCATTTGGAAAGTCGCCCATACCCTTTAGCTCAGTCTTATTTGAAGGAGCTAAGTCAGCACTACCACCGATAAAGCCAGGTAGTTTTTTAGCTATCTCATTTAAAATTACATGGTTTGTATCCCTTGTGGCTAGCTTTTTGTCGCTAAAGTCTGAAAATTCGAGCTTGTTAAAGTCTGGATTAAGAAGTGAGGTTAGTAAATTTTTGCCCTCGCTGCTTAATGCCTCAACCTTTTTGTTCCACATAGCCTCTTCCAAGTCGCCCTTTTCTACCGCGCCTCTAAATCTTAAAAGCACGTCCTCGTCGATAGCAAATTTCTTCTCAGGGTCAAAGCCAGCTGCAGCCTTTGCCTTTTTGATGATCTCTTCGCCAAGCGGTGCGCCGTGGCTGTGGTGGCTGCCCTCAAGCTCCATTGCGCCACGTGCTATGCGTGTGTTTGCAATTATGAGATATGGCGACTCTTTCTCGCTTGCTTGCTCAAGTGCAAATTCGATCTGATCATAGTCGTGTCCGTCGATACGTGCGACCTCCCAACCCTGCGCCTCAAACCTAGCTTTGACATCCTCGCTAAATGCTATCGCTGTATCGCCCTCGATCGTGATGTTGTTTGAGTCGTAGATGAGCACAAGGTTGTCTAGTCTTAAATTTCCGGCTACCGAACATGCCTCGTAGCTTATGCCCTCTTCTAAGTCGCCATCGCCGCAAAGGCAGTAAATTTTATGATCGATTATTTTATTATCTGGCTCGTTTAGCACGTTTGCAGCGTATTTTTCTGCCATAGCTAGGCCAACTGCATTTGCCACGCCCTGACCAAGTGGGCCAGTAGCCACCTCAACTCCTGGAGTGTGAATTTCTGGGTGTCCTGGAGTGTTTGAGCCAAGTTGGCGAAAATTTTTAAGCTCATCTAGGCTTAGATCGTAGCCGCTTAGATGTAAGAAGCTATAAACCAAGCTTGATGCGTGACCACCGCTAAAAACAAGCCTATCTCTGTTTAGCCATTTTGGATTTTTTGGATTGTGTTTTAAAAAGTTGCTTAAAACCACCATAATATCAGCTAGACCCATAGGTGCACCTGGGTGTCCGCTGTTAGCGTTTTGCACCATGTCAGCGCACAAAAATCTTATAGTATCGGCTTGTTTTTTTAGCATATGATCTCCTTTTATTGCGCCAGATTATACAAAAAAGTGATTAAAACTTGCCTTGCATTTTTGTCAAAAATGTCTAAAAAGTGATATAAATTTTCTAAATTTTTAGTAGTAAAAAAGCTAGAAATTTCTAGCTTTTATCTAAGGTGCTTATCCGTAAGCTCCAAGATCATCTTTGCTATGCCAGCGTCTATCTGATTTAACGTCTCTTCTATCTCGCATATTAGCTCATCTTTTTTCTTTTTAGCGCCCTCTAAACCAAGTAAATTTGTAAATGAGTTTTTCTCTAGGTCGTTATGCACGGGCTTTCCAGCGGCTGCCTCGTTGCTTGTAAGATCGATGATGTCGTCTTGTATCTGAAAAGCAAGCCCAAGCTTTAGTCCGATATCATAAATTTTATCGCACTCAGTCTCGTTTAAATTTACTATCACAGCACCCATTTTTAGGCTAGCAGCGATGAGCTTTGCGGTTTTGTGGATATGTAAAAATACTAGCTCATCAAGGCTTAGCATCTTGCCAGAGAGGCCAAATTTAGCCTTTACTCTTTTGATGTCCTCTTTGTCTGTATTTTCAAAAAAACAATCCAGCGCCTGACCTAGCACCATGCCGCTAACGCCAGCATTTTGGCTTAAAATTTCCACGCATTTTATACGTGTTTCAGCACTCAGATCAGCGCGTGAAATTTCATAAAAAGCATGCGTATTTAGTGCATCCCCTGCAAGTATAGCAGTAGTCTCGTCATATGTGACGTGAAGCGTTGGTGTGCCGCGCCTAAGGCTTGCGTTATCCATCGAAGGTAAATCATCATGAATGAGCGAATAAGTGTGCATCATCTCAAGCCCCAAAGCCACTCTCATGGCCTTTTGCGTGAGGCTTTTATCGACGTTTTCCACCACACCAAGAAGCAAAAGCGCCCTAAAGTGCTTGCCTCCAGCCTTTAGCATAACGCCAAGCGCCTCCTCGTAGTAAGGGTGAAAGCTAGGCACCTTTGGCAAATTTTCGTTTAAAAATTTTAAAAAGTCCTCCAGTAGGCTCATTTTGGCACTCTTGCAAAAAACTGAAAGTCATTTCTAGTAAATAGAAGCGTAAAATTTTTTAATTCACCAAGCTTCTCTAAAAGCTCTTCACGACTACTCACGCTTTGTTTATCAAAACCCAAAATTTTATCGCCGGTTTTGATGCCAAAAATTTCTGCATTCGACTTTGGCTCGACCTTGGTAACGACTAAATTTTTATCCACCGTGATACCATAATCAACCAAAATCTTATCATCAAGCATTGTTTGTGGCTCTTTTGGCATGATGTTGAAATTTGGTATATCAAGACTTGAAGGGGCATCTACATCAAGACTTTGGTTAAATTTTACCTCCCCGCTTACTGGCACTTGAAAGAGCATTTCTTGCTTATCGCGCTTCACAATGATGTCAAGCTTTGCGCCCTTTGGAGCAAAAAGCACCATCTCATTTAGCTCTCTTAAGCTCTTTGGCTTGATGCCATTTATCGTAACAAGCTCATCATCAACCATCATCATCTTGCCACGGCCCAAAGGGTCAACAAGCCCTACAAAAAATTTATTCTCTTTTTGTAAAAATTTCACGCCGATATCACCGTAATAGACGTCATCATAAGATACAAAGTGCTTTAGATAGCGATTTGGTATAAATTTATCAGCTCCAATAGCTATGCCTATCATTTTGCAACAAGGTGTGTTTATCTCGCCAGTCGCGTTATACTCGAAACTTAGCGTGTCAAAGTCGCCTAAATTTTGCCCTAAAGACTTGATGTGACCCATGACAGTGTTGTTTGCGTCATTTAAGATGCCAACCCAAGTGCTCTTTTTGATGCGCTCCTCGTTGGTCTCATCAGCCATTACGACAGGGCTTAGCTCCTTGCTAGAGCGGACCAAAAAGAGCTGCAAATATGGGTCAAATTTGACATATTCGCCAAGTGGAGCTCCCTCGCTTTTTGGCACTGCGATTAAATTTTTAGTGATAGCCACACCAAAGTGTTTATTTACCGAGACGATTGAGTTTTTGTTCTTTTCAAAGCAGGCGTTAAAGTCCTCTTGTGTAGGCCTAGGATCGGCGTTTAAGAAAAGAGATGATAGCAAAAAAGCAAGGACAAATTTATAATTTAGTCTCATTTTATCCCCATCGAAGCAAGGCCACCAAGCATCCTTGATGCAGTATTTTTCTTATCGGCCTCGACTGACTTTAGCACGTCATTTACGGCGCTTATTAGTAAAATTTGCATACTCTCTTTATCTTCAAGCAAGCTATCATCTATGCTGATATCAAGTATCTCGCCACTGCCGTTTGCCCTCACACTCACTAGTCCGCCGCCGCTTTTTGCCCCAAATTCTTTATTTTTGCTCTCTTCTTCTATCTGCTTGGCCTGCTTTTGCACATCCTCAAGCATCTGCCCCATCTTTGAAAAGTCAAATCCCTCAAACATCGCCTACTCCTTTATGATCTCGTTTTTGTTATTTACATGCACGATGGTTGGCTTAAATTTCTTAGCCTTTTTAAATTTCATACTAGCATACGCCACGATGATGACAACGTCGCCAACGCAGACCTTTCTAGCGGCCGCGCCGTTTAGGCAAATTTCGCCTTTTTTGCCCTTTATCACGTAGGTGGCAAATCTCTCACCATTATTTACGTCTAAAATTTCAACCTTTTGATTTTCTATCAAATTTGCAGCTTTTATAAGCTCCTCGCCGATGCTGATCGAGCCAACATAGTTTAAATTTGCGTCTGTTACGACGGCTCTGTGGATCTTACTAGCTAAAATTTCTATATTCATTTCTACCTCTTTAAAAGCTCTTTTACTACTTCTTTGTCGCTAAATGGGTGCTTGACGCCCTTTATCTCTTGATATGGCTCGTCGCCTTTGCCAAGTATGATAAGCGCCCAGCCGTGTTCTAGCTTACTAATGGCTAGAGCGATCGCCTCTTTGCGGTTGGCGTTTCGTATCAAATTTTCATTTTGGCTCATGCCAGCGCAAATTTCATCGATTATGCTCTCTGGCTCTTCGCTTCTTGGATTGTCGCTTGTGATGATACAAATTCTTGCGTATTTTTGGGCTATCGCTCCCATTTTTGGGCGCTTCGTCCTGTCTCTATCGCCGCCTGCACCAAAGACTGCGATCAAATTTAGATGTCTAAGCGAGTTTAGCACCTTCTCGATACCATCTGGCGTATGAGCAAAGTCCACGATGACTAGCGGATCGGTGCTAACGACCTCCATCCTGCCGCTCACACCTTTAAATTTACTTATCGCCTTTGAAAGTGCGGCTGCGTCTGGACGCTCTAGCAAGCAAACAGCTCCAAGTGCGGCAAGTAGGTTGTAGAGATTAAACTCACCTTGTAAACTTGAGTCTATCTCCACATCGCCATTTGGCGTCTTGATAACTGCGTCTATGCCGCCCTTTAGCCCATAAACCACTGGTGCAAAGCTAGCTGGTTTTTTAAGCGAATACGTATAAGCGTTTTTTGGGTTAAATTTAATGCCATTATCATCAGCATTTATAAGCTTCATGCAATCATCATAAAAAAAGCTTGACTTTACCCTAGCGTACTCCTCCATGCTCTTGTGGTAGTCGAGGTGGTCTTGAGTCAAATTTGTAAAAATTTTTAGAGCAAATTTCAAGCTCTCTATGCGCTTTTGAGCGATCGCATGCGAGCTAACCTCCATCACAAAGTACTCGCAGCCCTGCTCGCTAGCTGCTTTGAGGTATGAGAGCGTCTTTAAAATAGCACTCGTCGTAAGCGCCTTATCGTCTATCTGCTTACCCTCTATAAATGCCCCTCTTGTGCCACTTAGGCCGCATTTTTTGCCTAAATTTCGCAAAATTTCATAGATAGCAGCAGCCGTTGTGGTCTTGCCATTTGTACCTGTGATGCCAACTATCTTTAAGCTTTCGTCTATTTTTAAAAGCTTTTTACACTCTTCAAGGCTGATTATCTTTGCACCATTTTTTACCGCCGCCTCTGCAAATTTTGTATTTGCAGCAGTTTGCACGAAAAATGAGCCATTTTCGCACTCGTTTGAGTCATCTGTTATGAAGCTATTTTCTACTGATATTTTCATCGTTTTGTCTTTTTTGTATCTCTTTAAAAAGCTGATCTATGCGCTCATCACCGCCAAACATCACTGCCGCACTCTCAAGATAGTTTATACTCATTTCGATGAAGTCATTTTTTATCAAATTTCCCAAAAATTCTAAAAAATCATCTTTATTTGAGATCATTACCTTGGTTGAGAACATGATATTTTCAAAGACCTTTTTGAAGCTCCCGTCCTTATAAACAGCCTTTTTAAAGTCCTCATAGCTGATCGCGTCTTGCTCTTCAAAATACTCATCGCTAGCTAATCTTGATTCTAAAATTTTTAAAATTTCATCCATTCCTTCATCATCTTCGCCAGCTCTTAGTTTATCCATAAAATAGTCAAATAAAAGTTTTGCTTCCTCTGCATTTTTCTCGCCAAGGGAGCAAATTTGTATCAAAAATAGTAAATTTTTATCCTGTGTCTTTTCGTAAGCTAGAGAGAAGTAAAAGATCGCTTCTTTAAATTTTGAGCGTTTAAAGTGTTTAATGCCTATTTTTTTATAATCTATCAATGTCAAATTCCTCGCCAATCGGGATATTTACGACCTCAAGCTCTGGGTGAATATCCATACGAAGTTGTCTTTCGAGTCCATATTTTAGTGTAGTTGTGCTAGCTGCACATCCATGACAATGCCCTGTAAGTCTTACATAAATTTTGCCGTTTTTTATGCCAAGTAGCTCCATGCCACCGCCATCATTTTCAAGCATCGGTAATACCTTTTGCAAACTCGCACTGACTGGTTTTAAAAGTTCTTCATCGCTAAATGGGATCATATCTTTTCCTATTAAATTTTTGGGCTATTATAGCAAAATAAAAATGCAAAAAATAATGGCTATATTTTTGCTTAGTGCTAATTTTGCTTTATAATTTAAACCTTTTTGACACGCCTAGTCAGTTTTGATTATTAAATATTTGAGCTAAAATTTAGTAAATTTTTGATTATAAGTTTTAGGATAAAAGGGCAAATTTCGCCCTTTTTGTTTAATCTATTAGAAGTGATTTTATATCTACTTTTTGCTCGATCATCTTGCTCTCAAGCATAAATTCTTGCGTAGCTTCAAGTGCTTTTATATCTTCAGCCGTGATCTTTGGACTAAAGTCATACTGCGGATACATACTCTTTACCGCCTCTATGCTAAGCCCGGTCTCTTCAGCTGTAAATTTTAATGCCTCTTCCTCATTTGCTTTCATAAAAGCTAAAATTTCATCTTGAGCCTTTTTAAATTTTTCAACTAGATCTTTATGCTTTTTGTAAAATTCTCCGCTTGTGGCAGTGACGATGACTGGAGTGATGACTCCCTTGCCTGTTGTTACGACACTAAGTCCTGATTTTTTAGCATTATAAGCAGCTGGTCCAGCAAGAAGTGCTGCATCAACGCTACCATTTCCAAGTGCAGCTTGTGCAGCTGGGATGCCCATAGAAACGAATTCTACGTCATTTATGCTTAGACCGCCAAGAGCAAGATACCTAACCAAAAGCTCATTTAATATCGTACCTTTTGGGCCTGCTATTTTTTTACCTTTTAAGTCTTTAGCGGTTTTTATGCCTTTATCTTTAGCAAATATCGCAAAAGCTTCAGGTGCTCTTGAATATGCACTTATGATCTTTATGTCAGCTTTATTTGCCACGGCAAGTATGACTGAAGTTCCACCCACGCAGTTTAAAAACTGAAGTGAGTTTGAAGCAAGCGCTTGCGTTTGTTTCGCACCTGAGGTGATCTCGGAGTACTCGACTGGCATGCCAAAAGATTTAGCATAAAAGCCTTTAAATTTATCGACGATTGAGGGAACGTTTAGCGGCGATTTGACGTAGGTCATGCCGATCTTATCTAGCTCACTTGCGTTTGCTACTAGGCAAAGCAAAGAGGCTGCACACAAAATCTTAAAAAACTTTCTCATATTTGCTCCTTTAAAAATTTTTCCAAATTATATAACTTTTTGCTTCGTTTTGGTTTTAATTATCATTTTACAAAATACTAAATTTCGCTCAAAATTTTGCGTTTTACGGCTATTAGCTCCTCACTTAACAGATCTCTTGGCCTTGCTAAATTTGATAGGTCGTAGTTTGATTTTATCCCGCCCTTTTCAAGCAAGATGATCTCGTCTGCTAAATATAGGGCTTCATCGACATTATGAGTGACAAAAATGATGGTTTTGCCGGCTTGGAGCTTTAAAATTTCAGCCTGCATGCTGGCTCTCGTAAAAGCATCAAGTGCTGCAAATGGCTCATCCATAAGGATCAAATTTGCCTCGTACGCAAGCACTCTTGCAAGCGAAACGCGCGAACTCATGCCGCCAGATAGCTGCGAAACAGCGGCGAATTTAAAGTCGCTAAGCCCTATCATCGATATGAGCCTGTCTATCTTTGCCTCGTCTATCTCGCACTTTTTAAGTGGAAAGACTATATTTTCATAGACATTTAAAAAAGGCATAAGCCTAGGCTCTTGAAATACAAAACCGATCTTTGCTTGCTCTCTAAATTTTATCTCGCCTAGACTTACGCCCTCAAGTCCAGCAATAAGCCTTAAAAGAGTCGTTTTACCACAACCACTTCTACCAAGTATGACGGTGATCTTATCTTTTTTTATGCTTAAATTTAGCTCTTTTAAAACGTCGATACGCTTATCATGGATAAAAAAATGCTTTGATAAATTTAAAATTTCTATCATTTTTCACTTCGCAAAAGGCTAAATTTAGATATCAGAAATAAAAATATCCTATCTATGAGTACGCCGCAAATTCCAATCGTAAATATGCCAACAAATATCCTATCCGCGCGCGAAAGCTCCTCAGCATCAAGTATAAGATAGCCTAGTCCACTAGAAGCTGCGATCATCTCCGCTCCCACAATCGCTCGCATAGCGTAGCCAAAACCTATGCGCATACCTACAAAAATATCCTTTATGGCATTTTTTAAGATGATTTTGTAAAAAATTTCAAATTTGCTAAAACAAAAAATTTTACCAACTTCAATAAGCTTCACATCGCAGCTAGTTAGCCCTTTTTGGATACTTAAAAACATTGGAAAAAACGATGCTAAGATGATAATAATAATTTTTGGTGTTTCGTTTATACCAAACCAAAGCACCAAAATAGTAATAAGGCTAAGTGGTGGAACATTTCTAAAAAACTCTAGTATCCACTCGTAATAAATACTAGCTTTTGGAAATAGCGCCGCCACTCCGCCAAAAGCAAATGCCAAAATAAAAGCCAAAATATAACCAATAAATATACGCTTAAAGCTAATTATCACATGCGTTATTAGCTCACCACTTAAGCTCATATCAAGCATCGTTTTAAGTGTCGTAATAGGACTTGGCAAGATATAGGGCGTGAAAATTTCTAGCTCGCAAACAACCTGCCAGAGGGCAAAGATCGCTAGGATCAAAATGCTCTTTTTAAAAATTTCTATCACAGCCCATCTCCATTGTGACAGCCATTTTCACAGTATAAAAGCTCGATGATCTGATAGTTTTTAAGCTCGCTAAATTTATATGAAAATGCGTTTTGTATCTTTTCTTTGCTGCATAAGCTTAGTGTTTTTATACCTAAATTTTCAAAAAATCCAGGAGGAATCGGGCTTGATTCTATTTTGTTTATTTGTAAATTTATGTCGTTTAGCTCTTTAAAATTTTTCCATGTTAAAAATGTAGTTCGCTCTAATTTTAAAGAATCTCCAAGCTCAGCCAAGTCATCACAAGGCGTTGTTATATAAAGCCACTCATCTTCTTTTAGTTTCGAGCTAAGTTCAATGGCGCTTTCAATTAAAATGGGATTTAAGTTTGAAATATTGTTTGAAAAATCTTTGAAATTCGATCTTATAAAATTTACAGCTCTTGGACAGCGACTGTCTAAAACCATGCCTTTAGAACATAAATTTTTATATGAATTTTTGGCATCACAAACGTGATCTTTTTCGCACTCTACTATGTCAAAGCCCTTATTTTGCAAAAGCTCTTTTAACGCAGAGAAGTCATACATATTTTTTACAACGGGATTTAGCCAAAGTAGCTTTCTCAAGAGTTCTCCATAATTTTAATAATAGAAATCAAGATTCTATCATTTAAAAATTTAAACCAAGTAAAAAGAGCCTCTTATGACTAAAATCACAAAAGAGGGGTCGTACAAAAAACTAAACTTAGCCTATACTTTTATGTCTAATTTCTGTTTTTGCTCCACTTTTTCCATTAGCTTTAGTATATCAACTCCGTTTTTCTCAAGCTGCATTAGTTCCTTAAGATAGGCAAATTTCTCATCTTTGTTGATGTCGTAAGTAGCCAGTTTCTCACTTCGTCCGATCACTGAAGCATAGACTTTGTTGCCATCGAGTTTGTCCGTATTTTGCACATTATAAAGCGAGAGCACGCCCTCTACCACCTCTTTAAAATCCGCCCCACTCTTCATGCCAGCTTTCATGAGCGTAAGAAATCTCTGTCTGCTCTCTTCGTCAGTGAAATTTATATTTTGTAGCGTCTGATACTCGATTGGTGGCTTATTAGTGCTAGTTAGCATGGAGATAGCCTTTTTGCCTATCGTAATGCTCTCCACACCGACTCTTTCGCCAAGATACTGCCTAAGTGCATAATCAATCCACTTATCTTTAAACTCATCTATGCTTAGGTCCTTATCAAGTATCTCAAACCCTTCCACGTGACTCTTGTGACCAAGTCCAAGAAGTGTGTTGCCATCAAGTTTTGATGTGTACTCTTTTGCAAAGAGATCGACATCTGTTGGATAATATCCTATGATCTCTTCGTGAGCTCTGCCAAAGCCAAGTGCTTTGGTCTCGTTGATAAAATTTTTGAGATCATTTATCTCATCTTGGCTGACTTGTTTGTCGTATCCCATGAGCTTGCCCCAGATGCTTATCTTGCCATTAGCAGCTATGCCCGAGAGTGAGAAATTGCTAGCAAATGTTAGATTCTCGCTATTTTTTTGAAATTTTATCGTATTTGTTTCATTTAAATTTATTGGCCCACCTATAGTATCGGTATGACTTTTTCGTTCATCAACTAAACTGCTAGATAAATCATTTAAAGAATTTTTGTCTATATTGGATTTAGTATTTTTAGTATCAAACTCTTGTGCTCTACTACTTTGCGAGCCAACATAAAAATTTGTGCCAACTCCATTTACACTACCTATCATCTCAAATCCTTTGAAATTTATTAGACGTCTGAAACAAATATCGTCT
This sequence comes from Campylobacter concisus, assembly GCF_050447445.1. Classification (GTDB taxonomy): domain Bacteria; phylum Campylobacterota; class Campylobacteria; order Campylobacterales; family Campylobacteraceae; genus Campylobacter_A; species Campylobacter_A concisus_BI. The sequence continues at coordinate 1,463,863 of NZ_JALMFW010000001.1, forward strand.
TTATAAAATAAAATTTTAGCATAGAGCTCAAAGGTAAAAATTTAAAATGCATGATTTTAGATTAGAAAATTTACAACTTTTAACTATGAAATTTTATGGTTTTTGGTTAATAATTTTGGTAGATAATTAAAGAAATTTATAGTTTGAGAAAGCTTTTAGAAGAAGGATTTATTTTAAAAGTGGAGGTTTTATATAAAAAATAAAAAAGAGAGCCGAAGCTCTCTAATAATTATTCAGCTACTAGCTCTATATAAGCCATCTCTGCCGCATCGCCTCTGCGAACACGAGTCTTGATGATTCTTGTATAGCCGCCATTGCGCTCTTTAAATTTTGGAGCTACTTCAGTAACTAATTTATTTGTTGTTTCTTTATCTTGCAAAGAAGCAAATACTGCTCTGTGAGCGTTAGAGTCACCTTTTCTAGCTCTTGTGATTAGCTTTTCAACATAGCTTCTAAGCTCTTTTGCTTTTGGTAAAGTCGTCTCTATCTTTTCGCTTTTGATGATAGCTATCGCCAAATTTTTAAGCAATGCAGATCTATGAGATGACGTTCTACCAAGTTTGCGATATCCGTGTTTATGTCTCATCTATTGTCCTTTTATTCTTTTACACTCATTTGTGCTTTAAGCTCGGTTATTTTCTTTCTTAGTTGCTCTTTGCCATCTTTTAACACATCGGCACCAACTGGATAGCCTATCTCTTCCATAACCGCTTTAATCTCTTCAAGAGATTTTTTACCTAAATTTTTAAGCTCTTTAAGCTCATTTTCGTCCATTAATGCAAGCTCGCCGATAAATCTAATATCAGCTTTGTCAAGGCAGTTGAAACTTCTAGCGCTTAAATTTAGATCTTCTACACTAGAAAGTAACTTTGAAAACTCACCGCCTGCACTTGAGCTAGCAACTGGAGTACTGACATCAATATCTAAAATTCCTTTAAATACTGACATTTGCTGATACATAGCTTCTAAACAATTTTTAAAAGCCTCTATTGGGCTAACTTGACCATCAGTTGTTATAGTAAATACGATCTTTTCATAGTCTGGATCATCCTCAACCAAGACATTTTGTATATCGTAAACTGCTTTTTTAACAGGTGTAAAAAAAGCATCAAGTGCGATATAGTCGTCTTCGATCTCTTCTCTGATCTCTTCACTAGGAACATATCCGATACCTTTTTGAATGATAACTGAAAAATTTAACTCAGCATCTTCGTTTATTGTAGCAAGGTATGCGTCTGGGTTAACGATCTCAACTAGATCATTATTTAGATCAGCCCCAGTTATCTCTTTTGGTCCTTTAAAGCTATACTCTATAACTTCGCGCTCACTGGTGCTTTTTAATTTAAATCTGATCTTTTTCAAATTTATAATAAAAAAAGCTACGTCCTCTAGCATACCTCGCATACTATCAAATTCATGACTAACGCCTTTTATCTTTACACCGATAGGAGCAAAACCTACTGTGCTTGTGTAAAGAAGACGACGCAATGGGTGAGCCAAGGTAACAGCATAACCCGCCTCAAAAGGATATGCTGTAATGTTAGCAACATTTTCACTAACACTTTTAACTTCAATTTCAGTTGGCATATAAGCTGATGTAGTAATCTTTCTCATCTTTATACCCTCTATTATTTTGAATAAAGCTCTACTATAAATCTTTCCTCAATAGGAATGATAACCTCTTCTCTTTCTGGATTTCTGGTGAAAATTCCAAATTTTTTCTCTTTTTCAACATCTACCCAAGCAACAATACCGGTTTGTGCTGTAAGATCTATTGCGCGAACAATTTGTGGGTTATTCTTAGATTTTTCAACAATCTCTACTTTTGCACCTGGCTCAACTCTGTAAGATGGTATATCTACTCTTTTGCCATTTACTAAAATATGTCCATGGGTTACTAGCTGACGAGCAAAACGACGAGTTGTTGCAAAGCCCATTCTATAAACAACATTATCTAATCTTTGCTCTAGTAGTTGGACTAAAAGAGCACCAGTATTGCCTTCGCGGCGTGCTGCTTCTTGAAATAATCTTCTAAATTGTTTCTCAGAAACACCATACATAAATTTAGCTTTCTGCTTCTCGCGAAGTTGTAAGCCATATTCACTTATTTTTGCTCTTCTTTGTCCATGTTGCCCTGGCGCATAAGGTCTTTTTTCAAAAGCACTTTTACCAGCAAGTCTTCTTTCGCCTTTTAACGCAAGAGACACACCAAGACGTCTTTCTAATTTTTCAACAGGTCCTGTATATCTAGCCATAATAATTTCTCCTATTTTTCTCTAATTATACGCGGCGGCGTTTTGGCGGTCTACAACCATTGTGTGGTAAAGGTGTAATGTCTTTAAAGAAAGATACTTTAATTCCTTCAACAGTTCCTACACTTTTAACAGCCGTTTCACGTCCGCTACCTGGACCTTGAACCTTAATGCCAACTTCTTTTATGCCATGCTCTTTCGCCTTATTTAGAGCATCTTCAACTGCCTGTTGAGCTGCATAAGGGGTTGATTTTTTACTACCTTTAAAGCCTAAGCCACCTGCACTACTCCATGCAATAGCATTTCCCATTTCATCAGTTACAGTTACCATAGTGTTGTTAAATGTTGCACTGATATAAACGATACCTTTGGCTATGCTTTTTCTAACTACTTTTTTCTTAACAATTTTTCTTTTCGCCATTTATTATCCTTTAACCCTTGCCTTACTTAGTAGCTGCACCGACAGTTTTACGTCTGCCTTTTCTGGTTCTAGCATTAGTTTTAGTCTTTTGACCACGAACAGGAAGACCTTTTCTGTGGCGAAGACCTCTATAACTTCCAAGATCCATAAGAGCTTTGATATCCATAGCAACTTGTTTTCTCAAATCACCCTCAACGATATGATGCTCTTGAATTTCTTTACGGATAGCTGCCGCTTCATCTTCACTAAGCTCATAGACTCTCTTATCATAAGAAATTCCAGCTGCATCAAGAATTTGACGAGATTTATAAAGACCTATACCATAGATATAAGTCAAACCATACTCTATTCTCTTTTTGTTTGGTAAATCTACACCTGCAATACGTGCCATGCCTTATCCTTGTCTTTGTTTATGTTTTGGATTTTCGCAGATAACACGAATTATGCCACTACGTTTGACAATTTTACATTTGTCACACATCTTCTTTACAGAAGGACGAACTTTCATTTTAGTCTCCTAAAAATTTATTCCACTTTTTTAGGGGCTGCATCAGGTCTAAAGAAAGAATTTAGACCAACTATTTTCAAAATAAGTGGGGAACTTTGAAAATAATTCTTCATACAGCTTTTCGCAAAGTTTGGATTTTATCTAAAACCAGCTTTAAATTTACTTAGCATATTTGCCAAGAGGCTAAATTTACTTATATCTATAAGTGATCCTGCCCTTATCTAGGCTATATGGCGTAAGTTCTACTTTTACGCGGTCGCCAGGCATTATCTTTATATAATGCATTCTCATCTTTCCGGCGATATGACATAAAATTATATGTTTGTTATCAAGCTCAACTTTAAAAGTTGCATTTGGCAGTGCTTCAACAACATTTCCATCAATCTCAATGACATCGTCTTTTGCCACAAATTCTCCTTTCTCTAAATTTTTACTCTATTTTATGCTTGGCTTAAAATTTCGGCTTTGCCATTAACTATCGCCATGCAATGCTCATAATGGCTAGTTCTCAAACCATCTTTTGAAGTTACTTTCCAGTTATCACTCCCTAAAACTGGCGTGCCGTCTTTTTGGCAGATCATCGGCTCTATACAAAAAACCATTCCCTCTTTTATCTTTGGTCCAGCTTTTGGGTTGTGCCCCTCAAGGTAGTTTGGAATTTCTGGCTCTTCGTGTGGCCTTTTTCCTATACCATGACCACAATATCCACGCAAAGGCACATATCCTCTACCTAGTATAAATTTCTCAAGCTCATAGCAAATTTCTTTAAAATGCATACCAGCTCTTATGAAATCTATCGCAAAATATAGTGCATCTTTTGAGCAAGCGATCAAAGCTTCATCTTCTTTTGAAATTTTACCAACCCCAAAAGTCCTAGCCGAATCGCCAAAATAACCATCTAAATTTGAGCCGATATCAACGCTAACGATATCACCCTCTTTTAGCTTGTATTCATTTGGGATTCCGTGGATCACCACTTCATTGACGCTTATGCAAGCTGCATTTGGAAAGCCATAGAGCCCTTTAAAAGCAGGTTTTGCTCCAGCAGCCCTTATCATATCTTCACAAATTTTATCTATCTCAAGAAGTGAAATTCCAGGTTTTATAATCGCAGAAACATGATCAAGAGTTTGAGCGACGATCTTATTCGCCGCTCTCATTTTCTCTATCTCAGCCGGTCTTTTTAGCGTGATAGCCATTTTATAGACCTACGGCACTTAGAGTTTGATATTTGTTTGTATAAGACTGAGCTTCTATACGCCTCATAGTATCCAGAGCGACAGAGACCACGATAAGTACTGACGTGCCACCAAAATAAAATGGAACACCCATAGTCTTTACAAGTACCCAAGGCAGTGTTGAAATGATACCCAAGTATAAAGCACCACCTAAAGTTAGCCTTCCAGCTACTTCATTTAGATAGCTAGCTGTACTCTCACCTGGTCTAACGCCTGGGATAAATCCGCCTTGTTTCTTTAAATTTTCACTTATATCTTTTGTGTTAAACACGATTGATGCGTAGAAAAACGCAAAGAAGATGATAAATAAAAATGTTAAAAAGTTAAACATATAGCCATTTGGGCTTAAAAAGTCGTTGATAGCTTGGATTACTGGATTTGTGCTAGCCTGCAAAATAGTACTAGGAAACATCAAAATCGCACTAGCAAATATCGGTGGAATAACGCCACTTAAATTTACTTTGATCGGTATATAGTTCATTATACGTTTGTTTTGATTTTCCATTATAACTTTTCTTGAGTAAGAAATAGGGATACGCCTTTCACCCATCTCGACAAATATAATAGCACCAATGGTAGCTAAGATAATTGCCAAAATAGCGATAACTGTTAGAAAATTCATCTCAGAGGTGTTTACCAAATTTATAGTTCCGCCGATTGCACTAGGTATGCCAGAGACGATACCAGCAAAGATGATAAGGCTTATACCATTGCCTATACCACGTTGCGTTATTTGCTCACCTATCCACATAAGTAGCATAGTTCCAGTTAGCATAGATACAGCAGAGATCGCGATAAATAAATTTATATCTATCATGATAGCTTGTTCGCCACCGCGCCCGCTTAAGCTTTGAAGTCCAATAGAAACGCCGATTGATTGTACAAGAGTGATAACGATAGTTGCATAACGTATAATTTGCATATATTTTTGCATACCGTCGCGCTCTTTTTTCATCTGACCTAACTTTGGAAATGTCGCTGCTAGAAGCTCCATAATAATCGAAGCTGTGATGTAAGGCATGATACCTAGAGATATGATACTTAAACGCTCAGCAGCTTTACCACTAAACATATTAAATAAGCCCAAGGCATTGCTATTGTTTGAATTAAAAAATTCTTTAATTACGTCGACATTAACACCAGGAACTGGTACATAAGCCAGTATCCTGTATGCGAACAAAAATGCCAACGTGATTAAAATCTTGTTGGTCAGTGTTTTATCCATTATTTTGTTCCGCTAACGCTAACGTTCTCGTCTTTAATCTTTGAAGCAAGAGCTTTTGCACTTGCACCGATTAGCTTTATCTTAGTAACGCTCTTTGAAATTTTATGAACGCTAGCTATTGTTGCTATTGAAATTTCAGCAAGCTCTTTTATAGCTGCAATTTTCTCGACATTAATAACATAAGGTTTTTCAAATTTAGAAGTAAAGCCTACCTTTGGAAGACGTCTTTGAAGTGGTTGCTGTCCGCCCTCAAAACCTCTTTTCTCATTGTAGCCTTTTCTTGCTCTTTGACCTTTGTTACCTTTGCCAGCAGTTTTGCCATTGCCGCTACCTTGACCACGACCTATTCTTTTGGTTGCATGAGTTGAACCTGCAGCAGGTGTTAATTTTTCTAATGCCATCTTAACTCCTTTCTCTTAGCTTTTTAGCAAACTAAGTGCTTTTATAGTAGCACGAACGACGTTTGCTGAGTTGTTTGAGCCAAGTGATTTAGTAAGGATATCCTTAATACCTGCAAGCTCGATAATAGGACGTGCACTACCACCAGCGATAACACCAGTACCCTCGCTAGCTGGGCGAAGTAGCATTCTACTTGCGTTGTATTTTACCTCTACATCGTGAGGGATAGTTGTGCCTTTGATCTTAACGTGGATAATATTTTTAAATGCGTCGTCAATTGCTTTTCTCATCGCATCTGGCACCTCTTTAGCTTTGCCATATCCAAAGCCGACTAGACCATTTCTATTACCAACAACAACTAAAGCTGTAAATCTAAATCTACGACCACCTTTAACAACCTTTGTAACCCGACCGATATCGACGATTACTTCTTCAAATTCTTCTCTATTATATTTTTCCATCGATTTTCCTTTGGGTTATAGCTTGATGCCATTTTCTCTTAAAGCTTCAGCAAATGCTGCGATAACACCATGATACAAATAGCCATTTCTGTCAAAAACTGCAACATCTATCTTCTTAGCTTTTAAAGCCTTAGCAAATTCTTTAGCTAAAGTGACCGCACCTTCTTTATTTGCTTTTATGCCTAATTTTCTACCATCAACAGCAGCTAGTGTAGTAGCTGTAATGTCGTCAATCGCTTGAACATAAATAGTTCTATTTGATTTGAAAATAGAAACTCTTGGGCAAGTTGCAACACCAGAAATTTTACCTCTGATTCTTCTTTTTCTCTTAATTCTAAGAGCGATTTTTCTTTTTAGTACTTTTGCTGTCATTTACCGCCCCTTACTTCTTAGATGTCTTGCCCGCTTTGCGGATGATACGTTCTTCTATGTATTTAACGCCCTTGCCTTTGTATGGCTCAGGTGGTCTAAATCCTCTAACTTGAGCAGCCACTTGGCCTACTACTTGTTTGTCATCACCTTTGATAGTAATAACGTTTTTCTCAACACTAGCTTCAACGCCTGCTGGTAGCTCATAGTTGATAAGGTGTGAAAAACCAAGAGAAAGCTCTAAAATTTTACCTTTTGCGGCTGCTTTGTAACCAACGCCGTTGATCTCAAGCTGGCGAGTAAAGCCCGCAGTGATACCAGTTACGATGTTGTTGGCAAGTGCTCTATATGTTCCCCAGTAAGCTCTGCTTTGGCGATCTTCGCCTTTTGGAGCAAAAACTATATGACCATTTTCTATCTTGACATCAACGTGACCTTTTGTGTCAAGCTCTTTTAAGTGATTGCCCTTTTTAAATTTTAGGACATTATTTTCAACGCTAACATCTACACCACTTGGGATAGCGATAGGCTGTTTTCCAATACGTGACATTTTTTTCCTTTACTTGTCTAGGGTGTTCCTACATTTACGAATAAACACCACAATGCCGTAAATTTTATCGTCAAATTTGACGAAACCTTCATTTGAATTTCTAAATTTAGCTTTGGCAAAATCTAAAATTTTACCAAGCTAAAATTTAACCTTAAAATCATAAGGTTAAATAGCGTTTAATGCAGTTTATTACCAAACCGTACAAAGAACCTCGCCACCAACACCAGCTTTACTTGCTTCAATACCGCTCATAACGCCTTTACTTGTGCTAACAATAACTGTTCCGTAACCATTTTTAAAACGCTTAATGTCGTCTTTGCCTTGATAAACACGACGACCAGGTTTTGAAACCCTTTTAAGCTCGTTTATAACGCTTCTGCCGTACTCATCATACTTTAAAACTACATTTATAAATTTCTTGTTACCTTCTTCGATAACGTTGTAGCTCTCCACATAGCCTTTTGCTGCAAGGATAGAAAGAGTAGCCTCAACAACTTTAGAATGAAGCAATTTCGCAGTTTCAAGCTTTCTCATACTTGCATTTCTAATGCGTGTTAATCCATCTGATATTAAATCGTTTAACATTTCTCTTCCTTACCAACTTGCTTTTTTAAGACCAGGTATTAGGCCTTCGTTAGCCATTTTTCTTAGGCAAACACGGCAAATTCCAAAATCTTTATAAACAGAGTGCGGACGACCGCAAATTTGGCATCTAGTATAGCCACGAACCGCAAATTTTGGCTTGCGTGCAGCTTTTGCTATCATTGATTTCTTTGCCATTTTACTTTCCTTTTGCAAACGGCACACCAAATAGCTCTAGCAATTTGAATGCCTCTTTATCATTTTTAGCCGTAGTAGCAATCGTAATATTCATACCATGAGTTCGTAAAATTTTATCATACTCAACCTCTGGAAACATTAGCTGCTCACTAAGACCGAAGTTATAGTTTCCACGTCCGTCAAAGCCATTTTTTGGAAGACCGCGGAAGTCTTTAACTCTTGGAAGAGCAACACTGATTAGCTTATCTAAGAAAGCATACATTTGCTCTTTTCTCAAAGTTACTTTGATACCAACAGGGAAACCTTCGCGAACTTTAAAGCCAGCAACTGATTTTTTAGCATCAGTGATAACCGCTTTTTGTCCAGCGATAAGTGAGATGGTATCAGCCATATTTTGAAGCACTTTCTGATCTTTCGCAGAGTCTCCAGCACCTACACTGATCACGATTTTCTCGAGTGCAGGGATAAGCATTGGATTTTTGATGTCAAATTCTTTTACGAGAGCTGGCTTGATAGTTTCGTTAAATTTATCTTTTAATCTACTCATATCTCTTATCCTTCAACTTTCGCGACATTTGATATGTCAATTGGCATCTCTTTATTTACGTGACCACCATTTGGAGTTTTTTCGCTTGGTTTGATAGCTTTTTTAGCTATTTTGCATCCCTCAACTATAACCTGACCTTTTTTGGCAAGAACTGCTAAAATTTTACCAGTTTTGCCTTTATCGTCACCAGCGATGATCTTAACGGTATCGCCTTTTTTGACTTTAAATTTTACATTAGCCATCATAAAACCTCCGGAGCTAGCGAAACAATCTTCATAAAGTTAGCATATCTAACTTCACGTCCAACTGGTCCAAAAATACGAGTGCCGACTGGCTCTTTTTTGCTATCAAGTATAACAGCTGCATTCTCGTCGAAGCGGATTAGCGAACCATTATCTCTTTGAACCTCTCTTTTAGTTCTTACAACAACAGCTTTTACAACCTGTCCTTTTTTGATCTTACCATTTGGAAGAGCTTTTTTAACAGAGCAAACTATGATATCGCCAAGTGTAGCGTATCTTCTTTTGCTGCCGCCAAGAACTTTTATACACATTAACTCTTTTGCACCACTATTATCAGCAACTGCAAGTCTTGTAAAACTTTGAATCATTACTCAACTCCCTTTGCCAATACAGCTTTTAAGCGAAAATTCTTGCGAGCTGAAAGTGGTCTGCACTCGATCGCAACAACTGTATCGCCTGCTCTTGTCTCATTTTTCTCATCGTGAACTAAATACTTTTTAAAGCGTTTTACAAATTTATGGTATCTTGGGTGCATAACGCGTCTTTCTACCAAAATAGTAGCTGTTTTATCTCCAGCTTTTTGTAAAACAACACCTTGAATTTCTCTTTTTAATGCCATTTTACGCCCCTTGTCTTGTTGCACTAATTGCAGTGTTGATCTGAGCTATCTCTTTACGAACAGCACTAATCTCATTAGGGTTGCTTAACTGCATAGTTTTTAGCTTTTGTCTTAAAGTAAATAAAAGCACCTTTTTCTCTTTTAGCAACGCGTTTAATTCTGCAACGCTCTTATCTTTTAACTCAGTATATTTCATTTTCACTCTCTCGCGTTACAAATTTTGATTTGAAAGGAAGTTTGTGTAAGGCCAAAGTTAGGGCTTCACGAGCTAACTCTTCGCTAACACCAGCCATTTCAAATATTATACGACCAGGTTTGATATTCATAACCCACTCTTCAACTCCAGCCTTACCTTTACCCATACGAGTTTGTAGAGGTTTTTTAGTAAGTGGCTTATCAGGGAAAACCCTTATCCAAATTTTAGCCTGTCTTTTTACATGACGAGTTAGAGCTTGACGAGCAGCTTCTATTTGGCGAGAATTTATTCTACCAGCTTCAACAGCTTTAAGTGCAAATTCGCCAGTTGCTAAAGATGCTCCACGAGTCGCATAACCACGGTTGCGACCTTTCATTTGCTTACGAAATTTCGTTCTTTTAGGCATCAACATAATTATTTACCTCTTCTTGCTCTACGTGTTTTCTTAGGTGCTTCTTCTTCAGTTTTCTCAGGCTGAACACCTTTTTGAAGAACCTCACCTTTAAAAATCCATACTTTAATACCTATGTTTCCATAAGTCGTATGAGCCTCAGCTACACCGTAATCTATCTTTGCTCTAAGAGTATGAAGCGGAACGCGACCTTCTAGATACCACTCGGTTCTTGCCATCTCAGCACCACCTAAACGACCAGCAACTGAAATTTTGATACCCTTAGCGCCTGATTTTTGAGCACCTTGGATAACTTTTTTCATAGCACGTCTAAATGCGACACGCTTTTCAAGCTGCATAGCTACGTTTTCAGCAGCAAGTTGAGCTGAAGCTTGAGCTTTTCTTTCTTCTTTGATATTTACATTTACTTCTTTGCCAATAAGTTTGCTAACTTCGTTCTTTAGGTTTTCAACATCTTGGCCTTTTTTGCCAATGATGATACCAGGGCGAGCTGCAACTACGGTTACACGAAGTTTTTTAGCCGTTCTTTCGATTAGAATTTGGCTGATTCCTGCATAATAAAGTTTTTTCTTTAAAAATGCACGAATTTTGTAATCTTCACCGATATTTTCAGGAAGACTTTGTTTGGTTGGAAACCATCTAGATTCCCAGTTGCGGTTAATTCCTAGTCTAAGACCTATTGGATTTACTTTTTGTCCCATATTATGCTTCCTTCTTTTCAGGTTTAGATACTTCTACCATTACATGAGAAGTAGGTTTGCGAATTTTGCTCGCTGTTCCTCTTGCTCTTGGTCTAAATCTCTTTAATACAGGACCAGCATCAACGCGGCAACTAGTTACTACAACCTCTTCTGGCTCAAATCCGCCATTTGCTACTGCTGAGCTAATAGCGTTTGCTATAAATTTAGCACCACGATTTGGCATAAATTGCAAGCTTGCAAGTGCTAGCTCGGCATTCATGCCTTGAACTTCTCTTGCTATAAGCCTTGCTTTTGTAGGAGAAAGTCTTACGAATTTTATAATTGCTTTACTCATATTATCTCCCCTTACTTGCCGATTTTCTTTTGCACTGAGCCTTTGTGACCCTTAAATGTGCGTGTTGGAGCAAATTCGCCAAGTTTATAGCCTATATGATTTTCTGTAACATATACAGGAATAAAGCTCTTGCCATTGTGAACGTTAAATGTTAGTCCAATCATTTCAGGTACAATCGTGCTACGTCTTGACCAAGTTTTGATTGGTTTGTTATCGTTTGCATTTTTTGCGGCAATAACTTTTTTCATTACATGATCATCTACGAAAGGACCTTTTTTGAGTGATCTTGCCATCTCTATTTTCCTTTCCTTCTTGAAATTATAAGCTTATCGCTAGCTTTTTTACGGCGAGTCTTAGCACCTTTAGTTGGTTTACCCCATGGAGTAACTGGGTGACGGCCTGAATTTTTCTTACCTTCACCACCACCGTGTGGGTGATCAACTGGGTTCATAGCAGAACCACGTGTTTGTGGTCGGATACCGCGGTGGCGATTGCGTCCAGCTTTACCGATAGTAATGTTGGCCCAATCTTCGTTGCCAACTACACCAATACTTGCCATACACTCAGCTAGTACTTGTCTCATCTCGCCGCTTGGCATTCTTAAGATAACATACTTCTCTTCTTTACCCATTAGCTGAGCATAACCACCAGCTGAACGAGCTATCTGAGCGCCTTTACCAGGTTTTAGCTCTACGTTATGAACGATAGTACCAACTGGGATAAATCTTAATTTCATAGCGTTACCTGGTTTAATATCTAGTGAGCCCTCATCGATAGATGCGATAACGTCACCAACATTTAGGCCATTTGGTCTAATGATATAGCGCTTTTCACCATCTTTGTAAGCTATAAGAGCGATACGGCAGTTTCTGTTCGGATCGTATTCGATCGCTTCAACTTTACCTTCTATACCAAATTTGCGACGCTTGAAGTCGATGATACGATAAAGCTTTTTTGCACCTGCTTCTTTATGTCTTGAAGTTATACGACCATTGTTATTTCTACCGCCAGATGCAGGTAGTTTAACAAGCAAGCTTCTAACGCTTGGTTTAGCTGTTATATCTTCAGAGCTTAGTCCAGTGATATATCTGCGACTAGGTGTATATGGTTTATATGATTTTATAGCCATCTTACGCCTCCGTATTTTCTAGGCTTACGCCTTCAGGTAACTTAACGTAGAATTTCTTTATCTCGTCACGTTGGCCTGCTCTTCCTCTAAAACGCTTAACCTTGCCGCTAATTCTAAGTGAATTTACGCGAACAGGCGTTACTCCAAAATACTCTTGTAAAACTGCTTTTAAGCTGTTTTTTGTAACTCTTGGTGAAGTCTGGATAACAACAACGCCTTGTTCTTGAAGGCCTAGAGTTTTTTCTGTATAAATAATTGTTTTGATATCAGTTATATCCGCCATTTTAGCCCTCTTTTGTTATAGTTTTTAGTGCAGCTTTTTCAATGATAACCGAACTAAATGTAGAGACAAGATAAGCATTTACCTCATTTGCATCTACTACATAGCAGTTTGCTAAATTTCTAAAAGCAAGTAGTGTTTTATCGTCTAGTAAATCTTTAACGATAAGCGCGTCTTTTACTTTTAAATTTTTGATGATATTAGCTGCATCTTTTGTCTTTCCAGACTCGATTGAGATGCTATCTACTGCGAAAATTTTACCATCTTGTGCTTTTACTGCCAAAGCGTACTCAAGAGCTAGTCTTTTTTGTTTTTTATTGACTTTTTGAAAATAATTTTTCTCGTTTGTTGGACCAAATGCAACTGCACCGCCTACCCAAACGTTAGTTCTAGTCGAACCTGCTCTTGCACCACCACGTCCTTTTTGTCTCCATGGTTTTTTACCACCACCGCTTACAAAAGCACGGCTTTTAGTATGAGCCGTATTTGCTCTTATACCAGCAAGGTAAGATTTTACATAAAGATATAGGTTGTGCGGATTTACTTCAGCGTAGCTTGCAGGAAGCTCTAACTCGCCTGAATTTTCAAATTTATCGTTTAATACGTGAATTTTACTCATTTTACAATCCTTATTTTACCCATTGCACCATTGTGACCAGGAACGCAACCTTTTACAACTACAATGCCATTTTGAGCGTCAAAACTTATTAGCTCGTTTTTAACAGTAACTTTCTCATTGCCCATGTGTCCTGCCATTTTCATACCTGGCTGAACACGACCTGGCCATTCGCAGTTACCAATTGAACCGTGGCGTCTATGGAAACGTGAGCCGTGGCTTTTTGGACCACCACCGAAACCATGTCTTTTTACCACACCTTGGTAGCCTCTACCTTTTGAGTTAAAACTAACTTTTAAAATTTTAGCCTCATTTAATGGTGTAAAGTCTAGGTTTCCAACTTCGCTATTAGCTACTTCAAGCGTAGCAAATTTGTTAAATTCTGCAGTCAGATTGTATTTCTTTTGCTGACCAGCGATAGCTTTGTTGTTTGCTTTAGTGTGGGCATACGCTACGATAGCACGTTTGTTTTCGTCGATCTCACATACTTTAGCCTCAACTAGCTTAAGTAGTGTAACTGGCGTACTCTTCGTGGCAATCGTTCTACTCATACCTATTTTTTCTACAATATATTCCATACTCTTATCCTTTTGTCCGCTTACTTCATCGCACGAACTTCGACATTAACTTCTGGAGCTAGGTCGAGTTTTGTTAAGCTATCTACAGTTTCTGGAGTAGCAGCTACGATGTCAAGCATACGAGCGTGTATTCTCATCTCAAACTGCTCACGTGAGTCTTTGTTGATGTGTGGAGATTTTAAGACTGTATAGCGTTTGATCTTTGTAGGCATTGGTACCGGGCCACGAACGTCGGCACCTGTTCGTTTGACAGCTTCTACGATTGCTGCAACAGTGCGGTCTAGAACTCTATGGTCGTAAGCTTTTAGCTTTAACCTGATTCTTTCCATGTGTTTTCCTTTAAAAAGAACTTGTCGCAAACTCGCGACCTCTTTACATCAAAATAACCCGCATAGGATCAAGCGATCGTACGAGCAAAGACGCTTGTCTTTTCGTAAAGAGAACGCGATTTTACAAAAAAGCTATTATAGTTGTCAAGAAAAACGTTGTTTTTTGATGAATTTTGATTAATTATTTCCTTTTAATAAGGAAGATATAAAATTTAAAAAGATAAGATTCCAAGAAATTAAAATTTTAAAGAGAAAAGATGCCGATCTTTAATTCAAAATTCTTATTAACTCAAGAACAAGACAAGGAGAAGCTTAAAAAGCGTTATATAAATTTACAAATATATCAGTCAAAAGCTAGCGAAATTAAGAGTTTCAAGGAAGAAAAATTTCAAACGCAGTTTCTAAAAGATATCTTTGAAAACTGCCTTGGCTACACTTTGGACACTACTAATCCTACAAATTTCAATCTTGAGCGTGAAAAAAAGAACGAAACTGACGGCAAAAAGGCAGACGGGGCGATACTGATAAATGGCGAAGTTAGATGCGTGATCGAGCTAAAAGATCAGACCACACAGCATCTTGATAAAACCCCGTCCAACCGCGAGCTTAGCCCGGTAGATCAAGCTTTTCGCTATTTTATCTCGCATGAAAATGCCAAATATGTCGTTGTTTCAAATTTTAACGAATTACGCTTTTACATCGGCAATAAAACAACATTTGAAAAATTTGACCTTTTTACAGCAAACTTTGACGAGTTTAAAAGACTTCATTTACTGCTTAGCTTTGAGAGCATTAGCACGGATCTGCCGCTAAAGCTAAAAGAGAAATTTGCCACTCACGAGCGTGAAATTTCAAACAAATTTTATAAAGACTTTAGCGCATTTAGGCTCACTCTTTTTAAAAATATTTGTAAAAACAATGCTAGCATTGATAAAAATAGGCTTTTAAGTCTTACGCAAAAACTATGTGATAGGTTTGTCTTTATACTATTTGCCGAAGACCGCGGACTACTAAGACTTCGCACGATAGCCGAGATAAAAGATAAATTTCAAAATCAAGTTACCGAGCTAAGCTTTTATGACTTTTACAAAATTTACTTTAAAGCCATTGATGAAGGCAGTGAACGTCTTGATATTAAACGCTACAATGGCGGACTTTTTGCCACAGATACTGAGCTTGATGCACTAAAGATAGACGATAGCGTGCTTGAAGCGCAGTTTTTAAGCGACTATGACTTTTTAAGCGACATCGGTGTAAATATCCTAGGACATATCTTTGAAAGCTCACTAAACGACCTTGAGGAGCTAAATGCGCAAATACATGGCAATGAATTTGATGCCAAACAGAGCAAACGCAAAAAAGATGGCATATTTTATACGCCAGAGTTTATAACAGAATTTATAGTTGAAAATTCGCTTGGTACGCTTTGTAAAGCCAAAAAAGATGAGCTAGGGCTTGATCTAAATGAGCTATTAGCACCCAAAAATCCCAAAAAATTAACCAAAGCAGAAAGTGAGATCAAAGATAAAATTTATGCTTACCGCGAGTGGCTTTTATCCCTTAAGATACTTGATCCAGCTTGTGGCTCTGGTGCGTTTTTAAATCAAGCTTTAGAATTTCTCATTAGCGAGCATGGCGCATTAGACACTTACCGCAAAGTATATGAGGGCGAGGGCTTGGGACTTTACGATATAGAAAGCACTATTTTAGAAAATAACCTTTACGGCGTAGATATAAATGCCGATGCAGTCGAGATCGCCAGACTATCTCTTTGGCTCCGCACAGCTGCCAAGGGACGAGTTTTAACAGATCTTAGTAAAAATTTAGTAGCTGCAAACTCGCTTTTAGAATTTCCTTTTGACTTTAAATTTGATGTCGTTATCGGCAATCCGCCCTATGTTAGACAAGAGGCGATAAAAGAGCAAAAGCCAGCTCTACAAAAATATAAAGTTTATAGCGGCACGGCTGATTTGTTTGTCTATTTTTATGAGCTTGGCATTACGCATCTAAAAGAAAGTGGGCTTTTAGGTTTTATATGTTCAAATAAATTTTTCCGTGCCAGCTATGGTGAAAATTTACGTAAATTTATATTAGAAAATACGCAAATAACAAACATTATTGATTTTGATGGGGTTAAAGTTTTTGAAGATGCGAGCGTAGATAGTGCGGTTACTATTTTTAGAAAAATAAGAGCTGGTGAAAATTCAAAATTTGATTTCCTAGCTTCAAGCACCATAAATTTAAAAACGCAAAAATTTATCAAAATACCACAATCCACACTAAACGAAACAAATTTCACTTTCCTTGATAAGAGCAAATTTGAGCTAAAAAGCAAGATCGAAAAAGTCGCAAAGCCATTAAAAGATTGGGGTGTAAATATTAATTATGGTGTCAAAAGTGGGCTAAACGAAGCTTTCATTATTGATAGCGAAACTCGTGATAAAATTTTAAGCACTTGCATTGGGGACGAAAGAGAACAGACGCAAAAGCTCATTAGACCGATCTTAAGGGGTCGAGATATAAAGCGTTATGACTATGAGTGGGCTGGGCTATGGCTCATAAATATCCATAATGGATATGGCACCGAGCCTCGCATCAATATAGATAATTTTCCTAAACTAAAACTATATCTTGATAAATTTGAGCCAAAACTTTCCAAGCGCTCTGATAAAGGAGCCACGCCTTATAATCTACGAAACTGTGCATATTTGGAGGAATTTGAAAAAGAGAAAATTTTATGTGCAAGAATGGTGCAAAGCCCAAAATTTGCTTACGATACAAATAATAATATTCCAGACAATACTGCATATTGTATAACTGGCGAAAATTTAAAATTTTTATTAGCTTTTTTAAATTCAACAGGTGTTTATAAAATTTTCAACTTTTTCTATGCCGGAGGTGGACTTGAAGGCGAAATAAAAATAAACCGCTTAGAAATTTTGCCTATTCCCCAAATAACGCCGCAAAATGAAAATTTAGCAAACGAGATAATAAATTTGGTCGATGAAATTTTAAAAGCCATTGAAAAAATCAAGCTTTACGAGAAGCATATGCCTACTTTAACTCTTGATGAAAAGCTAGAAGCCAAAGAAAATATCGACGCGCTAAACGATAAAATCAAGGCAAGTGACGAAAAAATGGACAAACTTGTTTTTGAGCTTTATGAACTAACAAGCGATGAGATCGCGCTTATAACAGGGGGGGGGAAATTGACGGTATAGTAAAAATTTACATATGCATCTTACAAAGGGGAGAAAATGAACCAATTAGAGCTTTATTACAATCAGCCGCTTAAATCAAGTAAATTTATCCCCAGAAAATACGAAATCATCTCGCCAAAAACGCTTATAATAGGCGCCATTTCAAGTGGCAAAACAGCCCTTGTTTATGAGTTCTTGAGTCGTTATAAAAGCGAGGAGAGACTTTATGTAAATTTAGGCGATCTAAGGATAGACAGAGCCTTGCTTTTAGCAAATTTGAAAGAATTTTTAGAAAAAAATACCCAGATAAAGGTGCTCGCAGTTGAAAATTTACAAGCTGCTGACCTTGCAAATTTAGACTTTTTAAAGGGCGCAACACTTGAAAATATCATCCTTACAAGCAAGGAATTTTCACTCACGATTGACGGCTTTGCTCGCATAAATTTAAACTATCTCGATTACGAGGAATTTATACTATTTTTTAAGAAGAATTTGGACCAAGACCTACTGTTTAGCTACTTTTTGGCTCACGGCAACGAGATAGCAAGTGCCTTTTTAGACTCCAGCGAGGTCACAGCTCACTTGCAACAGCTTTTAAGAGCAAATTTAAGCGAGCAAAGCATTGCGATTTTAAAAGAATGTGCTCAAAAATGCCACGATGTGCTTAGTACTTTTGGTATCTACAAAAACCTAAAAGAGCAGATGAAAATTTCAAAAGATAGTGTCTATAACACAGTAGCCAGCCTTAATGAAAATGGCTTTATAGAATTAGTACCAAATTTAGATGAGAGCAGCACGAGCAAAAAGCTCTACTTTACAAATTTTGCACTTCGTAACGCTTTGTATCTAAAAAAGGATTTTTTAGCTGTCTTTGCAAATGTCATTTTTTGCGAATTGCTTAAATTTAAAGATGAAATTTACTACACAAAAGAGATTGATTTCTTCCTTAATAAAAGGAAGATCGCGATCATTTGTGTACCGTTTTCTGCACCAGAGATCATCTTTTTAAAATTTAAAAAACTCCACGCAAGCTTAAAAGAGCTAGGCGTTAGTAAACTTCAGATAATCAGCGTCGCAAACCAAGCTGAGCTTAGCTTTGAGGGCATAAAATGCGAAATTTTGCCATTTTCTAGGTGGAGTCTAGGTTTATAAATTTAAATCTTTATTTGATTATTGTTTTAAAAGCTTAAAGTAAAGAAGCTATAATCAAAAAAACTATGAAGGACGGACATGAGAGTATTTATTGGGATTTTTATACTTATAGTAAGCCTATTTGGCTATGAGATAAATCACGAAAACTGGGCAAAATTTTATAAATTTATTGGTGAGGCAAATGGTATAAAATTTGAAGTTTATATGAACTATTTTAAAGATGAATTTGAAAATTTTAAGCAAAGTAAGAGCTTTAAAGTGCCGGCCAAGATAAGCGGACATATCTTTTTTGATGGTACAAAATATGACTACGAAAAAGGTAATCTTGAGCAAAATAGCAGTGAAATTTCATCGCTAAATGCTGTATCTGATAAGATAAATTTAGACGTTAAAAATGAAAATGGTGAGCTAAAGGGCAAAATAATCGTTAAAAACAAAGCCTATAATGCAACTATCAAAAAAGAAAAAGAGTATGAAATGCTAAATATTGGCATCCAAATGATCGAAGCAAATGGCACGAGATACGAAGCTATAATTAACGATATATTTGCCAAAGAATCGGCTAAAAAAAATAAAAATAAATTACTCTCGACACTTTATGACCTAAAAAGCGAGCGTAAAAAATGGCCAAATAACCAATTTGAAAGCCTAGATAACATCTACTATATAAATGACAGAATAAAAAGTATCTGCACCTATAAAAATAATAAAACTAGCTGCGATGTCGTCTTGCTTAAAACCAACAAAAAGCTAAAGTTAAAGCAGATTTTTAAAGATATGAACGACCCTCATCTAAAAGCAATCCTCGCAACAGCAGGTGTTAGTGAAAATTTTGTACTTTCGCCGCTTGGGCTTACCTTTTTAAATGAGGAGCAAATTAGCGTGCCACTTGATGAGCTAAGACCTTACTTTAGCGATGAAATCGGACTTTAATGGCAAAAATTTGTGGCATAGATGAGGCTGGACGTGGGGCTTTAGCTGGGCCTTTAAGCGTAGCGGCCTGCGTGCTAAATAAAGAAATTTCAGGTTTAAACGACTCCAAAAAACTAACTGTAAAAAAGCGTGAGGAGCTTTTTAAAGAGATCATAAAAAGCTCAAATTTTCTCATCATCTACTTCTCAAATGCGCAAATAGACGAACTTGGGCTAAGCGAGTGCTTAAGACGAGCGCTCAAAATTTTTAAGGCGCACTTTGAGGGTTTTGAGATTATTTATGATGGAAATTTAGACTATGGTGTTGGTATCACAACGATGATAAAAGCTGATAGCAAAGTCGCTGGGGTAAGCGCTGCTAGCATATTAGCAAAAGTTAGCCGTGATAGTTTAATGAAAGGCTGGGATAAATTTTACTCAAAATATGGCTTTGCTGGGCACAAAGGATACGGCACAAAGGCGCATTTAGATGCCATTGCCAAGTTTGGCTATTCAGGCCTTCATAGAAAAAGCTTTGTAGTAAAATCTTTTGAAAAATCTCTATTTGACTAAGATTAATTATCTAAGCATCAAATAGATGCTTAGATAACGCCTTTTTTAATGGCAGCCACAACCACAACTACCACTACTTTTAATAGCATCAAATACAGCATCGTAGTTTGGCTCTTCTGTCACTTCAGGGACGATTTGTTTGTGAATTATTACGCCATCATTGATGACAAATACCGCTCTTGCAAGTAGTCCTTTTAGTGGGCCATCACTCATTAAAACGCCATAGTTTTTAGCAAATTCTCCATATCTAAAGTCACTTCCGACATGTAAATTTGCTATGCCTTCAGTCGTGCAAAATCTACCCATCGCAAATGGCAAATCATTTGAGATGATGCTTAGTTTTACACCATGTTTGCCAGCTACTTTTTCGTTAAATTTACGAGCCTCTGCCGCGCAAACGCCAGTATCAAGTGATGGCAGGCAAACAAGTACTTCTGCGCCATTATTTCCGCCTACGCTAAACTCACTAAGATCTTGCGCTACGACTCTTGCCTCAGGCGCATAAGAGCCTACAAAGACCTCGTTTCCACTTAAATTTACCTCACTACCTTTAAATTTTGTAGTTGCCATATCTATCTCCTTTATTATTTTTTTGCTTTTTTAAATGCTTGATCAAGATCTGCTATTAGATCATCAGCGTTTTCGATACCGATGGCTAAGCGAAGCAAGTTTTGCTTTATGCCGATCTTATCTAGCACCTCTTTTGGATATGCCTCATGCGTCATCGTCGCAGGCCTGCAAATGAGGCTTTCTACGCCACCAAGGCTTACCGCTAGATCAAAAATTTCTAGTGCTTTTACAAATTTATTTACATCGTATTTTTCATCGAGCTCAAATGAGATGAGAGCACCGATGTCGCTTGCTTGAGCTGCTTGTATCTTTGCCTCTTGCTCGCTATATGAGCCGGCAAAATGCACCACGCTAACAGCGTCATTATTCTGCAAAAATTTGATGATTTTATGTGTATTTTGCGTTTGCCTATCAAACCTAACGCTAAGCGTTTTAAGACCACGTATTAGGTAGTAGGCATCCATCGGGCTGATGATGCCACCAAGAGTGTTTTTAGCAAATTTTATCTTTTCAGCCAAAGCATCGTCATTTAGCGTGACGATACCAGCGATCACATCAGCGTGTCCACCGATATACTTTGTAGCGCTATAAACCACGATATCAGCTCCATGATCAAGTACTCTTTGATAATAAGGTGTTAAAAATGTGTTATCCACGATAACTAGAGAGCCCTTTTTGTGAGCGATCTTTGAAATTCTAGCGATATCTGTCACTCTTAAGAGAGGATTTGACGGAGTTTCGATAAATATCGCCGCCACGTCGTCACTTATGTCATCTTCGCTTAAAAAATTTAGATCGTCTATAAATTCGCTCTTTATGCCGTGGCTTTCAAAAACAGTTGTAACATATCTATAAGTGCCACCATAGACATTGCTATTTAGCAGGACCTTTTGTCCAGTTTTTATAAGGCTAAGTGCCGCCGCTGTTGCTGCCATGCCTGAACCAAAGCTAAAAGCGTATTTGCTGCCTTCAACTTTTGCAAAAATTTCATCAAATGCTTTTTTGGTTGGGTTGCTACCACGCGAATATGCAAATTCTTGAAAATTTTCAAGATCATCTTGCACAAATGTACTTGCTAAAAAAATAGGCGGAATGACAGCTTTATTTGGATTATTTTTAGCTTCAATGCCCTTTACGATCAAGGTGTCAAGTTTCATAAATTTCCTTTTAAAAATTTGTGAAATCTTACATAATAAAGATTAATCTTCCCCAAACCCACCCAAAACGTAGCTAAATCAGTAAGTGGTAGTAACATTTATTTTTAAGAATGCATTTTTTAAATTGCTGGGATAAATTTAAGCTTTTGCTCTCTCCCCGCAAGCCTAATAAATTTTTCTTTTTACTCGCCTTTAGCTACATTTTCACCATAAATTTTACTCTACAAGATCAACTTGCCAGTTTGCCTCTTGTAGCTTCATATCTAGCTCTCTGATCTCTTTGGATAGCTCGTCTATTTGCTTTTGGAGCGTGACAACATCAACACTACTTAAAATTTTTATCTCACTATTTGAGTAAAGATCGACCTTTTGGCTTGCGCTTTTGGCAAAATCCCTAAGCACGCTTGCTTTTTGGCTTAGCGTATCTTTTTTAGTGATCATTTCAGTTAGACTCGTGCCTTCAAATTTTGCACTTGAGTTTGTTAAATTTATAGCCAAGATCAGTCTAAATAGCTCATCGCTTAGCCTATCAAGCTCTTTTAAAAGAAGCTTTGGATCTTCGCTAGGTCTTTCATTTTCTTGCATTTTTGCATTATCAAGCAACCTACCTTTTAGCTGCTCTAAGCGTTTTTGTGTATCGGCCCTTAAAATGAGAGCCTGAGCTAATTTCATCATTTTTCCTTTTTAAATATTAAATTGAGAGAAAATTTCAAATTATATTAGTATCTTTTGGGTTATAATTGATTTAAAATTTTATTTTAAGGAAAAGCTATGAAGTACGATTTTGATACGCTTATTAGCAGAGATGGCACCAACTCATCGAAGTGGCGAATGAAAAATGATGTTTTGCCAATGTGGGTTGCTGATATGGATTTTAAGGCTGCACCTGAAATTTTAAATGCCCTACAAAAGCGTCTTGATAATGGCGTCTTTGGCTACTCATTTATCCCAAAAGAGTGGAACGAAGCGATTAAAGGCTGGTGGAAAAGGCGTCATGATGTTAGCTTTGAAAACGATTGGATGTGCTTTTGTACTGGTGTTATACCAGCGATTTCTACTGCGATTAGAAGATTTAGCAGCCCAGGAGATCAAATTTTAGTTCAAGCTCCCGTCTATCACGTATTTTTTAACTGCATTAAAAATAATGGTCGTGAAATTTTATCAAATGACCTTGTCTATAAAGATGGCTCTTATGAGATTGATTTTGAAGACCTTGAGGCAAAGCTAGCTCAACCACTAACAACTATGATGCTCCTTTGCAATCCTCACAATCCAATAGGAAAAATTTGGGACAAAGAGACGCTTAAAAAGATAGGTGAGCTTTGCTATAAGCATGATGTTTTGGTTATCAGCGATGAGATCCACTGCGACATAACTGATCCTGGGCTAAGCTACGTGCCATTTATCAGCGTTAGCGAAGAGTGCAAAAATAACTCAATCACATGCGTCTCACCTACAAAAGCCTTTAATATAGCTGGACTTCAAAGCTCAGCCATCATCACGCCAAATGAGCAGATACGTACCAGAATAAATGCGGCTGTAAATTATGATGAGATAGGTGAGGCAAACGCATTTGCAATAACTGCGACAATAGCGGCATTTAACGATAGCCAAACATGGCTTGATGAGCTTAGGAATTATCTCTTTGAAAACAAAAAAATCGTTATAAATTTCATAAAAGAGCAAAATTTGCCAGTAAAGCTTCTGCCTTCAAATGCGACTTATCTTTTATGGCTTGATTGCAGCGCGTTTTGCGAGGATTCGAGCGACTTTATGAATTTCTTGCGTGATAAAGCTGGACTTTGGCTAAATGATGGCAATGCTTACAGGGGAGATAGATTTTTCCTCCGTATGAATATCGCAACCCAAAGAGCCAGAGTGCTTGAAGGGCTAAAACGCTTACAAAATGGTATAAATTTATACACTTCAAAAAAATAAATTGAGTAAATTTGACTGGGTAGCTTTGAAATTTAAAGCTACCCATGCCTAGTTAATACAGCTCGGGGCATTTTTGAAGCAGTGAATATTGCCCCAATATTTTTAAATATCAAATCAAATTGTACTGATAATTTTAAAGGCAAGATGACCTACACTAGTTTTTATTTGCTTGCTTAAATTTAAGTATATAACCTCTCTCAATCACGATATAGTAGATTAAAGCGAGCAATTTGTACCTTTTTGAAGTAATAAATTCTATACCCATGGCTTATAAAATTTAGCAGTGGTTTAAAATTTTCAACAAAGCAGAAATTTGAAGTTAAGATAGCTTATGCTGGTTTTAAATTTAAGAGAAATTGTTTGCTAAAACAAAATTTTGAGCCATTTTTGATGTTACACTTTCTTTTAAAACAAGATAGTTTTTGCTGATAAATTTGATGATTTTAAAAATTTAGATAAAAGTAGAAATTTAAAGGCGGGAAACCCCGCCAGATATTATTTGTGAAGTTCTTTTGTGTAAAACTCAACTGAGCCTAGACCCTCTTTTTGCGCCCACTCGTAAGCTTTGCTTACAAATTCCCAGTTTATGTTCTCATAAAATGTCTCTAGGTATTTTGGGCGAGCGTTGAAGTTGTCGATGTAGTAAGCGTGTTCCCAAACATCAACGACTAGAAGTGGCACTTTGTCGTCGCTCACTGGAGTTTTTGCATTGCTAGTTTGTACGATCTCTAGCTTTTTGCTGCTTGGATCAAATACAAGCCACGCCCAGCCTGAGCCAAAAAGCGTTGTGGCTGCTTTTAGAAATTCCTCTTTAAAATTAGCGAAATTTGCTTCGATCGCAGCTTTTAGCTCGCTTGACATCTCGCTTTTTTTAGCGATGCAGTCCCAGTAAAAGTCGTGGTTGTAAACTTGAGCGACATTGTTGTAAAGCCCACCTTCGCTATTTGTTAGAATTTCATAAAAAGATGCGTTAGCAAATTTTGTATCTTTTATGAGATTGTTTAAATTTGCTACGTAAGTTGCATGATGCTTGCCGTAGTGGTATTCACAGGTTTTTGCACTAACTACTGCATTACTATTTGCATCAAATGGAAGTTTTCTAAGTTCAAACATAATAATTCCTTAATAATAAAATTTGTTGTTTCGTATTATAGCCATAAAAAATTAATAAATAAAAATCTTTTAAATTTAGCCATAAAATATAGGCTAAATTTAAGCAAGACTAAACTTACATTTTTTTGGCTGGCTTTTAAACTTATAGAAAAGAAAAATTTAGAGCAAAATATCCCATGCATTTATTTAAATGGATTCAAAAATTTATTAAAAGTAAAAATAAAATAAATTTTATGTGTAAAAAAGTAACAAATATACTTTAAAAGTTTAGTTATTGAAAAATTATAAAAATTTTTTGAAAATATAAATTAGCTTTTAAAAGCACATTTGTTACTAAAATACACATATAAAAATAAATAGCTGTGAATTTACGAAACAAAATTTCTAAATTTTTATTTTTGAAATTTATAATGCGTTTAACAAAACCATTACAAAGGATAAAAGATGAAATTCTTACAAGCTTTACTTTTCACTTGTGCCATCAGTGGCTTAGCATTTGGTGCGGATAAGGTCTATACGATCAAATTTGCTCACGTTGTCGCAGCTTCTACGCCAAAGGGCAAGGCGGCTGACTTTTTTGCTAAACGTGCTGAGGAGCTAAGTGGCGGTAAACTAAAAGTTCAAGTTTTCCCATCAGCGCAGCTACTTGATGATGATAGGGTTTTTGGTGCGTTAAAGCTTGGCAACGTTCAAATGGCAGCTCCAAGTTTTTCAAAATTTACGCCTATTGTGCCGCAGTTTCAGCTATTTGACCTGCCTTTCATCTTTAAAGATGCAGAGCACCTTCATAAGGTCCAAGATGGCGAGGTCGGTGAGGAGCTAAAAGGCCTTGTAACTAAAAAAGGCTTTGTGGCGCTTGATTATTGGGATGCTGGATTTAAGCATTTTAGCTCAAGCAAAAAGCCAGTTCTTGTGCCAGAAGATGCAAAAGGACAAAAATTTAGAATCCAAAGCTCAAAGGTACTTGAAGAACAAATTAAAGTAGTTGGTGGCAACCCACAAGTTTTACCATTTTCAGAGGTTTACTCTGCACTTCAACAAGGCGTAGTTGATGCGACTGAAAACCCGCTTTCAAATTTCTATAACTCAAAATTTCACGAAGTTCAAAGCTCGCTCACACTTTCAAGTCACGGATATTTGGGCTATTTAGTCGTTATGAGCGATAAATTTTGGAGCAAGCTACCAGATGATCTAAAAGCAAATGTAAAACAAGCTCTAAGCGAAGCGACAGCTTTTGAGAGAGAAGAGACAGCAAAAGAGGACGCTCACGTCATAGCTGAACTTGAAAAATATATCGCTGCTAGTAAAAAACTAGAAATTTATAAGATCGATGACGCACAAAAGGCAGAATGGCAAAAGGTTATGCAGTCAATCTATCCTAAATTTTATGATGTTATCGGTAAAGACCTCATAGAAAAGACTCTTGGAACAAAATAATGAAGAGTTTTTTTAATGTCCTTGATATAGCGATAGCCTCACTAAATAAAACTATCGCAGTAGTTGGGCTCGCAAGTGGAACATTGCTAGCCTTTGCAAATGTTATGGCTAGATATTTTTTCGATAAAAGCTGGTCTTGGGCAAGCGAGCTATCAAACTATCTTTTTATCTGGTCGGCGTTTTTTGCCGCGGCATACGGCTTTAATAAGGGCATTCACGTCAGTGTAACTATTTTGGTGGAAAAATTTCCACCAGCGCTCGCGAAAGTATGCCTGCTCTTTTCACACATCTTAACAACTGTCTTTTTGATATTTATCGCAGTTTATTCGATTGATTATCTCAAAATTTTGCACGAGATCGAGCAGATGATAATAGACCTTGGCATACCTCAATGGGTCCCTATGTTAGTGCTTCCAATAGCCTTCGTTACAGCTAGCTACCGCTCGACTGAAAAAGCCATAAAAGTAGCTCTAACGCCTGCAGAAAATGTCGTAAGCAACGAAGCACATGAGCTAGCTCATGGTAGCGTAGTCAAAGATTAAGGAGAAAAAGATGACAATAGCATTTTTATTTATCCTACTTTTTGCACTAATGCTAATAGGCGTGCCTGTGGCTGTTTCACTGGGAACTAGCACTGTTTTAACGATGATATTTTTTACAGACATAGACATCGCTACGATCCCACAGCTAATTTTTGATGGTATCAATAAATTTTCGCTAATGGCGATCCCGATGTTTATCTTGGCTGGAAATTTACTAAGTAAAGGTGGCTCAGCAAGACGTATCATCGACTTTGCAAAGTCTATGGTCGGACACTTGCCTGGCGGCTTGCCTATGAGTGCGATATTTGCCTGCATCATCTTTGCAGCGGTCTCTGGAAGCTCACCTGCGACGGTTGTAGCTATTGGCTCAATTATGTTTGCAGCGATAAAAGAGGCCGGCTATCCAAAAGAGTACGCAGTGGGCGGCATAACTACAGCTGGCTCGCTTGGAATTTTGATCCCACCTTCAGTTGTTATGATAGTTTATGGCGTAACTGCTGAGGTAAGTATTGGCAAGCTCTTTATGGCAGGCGTTGTGCCTGGCCTCATGCTTGGAGCTTTTATGCTAGTTCAAACTTATGTTGGCGCAAAAAAGCTTGGCTTTAAAGCAACTAAGGCTGAACCATTTAAAGTAAGAGTGCAGAAATTTACCAAAGCATTTTGGGCTCTTTTGATCGTTGTTGTGGTCATCGGCGGAATTTATGGAGGCATTTTTACTCCGACAGAAGCTGCTGCGGCAAGCGCGGTCTATGCGTTATTTATCTCGCTTTTTATATATAGAGATATAAAGATAAAAGATCTTTGGGATATCTGCCTAGACTCGGCTCTTACAACAGCTATGATATTTTTCATTATCGCAAACGCCGTTGTTTTTGCATATTTGCTAACTAGCGAACAGATCCCTCAAGCGATCGCATCAATGATACTTGACGCAAATATCGGCATGATAGGATTTTTGATATTTGTAAATATCTTGCTATTTATCATGGGTCAGTTTATGGAGCCTTCAAGTGTTATCATGATCATGGTGCCACTCTTGCTTCCGATAGCTACGCAGCTTGGCATTGATCCTATTCACTTTGGTATCATCTTGGTTGTAAATATGGAGATAGGTATGGTGACTCCGCCTGTTGGACTAAATTTATTTGTCGCAAGCGGTCTTACAAATATGAACTTAAAAGAGGTCATCATGGCGTGCTTACCGTGGACGCTGACCTTGTTCTTTGGCCTTATCTTGGTTACTTATATACCGCAAATTTCTCTTTGGTTGCCAAACATAATGTACGGACATTAAAATTTAGAGGCTCTTGCCTCTAAATTTATGCTTTTGGGTCGTAATCCGCACTCATAACGATATTTTTACCACTTCGCTTACCAGCATAAAGTAGATTATCAGCTTGTTTTATCATCTTTTCTAAGCTAAATTCTCCCGTGCCATCATGAGCAACTACTCCAAAAGTCATAGTTGCGTTGATCTTTATATTTTCAAACTCAACTATATTTTTACTCAAAGTCTCTCTCACACGCTCTACGATACTTACAGCTGCGTCTTTTTTTACGCCCAAGACGACTGCTAAAAATTCTTCTCCACCAAATCTAGCTACTCTATCTTTATCTCTAAATGTGTTTTTAAATATGCCTGATAAGCTTCTTAAAACAGCATCTCCTGCGCCGTGTCCATAGGTATCATTTATCTTTTTAAAGTTATCAATATCGCACATAACGATAGCAAAGTCCCTATTTTTATAAAGATCGTTTTGACTTAAAATTTTCTGCATCGAAGTACGATTTAAAAGTCCTGTTAATGGATCGTGATTTAAGATATTTTCAGCCATCTCTTTTTCCTCTAAGATACTTAAAAATATAAATAAATTTGAGCTCTCCAAAAGATACGAAACAATAACCGAAAATATGCAAACCATACTTAAGTTAAAAACAAAAAGTAGATCTTTAAAGCCGTCAAAATTTTTTACAGGATGGCCATCTAAATATACATAGCAGGCTATGGATAAAATTATTTGCACCACAACTATTATGTAGTTAAAAAATTTATAGGTAAATGAAGTAAAAAATAGTATTAGCGACGATGCTAAAAACAATAATCCAAAACCGTATCCCCATCCAAGTATTAGCATACAAACTAACGCATGAAATAAAATTTCAAGCTGGACTATTACCATTGTTATCTTGTTATTTTCAGGACTATCGTAAATAAGCCTTAAAAGAAAAAGATAGGTTGCTACTGAAAATATATTCATAACCGCCAGAATTTCTTCTTTCATAAATAAAAAAATAAAAAAATAACAGACGTGAGTTAATAATATTGAAAATATAATAATTTTTTGAGCCGTATAGAGTGGAATTCTACGCATCCAAGCCCTTTTTTAAAATTTCTAATTCGATGCGGTCTTTGCCATTTAGCTTGCCTTCGTAAAGCAGCTTATCTACTAAAGTTATGGCTTGCTCAAAATCCACCTCAACACCATTTGCACATATTAGCATACCAAAGGTCATAGTAACTGGAGTTTTATCTGGAAGCTTTGCGTTGTTTATCTGTTTTTTAAGCCTTTTGCTCACTTCGTGGATAAATTCTATCTTTGTATCGGGCAAGATTATCAAAAATTCTTCTCCACCCCAGCGGCAAACATAGTCTTTACCTCTAAATGATTTCTTTAAAGCACTGGCTACATCTTTTAAGACCTCATCACCGCAGTCATGCCCATATGTATCGTTTATTTTTTTAAAATTATCAATATCGCCTAGCATTATGACTAAATTTGTATTACCGCTTCTTTCCTTATTAGCAACTAGTTCAAATCTTAAAGTTTTTTCTATTGTTCTTCTATTTAAAAGCTGCGTTAAAAAATCATGCTTTGAGTCCTTTTCAAGCTCTTCCGTCTCTTTTCTTATTTGCTGATATCCACTAGACGTGATAACATCTGCAAACATTGAAAGTCTTAAAACAATAAAAAAAGCAAAAACAATACTGCACACGACTATCGCCCCTCGTATAGCAGATGGGATCAGCGGTGCCTCATCTTTGTGAATAAAATAAAGAAGTATAAGCAAGATTAATTCTAAAAATGCCATTATATAAGTAAGACTCTTTGAATCAAACGCTAGGAAGTAGTTTATAAAAATTACACCAACAAGTATTATCCAAATTCCAGTATTCCAACCCATAGTAGTAACAATAATAGTAACAAGTAATATGATATTTAGGTGAAATGCAAGGGATATTAATACTCTATATTTTATGTCAAATTTTATTCTAAGCAATATTCCAGCTGCTATAAATAATAAGCACATAAAAAGTAGTGGTGTAGCTATGATCATAAAAAGCAACAAAGATAGTGCATTTGCAGCTATCATAACGTCTAATATCGTTTTATAGATATCATCGATCGCTTTATAACTACTTTGATCTACAAAATCGTGTGTCAAACAAAACTCCCTGTAAATTTATTCCATTAAATTTCATTAAGTATTTCTAATAAGAGTCGTAACTATCCTCGTCCTCGTCACTATCTTCGTAGTTGTAGTCATTTTCATCGTAATTATAGTCATAACTATCGCTACTATCGTCCTCATCGTCATTAAATTCAGAGTAGTCTTCTTCTACTTCTTCATAATCAAATTCATCACTCATTGTTTTCTCCTTAAATTTTATCTTTGACACTTTCAATATACAAGCTTTGGCTTGGGAATGCGAAATTTAGACCATTTTGCTTTAAAATATCCATAATCTTTAGCATTACATCTTGCTTGACATCTAAAAATTCTCCCCAAACGATAGTCTTTGCAAAACAATAAACTAAGATATTTATTGAGCTATCTGCAAAATCATCAACCACGACAAATAAATTTGACTTATATCCAGCGTAGTCATCAACTGAAACTATACTTTGTCTATATTTTAGCCCTTTTTTCTTGGCTGTTATATCCTCGCTTTTGGCAATATCTGGATGATTTATCAACATAGTTTTTATATCATCTACACATTTTTTAATCTCATCAGTTGTCGCTCCATATTCAATGCCAATTAGCATTCTGATACGTCTACCGACTTTTCTTCTACTCCAGTTTCTAACAGGATCACTTGCCAGTTTTGAGTTTGGCACAAAGATTAAAGCATTATCAAAGCTTCTAATAGTCGTCTTTCTAAAGCCAACCTCAACAACAGTGCCCTCTATATCACCACAAACTATCCAATCTCCTTGCGAAAATGAGTTATCAAAGAGCATCATGACAGAAGCAAAGAAGTTTGCGATGATGTCTTTTGCAGCAAATGCAACAGCAAGACCGCCGATACCAAGCGAAGCTATGAGCGCTGATATATCAAAGCCGAGCTTTTGAAGAATCAGTAAAAGTGCGATTATTAATACAATTACGTAGACTACTTTTAAAACTAAATTTACGACCTCTTTTCGTCTGCTTTTTTGAGCAATTTTATCGATTATTACTATGCCATAACCATTTAGGATAGTTAAAACAAGCCATGAAAATGCGACTATATAGACGATCGAGAAGATATTTGCTAGAGTTAGTGGCACTGGCACTGGATAAAAGCCAACACCGATACAAATATTTAGTGCATAAATGATAAGAAGTGCGGAGATAGGCTTTTTAACGATATCTACTATCTGATCCTTTGCCTCCTTTACGCCTTCGCCTGATGCAATAAGTGACATAAGCCAGTACGTGAGTTTGGCAAGAATTCTTGTAAGTGAGACAAAAAATAAAAATACTACGATTATAACTACGATCTTACCAACGTTAAATTTTGCCGAATTTATAGAAGTTAGCTTATTTATATATTCGACCGTATCGACTAAATTTAGCCCTGATAAGATCATGCTTGAACTTAGAAGATCGGCATTATTTTTAAGATAGATTAAAATTTCCTCATCAGTCTCTTTTTTTAAATCAAGCTCAGCAAATGCGTTATCGTAAGAGCTTGAAGTCTCATTTAGCGAATCTTTTAGCTCTTTTATACTGACGTAAGAATTTGTTTGTAAATTTAAAAGTCCGTTATTTATCACATCTTTTATAGAATTTGCCTTAGCACCCTTTTTAAATATCTCTTCAAGATTAATTAAAGCTGAGAAATAAGCATAATCTATCTTCATTTTCTCAAGCTCAATAGCACTTTGAACATAAGCATCTTTATTTAATTGCTTCTCTAATCTAGCTACTTTTTTTTCTAAATTATTTTTTTGCAAAATAAATTTATCAATATCGTTTTGAGTTACCTCAATCTGCATAACATATAGTGGAATCTTTTCCAAAAGGTCATTTTTTTTCTTTTGAAGTCCAGCTAAATTTGAGTTATCAGCTTTTGTTGAGTTTGTATCTTTTTGCTGTGCTTTTATAATCTGGATTTGATTGTTTAAAGTTAAGATCTGATTTGTTAGGCTTATGATGCTTTCTTCTTGCGTTTTATTATCTTCGGCACCAAAAAGAGTTAAAAATGAGAGCAAGACGATGGTTAAAATTTTACGCATTTTCACCCCTTTTATCTGCTAAAAGTTTGAATGTGCCCTCTTTTAAATCGTAGCTGAAAATTTCACCAGTTTCTATAATGTAGTGCCAGCCATAAATTTGAAGGTTTCCTCTTTCATACTCCTCTTTTACATTTGGATAAGTCATTATATTTTCGATCGAATTTATCACATTTAATCTCTCAGTTAGCCACGCCATCTTTGCTGGATCGTCGCTTGTAAATTTAAGCACTTCTCGCTTGATCGGCTCTATTAGCTTTATCCAATTTCTAACATTTGGCGTAGTTTTGAGCTTTTTTTCATCCATATAAAGCGCTGCGCATCCACCACAATCAGAGTGTCCGCAAATAATGATATTTTTGATATTTAAAAGCTCTAATGCATATTCGATAGCCGAAGTCGTTGCCAAAAATTCCTCGCTCACTCTATAAGGTGGCACAATATTTGCGATATTTCGTACCATAAAAAGCTCGCCTGGAAGGCAGTTTGTTATCAAATTCGGTACCACTCTTGAATCAACACAGGATATAAAAAGAGTATGCGGGTCTTGTCTATTTTGTAGACTTTTAAAGAGCTCTTCATGCTCCAAAAAGCCATCTTCCATAAATTTTACCGCACCTTCAAGTAGCGAGTCATCCATAAAAATTTATCTCCATTTTTTATATTTTTACGCGATTATAGCAACTTTTATTTAATCTAAAAAATACTTTAATATATAAATTTTTAACTAATATAATTTGTTAAAATTCTTTTTATTCATTGTTTAATTATTTTAGGCTAAACTCATTCAAAAATTCATAAGGAGATAAAATGAGTCTGTATGATAGGAATTACGCAAAACAAAATCAAGAAGAACTTGCGTATTCTCAAAGCTCACTAAGCACTTTTATAAAACAAACTTATCAACTTTTTGCAGCATCACTACTTTCAGCAACAGCTGGCGCTTATGTAGGTATTAGTATCGCTAGCGTTTTTGCGGCAAATAGATTTTTGTTTTGGGGACTTGTTATAGTCGAGTTTGTACTACTTTTTGGCTTAATGGCAGCTAAACGTAAAGAGGGATTAAATTTAATACTTCTATTTGCGTTTACTTTCATAAGTGGTCTTACGCTAACTCCGCTACTTTCAGCGATCTTGGCTATGCCAAGTGGAGCTGGTATCGTAGCTCAAGCATTTGGACTAACAACAGTTGCTTTTGGTGCGTTAAGTGTCTTTGCAATGAATACAAAACGCGACTTTACAACAATGGGTAAAATGTTGTTCATAACGTTAATTGTTATCGTTGCAGCAGCTATTATCAATATCTTTGTTAAAAGCACAATGTTTCAACTTGTAATCGCAAGTATTTCATCGATCCTATTTAGCGCATATATACTTTTTGATACGCAAAATATTATCCGTGGAAACTACGAAACTCCAGTTGAAGGCGCAGTTGCTTTGTATCTTGATTTTGTAAATCTATTTACATCATTACTACAAATTTTAGGAATTTTTAATAGAAATGACTAAAGATGAGCGCATCTACCGAGTAATAGATGCGAATCTAAATAGGCTAAAAGAAGGGCTTCGCGTTGTTGAAGATATAAAAAGATACGTCTTTGATGACGCTAAGCTCGCCTACAAAATAAAATCCCTCCGCCACAAAGCAAAGATCTCACAAAAAGAATTTTTAAAATTTAGAAATTCACAAGAAGATGTTTTAAAAACTAGCACAAAAAGCGAGCAAGCTAGAAAAAATTTAGACGAGATCATTACTGCAAATTTCAAGCGTGCCCAGGAGAGTGCTCGCGTGCTTGAAGAGTGTTTTAAACTTATAAATTTAGAGTATGCTGAACTTTTTAAGTCGATAAGATACGAGCTTTATGAGCTTGAAAAAGAACTTTAACTAAAAATTTAAATCTTTTCTTGTATAATCGCAAACAATTATTTTTAAAAATTTAAAGGAAATTTCGTGAGTTTAATATTTTTGATCTTACAGTTTGCTCTAGCTGTCATCATAACTATCGCTGTTTTACTTCAAAAAAGCTCATCTATCGGACTTGGGGCATATAGCGGAAGCAACGAGAGTCTTTTTGGAGCAAAAGGACCAGCTGGATTTTTAGCTAAATTTACTTTTATCGTAGGTATTTTATTTATCTTAAATACACTTGCACTTGGATACTTCTACAATAAAGATCTAAAACGCTCTATCGTTGATAGCGTCGATAGTAAATCTCTAGTCATACCAAAGTCAAACGACGTACCATCAGCTCCTAGTGCACCACAAACTCCAGCAAAATAACAATGATAAAAACACTTTTAGCGTCATTTTTGACGCTAACATTTGCTTTAGCAGACGCTCATATTTTAGTCTATCATCGCTTTGATGACCCAAGACACACAAGCACTGATATTTCTATTAAAAATTTAAGAGAGCAGTTTGAATATTTCAAAAATAATGGCTATGAAGTCGTTAAGCTCTCAAAGTTAGTTGATGCTGTAAATGCTGGCGAAAGAATACCTGATAACTGGGTTGTCATTACTGTAGATGATGGTTATAAAAGTTTCTATGACAAGGCCCTTAGTGTATTTAAAGAGTACAACTATCCATTTGCGCTAATGCTTTATGTGGAAGCTAGTGCAAATAAATATGGTGATTATTTAGATTTTGATCAGATTAAAGAACTTGAGGCTTATGGCGAGATTGGGTACCATTCGTACGCTCATCCAAGAATGACAAAGCTTAGCGATGAGGCATTAAGAGAGGATTTTCAAAAGGGTGTAGAGACTTTTGAAAAACATATGGGCTATAAGCCAAAATATTTTGCAGTGCCATACGGCGAGATCGATAACAGAGTTGTCTCTTTGGCAAAAGAATTTGGCTTTTTAGCCCTTTTAAATCAAAACTCAGGTGCTGTTTCAGACAAAAGTGATGTTTACGATCTTTATAGAACGCCCGTAATGAACGGTACAAAAATAACACTAACTTTTAATAGTAAATTCCTAAATGCCCAGTGGATATTTCCAGATAGCTATCCACAAAATAATGCGATCGATAAGCTAATTATCAAAACCGATACAAATGCTAGCGAAGGTAGCTTTTTCATGACTGGCTTTGACGGCTTTAAAAAAGTACCTATGACAAATGGTGTTTTTGAGTGTAAATTTAACCCACCGCTCGATAAACGCAAAGTTTTAATATCACTAAAAGTAGATCATCAACGAAGTACAAAACTTCTAATAAAGGACATCAATGCTAAATAAAATTTATGAAACACAAAAAGAAGGCTGCGAGAAAGCAATAGCTTCATTAAAACGCGACTTTACAACGCTTAGAACGGGCAAGGTAAACATTAATATTGTAGATCATGTAATGGTTGATTATTACGGCTCGCCAACTCCGCTCAACCAAGTAGCTACTGTGCTTACAAGCGACGCTTCAACTATCGCCATCACACCTTGGGAAAAGAGCATGATAAAAGCGATCTCTTCAGCTATCCAGGCAGCAAATATCGGCGTCAATCCAAATAGTGATGGTGAGAGTGTCAAGCTATTTTTTCCACCTATGACTGTCGAGCAACGCCAAGAAAATGCAAAACATGCAAAATCAATGGGAGAAAAAGCCAAAGTTAGTATAAGAAACGTAAGAAAAGACGCAAATGATGAAGTCAAAAAGCTTGAAAAAGATAAAGCTATAACTGAGGACGAGAGCAAAAAGGGGCAGGATGAAGTTCAAAAAATAACTGACACCTACACTGCAAAAATCGATACTCTTGTAAAAGAAAAAGAAGCCGAGCTTTTAAAAATCTAAAATTTTTAGAAATTTTTCCTTATCTAGCTACTTTTATGTGGCTAGATATTTTCTCAAAATAATATTTTAGAAAAATATTTATTTAGTAGCTAATTTAATTTTTTATCTGTTGTGTTTTTACCTATTAAATATAAATAGAACCTAACTATATAAAATATAGCCACCACTTTGTCTTTAAGCTATTTCCATGAATTTTTAATTTAATTTCTTATTTTGAGTTTGTCTTAACTTTTCACTCAATATTATTAATTTTATGTATATTTATACACTGGATTACTACCTATTATGTATTTTGGATATACATTACAAATATTATTTTAAGAATTTAATGTAACTAAAAATAAAATATAAAAACTCTTAAACTTTCCCTTATCTTACAATGTCTTACTTTAAATAAGAAATTTACTGATATTTTTAGTTCTAGTAAATTTTGGGCTGAATATTTATGGAAATTTTCTTATAGGCATTATGAATAATAAATCTAGGTAATGCTTTATAGAATATACAAGGAATGAGATGGTGGCCGGGAGATAGGGACACCTAGAGTGTAAAAACATTTTTCATTACTACAAGTACCTAAAAATTGGATTTCTATGGCATTTTTAAGAGTATAAATTTTGACTCTTTCTGGGTAAAAAGATGTAACAAGCCTATGTAACAAGTCTAGCACCATTAATTCCTTTCTTCTGCGATATTTTATATAAAATTTCGTCCAAAATTTTAGACGATTTTTATTTAAATATATTAATCGGCAACCGCCAGGTTACCTAGATACTTAGTCTTTTGCCTGACGCTATCGCACCTTCAAGCGTGCTTAGCGTTAGCGAATCGTTGTCTGGGTTTAGTAGTCTATCGAGAGTGGCGCAACTGGTTTTCATGAGCTTAGTCATTTTTGTTTTGGTTGCACATTCCAGCTTTAAGCTAACCTCCGATATAACCAACAAAAGGCTTTGTATTTACCGTATATTATATCAAATGCTCCAATTTTCCATCCTAAGCTCGCTTATATCTTTAAAATCTTTTTCGTTATTCGTAACCAAAATAAGATTATTACTAAGCGCTACGGCGGCAATCAGCATGTCCATATCGCCTATCCTTCTGTTTTTATTTCTCATCTCAAGTCTTATTTTGCCGTAGCTTGCCGCGCATTTGCTCGTAAAATCCAAAACGCCGAAATTTGATATAAAATCGCTCATGAGTCTTAAATTTAGCTCTTTTTGAGTGGAATTTTCTATACCGTAAAACATTTCGGCTATCGTTATGCTGGAAATAAAAATATCTTTTTTGCCATGTTTGGTCAAATGGCTTAGTATATTTTGACTGTAAGGCTCGGTGCTAGAAATCAAGTAACTACAAATATTAGTATCGAGCAAAAACATTATTTAAATCCAAAATTTCGCTCTTGAGGCAAGCTTGGCTCGGCTCTTTCAAATTTAACTCCAGCATCTTTTAGCTCGTTCAAAGTCTTAAATAGTCCGCTCCATTCATCATCTTTAACCGGAGTCAAAATCACTTCGTTATTATCAAAGCTCTTTAATATAAATTCTTTTACGTTGTCTAAATTTAAGCTTTTTGGAAGCCTTAGTGCCAAAGAGTTACCGCTTTTAAATACTTTTAATCTAGCCTGCATTATTATAACCTCTCGTATATATTTTTCTAAGTATATACTGAACAAGATAAAAATATTCTTAGATTTTGCTCGTTTATAGTATCGGCATTGCAATGTTTTTTGATAAATCTTATGCAAAAGATAAAAAGTAATAATGGATAAAAATGTGGAGCAAATAGCGTTAAGAACGTTTTTTGTATAGGTATGGACGTAAGGTAAAAAATGGGAACTTAAAATGCAAAAATCTAGGCATTTTTTCGCATTTTGAAATCCAAACTTCAATTTGCCTCAAAAACTTCAAAACCCCTTTAAATCACACCTTTTCTGATATGCGCTACGACGCACCCTATGATACTACAATTTTCTAAATTCTTGCCGTCGATTGCGATTAGTTCATATTTCTCGTTATCAGAAAATAGCGTTATAGCTCTTGTTGTCGAGTTTTTCTATCCTTTTAACGAACACGTCGCCTTCGTAGTTTATAACATATACGTTGCCGCTAGTGACGTCACCCACATTTGCGGTACCTATAAAAGCAGTTCACCATTAGCGATAGTAGGCTCCATACTGTTGCCTTTGGCGTTAATTATATGGACTTTTGGATAGGTCGCCACCGATGCGCAAAAAGCCTTGCAAGAAGTTCTCTGTAAAAGCTAACGCAGTCGGCGCTTCGTTGTAGTTTATCGCTCCATCTACGGTGCTCACGTAGGTATCTTCAAAATATGGCACGGCTATAATGCTGTTTTCTTCGGCATTGTCATTTGATTTGTTTTGGGCTTTAAGATCAGATGGGTTTACGACAGAATTTTGATGACTTACGACACAAGACCGCGCCCATAAAAACGGGCAATCTTAAAAGAGACATAATGGTATTTGAAGTAACCGCAAGCGAGGTAAAGGTGGGCAATACCCTAAAAGCGAAATACGCCAAATACGTCCACGGCGGCACGAAAGCGCACGTCATAAAATCCAAAAATAAAAAAGCTTTAGCCAATAAAAAGGCGGGATTATTTTTCGGTAAAAAGGTAAAACACCCCGGCATAAAGGCAAATCCTTATCTTCTAAATGCTTGGAATATCTACAAAAACGGCGGTTTAAAACGTGCCAGCGATGAGCTAGCACAAAATGTAGATAAAGAGATAGTAAAAGATATTAAGGTCATATTCAAATAAACCCAAAAAGCCTATAAATACAAAAATTCTTATTTTTTACGTTGATTTCAGGGGAAATTATATATAATAAGCGTAAATATTTAAGGTTTTTTTATGAATTTTTCAATTATGGATATTATCTCTATCGTCGGTTTTGTTGTTACGGTTATAGGCGCCATTGGATATAAGGTTTATAAAAAGAAAACTAAAATAAATATTAGCAACAATAATATTTCAAATAATAGCAATAGCAATATCGTAATTAACGGCGATCAGAATATAAATAACGATGCCAGATAATAATGATTTTTCAAACAACTTCAATAGCAATATCGCAGTAAACAGTAATCAAACCATAAATAATATTGTTGAAAAGATAAATATTGACATAGGGAGATTATCAAGCATTTGTGAGACCAATGCAAAGGAAATTATAGAGCTATTAAACAAGTTTGAAAGCGATTGTCTAGCAATAGAATATGACGACTATTTTATCAAGATAGATACTAAAAACAAAATAAACGAACTTGAGCGATTTTATACGGAGTTTATAAAGGAAGAAGAAGCTAAACTTGCGATTTTGGACGATTTTTTTAAAGACAATAATTTAACGAAGCATATAGAGAACTCAGCCAAAAGTATCAGGATAAGTATACTTTCTTTTAAAAATAGAAACTCTAATAAATTAAATCCCGATATTTTTAATCAGATTATACAAGAACATACATCAATTATAGACAACAACGAGATAAAAGACGTAATGCAGCTTATTATATTTTATTTATACAGATACTGCTATATCGGTGAAAAAGATGGAAACTAGATATATAAAGACGCATAGAAGTAAAGATATAAAAAGAAGTCCGCTAGTCGTAGCTAAAGAGATATTAAATAGACTAAATACGCAGTATGGAATAAAACTGGGTCTTATATACAAAGAGATAAAAAAGCAAAACAATATTCAACAAATAGATTTTGCATATGCTTTAAATTTTTTGTTTATTTTAGGGCAGATTGAGTATATTAAAGAGTATGATGAGCTTATAAGGGTAAAGAATGAAACTATCTAAAATTTATGCAAATAATAGTGAAATTTTTAAACCTATAATATTTAACGATGATATAAATTTTATATTAAGTAATGATCATAGCGTAGGTAAAAGTACGCTATTTGCTTTAATAGATTTTTGTTTACTAAAAAAAGACAAGGGCGTATTCGGTAGAGAAAATTTTAAAGATTTCGTCTTCTTTTTGGAATTGAAATTTAAAGACTACTATATAACCATAAAACGGCCAACTCAAGGTAGGGCTAATATAGGCATTAAAAAGACTCAAATTTCTGAGCATTTATTGGAATGTGACGATTTTGATAAAACAGGCGGGTTAGATACTATAAAAGAGCATCTAAACTCTATATTAAATTTTAAAGTCGATAATTTTAGAAGCTATTTATCATATTTTTTAAGAGATCAGGATAATCAAAGCGATATTTTTAGGCTCAATAAATTTTTAAGAACCAATGATATAGACTTTAAGCCGATCGTTGCTAATTTGCTTTCTATAGATGGTCAAAACATAAAAGAAAAATACGATATAGAAAATAATATAAAAAAAATAGAGCAAGAAATAGCTTTGCTTGAGGAAGGCTTAGGCGACTATATAACCAAAGAACAAATTGAAGCGGAATTATTGATATATGAACGACGCCTAAAAGAAAAGGACGACATGTATGAGAAGTTTGATTTTTATCTATCTGAAAAAAATATTAGCAAAGAGCTTGTGGATAGAATAGAAACAGACATATCCACATTAAACAAAAAGAGAAACTCTATTATGAGAGAAATTGCCTATATAGATGAATTTATAAATCAAGAGATAATCGTTAAAGAAGGTGATTTGGAGGCTCTATTTAAAGAAATGAAAGTCTTGTTTCCAGAAGATTTAAGAAAAAATTATCAAAGCGTTATACATTTTAATAAACAGCTAGCAGAAGAAAGAGCAAAGACCTTTAACGAAAATAAAGTAAAATTTGAAAAAGATTTGGATCATATAGACGCTAAACTAAAAGAACTCAATAAGAAAAGAATGCAAATTTTATCAGTCCTAGAAAATACGGACAGTATGGATAAATTTAAAAAGCTTCAAGAAGAGATAACAAATTTAAGAATAGAGATAAACTCACATAAAGATAGACTCGATAAATTTGATTTTATCAATAATAAAAAAGCGGAAATAGTTTCACAAAAAAATAACTTAAATCTTGTAATTGAAAGAAACAAAGAGCTTGTAAAAACCTCTTTTATAAAACAAATACAAGAAAAAATAAGCGAATATAGCACTATCGTGTTCGGTAAAGATGCTGCTTTTTCTGTAGGTTTTAACAAAGAAGATAATATAGAATTTGATTTAAAAATAGCAGGAGAAAAAGGTTTTGACAATGATTTAGAAAAAGGCAAAACCATAAAAAAATTATTGTGCTTTATTTTTTCTGCAGCACTTTTAGAAATGTATAAAGATGATAATTTTTTTCATTTTTTGGCTTTTGATAGTCCTTTTGACGGCGATAAAAACGAGTGGCAAAAAGGTACTTTTGAAGCTATTTTAAGACTAGCAAGTCAGGGAATACAGGTTATTATAACTTCAATAGACGATGTCATATCTTCCGTGCTAGACATGAAAAAGGTCGACGAAAAAACAATCATGGTTTTATCAGAAGAATACAAGCTTATGGGCAACTTCTGATTTTACCTAATTATATCACCTTTTCAAAGTAGCTAAGCGCCAAAGCTAATGCCCAAAAGCGGTCGGCGTGGCCATGTTTGTTGCGGTCGCTGTCGTAGATAAAGCTTTTAGCACCCGCCTTTTGCTTTATGGCGTGAAGATCGGCGATGAGCGCTGGATCGTTTGGTATGATTATACTTTTATCCTCAAAGTGCTTTTTTAAATTTAAAGCCATAACCTCTTTGCTGCTTTGTGTAAAATAGACCCCTTGCGCCCTTGAAGGAAAGCGTCTTTTTACCTTTTCGGCTACGCTCATAAGGCAAGTATAAATTAAGCATTTTGTATCATCTGGGCAACAAAACTATGAGGACGGGCGAGCCAAGAAGACTCATCCTAAACATCTCGCAAAAGGTTTTAACGGCCGGGCTAAGGGATCTGGAAAAAGACGAAATAATCGTTAGAAAAGTCTATAACGAAGTACCTCTGCGGATCAAATATTCTCTAAGCCCAAGGGGTAAAAATTTAAGGAAAATTTTGCTTTTGATGTCGGATTTCGGCGAAAAGATCATCAAAAACAGAGTGCAAAACGGCGAAAAAGTAGAAGTAGTAAGCAAAAATAACGACGGATTTAAGGAGCAAATTTAAAAGCGAAACCTAATGCGACTTTATAAAATCCGCTTAGCTTAGACTCATACTAAAATTTCAATAAAATTCAAGGCAACCCAATGACAATCCTCTACGCGACAGATTTGTTTGCAGTGGCAATCACGACGTAGGGCTGGCTTACGAGCAAGAGTGGCTAAACGATATCTTAAATATTTACGCCGATAATGCCGTAAAAGAAATAGACGGAATAA
The DNA here is from genome assembly GCF_050447445.1 of Campylobacter concisus. GTDB lineage: Bacteria > Campylobacterota > Campylobacteria > Campylobacterales > Campylobacteraceae > Campylobacter_A > Campylobacter_A concisus_BI. The sequence goes on from NZ_JALMFW010000001.1 coordinate 1,506,271, forward strand.
AATTCGGTTGCGCTACATATTTGAGGCCTAGCTATGAAAATTTGCCCCAGTGTGATGTTTTACTATCTCATGTACCGCCTGCATACACAAAGGCTTCTGTGGGCGCTAGCAGCGATAATTACGGTAGCGAAAAGCTTTATAACGCTATTAGCAAGCGCGTCATAGCTCCACTTCTTTGCAGACATATTCATAGTCCATTAAAAAAATATATGTAGGCTAAAGCACACTATGATTTATAACCCCGGTTGCGACAAGAATTTAAAAGACCCAAAAATTAGCGTTGTGGAGGCGTGAAACCGTAAATTTGACCTTTGGCAAAAATAATATCAATCGTGCTATATTAAGTAAAAATTTAAGGAACAAAAAATAACGAATGCTGTTATGCTTCAAACTAAAGACGGCTTTACGCTGATTAGTGATGTTATTAACGCTATGAAGCAGCTATTTGGCGAAAAAATCAACGTAATAGAACTTGACGGCGATACGATCGAGGCGCTTAGCGGCGAGATAAGCCGGACGCCCTTGGTTCAAGTCTCCCCCGTGACACCAAAACATCCTATTTTAGGCACTAGCAGTGATGTTTTGTTCTTTCCATTTCTTTAAAATTTCCTTTAAGAGTGGAACACTTAGTTGCTAAAGTGGGACAGTCTCTTAAAAATTCCAAAGATTATAAAGCCATCACCCTTTTAATACCATAAAAATAAATTTGTTTTAAATTCTTGCTTCTAGCTTTTTATCTCAAACTCCCTTAAATACACACTTTTAATCTCCATCATTTTAATATTTTTAATTTTTCTTTCTAAAAAATAAACTTTTTTACAAAATTTTGCATTTCTAGCTGAAATTTTTTCCAAAATTGGTGTAATTACTATAAATACTTTTTAAAAGGATAAAAATGAAAAATTTTTCATTAATAGTAACTAGCACCGCTAGCATGAGAGAAAGTTCATATAGTGAGGTGGTTTGCCATGGCTAATGCATATACGGTAAATAACCACAACCTAGTTATAAACGTAAGGTCAGATTTTTTAACATATGGTAGAGCTATAGGTAGATTTGCACATGCATGTCGTGAAAAAAATCAAAAGAAGCATATAAAGTATCTCAACAAAAATCCAGCCACTATTAATCGTTATAAGCTCCTAAGTGAATTTAATAATAATGGCAATATGAGAGATGCTAACAGCAAAGATGATGAACTACACAATATAGCCTTTGTAAAGAATTTACTTAAAGGTTTTCAAGAAAGCTTTGAGAAAGACTATACCAAGCAGTCTTATACACAAAAACGAAAAGGCATAGAAACTCTTATAAATAAGTCTTGGCGTAAAGATATGGCTGGTTTTTGTGAGATTATCATCACATTTGGTACAGATAGGAAGAAAGAGCCAAAAGGAGGATTAAACGAAGAAGAGTCAAAATTTATAAATGAAAACATACGCATGGATAGAGTAATGAGATTTATAAATGCATACTGCTCAAAGTATGGTGTAAAGTGTCTGCTTATAGCTGAGTATAATGATGAGAAGACCAAGCACTATCACATCATCTTTACAAACTACAACTTTGAGAAACATGCAAATTTGAGATTTAGCGGTAAGGCACAAACAGCAAAATTTGGCCAAGAGCTACAAGATATGGGAGCAGAGGCATTTGAAGGTCAGGTACTTCGTGGTAAGCCAAGTAAAAATAGGCATAAGAATTTAACACAAATGCATCAAATAGCAGATGAATATAAGAGCGAGCAAGAGTTAAAGAGTAAGATTAGAGAGCTTATGGAAAAGAGAGTAAATAAGTATATGACAAAGGAAAAGTTTTTATGGTTTGATGAGAATTTTAGACTAGAAGCTAACAAGAAAGAGGCTTATTTATCTAGTCTTGCAAATTTAGTTTATGAACAGCTGCAAGAGAACATAACCATCACATCTGATAAAAAGCTAAAAGAACAAGTAGAGCTTCTTGCTGGGCAAATAACAGAACAAAACAAGATCATAGAGGAAAATAAAGAGAAAAATATAGAAGTCTTAAAAGAAAAAGAGCAGCTAGAAAAAGAGCTAGATGGTTTAAAAGAGACCAAGGCCGGGCAAGATAATGAGATAACAATTCTTAGACACAAACTAAAAGCACATACTAATCAGCAAACAAAGATAGATGAACAAAATGTATTGATAGAGAGTAAGAATAGAGAAAATCTGGCTCTAACATATAAAAATAAAAGTTTACAAAGTGAAAATATCAAACTAAGAGACTTTAATGACAAAAGCTTGGGTCTTTTACTAGAAATAGCAAATAGCAACCCAGAGATAAGAGAGATGATAGTCAATGAAATACCAGAGCTAAGGGGTAAATTTACAAAAGATGATACTGGGATGGAGATGGGGTAAAAGTATTCTTAAAATTTACAATGCGTAATTCATAAATTTAAACTACCCAGATCAAGCTAGCCATGTAAATTCTATGTAGCAAAATTTACATGGGCTTGCAAGATCGCTATATATTCTACGCAACACTCCTATATCTCATATAGGCATACTCGTAAATTTTCTCTCTGCACGCCGAGATACTTATATCATCATAGCACTCAGGTAGCTCGCCCCAGAGCGTATCGAAAAAGAGATTATCTACATCGGAAATTTTTAATCTTATCTTACTTGATAGAGTAGCTCCTATTTCTTTTATCTTTTTTTATGTCGTTTTTAATAAAAAATATATAAAAACACTTTACTTAAAAATGTAGAGATATAAAAAAGAAAATTTATAATATATTGAATACCGAATCTAAATCAAATATTACATAGTAATAGTGGAAATAATATTCTATATAACTATATAGAATATTTTATTACTTCATATCAAGTTTATTTAAAAATTATTGCACTATAATTTTTTTTAATTTTTGATATAAAAAATCATAATTATATCTATAAATATTTTAAATGAGATTAGCTATCAGCCAAGTTGTTACGACAGTACTATTTTAAAATAGTGTAAATCCAGTATTGTAAAGTCTATAAAGGATCTGAGTTTTTGCTACTTTATATGTCAAATGTCGTTTAAGGTATATTCCTCAAAAATCAATTCGGTTGCATACCAAGGAATGATTGTTTTTAGGAGTAGACATTTATAGATGAATTAAACTTTAAAAACACTGTGGAGTTAGATGGGATGCCAAGAATTATTTTAAAAAGATAAGCTGAGTTTATCAGTAGAGAATATGTAAAAACGCTGGATCTCAATTTGGTATTACATATATTAGAAATGGCGATATTTATTAGTTTTTAAGACAACTATATTATATATTAAGGAAAGATAATATGAATAGACGTAGTTTTATGAGGCTTAGTGCAGCATTAAGTGTAACAGCGATGGCTCCCAATCTTTTTGCAAAGGAAAATTTTACGATGTGGGGCGCACCGGCAATCCCTAGCGTGATAATGGCCGTAGCAAGCTTACAAGGCGAGCTAGCAAAGACTCATGACGTGAGGTTACGTATTTGGAAAAGTACGGATCAACTCCGAGCAGGCGTAGCTAATGGGGAAATAAAAATCACTATGGCGCCATCAAACGTGGGAGCAAACATGCGAAATCACGGCTTAAATTTAGCTATGCTAAATTTGCTTAGCCTTGGTACGATACAAGCCATGGTAAAAGATGAGAATATAAAAACTTTTGAAGATTTTATCGGCAAAAAATTAATAATTCCTTTTAAGGGTGATATGCCTGATTTGGTTCTGCGAGCGCTTTGTAAAAAACGAGGAGTAGATATTTCCAAAATAGACATTACGTATACGCAGACGCCGCCGGAAGCTGCAGGATTATTTTTGCAAAAAGATTATGATATTTTAATAGCCCCTCAACCTCTTCCGGCAGCAACCATACTACGCGGGAAGAAAATGGGGATAGCAATACATTACGGAGTAGATATCCCTAAGGTCTGGGGAGAAAGCTTTAATACCAAGCCGTACATTCCGATGGCGGGCATTATAGTCGACGTAGATTTTTATAAAGTAAATTTGCCTCTATTTGATACGCTTCATAACGACTTAACTAACGCTCTATCTTGGATTAAAGATAATAAGCAAAGCGCTGCCAAAATAGGAGCCGAATATCTACCGGTTCCAGAGCCGGCACTGGTTAATGCATTTGATAGGGCAAATTTGACGGTAACAAAAGCTCGCGATATGCAAGATGAGATAATGTTATTTTTTGAAACTATTTTTGAGTTTAATCCAAAGCTTTTGGGCGGTAAGATGCCCGACAAGAGTTTGTTTCTATAATTAAAGATAAATTTATAAAAAAGGATAATGCTATGTTAAAACATATTTTGTGTTTATTGTTTATTTCTCTAAATATTTCGTTTGCTATGACAAACGAACAGATTGATGAATTTATATCAAAAAATAGCGTAGATATTCAGACTTTAAATGGAGTCCCAAATAAAGTTTACGCCAGTAATCCGCCGTTACTATTTTTGCTATATGCCGTTGCTCCTGAGAAAGTCAGCGGTATAAATTCTAGTTTCGGCAAAAGAGAAAAGCCGTACCTAAAAGAGAGCATGATTAACCAGCCGGTAGTAGGAGGATTTTTCGGGCAAGGCAAAATTCCAAATATGGAAATGCTTTTAAAGCTAGATCCTGATTTGATACTGGTAAATTCTGATTCTAAAAATACTCAAAAGAAATTCAAAGAAACCCTGGGTGAAATAAAAAAACCTATGCTGTACTTAAAAGGCTATGAATTAGAAGACTATATCGACTCTCTTGAAGTTTTGGGTAAAATTTTAGATAAGCAAGATAGAGCAAAAAAGCTAATAGAGTATTCTAAAAAAACCATGGATATTTCAAAAGAGCTTAATGAATATATAGTAAAAAACTCGGTTGTTAAGCCTAAAATATACTATGCCGAAGATCCCGATGGACTAGCTACCGAATGCGAGGGCTCATGGCACACTAGGCTTATAGAGCTAAGCGGTGCCGAAAATGTACATAAATGTAGCGGAAACCCGGATGCTACGGCTTATGGGCACATCAAAATTAGCTTTGAACAAGTAGCCGAATACGATCCTGATATTATATTAATTTTCGAGAAGAGCTTTTATGATAAAATCTATGACGATCCTAAATGGCAAATACTAAAAGCCGTAAAAAATAAAAGAGCTTATTACTTACCTCGCGAACCGTTTTCTTGGTTTGATCGCCCGCCTTCATTTATGAGATTCATAGGGCTTAAATGGCTTATAAATTTAACTCATCCTGATGTATTTAAATTCAATATGAATAAGGAAGTTAAGGACTTTTATAAATTATTCCTAGAGGTTGACATAAGCGACAACCAAGTAAAAGAGCTTATAGGTGAGTAAAAAAGCCTTTACGTTTTTAAGTATCTTATTGCTAGGGTTTATGTTGCTTTCGGTACTAATAGGAAAATATGGCTTTAATGCGGAAGATTATCTAACGTATTTTAAAGCCGTTATAAAAGGCGAAGACTTAAAAAATTATCAAGTTATGCACACTTTGATAACGGAAATTCGCCTTCCTAGAATAATGGCCTGCATTATGATAGGCGCTAGTTTGGCTATTTCTGGCTCAGCATACCAAGCCATGTTTGTAAATCCTCTAGTAAGTCCATCAATACTTGGGGTTTTAAGCGGTGCCGGATTCGGCGCCGCCATAGGAATGTTTTTTGGATTAAACGAATATCTTATTCAGCTCAGTACCTTTGTGTTTGGTTTTATAGCGGTACTGACGGCCTTAAGTATATCGGCTTTTTACTCGCGCTCAGGTAGTATTATAGTATTGGTTCTTGGTGGCGTTATTAGCGGTTCTCTTTTCACATCCTTACTATCAGCATTAAAATACGCAGCCGATCCAAACGACTCATTGCCGGCTATTACTTATTTTTTAATGGGTAGCCTAGGGTTTGCTTCAAAGAATTTTATTCAAATTTCGATTCTACCGATGTTTGCGGGAATACTATTGTTGGCCTTTAGCGGCAAATATTTAAATGCGCTGAGTTTGGGAGAAGAAGAGGCCAAAAGTCTGGGCATAAATATTGCTAGGGTTAAAATTTTCGTTATTTTGGTTGCTACTTTTATTAGCGCCTTAAGCGTAACGATAGCCGGCATTATTGGATGGATAGGTCTCATAGTCCCACATATGGCTCGTTTTATATTTGGGGCGGATAATCGTGCCGTATTATCTAGTTCAGCTATGATAGGTGCTATATTTTTACTCTTTTGCGATAACTTTTCGAGACTTATGTTTACTTTTGAAGTCCCGATAGGTATAGTAACTTCACTGTTTGGAATACCTATATTTATTCTAGTGCTTCGTAGAGCTAAAAAGAGTTTTTAATGATAGAAATCAGAAATCTAAAATTCGGATACAAAGATAAGAATATACTAAACGGTATAAGTTTTAGTATCAAAAAAGGCGATACGCTTAGTATTCTGGGCGCAAACGGTAGCGGTAAAAGCACCCTCCTGCGTATTATGCTTGGATTTTTAAAATTCGAGGGTACGGTAAATATATGCGGTAAAAGCGTAAGGGGTTACGAAAAAAAAGAACTTGCGAGGCTTATAGCCTACGTTCCTCAAACGCATGCCCCGTCATATGAATATAGCGTATTTGACATAGTATTAATGGGCGCATTGTGCAGAACGTCTTTATTTTCTAACTTTAGCCTTGCCGATAAAAAACTTGCCGAGTATGCATTGGAAAGAATGGGTATTTTAGAGCTAAAAGATGAACTTTATACTAGAATAAGCGGCGGACAAAGGCAGCTGGCATATATCGCTAGAACCTTAGTACAAGGTGCCAAAGTTATTTTTATGGACGAACCTACGACCGGGCTTGACTTCGGCAATCAAATCAAACTACTTGAAATGATAAAGACGCTAAAAGACGAGGGGTATACTTTCGTACAAACCACTCATTACCCTCGTCACGCTAAATTTGTTTCAAATCTAGTATTGTTTTTAAAGGACGGCAAGATACTAGATTTTGGAAAGTGCGATGAATTGATAAATCCATCAAATATAGATAAGATTTACGGAATAGATTATCAAAAATATGAGGACAAATTATGATATTACCTTCTAATTACGATAGGCTGGATTTTAATAAGCTTTATAAGGAGCAAAGAACAAATAGTTCTTTTATTAGGAAATCAGTAGCCAAATGGGACGTTAAGGCAGCAAGCTTTAGCGAGAGCGTACTTAAGAGCGGCTATGTTAAAGATTTTATCTCAAGAGTCGATTTTGAGGGCGCAAGAACGCTTCTTGATTTCGCATGCGGTGCCGGAGCATTAAGCATAGCCGCAGCAAATAAGGTAGACAAAATTTACGGTTATGATTTTTCGTCGAAAATGCTAGAATTCGCAAAACAAAACTCTCGGGATTTTAATTGTAAAAATATTGAATTCGCGCAAAAAGCATTCGAAGACGACTTTAGCGACGTACCTGAGTGCGATATTACATTTGCATCTCGTTGCCTTGATGTAGATGACTTAAAACAAGCCCTAGAGAAATTACTTTCAAAGACAAAAAAAGCCCTTTATATTACTTTTAAAGTCGGTAGTTTCATTAATGAAGACGTTTTAAATGCTCTTGGAAGCAATATTGAAAAAAGACCAGACTTTATATATTTAATAAATATTTTATTCCAAATGGGATATCTTCCAAAGCTAGAGTATATACAAACTTCATGCGGTGACGGAATACCTGAAACTATCGACGATCTTGTTAAAAAAATACAATGGGGACTTTCGAGAGAGCTTACGGAGCCGGAAGTTTATAATCTCAATAAGTACTTTAACGGCAACCACTTTGAGCAAAAACAAGAATATATGAACTGGGCTTTCATAAGAGTAGATAAATAAAGTATAAGCCGGTACTTATTTTTCTATCTAAAAATTTAAGTTTCTATAATTTTATTTTTTATTTTAGCTACTAAAAAACGTTGAGGTAGAAATATCAAATTTTAGTAAAACTTACGATAAAGTATTGGTTTTTATTTTACTCATTGTTATTTTTTGTAAGAAGTCAAACAAGGTTTTATTAAGAAAAACTTAGACATTTTATCATTAAAAGTCATATTTAGTGTATAAATCTCATCTAAGTTTTTATATTTTTCTTTTGCTCGGCCAAATAAAAATTTTGGCCGTCTGCCAAGACCTTACAGCAAGCTCAGTTTGAGCTTGCTAAGTAAGTTTATCAACATTTTTATATGTTGATGTTTAATAGAAGTGAATCTAGATAATTAAAGTGTATGGTAGCATAATTTTACGTAATGTTACATAAAGTAAAACCACGTAAAACACGTATAGTAAAGTACAGTAAGGTAAAACATGTATGCCAAAGTAAAACCACGTAAAATAGGTATACTTAAGTATAGTAATGTAAATTACGTATTTTACGTATAGTGAAGTCACGTGAAGTATGGTTAAGTGAAGTTAGGTTAAGTATAGTAAGGTATAGTGAAGTAAAGTTACGTAATAAAATGTATTATGAGATATATTAGTAACTTACCATTTCAACTTTTGCTTTTAATACACTAGCATTTATATTTGTAGCATATGTTCCTAATAAAATTTTATACTGTTTCTCATGTCCTACTATTTGAGCTATGATATTTGGCTCTACTTCTTGTTGGACAAGCGTATCTATAAAAAATAGTGCCTAAAGGAGTAAAAAGTCTTTTGCTTATCGTTACTTATTAGTTTTTGTTGTATTTGTGATCTAAAAATTTCTGAAAAGTCTTTATTGCTTACTTTGAAGATGCTTTTATTTGCACTAGCTCTTTGTTTTACAAACTCCATTAGTCCAAGCTCTATTAGCTTGCTATGTACTGGCACGAGCCTTATGGAATTTATATTTTTAGTACTCTTGCCATCATCTCTATTTATACTAAAACAAAGCACATTATTATGATAAATGATGTCACTTGCTCTTAGATAAAAGCTTTCTGGAAGATATCGAATGAGTACTGCAAGACGGAAGCGTGAATATAAAGGCGATGGATGATTTTTCGCAGCTTAGGGGAGTTTTAGAGTCCTTGCCCATAAACGAAACTAGCGTAGTTTTAATCAATAGTAAAAAATCGGTTGAGGCCATAAAAGAATACGCCTTGCCAAGGGACAAAAGCATAGACGTACTTACGATGCAATCTATCAAAGGCCTTGAGGCTCAAAATATCGTTATACACAACTTTTTGCCGTTTCTGCAAACGACGCTAAAAAACGACCGCAAGCTATTTTTTAGAAAAATTTATGTGCTACTAACCAGAAGTAAGGAAAATTTATACGTTTCGATTCCGGAAAAGCTTGACGAAAATTTACCCGATGAGATTAAAGGCGTAATAGAAACGATAAAAAATACGCAAGCATAGCAAAAGCTGCCGAAGGGCCGAGCAAAGGCGAAAAAACCGCAAGCTCAAAAATAAAACTAGCCTCCATAAAACCCGTGCTAAGAGATATAAAATACGGAGCCGAGCTAGTGGTAGCCGGAAGCGAACTCTTTGCCATAATAGCGGGGCTATTTGGGTATAGCTTTAAATTTGGGCTTGCGACTACCAGTCAAACCGAAAAACCGATTTTATACCCATGTCTACATACTAAGTTTTATCAAAATTCGGCAGATTACGGTGTCTTATTTCATTTTGCAATCATGGCGATGGGTTTATTTTTTTGTTTTTCTAGATTTTCTAGGCTTTACGTGTCCGATTTGATTTTTTGGGATATTCAAATATTCAAACATGCCTTCAAAGACGTTAAGCCCTCGTATCGCTAATATTTTTGAATCCGCATACTCGGATTGCGAGTATGTACCCTGTGTCATATCGGGTGCATAACCCAGTATAGTTTTGGTTATTTTATATTTTACTTGATCTTCGATATCGTCTTTTTTTAAATTTTCCGAATGCCCGAGCAATTTCTTATCCGTACCCACATAGTCCTTAAAGCCAGCAAGAACCAGCCATTCATCGATCGCGTTAGCAAAATTTCCCCTAAGTCTATGGACGCTTACCGTATTATCTTTTATTACCTTATCTATTTCGGCATTGAGAGCTTTCGATAGAGTTCCTTTGTTTGAATATACTTTTTTAATTTTTGCAACCCAGCTGTGTTTATAAAGGTCTTTCAATAATGGATGTAAAGGCACATTTCTATAAAACACCTTTCCGGCGCCTTGCTTCGCGGTTTTTACCTTTAAAAACGGATGATTGCAATCCGTGCAAAAACTATCTTTATTTAAATTATAAAATTCCTCCGTCCTGACACCCGTTAATAATAAAAATCTTAAACAATCTAAAATTTCTTTGCGCGTATTATCATGTTTGCCACTAAATATCTTTTTGAGCTCTTCAAGGGTAAAATTTCTTTTATCTGTTACGTTTTTATTTACCCCGTAGTTACTAAGTTTTTCAAACGGATTATTGTTTACTTGCTTTATTAATACCATATAGTCGAAAAAAATTCTTAACCTACCTATTATATTATTTAATGTTTTTTTGCTTATTGTTTTACCTTTCTCATCTTTTTTTGTAAATATATGGTTTTGAAATTCATCTACATCTAATTTTTCAATCTCGTATATTTTATTTTCCTCCATATATTTAATTAGTCAGTTCACGTCTTTTATGTATCTTAGCCTTGTTTCTTGCGTGTATCCTCGTTTATCACATTCGCGCTCTATAAATTTATTGCATATGGTCTTCAAATTTATACTAATTTCTAGCTTTTGATTTTTCGGTAAAAGCTCTTTTTGCTTTTTCGGTAATTTTTTAAGCGTTTCGCTCTCTAAGTACCCTGCAATATTGTCGGATACAAATTGGTTATTGATAAATCTGCCGCCTTTTACTTTTTCATCCGTTAAAATGCCGTACTTTATTACTTCTTCGGGTATATCGTAATTTTTAAGATCTATTACGCTTGTTTTTGGCTCATTTTGCATATCAAGTTCGTTAACCGAATTCATGACGCTTTGAATTTTCATTGCAGTATCTTTGAAAACGACTTGAATATAATATTTGGTAGGCTTTGAGTCGTTTAATTTTTTTAAAATATCCGCTCTTTTTAGCCATTTATCTTTGTCTTTTGTATTTCTGACATAATTCTTTAGGCAATAGTCCATATCTCTCTCAAGCTGCTCCTTTATCTAGGGTGTTTCCGATAAAGCCCATCTTGATATTGTCTGTTTTGTTTATAAAAGCCTTTTTTATGCCAGAGTAAAACTTATAAAGCCTACCGAAGTCTGCGTTTTCTTCGTCAAGTAAATTTAAAATCTCTTTCTTCATATTTCACCTCTTTTTGCCAAATTATATATAACTAGCTAAAGATATTCAATAGAATTTCATCGCTAGAGATTGGAAAATATATTTAGACCATTCATAGCTTTTAGCTTTGCTTTTAGCGAGATATCCTTGGCGTATACGTCTGTTGCTAGATCGGTAGCGTGCCCGAGTAGTACCGAGGTAACATCCGTAAAACCATTTTCTAGGGAGTAATTTTTAATAGCGGACGCAAAATTTGCCCTTAGCCTATGAAAGCTTACGTTGGAGTCCGGTAAAACGGTATGAATATGTTTGTTAAGCCTTTTTCCAAGATAATTACAATCGCTTTTGCCTTTTTTTATTTTCGTTAACCACTTCATATCGCTTAGACGATATATATTTTTATGTATCGGCAGCTCTCTAAATTTAACATCTCCGCCTTTTTGCTTGGCAGTTTGAACTTTGATAAATTTAATACCGTCTCGCTCGCTTACGCTACTTTCATCTAAGCTCCAAATTTCGCTAAGCCTAAGTCCAGTGTGCAAGGCAAACGCCATATAATCTTTAAGCTCTTTTTTATCCGTCTTAAAAATTTTAACGAGTTCATCCATGCTAAAATTATCCTTCGGCGATTTTTGATCTTTGGAAATTTTAAACGAGCTTAAAAGCTTAAACGGGTTTTGAGATATAAGGCCTATTTTGATAGCATAGTCAAACATTCTACTTGCGTAGCACGTGTAGTTATTGATGGTCTTTTTGTTAAGCCTTTTATTATTTAAGAGATGTAATTGAAAATCCTCGCAGTCCTGGTAAGAAATTTGGGTTATCTGCTTGTGCTTAAAATAAATGTCAAGTGCTTTGGCTACCCTCTGATAGTATCCGGTATTTTTACTATTTGACTTCTTACTTTCGTTTTGAGCGTATCTGGATGCTATATCCGTAAATTTTATTGATTTTTGTGTTTTCTTTGGCCTATCGTTTTCTTGACATTCTTTTCTATTGACAAACATATCGTTGTCGGCTTTGGTAATCCCATAAATACCCGATATAACTTTTTCAAATATTTCTTTATATTCGGTCGTCGATAGTCGATGCGATTTGTTTTTAATATTTTTTTGAATGGTGCGTATCTTGTATCTTAACGGTAAATCAATAAATTTTTTTGGTTTGAGCAGAATTACGTCTATTATCGGCTTCGTTTTTTATTTTTAAAGCGATGGCTTTGGCCTCAAACTCATTGTCCGTAAATAGACAATATTTGACGGTGATAATTTTATCATTTTTCAAAGCCTTATCGAAATAGTAGTAGCTTGGTCTATTTTTGATTCGAGTTATTAATTTAGAAGTCATTGCAAACTCCTAATCTAATAAGTAAACGATGTAACAGAAATCCAAATTCGGTGTAACAAAATAAAATCGTCCGAAATTTGAGACGAAAATATGGTGATATAGGCTGCTTAAAAATGCTGAAATACAGATATCTGAAGATATATTTTAAGAGTGGTTGTGGCCGGGAGATAGGGATTCGAACCCCAGGAGGCTTTCACACCTCAACGGTTTTCAAGACCGCCGCTTTCGACCGCTCAGCCATCTCCCGAATTAAAGATTTGTGATTATAACCAACTTTGCTTAAAATTTACTATAATCTCTAAAATTTACTCTGTTTTTTCTTTAATATATGTAGCTCCATCATTTATCTTTTCTTTGGTCCATTCTTTGGCATTATGAGTATCTTCTTTTACGCCATGCCAAGTATTTGAACAACCAGCTACAAAAAATGCTATACAAGCTGCTAAAAATAAATTTCTCACTATTATTCCTTTGAGTAGTTATTTTTGAAGTTTGGAGGCGACACCCGGATTCGAACCGGGGATCAAAGCTTTGCAGGCTCATGCCTTACCACTTGGCCATGTCGCCATATCGTGGTGCCCGAGACCGGACTTGAACCGGTACGATAAAAACTACCGAGGGATTTTAAGTCCCTTGCGTCTACCATTCCGCCACTCGGGCTAAGTTAATGGAGCGGGAAACGAGATTCGAACTCGCGACCCCAACCTTGGCAAGGTTGTGCTCTACCCCTGAGCTATTCCCGCGTTAAAGTTTGCAATATTATCCAAAAATTGCTTAAAATTTTATTTTACTAAAACGAATTTCAAAATATTGTAAGCCATAAAAAGATAGAATGCCAAAATCTATTTGGGGTTATAGCTCAGCTGGGAGAGCGCTTGAATGGCATTCAAGAGGTCGGCGGTTCGATCCCGCTTAACTCCACCATAAATCTAAATGTATCTATCATTAATTTATACCTTTTGCTAAAAATAACTTATTACCAAAAATAAGATACCAATATGTAAAAATTTAATGGGTAATTAATATTAAGACCCTTATCAACATTAGTAAAAGTTAATAACTAAAAAATAATTTTATAAATTTTTATCTTGCTTTAACAAAAAATAAAATAATATTCGCTATTAAAATTTAAAGGAAAAAAATGTTTTTAAAACAAGGAAAAATCATCTTCAACATTCACCTAATAATTGGACTAATTGCGGCTATTCCACTAATATTCATGACTCTTTCAGCCCCATTTGCGTCTTATAGAGAAGAGATCAAAAGTGCGATAAATAAAAATTTTATAAACTTAGTTCCTAGCGAAAAAGAAAATTTAAGCTTAAATGAACTCCTAGCTAAAGCAAAAAGTGAGATTCAATTTGATACGCTTGAAAGCTTACAAATAGGTGGAGCAAATGAAGCTTATCGTATAAGCATTACAAAGGATAAAAAGCAATTAAATTTCTTCATAGATCCAAGAAGTGGCGAGGTGATCAGCGAGGACTGGGGTGAAAAAGCTCGCGTGGTGATCCTAAGCCTTCATAGAAATTTAGGCCTTGCCCTGCTTGATAGCAAAGTCCCAGCCAACATCGGCAAGCAAATAGTCGCCATTAGCTCGATCATCATGGCACTTCTTGCCATAAGCGGTCTCATCCTCTACGCCCCAGCGATTAAGCGAAATTTGCTAAATTCGCTCAAAATCAAGCCAAACGCAAAGGGCTATGCCTGCTTTTACAACCTCCACACGAGCCTTGGCACCTACGTGGCGATCCTGCTTGTCGTGATGTCGCTAACTGGCCTTTACTGGTCTTATGGCTGGGTCAGAAGCAGCGTAAATAGCATATTTTTCGACCTAAAGCCAAGCGAGATGAAGAAGTCCATGACACAAAGAAATTTGATCCCAATAAGCGACGAAAAATTTAAAGAGATAGAGACTGCGGAGCAAATTTTTAAAGAAAATGTCACATTAGAGCTAAAAACTCTTACGATAAACGTGCCTGAAAACAACCAAAGCACCTACACTATAAACTATGAAACTAGCGAGAGCCAAGTGGGCAAACTAAAGCTTGACGCTAGCGCTGGCAAGATCAAAGAGAATAAACTTGTTAGCAAGAGTGAGAGCATCCCAGAGGCTAAAAAGGCTGGTCGCAAAGTACTTAGTCTACATACTGGTGAGATGTTTGGTGAGATCGGTCAGATCGTATTTGCAGTATCATGCGTGATCGCAGTTTTACTGATCATAACTGGATTTTTAATGACCATAAAAAGGACCAAGGCACTCTAAATAAAAGTAAATTTTTACCTTGCTTTGGGTAAGATTTTGAGAAATTTTTACTACAAACAAGAGAGAAATTTATGAATAGAAAACGTATCTACAACCCAAGTTCAAATGAAAATTTGACCGATAGAAGAGTCTTTAACGGCAACCCACACGGTATTTTAAATTTCACCAAGGCAAAATACGAGTGGGCGTTAAAGCTTTGGGACCTCATGGAGGCAAACACCTGGTTTCCAAAGGAGGTCGATACCACCGACGATGTGCGCGACTACGCCTACAACCTCACAGAGGCTGAAAAACGCATGTACGATCTCGTCTGGAGCCAGCTCATCTCGATGGATAGCTTTCAGACAAACAACCTAGCTGACAACATCAACCCCTACATCACCGCACCAGAGATCAACGCCGTGCTAAGCCGCCAAGCCTACGAAGAGGCAAACCACAGCAAGTCTTACGCCGTCATGGTCGAGGCGATCTGTGACAACACCGACCTCATCTACGAGATGGAGAAACATGACGACGTCTTGCGTGAAAAAAACGACTACATCTCAAGCGTCTATGAGGAGCTTGCAGGCGAAGTGACTGACGAGAAACTACTTCTTGCGATGGTTGCCAACCAAATTTTAGAGGGCATCTACTTTTACAGTGGCTTTACAGCGATCTACGCTCTAGCACGTGCTGGCAAGATGCTAGGCTCAGCGCAGATGATCCGCTTCATACAACGCGACGAGATCACACACTTGTTGCTATTTCAAAACATGATAAACTCGGTCCGCAAAGAGAGACCTGACCTTTTCACGCCTGAAACTGAGGCAAAAATTTATGATATGTTTGAAAAGGCTGGAAATTTAGAGATAAAATGGGGCAAATACATCACTCAAAATCAGATAATGGGCTTTACAGACGATATCATCGAGCAGTACATCCACTATCTCATCGACCAGCGCCTAGTTGCGATCGGTCTAAAGCGTAAATACAACGTCGCTCACCCGATCAAATGGGTCGATGACTTTGCGAAATTTAACGACCAAAAGTCAAATTTCTTTGAAGCAAAGGTGACAAACTACAGCAAGGGAAGCATCAGCTTTGATGACTTTTAAAAATGGCATCTTAGCCCTTGCCTGCATGCTTTTTATAGGGTGTGCGAGCAGTAGCCAAAGAATAATTGATCAAGCAAATAAAAATAATCTCGAAAATTTCTACGCCTACAAGCTTGTCAAGATAAAAGAGACAAGCCAAGCGGAAGTCTATCAAGAGATGCCAAACGGCGAAATTGCACCAAGTTTCGCGCCACTAGGATCCGTGCTAGGAAATGACGTGATGCTTGGCATAAACAAGCAGTGTGGCTTTGAGCCAAAAGACCTAAAAGAGGTAAGAGTGGTCTCACATGATGAGGCTAGAGGTTTTGGCTTTGAAGTCTGGGTTTTTAATGATCCTCTCTCTCAGCGAAATGATAAAATCACAGCTATAAGCGTTATTTTAAAAGCTACACCAAACATAGGTGGCACGGATATAAACTGCAAAATTCCAAAAGACTGCCATGATGAAAAACCCATAACATTTGTATTTGGAAAATAAATGAGCGAAAATTTAAACCTAATAAGCCTAACTTTAAAGGCAAAAAACGCAACCGATCGCCTAGAGGAGCTTGCAAATTTAGTTGAGGCTGCGCCTGAAAACTCACTTATTCTTGCAAGCGAGCTTTGCATCAGCGGATATGACTTTGACGGTTTTTTTGCAGGGGCGAACAAAGCTATGCTTGGTGGCATGATAGGCAGCTTTGATGCAATGCTGCTTGAACGCTTGCAAGAGGCACTTAGTCCAAATAAATTTCTTGGTTTTACGCACCTTAGTAGCCTAAACAAAAGCGCAGGGCTCGCTCAAATTTCAAATCTAAATCCGCACCAGCCAAAAATTTATAACGAATTTTTGCTTCTTAACTCAAATAATGTCTTTCACTCACAATTTAAGGCTGAGCTTTTTCGGCCAAATTTGGAGCATGAAATTTTTGCCGCTGGCGATGTGAGCGATATAAATGCCTTTGATTTTAGAGGACTCAAACTTGGCGTGCTAATATGCTTTGAACTACGCGATAGCAGGCTTTGGGCAAAGCTAAAAGGATGTGACATCATCATGGTACCAGCCATGTGGGGCAAGGCTAGAGAGGATGCTTATCTTAGCCTTTGCAAGGCGCTTGCGATCGCAAACAACTGCTACGTCATGATCTCAAGCTCACTTGCATTAGAAGTTACTGGTGTATTTTTACCAAATGGCACACTTGTTAAAGAAACGATTTTTGATGCAAATTTAATAAAAGAGATCAAGACAAATTTAGGGATTTTATAAATTTTAAGATAAGTTTTAAATCGTATAATAACGATTTAATTTTTATTTAGGATATAAATTTTGACCCAACTAGAAGCGATAAAATGCCAAAATTTAGCTAGCGATATAGCCGACGAGATCACACTAAGTCCGCTTTTGTTCGATGCGATAGCTACCACTGAGCGTGAAATTTTTGTACCCATCACCGCCCATGCTTATAAGCTTGACGCGCAGCCCATACTGGGCAATCAATGGATCAGCTCGCCGCTAACTGTGGCAAAAATGACAATGGCGCTAGAGTGCGAAAATATGGATAACATCCTAGAGATAGGCTGCGGCAGTGGCTATCAAGCAGCTATTTTAAGCAAACTTGCACATAGAATTTTTAGTGTCGAGCGAATAGAAAAGCTGGCTATGGAGGCAAAAAAACGCTTCGAGGCACTAAAAATCAGAAACGTACACGTAAGATATGACGACGGCAACAACGGCTGGCGAAGCTACGCACCGTTTGACCGTATCTTGCTCTCGGCTGCTGCTGATGAGATCTCGCCAAATTTATTTAGCCAGCTAAAAAATGGCGGCATCTTGGTCGCTCCGATGAAAGAAGATGGTAAACAGTTTATCGCTAAATTTAGAAAAGATGAAAACGGAAATTTAAAAAAGGAATACTTGGACGAGTGCCTTTTTGTGCCACTTCTTGAAGGTAGGGCGTAAGCTAAGGAGAGGCAAAGCCTAAGCTTTGCCAAAAAGATTAGAATTTATAAGTATAGCCAGTGTAAAGTCCTACACTTGTATCTCTTAGTTGAGCGCCGCTATTTTTCTTATAAAAAGTCTTATCAGCTTTTAAACCAAACTCGATCGCGTTATGCTCATCAAATGAGTAGATACCGCCCGCTTTTGCGCCAACTAGCAAGCCTTTAAAATTTTTCTTACTTGTTTCGTTATTAAATCTCTCTCTAACGCTCAAGTAGCCAAGACCTGTGTATCCGCCAAGAACGGCTTTAAAATTTTCAGTGATGCTTGGGGTATAATCAACACCGCCTAAAAATTTATGCTTACTCCATTTTGCATCTGATTCGCCAGCATTTTTCCTGGCTTTAAAGTCATAATAATAACCGCCATACGCTCTATAGCTGTCAAAATCATAACCACCATAAAAGCCAAGACCATAGTGACCTTTTTTGAAGTTATTTTTCTCACTACTTGCTATGTTTTTTGTTTTGATTTTTGAGTTAAACGAATAATCACCTTCACCACCAACAAATGCACCTTGAGCTAGTGCTGCTGAGCTTACCAAAGCTAGAATCAAGCTTGATTTTACAAGTAAATTTTTCATATCTATCCTTTAAAAAATTTCTGAGATTTTATATCTAAGCTTTTAATTTGGCTATAAATTTATTACTAATAGTAAATGTAGTAAGCGTGAGTATTGTTAAGAATATAAGAAGTAAAAATACTTAAATTTGGCACAGCTCTAGGGCAAATCCTAAGCCCATAGCCATGCCAAATTTATTAAGTTACGCCCTAAAAATGCACTTTAAATTTCGCCCAAAAGCTTCTGCCGGGCTCATAAAGCCTCGTGCCGTTCGGGATAGTCTCGTAGCCTGCGATACCGCCGCCGTAGCCGCCTTTTGAGTTATGATAGGCGTATTTGGCGTCGTTTAGGTTTTCCACCGCTAGCAAAAATTGATAATTTTTGTATTTATAGCCCGCGCTTAGCCCCAGCGTCCAAAAGCTATCGCTCTTGCCCAGGTCCATGCCGCCCACGTCGCCGTAGCCTTTTTGCGCACGGTTTTGCGACGCGTTAGCGTAGAAGTCGGCTTTGACGAACCAGTCTGGCTTTTCTAGACCGGCGCTTAGTTTAAACGTTAGAGGAGAAACCTTAGGCAATGCGTCACCGTCTTTTAAGCCGCCCGCTTTTTTAGTCACCTTGCCGTAGACGTAGGATATGCCGGCACCCAGTCTAAATATATCGGCCAGTAGCGTATCGCCCTCGATCTCGCCGCCGTATAGTAAAGCATCGGTATTAAATGCGCTTGAAGACATACCCATAGGGTTATACTTTATCATTATGTAATCATCCATCTTCGAGACGAAGAAATTCGCGTTTAGCTCGTAGTTTTTATCTTTTAGCACGGTACCGAAGTCAAGCTGAGTGTTTCTTTCTTTATTTAGCTTAAGATCTGGGTCTTGATTCGTTTCCCAGTGATCCGGTAACCTTTGCGCGTGACCTAGTCCCGCATAAAGCGTTAAATTTTGTAGATATTTTTCGTATCTAAAAAAGCCGGAGAATAAATTTTCGCTCCTACTTTTATGCGTTAGTAGCTGCTTACTCTCGCCGACATCTAGCCTAAGTCCGCCGAAAAGTCCGTAGTCGTTTTCAAGGATGTATTCGTTTTGAGTGTATATAGTTTTATACGTTACCTTGCGCTGTTTTACGTGCGGCTTTGATAGGGCGGCGTCCATGTCGGCTTTAGATACGCCGGCTCCGCCCGTTCCGGCGCCTCGCCATTTAAAGGAGTCTTGCGAATAACCGGCGCCAATGAAGCTGGTTAGATTATCGAAATTTAACTCGCCCTCAGCCTTAAAGCCGTACATATCGCGTATCGGGTGACTGATGCTATATCCCTTGCCGCGTCCAACGCCCGGCACCACCGGACGCATGGTAAAGTTGTCCATTATGTGATCGATTTGATGATAGTACGAGCTTAGCCTGATCTTGTGCTCGCCAACGTCTTGTTCAAATTTTAGTCCGAAAGACTTGCGGTCAAACTGCACGCCGTCCCTCATCCTATCGGCATAAGCCGCTTCTCCATTACCCAGGTCCGCGCTTAGCTGCAATGCGGTAGTATCCGTGGGCGTTAGTGTACCCACGAGCGAAACGCTGTTGCGTTTATAGTGCGTATGCATTTTCTGTCCGTCGCCGCTTTTATAATCGCCGCTCTGGTAGTGTCCGCCGGAAATTTCTAAGCTGCCAAGCTCGTTACCCGCCGCTACGTCTGCAGCAGTTTCAAATCTTCTAAAACTACCACCAAGTACGCTTACGTTTCCTCCAAAGCTCGGTTTTGACAGCCTTGCTATCTCTCTATCGAAAAATATACCGCCGCTAATGAGTGCACCGTATCTGACGTCTTGCGGGCCTTTTACGATGCGAACCGAGCTATAATTTTGTGCCGAGATGTAAGTGATGGGCGTATCCATTCGCATACCGCAACCGCCGTTTAGCGTGCTACCGTCGATTAGTACCGGCAGTCTAGCCGCCGTCTGCGAGCGGTAATAAACCTCGCTGCCGCCTCCGCCCTTACGCTCCATCGTAAAGCCGCTCAAATTTAAAAGCGATTTAGCGATGTCGCCGTTTTCTAGTATCGCGCCTTTGCCTACTATTTGAGCCTTTGTCGGTTCGTCAAGAATGGATTTTTGTATCTTTGCAGAAACGGTAACCGGAGCCAGGTCTATCGTTTCTTCAGCACCAAGCATTAAATTTGGTACTAAAGCAAATGCTAAAACGTAAGAAATTTTCATGTTTAGTCCTATGAAATTAATATTTAAAATTAAAATTAAAGCAAAAATAAACTTAAATAAAGTATAAATATTTATATAACATTAATTTTACAATACAGAAATTTGACTCAAATAGTATTATTTTAGTCGGGCTACATTAATATATAAAGAAATGATTTTGGTGAATTAAAATCGAAGCAATCTCGGTTTTATTAAAATTTTAGCATTATAAAACCGAGATAAAATTTATAAAATCTCTTTTATGAGTAGCTGTGGAGTAACAAGTCCACGGAATGAATTTTTTGATATACAAAAGATAATATCTATCATCTCGCCAACTCTAGCATGTCTTGTAAAGTTAAAAAATAGAGCCTCAAGTGTTTTATTATCCTTTTGTAAGATGAGCTTTAGGTGATTTTGATCCCTGCCTATAAGTCTTTCGTTTTTAACAAGAGCATTTTTTATCTTAAAGACTGGGCGTGGATTTTTCTGTCCGTATGGCTCATAAAATTCTAAAATTTCAAGCAGTTCAAAGTCTATCTCGCTTGGCATTATGTCACCAAGTAGCTCGTCTGAGCTTTTACACTCTTGCATATTTAGGCATGAGCAACTTTTATTTATCGCTTCTTTAAATTTCACCAAATTTTCAGGCGCAAGTGTAAGTCCAGCCGCTCCTTTATGACCGCCATAGCTTGTTAGCAAATTTTCGTGGCTTGCTATAAGAGATAATATATCAAGCTTACCAATGCTTCTAGCACTACCTTTTGCACGGCCTTTATCGATACTAAAGACGATAGCTGGCTTTGCAAAGTGCTTTGCTAGGCGGCTAGCTACGATGCCTATCACACCCTCGTGCCACTGCTCACCCCAAGTGATGATGACTTCATCATCTTCTTTTACGTCCTTTAGCGAGCACTCAAATAGTTGGCGCTCTTCCTCTTTTCTGGAGTTGTTAAATTCAATGATCGTATCAAGGTAGTTGTAAGCCTCTTCTATGCTCTTTGCGCGCAAAAAGTTAAATGAATTCATCGCATCGTCCATGCGTCCGGCTGAATTTATAAGCGGAGCTATAAGAAAGCTAATATCATCACACTCAAATTTTTCCTTACCATAAAACTCTTTTATAGCATGAAATGCAGAACGCTTAGACGCATTTAGCTTACAAATGCCAAGGCGAACAAGCATTCTATTCATATCTCTTAGCTCCATCATATCAGCGATTATCGCGATAGCTAAAAGCTCTAGAAATTTGCTCATATCGTAATTTAGCCCAAAAACATCCTTTAGTGCTCCAACCAAATACCAAGCGACCTCAGCACCACAAATTTCAATATTTGGGAAGTTGCAGTCTTCTTGTTTTGGATTAATGATCGCATAAGCTTCTGGGAGAACAGCTGGAGGCATATGATGATCAGTGATGATAAGATCAATGCCTTTTTCTTTACAGATAATGGCCGCATCGTTTGCAGAGATGCCATTATCAACGGTGATAATCAAGCTTACATCGGCTGAGAGTTCATCTATTATCTCAGGATTTAGCCCATATCCATCTTTAAATCTATTTGGAATTTTTACTAGGTAGTCTTTTATGCCAAGATCATCAAAAAACTCAGCTAAAATAACGCTTGAAACCACACCATCAACATCATAATCGCCCACAATGGCTATGCGCTCGTTTTTCTCAATCGCTTCTTTTATGCGATTAGCGCCTTTATAGATATCTTTTAAGGCACTTGGTGTCGGAATTTCACTAATTTTTTTATGTATGTCGTTACAAAATCTATGCGCTAGTAAATTCCTTATATCCTCTTTATTTAGCATGGTTTTGGCAAGAATTTTTAAAGAACTTACCAACTTTATTTAATGCCACTTGTTCACTTAAATTTACACCCATATTGCCAAAAATTTGGCTATAAAAATACTTCTTTTTCATCGCAATCTTTCGTCTTTATTTTGAATGCTTGGATTATATCTTTTTGAAATTTAATTTCTTATAATTTTAAATGAAAGTAAGATTTTTAGGGCAAAAAACTTTTATTAAATTGATACTCTTTATAAATTAGCCATTGTAAATTTGAAGTAAAAAATAAGAGAAATTTTAAGTAAAAATAAGGGGCCATAAGACCCCAAAAATTAAAATTTATATGTGTAGCCTAGATAAGCGCCAACATCTGTTGTTTTAAGATCAATATAATCAGATGAAGAATACCAAGACTTATCAGCTTTTAAGCCAAATTCAAGTGCATTATTTTTATCAAAACTATACTCACCACCTAGTTTAGCACCAAATAACCAGCCAGACTTTGTAACATCATATATTAGTCTGCCCGCATTTGTATTAGCAGTAGCATCAAAATTGATCACTGAAAGACCAGTATAAAGACCAGCAACTAGTTTAAAGTTGTCAGCTATGGTTGGTGTGTAGTCACCACCTATTACGAATTTATGATTTGTCCATTTTGCATCCACTATATTGCTATAGCTGTCTTTAGCTTTAGCATGGTAGAAATATCCACCATAAACTCTAGCTGTATCAAAATCATAACCACCTTTTATGCCTATGTTTGGTCTATTATCTTTTATGCTACCACCACTAGTTAGCTTTGAGCTAAAATCATAGCCACCCTCAACTCCAGCAAATCCACCTTCAGCCAATGCAAATGAGCTAGCAAGTGAAAGTGCTAAAATACCTTTTAAAACACAATTTTGCATGTTAATCCTCTCAATAGTAATTGCACTACAATTTTATGTATCATATACTTTATTTTTACTTAAATACTTTTTGCAAATTTATCATTTTACGTGATTGGCCAAGCTTGCTTTTATAAAGCCTAGTATCACAGGATTTGGCTTAGTTAGACGGCTAGTAAATTCAGGATGACACTGCACGCCCACAAACCATGGATGGCCTTTTAGCTCGATAGCCTCTATAAGTCCATCGCTCTCACCGCTTACCAAAAGACCATTTTTCTCAAAAATTTCTTTATATTTTGGATTTGCCTCGTAGCGGTGGCGGTGACGCTCTTTTACACTCTTTGCATTGCCATAAATTTCAGCTAAAAGTGTCTTTGGTTTGATGTCGCAGTTATATGCTCCAAGCCTCATCGTGCCGCCAAGTGGGCTTGTGTGCGTTCTTATCTGTTTTTTGCCGTGAGCGTCGATAAAGCTATCGATTAGATAGATGATAGGGTTTTTACACTCTTTGTCAAATTCCATAGAATTTGCATCTTCTAAGCCCAAAACATCTCTTGCAAACTCAATGAGTGCTAGCTGCATACCAAGGCAAATTCCAAGATAAGGGATCTTATTTTCACGAGCAAATTTTATAGCCTGCATCTTGCCTAAAACGCCCCTCTCGCCAAAGCCGCCAGCGACCAAGATGCCATCAACGTCTTTTAAAAGCTCATTTACATTGTTCTCTTCTATCTTTTCGCTATCTATCCAGCGTAAATTTACCCTAGCGTCTAAATTTGCTCCAGCATGGATGATGCCCTCAGTTAGGCTCTTGTAACTCTCTTTTAGGTCGATATATTTACCTACAAATGCTATTGTAGTTTCATTTGTTGGAGCGATTATCCTTTTTACTAGACTATCCCACTTTGCCATATCTGGTTTTAGCTCATTAAAGCCTAAATTTTCAGCGATTGGAGTTAGTATGTCTTGCTTTAAAAATGAAAGTGGAATTTGATAGATACTTGCGCTGTCCAAGCTCTCTATGACACAATTTTTCTCAACACCACAGCTTGCTGCTATCTTATCTTTTAGCTCGCGGTTTAGTGGCATTTCAGATCTGCAGATGATGATATCTGGTGTTATGCCTATACGTCTTAGCTCTCCTACGCTATGCTGGGTTGGTTTTGTCTTTAGCTCGCCAGCCACTTTTATAAATGGCACAAGCGTTAGGTGGATATTTAGCGCTCTTTTTTTGCCAACTTCTACTCTTAAAGCTCTTATCGCCTCTAAAAATGGTAAGCCCTCGATGTCGCCAACTGTTCCACCAATCTCAACGATGAGCACATCTTTGCCCTCACCTGCTTTTTTGATGCGATCAACTATCTCGCCAACGATGTGAGGGATCACTTGAATAGTCTTTCCAAGGTAGTCACCACGGCGCTCTTTTTCGATCACTGAGCTATAAACTCTGCCCGTTGTGAAGTTATTATCTTGACTTAGGCTCTCATCTAAAAATCTCTCATAATGCCCCAAATCCAAATCTGTCTCTGCACCATCATCCGTAACAAAAACTTCGCCGTGTTCTAGCGGACTCATCGTGCCAGGATCTACATTGATATATGGATCAGCTTTTAAAACACTTACTTTTAGTCCGGAATTTTTTAAAAGAGTCGCGATAGACGCAGCTGCGATGCCTTTTCCAAGCGAGCTTAAAACACCACCTGTGATAAAAATGTACTTCGTCTCTTTTGCCATTAAATTTCCTTAAATTTATTTATTTTTTAATTGCGGATTATACCCCTTAAATATTTAGTAAGGCATTAATCGTATAAATTTTAAAAATTATTCTTTAAGTCTTTTTGTTATAGACTTCAAAAACTATGATAAAAAACTACTTAAACATCATTGCCTCTTTATATATAGAGGGCTTTAAAAACATGAAAATAGGCAAGAAATTATGGCTTCTCATAATAATAAAGCTTATCATTATGTTTGGAATTTTAAAGGTCTTCATCTTTGACGAGACCCTTAATACCAAATTTCAAACCGACGAAGAAAAAAGCGAATTTGTAATTCGTAATTTAATAAAGGAATAAAATGTCTGAGATGGATTTTGTTGATTGGTCTAGGGCTCAGTTTGCGCTGACTGCCATTTACCACTTTTTGTTTGTCCCGCTTACGTTGGGGCTAAGTTTTATCATCGCCATTATGGAGACGATATATGTCAAAACTGGTGACAAAGCCTGGCTTGAGATAACGAAATTTTGGCTAAAGCTCTTTGGTATAAATTTCGCTATCGGTGTGGCTACTGGTATCATCATGGAGTTTGAGTTTGGTACAAACTGGGCGAATTATAGCTGGTTTGTCGGCGATATCTTCGGCGCTCCTCTTGCGATAGAAGGCTTGCTCGCATTTTTCATGGAGAGTACATTTTTTGCCATTATGTTTTTTGGCTGGGAAAAGGTTAGTAAGAAATTTCACCTGCTTTCAACTTGGCTTGTCGCGATTGGTTCAAATTTAAGCGCGCTTTGGATCTTAATCGCAAATGGCTGGATGCAATACCCAATAGGCATGAAATTTAACCCAGATACCGCCAGAATGGAGATGGAGAATTTCTTTGAAGTTGCGCTAAATCCTCTTGGCATTAGCAAATTTTTACACACAGTAACTAGCGGCTACACCATCTCAGCTATCTTTGTGATAGGAATTTCTGCTTGGTTTTTAATCAAAAAACGCCACATCTTGCTAGCTAAAAAAAGTATCGTGGTTGCTAGCGCATTTGGCCTTATCACTTCGGCATTTTTGTTACTTAGTGGCGATGAGAGCGCATATTTTGTAGCTCAAAAGCAGCCTATGAAGCTTGCTGCGATGGAAGGACTTTATAATGGCGAGAAAAACGCTGGTCTAGTTGCCGCTGGTATTTTAAACCTAGCTAAAAAGCTTGGCGACGAGAGCGAGCCATTTTTGCTTGAGATAAAGGTGCCTTACGCACTTGGCATCATGGCAAACAGAGAGCTTGACTCATTTACACCAGGTATAAATGACCTACTTTATGGCAATAGCGAGCACAATCTAATAAGCGTTGAAGAGAAGATGGCAAAGGGCAAAGTAGCTATTGAAGCTCTTAAAAACTACAAAGAGGCTAAAAAAGCAAATGACGAGAGCCTAATGAAAACTTCGCTTTCAAATTTAGAAAGCAACCTAAATTTCTTAGGATATGGCTATCTTAAAGACGCAAAAGAGGCTGTGCCACCAGTTGCGCTTACATTTTATAGCTTCCACATCATGGTAGCACTTGGTACATATTTTATAGCTCTTTTTGCTATTACGCTCTATCTAAATCTTTCAAAAAAATATAAATTTGAAAACATAAGAGTATTTTTGTGGGTCTGCCTCTTTACCATACCGCTTGGCTACATAGCAGCTGAAGCTGGCTGGATAGTAGCAGAGGTTGGTCGTCAGCCTTGGGCGATACAAGATCTCATGACCGTTGGCGTTGGGGCTACAAATTTAGCAGACTCAAATATCAAAATTTCATTTACATTATTTGCTGTTTTATTTACGGTCTTGCTGATTGCCGAGATCAAAATCATGCTTAAGCAAATAAAGATAGGATTTAACGACCATGCATAGTTTAAGCTTAGAAAATTTACAAATTTATTGGTGGTTTATAGTTAGCCTTCTTGGCGGACTTTTGGTCTTTATGATGTTCGTTCAAGGCGGTCAGTCGCTCATCTTTAGCCTTGGCAAAGATGAGCTTAAAAAAGATATGCTCATAAATTCTATCGGTAGAAAATGGGAGCTTACATTTACGACGCTTGTTATGTTTGGTGGCGCGTGCTTTGCGGCGTTTCCACTATTTTACGCTACTAGCTTTGGTGGTGCTTACTGGGTTTGGCTGGCTATTTTATTTTGCTTTATCGTCCAAGCTGTAAGCTACGAGTACCGAAAAAAGCCTGATAACTTCTTAGGAGCTAGAACTTATGAAATTTTCCTTTTCATAAATGGCTCACTTGGCGTTATCCTTATCGGTATGGCTGTTAGTACATTTTTTAGCGGCAGTGACTTTGTGCTAAATGAGCACAACTTTGTCGAGTGGAAGACTCCATTTCGTGGCCTTGAAGCTTTGGCAAATCCTTACTTGTACTTGCTTGGCATAGCGATGTTTTTCCTATCTCGCATAGGCGGCTGCTTATATCTTATAAACAACATCGCAGATGGCGAATTTATACAAAACGCCAGAAAACAGCTACTTATCAACACCGTGCTATTCTTGCCATTTTTTCTAGGATTTCTTGCTTGGGTGCTTACAAAAGATGGCTTTGCATACGACGCAAATGGCGTAGTTAGCCTTATGCCTTACAAATACGCTATAAATTTGATCGAAATGCCTATCGTTGGTATATTGCTTCTTATTGGCGTTGTTTTGGTACTTGTTGGAATTTTCCAAGGGGCATTTACAAAAAGTATTCGTGGAATTTTTGCTTACGGCGTTGGCGTTACGCTTGCTGTGACTGCACTATTTTTGATAACAGGTCTAAATGGCACAGCATTTTATCCATCGTTTAGTGACCTTTCTAGCTCGCTAACTATCAAAAATGCAAGCTCTAGCCACTATACACTTGGCGTTATGGCCTATGTTAGTTTGCTAGTGCCAGTAGTGCTTGCCTACATCGTCATAGTTTGGAGAGCGATAGACAGCAAGAAGATCACACAAGACGAGATCAAAAACGATCATCACGCATACTAAGGATTATAGATGTTAGAAGCAGGAATTTTTTTGATACTTTGGCCAGTGACATTGTTTGCTAGCTACAAATTTGTACTATTTGCTTTAAAGAAATTTGAAGCAAATAACTAAAATTTAGGGGCTTTTGCTCCTAAATTCTTCTTTTTATTTTTACCCTTTAAAACGACTCTTTTATAAATTTACTTAAGCCACTTTTCATATAAGCGTTAGTTTTGTGTGAAATTTGGGTAGTAAGATATCATTAAATTTTATTAAAGGAGCGAAAATGAGCAAGAATTTCTTAGGTTCTGTTGCCCTTGCGGCTGTTTTGGTTAGTGGTCTTAGTATAGGTATCACACCACTAGAGGCTGGAGTCCTGGCTCATCACGTGAAGGTTCAAGGCGAGCTTGGATCAGTCTTTATAAACCCTTACGACGTATCGCCGCTAACTGCGGTTATAGATAGGGCTGGCAAAGATATCAAAGATATCCATGTCAAAGTAAAAGGCAAGCCAGATGGTGGTATCGATATCGACTACAATGTCTCAGAGCATGCCTTGCTCACACATGACGGCGTGCCTATTTGGGGGCTTTACCCTGACTATCTAAATGAAGTAGTCGTAAGCTACACATTTAACGGAGCTAAAAAGGTAGAAACGTATAAAATTTATGCCCAGCCTATCGTCACATATAGCCGTGATTATAGGTTCTCACACATGCAAAAGACTCGCGTCAAAAAGGTCGATCCTGCATTTAAAAACAGGCTCTATCTCATAAACAACACGATCACAAGCGTCTACAAACCACTTGATTGGAAAAATGGCGGAGCTGCTAGCTGGAATGACTTTACCGAAAACTACATCGTAGATACCAAAGGCGAGGTCAGATGGTATCTTGACTATCAGAAATTTTATGACCGCAGCGAGAGAAGAGTGATGGATGGGGGTATGATGATGGGCTTTCATCAGCTCAAAAACGGCGATATCAGCTTTGGCATGGCGCAAAGATATCTAAGATATGACCTTATGGGAAAAGAAATTTATAACCGTCCGCTTCCAAGAGGCTACATCGATCTAAGCCACGAGGTGATGCCACTAAAAGATGATCACGCACTTCTTAGAGTTGGCAAATACAACTACCACCACAAAGATGGCAAAATTTCTCACACTATAAGAGACCACATCATCGAGGTAGATAGCACCGGCAAAGTGGTCGAAGAGTGGGATCTAAATGAAATTTTTGGCAACAACGTCTACCGCAGCAACCTTATAAAAGCGCTTGATGCAAGAGCTGTTTGCCTAAACATCGATATGGACGCAAAAGAGATAAAGATAAGCGACGATCAGCCATTTGGTGACATCACCTCTACTGGCACAGGTAGAAACTGGGCTCATGTAAATTCTATCTCGTATGACGAGAGCGACGATAGCATCATTCTCTCACTTCGCCACCAAGGCATCGTCAAAATTGGCCGCGACAAAAAGGTCAAGTGGATACTAGCTTCGCCTGAAGGCTGGAGTGAAGAATTTAAAGCCAAAGTGCTAACTCCAGTTGATAGCAAAGGCAACAAGATCAAATGTGAAAACTCAAAATGCGAGGGCAAATTTGACTGGTCATGGACTCAGCACACCGCATGGCTAACGCCAAGATACGACAACAAAGGCAGTGTAAAACACCTAAGCGTCTTTGATAATGGCGACGGCAGAGGTATGGAGCAGCCAGCTTTCAAAGAGGATAAATACTCACGTGCGGTTGAGTACAAGATAGATGAGAAAAAGGGCACGGTTGAACAAACTTGGCAGTTTGGAAAGGAGCGTGGCTTTGACTTTTATAGCGCGGTTACTAGCAATGTCGAGTGGCAAAAGGATAAAAGCACCTACTTTATCTCAAGCTCAAACGTAAATTTACTTCGCCCTGACAAGACTATCAAAATGGTCTTAGTTGAGATCGATCCAAAGACAAATGAGATCAAATTTGAGATGGATGTGGACTCTGCTTCAAGAGATGATGTTGCTTATAGGGCGATGGTTATTGATCCGGAGGTATTTAGTTATTAGCAGTATCTGGTGTGAGATTTTTCTCGCACCAGCTTTTAGTTGTTATTTTGAAATTTATAGATTGCTTCTTTGATTCTAGTAAGGTTAAAATTTATCGCTCGCTCTAGTTCTGGCAAGTCTATATCTTTATCCGCTTCGAATGCTTTTACCATATCGCTTAGCTCTTTTGTCTCATCACTTGCAAGAACTGTGCTTTTAAAATTATCATCGTCTATCTGGTCAAATTTTAAAAAGATCGATACAAATTTATCTTTTAAAATTTCTTTATTTAGCTTTCTATTTTCCAAAGCTTTCTTTGTTCCACCATTTTTATTACAGGTTCTAAATATCGAATCTATTGTTTCATTTACTTCATCAAGTAAAATTTCTGTTTTTTCACTTTGCATATAAAACTCTCTTAACTATAAATTAAATTTAAAATAAAAGCTAAATCGCTCTTGTTTTGGAGATTAGAAGTTGTTTTACTTCTTCGCGTAAAAAGGAAAAATTAAAGTTGTATTTGTGAAGTTATTTTCATAAAAGTTTGCGCCAGAATTTAAAATTTTAGTTTTCATTGGCGTCACTTTTATGCCCTCTGTTTTTGCGATCATTTTCTCATCCTTGTTAAAAAATTTTATCGCATTGTATAAATTTTCATAGGTCTTGTAAATTGTACCAAGGTACAATAAAGCCCTATAAATCAATATTTATAACACATTGATAATATTTTTACGTTATTATTTTGCATACTGCTTTGATTAAAATTACCGAAATTTCGTAGCTATTTAGCTCATCCTTTTTGGATAAATTTTACAAATTTAATGTGTTATTTATGTAATAAAAAAATTTTTAAATTTGCAAAATTTTTTTTAAAATCTTTGATACTTTATATGTGATAAAATCCTCTCAAATTTTAAAAAAGGATCAAATTTGAGAAGCGACATAATAAAAAAAGGCTACACAAGAGCCCCACACCGCTCACTTTTACGTGCGACTGGACTAAAAGACGATGACTTTGCTAAACCCTTTATCGGCGTTGCAAACAGCTTTATAGAGATCATACCTGGGCATTTTTTCTTAAACAAATATGCACAAATTTTAAAAGATGAAATTCGTAAAAATGGCTGTATTCCATTTGAGTTTAACTGCATCGGCGTAGATGACGGCATCGCGATGGGGCATGGAGGCATGCTATATAGCTTGCCTAGCCGCGAAATCATCGCAAACTCGATAGAAACCGTGATGAACGCGCACGCGCTTGATGCGCTTGTTTGTATGCCAAACTGCGATAAGATCGTCCCTGGCATGGTTATGGGCGCTTTAAGAGTAAATGTACCGACCGTGTTTGTAAGCGGTGGCCCTATGAAAAAAGGCTACACAAAAGATGGCAAGCCAATCGACCTTGCGACTGCGTTTGAGGCGGTTGGTAAATTTGAGACCAAAGAGATAGATGAGGCCGAGCTAAAAGATATCGAGTGCAACGCGTGTCCAAGTGGTGGTAGCTGTAGCGGTATGTTTACAGCAAATTCTATGAACACGCTTTGCGAGGCGATGGGCATAGCGCTCCCTGGCAACGGCACTATCCTAGCGCTAACTCCAGAGCGTGAGGAACTTATTAGACAGGCTGCTCGCAGGATCTGTGAAATCGCACTTGATGAGAAATTTAAAATCAGAAACATACTAAATGAAAAAGCGATCCGCAACGCGCTTGTCGTTGATATGGCAATGGGTGGTAGCAGCAACACCGTTCTTCACATGCTAGCCATCTCAAGAGAGGCTGGCGTAAATTTAGACATCAAAGAGCTAAATAAAATCAGCCAAAACATCGCTCACATCGCTAAGATCAGTCCAAGCTTGCCAAACGTGCACATGGAGGACATCGGCAGGGCTGGTGGCATGAATGCAGTGATAAAAGAAATTTCACGCAGAGATAATGGCATGCTAAATTTGGACAACCTAACAGTTAGCGGCGAAACTCTAGGAGAGCGCGTAAAGGTAAGTGACATCAAAGATGAAAACATCATTCACAAAGTAGAAAACGCCTATTCGCAAGTTGGTGGACTTGCCATTTTATTTGGAAATTTAGCCGAGCAAGGCTGTGTCATCAAGACAGCTGGCATCGTTGGCGAGCGTAAATTTAGCGGCAAAGCGGTCTGCTTTAACTCACAAGACGAAGCGATAGCTGGTATCTCAAGCGGTAAAGTAGATAAAGGCGACGTCGTCG
Organism: Campylobacter concisus; assembly: GCF_050447445.1. Lineage (GTDB taxonomy): Bacteria > Campylobacterota > Campylobacteria > Campylobacterales > Campylobacteraceae > Campylobacter_A > Campylobacter_A concisus_BI. The sequence continues at coordinate 1,538,638 of NZ_JALMFW010000001.1, forward strand.
TCATCCGCTACGAAGGCCCACGTGGAGGCCCTGGTATGCAAGAGATGCTAAGCCCTACTTCACTCATCATGGGACGAGGCCTTGGCGCAGACGTGGCTCTCATCACAGATGGTCGCTTTAGCGGAGCGACAAGGGGTCTAAGCATCGGTCACGTGAGCCCAGAGGCAGCTGAGGGTGGTATGATAGGCTTGCTACAAGATGGCGATATCATTGATATAGACGTCGATAAATACGAGATCAACGTGCGCCTAAGTGAAGCTGAGATCGCAAAGAGAAGAGCAGAATTTAAGCCAGTAGATAAGGCACTAACCTCTCGCTGGCTAAGGCAGTATCAAAAACTAGTCACAAACGCAAGCAACGGAGCAGTGCTAGAAGCATAAAAATTTATCATAAAAGCAAGGAGTAGCCTCTTTGCTTTTATAAAAATATTAAAATTTCTTCATTTTTTAAGGATACTAAATGCAACAAGATTTCTATTTTTATGCCGCCATATTTTTAGGAGTACTATTTTTGATTGCGATATTTGTTATCTACTCATTTAATAGAGACAAACTCGAGCTAAAAAGAAATTTGACACAAAAAGAGCAAGAAAATTTTGAAATTTCATCAAATCTAACAAATTTAGTATCTAAAAATAGTGAAAATCTGCAACTAATCAGCGAGCAAAAAGCAAGGCTTATGTCAAATCACGAGCGAATAGACGAGCTTAGCAGTGAGATAGATACGCTAAAAGCCAAAATAGCACAAAAAGACGAAGCTGAAGATGCGATGGAGCGCGTGATAAATGAGCTTAAAGAGAGTATCGGTACAGCAAATGAACGAGCTAAGAATAACGAGGCAAATTTCACTGCAACTCTAGCCGAGCTAAATCAAAATAAAAATGCTTTAGCTGAAGCAAGTGAGCGAGAAAATAGATTAAAACGTGATATGGCTGTGCTTAGAAATGAAATAGAAGCAAAAGAAAATAGCCTAAAAGAGCAAGAGGCAAATTTATTAAAAGTAAAAAATGAGTTAAATTTGGAATTTTCTAATCTTGCAAATAAAATATTTGAAGAAAAAAGTGCAAATTTCACACAAAATAGCCAAAATTCTTTAGATCTTTTACTAAAGCCGCTAAAGGAGCAAATTTCAACCTTTCAAGAGCGCGTAAATGCAGTCCACGACGAATCCGTTAAAGGCATGAGCGCGCTAGGAACGCAGATTAAGCACATAAGTGAGATTGGTATCTCGATGTCAAAAGAGGCAAACTCGTTAGCCACTGCATTAAAAGGTAGCAATAAAACACTTGGAAACTGGGGTGAAATACAGCTTGAACGCACATTTGAGGCTTCTGGACTTGTAAAAGATGAGCATTACTTGACACAACAAAATTTCAAAAACGAAGAAGGCAAACGTCTTATTCCTGATTTTATAGTAAAGATACCAGATGGCAAGCATCTAATAGTTGATTCTAAAGTCTCACTTATAGCTTACGAAAAGGCTATCACAGCCAGCAATGAGGAGGAGCTAAATTTAGCATTAAAAGAGCATATTGCTTCTATGAAAAATCACATAGATAGCTTAAATAGCAAAAATTACGGTGAGATCGTACCTGATAGTCCTGATTTTGTATTGATGTTTATACCAATTGAGCCAGCATATATCGAAGCTATGAAATTTGATAGTTCACTTTTTGACTACGCATTTCAAAAGCGCGTAATACTAGTATCTCACACTACGCTTATGCCTATTCTTCGCACAGTGGCAAATTTATGGCGCATAGAGCGTGGCAATGAAGAGGCCAAAAATATCGTAAAGAGTGCGATTAAAATTTATGATAAAGTCCGCAATGTAGCCGAGCACATGAATAGACTTAGCAATACACTAAATACTGCAAACAAACATTTTAACGCCCTTGCATCAAGTTTTAGTGGTAGAGATGGTCTTGTTAGTAGACTTGAAAATTTTAAACGCTTGTCTCCAGACGATCAAAAAGATATAGAAGTAAAAGAGATCGGCGTAAATAACGAATTAGAAAAAGAGGATTAGGATATGGCTAGAAAAACTAGCCATAAAATTTATTTTAAAAGACCTTGTTTTTTCATTTGTTCCATTACTTGAGCAAACATCTCTTTAGCTTGTTTGCAAGTAGCGTCTTGTTGCTCTTTTGGAAGTGCAGCAAATTGTTCCATTGATTGTTTCTTTTGATCTTCATAAATTTTTACTTGTTGCTCTTGACCGGCTTTTTTGTAAGCTTCGACCATTTTGTCGATATCTGAGAAGTATGATTTGCAAGTATCTGTAAGATCTGCAGCGTTTAGGCTTAGTGCAAAGCCAAGAGTAGCTAAAACTAAAAGTGATTTTTTCATCTCTTTCTCCTTGTGAAAATTTGAAAGGATTGTATCATTTTTATAATATTTTATAACTTAAATTAATAGTCAAGGTAAACACCTTGACTATTTTGGCTTTTTAGCCTAGGAATTCGCGCTTAAAATACTCTTTTGGAGCTTTGCAAAGCGGGCAAGCACCTGGAGCTTTTTTGCCTCTGTGAACGTGTCCGCACACCTCACAAACCCAGATATCTTCCTCGTCGCTCTCAAAAAAGCCCTCTTCATCAAGCATCTTTTTAAGCTCTAGATACTCCCTCTCATGCTCAACCTCTACCTTGCCGATCGCGTTAAATAGCCTCTCAACATCTCTTAGCTCTTCTTCTTTTGCGATCTTTGCAAAGTCTGGATACATCGTTGTATGCTCGTAGTTTTCGCCAGCTGCCGCATCAAGTAAATTTTTATCCATCTTATCGATCGGATCGTTCATTAGCTCGTGATATTTTTTAAACTCTGCTCTTGCGTGCCATTTTTCATTTTCAGCTGCTTCGTAAAAGTGTCTAGCAATAGCATGATAGCCTGCTTCTTTGGCTAGATCACCATAAAGCTCATACTTGTTTCTAGCTTGTGACTCACCAGCAAATGCCTTCATCAAATTTACCGCTGTTAAATTTTCAGTCACACATTTCATCTCTTCGCCGCAACAGGTTAGTGTGCCGCCACCAACTTTTTGTACCTCGATCTCGTTGCCGCATTTCTCGCATTTGTATGTTTCGTACTGTCTCATTTTGACTCCTATTTTGATAAATTTTGATCGGATTATAACCAAATAATTAAAATAAGTAAATAATAATTTTTATTGATAACGTATATTATTATTTTATTCTTTGCATAAAATTTGTGTGAGTTTCGTTACAAATGGAGAGACTAGCAAAAGCACAGGATACGCTACCACAAAGGCTTTTACGTAAGCGGTTAGCCAAATTTTTACAAAGCCATCAATAAAACCAAGATTTAAATATGTCAGCACAAATGACATAAAAAACGCCATAAATGCTGACATTATAAACGCAAAAACATATTTATAAAATTTTGCTGGTATCATGAAATTTTACCTATCAGCTCGCCTAGCCTCTTTGCATGATCAAGCGCCTTTTGCTTCATCAAAGCAAGCTTTGCCTCATCGTGCCTACTCTGATATGATAGCCCTCCGCTATAAACATATCCTGCAAACTCCATGCCACAAGTATTTGCTAGTGCCTTAAGTGGCGGCAAAAATTCCTCTATCTCGTAGCGCTGAAGCGCATCTTTTTTATAAAGCTCCTCAGACGCACCAGAGGTAAATGAAAGCACTAGCTTTTTGCCATGTAGCTTATCTCCCTTACTGCCATGAGAGAAGCCATGAACTAGCACATCTTCAAACCACTTTTGCAAAAGTGATGGCACGCCGTACCAGAAAAATGGATAAACAAGTACGATCATATCGGCCTTTACTAGCTTTTCTTGCTCGGCTTTTACGTCGATAGCATAGTTTTTATAAAGCTCGCTTAGTATGTCAAATTTAGCCTCTGACACCTGCTTTTTTAGCTCACTCAAAATTATCTTATTTGCAAAGGAATTTTCAAGGTCAGTGTGACCTGATACAACTAAAATTTCACTCATTTTCTCTCCTTAAATTTACTTGCAAACAAAGCTACTTGCCTTGCTGGTATCTCCACTCTCATTCACACCGCATCTATCATCTCGTTGTTTAAAATTTTCACATCTTTTAAACTCTCGCATCCTGCCTTATCAAGGGCAAAAGCCGTGCTACTAACAAGTGCTAGTGCACAAAAAAGTGAAATTTTCTTCATAAATCTCCTAAAATTTTACCTTGCTAAATGAGGTCTCGTTCTTGAGAGCAAAGCCATCAAATTCATCTATGAGCCCTGCTCGCTCTTTGGCATAAGCTTTGTAATTTTCGCTGTGGCGGTAGCTCTCAAAGCTAGACTCATCTTTGTAAATTTCAACCATCACCCACTTGTTAGGTGTCTCTTTTAGGCTAAATGCAAACTGGGCTAGTGTGCCCTCATCTACGCTTTTTTGCATATATTTTTTGATGATCTTTTCAAATTTCGCATCGCTTTTTGCTTTTAGGCTTAAATTTGTCATGTGAAAGTAGGCATCTTTTAGGCGCTCTGGGGTTAAATTTTTAGAAAAAGCAGCTCGTTTTTTTACGCTAAAAGCCTTTTTACTAGCTAAAATTTCAGCACTCTCACTTGCAAATTTTTTAAAGTGCTCTGAGCTAGTATACTTTTTATAAGTTGCCTCATCCTTGTAAAACTCAAGCACATAAAATAGCTCCGGCTTACTCTTTGCGCTCATGAAAAATATCGCCTGCGTGCCTGGTTCGCTCTTGGAGCTAAGAATATTTTCCCTGCCAAGCTCTTTTAGCAAAGTCTTATTATTTGGCGTCGCTAGTAGCTCGTGTAAGCTCACTTTTGCCTCCGCTCCAAAGGCAAAAGTCGCCAAAAGTACTAATAAAAATAGTTTTTTAAACATCAAAACTCCTATAAATTTATCTTTCTACCACTCTTTTCATCCAAGCAAAAAGCTCATCAAGGTCGTAGTCGCCACCATGTCCTTGTCCCCAGACCGCTTCAAAATCAACCTCTTTGCCAGCATTTTTAAGCGAAAGCGCGAGCATAGCAGGTACGGCAAGGGCTAAGTCGGTGTCGTTTGTGCCCTGTCTTATGCGGTAAAATTTCGCCGAATTTTTATTTTTGACGTAGTTCATCGCATTCATCATCTTTATGACGCCAGCCTCTGCCATCTCGCCGCCACTTCGCTCTTTTGCAAATTTAGTAAAGTGCTTTGCGGGCGTTTTGCTATCGCCAAAAAGGTCGTTTTCAGGATTTTCTAGCCCAAGGCCGTCAAAGGCGACTGGTGCTTTAGCACGTTTTAGCGAGGCGATAAAGTCTTCAAATTTAAAAGTATATCCAAGCTGGCAGCCCTGCGTGTCAAGCGTGATAAATTTAGGTGTTAGCGTATTTTTATCACCACTCTTTGAAGCTGTAAATGCTCTTGAAAGCAGGGCGTTTATATACTCTTTGAAGCTGCCCTCGCGCTTTTCATCAAGACTTAACGCATGACCCTTGGTGTCTTTTAAATTTAGTGAGTTTAGATAGGCTGGAAATTTACTCTTTAGCTCACGTGAGAGCTCTTTTTGCGTGGCGTTTAGCTCGCCTGTGATCATCTTTGGCTTTTTACTCCTGTCGTTAAAAGAGCTCGCATCAGGACTTGAAAAATCAATCCTCTCAAATTTATCCAAATCCCCAAACATCCACTCATACGCCTCATCCTCATGCTCTAAATTTGTAACAGGGCAGTAGGCTGAGACGGCATAAATTTGATCTTCTGCTCTTGCAGCTCCTAGCTCTTTAAGATATGGCTCATACTCTTTTGCCTCTGCACTAACGCCAAGAAGTGCCGACATCGCACCGCCTGCGCTCGTGCCGTTTGAGATGATCTTATTTGCGTCGCCTGGCATAAATTTGTCGTTAAATTTAAGATATCTAACGGCCGCTTTTAGATCAACTATCGCAGCTGGGGCTTTGCCGATGAATTTCTCGCCATCTTTTAGCGTCCTGCCCCTAGCGCCAACGCTTGCCACGACGTAGCCTCTAAGAAGCGCTTCAAGAGTGGCATTTGGCTTTTCGTTTTTGGTTTCTGGCTTTTGAGGTTTGGCTGGCATGTAGCCGCCTATGCCATTTGGCATAAAAATAGCCGTAGTTTTATCGTCAAATTTACCCTCTGGCACGTAGAAATTTAGCACCTCGTAGTCGCTAGCTGGCTTTGCCACATAGACTATGCCCTCGTAGGCTCTAAATTTAAGCGTCTTCTCGCCAACTTGTACGCTTTTTAGCTCAAATTTACTCTCATCAAATTTAAGCTCGCTGCCAAAGCAAGCGCCTACCAAACAAACCCCTAAAATAGCAACTCTAACGCATTTCATGATCTGCCTTTTCATTTTGTCCTACTTTTGCTTTACTAGCCTTGGCGTAGGCTACCAGGGCTTTAGCGCCTAGTTATCTTTTGGCTCGTATTTGATAGCGTAGTCAAATTTTGGCTTACTTAGACTAAACTCAAAGCTATCTCTATCCACCGCGCCAACGCAGTAATGGCTATCATAAAGACGAAGCAAAAACTCCGCCATCTCTTCACTCGTGTGGTACTTTTTAAACGCCTTGTCGTAGTCGTAGCTCTTTTTGCTGGTTGCTACCATGCCAAATTCTGTCTTTGTAGCAGCTGGGGCTAGCACTTTTGCCTGCATCTTTGCCTGCTTGTCCTGTGCTAGCTCGTGGTAAAGCCCCTCGCTAAAGGCACTTACGAAAAATTTGCTAGCGCAGTATGTGACGGCGTTTGGCACGATCTTATAGCCACCTATCGAAGAGATATTTATAAGCTGTGTATCTTTGTCTTTATACTTTTTAGTAAAGAGCGTTGAGAGCGTGACAAGTGAGATAATATTTAAATTTATCATCTGCGCCACTTTTTCTAAATTTTGCTCGCCGACCTTATTATAGTCGCCAAAGCCAGCGTTATTTATAAGCGCTTTTAGCTCAAATTTTTCTAAATTTCGCCAAAGAGAGAGGACATTTTCTTGCTTTGAGAGGTCGCAAATATCTATGACAACATCAACACCCGAAAATTTAACTATCTCGCTTTTTAAATTTTCTAAAAGCTCACCACGTCTAGCAACAAGGATCAAATTCTCCCCGCGCCTTGCAAATGCCTTTGCCGCGGCTGCTCCTATACCTGAGCTTGCTCCAGTGATGGCGATGTATCTTTTCACTTCGCGTACTCCATCGGGCTATAAATTTTGACACCCTCGCTGTGGTCATCTTGCGCTACTTGCACGATCACTTTAGCGATATCAGCCGCCTTCATCGGACGATACTCGTCAAAAAAGCCTTTTGGGATAAATTTAAACGCCTTTATCGCCATGTACTCGCCAAGCCTAAATTCCTTCCTCTCAGCCTCAATAAGCGGCAGCCTAACGATGTGAAATGAGCTATATCCAAGCTCTTTTATCTTTGCTTCTGCTTGGCCTTTTGCCTTTAGGTAAAATGAGCCTGACTTTCTGCTAGCACCTGCAGCCGAGAGCAAGACAAAGCGTTTTGCCCCGCACTCCAAGCCAAATTTTGCAAAATTTAGCGGATAGGTCACATCGACTTTATAAAACTGCTCTTTGTGCTTTGCCACTTTCATCGTCGTACCAAGCGCGCAAAAGACATCATCAGCGATAAATGGCACCTCATCTTTTAGCTCGTCAAAATTTATTACTTTTACTTCAAGCTTTTCGTGAGTAAATTCTAGCTCATGCCTAACGAGAGCAACCACCTTGCTATAGTGCTCACTCTCGCATAAATCTTTTAAAATTTCACTTCCCACAGCACCGCTAGCTCCAGCTATAAGGGCGATCTTTTTCATATCTTTCCTTTGTAAATTTAGATAAATTCTATCTCGCTAAGGCAAAAATTTCACTTATTGCCTCTTTTGTATAAATTTGCTCCAAGCCCCTGCCCTTGGCATAGTCATAAACTAGTGCCATGATCTCGTCTAAATTTGTCTCATCAACGCCAATTTCGATGAGACTTGTTGGCGTGCCGATCTTGCTAAACCACTCTTTTAGCTTTTTAATAGCCTCGTCTGCGTCATCCACGCCAAAAATTTCTTTGCCAAAGCGCTTAAATGCCTTTAAATTTCTACTCTTATACCACTTCATCCAAGCTGGCATCACCACACTTAGCCCAGCCCCGTGCGCGCAATCAACCACTGCACCTATGGCGTGCTCGATCATGTGATTTGGATAAGAGTAACCAGCCGTGCCGACGTAAGTTAAGCCATTTAGCGCCATCGTAGCAGCCCAAGCAAACTCGCTTCTAGCGCCATAGTTTTCTGGCTCTTTTAGTAAAATTTCAGTCGTTTTCATGACGGTTTTGATGTTTGCTTCGATGTATAAATTTATGATCTCAGGCTGAACGCTCGCCGTAAAGTAGCCCTCGATGCTGTGAGCGATGATGTCAGAGGCTGAATAGACCAAGTACTCCTTGCTAACGCTTGCTTGAAGAAGCGGATTTACCACCGATACTTTTGGGTAAAGACAAGTGCCGTGCATGGCAAATTTCTCTTTTGTGGCTTCGTTTGTGACGACCGAGCCGCCATTCATCTCTGAGCCAGTTGCAGCAAGCGTTATGATGTCAAAGATCATAAGCGCTTCGCTTGGATCTTTGCCGGTAAAAAAGTCCCAAACGTCGCCGTTATATTTAGCTCCAGCAGCCACGGCCTTTGCCGTGTCAAGCACTGAGCCACCGCCTATGGCTAGCACACTATCGACGCCTTGTTTTTTTGCTAAATTTATAGCCTCATTCACCTTGCTTAGCACTGGATTTGACTTCACACCACCGATCTTGTAAAACTCGACACCATTTGCACTTAAGCTCTTTGCTGCTAGGTCAAAAAGACCATTTTGTTTGATCCTCTCACTGCCATATATGATGAGCGTCTTTTTAACGCCAAATTCTTTCATGTATCTGCCGATATTTTGCTCTTTATCTTTGCCAAATTCTATTTTTGTAGGGTTTAAAAAGCTAAAATTTTGCATAGTTTCTCCTTATTAGTTTTAATGATTATAGTTTTGCAAAGCAAAAATTTTTGTTAAAAATAATGAGTAGAAATTTAAAAATTTCTTAGTTTGATAGGAAGTTTCGAGATGATTTTTTTCGGATCAAAGCTGCTTTTAGCATCAACCAAATTTCCAAAATTTTCACCTGTGCTAAGGAATTTTTGCAAATAATAATTACCTCTATATCCAAGGTCATAAAGAATTTCAGACATCAAAGAAATATCTGTTTCATCTAAAAAATCTGCATGCACGGTTGTTCTTACTTCAAAATCAAAATTTATCTCAAGCAGATATTTTAGTGTGCTAATAAATTTTTCATATAAATTTGAGCCAGTTACGCCTATAAATTTCTCTTTTGGTGCTTTAAAATCAAGTGCGATATAGTCAATCAGCCCTTCGCCTATCGCCTCTTTTAAAATCTCAATATGAGAGCCATTTGTATCGACCTTTAGGCAAAAATTTCTTGACTTAACCTCTCTTGCAAGTTTTAAAAACAAAGGATTTGCCGTGCATTCGCCACCGCTAAAGACGATGCCATTTAGCTTACCTATGCGGCGGTCTAAAAAGTTACAAACCTCAGCCATTTCTATATTGCCATTTGAATTTACAACTTCTATATTGTAGCAATACACGCATCGCATATTACAGCCTGCAAACCAAACTACCGCAGCCACTTTGTCTGGATAATCAAGCGTAGTAAATGGCGTTATACTAAAGACTTTATGCAAATTTATGGACCTTTTGAGATTTAAAAGGCACAGAAGATTGTGCCTTTTTTATTTGAGTTTTTATGTTTTTATTGGCTGCGGTGATTATCTTTTGCAGCAACTTGCGTATTCATCAAATTTAATACGCTCTTTATGCTCGCCTTTTTTACCAAGGTTAAAGCTCTCAACTGGGCGATGATAACCCATAACACGAGTATAGACTACGCATTTTGTGCGTTTGTCTTGTACTTTTTCCAAAATTTCTTTTTCTGTCATTTCCTCTCCTTATTTGGAATTGTTTTTCTCTTTTTCTATTAATTCTGCATCACAAAGCGGACAAAATTCATGCTCTCCAGCAATGTAGCCATGTTTTGAACAAACGCTAAATACTGGCGTTATCGTGATGTATGGAAGCTTATAATTTGAGATTATGCTCTTTACAAGCTCTTTACAAGCTTTAGGTGAGCTGATCCTTTCTTTCATATAAAGGTGAAATACTGTGCCACCAGTGTATGAAGTCTGAAGATCATCTTGCAAATCAAGTGCCTCGTAAGCATCGTCTGTAAAATTTGCTGGAAGTTGGGTTGAGTTTGTGTAGTAAATATTCTCCCCGCCGCCTGCTTGGATGATGTCTGGATAGCGCTTTTTATCCTCTTTGGCAAAGCGGTACGTTGTGCCCTCAGCTGGAGTCGCCTCAAGGTTATATAAATTTCCAGTCTCTTCTTGAAATGTCCTTATCTTATCGCGCAAAAACTCAACCATCTCAATAGCAAAATCGCGTCCAAATTTTGTTGAGATATTCTCCTTATCATTTGTGAAATTTCTAAGAAGCTCGTTCATACCATTTATGCCAATCGTGCTAAAGTGGTTATTAAAGTGCTTTAGATATCTAGCCGTATAAGGATAAAGCCCTCTGTCATACATCTCTTGGATAAATTTGCGCTTTTTTTCAAGTGTCGATTTGGCTAGTTCTAAAAGATAGCTAAGTCTATTATAAAGTGCGACCTTATCGCCTTTGTAGTTGTATCCAAGGCGAGCCAAATTTATAGTCACAACTCCGATCGAGCCTGTCATCTCAGCACTACCAAAAAGACCACCACCTCGTTTTAAAAGCTCTCTTAGATCAAGCTGCAAACGGCAACACATAGAGCGGACATGTCCTGGTTTGTAGGCTTTTTCGTTTTCTATCTTGTTGCCATTTTCATCGTAAGTGTATTGTGAGCCGATAAAATTTTGAAAGTAGCTTGAGCCCATTTTGGCAGTATTTTCAAAGAGTACATCCGCCACTCCGCTATCCCAATCAAAATCCTCTGTAATATTTACCGTTGGTATCGGAAATGTAAAAGGCTGTGAGCACTTATCACCAGCTGTCAAAACCTCATAAAATGCCTTGTCTATGCGTGCCATCTCAGGCTCAAAGTCCTTATAAGTCATATCGATTAGTTTTTCTCTGCCACGCTCGTTTGCTTTTTTCAAAATTTTCTCATCTTTTACATTTGAAAAAAGGTGTATATCATCGCTCGTTGGGATCTGATCTCTTAGGTCGCTTGGGCAAGTGATGTCGATAGTTACGTTTGTAAATGGACTTTGTCCCCAGCGCGCAGGTACATTTAAGTTAAAAATAAAGCTAGTGATCGCCTTTTTGATCTCAGCATCACTTAGATCATCTTTGAAAACATAAGGTGCAAGGTAGGTATCAAAACTAGAAAACGCTTGAGCGCCAGCCCATTCACTTTGCAAAATTCCTAAGAAATTTGCCATTTGATAAAGCGCCTCTCTAAAATGCTTTGGTGCTTTACTCTCAACTCTGCCACGAACGCCGTTAAAGCCCTCATTTAACAAGGCTCGCAAGCTCCAACCAGCACAATATCCTGTAAGGCAGTCAAGATCATGTATGTGATAGTCGCCGTTTCTGTGAGCAAGACCCTCTTCTTTACTATAAACAGCGTCTAGCCAGTAGTTTGCTATGACTTTACCGGCAGTATTGTTGATAAGCCCTGCGTTTGAATAGCTTGTATTTGAGTTTGCAGAAATTCTCCAGTCGGTGCCGTTTATATACTCATTTATCGTTTGAGTTGAATTTATGTAGGTTGTATCGTCATTTAGGCCTAAAATTTGCTCACGTTGAAGCTTATGCGTGTGGCGGTAGAGCATAAAGCTCTTTAAAACATCGAAATATCCGCTATTAAATAGCTCTTTTTCGATCGCATCTTGGATGTCTTCGACTGTTATCGCACTTGATTTTTGAAAGATATCTTGGACAACATTTGTAAAAACTTTCTCATCATAAGCTAAATTTTCGCTAGCAAATGCTTTTTTTATCGCATCTACTATCTTATATGCTACAAATTCTTGTCTTGTGCCATCTCTCTTCAAAATCTCACGCATTACTCGCTCTTTCTTCTAAATTTTTCAATATAAAGTTTAAAAGTATAGGACAAGAAAGCTTAAATAATAGATAACTATTTTATTTTGTTTAATAATATTTATCAAAAAATATAAAATTTTATGAAGTTTTCTTAAAGCATAAATTTACGTTATTTAAGTATTTTAAATTAATTTTTGATTATCTTACTTAAATAATTATTTTAGTTTTACTTTTTAAAATAGTAGATTTGAAAATTCTAGCTTTAATTTTAGTTATTATAAAAATTTAAAAACGTGAAAATCAGTTTTTGTATTTTTTACACAGCGATTTTATATCATCATTTGTTATTTTTTGTTTCTTAGATACTCTAAGCATTTAATACTATAATACTTATTTCCTTTCTTTGTCTCCATGAAGCCATTTTGTTTATCTAGACCAAATTCGCGTACCAAAGGTTGCATATAAATTGTAGCAAATTTTAGATCTAATTCTTGAAATAAATCCTTTGCCGTATAATAATCGTCTTCTAGATTTATTTTTGGGCATATTAGTTCCCCATTTTGAATTTCTCCGACTAGTTTTAACGTTGGGGCTCCATCTTTTTCAACAAATTTTCCTTCTTCAACAAATTTTATATTTTTTAATAGCTTTTTGTCTAAAACTATACTTCTATCACCATCCAAGACAACTTTACCTCTAATCAAATCAAGCATTTTTATATTTCTTGGACCTATAGTTGCTATTTTTTCTATGTGTTCCTTCCATTTTATACGTTCTAACTCTATATTATTATCAAAAATACTTTTTAAGTCTGGATATTTTATTCTTTCGCTTCTTGCACTATATCTATAAAAAATATCACATTCATTAATTATGGGTTTATTGTCTTTTTTCCCATCTGTTTTTATGCAGACTACAGGTTTATTATTACTTTCATTTACTTCGAAAACACCAAATTTTTTACCACTGAATGAAAAACTATAAGTTTCAAATTCTATTTCTGGAGAAAAGTGGTTATTAAGAACTTCACTAATATCTTTATTGTCGATATTGTCAAAATTATCATTTGTCATACCATTAGCTTTTCTTGGATTATCACTAATTCCAAATACTATATAGCCACCTTTTTTATTAGCAAAGGCGACCATCGTTTTTGAATACGTTATTAGATCATTTTTATTATAGTTGGCTTTAAATTCTAATTTAAAATTCTAATTTAGTATTTTCTCTATGCTTTAACTTTCCACTTTCATCAACTTCAATAATTTTTATAAAGTCCTCTTCTACCATTTTGAGTCCTTGCCAATTATAAATTTATATACAATTTACTGACACCCCTCACACTCGATCGAGCGGTCAGCTACGTCGTTTAGTTTTTCACTGTCTGGTGACTCTGAGCGTAGATAGTAGGTTGATTTTAGTCCAAGCTCCCATGCAAGTGTGTAAATTTCACTTAGATATCCGCCGCTTGCTTTGTCTAAGCTCATGAAGATATTTAGACTTTGACCTTGATCGATCCACTTTTGGCGGATCGCGCCTGCTTTTATAAGAATTCTCTGATCAAGCTCATAAGCTGGCGTGTAAAACTGCCAAGTATCAGGGCTTAAATTTGGCACGACATTTGGGATCATACCGCTTAGGTTGTGCTCAAACCACTTGCGCTTATAGACTGGCTCGATAGTTTGAGTAGTGCCAACAAGGATCGAGATCGAGCTAGTTGGAGCGATCGCCATTAGGTAGCCATTTCTCATTCCGTCACGCTTAACCTTTTCTCTTAGTTTGTCCCAGTCGCAGACATTTTCGTCAAATAGCCCGCCTTTGTCGTTTAAAAGCGCTTTTGCGTTCTCGTTTGCAGTGTCTATCGGCATGATGCCTTTACTCCATTTTGAACCTTCAAATTTTGGATAGATACCCTTTTCTACGGCTAAATTTGAGCTAGCGTAGATCGCGTTGAAGCTTATGTTTTCCATTATGCTATCTATTAGCGCCAAATGCTCATAGCTGCCCCATTTTACATTTTTCTCAGCTAGCATTTGCGCCTCACCCATGACACCAAGGCCGATCGAGCGAGAAGCTAGGTTTGTGTGTTTTACCTTTTTGTGTGGGTAGAAATTTAGGTCTATAACGTTATCAAGCATTCTGATGGCTATCGGCACGACACGCTCGATGTCCTCTTTGCTGTTTATCTTGCTTAAATTTATACTTGCAAGGTTGCAAACTGCCGTTTTGCCCTCAATGCTCTCTTTTTCTACGATAAAAATTTGCTTGCCTTTTAGGCTATCAAGCGCGCTAAGCTTTTTGGCCTTTTTAGTTATGCCACTATCGACAGTGACGTCTTCTTCTTCGTCAAATAGCTCCTCGCCGCCGTTTTCATAAGTGATCTTGATCTTATAGTAGTTTGGCGCTGTGTTTTGGAAAATTTCGGTACATAAATTTGAGCTTCTGATGATGCCCTCGTGGTCGTTTGGATTCGTTTTGTTGGCATTGTCTTTGAAGCACAAAAACGGCATGCCCGTTTCAAAATAGCTAGTTAAAATTTTCTTCCAAAGCTCTTTTGCGAGAATGGTGTTTTTCTGGATATTTTCATCGTTTTCATACTCTAAATATCTCTTCTCAAACTCCTCGCCGTAAAGGTCGCAAAGGTCGCTTACTTGAGCTGGGTCAAAGAGGCTCCAGCGGCCATTTTCTTTGACACGCTTCATAAATAGGTCGTTTATCCAAAGCGCAGGGAAAAGCTCGTGTGCGCGGCGTCTCTCCTCGCCTGAGTTTTTGCGAAGGTCGAGAAAATCGCTCACGTCCATGTGCCAAGGCTCGATATAAACAGCGATCGCGCCCTTTCTAGTTCCTAGCTGATCGACCGCCACTGCGATGTCGTTTGTCACTTTTAAAAATGGTATGATACCGCCAGCTGCGTTTTTGTGTCCGTCGATACTACCACCCATCGCACGCACCTTGCTCCAGTCCCAGCCGATACCGCCGCCAAATTTTGAAAGTAGCGCCATCTCTTTGTAGCTATCAAAAATGCCCTCGATATTATCAGGCGTGCTGCCTACGTAACAGCTGCTTAGCTGGTGGCGTGTAGTCCTTGCGTTTGAGAGCGTTGGGGTGGCCAGCATTACTTCAAATTTAGAGATGAGGTCATAAAATTTCTTAGCCCAGCCTTGGCTGTCTAGCTCGTTTTGCGCAAGAAACATCGCGATCGCCATAAACATATGCTGTGGCAGCTCGATTGGCATACCATTCTTATCTTTTATGAGATAGCGGTCATAAAGCGTCTTGATACCAAGGTATGCAAACTGAAGGTCACGCTCAGGCTTGATATAAGCGTTTAGGTCCTCAAGATCGTACTTCTCTTTTAGCCCAGGGATGATGCGGCCTACTTTTTCGCCTTTTACTAGGTAGTCTTTTAGGTGATTGTAGCCGTTAAAGCCGGTCACTTTGTGGTAAAGGTCGAACAAAAATAGTCTCGCAGCAACAAATGTCCAATTTGGGCGGTCGATGTCAATCTTGTCGACTGCTGTTTTTATAAGAGTTTGCTGAATTTCCTCAGTAGTTATCATATCTCTAAACTGGATTTTCGCGTCTACCTCAAGCTCGCTAAGGCTTACGTTGCTAAGCCCTAGAACCGCTTCGTTTGTGTATTTTTTGATCTTGCTGATATCAAGCTCTTCTGTTCTGCCGTTGCGTTTTACTACTTTCATTTACTCTCTTTCTTTTTATAATTACTATAATTGTATCTAACGGTTGTTTTTAAACTACTTAGAATATTCTCATTTTTTACCTACCAATAATTACAATTCTTGTGGCTATGATACTACCGAATTTTTACGTGATGTTTTTGTTAATGAATACAAACACAAAACCATAATAATAACATATGAAATATATGTCGATTTGTATGTTTGTGAATTTATTTTATCTAGTCTTATCGAATTGTAAATGTCAAGATAATTTTTTTGTTTTTCTATGATAGGAGCTATTTTTTGCAATATATCTTCAACTCTTGCAAGATTATAAATAATCAAATCTACTTCTTTTTGGATCTCTTTTTCGTCGGCAAGACCAAATCTTAACCTAAATTTATCACTTATCTCCATATCGTAAAGACCGCGTTTATGTACTTTATCTGCTGCAAAAATCAAATCTAGCGCAATACTCCTATTTTTAGGTTCTTTTAGTGTTGTATTTAAATTGTCTTTATTGGGGAGATTCTTTAGGATTTTATCCAATTCCTCTTTTTCTTTTTTTAGAAACAAAATACCTAAAACATTCTCTAATGTTGTTTTGTTAGCTATAATAAGCCCTCTTTGATTTACTATATTGCTTTCTAGAAATGTTACATTTGTATCGATATTGTAATCCCCAAACGATAGTCTTGTTAAATTTGCCAGATCTTTATAATCTAATTTAGCAAGCTTTTCTGACAAAATTTTATTTTCTATATTTTCTTTATTAAATATGTTTAATGTTGGATTTACAAGCTCTGGACTCTTTAATAATACTATAATAAATCCGGTATAAGTAAGAGTTTTCGTTAGGATAATTGCTAGGTTGTTACTCCTATTAAAAATAAAATATGCAAAAGAAAAAATAAGCATATACAGCAAAATACCAAAAGTTATATATGATATATTTTGTAAGATAAAAATAATAAATAAAAAAATGGTAAATAAAAACGAGATAACTAAAGTGCCTACGTCGCTTATCTTTTCACTACTAAGTATTGGTATAAATATAAGCAGGGCAAGCGTTATTAAATTTAAACAAAAATATGTTGTTTCGTTTAAACCAATTTCGCCTATTGTATTAATACAAAACAGACACGACCAATAACTTACGATCATCAGTAAAGTAAAATGAAAAATTTTATTTAAATTTGTATGATGATCACTAGTTTTTCGGTATAGATATAATTGCAACGCCTCAACCCATTTAGTTATATTTGGCAATTTCATTTTAAATAATGTGATATTTATAAGATTAATAAAATATTTTATATTAAATATGCTGTATGTAAGTCCTGCGACTATTATATATGCGCCATATAATGCAACGCTACCAATCAATGAATAAACAAAACTCTCCAAAAAACCGAATTCTTTACAGAATTTCAAAAAGAATAAAGAGGTTGTCATGATAACTGCAAATACAACTAAAAGTATCTTAGAATATAAATAATTTACATTTCTTTTTTCAAATGAGTTTATGTTTTTATTAAAATTTACTCTTGATTTTTCATCATTTTTAATTTCATAATCAAGTCCCATTTCCTTACAATAAAGCTCTGCTTTGTGATGGTTGCTTGCGTCTATTAGATTCTCATTTTGATTTAACATGTGTTTTAATATAGAAAATGAGTTTCTAAAGTCAGAATATACTTTTTGATAAATTTCTGTTTCAGTAGCTTCTTTGTTGTTTTCAAGTCTTCTTTTTATCTCATCATCACAATCTTGTTTTATGCCACTAAAGCTATGCGAATCAAATTTCATATTAATTAAAATCGGCTTTTCTAAGAAAGTTACACTGCTAAAATTTGGTGTTTTATGAAATCTTGTTCCGTAAAAGGAAGCTATTTTTTTAAATTTGCACTCATGAAAATCTGCAAATTGCTTAAATTCGGAATTGTTAAAGTAGGCATTGTCTTTAAAAATAGTATTTTTAAAATTAGCAAAGCCGTTAAATTTATTATTTTTAAATTTTGCATTTTTAAAAGTGCAGTCGTTAGCTATAAAATCGCCAAAAACATCGCACTTTATAAATATAAAATTTTGAAATTTAGCATTCTTTATATTTATATTTGATTTAAAAGTGCACTCTTTAAAAACGATATTTTTAAAATTTGTTGAAGCAAAGTTTATATTATATGATTTTGAATAAAATTCACACTTTGTAAAAACTAATTTTTCTTTTATATTTGCATTAGATGTATTAGAGTCAAACATTTCAATTTTACAATTATTAAATTCTATATTTTTGAAATCGTTTATTGCCAAAAAGCTAAATTCACAATTTTGAAATTTTATATTGTGTTGCTTTAAAATATCTCGTAAATTTTTATTATTTATAGTATCTATTTGACATATTTCTTTTACAATATGTGTTTGCTCAATGCCATTAATTCCACCTAAAGTGCATTTACAAACTTTGTCATCGCCAAAAATTTCTTTTAGTTTTTCATTGGCTAAATTAAATGCATCTGATGCTTCCAATGATGATGTCAAGCAAGCTCTCTTAAAACTAATTTGTGCAATAAGTTTAAAAATGTATCATATCTACACTTAATCATTGTCCAAACACTCTCTTAAAAATTCTGTCTACGTTTTTGGTGTAGTAGTTGTAGTCAAAGCACTCTTTAATCTCATCTTTGCTAAGGCTCTTAGTTAGGTCCTCGTCGTTTAGCAAATTTTGCAAAAATAGGCTGTGGCCTTGCTCGTCGATCGCTTTTTTGCCCTCTTGCAAGTCTGCCCAGACCTTCATAGCATTGCGCTGAACGATCTTGTAGGCATCCTCTCTAGAAATTCCACGCTGTGGCAGCTGCAAAAGTACACGCTGTGAAAAGACTAGTCCGCCTGTTAAATTTAAATTTTTCATCATATTTTCTGGATAGACGACTAAATTTGCTATCAAATTTTTGATGCGAACCAGCATAAAATCAGCCGTGATAAACATATCTGGCAGGATAAATCTCTCAACCGAGCTGTGGCTGATATCGCGCTCGTGCCAAAGGGCGACATTTTCTAGCGCTGGCGTGACGTATGAGCGTAGCACCCTGCAAAGGCCGGTGATATTTTCGCTAAGGACTGGATTGCGTTTGTGTGGCATCGCGCTTGAGCCCTTTTGTCCTGGGCTAAAGTACTCCTCTGCCTCATAAACCTCGGTCCTTTGGTAGTGTCTAATGGCAACTGCGATCTTCTCACAAGTAGAGGCTAGAACTGCGATGGCGCTTACCACATGGGCATAGCGGTCGCGCTGGATCACTTGATTTGACGCTGGGGCAGCTTTTAGGACAAGCTCTTCGCATGTTAGCTCTTCAAATTCCATCGGAGCGTGGGCTAAATTTCCCATAGCGCCTGAGAGTTTGCCATAGCTGATCGTATCTTTTGCGTCTTTGATAAGCTTTAGCGCCCTTGCGATCTCGTCATACCAGATGGCAAGTACAAGGCCAAAGGTTATCGGTTCGCCGTGGATGCCGTGGCTTCTGCCAACCATGAGCGTGTGCTTGTGCTCGTTTGCTCTGTCTTTGACTGCCTGCATAAACTCCTCTACGTCGCTGATGATGAGCTCTAGGCTCTCTTTCATCTGAAGGGCGACAGCTGTGTCGATGCAGTCGCTTGAGGTCATGCCGTAGTGCACGAACCTGCTCTCCTCACCAAGGCTCTCGCTGACGCTTGTTAAAAATGCGATGACGTCGTGCTTTGTCGTCTTTTCTATCTCATCGATACGAGCCACTTCAAATTTAGCGTTTTTGCAAATTTTCTCGCAATCGCCATCACTTATGAAGCCAAGCTTATTCCAAGCTTTAACAGCAGCTTTTTCTACCTTGAGCCAAGCGTCGTATTTTGCTTGCATACTCCACTTATCAGCCATCTCTTTGCGTGAGTATCTTTCGACCATTGTTGAACCTTTTTGTATTAGTTTTTCTTTATCATAAAAGTAAATTTTAGCCTTGAAAGCCAAAAATCACATCGTATAATTTTATAAAATTTAAGTTTGGATTATATAAAATCCGTGCTGAAATGTCGGTTATATACTTATAAATTTGTGCTTAAGATAGCTCACTCGTTTTTAAAAGGATTACCTTGCCATACGTAAATAAATTTATTGCCACTGCAAACAAACAAAAAGCGTATGAAATTTTAATGAAAACTGGCTTTAGTATGAGAGAGGCGCAACGACTAATAGATAAAGGTAGGCTGATATGTGGCGGCAGTGTCGTGAGTGAGAAAAATGCCATTTTGAGTGGCGATATTTTTTTGATCGACTATGAGGCTGAGCCAAAGGGACTTAAGCCGATCTTTGAGTGCGAAAGCTTTGCTGTATTTGACAAGCCAAGCGGGGTGCTGAGCCATCCAAATGGTAGACACTGTGAATACTCACTAAATGATGAAATTTACACGCTTTTTGGACGAGATGCGAGCGTGGCACATAGGCTAGACTTTGAGACGAGTGGCGTGATAGTCGTTGGAAAAGACAGAAATTCTACGATTAGACTAAAGAAAATTTTTGAAGACAGAGAGGTTTTTAAAAGCTACGTCGCGATGGTACAAGGCAAGATCGAACGAGAATTTACGATCGATGCCAAAATGGATCTAGCAAACAACTACGACGATGTAAAAATGCGAATGCAAATTTGCGAAAACGGTAAGAGTGCTTTGACTAAAATTTTGCCGATCAGATATTTTGACGATATCAATACGACTTTGGTTCGGGCTATTCCACTCACTGGCAGACAACATCAAATTCGGTTACATTTGTTTCATGTGAAACACAAGATACTTGGCGAACCACTTTATGGTTTGTCACGTCCGCAGATCGAGAAAATTTTAGATAAAGAGATGAGCGAGCGTGAACGGATAAATTTAACTGGAGCAAAAAGGCTCTTGCTTCACTCGGACGAGATTTCTTTTAAATTTGATGAAATTTTTTATAATATAAAAAGCAAATTTGACGCTGAAAACGAGTTTTATAGATTTGCAAAAGAGAGTTTACTTTAGTCCAAAATTTTTTTAATAAATTTCTATTTCTCATAAACCTTTACCTACGTTTTGCCAAAGTTTATCACTTTTAAATACCATAATGATAATTTTGTAGTTTATGCAATTAATGCTCCATTTTATTTCTTTATGAGAGCTAGGCTTTATCTTGATGTTAAGGCTTAGAATTTATGCCTATCTTTTTCATCTTTTAAAACTTTTAAAATAAGCCCTAGTCCAAGTAAAACCACAACAGCAACAAAGACTATTTCGGCTATATCAAGTGCACTCATTCTAACTCACACTGGCTTTACTATTATTTTCAAGCGAATGTGTTTTTAAATTTTTATCGCTGGAAATAGCTTTAAATTTTGCATTTTCATTGCGTTGTTTTAATTGTCCGCAAGCCGCACTTATATCAAGCCCTTTGCTCTGTCTGATCGTGCAAGTAACGCCATGATCCCTTAGATATTCTTGAAATCTTAGCATGCTGGTAAGCTCAGGTCGTCCAAATTCGCTACCTTCATGTGGGTTAAAATATATAAGATTTACCTTCGCTTTTATGCCATGAAGTAGTTTTACCAACTTTTTAGCATCACTCACGCTATCGTTTAAATCCTTGATAACGAGGTATTCAAACATTACACGCTTTCGCATATCGATAGGAAATCCCCTAACAGCATCCATAACAGCCTCGATATTATATGCCTTATTTATCGGCATTAGGCGGCTTCTAAGCTCATTAGTAACAGCATGAAGCGATATGGCCAATAACACACCAAGATCCATCTCGCCAAGCTTTTTTATCTGGCTACCAAGACCACTAGTTGAAACGGTTTGACGGCGTGGCGATATGGCCAGACCCTCATTTAGAGCTAAAATTTTGATCGCTTTACTAACGTTAGTAAGGTTATCAAGTGGCTCACCCATACCCATATAAACGACATTTATACGTCTTTCATAAGGTATTTTATTTTCTCTTTTTATCCATAAAATTTGCCCCACAATCTCGCCTGCAGTCAAATTTCTAACAAGCCCGCCCTTTGCTGTTAGACAAAAAGCACATCCCATTTTACAGCCAACCTGCGAACTAACACAAACCGTATAGCGAGCATGGCGACTGATCTTTCCATTCTCATCACTAATCTCTTCTTTCATCGGGAGTAAGACACTCTCTATCTTTAGCCAATCTTTTAGTTCAAAAAGATACTTGATCGAACCATCACTACTTTGCTCAAATTTTACACATTTTAAAGGATCGATATAAAATTTTTCAGCCAGATCTTGACGCATATCTTTAGGTAAATTTAGCATTTGGCTAAATTCGGTTGCATTTTTTTTATATATCCACTCGTAGATTTGTGTTGCTCTAAATGGTGGAGAAACTAACTCTTTTAGCTCATCAATACTAAGATCAAGCAAATTTATCACATATTTTCCTTTACATATTTTGTTAGTAGCTCTTTGGCTGTAGAGTGATTTTTTATAAAATCAGCATGTGCATTTTCATCACAAAAATTTGTCGCTACAAAAATTCCATAAGCTGGAATTTTAAAAATTTGAGCCACTTTTAGAACAGAAAAAAACTCCATATTTTCTAAAAAATAACCCTTTTCAAACATCTTATGAGCCAAATTTTTGTCTGTAGTTATGAAATTTGATGAATTTGTTTTGATAGTTCCACGTGAAACGATAGAAGAAATTTCACACTCGATAGGCGAGTAAGATCTATTTTCTATGCTAGAAATTTCAATATTTACCCCAACCGAGCTTTCGTATATTTGTAAAATTTCACCATCTTTATATAAACCTGCCGAGCCAACAAAAACTATCTTTTCTGGCATCTGGTATAAATTTCGCTCGGGATTTTTTGTCAAATTTTGGCTTAGATTTTGTAGCTCTGGATTTGATGAGTTTGCAAATTTAACTTCAATCTTTGCAAGATAGTGCGGATCGATATTTTTTAAATTTATACCCTTTTCATCTACCACAATACATGCTCGTTTCTGCAAAAATTTTGTCAAATTTATCGCCATATCAACTAGCCCCACACCCATTGGTAAAGCAAAGTCAAAAATTTCATTTTTTCCAGCAGAGATAACTAACATCAGAACCTAACCTCAATACCATTTGCCTTGAGATACTCTTTTAGCTTTTTTATCTCGATTTCGCCAAAGTGAAATATCGAAGCAGCTAAACACGCATCAGCCCCAGCTTCAAAAGCCTCTTTAAAGTGCTCCATCTTACCTGCACCACCACTTGCGATAGTTGGTATAGAAAGCGTACTAAATATTCTTGTTAGCTCAAGGTTAAAGCCTTGTTTGACGCCGTCATTGTCCATAGAGGTTAGCAATATCTCCCCTGCTCCACGCGACTCGACCTCTTTCGCCCAAGAAAAGGCATCTTTTTTGGTATCGATCCTGCCACCATTTATAAAAACACTATAACCATTTTCAATCTTTTTAGCATCGATCGCAATTACGACACATTGCGAGCCAAATTTCTTAGCTGCCTCATCAATCAAATTTGGATCTTGTATGGCTGATGAATTTAAGCTTACTTTATCGCAGCCAGCATTTAAAAGGCGTGATATATCATCTAACGTGCGTATACCGCCACCAACTGTTAGTGGGATAAAAAGCTTACTTGCAACCTTTTTTACGACATCAACTATCGTATCACGCCCAAGATGAGAGGCAGTGATATCTAAAAAGCAAAGCTCATCAGCGCCCTCGTCATTGTATCTTTTAGCTATTTCGACAGGATCTCCAGCATCGACAAGTCCTACGAAATTTACACCTTTTACAACTCTGCCATCTTTTACATCAAGGCATGGGATTATACGTTTTGCAAAATGATTCAAATCTGTCCTTTATCTATTTTTCTAGCTGCTACCTCAAAATATGGCAAATTAGACCAATTTTCTCGGTTACCAACTATAT
Source organism: Campylobacter concisus (assembly GCF_050447445.1). Classification (GTDB taxonomy): domain Bacteria; phylum Campylobacterota; class Campylobacteria; order Campylobacterales; family Campylobacteraceae; genus Campylobacter_A; species Campylobacter_A concisus_BI. Next base: position 1,562,321 of record NZ_JALMFW010000001.1, read on the forward strand.
AAACAACCTCTTTCGCTCTTGTTAGTGCTACATTTAGTAAATTTGGCGTACTAGCAGCCCATGCTCTAGCACCTTTTGTGGCACCACCAAGAACAAAGATAACAACATCAGCTTCTTTACCTTGCATGGTGTGAATAGTACCAGCCCCTTTTAAATTTTTACAAACATCTTTAAAAGGTGTTATTATTTTAACACTACCTTTTAGCTTGGCTAGCTTACCATCTAAAAGCTCTTTAACGATCATGCCTTCAGCTTTATTATAATTACCTATCCATTCATCACTACTAACATCAATCCATTCTGTTTTGATATTAGGATCACTAAGTTTACTTTCACTACTTCTGCCAAGTATCATCATATCATCATATGTTGTTTCGTTTGAAATTTTAAACATAGGGTTGGCGCACCTTCTATGAACGATAAGTGGCGAACCAACCCAAATGGATTTACCCTCTCCTTTTATATATGTACCAATATTTTGTACTTTATCGGCTCGAAGTTGAACTGATGATTTTAGTAGATTAAACTCATCCTTTGCATCGCAGTAGCGTAAAATGGCGTTATTTAAAGCTGGTGGCAATGTTACAACGGGCTCAAGTTGAAGTGGATCACCAACCACCACAGCCATGTTTGAACGAAGCAGTGCACCTAATGCGTTAGTTAAATTTGCCTGCCCTGCCTCATCTATTAAGAGCAAGCCTATATCACCATTTAGTAGCTCTTTAAAGGTATTATTAAAAGATGCGAAAGTAGAACTAACAACTGGCGTTAGTAGAAACAATCCTTTTATTATTTCACGTCTATCTCTAGTCTCAAGCCCGTTTTTCTCAGCCATTTTTTCATCATTAAATATAACACTAAGAGCTCGTAAATTTGTTCTAACAGCTTCTTTGCAAGCAAAGATAGTGGCTTTATGCAGATTAAGCGCTTCTTTAAAAAGCTTGATTCTTGCCTTAAAAAGCTTCGTCTTGTGGGATTTCTCATCAAGGCCATGCTCCATCATAAATGGCATACTCTTTTGTATTTCTTCATTACTCTGATTAAAACTACCATTTAAAAAGCTATCAAGCTCTTCACTTCTGCCAATTAATTTTTGACGTCTAATAAAGTCATTATTAAGCTTGTTGAAATGGTCTATCTTGGTATTAAGCTCTAAAATTTTCTCTTCAAGCTGAGTTATTTGAGCTTTTAGTTCGTTTAATTTTACTTCACTCTTCTCTTTATTTTCACTATTTTGCTTGCTTGCTTTCAAATTTTGCTCAGCTATTTGGTGATTTATTTCACTAACTTTTTGCACTTCATTGTTATATTTTTCAAAAGCTTGCGTCCTTAAAATTTGCTGGAAAATAAAAAATGATGGCTTTATAGGCGCACTTAGATACTCTTGTAAAATTTCATTTTGACCAATAAGCTTTGTTAGCTCGTTAGCTTCAGCCACCTTTTGCTCTAGCTCATTTTTGCTCAAATCTAGTTCATCTATTAGTGGCCTTAAGAGCTCGCCTATTTGCTTTGCTGAATTATAGTTATCAAGTCTTTTATCGATATTTATAAGCTCGCTATTTATACTTTTTAGCTCCTCTTCTTTGATCCTGATCTCACTAAAAAGTAGATTTACTTCGTGTAGGGCTTGATTAAATTTCTCCTTTGCCGCATCAAAATCATCAACTCCTTCTCCAGTAGCCAAGTATTTGCCAAGCCCCATTAAAAAGCCATCTTGTTCTATAAATTCTTTAAATTCTTTTGAAATATCTTCAAACTGACTATGCGTTTTTTCGATCTTTACGCCATTAATCGCGTTAAAAACAAAATTTGACTTATTTTGCTTTGAGCCAAGAGGTATGCAAAAAAGCCCCCATGCAGGTTTTGAGATAAAAGATTTTTCTCCAAAATTTGTCTTTTCATCAGCCGAGAGAAGCCTTGTAGCTATAAATTTAAAATAATCAATCTCGCCTGCGTAACTACCGATGCTTTTTAGTTGGCTAAGCTCTTTACTTAAAATTTCAACCGCACCGTTATTACAAGAGCTAACAACCATCTCATAGCCCTGAAGTTCTTTATTTAGAGTGAAATAAAGCACCTTATCGCTACTATCTCGAACTGGCTCAAAGATATCATGTCTACTCATTTGCGCGAGCTTCATCGCCCTAAGCGTCACGACCTCAGCCATCACATCCTTTAAAAGCGTCGTCTTTCCAGTGCCTGGAGCGCCATTTACACTATAAATCCCACCACTTCCTTCTTTAAATTTCTCCATGATATTGTTTAACGCCATTTGCTGCGAGAAATTTAAAGCGTAATCACTTGCAAAGGCCGATCTTGGGTAACGCTCAGCCCTAAAAAAGTCCCTAACCGCCCTTTGGTTTAGCTCATCTCTAACGTCAAGTCTCTCAAATTTATTCTCACTGCCCTCGTCTAACAACTGATCCGTTAGCTTGTGCGTCCTGCCTGACTCATAAAATTTGATGAGTAAATTTATATCATCTATAAAAAAGCTATTTAAAAGGGTATCGTTCTCTTTGAAATTTGAATCAACTATCCTTATCTCAAGCCTGATCACATCTTTGCAAAATGGCGTCTTTAGCGAGCTTTTTAGCTCCTCATGGACTACTTTTACATAGTCGCTAAGCCTCATTTTCTCTTTGTGGATAGAAATTTTATCCTTGATGCGCTCACACTCTTTGCTAAAATCACTTTGGCTTATCTCTTTTAGATAATCTAGGCGAGCTATTGCCCAAGGAGCTGTTGAGATGAAAAGATCATCAGATGAGTTTGGTGTAAAAAATAAAGTTAAATCATCATCTAAATTTACATCTTTTAAAGCAAAATTTTGATCATCTTTGCAAAATACCAAATCACCAGTAAGCTTAAATTTATAGCAAAACGCCTTATCAAAGCTCGTTTGCTCAGAGCGCAGTTCCTCTAAAATTTGCTCTTTTTCAAATTTCACATTTGCCATCTTTGAGATAAAAAGAGCAAGCAGGTCAGTTTCAAAAATGCCACCATAAATTGAAATTTCTATACCATTTTTTAAAAGCGACCTGTCAAATGCCCTTAAAATTTGTAGAAATTTCTCATCGAAATTTGCGATGTCAAGATCTATTGATTTTTTAAATTTGGTATTTGTCTTTTTTGGCTCGTCTAAGGTTTTTGGCTCTAAATATTGTGATAATAAAAAGTATTTTAAGGTGTTTGCCTTACTCAAATTTGTGCCTTATTTTGTTGTTATTTAGTGATTATAGTCCATTTTATATATGATTAAACTAAACTTGTAATCATTGTATAAGTAATTTTTGGCTAATATCGCGGCTATGATAAAGGCAAAAAAGCACTTTGGACAGAATTTTTTACAGGACAAAGCGACACTAGATAAGATCATCCAAGCGATACCCAATGATGTAGCAAACATCGTTGAGATTGGGCCTGGCTTAGGTGATTTGACATTTAGACTTTTGCAAATTTATAAGACAACCTGTTTTGAGATAGATTGTGAGCTATTTCAAATTTTAAAGGCCAAATTTGCAAATGAGATCCAAAATGGACAATTAAAACTTTTTTGTAAAGATGCTTTAGAGCAGTGGCAGCAAGAGGGCGGACTAAGTAGCAAGAACTACTTTTTGGTCGCAAATTTACCCTATTACGTTGCTACGAAGATGATACTAAATGCGATAGATGACGAAAAATGCCTTGGACTTATCGTGATGATACAAAAAGAGGTTGCTCTTAAATTTAGTGCAAAGAGCAAGGATAAAGAATTTAGCGCTTTATCGATCCTCGCTTCACTCCAGGGCAGATGTGAGCTCTTGTTTGACGTGGATGCAAAGCTTTTTAATCCACCTCCAAAGGTCACATCCTCAGTCATCAAACTACAAAAAACAAAAAATATTTTTGGCAAAGACGGGATTTTCAAAGATGCAAAACAATACGCAGCTTTTAAAGTATTTTTAAAAGCTGCGTTTGCTTCTCCAAGAAAGACGCTTTTGAAAAATTTATCTACAAATTTTGACAAAAATGCGTTAGAAGAAATTTTTGAAGACCTAGGCTTAGCTCAAAATTTACGTCCGCACGAGCTAGATGTCGATTCTTATCTAAAAGTATTTGAAAGATTAAAGGAAGATAATGAACGACAAAAACGAAGAGAAAGTTGTAACTAACCAAAGCAAAAACAACAAAAGACGAAGATTTAGACCAAAAAATAAACCAAAACAAGAGGGCGAAACTACCGAGCAAACCTCACTAGCAAGCAAAAGCGTGATAGATAATTTCTTTGCAGTAGAGCAAGCTGAAACTGAAACGCACGCCGAGCTAAAGAGCCAAAATTCTCGCCCAAAAAAGCCAAGAAATAACAAAAATCAAAATAAAAATGGCGAAAACAATAAGCCAAAAGAGCAAAAACAAGAATCGCAAGAAACAAAAACCAAAACACAAGAACAAAAAGAAAAGCCAAAAAAGGCTAAAAAGCCAAAGAAAAATTTACCAGCTAAACTAAACGGCAATGAACAATGGCAGCAAGATATCGCAAGTGCAATGGTGGCAAACAAGGCCGTTCACGAGCTTCGTCTGGAGCCGATGAAGTATCTAAACTCAAGTGAGCATAAAATTCGCATAACTCCACTTGGTGGTCTTGGCGAGATCGGCGGAAATATGACTATCTTTGAAACCGAAACTAGCGCCATCATCGTTGATATCGGAATGAGCTTTCCAAGCGAGAGCATGCACGGCGTGGATATACTAATCCCTGACTTTGACTACGTTCGCAAAATAAAAGATAAAATAAAAGGTGTCATAATCACTCACGCGCACGAAGATCATATCGGTGCAGTACCATATTTTTACAAAGAGTTTAAATTTCCGATTTACGCCACGCCTTTGCCACTTGGTATGATAAATAACAAATTTGAAGAGCACGGCTTAAAGCAGGAGCGCTCACTTTTCCGCTCTGTCGAGAAAAGAAAGCCATATCTAATAGGCGACTTTGAGGTCGAGTGGATACATATCACTCACTCCATCATCGACGCCTCCGCACTTGCGATCACGACAAAGGCGGGCACCATCATCCATACGGGCGACTTTAAGATCGACCATACGCCGATCGACGGCTATCCAACTGACCTTGGCAGACTAGCATACTACGGCGAAAGAGGCGTATTATGTCTAATGAGCGATAGTACGAACAGCTACAGAGAGGGCTTTACTAAAAGCGAAAGTAGTGTTGGCAAGACCTTTGATGCGATTTTCTCAAAGGCCAAAGGACGCGTGATAATGAGTACGTTTAGCTCCAACATCCACCGCGTTTATCAGGCGATCGAGTGGGGGCTAAAATACAACCGCAAAGTCTGTGTCATCGGTAGATCAATGGAGAGAAATTTATATACTGCAATGGAGCTTGGCTACATCAAACTTGATAAGAAAATTTTTATCGATGCAAACGAGGTTGGCAAATTTAAAGATAACGAAGTGCTGATCGTTACCACAGGCTCTCAGGGTGAGACTATGAGCGCACTCTACCGAATGGCTACTGATGAACACAAATACATCAAAATAAAGCCAACCGATCAGATCATCATCAGCTCAAAGGCGATCCCTGGCAATGAAAGCAGCATCTCAACTGTATTAAATTTCCTAATAAAATCAGGCGCAAGCGTCGCTTATCAAGACTTTAGCGAGATCCACGTCAGCGGTCACGCGGCACAAGAAGAGCAAAAGCTGATGCTACGTCTTATAAAACCAAAATTTTTCTTACCGGTGCATGGCGAATACAACCACATCGCAAAGCACAAAGAGACGGCCATTAGCTGTGGTGTGGATGAGAGAAACATCTATCTAATGAGCGATGGCGATCAAATGGAGATCTGTCAAAAATACTTAAAACGTGTAAAAACGGTAAAAACCGGCAAAGTCTTCATAGACAATCAAATAAATAAACAAATCTCAGACGATGTCGTCATCGATAGACAAAATCTTGCCGAAGCAGGTGTCGTCATGATAATCGCTCAAATTTCACGTCATGGTGCAAAACTTATAAACAAGCCTCGCGTCATTAGCTACGGCCTTGTGGGCAATAAACAAGATGCGGAGTTTAGCAAAGAGATGCAAGAAATTTTGACGCAGTTTTTAAGCAACGTCAAAGAGGAGCTTTTAAAAGATGGCAGACTGCTCGAGTCACAAGTGCGTCAAGTGATCAGAAAGCATATCTTTAGAAAGGTCAAAAAGTACCCAACTATCGTGCCAATTATCTATCTAATGTAAGGGAAATTTATGCAAACAATCAACCAAATCGCAGCCGAAGTTTTAAAGATAGAAGCAAACGAGCTTTTAAGACATGCTAAAAACTTAGAGATAGAAGATGCTGTAAATTTGATATTTAATACAAAAGGCAAGGTCATAGTCACAGGCGTAGGCAAGAGCGGTCACGTAGGCGCAAAGATCGCTGCCACGCTTGCAAGCACCGGCACACCAAGCTTTTTCTTACACCCAACAGAGGCTATGCATGGCGACCTTGGCATGATAGAAAAGGATGATGTTTTGTTAGCCATTAGCTTTAGTGGCGAAAGCGATGAGCTTATCAAAATTTTACCTCACGTAAAGCGCTTTGGCGTAAAGATCGTCGCAATGGCAAGGAGCAAAACAAGCTCGCTTGGTAAATTTAGCGATGCATTTATTGGCATTGACGTAGAGAAAGAGGCGTGCCCACTAAATGCCGCTCCAACAGCATCAACCACGCTAACGTTAGCTCTTGGCGATGCGTTAGCTGTTTGTTTAATGCAAAAGCGAGGCTTTAAAAAAGAGGACTTTGCAAATTTTCATCCAGGTGGTAGCCTTGGCAAGAGGCTATTTTTAAAGGTCAAAGATGTGATGAGAAGTGAAAATTTACCGATAGTTCGCTGGAATGCGAGTCTAGAAAAAGCAATCGATACTATGACACACGGTAAACTTGGCACAGTCCTAATCGTCGATAAAGATGGTGTGTTAGATGCTATTTTAAGCGACGGTGATCTTAGACGTGCGCTTATGAGAGAAGACTTTGATCTAAATGAGCCAGCTATGAAATATGCCACTTTACATCCAAAAAAGATAAACGATAAGGAAATGTTAGCCGTGGATGCGTTAGCTTTAATAGAAAAGTATAAAATTCAGCTTCTAGCCGTTGTAGAAAATGGCGTGCCCGTGGGCGTTTTACACATCCATGACCTTGCAAATTTAGGACTATAAAATGGAAAAAACAAGACTAAATAAATTTATTTCACATAACACAAACTACTCACGCCGTGAGGCAGATGAGCTGATAAAAGCTGGTAAGGTTAGCATAGCAGGACGAGTGGTTAGCGACCTTGCCACAAGCGTGGATGAAGATGATAAAGTGCGTATAAACGGCCGTTTGATAAAGCTAAAAAAAGAATTTACTGTTATCGTCTATCATAAACAAAAGGGTGAGCTTGTTAGTAAAAAAGATGACCGCGGACGAAAGACGATCTACGACACATTAGATAAGAAATTTGCAAAATTTGTTAGCGTAGGGCGCTTAGATTATGCGAGCGAAGGTCTACTTTTACTAACTGACGCCCCAGCGATCGCCACAGCTTTGATGAATAGCGACTTAGAGCGCGAATACTATCTAAAAGTAAAAGGCGAAGTGACAAAAGAGGTAATTGAGGCGATGACAAATGGCTTTTTCGCCAAGGACGCCACCAAAGGCGCTCACGCAAAAACCACTATAAAATCAATGGAATTTAAGCCATTTCTAGCTTACAAAGTCTTTGGCTCAAGCGGTGGCTACACAAAACTAAAGGTCATCATCAACGAGGGTCAAAACAGAGAGCTACGCCGTTTCTTTGGCTGCTTTGACCTTGAAGTGATGGATCTAAAACGTGTTAGTTTTGGGCGTGTTAGCCTTGATATGCTAAAGCCTGGCAAATGGCGCTACTTCGAAAATAGCGAATACGAAGACCTAAGAGACTTTTTAAAAGTTAATAACGTTAGATACTAATATTTTAGTTTGCCTTCTCTAATAAAGAGAGGCAAGCTAAACATATTTCTACTACAAACACTCACCAAAACCACAAAAGTCTATTTGGATGATAGATAAATTGTTTTGAAAATCTACCAAAAAAACAAATAGTGATCAATAGTAGCTGAACAATTAAAAATTTGTAACGGATGAGCTAATGATAATTGTTGTGATTTAGAAGATTAAAAAGGATGTTATACCTATAAAAGCTAAACGAAAAAACCTTTAATACTAAAATCGACCAAACGAGCTCTACTAAATTTAGAGCCCTACAAATTTATATCTTATTTTCTGAAAGTAGGATATTTATGTATGGATTTAGCAACGTTTCTCCACGTGCTGCGTAAAGCAAAACCTCTTTAAAATAGTTATCACATATGCCATACAAGTGAAACTCATATGCCCCTATGCCATATCCCATCGGTGTGATGTCAACCCTTGAGTACCAAGCGTCTTGTGCTAGGATATAGCGGTTTGTATCCTTTGTGTATACATATAGCTTTATCTTTTCTTTATCTTTTTCTGCCATATACCATATAAAAGAATTTGTAATATCGTTAAAGAAGTAGATATTGCCATTTGGCATGATAGCTTGGGCTGTATCGTTATTATCAGCGATGAGTGTCCTACTCTCATAACATATATATTTATTTGGTGTTAGCTCTTCGATCGGCTCTGATTTGCCGTTATTTAAAACCAAAATTTTATCATCACTTATATCGGCATTATAGGCAAGTACGGCTAAGACTAGAGCTAACAAACACAAAGAAAAAATTTGTTTTATCAAAATAAAAATCCTCTTAACAAATAATATTTTAGGACATAAAGCGCGCAGATCAGCACGCAAACACTTAGCCAGATAGATGAAAATTTAAGCTTGTGTGAGTAGTTTGTCTTTGTGATAATCTCAACAAGATATGGCATAAGGCCGTAAAATACACCGAGAAACAAACTGCCCCAGATGAGGTAGCCAATATAAAAATAGTCACCTTTTAGCATGCAGTATGGGCATTTGTGATTTGGCTGCTCATAAACATAAAGGCCAAAAAAGTAGGTAATGGCATAGTAGCTAAGCACCAAAAACAACAAATTTGCCACAAAGCTCGCCATACTTTGCTTTAAAAAATTTAGCACCAAAATGACAAAAAAGAGCACATAAAATGCACTCACTAAGCCAAAATTTGTATAGCCAAATGGTAGCTTTGGAGCTTGAAAAGTAACAGAACAGCAAAAGACCGGCACTTTTAGTGGGATATTGTAAAAAAACGAAATTTCTATACCAAGTTCGACTAATATCATGACAAAAAGGCAGATAAAAATGGCGTATTTTTTCTTTAAATAAGGGAAATTTAGAGCCTGCAAGTCAAGCTTATTTATAACCAACCAAATACCAAGTCCAAAGATCAGCAAAATTTTAGTGAGCATCAGGATGCCGCCAAATTTATTTGAGCCGATCACGCCAGCTGAACACATGGCACCAGGTACGATGTCAGAGAGTTCATTTAGGCAAAGTGCAAAGAATATAAACAATACGATCTTGATACAGACGCAAAAAAGCAAGATCGTATTTACAAGATAGTTTTGTTTTTCAAGCGAGTATTGAAGCGATGTTAGTGCGTTGTAGTCCCACGACCTCACGATCCTAACGACGTAAAAGAGCGAAATACTCATCAAAACTAACAGTACAAACTCCGCTAATAAAAAGGCAATAACGGCGTTTGATAAAAAGACACTCATACTATCTCTCCGTTTTGTAAAGAAACAACCCTATCTGTTGCACTTAGCTCATCAAAAATACTATCGTGAGTAGCGACAATAATACTCTTTTTTAGAGCTTTAAAAGACTCTAGCAAGCCTAAAAATGCACGTGCGTTTTGTCTGTCTAAATTTGCCGTTGGCTCATCAGCCAAGATGATGTTAGCATCCATAGATAAAGCCCTAGCTACCGCACATCTTTGACGCTCGCCACCACTTAAATTTGATACGTTCTCATCTTTTTTATGAGCGATATTTGCAAGCTCAAGAGCCTTTCTTATCATCTCATCTCGCACATTTGCCTTGAAATTTGTTAGAGCAAATGGAGCTAGTAAATTTTCATATACACTTAGTCCCTCGATGAGGTTAAAATTTTGAAAAACTAATCCAAGCCTTTTGTGTCTAAACTCGGAGCAAAAGGCATCAGGTAGCTTTGCAATGTTAGTGCCATCTATCAAAATTTCTCCACTAGTTGGCTTTTGAAGTAGGGCAATAAGAGAAAGTAGGGTGCTTTTACCGCTTCCACTAATGCCTTTTAGTATTACTAGCTCGCCGTCATTAATATCTAAATTTATATTTTTTAAAGCACAAAACTCATTTTGTTTGTTTTGGTTATAAACTAGGCTAACACCTCTTATATTTATCATTTTAGCCCCTCATTTATGTCACTACTTGCTACTCTCCATGAAGGTATGAGCACAAATGCTAAAAATGGTATCACGCCAAAAACAAAGATCAAAAAGAGCTTATCAAACTCTAAAATAGGCGTGAAATTTGTAAAATTTAAAAGCTCATCACCTAAAAATATCCCTTTTAAAAGTGGGGCGTTTAATACAAAAACAAAGAAATAAGCCAGCATAATACCGAGTAAAAAAGCACTAACACTAACGATGAAATTTTGTATAAATTTTAAAAATATAATGTCTTTTATACAAAAACCAATGCTCCTTAAAATAGCTATTTCGCGCTTCTTACTACCATAAGCGAGTGAAATTTGGTTTTTAAGCAAGACAAAGAATATAAGCATAACGCTAACGTAAATGCTCATAAAAATTCCACCTTTATAATAGTAAAGGTGCCTAACTTTAGCCACCTCATCTTCTATACTAAGAGCAAAAGAATTTGGATATAAATTCTCTATCTTTAAAGCTACTTCACTGATCTCATCTGTGTTTGGCACCTCAACGTAGAGCTTCGTAAACTCTTCATCTTTTAAATTTAAGATAGCCCTTAGCGTATTTGGATGCAAAAATATAGCGTTATTTGTGATTAAGCCACTTTGTGCCGGCATGGTCTTTAATATCTTTACTGGTATCATGCGCTCTTCAGTTAGAAAATTAAAGCTCTCATCGTAGTAAAGCTCATTCATAGCTGCCTTTACACCTTCTCCGACGATCATCTCATCTTCTTTTAAGCTATCATCTTCATATAGATGAAACCAAACACGCTTTTGAACGAAGTAGTACTCTCCATCAACTACACCCCTTACATCACTTACGCCATCAATCTTCGAGATGTCATAGATATAGCCAGGGTGCATGAGATCATTTTTGCCAGCACGAAATGCGCTCACTACGATACTGGATCTATCTTTTACTAAATTTATAAGATCATGTTGGATCGATCCAGAGATGAAAAGTACCGAGCTTAGCACAAAGATAATGAGTGCAAAGAGGCAAAAGCTAAAAAGGTGATCCTTTCTATCTTTAAAAAGCAGAACCACGGCGTAGTTTATAAAATTTTTACCTATCATAGACAAAGCCTTTTTGCCCCTTTTGATTAAAACTAAAAGCAGCATTTGCTCTTGTTATCTTAGAAATTTCTCTTAGCTCATCTTGCTTTGCTTTATGATCAAAGCTAAGATAGTGTGCCGCTAAAAGCGTATAAGAAAGTCCAAAAAATAACGCCAAAAAAACTAGAAATTTCACACTATTTACCGATAAAATTCTTTATCTCGTCAAATCTTATGACACCTTTGCCAGCATGATCTTTTAAAAAGCTCTCTGCCTTTGCTTCATCTTTAAATGGGATAAACTCATCACCCATTGGCCCATAAACGTTTGAGCCGTGAACATAAAACGCATCTTTTGCATCAAGCTTTTCTAGCGTGTAATAGTCACTCACATAAGCATCTTTCATTTTACCGTCCGCAAAATAAAATTGTGCCATATCTTTTACACCATCAAAATAATAATCCTTGCCATCTGCTTTGATGAGTGTCGCCCATGGAGAATTTTTGACAATCATGCCACATACCGCACATCTTGCACCTTTTGGCACGACTATTCTCTCAGATTTTTTTATTTCTTGTTTAGGTTTTGAAGCTTGGTTGCTAGTACTTAAATTTGCCGGAGCGTCCCATAGATAAAGAGCAGCGGCTTGCAAGTGCTTGTCGTACTCTGGAGCTTTGTTAGCCTCTTTTGCGTCGCATACTTTTTTGAGATGAGCTTTTAGCTCAGAGATAACCTTAAAGCTTTTTGGATCAGTTTTGTCGCAGTTTGCCTCGTAAAATTCCTTACCATGTGCGTAAACGCCATCTTCACGCTTAGCTTTGATCATCTTATTATCGCCTGCGAAGTCTTGTCCAGCTACCTCGTAAGCTTTGGCAAAGTTCATTATCTCGCCGCCATTTGCTGCTTGAAATTCTTTCGCATCAGCCTCAGTTGAGAAGGCATATTTGCTATTTCTAGTCATTGTGCCCTTGACACTACTACCAACGACATAAAAGGCTTTATTTACATCGATTAAATTTAGATTTTTAGTATCGACGACTTGTGCGTCGCTTGGGATCTTACCTTCTGTTAGCTCGTATAAGCAGTGAAGTGATGCTACTTGCTTGCCGTTATATACGTGATTGGTCTTATAAAATTTAACCAAATTCATTCCACAAACGGCGCAGTACTCCTTACCCTCGCCACTTCCTACTAGTGTAGCCTTGCTAGGATCCACGCTTTGAAACATCGGTTTCATTTTGACAGTTTGCTCATTTGCCAAGGCACCAAAAATCAAGGTAGCTAACAGTGCTGAACCCAAGATAGAACGTAAAATCATAATTATCTCCTTTAGTATTTTTTTATTTTTATATTTATAAGCTTTAAATGCCGCTAGGCTAACTTTATCAAGCATCAATGCTTTCCTAAAATTTCTAAATTCTCGCACGCTTCTTTTAAGCCATTTTTGCAGCTTCTAGTAAAAATTTCACGTGCTTTCTCTATATCTTCTTTTACGCCTTTGCCTTCAGCTAGCATGATAGCGTAATTATTGCAGCCCTTTTCATATCCATATATACAGGCTTGCTCATAAAGTTTTGTGGCTTTTGTGAGGTTTTGATCAACGCCTTGTGCATATACATATAAAAAGCCGAGATTATCACACCCTATGCCAGCTTCGTTTGCACAAGCCATTTCGTAGTTTGCTTTGGCTTTTGCATAGTCTTTCTCTACACCTTCACCTTGCGCATATAGATAGCCGAGATTGCTACATCCTATGCCATCACCTGCCTTGCAAGCCTTTTCGTAAAGCTCTTTTGCCTTTTTAAGATCCTTTGTCACGCCGGTGCCATTTGCATAAAGCAAGCCAAGCTCCGTGCAACCCTCATTATCCTTACAAGCTCTTTCATAAAATTTAACCGCTTTTTCTAGGTCTTTCTCCACACCTTTGCCTTTTTCATAGGCGTAGCCAAGATTACTGCAAGCCATAGAAAAATTTTGATCGCAAGCTTTCTCATAAAGCATCGCCGCCTTTGCTTCGTCCTTTTTGACATTACCATCACCTCTGCTGTAAAGCACAGCTAGATTGTAGCAGCCTGATGCCTTTTTCTCTTTATCGCAAGCATCTTCATAAATTTGTGCTAGCTTGTTGTGATCTTCTTTTGCGTTTAAAGCCTCTTTGATATAGCCAGCATTTAATAGCCCCAAACAAGCAAACAATAAAACTAAACTCTTTTTCATCATATCTCCTAAATCTCTTTTATATCCTTACCTCTATAAGCAAAGGCGATTAGCAAAGCCAAGAGCATTAAAAGCAAATAAAGCAAATTTGAAACGCTAAATCCATCGCCATTTGCGTATGAGTGAAGTCCGCTTAGATAGAAATTTACACCAAAATAGGTAAAAATAACTGAACCAAAAGAGAGCACGCTAGCTACTAAAAAGGTAAAAATATTTTTTAATCTTGGGATAAATCTTAAATGAAGTACAATGGCATAAATAATTATCGTAATGTACGACCAGCTCTCTTTGCTGTCCCAGCCCCAGTATCTGCCCCAGCTCTCATTCGCCCAGACGCCGCCAAGAAAATTTCCAATAGTTAGCAAACTAAGTCCTATGATGAGGCTTAGCTCATCAGTTGCAGCGAGGTATCTTATCTGCTCACTAAGCTTTTGCTCGTTTTTTTGATTTTTTATAGCCATTAAAAGAAGCCCAAGAAGCCCAAGCACAAAGCTAAAGCCTAAAAAGCCGTAGCTTGCTGTGATGACACTTACATGCACGCTAAGCCAAAATGACTTTAAAACTGGGACTAGATTTGTTATTTGTGGATTTATAAAATTTAGATGAGCTACAAGCAAGCTCACACTTGCAAAAAGTGAAGCAGCTCCAAGAGCAAAGTTTTGATGTTTAAAAAATAAAACTCCAGCTAGTACACTTGCAAGCGAAATATAGACTAAGCTCTCATAAGCATCACTCCAAGGTGCATGTCCTGAGATATAAGCACGAAGAGCTAAATTTAGCAAATGCACCGTAAAACCAAAATAAAATGCAAGGCTTAATGCGCTCTCAAATCTAAATTTCTTTCCAGAAAATAGCCTATAAAAGCCAAGAGCGAGCGAAACTAGCCCAAGGATCATGTAAAAATATATAAGAAATTTAAAAATTTCCATTTGGTTATAAAGCACTTCAAGCTCCACCTTTGCCTCGCTTAGCGCAAGGGAGCCTAGAGTGCTTCTTTGATAGCTTGAAATTTTCTCCAAGCTCCTATCAGCTTCTTTGCACTCACCACTTTTTACGCAAAGGCTTAAATTTTCTATATAAGCGCCCAAAATACTTTTAAACTCGTTTGAAATTTCACTTGAGCCAAAGGCTTCATTTACGCCTAGCCACGTGAGCTTATCACCATTTTTAGCTGGGATAAATTTAAGCATTTCTCCCTTTAGTGCAAGATACAAGACATTTAATCTCTCGTCAAATTTGATCACGTCATTATCAAATTTATCTCTTTTTGAGGCGGATTTTTCATTTGCAACTTCTACAAATTTAGCCAGCTTATACTCGCCATTTTCGTTAAAAACATCGTTAAAACTAGCAAATTTTTCATTAACTCCCAAAAGCTCGCCCACACGCTCACTTGTGATCTTTACTACTCTTTTATCCATCCACTCTTTTGGCGAGATGGCAAAAGAGAGCATTAGCTCCTCGCTACTAAGCCCAAATAGCGTAGTTTTGGTTGAAATTTTACTTATCACAGCTCTTGAGTAAGAGCCAGCTGGAGCGATTCTGCTATCAGCTTGAGTCAAAATTTTGGCAAATTTGCTTGCATGTGCCTCTAAATTTTTATTATTTTCATTAGCAAAATTTGGAGTAGCGTTTAAAAGTAAAATCGCCAAAAATGCGATTTGCGAACCTTTTATAAAATTTAGCAGTCTAAAAAATCGGCTCTTTTTACTAAATAAATTTGCCACAAAGCCAAGGCAAAGCAAGAAATATCCTATGTAAGTTGGGATTTTGCCAGGATCACGGCTGATCTCAAAAGCGCTTCCAAGCTCATCAGGATCGTATGAAGACTGAAAAATTTTATAGCCATCAATTGTCAGTGGATTATTTAGCGAGATGTCGTACTTGCCGCCAGCGATACTTACTTTACTTGTATAAGATGATGGACTATTTAGCCCTGCATATCGCTCTAAAATGAACTCGTCAAGTTTTAATGAAAATGGTAAATTTAAAGCCTTTGAGCTAAAGTAAAATTTCACCTCTTGCCCACCAAAACTTAGCACACTAGGCTCCAGCTCATATCCAGCTCCGCCTTTTAGTTTAATACTCTTTTTTTCGCCGTTAAAGCTTATCTCTAAACTAAGCGTAGCAGGAGCGTTTTTCTCATCTTTTTTATATCCAAGCAAGTTAATTATAAATTCTTTGCCATCTATAAATTTTTTAAACTCAAAGTCGTTTTTACCAAATAAGCTTAATTTTAATGGATAACTAAAATTTTCTCCAAGCATTTCGACTATAAGATAAGGCTTTACGCTTTGCATGGTGTTGCCGCTCTCGCCAACTCTTAGATGTAGCACGCCCTCTTCGC
Organism: Campylobacter concisus; assembly: GCF_050447445.1. GTDB lineage: Bacteria > Campylobacterota > Campylobacteria > Campylobacterales > Campylobacteraceae > Campylobacter_A > Campylobacter_A concisus_BI. Next base: position 1,578,378 of record NZ_JALMFW010000001.1, read on the forward strand.
CAAAATACCTTGTAAACGCAGACCCGATGAAGATAACAATAAAAGCAAGATGTATCAAAAATGCGCCAAATTTTTTATACATCTTGGTTTTTACGATACTAATGGTTAAACAAATGGTGCAAGCAAACATAACACACTCGTACCAAAGCGCTTCATAAACAAGCACTCTGGCCGTTTGTGTGTCATAAAAATTTTCTAAAAAGGTCGCAAGTCCTGCACCAAAAGCAAGAATAAATAATAATATCAAAGACAAGCGGTAGATATTTAAAATTCTCATCGCTCGCCTCTGCCTTAGATGCTATAAGTTTGTCCCGCATAAAGTATAAACACCCTAAGCAGTAAAACACCAATAACAGCCGCTAATGAACTGATATAAAAGCTAAATTTTAGGCTAGCTACTTTTTTACCAAATGCAAAATTTAAAACAAAAGGCACAATAAAGCCAACTAGCACAACACCAAGCCAAAAGAAATTTGCCCAAACGCCACTATAAAAAGCAACAGCTGCATTTTGCTGATAACTTGAACCAAGCAAAAGCGATACAAAAAGCATTAAAATGAGTAAAATTTCAGCTCCCAAAACGCTAAATTCTACGCTATGAAGCGAATGAAGGTCGCTTGAATGTGGATCTTCCTTAAATAAAGCTGCTGCGACCAAGCTACTACCACTTATGCCAGCACTTAGTCCTGAAGCTATAAATAAAGCTGGAAGCACAGCTGTGTTTAAGAGTGGAAATCTAATCAAAACTGAGATCAAAAATCCAGTATAAGCACAAATTATTACAGCAAAAATAAGACAAATACGACTTAAAAATGGATAAAGCGGTATTAAAATTTTCATTATTAGTGCAAAAAGAGCGCTAAAGGATTTTAAACTTTTGGCTAAGAAATTTGAAATTTCATCATTAAATGCATAAAGGCACATCAAAAAGCTAAGCGGTATAAATACACAAAGTCCAGCAACACCGATAGACATAACTGATGTGAAATTATAATTAATCAAAATTTTCCAAAATAAAAGCGGCTTTTCAAGATCAGCTATCAAACAAACCATACCAAGCATGATGCTAACAAAGGCTAAAAGCGAAGCAGCCTTGAAAAATGGACTAAAGTTCTCTTGCTTTTTATAGTGTTTTAAAAGTATGGCAGCGATTAGCGCTCCACCACTCATACCAGCTAGCAAAAGATAAACAGCGATCGGCCAGCCCCACTCTACTCCATGCGAAAATGTTGCAGTAAAATTTAATGCACCATCCATCTTACACCCCCATTTTTACTTTAGGAATATATCTAAGGCTTGGTTTTGTGCCAAGCTCTGCTCTTAGCCTTATGCTATCTTTTACGGCTAGTAGCTTGCTGATGTGAGAATCTTCATCGTTAAGATCACCAAAGACGATCGCTTCATATCTACAAGCTTCTACGCAAGCTGGCTCTTTTTCGTCCTTTAAATTTGTATCTACGCAAAAGTTACAGCTTTGAGCTGAGTGCGTAACCTTATCGATATATCTCACATCATATGGACAGGCTACGATGCAGTATTTACAGGCGATACAATCATCTATGTTTGTAGTTTGTATACCAGTTTTTTCGTCTTTATGACAAGCCTTGGTCGGACAAACAGCTACACAAGGCGCATCGACGCACTGCTGACAAGATACTCTTACAAATCTTTTATCGAGTAAATTTTTAGGATTAGTCTTATCTTCTATAAAAAGTCTCATCTGCCCTTTTGGGACTAAATTTACCTTTCTGCAAGCTATCTCGCAGTCTGTACAGCCAACACATTTATTTTGGTCAAATATCATACCAAAATGTGGTTTTTTTACACTTTCTTCACTCTTAAAAGCAAAACCACTACTTGCCGCACCAGCACCAGCAGCCACAACTACCATGCTTTTTAAAAAGGCTCTTCTATTTTTTTGATTTTGCATTTTTAACTCCATTTTATATCTTAATGAGGCTTTTTGATGCCCTCATTTAGTTCTTTTTCGTGAATTTTCTTTGCAGCCTCGGCTAACTCACCTGGCTTTAAGACCTTAACAAGCTCTATCTCAAAAACGATAGTCTCGCCTCCAGGTATGCCCTCCATGCCGCTATCGCCGTACGCAAGTTCTGGCGGGATAACAAATTTAAACTTATCGCCCTCTTTCATGAGCATTAAGCCCTCTTCAAGACCTGGGATCAAATTTAGCATAGAAAGATGAGCTGGAGCCTCTTTTGTCTCATCAAAGACCTTGCCATCGATAAAGCTAGCTTTGTAGTTTGCTATGATGATACTCTCTTGTTTTGGAGTCGCTCCCTTTTTGCTTGATTTTAAAATTTCATATTGCAATTTTGATTTTGTCGTTTTTACATTTTTATTTTTTGCATTTTTATCCATAAAAGCCTTACCTTGCTTTAAATTCTCTTTAAGTATGGCGGCTTCTTTTTCTTTTACTATCTTGTCTAAATTTTCAGCTCTTTTATTTAGTAGCTTTGCTATCTCATCATCGCTTAGTTTTAGCTCTCCTTTTAGTGCATCACTAAAACCTTTGATAACGGCCTCAGCATCGTAGCTAATGCCTATTTGTTTTTGTTCAAGCAACCCTTTTAAAACATATCCACCACTTGTTGCTCCCATTGCATAAGACTCATTTGAATCTACATTTGCAAGCAAGCCAGAAGCACTTAAGCTAAGAAGTAGCGTAAATTTTAAAACCTTATTTTTCATATCAAACCCTTAAGATTAAAGGGGCTAAAACTAGCCCCTAAATGCTATAAATTTTTATTCAAAATTCTTTGAGCTTCTTTTATATACTCTTTTGATGCATCGAGTTTTTGTTTAGTAAATTTAAATCCGTGCATACCCCACGAACCATCTTTTTCAACCATATCGATGATCTCTTGAGCATTTTGGATAAGCTCATAAACTCTTACTTTATCACTTGCATCAAGTTTTTTAGTCTCAAGTAGTGAGTAAAGTCCTTCGATACCAATCTTAACTTCAGAGAATTCATTCTTAACTGGAGTTTGCCATCCCATGACTTCATCATAAACTTGTTTTTGGTTTTTGAAGTGAAGTGTTGGTTTTAGCTCAGATAGTACTGGGCTATGGCAGCCTTTGGTATCTTTCATATCTTTATCAGCCCAAGATGTTCTAGCGCAAGCCCACATCAAGTCAACGTAGTTATGGCCATTTTTATCTCTCTCAAAGTGCCAATCTTTAGCATCTCTTGGACCTTTAGCAGCATCGCCTGGTACTAGAGATTTCTCTTTTGGATCAACCATAATCTTCCAGATGTGAGATCTTCTTTGAGTATCAAAACCAGCGTTGTCTTGGAACTGAACAGCGTAGAAATTCTCACAACTCATCATAAATGGCATGTGGCAAGATGCACAAGTATTGTCTTTGTGAGTATCTGCTTTAGATGCGATATATGCTTGAGTCTCGTGGCAATCTTTACACTCTTTTCTAATTTTTGGTTTAGTATAGAATGAGCTTAGATAGCCTTGCTCTGAGTTATAGTTCATACCTGTTACACTCTTATCACCTACAACTGGACCTGTATTGTCGTGTGGATCGTGGCAAGTAACACATCTCATACCTTTGTCATAGTGAGCTGTAAAGTATGATTGTGAACCTTCAGAACCACATCCTGGCCCCATTGATTTAAATTTAGAGCTAAGTGATAGATCAAGCTTACCGTTATTAAGCGGATTAGCACGAGCTAGATCTGGGCTAAAGTTAAACCTTTGGTGGCAGCGTTCGCAGTTTGATGTTCTAAAATTTGTAGCTCCATCAAGGTGACCGCCAGCTCCGTGGCACTCCTCACAGCTTACGCCTTTTGAGATAGTGTGTTTTTGAAGCTCTTTAGCGTTACCAAGTGCTGCGTAAAATTCTGCTTTTGATTTGAAATCAAATTTAACTGGGTGACAAACTTCACAATATGATGAGTTTGCTTGGAAAAACATTGATTTTTTATGTTTTGCGGCGTATGAGGCAAGACCTCTGACATATCCGCCATTGTCGCCGTACTCTTCAAGAGTGCCAGGAAATTCTGGGACAAGCTCTTTGATTTTCTTAACAGTTGCGTCGTCTAAATTTAACGCCCATGTTCTTTGCCATTGGTTACCACCAGCTACGATCTGACCTGTACCATCTCTTAGCAAACCGCCCTCAACGTAGTAAGTACCACGAAGTAGCCACGCATCAACGTAGCCCATTTTGGTTCTTAAGTGACCAACGGTTGCGTAGATAACATCTGGAGTAATACCTTTTGGAAGGATAGAAGCAGTATCTTTGTCAAATACTGGCTCAGTTAGGTTGTTATTAACCTCTGGGTGCTCACCAGGGAAACGCATAGTAGTTGCGTGGCGAGATCTGCTCCACACTTCATACTGAGCTGGGTGACACTCACCGCACTTTTCTGGTCCTACAAATTTGTTAGGAAATTGAAGTGATGAAGTGGCTGGAATTCTATACATCATAGAGCTATAACCCTTACCGCCATCTCTTTTACTAAGCTTTGACATATCAAAGCCATGTCCCTCGGCAAGCCACTCTAAGCCACGGTCGTGAACGACCATTTTACCGACGGTTTTACCACCATATTTTGTAAAAATAGGGTGGTTTTTAAATAACCAGTTATACATCTCTTGCTCTTCTACAACGTAGTCTTGCAAGGAGATAACACCTCTACTTTGCAGTGTGCCTTTAGGATTTGCGATAACATCACGTGCTTTATCGGACATCTGCATATTATGCTCTTCGCAACAGGCTTGTGAAGCGAAGATGCTAACACCCATGAGCAAACCAGCTAAGGCTTTTTGTAGATTTCTCATGTGCCCTCCTTTAAATTTTTTATCCTAAAATCAAAATGATTTCATACTGATAATACTAACACCAAAAAAGGGTAGAAAAGGGGGAATTTTAATAAATTATAAATTTTCGAAACTAATTGTAAATGTAATACTATTTTCATCTACGTTTCTAGCAAAGATTAGGGCGTTATTTTTGCTAGCGATTAGCCGACTCATATATAGGCCAAGCCCGCTGCCAGACTCTTTTGTGCTAAAGTGTGGCTCAAAGATAACCTTTAAAAACGAAGCCTTTATCACTCCTGCATTATTTTGCACGCATAAATTTTTACGATTATCTTTTATAAAAGTATAAATTTTTATTACTCTTGGCTTTACATAACTTTGTTTAAATGCATCTTTTGCGTTATTTATAATATTTATTAAAATTTGGATTATTTCATTAAAATTCGCAAAAATCGTAAAATTTTCTCTTATATCGATCTCTATTTCGATTTGATATTTCTTAAGTGAGGCGTTTAGAATTTTTATAGTCTGATTTACCACTTCCTCTACGCTAAACTCCCTTTTTAAAGTATTTGGTTTAAAAAAGTTTTTAAAATCATCAACCGTTTCAGACATAAAATTTATCTGCTTGCTAGTCTCTTCTATAAACTCATAAATTTTTGCTTCATCAAGCTTTTTTCGCTCCTGATAGAGTTCTAAATTTATTAAAGCTGAGCTGATTTGAGCTAAAGGCTGCTTCCACTGATGTGAGATATTGCCTATCATCTCGCCCATTGAGGCTAGGCGGCTTTGATGTATCATTAGCTGCTCGGTCTGCCTTTTACTCTCTTCGCCACGCCTATGCATCTTATAAACAAGTAGCAAAAATATCCCAAATATAAAGGCTATCGCGCTCATTATGATGACAACCTCTTTTAAATGGTAAGAAAAAATGGCACGTAGTGGGATTTTAAAAGATAGCATTGCCATCATCTCACTTGCCTCAGAAATTTTTCCATTTGGAATTTCATAACGATCCAACATCTGTTTTGGAGCACTTTCGCTATTGTGACAGGCTAGACAAGATGTATTTTGACTTTTTATAGGAAGCCCTACAAAAAATTGTGAGCCATTTTCATCTTTTATAATCTTTGAAAATTCACTAAATTTATTCTCTTTAAAGCCTCTTAATACCTGCGCTTCAAATTCATTTGGTTCATGAGCTTTATTTAAAGGTGCCATGGCGACTAGTTTATAGTCAAAGTCAAGATTGTATTTTTTCTTTTGGATATTATAAATTTCACGGCTTATATATGAAGATGAGAGTAATCTCTCGTCAAAAAAATCCTCTTTTATAATACCATCATGCTTTAGCTGCTCTATTAGCGGACGCTGAACGCCTGCGATGTACTCTCTTACAGAATTTATACTCTCAAGCACATAATACGCCTCTTTTTTGGCATCTTTCATTGCAAGATTATTATAAAAATTTAAAACAAGTGCGGATATTAAGAGATATACAAAGATAAAAACACTAACGATTAGCTGAAATTTATATTTCACAAAGATAACCTACACCGTATAAATTTTTAATCACATCTTTGCCAAGCTTCCTTCTAAGCTCTTTTACGATCGTCTTTATCGCCTCTTTGCTTGGCTGCTCATACTCCCAAATATAATCAAAAATTTGTTCATAAGTTATAGTTTGATTTTTGTTGTTTAAAAAATACTCCAAAAGCCTACTTTCACTCTTACTTAGATGAGAAATTTCACCATTTATATAAAGTACTTTTTTACCAAAATCGTATTCTAATTCATCATTTAGCCTAATAGTCGGCTTGCGTCCAACAAGCTCTAAAGCAACGTCTTCTAGGGCTTTTATAAATGACTTTTTATCATATGGCTTTGCAAGATACCTTGTGATCTTTAACTCAACTGCTCTCCACAAATACTCTTGCTCGACATGGCTTGATAAGATCACGATAGGAATTTTTTGATTTATAGTTCTTACTTTTTTAGCGATCTCTAGGCCATCGATATTTGGCACGCTTATATCAAGCACCAAAACATCATAAGCATCGCTCATCGCTAGCTCAAGTGCATCATAGCCATCTGTTACGCCATTTACTTCGGCAAAAAATAGTTCCAAAGAAGCACAAATATTTTTTAAAATCGCCTCTTCATCTTCAAGGCAAAGGACCTTTTTGTTTGATAAAATGTCTAAAATATCATATTCTTGCATAGCTTCATCTCGCTTTTTGAGCAGATATTATCACTTGGTAGCTTAAAAAATAAGATTATCTAAAAAATAATTCATACCAATATAAAAGACAGATTACTTTTAAAAATTAAACTATAAATTTTTGTTGAAATGATTTGAAGTCTTGATTAAAATTTTTCTATAAGTACTATTTTTGGATTTTTCTAAAAATTTTAGCTATCGATCAATTTAAAAAAGAAAGATAGCTATATTTATAGTATAAATTTTAGTTGCCTCTGCTTCCAGGTTTGATCGCTTTGCTTCCATTTTTACAAAGTGGGCAATGCTCAGGCTCATAAATTTCAAACTCAAAATTTCCTAAAGCAAAAAACGGCTTATCGCTTGGCAGTTTTGCATTTGGCTTAGCCTCATTGTCTAAATTTGTAACCTTACAAAAGCCGCGATTTGCAAGCGCTGCAAAGCCAACTACCTCGCCGCCAAGGCTCTCTATTACGTGCGCTGCTTCAAGTGCTGAGCCGCCAGTCGTGATGATATCTTCACAAATAATAAATTTCTCACCCTTTTTCACCTCAAAACCACGTCTAAGACTCATTATCTTTTCAACTCGCTCTGTAAAGATAAAACGCTTCTTTGCCGCACGTGCGAGCTCATAACCAGCCAAAATTCCACCAAGTGCTGGCGAGCAAACACTATCAAATTTAATGCCAAATTTCTCTATCACAGCAGTGAGCTCATCAGCTAGCTTGCCTGCCAAAGCTGGGTCTTCAAGCACCTTTGCGCTTTGAAGATAAAACTGTGAGTGATTACCACTGCTTAGCAAAAAATGTCCCTCCAAATACGCTCCAGCCTCTTTATAAATTTTCTCTAAATCCATCGTTTTTTCCTTTTAAAATTTACTCAAAATCTTAACACAAGCCCACTTAAGCCACTCTTTTTAAAATTTAATAAGCCACACATTTGTATAATCTCTCAACACTCACAAAAAGGACGCTCATGCTTATATTTAACCCTGTTGTTTTTAGCATTTTGGTAATGACAATACTTTGTCTATTGCGTTTTAACATTTTGCTTTCTATCCTTATCTCTGCTCTTGTTGCGGGAGTAATGTATAAGCATGGATTTAGTGGATTTGAAAGTGGCATTGCAGGTGGGATCGATAGCCTCTTTACAGCCCTAAAAGAGACTACACAAAGCCTCATAAGCGGTATGCAAGGAAATCTTGAGACATCGCTTAGTTATATTTTACTTGGTGCTTTAGCAGCTGCCATCGCAAATACAAATTTAACTGCTATCTTGATAAATGCTTTGAGTAAATTCCTTAGCTCGAATAAAGTGATTTTTATACTAACTATTGCATTTATAGCGTGCTTATCTCAAAATTTAATCCCAGTTCACATAGCTTTTATACCTATTTTAATCCCGCCGCTTCTTGCTATTATGAACAAAATGGGAATAGATAGACGTGCTGTTGCTTGTGCTTTGACATTTGGTCTTCAAGCACCTTATGTAAGCCTTAGCGTTGGATTTGGTCTGCTTTTTCATAATATCCTAAAAAAAGAGCTAGCAAATAACGGCATAACCACATCTATTTCTGATATCTCTTCTGTTATGTGGATAGGTGGCGCTTCGATGCTTATTGGACTTATCCTTGCCATACTTTTTTATGGTAAAAAAAGAGTTTATAAAACTTCAAAATTTGAAAAAGAAGAGCTTGATGAGATCGAGCGCGCAAAAAGCCTTGAGATGACTAAAAAAGAGTGGGCGGTTTTAGCTGGTGCAGTTGTGGCTTTTGGTGTGCAAATTTATACTGAGCTGCTACCTCTTGGCGCATTACTTGGACTTTTGGTTATGGTCGTTTTTGGCGGTATCGAGTATAAAAAAGTAGATAAGATCATGGATAACGGCCTTGCTATGATGGGATTTATCGCTTTTATCATGCTAGTTGCGGCAGGTTATGGCACTATCTTAAGAGAGAGTGGCGGCATAGATGAGCTTGTAAAATACGCTAGCTTGGTATCTGGCGGCAAGATAGGCGGTGCATTTTTGATGCTGCTTATCGGTCTTTTGGTCACAATGGGTATAGGCACTAGCTTTGGTACGATACCGATCTTAGCTTCTATCTATGTGCCACTTTGTCTTAATCTTGGTTTTGGCGTGCCAGCCATCATTTTGTTAGTTGGCATAGCTGCAGCTCTAGGAGATGCTGGAAGCCCAGCAAGCGATAGCACACTTGGGCCGACAAGCGGTCTAAATGCTGATAATGAGCACAATCACATATATGATACTTGTGTGCCTACATTTATATTTTTCAATATCCCACTTATCATCGGTGGCATCGTAGGTGCAATGATACTTGGATAAATTTTGGCGTAATTAACGCCAAATTTCTTTTTATTTCTTCTGCTTTTTATCAATATAAATTTTGGAACATCTTTTGCTTTTTAAAAAATATAAAAATTTAAAACGCAAAAAGGATAAGTCAATGATGAGATCACTTTGGTCTGGTGTTTCAGGCCTACAAGCCCACCAGATAGCCATGGACGTAGAAGGCAATAATATCGCAAACGTCAATACTTATGGTTATAAATACAACCGTGCAAATTTTGCTGATATACTAAGCCAAACTCCAAGAGTTGCTACTGCTCCACAAGGTCAGCTAGGCGGTCAAAATGCTATGCAAATAGGTCTAGGAACGACTATAAACTCAACTACAAGAATTTTCTCACAAGGCACACTAACATCTACTGATAAGCAAACAGACCTTGCACTTCAAGGAAATGGTTTCTTCGTCGTATCTCCAGATGGCGGAACAACAAGATACTATACAAGAAATGGTGACTTTGTCCGTGATAAAGCTGGAAATTTTGTAAACAATAGTGGCTATATCGTTCAAGGCTGGACAAGAGATGAAGAGACTGGCACTATCGACTCAACAGGACCGATAAAAAATATTGTGATCAAAGAGGGTCTTACTACTCCAGCAAGAGCAACAACAGAAGTAAAGATAAAAGGCAACCTTGACTCAGGCAATACCATAGGACAAAGAAGCACTCCTATTTATTCACTAGACTCTGTCGCTAATGGCATAGACTATGACAATGACGGCGAAGTAAGTGCAAATGAAGCTCACAACGAAAATGATGTAAATAACGATAAATTTTTTACAAACTCAAGAAACGAGCAAATTTTAACAGAGCGTGGCGTTGATCTTGGTGTTACATTTGACGAGCTTGGAAATGGCCTTGCCCTAAGAGATAAACAAGGTATCTGGGTAAGCTACGCAAATGCGAAAACGCATAAATTTACTATTGGTAGCGGTAATCCAAATATTGGTTCACTTGGTGGAGCTCGAACTTTAAATATAACCTTAAATGGCGAAACAATAGGTCCAAAAACTGTATATAGCATCAGTGATGTTGCAGCTGCTATCAATGCCCAATATAACAAAACTGGCGTTAGTGCTGAAATTTCAGAGGGAAATAAGCTAACACTCATAAATAGAAACAACTCTGGCACTACAAAAGAGACAAAAAACATACACCTAACAGTAAATCCTGGCGACGACCTAGCAGCAGCTCCAGGTGGTGGTTTAACAAATACAACCATTATCACAGCTTACCAATATGTCTATACAAGCTCTCAAACAACAGCTATTCACCAAAACGATGATGCAAAGCCAAGACAAGTAACTACAACAGAAGATCTTCGCCGTGCTATGCAAAAAGATGCTAGAGAATATGTTGATTATAATGGTGATGGCAATGGAACAATACCAGCCGATACTGGTGCTGTAGCCGAGATAAAAAGGGTAAAAGCACTTGGATTACCTACAAGTGCTGCTGTTTCTGGTGTGATCAACCCACCTTATAAAGCCAAATATGACGCAGCTGTAGCAGCTCTAGTAACTCAAAACCCTACTGCAAGTGAAGACGATAAAATAAAAGCTGGCCTTAAAGCAGCAGCTGGCAACTTAAATGATGGCGTTAAGATAACAGTAAATAAATCTGGTCAATTTCAACTAGAAAATCCAGCAGATGACGTGGCCGATCAAGCCCTTTATATGACAGTTACCGGACTAACAGAGCCAGCAAAAGATGCTAGTACTGCTGCTGTAAATGAAAATGTTAGACTTACAACTATGATGAAAGCACTTGATGGCGCACTAAGCCCAGGTCAAGCTCTAAGAAATAGCGGTAAGATGATGATGTCAAGCCATGGCTCAACGGCTGAAATTTTTGACTCACTTGGCTCAAAACACACAGTTAGTATCAAATGGGCAAAAGTAGGCACTACAAAAGATGGCGGAACTGAGTGGAATATGGTGATCCAAGTGCCAGAGCCTGCTAAGATAAACTATTCAGGAGAAGGCCCAGATAACGTTGTGACTGGAACAGCTAGATTTAACGCAAATGGCTCTCTTGCAAGTTTTCACCCATCAACGATAACATTTTCAGCTAACAATGGCTCACAAGGTGGACAAAGTGTCAATCTAAATTTTGGTTTGGGAACTGATTTTAACGGACTAACAAGCTTTGATAAAGACTCATCAACTGACTCAATCTCACAGGATGGCTACACAGGCGGCACTCTAAATGGCATAAAAATAGATGAGACTGGAACGATAATAGGCTCATTTTCAAATGGTCAAAGCTTTGGCTTAGCTAAAGTAGCACTTGCTACCTTTACAAACAACGAAGGTCTTCAAAGCGAGGGCGGAAATGTCTTTTCACAAACTGCAAACTCAGGCGAAGCAGTTATCGGTGCAGCTGGCACAGGCGATAAGGGAACGATCGCGGCTTCAAAACTTGAAGCTAGTAACGTCGATCTAAGCCGTGCGCTAACAGATCTTATCGTAATCCAAAGAGGTTTCCAAGCAAACTCAAAAACTATCACAACAAGCGATGAGATGCTAAATACACTTCTTCAATTAAAACAATAATAACTAAGACTTTTACAAAAGGGAGCGTTTGCCTCCCTTTGAAATTTATGCTTTAAATTTACGAATAAAATCAGCCTTATTTTTGTAAAATGTTAAAAAATTTTACAAAAGAGAAAAAATGCAAGTAACACTACTAAATCACACTCCACTAAATATCTGCTCTCACGCTATCCGAACATGCTGGCAAAGCTTTGATAAAGGCGACAACGGTGGCGAAAAAGATGTTGAGCTAATAGATAGAGTAGGCAATAAATTTAAACACGCCTCTACCTTAGAGCACCTATACTATAACTTCTACATCCAAGGTATCTCTCGTGCGCTACTTCAAGAGCTAGCTCGTCACCGCTTGGCAAGTCTAAGCGTCAAATCAACCCGCTACACACTAAAAGAGCTAAAAAAAGAGGAGAAATTTGAAGTAGGACAGTTTGAGCGTGCGGCTAAATTTATCGTACTAACAAATGACGAGCTAGTGGATAACGCGAGCATAAAAGCGCTTGAAAATTTACGTGAAATTTTAGCCTCAACTACAAAAAGCCTAGATATCGTAAAATACTGCTTGCCAGAGTGCTATAAGACAGAGCTTACATGGAGTATAAACGCTAGAAGCTTGCAAAATTTTATCTCACTTCGTAGCTCAAAATCAGCCCTTTGGGAGATAAGAAATTTAGCAAATGCTATCTACGATGCCTTACCTGATGAGCATAAATTTATATTTGAGAAGTGTTTGCCAGAATATGAGTCAAACTAACATTTGAGTTAGTGCGATTTATGGTTTAGAAGTGATGAAATAGGTAAATTTACTTTTTCAAAACGTAAAGAAGTTCGTCTACGTGGATGTTTCTAGCTTTTAAATTTCTACTACCGCGGTAGGCATTATACTTTTGGCGAAGCAGATGAACTTTGCCAATTTTATTTAGGTTTTGATCAAATTCATCTTGATTGATAAAGCCCTCTGAGTTAAACGAGATAAGCACAAATTTTGCCTTTAAATTTGCTATCAACTCGAAAAATGCCTCGCTTGCTGATGATTTTTTATTAAAAACTGATCTGTTCCAGTCCTTTGCGATACCTGAAACTTTTGAAATTTTACTTGGCTCTTCATAGCTTGCGATGAGATTTAGCATGAAGTAGTTTGAGCCGTATGGGTGCTGGTTATAAGGTGGATCAAGATAGACTAGATCAAGCCCATCAAGCTCTTTTGCGAGCAAATTTGCGTCCTTTTGATAGACCTCAAAAGGCACGCTAAAATTTGAAAAAATTGGCTTAGTCAAATTTATATCAGAAGTGATCCTTGAGATGGCATTTTGCCCCCTGCCACCAAACTGACCGATGCCCTCTTTATTTTTATGAAAACCTTTAAAAATTCCACTCGTATTTGCATGCACACTTGCATTATAAAGTAGTGGAGCTATGAAAAATTTTCTCATCTCCTCTGGCATTAGCTCATCTATAAGCCTTCTAGCAGTGTCAATGAACATAGCATTTTTTCTTGTGTAAAAGACCCGCTCGCCCTCGGTAATATTTTTATCATCTTGTGGGGCGTAAAGTTTTGTTATAAAGCCTTCAGAAAGATTATCTTCTATCTCTTTTTCAAGCTTTTTTTGCCAGAAATTTATCTCATTTTTTAGTTCATTTGTGGCGTTTTGCAGGTAGCATGAGTTTGTGATGAAGCTATAAAGCTCCAAGTCGTTTGCAACTAAAAATTCGCTATTTTGCTTTAAAAACCTAGCCACTACGCCACTTCCACTAAAGAGGTCGCAGCAGCTAAGCTTCTCTTTTTTAAGCTCGTCTTTTGCGTATTTTACGCCTCGCTCGATAAAGCCTAAAAGAGAGCGTTTATTACCAAGATAGGTTAAAATTTGCTCTTTTAAATAGGCTTGATTTTCTTGTTTTGCTGGCTTCAAATCAGTGCTTTTTTAGTCCCATAGCATCAACGTCAAGCTTGATCTCATCGTTATTTATGATGACTAAGCCAAGATCAAGAATTTTCTTTGCTATGGCGTGTGCTTCATCAAGTGAGTGCATCTTGTAAGTACCGCATTGAAATTTATTTAGCTCTGGAATTTTATCTTGATCTTTAACTTCTAAGATATCTTTCATAGAGGCTAACCATGCCTTTTTTACGGCTTCTTCGCTAGGCGTACCGATCACGCTCATATAAAAGCCAGTTCTACAGCCCATCGGTGAGATGTCAATGATCTCTACTCCATTGCCGTTTAGATGGTTTCTCATAAAGCCAGCAAACAAATGCTCTAATGTATGAGTACCTTTTTCTGGCAAAATTTCTTCATTTGGCTTGCAAAATCTCAAGTCAAAAACACTTATATCATCACCCTTTGGCGTTTTCATACTTTTTGCTAGTCTTACTCCTGGGGCTTGCATTTTTACGTGATCTACACAAAAACTATCAAGTAATGGCATATCTTCTCCTTTAAATTTTTGGTAATTCTAGCGTAAAAAATGTTTAAAATTTAAAGGCTCATGCAAAATTTTACATAAGCCTTGTAATATTTGAATATTTGTGGGTATTAAAATAATAAAAATTTTACTTACTATTATAAATTTCTCATATATTCTGTACTATAAATACCTTGAATACGTCTTTCCATATCACTATACCAACTTTTTGGAAGAGTGGTAAGAGAGTTAAATTTCTCTAGTAAATTTAAATTTTTACTTGGAGCGCAAAAAAGTCTATTTACTTCTAAAATGCTCATATGAACTGGATCTTTTTCTATAACTTCTATCACGTCGCCCACTTTGCACGATCCTGGAGTGATGACGCGGTAGTACCAGCCAGTTAAGCCAGTTTCAAAGATGTGAGTAGCCATATTTTCATTGCCCCATCTTTTTGAGAGTTTAAAGCAAGGCTTTCTTGGCTGCGATACTTGAAGGACTAGTGAGCCGATTTTATGTATATCACCTACACAGATACTACTCTCATCAAAACCGTCAATGCATAAATTCTCACCCATAGCTCCATAAGCTAAATTTTTAAATCCCAAAAATTTCTCCCACTGGGCATAGTTTGAAAACGAATTTGCAAATATAGCTTTTTCAGGGCCTCCATGGTGTTTTGTATCAGCGACGCTATCGCCCACAAAGCCAAGCTCATTTGCAAAAATTTCACCATTTTGAGCTACTTTAAATATAGCTGAGCTCCAAGGTAAATTTAGCTTATCAGTCGCACTTTGCGAGCCATAGTTTTTCACCTCGCCAATTAATAATGCTTTTACTATTGCCATCTTTTTCCTATCAAATTTAGCTTATTCTTAAATTATTTGCGTGAGTTAGTGCAATCGCGATCGCATCGGTGATATCAAGCGGTTTTATCTCTTTATTTATACCTAAAATTTTCTTCACCATAAACGCTACTTGCTCTTTATCAGCTTTAGCCTTGCCAGTGACCGTCTTTTTCACCTGAAGCGGCGTGTATTCGGCAAAATCACCATGAAGCTGTAAAATTTTAAGGCTAAGTGCCCCTCGAAACTGAGCGAGCTTTAAAACCGTTTTTGGATTGTAAGCAAAAAATATATCTTCGATGGCGACCTCATCAAATTTATGATTTTTAAAGATGAGATCAAGCCCCTCGCAAAGCTCGGTAATTTGATATTGAAGTGTGTTTGGTTTTATTTTTATGAGTCCTGCTTCAAGAAGAGTAGTTTTAAATTTATTTTTTTCAAGTATCGCGTAACCGCAATTCTTCGTACCTGGATCGATTCCTAAAATTTTCATCACTATCTTTTCAATACTTTTTCACGACTTTTTCACGATGTGAAAAAGTTTGTCGGAGTTTAACAAAGGTTTTATTAAAATTAAGATAGTATCACTATAAAAATTCTCGAAATTTAAGGCATAAAAATTTGATAGCAGACGAAATTTTAGAAAATCTTTCAACACAAATTTCACCTGAAGAATACCAAAGTTATATCAAACAATTAAAATTTAATGAAAAGGCTTCAGACGATCATATTATCGTATTTACTGCACCAAATGAGTTGATGGCTAAATTTATAAATACAAGATATGCTGATAAAATCGCTCATCTATATGAAGTTAGAACAGGCATAAAACCAAATATAGAAATTTCATCTACTAAAAGTAGCAAGGTATCAAAACAAAATCAAATAAACGTCAAGCAAATAAAAACACAAAGTAGCATTTTAAATCCAAGCTACACATTTGAAAATTTTGTCTGTGGAGCTTCAAATCAATACGCATTTTTAAGCGCAAAAGCAGCCGCAGAAAAACCAGGCGTGCTCTACAACCCACTTTTTATCTACGGAACAACAGGACTTGGAAAGACTCACTTACTCCAGTCAGTCGGAAATCACTGCCTAAATAAAGGAAAAACCGTTATTTGCGTAACTAGCGAACAATTTATGATAGATTTTACTAGTCACATAAATAACCACTCAATGCCAAAATTTCGTGAAAAATATAGAAACTGCGATGTTTTACTAATAGACGACGTACAGTTTCTTGGTAAAACTGATAAAATTCAAGAGGAATTTTTCAACACATATAATGAACTTTTAGCAAAAAATGGTCAAATAGTTATGACTTCAGATCGACCTCCAAAAACGCTGAAAGGCTTTGAGGATAGGATGATTTCAAGATTTGATAAGGCTTTTATGGCTGATATTACGCCGCCTGAACTTGATACAAAGATAGCCATCATCATCAAAAAATGCGAGTTTGATAAAATCGATCTAAATAAAGAGGTCATAAACTACATAGCTACAAACATGGGGGATAATATCCGTGAGATCGAGGGAGCTATCATAAATTTAAACGTATTTAAAACTCTTATGAAAGAAGAGATCACACTCGATCTTGCAAAAAGTATATTAAAAGATCTGATCAAAGAAAAACGTGAAAATATAAATTTCGATACTATCGTTGAAATAGTTAGTAAAGAACTAAATATTAAACAAAGTGATATAAAAAGCAAATCAAGAGTTACAAATATCGTAGAAGCAAGACGAATCATCATATATCTTGCAAAGATGCTTACAACAAACTCAATGCCACAAATTGCAAACTATTTTGGTATGAAAGATCACAGTGCCGTTAGTCATAATATTAAAAAGATAAATGAGCTAATACAAACTAATGAAATTTTTAGTCTAAAAGTTACTGAATTAAAAAACAAAATTTTGACAAAAGGATAAAATACAATATGAAATTTGTGAATAAATGTGAAAAAGAAAATATAATTTTTCACATTTCAAATAGCTGTATTTCGGTGTTTAAAAGCACTTTTCACTTTTTAACATCACCTACTAAAACAAAAAAATTAAATTTAAAAATAGAAGGAAGTTTTTAATGAAGGTTTTAATAAACAAAAATATGCTTGAAAGCATAGTAACAAATACAAATCCATATCTTGAAAAAAGAGATCTTAGTGCTATAACTTCTCACATTTATATCTCAGCAAAAGATGGTGTTTTAAATATAAAAGCAACTGATCATGAAATAGGTCTAGCATATAAACTAAGTAATGTAAAAATCGTTGATGAAGGTTACGCAACTGCAAATGGCAAAAAACTACTTGACATTATAAAAAGTCTAAAAGATGAAGAAGTAATGTTAGAAACTGTAAATAACTATCTTTACATAAAACAAAAAAACTCAAAATATAAACTTCCAATGTATAAATTTGAAGATTTTCCAGAGTTTCCAACGATTGAGGGTAAATCAAAATTTGACGTTGACGCTGTTATGTTAGGAAGAAGTTTAAAGAAAATTTTACCAAGTATTGATAGTAATAACCCAAAATTTGAACTAAACGGAGCTTTTCTTGATATTAAAAAAGACTTTATAAATATCGTTGGTACTGATACAAGAAGACTTAGTGTATTTAGATTTCAAACACCAACCGAAAAAGAATTTTCACTAATAATCCCTAAAAAAGCTATCAATGAAATACAAAAACTATTTTTTGACAAGATAGAAATTTACTATGATGAAAATATATTAATCGCTCAAAGTCAAAATTTTGAATTTTTCACAAAACTTATAAATGGCAAATTCCCAGATTACGAGCGTGTCATACCAAAAGAGGTTAGAAAAAGACTTCAATTAAGTAGAGATAAGATGATAGAGGGTATAAAAACTATCTCAATGCTAAGTGATACAATGAAAATATCTTTTGCGAAGGACAATATAACATTTGAAAGTGTTATAGAAGATAACTCTGAAGCAAAAACTACGATAGATTATCAAACTGGTTTAGAGCTTGGAGATGAATTTTTTATAGGTATAAAAAATAGATATCTACTTGACTTTTTAAGTAGCATCGAGGATGAAAATTTTGAGCTTGGATTTAATGAAAGCTCACTAGCATTTGTTGTAAATTCAAAAGAATTAACAACAGTAATAATGCCGATAAATTTATAAGATAAGGCAAGATTATGGAAAATAATTACGGCGCAGAAAATATCAAAGTACTAAAAGGTCTTGAGGCGGTCAGGAAACGCCCGGGCATGTATATAGGCGATACTAATATAAGCGGTCTTCACCATATGATCTACGAAGTCGTTGATAACTCTATTGATGAGGCGATGGCAGGATACTGCGATACGATAGACGTTGAGCTTACACGAGAAGGCTCAGCGATCATTAGTGATAATGGCCGTGGTATCCCAGTGGATATGCACCCGACTGAGAAAATTTCAGCTGCGACTGTTGTTCTAACTGTGCTTCACGCTGGTGGTAAATTTGACAAGGACACTTATAAAGTCTCTGGCGGTCTTCACGGCGTTGGTGTATCTGTCGTAAATGCCCTTTCTAAAAAGTTAGTCGTAAATATCAAACGCGATGGCAAGCTTCACAGACAAGAATTTGCAAAAGGCATCCCTCAAAGCGATCTTGAAGTCATAAAAACTACAAACCGCACAGGCACTCAAGTCGAGTTTTGGCCAGATGATAACATATTTGAGGTGACTGAATTTGATGATGAAATTTTAGTAAAAAGATTTCGCGAGCTAGCCTATCTAAACCCAAAGATAACTATAAATTTTAAAGATCAAAGAAATGGCAGAAGCGAGAGCTTTCATTTTGAGGGTGGACTTGAGAGCTTTGTAACTGATATGAATAAGGCAAATGCTGTCAGTAAAGCAGTATCATTTAGTGGCGGCGAAGATGACGTGCTTGTTGATTTTGCACTGCTTTACAACGACACTTATAGTGAAAATTTACTAAGTTTTGTAAATAACATCAAAACTCCAGATGGTGGTACTCACGAGGCTGGCTTTAGAGCGGGTCTTACAAGAGTTATCACAAACTACGTTCAAGCAAACGCTGCTGCACGTGAAAAAGATACAAAGATAACTGGAGAAGATATCCGCGAGGGTCTCATTGCAGTTGTTAGCGTAAAAGTGCCAGAGCCGCAGTTTGAGGGACAAACAAAGGGTAAGCTAGGCTCAAGTTATGTAAAACCTATAGTTCAAAAGATGGTTTTTGACGTGCTTACAAAGTATTTTGAAGAAAATCCTATTGAAGCAAGAGCGATAATGGACAAAGCCCTAATGGCAGCTCGTGGTAGAGAAGCTGCTAAAAAAGCTAGGGATCTAACTCGCAAAAAAGAGAGCATGAGCGTAGGTACACTCCCTGGCAAACTAGCTGATTGCCAAAGTAAAGACCCAGTAATTAGCGAGCTATATCTAGTGGAGGGCGACTCTGCGGGCGGTTCTGCTAAGCAGGGACGTGACAGAGTTTTCCAAGCTATATTACCGCTTAAGGGTAAAATTCTAAACGTTGAAAAGGCAAGGCTGGATAAAATTTTAAAGTCTGATGAGATAAAAAATATGATAACAGCACTTGGATGCGGCATTGGAGATGAATTTGACGCTGAGAAGCTTAGATATCATAAGATCATCATCATGACCGACGCCGACGTCGATGGTAGTCACATCCAGACACTGCTTTTAACTTTCTTCTTTAGATTTTTAAATAAAGTTGTAGAAAATGGTCATATTTACCTAGCTCAGCCGCCACTTTACCGCTATAAAAAAGGTAAGAAAGAAATTTATCTAAAAGATGAAAAGGCATTAAATGAATTTCTTATCGAAACTGGCATCGAGGGCGTTGATATAGAGGGCATTGGAAGTGCTGATTTGATTGATTTCTTAAAGATCGTTGCAGCTTATAGAAGTGTCTTAAAAGAGCTTGAAAAACGCTTTAACGTCCTTTCAGCGATCCGATATATGATAGAAAATCCAGACATCGTCTCAAAAAGCTACAATGAAATTTTTGAAATTTTAAAGAATTTCTTAAAGGCTGAGGGTCATAATATCCTAAACCACTACGTTAGCGAAGATGAGGTTAGAATTTATGTGCAAACTGAAAGCGGCTTAGAAGAGCTTGTAGTAAATGAAAATTTATTCACAAATCCACTTTATGAAGAGGCGCTTTACATTAGCCAAAAGATAAAAGAGCGCGGCTTAGACTTGCATAGTGACGTTATAGACGTGCTTGATGAAGTAGAGAAAAATGCGAAAAAAGGTGCATATATCCAGCGCTACAAAGGTCTTGGTGAGATGAACCCTGAGCAGCTTTGGGAGACTACGATGAACCCTGAGAACAGAAGACTTTTAAAGATCGATATAAACGATGCTATAAGTGCTTCTGATACGTTTAATCTCTTCATGGGCGATGAGGTCGAGCCAAGAAGAAATTACATCCAAGACCACGCAAAAGATGTTAAACACTTAGATATTTAAAAGAAAAAGGATAAAAAATGAGCGAAGAGCTAGAGATGAAATATGGCGAGAAAATTTTGAAAGAATTTGACGTAGAGAGTGACCTTGAGGTCTGGGAAAATAAGCAAACAAGGGACTATGTCATAAAGATCACTCTGCCTGAGTTTTGCTGCCTTTGCCCTCGCTCTGGTTATCCTGACTTTGCGACGATATATCTTGAGTACATACCAAACAAGCTTGTTGTCGAGCTAAAAGCGATAAAGCTTTATATAAATAGCTTTATGAACCGCAACATCAGCCACGAAGATAGTATAAATGAAATTTACTCTGTTTTAGAGAAAAAGCTTGAGCCTAAATTTATGAAGATAGTTGGTGACTTTAACCCACGTGGAAATGTCCATACGGTTATCGAGATCAGCTCTGATCTAGTGGTAAAAAAGCCAGCTGAAGAGAAAGAATACGCTCCAAGAAGTAGGGAGAGAAGCTTTAACGATAAGCCACGTGAGAGACGAAGTACAAGTGATCGTGGTAGCAGAGGCAGCAGAGATGATAAATTTAAAAAAGATGACAAACCAAGAAGAAGCTCAAATAAAGAGGGCTTTAGAAAGATAAGCTATGCCGATGATAAGAAGCCAAAAGTAGTCAAAAAGGATAAATAATGATAAGTGCTAAGCTTATAGAACATATCTTTAAAGCAGCATCTATATCACGTTGGAACGACTATCCAAAGATGACAAATTTAGTCGAGCTTGATAAGCAAGCTCATAAATTTATCATCGCTTATTTCATAGCAAAACAAGAGCAAGACGCCGATATGAACTATATCATTGAGGCTGGAATTTTTGAGTTTTTAAGTAGGGTTGTAGTCACAGACATACGTCCAGACGTCTTTCACCACATCCAAAAGACAAAAAAAGAGCAGATAAATAGCTGGGTCTTAAGTAATCTTGATAGCCTTATTTCAGATATTGAAGATGGGGAGTTTTTAGAGAGATTTAAAAGTTATTTTAAAAGTGATAAAAAGCATGAAAAAGAACGCCTTATCCTAAAAGCAGCTAGCTATCTTGCCACTAGATGGGAATTTTCCATCGTCTATCAAACGAGTCAGTTTTTAAGCGACATCGACGAGCTTAAAGCTAAGGTTGAAGAGGAGATGGAGGATTATTATGAGCTAATTGGCGTTAGAAAGATCGCTATGAATCAAAAATTAGCCCGCCTTGTTGATCTAAGCGGTAGGCTAAGGTTTCAAAAGCGCTGGGCACAAACGCCTCGCATTCCAGAAACTGCGGTCTTAGGACATATGCTAGTAGTTGCGATACTTAGTTATTTTTACTCACTAAAAGCAAAAGCTTGCAAAAAACGCCTAGAAAATAACTTCTTTTGCGCGCTATTTCACGATCTGCCAGAGAGCCTTACAAGGGACATCATAAGCCCTGTAAAATATGGCGTAAAAGGGCTAAATGAGATCATCAGCGAGTATGAGATGAGGCTTATTGATGAGAGGATTTTGCCATTTGTGCCTGAAAAAATCAAAGACGAGTTTAGCTACATCCTTGGTATCAGAAAAGATGGCGAGAAATTTATCAAAGATGAGTTTGAAAATAGAACTTATGAGCGCAAGATCATCTGCCACGAAGGGACTATGGAAAACGTAAATGAGGATAAATTTAACCCGATCGACGGCAAAGCGCTAAAATACTGCGACAAGCTCTCAGCCTACATAGAAGCCGGAATTTCTATAAGCTACGGCGTCAAGTCAAAAGAGCTAACTGATGGCTTTAATAATATGTATAAATTTTTTAGTGAAAAACCTAAGATTGATGGAGTGGATTTTCTAGAAATTTGCGATGATTTTAATGAGCATTTTGGTTTAGAAAGACCCCCTCTCAGATGACTGCGGCACACACTTAATACAAGTGCTCTGCTGTGTTCCCACCCTGAAGCGGTGCTCATAAAAAGCATTACACAGGTCTAAGAAGGAGCTTCGCAATCATACAGAAACTATACTTAAATTTTGTTTTATAGTTACATTTTTAAAAATTTAGCTTTAAAAGTATATAATCAGCCCAAATTTCATAAAAAGTAGAGTAATGTCTGGAAAGTTTAAACTTCGTTTTTTATCAGCTTTTAGAGATTTTTTTATCTATCATCACAAATCTTTAGAATTTCGTGCAAAAATTTTTGCTGCTATGATTTCAGCTAAATTTGACCCAGATGAAGATGATTTTTTTGTTTTAAATGACATTACAAATGAAATTTATGAAAATGACCAAACCAGAAAAGACTTTTTGATCCAAACTGTTAAAGAGTATGTAGTCAGAGTTAAAAGAAACGATAGAATCACACTTGATGCACTACTTTTAAGCATTGATAAAGACCTAAAAGATCATAAAAGATACGCCAAAAAGATAGATTTTTCACATCTTCGTCGCTTGATGAGTGGCTGTGAGGAAGAAATTTTAGTTCAGCAAAGAGTTTACGAGTTTTTGATAAACGAAGTTAAACTCTATTCTTAAAATTATCATTCATTTTAAATTTTTAATCATCAACTAGCATAAAAATTATTTCTTCATCTGAATAGCAGTCTGAATCATCTCGTCGCTTGTTGTGATACTTTTTGCACTAGCCTCATAAGCCTTTTGCGTAACGATAACCTCACTTAGCGCTTGACCAAGATCGACGTTACTCATCTCAAGCTTGTTTGCTAAAATTTGCGCTCCATAAATGGTCTCACCAGCTTTATTTTTGTAAAAAAATGCTTCACCTGAATTTGGAGTTGCTTCATAGAGATTATCACCTACTTTTGATACGCCTTGCTCATTTTGGAAGTGATATAGAGCTATTTTTGCAACTATAAATGAGCGAGAATTGTCAAAATTTGCCATGATATTTCCACGGTCATCGACGCTATATTTTGAGAGATTTCCTTCGGCGTAGCCATCTGCTTTTATGACAAAGTCTTTTTTTGAATTGGCCGAGCTTGTTATGCCATTATAAACATTTGCATCTCCATCGCCAAGAAAATTTAAAGCTACGTTTCCAACGCTTGTTAATGTATTTGCAACAAGCCTACCGGTACCATCAAAAGTAAGTGTTCCCATAGCTGTATTTTGTACAACACCATTAGCATCGGTTATTGTAGCTGTAGCATTCCAAATGGTTTGATTGCCACCTTGAGGGATTTGCTTTGTAAAATTTATAGTTACTAAGCTCTTTGTACCATCACTGTTATATATCTCTGAGCTTAGTTTTTCTTTATTAGCTACTTCAACTAGTGATGTAACTTCGGCTTTTACATCTAAGCTAGCAAAATCCATAAATTTTAGGCTTTTATTATTTATATGCCAGCTGCCATCGCTCTCTAGTGTGGTTGAAAACTCACTAATTTTACCATCACCGTCTTTTACTTTTACTACCACGCTGTCACCTGCTTTTGCACCAAATCTTGTCTGGCTTAGCGGGACTTGCCCATTTAGCGAGATAGTTTTGTTTGTATTATCGAGTGTATAGTTAAAATTTGCCGCATCAATGGCTGTTGTTCGCTTATCTGTTATAAGGCTTGAGTCTAGGTTTCCTTTTAAATTTATATTTTTTGTTTGCTTGGCTGGCATATATAAAAAATGAGGTAAATTTATACCTTTTTGTGAGCCAGTATCGCCTAGTTTTAGATCTTCTTCTTTTGCAGTAAATGCCTGCGTGGTACCTTTTGTTTGACCATATTTTCTAAGAGCATTAGCACTTGGGGTGACTGGAGTAAAACTTGTTAACGTACCAAGAAGCAAGTTGCCTTTATTATCTACTAAATTTCCAGCCCCATCTATATCAAAGCTACCTGTTCTTGTGTAGTAGTTTCTACCATTTTTATCAACGACACCAAAAAAGCCTTTACCACCTATGGCTAGGTCAAAGTTATTATCAGTATTTTGAAAACTACCATTTGTCATCTTTAAAGCTGTCGTTTGTTTCGTAGCTCCAAGACCTACTTGATTGTTAGTTGGACCACTTCCAGCGGAAGCCATATGTTGATTGATTAAATTTTTAAACTCAGGGATTGAAGCTTTAAAACCTACGTTGTTGATATTTGAAATATTATTTGCCCAAACATCCATGCCAAAGCTTTGTGTTTTAATACCACTAATTCCGTTGTAAAAACCTCTCATCATGGCTTTTATCCTTCGTAAAATTCAGATATTTTATCCATTGGGACATATTCGCCTGCGATTTTTATCATGGCTTTACCATCTACAAATTTTACTGCCTCAACTGGATAGCTACCTACTTGAGTCTTGTATGAATTACCATCTTTTCCAGTATAATTAACAGAGACTGTATATGCACCATTTGGTAATTGTTTTCCAGAATCATCTTTGCCATCCCAAGATATTCTGCGAACTCCTGACTTTAGATCTTTTATATCGATTGAACGGACGACCTCTCCATTTGCATTTTTAATTTCGAGCTTACCATTTGCAAGATCTGATTTAAAATAAAGTGCAAAATTTACAGTTTTTTGCTCATCTGTTAGTAAAACTGAGTTTGAACCAGTTGAGACCATTTTTCCAAGAGCTGAGATAGCGTAGGCATTTGCATTTGATTTTAACTGATTTACAAGCTCTTTCATAGCTGAGTTTGTATTTTGTTGCATCTCTAGTGATGCTAGTTGGCTAGTTTGTGTGAGCATCTTTTCAGTATCCATAGGGCTTGTTGGGTCTTGATACTGAAGCTCTGTTAAAAGTAGCTTCATAAATGCATCTTTATCTAGCTGCGCATTTGGGTTAGTTCCTGTGCCGGCTGCTGCATCTTGCTTTGCTTTTGCCTTTTTCTCGGCATTTTTTTGTTGTGTTGTTTGTGTAGTTATATCTGAAACTGAAGCCATGATCTCTCCTAAATATATCTTGGTATTACTAGCTCAAGCAAGCTTTGTTCCGCTTGAGTGTTTTCGCTCTCATCGCTTTGATTTGAGCTGTATTTATTCTTTGCTTGTTCTTTTTTATCTTGTCTTTGATTTTGATCTGAGAAATTCATCTCAAGCTCGGTAAATCCCATATTTACAAGGCTATTTTTAAACTCGGCTTGATTTTGTAAAAATAAATTCATCGTAGCTGTGGTTGAGTTAAAATTTACATGCAAATTATTGCCGCGATTTACCATAGTGATCTCAACTTCTCCTAAATTTAGTGGATTAAGCGTGATGTTAAAACGAGTGATCGGAGCTTTATAGTTTTGCACCTGTTCTTTTAACGTAGAAGAGAAGTTACTAAGCGTCTCTTTTATCTCAGCCTTTGTTTGAAGCTGGTGTTTGGCGCTACTAGCGATATCTTTTACCATTTGATTTAGTTCTGATTTATTATCGCTGTTAAATGTCTCTTTGCTCTCAAAATTCTCATTTTTTTGTTGTTCTCTTTCAGGAAAGAGTAGCGACTCGAGAGTTGGGGCTTTTTGCGCCTTTTGCTCGCGTAAATTTACCTTTACTTTAGGCTGCTCGTCTGGCTCAACATCCACTATCTCATCATCAAGCTTTACTTCACTATCTAGCTTCTTAGGCTCTTCTTTTACTAAATTTTTAGTTTCATTAGTTGGATTTGCCACTACCTCTTTTAATAAGGTATCAAGCTTTACGACCTCTTTTGGTTCATTTTTGATGATGGTTTGCTCGACCTCATTTTTTAGCTCTTTTAGGTAAAAAGGCTTCTCTTCGGTCTTTTTCGGTGTAAAAAATTCTTTCTTACCTAAATTTTTAAACATCTCATTTAGTTTTGGCACATCTTCATTTGAAATTTCTATATTTTCAAGGCCAAGGTCAAATTTCTTAGCAAGGTCGATAAGATCGCTAACGCTTTTAACGTTGCTAAGCTCTTCGACGTTTTCAGGCACACTTAAGAAATTTGCTATTTTGTCGCTGAAATTTGGAAATTTACTTACTTTTTCATTGCCATTTAGAATTTCTAAAACTTGCAAAAGTTGCATGAAATTTGCATTTTCATAGAGCTCATTTTTTGTATTTTCATCCAAATTTTCTTCAAGTGCAGTTGAAATTTTTGCCGCACTTTCGCTTTGTGCTTTTTGCAATGTCTCTTTTTGAGTTGTAACCGTTTTTACTATCTCTTTGACATCTTTTTCAGTGATTTTTTGACCGCTATTTGCCTTGCTCGCAGCTGCATCTAAAACCATCGACAAAAATTCGCCGTTGTTTTGAGATTTTTTAGAAACAGAGGGCTTTTTACCTCCAGCAGGAGCCAGCAAATCTACGTTGTTTTTCGCTGTATAAGCTTGCATTTAAACCTTTCAAATTTTTAAACTTAATGCCAAACATGCAAAATCTATTCCAAAAATTAATTTCTTGATATCAGCTTAAAATTTATAAAAATTTGGCTATAATCTGCCCCTATTTTAAAACTGACAAACGAAAAATAGCAAACTAATAAACGGAGAAAAATTTGGAAAAAATACGAAATATAGCCGTTATCGCGCACGTCGACCACGGTAAGACAACAATGGTTGATGAGCTTTTGAAGCAGTCAGGAACATTTAACGAACATCAAAGCGTTGGCGAACGTGTCATGGATAGCAACGACATCGAAAGAGAACGTGGCATCACGATCCTTTCTAAAAATACTGCTATTCGTTACAAAGATACAAAGATCAACATCATCGATACTCCGGGTCACGCTGACTTTGGTGGTGAGGTTGAGCGCGTTCTTAAGATGGTTGATGGCGTTTTGTTGCTTGTCGATGCACAAGAAGGCGTTATGCCACAGACTAAATTCGTCGTCAAAAAGGCACTCTCACTAGGACTTCGCCCAATCGTTGTCGTAAATAAGATCGATAAGCCAGCAGGCGATCCAGACCGCGTTATAAATGAAATTTTTGACCTTTTTGTCGCACTTGATGCAAATGACGAGCAGCTAGAATTTCCAGTAGTTTATGCTGCTGCTAAAAATGGCTACGCTAAGTTAAAACTAAGTGATGAAAACAAAGATATGCAGCCACTTTTTGAGACTATCCTAGCTCATGTACCAGCTCCAAGTGGTAGCGACGAAAATCCGCTTCAGCTCCAAGTTTTTACTCTTGATTATGACAATTATGTTGGTAAGATTGGTATTGCAAGAATTTTTAACGGCAAGATATCTAAAAACCAAAATGTCATGCTTGCAAAGGCTGATGGTACAAAGACAACTGGTAGAATTTCAAAGTTAATTGGCTTTATGGGTCTTGAAAGAACTGATATTAACGAAGCTGGCACTGGCGATATCGTAGCGATCGCTGGCTTTGATGCGCTTGATGTTGGCGATAGCGTCGTTGATCCAAATAATCCTCATCCACTTGATCCACTTCACATCGAAGAGCCAACACTTAGCGTTGTGTTTTCTGTAAATGACGGCCCATTAGCAGGTACTGAGGGCAAGCACGTCACATCAAATAAGATCGATGAGCGCCTTGCAAACGAGATGAAGACAAATATCGCGATGAAATACGAAAACATCGGTGAGGGCAAATTTAAAGTAAGTGGCCGTGGTGAGCTTCAGATTACTATTTTGGCTGAAAATATGCGCCGCGAGGGCTATGAATTTTTACTTGGCAGACCTGAGGTCATCGTAAAAGAGATAAACGGCGTAAAATGCGAGCCATACGAGCTTTTAGTCATCGACGCACCTGATGATACGACAGGCACAGTCATAGAAAAACTAGGCAAAAGAAAGGCCGAAATGGTTTCTATGAACCCAACAGGCGATGGCCAAACAAGGATCGAATTTGAGATCCCAGCTCGCGGACTTATTGGCTTTAGAAGCCAGTTTTTGACTGATACAAAAGGTGAGGGCGTTATGAACCACAGCTTTTTGGAGTTTAGACCACTTAGTGGCACCGTAGAGCACAGAACAAATGGCGCACTGGTATCGATGGAAAATGGCGTAACGCTTGCTTATTCGCTATTTAATTTGCAAGATCGTGGCGTGCTATTTCTTGATCCACAGGCAAAAGTCTATGTGGGCATGATCATCGGCGAGCACAGCCGTCCAAACGACCTTGATGTAAATCCTATCAAGGGCAAAAACCTAACAAATGTGCGTGCAAGTGGTAGTGACGATGCGATCAAACTTGTCCCGCCTAGAAAGTTAAGCTTAGAGCGCGCGCTAGAGTGGATAGAAGATGACGAGCTAGTCGAGGTTACGCCTATAAATATCCGCGTTCGCAAGCGCTATTTAGACCCAACAGAGCGCAAAAGAAAAGCAAAACTCTAATCAAAATTTGTCATCTAGCCCCTTTGTAAAGGGGCTAATAATTAAACTCTAAAAACAGCAAATAAATTTATATAAATTTCTCATATCTTTTTTGCATTATTTATTTAAGTTGGCTTTGCTTAAGACGATTAAAATTTATCAACCTTAAAACTATTTATGCTTTAAAATACCATACCTACTTTTCTATTTTTACTTTTAATATAATCAATACAAAAATGCTTAGTTTATGCTAGAATCGGCGAAAATTTAAAGGAAACAGATGAAAAAACTAAAATTTATCTTCGCTCTCGCCGCAGCGTTTATTTTTAGCGGCTGCTACGAGACTACGCTGCTTACTCGCGTGCCGATCTCCGCGCTTGTTTCGGACAAAGGCGCAGACGTGAAATCAACGATCGTGCTAACGGGTATAACTCCGCAGACGCACGTTACGAAAACGGTAACGGATAACGTGCGGGTTTTCGCTCCGGACGCTAAATTTAAGGACTTCCCGACGGGAGAAACCGCCTATGAGATGAGCGTTAGCGCCGGCAAGGGCGAAAAAGGCGGCAAAAACTCGGATAAGCGCGCCGTGCGGATATATCTAAGCCAAGACGGCGACGTCTACGGCAAGCTTAGCAAAAACATACTCGAGCAGTACGCGGGCGCAGCTAAACAGAAAATGGAGCCGACGCTAAAAGCGGCGATCAAATTTGAAAACGACACGAACGTCGTTTATGAGCTGGTCGTGGGCAACGAGTTTAAGGCGAGCGACGAGGCGCAAACGGGCGGCGTTTATACCTTGACGCCTGGGCAGGTTACGGGCGCGATCTGGGCGGATAGTGCGGCGGTAAATACGGCGATCGCGGGCAAAGCGGTCAAAATCGGCACTCTAAAAAAGACGGCGAAATGAAAAACGTAAAAATAGGCTTCATCGGCGGCGGAAATATGGGCGGCGCGATGATAGAGGCGCTTTGGCGCGCGCAACCCGGCGGGGCGAAGCTCGGCCGAGGACGAGCGAAAATCCAGCGGCGGTAGCGAGGCTCGCGGGACGGAAAATTTAGCGCAAACGGATAAAAACGCGAGTCAACGCGAATGCGAAAAAGAGGCAAAATTTGAAATCCTAGCCTATGCCAGAAGTAAAAACGAGGCTTTGCGGCAAAGATTTAGCGTAAAAATAGCAGCGAGCGAAGCGGATCTAGCGCGCGAAGCGGACGCGGTCGTGCTGGCTACTAAACCCGCTAGCTACGAGGCTATCTTGCGCCTGATCGCGCCCGAGCTTGCGGGCAAAATTTTGCTTCTTTTGGCGCCGAGTTTTGACATAAAGCGCACTAGGCAAATCGTAGGCGAGGGCGTTTATATCGCTCGCGCGATGCCAAATATCGCCGCTTGCATCGGCGCGTCGGCTACGGCTCTTTGCTTTGACGCGGGATTTAGCGAGCCCAAGAAAGAGACCGTGCGCGAGATAATCGCAAAAATCGGTAAAATTTACGAGATAGACGAGGCCGAGTTTGCCGCATTTACAGGCATCGCGGGAAGCCTGCCCGCGTATGCGTGCGCCTTTATCGAGGCTGCGGCTGATGCCGGCGTGCGGGGCGGACTGCCTAGGCAGCTTTGCTACGATACTGTCTGTGCGGCCGTGGAAGGAACGGCGCGTCTGATCCAAAGCGGCAAGCACCCGGCCGCGCTAAAAGACGAGGTCTGCTCGCCGGCGGGAACCACGATCGAGGGACTTGCCGCGCTTGAAAACGGCGGATTTCGCGGCGCTTTGATGCAGGCCGTCGCCGCTTGCATCGCCAAAGCGAGGGGTTAGGTAAATTTAAAGGATAAAAATGAAAAATTTATTATTTGCGCTACTTGCGACGTTAAATTTATTCGCTAGCGAGCCGGACCTTTCGCCATTGCTAGCCGCAGATACGCTAGAAAAGGTCAAAAAATGCAAAAATCCCGACCTAAACTCTACCAAAGAGTGCGTACAGGCGGGTATGGTAGCGGCAAACTTAAAGCAAGACTACGGCGCGGCGGAGGGGCTATTTAGCCTAGCTTGCGCCAAAGGAGACGGCGAGGGCTGCTTTTATCTAGGCGAACTTTATAAAAACAACCTAGTAAAAGCCGCAGATAAGAGCGAGCGCGAGACCAAGATTAGCGCGTATTACAAGGCTAGCTGCGTCCTTTACGAGTATTTGCCCGGTTGCTTGGCGCTAGCTAATTTCATGCAAGAAGAGCTGGGCGACGAGGTGCAGTCGTTTGCGATAAACAATACTCTATGCAACAAAAAATACGCTCCCGGATGCTACAACGTGGGCTGGATGATAGAGCGAACGGGAGGCGATATAGGCGAGATGATGGAGTATTACGAGCGCTCGTGTAAGCTAGGCTACGTAGGCGGCTGCGAGAGGGCGGCGTGGCTGTATGAGGGAAATTTCAACGAAAACAGATACGAGCAAGTAAAAAAAGACGCGAAAAAGGCAAAGCAAATGCGAAAAAAAGCGTGCGAGCTAGGCGATAAGCAAAGCTGTTAGATTGATAATAAGGCGTTTTGACAAAAATTTTAAAATGATAAAATGATAAAACTCTATAAAGTCTTAACATAGCTAGTAATTTAGAGTAGTAACTTTTAGCATATTTTTGAATTCTGCAAGAAGTTTGCTAGTTTAAGTTTATAAA
The DNA here is from genome assembly GCF_050447445.1 of Campylobacter concisus. Lineage (GTDB taxonomy): Bacteria > Campylobacterota > Campylobacteria > Campylobacterales > Campylobacteraceae > Campylobacter_A > Campylobacter_A concisus_BI. Next base: position 1,609,907 of record NZ_JALMFW010000001.1, read on the forward strand.
AGCTCTGCCATACTTTTTTATAGTAGTTAGTGAAGTAAGGTTAAATTTTTACTTCACTATATCCAAAAGTAAAATTTTTACAAAGCTTGTGTTTGCTTATACTTTTAATCATTAAGACAATCAACAAAACTCATTTATAAATTTTCTACTAAACCTTATTTTTAACAAAAGCAAATATTAATTTTCTTAAATAAATCTAAATATAACAATGTAATTTTAAGTTATTAGGTTATAAAATTTTTTTAAATTTTATTTTTAAGGATTGCAACATGAAAATGCTATTTTTAGCCCCTGTCTTAGCATGTAGTCTTGCTTTTAGTGCCGATGTCATCGCAAAAGATGCCAATATAACGCTAGATGGCAAGATGATTGGAAAGATCGAAGTTTTAACGCCAGTTGAGGTTATAGAAAAAGGTGAAAAGACAAGCAAGATAAAGGTTAATGGTGTGGTTTCAACGAACTATTTAGCCCAGCTTCAAAGAAGCATAGAAAATCCGGAAGTTTTTATTACTTTTAATGATGAAAGTGGGACAAATTTTAAAAAAGTAAAAGATATTGAAGATGAGTATGGCGAAGTATGGTACCAAGCAGAGGGTGTTTATGAAGTGCCAAATGACGCGCTTGGTGGCGACACAAAAAAGCTTTACGTAAAAGCACAACAAATTTATGAAGAGACCTGCTCTGCGTGTCATAGACTTCATGAGCCAAATAGCTTTACAGCGGCTCAGTGGCCAGCAAATTTAGCTGGAATGGTCGATGCGAAATTTGTAGCACTAGATGAAACTGACCTAAATTTAGTGCTCAAATACTTACAACACAATGCCAAAAAAGTAAAATAAATTTTCATAAGGGAGAAAATATGAAAAGACGAGATTTCATAAAATTTTCTGCACTTGCAGCCACTGCAGCGCAGGCAAACAAGATAGAGGGCGTGACAAAAACTATTTTTGACCAAAACAAAACTTTTGGAGCAAATAGATTTGGTCTATTTTGGGCAAATACCAACTCAAATCAAATCGTCTCCGTTGATCCATTTGAGGGCGATAAATTTCCAAATACAATGAATAATAGCTTGCCAGATCTCATCCAAAATGAAAGTCGCGTACTCTATCCGTACGTAAGAAAAAGCTACTTAAAGGCAAAAGGCGCAGCAAAAAGTGAGCTTCGTGGCAAAGAAGAATTTGTACGTGTTAGCTGGGATACAGCACTTGACCTTGCTGCAAAAGCCTTAAAAGAAAATTTTGACAAATATGGCCCTGAGAGCATCTACGGCGAATGCTACTGGTGGGGTGGCAGCGGTAAGATCAGCTGGGGTAGGACCGTTGGTCACAGGATGCTAAAAGTGCTTGGCGGATACGTCGAAGAGAGCGGCGACTACTCAACTGGAGCTGGTCTTGTCATCATGCCTCACGTCCTTGGAAATAGTGCGGTTTATGACGCTCCTACAAAATGGGAAGCTATGGTTAAAAATGCTAAGAACATTGTATTTTGGGGTACTGACCCGCTTGTAACTGGTCAAATTTCATGGCAGCCACCAACACATGATGGCTATCTTGGCATCAAAAAGATAAAAGAGGCAGGCATTAAAACCTATAGTGTATGTGTCTTTAAAAATGACACCACAAGATACCTTGACTCTAAAACTATCATCGTTCGTCCAAACACTGACGTAGCAATGATGCTTGGCATGTGCCACTATCTTTATGAAAACAAACTCTATGACGAGGAATTTATCAAAAAATACACAGTTGGTTTTAATAAATTTAAAGACTACCTACTTGGCACAACCGACAAAGTGGTAAAAGATATAAACTGGGCTAGTAAAATTTGTGGTGTAAAAGCTGAAGATATAGCTAAATTTGCAACAGTGCTTGCAAAAGAGCCAAGCACTATCATCGCTGGCAGATCACTTCAAAGACAAGATCACGGCGAGATGGGCTTTTGGGGTATTGTAACTCTTAGTGCGATGCTTGGCCACATCGGTAAAGAGGGTCTTGGATTTGAGTTTAACCTCTACTACGGAAACGGCAGCACTGATAAGATAGCACCCGCTCTAAAAGGTATCAGTACTAGGATAAGCGAGAAATATGAAAACGTAGATGGTGCTCCGTGGAAGAAATTTAAAAACGTAACCATCCCATCTTCAAGATCAATAGAAGCCTTGCAAAATCCTGGCAAAGAGATAGATTATGATGGCTCTAAGATCAAACTTCCACATATGAGAGTAGCTTATATGGCCTCTGGTTCGATGTTTACAAGACACCAGGATGTAAATAATGCCGTTAAAGCGTGGCGTAAATTTGATACTGTTATCACAGCTGAGCCATACTGGACAAGCACAGCTAAACTAAGCGACATCGTCTTACCAGTGGCACTTGAGGTAGAGAGAAATGACATTAACCAAAGTGTCCCATCAAGCGAATATATCGTGGCATACAAGCCAGTGGTTGAGCCAATGGGCGAAAGCAGAAGTGACTATTGGATATGCTCACAAATTTGCAAACGCTGGGGCAGAGAAGAGGTCTTTACTGAGGGCAAAGATGAGCTTGGCTGGGCGAAAGAATTTTACGCAGACGCGGTGGAACAAGCTAAGGCACTAGATCTCAAAATGCCAAACTTTGATGAGTTTTGGAAAGAGGGCTATGTCAAATTTGACAAAGACAATGAAGAGACAAAATACTACACAAGACTTAGTGCATTTAGAGAAAATCCACATAAAAATCGCCTTGGTACGCCATCTGGCAAGATAGAGATATACTCTCCAACTATTGCTAAATTTGGCTACAAAGACTTTGCTCCACACTTTGCTTGGATCGAGCCGTTTGAGTGGCTTGGTAGTGAAAAAGCTAAGAAATATCCATTTAGCATCACAACCCCACACTCAAGATACCGCTTGCACTCTCAGCTAAATAACTCAATAATCAGAAACTACGCTGAAGTGAGCGCAAGAGAGCCGATGCTAATAAACATAAATGACGCTAAGAAAAAAGGCATCGCAACTGGTGATGTAGTGAGAGTCTTTAACGACAGGGGCGAAATTTTAGTAGGAGCGCTTGTCACTGATATCATCCCAGAGCGTGTCATCGCTATTTGCGAGGGTGCATGGTACGACCCTGAAGTGCTTGGTGAAAGAAGCCTTTGCAAGCACGGTTGCATAAATGTCCTAACACGCGACAAAGGCACATCTAGCATCGCTCAAAGTAACTGCGGACATACGATACTAGCTGATCTTGAAAAATATAAAGGCGAGATCAAGCCGATCACCGCATTTTCTAAACCAAAAATTTTACAATCTTTGTAGAATTTATATAAATTTAGCCCTCGTTTGGGGGCTAAATTATTTTTAGGTCATTTATATCTTCAAATTTGATCCTAGTTTTTACAACCATAAGAGTTTTATTTTTGAAATTTACGTCAGAGATTAGTCCACTAGCACTTGCATAGGTATAGCCGTCATGATAGCTCACATATACTTCATCAGCTGGCCTTAGCTCGCTTATCTTTTTAAAAATTTCATCGACCTTGCTCTCATCAAGCTCTAGTTTTTCGCATTTTTCTCGCTCTTTTTGTCGCAAGGCTCGCTCTAAGGTTGATAGGGGATTAAACGAGCTAAAAATTTTTGCTCTATCTTTACTCGCCACTTTTGTGCCCTCCGATCTTTTTATTTCGGTCTTGCCCAGTGGCTTCTGGTAGTAGATCGATCGCTCTTAAAACCGAGTTTTTACCAAATTTTTCTTTTATGAGATTTAGGGACTTTAAAACAGCCTTTTCTTTAGTGTCATCCTCAAAAAGACTAGAGTGAGCTAGGCTTTCTTTTGCTACGTCATTTGCACTGATGCTAATTTGCCTAATCAGCCCAACATTTTTTATCTTATTTAAGAGTAACTCTTCGGCTGAATTCATTAGTACGCTTGAGACATTTGTTGGTGTCTTAAACCGAACGCTCGCGCGTTGTAGTGGCTCGAGTTTGTCGGCAAATTTTATATTTATCGTTATTCCACTTGCCATTACTTCTTTGTTTATCATCCTAAGCGCTAGCCTATCAGCCATCTCTTTTAGTACGACTACCGCCTCGCAACGCTCGTAGTCTCTTGGTAAAATTTCAGAGCTAAAGTAGGATTTTGTGCTTGGTTTATATGCTTTTATGTCAGCTATTGTCGTTGGCTCTATGCCATTTGCGTGATCTATCATTATATAGGCATCAACTCCAAAAAATTTCTCAAGCAAGCTTCGCGGAGCATTTGCTATATCTTTCATACAAAAAATTCCATGTTTTTCCAGCTTTAGCCTAGTTTGCTTACCGATACGCCAAAAGTCATCTAGCGGTTGATGCGTCCAAAGACGCTCTTTATAAAGTTGCTCGTCTAAAAATGCAATCCCATCATCACTGTGCTTAGCCAGGATATCAAGGGCGATTTTTGCAAGGTATAAATTTGTGCCCATACCACAGGTGGCCGTCACGCCAGTAGTTTTTAAAATTTCATCCATTATCTTTTTGGCTATGGATTTTGCATCGGTATTATAAAATTTAACATAAGAAGTAAGATCGATAAAGGCCTCATCGATAGAATAGACATAGATATCATCTTTTGAGACGTATTTTAGATATATCTCATAAATCTTAGCCGCATAGTCGATGTAAAACTGCATTCTAGGTGGTGCGATGATAAATTTTATAGCCTTTGGTATTTCAAAAAGCCTGCATCTATTTTTCACACCTTTGGCTCTAAGAGCTGGGCTAACGGCTAGGCAAACACTTCCATTGCCACGACTATCGTCAGCCACGACTAGATCGGCTTTAAACGGATCAAGCCCTCGCTCTACGCACTCAACTGAGGCGTAAAAGGACTTTAGATCAATGACGGCATAAAATTTTTGTGCTTCGTTTTTCATTGGGTGATTATAGATGAAAATTAGTAAAAGTTCGTTTTTGAAAAATCGATCTTAAGGCTAAAATTTCTAATAAAAATTTTTTAGAAACAAAATAAGTAAAATGGATAAATTTTACTAGTGGAGCTAGGGTAAATGCAATGCACAACGAAGTTAATATAATTGGTTCTACTATCAAAAAAAGTAGACAATCAGGTGTTTATATTGATTTAACAGATAGAAGTGATGTAAATTTTAGCAAAGTAAAAATAAAAATGGCGAGTATATGCTTGGGGCTTTTGCTATACCAACATTTGATAACAGCAACGAAGATGCCAAAATAGATGGCAGAGTTAGAAACTATGGATTTGGTATTTTTTCAAGACTAAATTTACCACGTGATTTTTATATCGATCTCATGGCAAAAGCTGGTAGGAGTCAAACTAAGGTTGATGCGAAAGATGTGGATTATAAAATCTCAATGCCATATTACAATGCTAGCTTTGGCGTAGGCAAAAAGATAAAATTTGATAGTTTTATGCTTGATAGTGGGCTAAACTACACACTCTCTTATGTCGGTAGCGATGAGGCAGATATCGGACAAAGCACATTAAAATTTAGCAGCGTTACATCAAGCAGAGCTAAAATTTACTCAAAGATAGCCTATGATGCTGGTAAATTTAATCCTTATGGAAAAATTAGTGCTGAGTATAAATTTAACACCAAGTCAAAAATAGCAGTGATCCAAGAAGACGAGGAGATCAGCCTAACTCAAAAAGGCACAAGCTCAGAGGTTGAGGTCGGTCTAAGATATACACCAACTTATGCAACACTCATAAATTTTTGGCATAGCACAATCTTTTGGCAAAAAAGATCAAAGTAGCGCAAAACTTCAGTTTGCTTATAGGTTCTAAAAATTTAGTGGCTTTTTGGCCACTAAATTTACTTATTTTATAGATTTTAGCCGTAAATTTTCTTTAAATTTTCAAGCTTTGTGCTAGTATTTAGTAGTAACATATCGGCGATAACTAGCCTTATCATCGCGGTTGCAACGACGCTTCCTCGTATGCCTATACAAGGATCATGCCTGCCTCTTAGCTCAAAATCTACCACTTCGCCAGCTAAATTTAGTGTCTTTTGCTCTTTAAATATCGAGGGTGTAGGCTTGAAATGGCTCTTTAGTATGATATCTTCGCCACTACTTATACCGCCAAGTATGCCTCCTGCGTTGTTGCTTAAAAAGCCAAGCTCGTCCATCTCATCGTTATTTACCGACCCAAATGTCTCGCTTGCTTTTATACCAGCGCCTATCTCGACGGCTTTTACACCATTTATACCCATTAAAGCCGCCGCCAAGGCACTATCAAGCTTATCATAAAGTGGCTCTCCAAGACCAGCTGGAGCATTTTTAACTACGCTTAAAACAACTGCACCGACACTATCGTGATCATTTCTAGCTTTATTTACCACTTCTTTCATCGCTTCTTCGTTACCAAGTGCGTAAATTTGAGAATTTTTAGCAAAGTTAAAGTCTATTTTGTCGCTAAAAATTTTGCCTATACCAAGCACTCCACTTAAAATTTCTATATTAAACTCATTTAAAAGCAGCTGCGCAAAAGCCCCACCAGCTACTCTAACGGCCGTTTCTCTTGCGCTTGAGCGTCCGCCGCCTCTGTGATCTCTAAAGCCATATTTTTTGAAATATGTAAAATCAGCATGACCAGGACGGAAAATTTCACGTAAATTTTCATAGTCGTTTGACTTTTGGTTGTTGTTAAAAATGGCAAAGCCTATCGGCGCGCCGGTGCTCATGCCATCAAAGACGCCACTAAAAATTTCTATCTTATCGGCTTCATCTCTTGCGGTTGTAAAGTTGCTTTGTCCAGGGCGACGCTTGTCAAGCTCACTTTGGATAAAATCTGTATCGATCTTTAGCCCAGCTGGAAGTCCATCTATCACGCCACCGATCGCCACCCCGTGGCTCTCGCCAAAGGTTGTTAAGGTTAGTTTTTTGCCAAATGTATTCAAGCTTGTTCCTATTTTTTGATTTTTTCTAGTGCGATTTTTGCAGCTAGCTGTTGGGCTTGCTTTTTAGAGTTGCCAATGGCTCTTGAAATTTCCTCGCCATTTAGCAGCAGTGCTATCTCAAATTCTTTCTTATGATCAGGGCCTGACGTGCCGATGAGCTCGTATGTTGGTATGACACCAAGACTGGCCTGAGTGACCTCTTGAAGAGCGGTTTTGTAGTCCTTTTCGAGGTGTGCAAAGTCGATCTGTGGATAGCAAAGTTCAAGCAGAGCGATCGAAATTTCTCGCACCTTATCAAGTCCAGCCTCAAGGTAGATAGCGCCCATCACTGCCTCAAATGCGTCGCTTAAAATGCTATCTTTCTCACGACCGCCATTGTTCTCTTCAGCCGTGCTTAGCCTTAAAAATTTACCCATTTTTAGATGCCTTGCCATATTTGCAAAGCTTTTTTCATTTACAAGTGCGGCTCTTAGCTTACTCATATCGCCCTCTGCGATCTTGCTAAATTTTTTAAAAAGATACTCAGCCACGAGCAGATCCATCACCGCATCGCCCAAAAACTCGAGCCTTTCGTTATTTAGAGCCTGCTTTGTGCTCTTGTGTGTTAGCGCCTCTTCTAAAAGTGCAGTTTTTTTAAATTTATATCCAAGATTCTTTTCAAATTCTTCTAAAATTTTCATCTTTCATTCTCATCTTTTATTTTTAATGCCTCATCTCTTGCCATCTGGTCGCATTCCTCGTTTTCAGGGTGTCCAGCGTGCCCCTTAACCCAGCTTGCCACGACTTTGTGAGGCTTTGAAATTTCTAAATACTCCTGCCAAAGCTCGACATTTTTTACATTTTTAAAATTTCTCTTTTGCCAGTTAGAAAGCCACTCATTTATGCTATTTACCACGTATGAACTATCGGTAAATAGCCTCACCTCACAAGGCTCTTTTAGTGCTTTTAATCCCATTATCGCAGCTTTTAACTCCATTTGATTATTTGTCGTATATGCCTCGCCGCCACTTGCTTTTTTCTGCGCTTCGTTAAATCTCAATATATACGCCCAGCCACCAGCTCCAGGGTTTCCAAGGCACGAGCCGTCACTAAAAAGTGTTACTATCTTCACTTGGTTTTTCTGTGATGTGGGATAAAATTTTAACACTTCCTAACTCGTGGCAGACTGGACATCGGTAAAAATGCATAGGAAATGAGTTTTTGCAGCTCTTGCAAACGTAGTTAAAGCTTAGCCCAGCCGCGTCAAATTTAGCGTCTTTTAGTTTTTTGATGACGTTTAGCTCAAAGCCATAAATTTCACATGGCTCATCTATATCGCCCTTTGCGTAAAAGAGTGATTTGTACTTTGGATCGCTTAAATTTATAGGCGTTTTTAGGTTGTAAAGCAGATCGATCACATCTTCAAAACGAGCAAAATCTTTTAAATTTTCTAAATTTTCATTGTGTCTTATAAAAAGCACCAAGATCATGCGTTTTAAAAGCTCAAAATTTTGGCTAAGACGAGAGAGAACTTCTATCTTTTCATTAAAGCTTAAATTTCTATCATCAAGCGTGCTGATAGCCTTTATATAAGCTTTTTGATCTTTTACATTTACTCCAAGCTCTTCAAGCGAATTTAGTGCATAAAGTGCTTCTTTGTAGTTTTTGAGCTTCTCATCTATCATTGTCAGAAAACGAAGTGCGATGACATTTCTAGGACTTAGCTCGAGTGCCTTTTCAAAAACCTCACTAGCCTTTTTTAAAAAGCCAGCCTTAAAATAGACCTCTCCAAGCTCGTTTAGGATAAATTCTTTCTCATTTTTGTCTCTAGCTTTGCCAAGGGCGATCAGATAGATGCTAATAGACTTTTCAAAGTCGCCATTTTTGGCGAAAGTTTGCCCTAGCATACAAAGGCTTTGAGCGTCTATCTCCGGACTTTGTAGCATCTGCTTATGCTCGTCGCTTATGCCATCTTTGCTGTCAAATTTTCTTATAAATTTTTCAATGCGTTTTTTCTCATCTTTGCTTGAAAAGATACCCCAGGCATAGCTTAGCGCGGCTATCATCAATATAATGCTAAATAAAATAATAAGGCTAAATATCGGATCTCTATGCCCAATGAAAAAAATATCCACGCTCATACTTTGTAATAAGATTTTACTTTAATTATAACAAAGCAGTTGTATAATTTTGCTTATGATAGATCCAAAATCCATTGAAAAGCTTAAAAATCAAATCGATATCGTTGACATTATAGAGCACTTTGTGCCAGTCAAAAAAATGGGAGCAAACTACAAATGCGTCTGCCCATTTCATGACGACAAAAATCCTAGTATGAGCATAAGTCAAAGCAGGCAAATTTTTCACTGTTTTGCTTGTAAGGCTGGCGGAGATGCGATTAAATTTGTAATGGATTATGAGAAGCTTACCTATCCAGAAGCTATCGAGAGAATAGCTAGCCTTGTAAATTTTAGCCTTGAATACACAAGCGATAAACTTCCAACACAAAAAGAAAATAAGCACATTTTAGAAAAGGTAAATGCCTTTTATAGGAGCGAATTTTTCAAGCATGAAGCCGCTGTGAGGTATATATATTCACGTGGCATAAATGATGCGATGATCGAGAAATTTGAGCTTGGTTGGGCTGGGGATAGTGCTAGTACTATTAGGCTTTTACAAAATGAAAATATCGAGCCAAAAGAGGCACTTGAGGTCGGTATCGTAAAGCAAAATGAGAAGGGAATTTATGCTAGTTTTATCGAGCGTATTACATTTCCCATATATGCACATACGGCAAAATTAGTTGGCTTTGGTGGTAGAACGATCTCGGATCATCCTGCAAAATATGTAAATTCTCCTCAAAGCATAGTTTTTGACAAGTCAAAGCTACTTTACGGCTACCACTTAGCTAGGCAAAGCATCTTTGAAAAGAAGCAGATCATCATCACAGAGGGTTATTTAGATGTCATCATGCTTCATTTTGCAGGCTTTACAAACGCTGTTGCCGTACTTGGAACCGCACTTACAACTAATCACTTACCACTTTTAAAAAGAGGAGAGATAAGTGTAGTTCTTTGTTTTGATGGTGATGGAGCTGGTATAGGTGCAGCTATAAAATCATCTCGCCTTTTGGTTCAAAACGAGATAGACGGAAGTGTTGTTATCATAAAAGATGGTGCAGACCCTGCAGATATGGTTTTTGCAGGTAGAAGCGACGAGCTAAAAGAGATGTTTGGTTCTGGTACTGAACTTGGAGAGTTTTACATCGAGCAAATTGCCAAGAAATACGACATATCACGCCCAGTACAAAAGCAAAAGTGTTTAGAAGAGATAGTGGAATTTACAAATTCTCTAAAGCCAATAATCGCAAAAAGTTATGAGTCGTTAGTCGCAAATTTGCTCAAAATAGAGCTAAATACTTTTAGCCTTCATGGGCAAAGATATATAAATAGACAAGATCAAAATTTTACAAATGCTGCAACAACAAATAAGCAAACGGCTCAAAAAAAAGATAAAACTGATATTTTAGAATTTAGTGTTTTAAAGAGCATGCTAGCAAATAAAAATTACGAAGCTATCGTTTTAAACGAGCTTGAGGAGAAATTCTTCTTGCACCATAAAGATTATTTTCAGGCTGTTTTATTGCCAAATATTGAAGATAATGCGGTGCTTGTTAGAGAAATTTATGTTGATGAGAGCTCAAATATAGCTTCTAGTGAAGATAGCCTTAAAGAGGCCATTTTAAAGCTAAAACTAAAATACTATGAGAAGTTTCGCGAAGATACTAGAAAATCACAAAAACCAAATAAAATCGAAATAATGCAAAAAATTTCAGAGATCATTAAAGGCTTACATAACAAGCTACAAAAAAATTAGATTTCAAAATTTAACACTTATTCAGCTTTAAATCATAAAACTAAATGTAAAATGTTCAAAGTAATAAATGTTTTTAAGATTAGTTTTATTTTTAAGGATTTATTATGATAAATTTTAAAAGATTTGAGGCGAATTTTAATGCTATAAGCAGATTTGGAGCATTAAAAGGTGGAGGGCTAACAAGGCTTGCATTTAGCAAAGAAGACTTGGAAGCTAGAAATTTTCTTATAAATTTAATAGAAGAAAATGGCTTTAAACTTAAAATTGACAATGTTGGCAATATCTTTGCCGTCTATGATGATGGCTGTGATCAAGGTGAGAAGCCAGCTTGCGTAGGCTCTCACATAGATAGCGTGCCAAATGGCGGCTTTTATGATGGTACGCTTGGCGTTATGGCTGGACTTGAAGCATTAACCTCGATAAAAGAAGCTGGCATTAAACTAAAGCGTCCGCTTTGGCTGATTAACTTTTGCTGCGAAGAGTCAAGTCGGTTTAAGACAGCAACTATCGGAAGTAAAATAATAAGCGGCAAACTTGGTTTGCAAAGGCTTCATGAGCTAAAAGATGAAGATGGTATCTCGCTCTTTGAGGCGATGAGTAAATTTGGACTTGAGCCACAAAATTTAAATGATTCTATTTTAAAAGAACACTCACTTCATTCATATTTAGAACTTCACATTGAACAAGGTCCAGTGCTTGAGCGAAGTGATATAAGCGTTGGTATAGTAAGCGGTATTGCTGCTCCTATTAGATTTGAGATTATTATTCATGGTAAGGCAGATCACAGCGGTGCAACTCCGATGAATATGCGAAATGACGCCCTACTCGCTGCTTCACACATAATAATCGCTGCAAATAAATTTGCTAAAAACAAAAAAACGGCTGTAGCAACCGTTGGCTACGCTCATGCAAAACCAGGCGTTTTAAACGTCGTGCCAGGTGAGGCGAGGCTTGGAGTTGATCTAAGAGATATAGACAAAGCGAGCTTAGAAGAGCTAAATTTAGAGCTTAGAAATTTTATAAAAGAGCTAAGCGGTGAGCTAAATTTTAGTTATGAGATAAGAGAATTAAGTAGTGATGAGCCAGTAAAACTTAGTGAGCATGCTATAAATTTACTAAGCGAAGAGGCTGCTAAACTTGGCATAAAAACGCTTACTTTGCCAAGCGGAGCTGGACACGATGCGATGAATCTAACAAAACTTGCAAGTAGCGTTGGCATGCTTTTTATACCTTGCGTTGGTGGCATAAGTCACAATATAGCAGAGGCTATAAATTTTGATGATGCTTTCAAAGCTACACAAATTTTAACAAATGCACTAATTAAACTATCAAATGAATAAGGAGAAACCTATGGATAAGATAGCAAATTTGGCTCTTTCTTTAAAAGATGAGCTTATTAAAGATCGCAGGTATTTTCACTCACATCCTGAGACTGGCTGGTTTACATTTTTTACAACCGCTGTGCTAGCCAAGAGGCTTAGTGATCTTGGTTATGAAATAAGCCTTGGTGACAAAGTCGTTAAAGCTGATGCAAGACTTGGCCTTGGCTCAAAAGAGCAATGCGAAAAAGCAATAGAAAGAGCCAAAAAACTCCTAAGTCCTGAAGAGGCAAAATATCTTCCTTATATGAAAGATGGCCTAACTGGCCTAACTGCCTTTATAGATACGAAAAGGCCTGGTAAATTTACAGCATTTAGATTTGACATTGATAGTGTTGATGTGACAGAGAGCGACGAGCTTACTCATAGACCTTATAAAGAGGGTTTTGGCTCAGATATCGCTGGTATCACGCATGCTTGCGGGCATGATGGTCACATGTCAATAGGCCTTGGTGTGGCAAAACTTATAGCTGAAAATTTAGATGAGTTTAACGGCAAATTTAAATTTATCTTCCAAACAGCAGAAGAAGGTACAAGAGGAGCTGTGGCTATGGAAGCTGCTGGTGTGCTTGATGGCATAGAGTATCTATTAGGCGGTCACATCGGCTTTCAAGCAAAAACCAATAGAGGCATCATCTGTGGGACAAATAAACTACTTGCAACTTCAAAATTTGACGTACATATCACTGGTCGTTCAGCTCACGCAGCAGGTGCACCACAAGATGGCGCAAATGCACTTTTAGCTGCATCTCAAATGGCGTTAAGCATGCATGGCATCACAAGACATGCAAAAGGCGTGACTAGGATAAACGTAGGCGTTTTAAAAGCAGGTGAAGGCAGAAACGTCATAGCACCAAACGGCTATCTAGCTTGCGAAACAAGAGGCGAAGACACAAATTTAAATGATTTTATGTATGAAAGATGCATGGATATCGTTAAAGGTGTGAGTGAAATTTATGGCGTAGAGAGTAAAGTCGTAAAAACTGGCGGTACAAACGGAGCCGATAGCGACAAAGAAGTAACTGAAATTTTCTATGAAGCTGCAAAGCAAAGTCCATTTATAGATGATGACAATATCGTAAAAGAGCTTGATTTTGGTGCTTGTGAAGATTTTGCTCATTTTATGAGAGCTTTGCAAGATAGGGGCGCAAAGAGCGGATATATGATGATCGGCACAAATTTAAAAGCAGGCCATCACAACTGTAAATTCGACTTTGATGAGGAGTGTTTGGTGGCTGGGGTTGATGTCTATCTAAGATCTGCTTACAAATTAAATGGAGTAAAAAAATGAAAAATGCTTTACTAATCAGTGCTTCAAGCTATCAAGATACTGGCTATTTAAGGCACTGCAAAAACTGGGTTAAGGAATTTTTAGGTGAATGTGGCAAGGAAGAAATTTTATTTATCCCTTACGCTGGAGTTAGGCGAACAAATGACGAGTATGAGCAAAAAGTAATTGATAGATTAAAAAATAGCAATATAAAATCAATCCATCACTACGAGGATAAAATTTCAGCTATCAAAAATGCTAGAAGCATCGCAGTTGGCGGAGGAAATACCTTTATGCTGCTTTACATGCTTTATAAGCTAAATTTAGTCGAGCCTATAAAAGAAGCTGTGGCAAATGGCGCAAAGTATTTTGGCTGGTCAGCTGGCGCAAACATAGCTGGCAAGACGATGATGACGACAAATGATATGCCTATCATTATGCCAAAGTCATTTGATAGTCTAAATATCTTTCCTCATCAGATAAATCCGCACTTCATAAGTGGCAAGCTAGCAGGCCATAACGGCGAGAGCAGGGAGGAGAGATTGGAGGAATTTTTAATAGCTAATCCAAAAGAGACTATCTACGCTTTGCCTGAAGGCACGGCTTTGCTCATAGAGGGTAGCGAGGCCCAGGCCATAGGACACAGTGAAATTTTAAAATTTGAGTATCAAAAAGAGATAGAAAAAATAGAAGTTGGAACTAAATTTAAAATCTAAGCAAGGAGAGAGGTATGGAAACATTTAAGCTAATTGCTGCCATTCTTGGCATCGCAGCTGTTGTAGCACTTCTTGTCTTAAAAAAAGAGACAAGAACGGTGCTAATAGGTGTTGGTTTGGTGCTTTGTATAATCGCACTAAAACCAATGGGGGCACTAAGCGCTTTTACTGACTATATGACTAAAGCAGGGCTTATAAAAGCGATTTGTGCTAGTATGGGTTTTGCATTTGTTATGAAATACACAATGTGTGATAAACACCTTGTTGCGCTTCTTACAAAGCCACTTAAAAATGTAGGCTTTATCTTGATCCCCGCAACAACCGTGCTAACTTATTTTATAAATATCGCTATCCCTTCAGCTGCAGGATGCTCCGCCGCTGTTGGTGCGACACTTATACCACTTCTTATGGCTTCAGGTATCCGCCCAGCTATGGCTGGTGCTGCTGTTTTTGCAGGGACATTTGGTGGAGTTTTAAGCCCAGGATCGGCTCACAACGTCTATGTGGCTGACCTTGTTAAAAAGACGGTTGAAGGCTACACAGTTCAAGATGTCATAAAAGTACAAATTCCAAGTGCATTTACTGCTCTTGTTATCGTAGTGATCGCGTTAGTTGTTGTTGCGATACTGCTTAAAGACTATCAAAAAAATACAAATTTCACTCTTGAAAGTAGTACTGCTAGCGAAGAGAAACCGCTATTTAAAGTAAATTTCATCTACGCTATTATGCCTCTAGTTCCACTTGTTATCTTGGTTATTGGCGGAACAAGCCTTGCAAAAGATTATAGCTTTCTTGCATGGACAAAGATGGGCGTTGCTGAGGCGATGATACTAGGTGCTATCATAGCTATTTTTGCTACGCTTACAAATCCGCAAAAGATCACAAAAGAATTTTTTAACGGAATGGGCCACGCTTATGCTGATGTTATGGGCATCATCATCGCAGCTGGTGTTTTTGTCGCTGGTTTAAAGGCATGTGGAGCCGTTGATGTGGTCATCGCATGGCTAAAAACAGATCAAAGTTACGTTAAATTTGGCGGAACATTTGTGCCATTTATCATGGGTATAGTTACAGGTTCAGGCGACGCTGCTACATTTGCATTTAATGAAGCCGTCACAACAAACGCCGCTGCACTTGGCTTTGAACAAGATAAGCTTGGTATGGCAGCAGCTATTGCTGGTGCTTTAGGTAGATCGGCTTCCCCGATTGCCGGTGCTGCTATCGTTTGTGCAGGCATTGCGATGGTTAGTCCAGTTGAAATCGCTAAAAGAACATTTTTAGGGATGTTTGTCTCTGTTGTAGCGATTGCATTTTTTGTCATCTAAAAGGATGAAAAATGGATATCGTAGAGAGATTTTTAAACTACACAAAATTTAACACCACAACAAATAAAGAAAATGGGTTAAAAGGTGTCATGCCTTCTAACCCAACCGAGTATGAGCTGGCTAAGTTTTTAAAAGAAGAGCTTGGCTCGCTAGGCATAAAAGATATCATTTTGCAAGACAATGCTATCTTGATAGCAAAAATTCCTGCAAACTGCGAAAATGCTCCAAGTATCGCCTTTTTTGGGCACTTAGATACAAGTAGTGAGCAAAAAAATGATACCAAAGCTAAAATCGTAAAATACACAGGTGGCGACATTTGCTTAAACGAAGAGCAGAGAATTTATCTAAAATTTAGCGACAATCCAGAGCTTAAAAAATACGTTGGCGATGAGATAGTCGTGACTGACGGCACTAGCTTGCTTGGAGCTGATGATAAGGCTGCGATTGCTAGCATCGTAAATATGGCTAGCTACTTTATGCAAAATCCTGATGTAAAGCACGGCAAGATCGTGATCTGCTTCGTGCCTGATGAGGAGCAGGGCTTGCTTGGCGCAAAAGCACTTGATGTAAATTTGCTTGGAGCTGATTTTGGTTACTGCTTAGACTGCTGTGAGATAGGCGAGCTAATATATGAAAACTGGAATGCGGCTGACTGCACGATGGTCTTTAAAGGCGTTTCGGCCCATCCGATGAATGCAAAGGGCAAGCTTGTAAATTCGCTACTTCTTGCGCATAAATTTATCTCGCTTTTGCCAGGCGGCGAAGTGCCAGAGTGCACCGAGGGCAAAGAGGGCTATTTTTGGGTAAAAGAGCTTAGCGGAAACAGCGCAAAAACGACGCTCAAGATCGACATAAGAGAATTTGACGAGGCGAAATTTCAAAAAAGGCTTGAGTTTTTAAGCGATATGGCAAATTCTTTTAACAAAATTTATGGAGAGCGTTGCGAAATCACGCTAAAAACACGCTATGAAAATGTCTTTAAATTTTTAAAAGATGAAAACTCACTGCCTATAAAATTAGCAAAAGATGCCTTTAGTGAGCTAAATATCACGCCAAATATAAAGCCTATGCGTGGTGGATATGACGGCGCTGTGATATCTGCAAAAGGTGTGCCAACGCTAAATTTATTCACAGGGGCAAATAACTTTCACTCCGTCTTCGAGTATTTGCCAGTTAGCAGTCTAAAAGCCGCGAGCGAAGTCATCAAAAAAATCGTAATTAACGCTGCTAAATAAACTTCATAAAAGCCTAGATTTAGTAAATTTAGGCTTTAAATTTTACTTTCAGGATAAAAATGAAGGCTTTAGCTTTATTTAGCGGAGGGCTTGATAGCATGCTCTCAATGAAATTAATAAGCGATCAAAACATTGAAGTAGTCGCACTTTATATGGATACTGGATTTGGTGCGGATGAGAAAAAGCACGAGATATTAAGAAAGCGTGCGGCTATGGCTGGGGCAAGCTTAAAGGTCGTTGATCTACGAAATGAATATCTTCGTGATGTGCTTTTTAACCCAAAATACGGTTACGGCAAACAGTTTAACCCATGTATTGACTGCCATGGATATATGTTTAAAACAGCTCTTAATATGCTAAAAAGCGAAAATGCAAATTTTATAATCACAGGTGAAGTAGTGGGACAAAGGCCGATGAGCCAGCGCAGAGATGCACTTTTCCAGGTTAAACGTCTAGCTGATGATGAGGACGATCTAGTGCTTCGTCCGATGTGCGCCAAGCTTCTACCGCCAACAAAGCCTGAGCGTGAGGGCTGGGTCGATAGAGAGAAGCTACTTGGCATAAGTGGGCGTGATAGAAAGCCGCAGCTTGCTTTGGCAAAGGAATTTGGCTTTGATGACTTTGCAACGCCTGGGGGCGGATGTTTGCTAACGATCGAGAGCTTTGCTGTGAAGATAAAGGATTATCTAAATTTTGATAAAGAGATGCGAGATATCGATGTAACGTGGCTAAAGCTTGGTAGGCATCTGCGCTTGCCAGATGGTGCTAAAATGATAATAGGACGTGACGAGAGCGATAATAACGCACTTTTAGCACATCCAAACGATAAATTTGATCAGGTAAAATTTAAAGAGAGCGATGACATCGTGGGAGCTGTTAGTTTTATAAGTAAAAATGCTAGTAAAGCTGATAAAGAGTTAGCTGCAAGGCTCGCAATTGCTTATACAAAAGCAAGCAAAGAAAATGAATTTGAGGTTAGCATTGCTGGCGAGAAATTTAGCATCACACCTGAGGATAAATCTCTAGCTCAAAATTATTTCGTAAAATAGATATTTTATCGATTCTTGGTGCTTTTACTTTGTGTTTGTAGATAAAGATGGTTTTTATCTACAAATAAGTTTAAAAATTATATAATCCGAAACTTATTTTAAAGTGTCACGGTAGCTCAGCTGGTTAGAGCGCTGGTCTCATAAGCCGGAGGTCGGGAGTTCAAGTCTCCCCCGTGACACCATAAATACCTAAACTACGATGTTTCTACAATATTATATTGCAGTCACCTTTCATAAAATATAGCTTAATGTTTGTAGCAAAATAAAATTTTATGTAGCAAATTTTTAAGCTTGCAGTAATTTTAACACGTTTTTTTGTAAAATTTTAAAAAACAAGTAAAAATTTTTTAACGAATCATCTACTATGATATAATCTGTCACTCTACTGGGTTAAATTTTTATCATGACTTAAATAAAATGAGTATTGATGTATAGTAGAAATGGCGCTTGTAGCTATTGAATATGGGCTAAAAAATATTTTTGATGATTATGATTCATTCATATCTCCTAGCAATAAAACACAAAATAGAGATAGGCTACATAAGCATCACGAGATCCTGCGCGTGGTCAAATACTGGCTGCCATTTATAAAGATAAAAGATCCAGAATATCTAAAGGCAAAATTTGAGAATTTGCTTGGAGAGTATTTGGTGCGCAATTGATGATGATGCAATAATTTTTATTTGGTAATTTTAAGATATTTGTTTTGATTCCTCATATAAATACTAGCATTAAGTAATTTATAAGTATTTTTATGCTATACAATCAATTATAAGCAAAAACCCCTTGATATATCGTGCTTTTTAAAACATAAAATCATTTTTTTATTCTACTTACTATCAAATTCATTGACTCGACTATAAAAAAAAGATTATAATGCTCACAATTTTTAAAAATATATTAATTAAAAAAGGAACCAGCATGAATAAAACTAATTAAAAGTAGAGGTTCTATTTAAGTATTTAATTAAAGAGAACCCCTACGATAAGTTGCGAGAACCCTTATTGTAATCGTTCTCTACTTTTAAACTACTTAAATAAAAACCTTATCAACAACTACCATATCAAAATAAAAGGCACACTATAGGTATGTCCATTTGGTGAGATGGCTATTACTGTCTCTTGATTTTTTAAATGGCAAAAAGGAGAAAAAATGCCAAATAAAAAAATAATTTTAAATGATTTAAAGGCTATTAGAAAAAATAAAACAAAACAGGAGATTAAACAAGTATGCCTTGAAGTCTTGTTTCCACAACAAGCTACAATCAAAGAGTGTAGGCTAGTAATCGAAGGTCGTTTTAACATCAAGCTATCAAATAAGGAGTTTTCTAAATGGAGGAAAGAGTATGATGCAAAAGACACACATCAATCCTCTCATGCATATCATATTCCAGAGTCCAAAGAAGACAAGAAAGAAAGTGAGGAACTAAGCAATGGCGTTAACAATCAAGAGTAGTGATACAGCAGTTGCGGCAAATGCCTTAATTGCACTACAAAAACATGTTGAAATGGGCAATAAGGTTAGTGAAAATATTAGAAATAATATTGAGCTTTTTAATAAAACTGCGGATAGTTTTAATGGAGATTTTGAAGAAAAAATAGAGCTAATAGAGCAAGGAGGTGCTGAACTTATAAATGCAACAAAAGAGGTCCAAAACAATTTTCAAAAAACTCTAAAAAGTGCAGATAAAACTATATTAGAAATTAACTCATCTTTTAGCTCCTTGATGAAAAAGATAGTATATGCATTAATTGCTTTTTTGTTTATAGAAGCGACCTTCTTTTTTTGCTACTTGTTTTATGATAACCATAAGACAAATGAAAACAAATCTGCACTACAAAATAGGCTAGATAAAGCACTTTATGATGTGTCTAATCTTAAAGGTTTTATTATCCATATCTACAACCAAGATAGCCAAAAAGCTAGTGAAGATTTTACTAAATGGCTAAACAAAAATGGTGACGGCAATGTTCAGTAGTAAGCAAATTTTTCTAATAGCAAGACACATACAATGTATGACACTTCGTTTTCATACTTTGTATAATCTTGCTCTGCCGAGGGCTACAATGCGAGATATAAGAAGCGTTAAAACGCTTCTTCTCACTATCACATTTTATGAAAGGATATCATATGCCAAAAAATATCAAGGATAAGGTGCTCTCTATAAGGATCACTTCTCAGCAAAATAGCAAATTATCTGATATAGCTAGAGAACTAAAAATATCAAAATCAGAAATCATTTCCTATCTTATAGATAATGGCACTATAAATTCTGAATCCATAAAAAAGAAAGAGCTATATCCAACAATCATTACATATTTTGCTAGACCTTTTAATAACATTAATCAAATAGCAAAGAGACTAAATATAGCTTATAAGACTAGTGTCAATATAGATTTAAAAACGATACTGCAGACACAAGAAGATTTGTACAAAACTCAATCAGTGCTAACTGAAATTTTAAGCCTAATAAGGAGTAGATATGATAGTTAAGATCTCAAAGGGAGAAAAAGGCATAGCTGATTATCTAAAAACTGGTAAGAAAAGAGATTCAAAGCTAACTAGAGATGAAAAAGATGATAGATTGCCACTGGCTGGAAATTTAGATCTTATCGAGATGTCTGAAAAGCACCAGAGCAAGAAAAAGAGTAAAAAATATAACTACTATCACATATCCTTGTCATTTACTTCAGAGGAGTGGAGCAGACTATATGAAAGTGGCAATATAGATGAGTTTATAATGGACTTTTTGAGGCTCACTTTCCCAAATCACGACATAGATGAGCTACTTTTTTATGCTGAAGCTCATCTGCCTATAATAAAAGAAGAGCCATATATTCCTCGCCTAGAAGGGGCGCTAGAAAATAGAACATTAAACAAGAAACATAAAAATGGCGAACCGCTAAAAAGAGAGCCTCATATTCATCTAATAGTCTCTTTTGAAAATATGAAATTTACTCATAGTGTAAAAACTGGTGGAGTAATATATACAAAAGGTGCAGCCAAGCAACAAGTAAAAGCTATTATGGCTAAATCAGCAGAGAAATTTAAAAGAGTAGTTAATGACATCTTATCTAACAAGTATGGTTTGAATAATATAGAGCCTTTAAGCATGGATGAAGACCAACTAAAAAAGCAATATGAAAGCTTTAAAAGTGCAGCACAAAAGGTTAAGAAAGGCAAAGAAAAAGATACGCAGATGAAGATAGAAACAGATGTGGTGATCGAGCCAAAAGCCAATATAAAAGAGCAAAATATAAGTGTTGAAGAGCTACTAGCTGATGCTAAAAATTCTACAGCTGATTATCTATTAAGAATGATAGAAGAAGATGATGGTTTCAAAAAAGACTACTATGATAGGGCAAAGAAACTTAATGCAGTGGATATAAGAGAATTTTTGCCTATGATCAATGCAAAATTTAACATCACCGTAAAACCTGAAATGGTAAATGACAAATATAAAGTAAGAGTGGATGGGTTTAAAGGAACTTATAATCTAACTGATCTAATGTGTAAGATAGTCTATAATGGCAGAAAAGGAGCGTTATTTCACGTAGTTAATGAGCTAGAGCAAATGCTTGTAGAACTTCAAGCTAATAAAAATGAGCCAAAGATAACATTAAGTGTAAGCAGTGACTTTAGCGCGCCAAATAAGGACCCAAAAACTCAAGTGCTAAATAGCTGGAAAACGATACAAATAGAGCCATATAACCTAAAATCTGTACTTAAAAACTATTCAGCTATAACAGTGGCAAGTTTCAAAGAAAAAAGTGAAGAAGCTAGTAGTATTGATGGCATAACTCCTACGCTTATATATGATATAGATAACTCTAAATTTAGTGCAAATGATGCTCAAAATTTACTACAAAGTAAAGGAATAAAAGGCTTCATATACCCAACCACCTATCAAGCACCGGATACAAAATTAGAGAAATTTAAACTCATCATACCCACAACAGATGCTCCAAGCTTAAATGAATATGATGAATACATAAAAGAGATAACAAGAGAGCTTGGGTTATATAACATAGTAAATAACTCCAGCTTGCATCCTAGTAAATTTCACTACACTCCAGTGCCAGGATCTGAGGTTGTAAGCATTAGAGGAAAAACTTTTGATAATACAAGAGCTATTGAAGAGGCTGGCTTAAAAACAGATATTAATAATATGGATATTAAAGCCATATATGAAAATTTACAAAAGCTAAGAAGATATGAGCTTGGTCATGAACCAAAAGATACCAACTCACATATTAAAAGAACAAGCTACCAAGCTATATCATCAAAGATTCCTATAAAAGAGTTAATAGAATGCTTTGACGAGAGCACTATGGTTAAAAAATATAAAGATCATCAAATACTTTCTGGTAAGAGTGGCAGATACCTATACCTGCCAGAAGAAAACACAGTCTACTCTTTTAACCAAAATAGACACTATACTCCATATATCTACATTAGAGATAAATTTTATGAAGCAGCTAGAAAGATAAAAACTGGATTTTATGATGATGATTTCATTAAAAAGCTAGGTATTACACAAAATGAATATAAAGGCTTTGTAAAAGGTATTGATGGTCATCTAGATATAAATAGGTACTATTTGGTGTTTATCAATAGAATAGAAAACTTTAAAAAATATCTATCAGATATAGTTCGAATTAACTACCAAGGCCTAATTTATAATATAAAAACCTATATGAAAGATTGGCAGGATATGCAAGGTTTTAATAAACTAAAGGAGCGTTATAAAACAGATAAGATATATCTAACAAATGATCATATATCATTTGATTCACTAAAAATAACAAAGCAAGAGCTATACGATCAAGGACTTGATAAGGACTTTGGAATGGAGCAATCAACACAACAATCAAGTGAGATAAAAACTATAGAGCAAAATGTGAAGTCAAAATATGATGGTTTGGGAAGGTAGGCTATTATAAGCTGTTATAGAAGCCAAATTATTAGCCATCACTCACCCCATAAAACCAAACGGCAATGCAAACATATCATCATCTAGTTTTATAGCCGTATCTCCGGCGTAAAAGACTACTCCTTTATCAAATTTACTTTGCAAATTCTCTTTTAAGTGGTAGATATGCTTAAAGTCATCTTTACTGATAGTTTTTGAAGATTTGACCTCTACCGCTATGACTTTACCGGATATCTCAAGTATAAAATCAATCTCTTTTTGATCGCTCGTTCGGTAGTAGTATATATTGGCTCGTTTTTTACTACTAGTATTTGCTTTTAGAAGTTCGTCAAATACAAATGTTTCATATATTGCGCCTTTGTATGGCGAGCTAGCAAGCTCATTTGGTGATGAAATTTGTAGCAGATGCGATAGTACTCCGGTGTCAGTAGCAAAAATTTTAGGTGTTTTTATAAGCCTTTTTAGAGCATTATTAAAATACGGCTGAAGCTTTTGGATCTGGTATGTATGCTCTAGTACGCTAAAATAGCTATCAAATGTCTTATTATCAAGCCCAGACTCCAAGCATAGCTCGTTTTTGTTAAAGATATTGCCACTTCTTAGCATACATAGGCGGTACATAGTGATAAATTTATCCATGTTTCTTATGTTACCTATCTCTTTGGCGTCTGATTCTATATATGTTCTTATATATGAGCTAAACCAGAGATATTTTGATTTTTCAGAGCTTATCTTTGTGATCTCTGGGTAACCGCCATTTATGATCTTTTCAGATAAGCCGTCGTTGTCATATTTTCTAAACACCAGATGGCCTATATCGCTACTTAAAATATCTATCAAATTTTCATGACTATGACTTAACTCTTTTTGAGAAAGCGGGTAGAGTTCCACTATGCCTATCCTACCAGCAAGTGAGTCTGATATATCTTTAAAGCCTTTTAAATTTGCAGAGCCAGTTAGTATGAACTGCCCGTTTGTTCTATCTTTATCTACAAATTCTTTTATGGCTAGAAGCAGTATGGGAACTCTTTGTATCTCATCTATCACGATAGGCTTCTCGCAATGTTCTATAAAGCCTTTTGGATCGTTTCTCGCTGCTTCATAGATATTTATATCATCAAGCGTCACGTAGTTTGGTATATCTAAATTTAAAGCAAGGGTTGATTTGCCAACTTGTCTAGCTCCGCTTATCAAAAGCACTGGAAAGCTTTTCATATACTCTTTTATTTCATCGCTTATGGCTCGTTTGATGTACATAGTATTTTATCCTTAAATATTTAGGAGTATAATACTATAATTTATATAAATTTGCAAGGATGTTTTGGTTAAGATAATTGTATATTTAAATTTAATTCGAATTAAAACTGGTAAGATTAAGTCAGTCGCTGTGATTTTCTATCATACTGAGTATTTTATTGGTAGAGTTTTAAGCAATATCACCTCAGATTTTCATATTGACAAATGGCAGTCAAATTTTCCCTCAAAAGGAGCAGCACAATAACCATTTTTGGAATATTGCACAGGCTCTTTTATACTGCGACCTAACTTCCTAATAAATTTTTTACCTCATAACTTTATCCAGTAGTGATTTATAGCTATCCACTACGTCATAGACCACGCTATCATTGCTTATAGCCTTAAAATGCTCCTTTGCGCAGTGAATTTTAGATTCTTCGATTTGGCGAAGTTGCATAGAGTTCATAGACCCTTTAGTCTCTGCGACAAAATAAATATGCTTAATATCTCCCTCATAAAACGCAATCGCCCTAAAAAGACAAACCTCTCCAGATACATCAGTCATATATATAGACGAATTTAAAGGAAATATAGAAAAAGAGAAATATCAGCTAGCGATGTATGATAAAAACCGTAAACTAGTAGATATATTAAGAAATAGACATTCACAAACAATAAAAAATATAATAAACGAATTTGAAATACAACCACAAGTAGTTGTAATGGATATGTTTAAGCCATTTAGAAGCGTAATAAATAGTAATATAGTTCAGGCCCAAATAGTAGCAGATAAATATCATGTAATAAGACAAGGGATATGGGCATTAAGAGATTTAAGAGTAGAATTATTTAACAAAGACAATGAAAAGTATAAGAAGTTAAAAAAATATTGGAAAATACTAAGTAAAAGCCCAATAAGTCAGTTTAGTCAAAGACAAAAAGAAATATTAAAAGAGATATTAAAAGTAGATAAGACATTGAAAAAGATGTATAGAATAATAAAAGAATTTTACAAGATGTTTGAGAGCAAGACAGTAAAGACAATGAGAAGGAGAATAGAGCAATTAATTGAAAAATTGAGAGTATTTAATATAAAGCAAAGTATAAAACTAGCAGATACAATAACAAGTTGGAAAAAAGAGATAATAAATATAGTAGAATATAAAATAAACAATGGGTTTGTAGAAGGAAATAACAACAAAATAAAAGTAATAAAAAGAGTATCTTATGGACTAAGAAACTATGAAAGATTTAGAAAATTGATATATTTACGTCTTTGCAATAGATAGAGGTGTTTTTACACCCCCACTATTGACAAAGAACCATAATAAATTTTATCCGCTCTATAAATTTAAAAATTGAATACCCTTTTTAAATACATTTAAAAGAAAAATTTATATATAATCCTAAGATAAAAAATTAATGATTATACTTAAGGAGCAAACGTGCAAATTCCTATTCGCTACGGCAAAGATGATATCATCGACCTAAGCGTTCCGGAAAAAAATTTACTGGGAGTTTTTAACCCCAACCCCGTGGCTAAATTCGACGAAACGGCACTCATCGCAAAGGCTCTGGCAAATCCGATAAATCAAAAAAGCTTTGATGAGTTGATCGCTGGCGATGAAAAAATCGTCATCATCGTAAACGACGGCACTCGTCCGACTCCTACAGCTAAAATTTTAAAGCAAATTTACCCAAAAATCCGCGAGAAAAATAAAATTTTCATCATCGCCACCGGCTGCCATAGAGAGGGCACGCTCGATGAGTACGAGATGATATTCGGCAAAGAAATTTACGCGGAGCTTAACGCCAAAGGCGAAGTTCACGATCACGACTCCAAGCACGACGAGATGGTATTTTTAGGCGAGAGCAAAAACGGCACGCAGATGTATCTAAACAAAATCGTAGCAGAGGCGAAAAAGGTGATCGTCATAGGCTCGGTCGAGCCGCACTATTTCGCGGGCTACACGGGCGGCAGAAAGGCCTTTTTGCCGGGCACAGCGTCGTATGAGAGCATCACGCAAAACCACAAGCTCGCACTAAGCTCCGACGCCAAAATCATCATCCTGCCGTTTGGCTCGATGACGGTGCCTAAGGCCTAGGCTTGGCTAAAATTTTATATTACGACGCGAGCGCTGGCATCAGCGGCGATATGAACTTGGCCGCTCTGGTGGATCTGGGCGCGGATTTTAGCTATCTTTGCGCCCAGCTTGCTAAGCTAAATTTAGCTAGCGAATTTTACCTACGCAAGCGCAAAGTGCTAAAATGCGGTATCTCCGCAACCAAAATAGACGTCGTTTGCGCGGCAAATCTGAGCCAAATTCCGCTTGCCCTCTTAGGCGCTAAATTTAGCCCGCGTCAAAATTTAAACGGCAAAATTCACGGCGCCGAATTTAGAGCGGATAAGCCCGCCCAAAACCATCCGCATCCGCGAAATTTCACGCAGATTTTAGAGCTTATCGAGGGTTCTAGCCTAAGCGCTTTCGTAAAAAAAACGGCAAGCAAAATTTTTAGCGTTATCGCGCAGGCCGAGGCCAAAATCCACGGCACCAGCGCAGAGCAAGTACATTTCCACGAAGTGGGCGCCGCGGACAGCATCGCGGACGTAGTGGGCGCGGCTATTTGCTTGGAGGCCTTGGGTGCGCCGCAAATTTTTGCTTCGCCTATCGAGCTTGGCGGCGGTTTTGCGCACTGCGCTCACGGCAGGCTGACCGTACCGGCGCCTGCGGTTTGCGAAATTTTAAAAGGCGCGCAAGTAAGCCTAGGGCGAGCGAATTTCGAGATGACTACGCCCACAGGAGCGGCGATTTTAAAGGCCTGCGCACTAAATTTAAGGGAGCAAGACCGCCGCGAGTCGCCGCGAAATTTTAAAATTTTAAGCACGGGCTACGGCGCTGGCGATAAAGACGTCGCAGATTTTGCCAACGCGCTTCGCGTGATACTTTGCGAAACGAGCGAGGATTTAGGCTTGAGAGATGAGCCAAATTTGAGCGTGCAGATCGGCTATGGCGAGCTTTGCGAGCGGATTTTAATCTCCACTAATATCGACGACATGGACGCCGAGAGCTTTGCCTTTGCGTGCGATATTTTGCGAGATAGCGGCGCGCTGGACGTATTTAGCAGGTCTATTTTTATGAAAAAGGGGCGCGCGGGCTTTGAGCTAAACGCGCTGTGCCGCAAGCAGGACGCCGCGCGGATAAAGGGGCTAATTTTCGCGCATACGACGGCGATCGGAGTTAGAGAGTGCGCCGTGAGGAAAACGGAGCTTGCGCGCGAGTTTTGCGAGGTAGAGACTAAATACGGCAAAATAAGGCTTAAAATTTCGCGTGGCCGAGTTTGCGATTTTAACGCCGAACAAAATTTAACGGACGAAAATTTAGCCCGAAATTACCCCGAAATTTTAAAAATCAAGCCCGAATTCGAGGACTGCAGAAAAGCCGCGCAGAGATTTCAAACGACGATCCGCGAGGTTAGAAACGAGACTTTAAAAAAATATGACGAAACTAGAAATTCTAAAAAATGATATAAAAAAGCTGGAAAATTTAGCCGTAGCGTTTAGCGGCGGCGTGGATAGCTCGCTACTGTTGCGCGTTGCTGCCGATACGCTAGGCCGGCGCGCGGTAGCTATCACGCTAAAATCGCCCTATATGTCGGGGCGCGAGATAAAAGAGGCGATGGAATTTACCCGTACTTACGGCATCAGGCATGAAATTTTAGAGCTAGAAGCACCCGAAGCGGTAAAAAATAATCCGCAAGATCGCTGCTACGTCTGTAAAAAGGCGGTTTTTACGCGACTAATCGAGCTGGCAAAGCATCTAGGCTTTACAAACGTCGCCGACGGTACGAACTTAGACGACCTTGGCGAATACCGCCCGGGGCTTAAAGCAAAAGACGAGCTTGGCGTGCTTTCGCCGCTTAAAGGCCTCAAAAAATCAGAGATTAGAGAGCTTAGCCGCGAGCTTGGACTGCCGACCGCGGATAAGCCCAGCTACGCGTGCCTTCTGACGCGTTTACCGCACGATAGGGAGTTTTCCGCGGAGGAAATTTCGCTCGTGGAGCGAGCCGAAAATCTGCTAATCTCGCACGGATTTTTAAACATTCGCGCGCGATTTGACGGCAAAGCCTTTAAGCTGCAAATGGGTGCGAGCGAGACTAGGCGCTTTTGCGCGGGAGATTTTAGCGCCGTCGTACGCGAGATCGCCGCGCTTGGCGAGTATGATATTTTGCTTGATTTAAAGGGGCTTCGCGGGGAGATTTTAAATGACGAAAGATGAGGCTTTAAATTTCATCCGTACCGTAAAATCGGGCGAAAAAAGCGAACGCGAAGCGATAGAGTTTTTACGGGATTTTCCTTTTAGCGACGTGGGCTGCGCCAAAATCGACACTCAGCGCGCCCTGCGAAACGGCGCGGGCGAGGTGATCTACGGCGAGGGCAAAACGGATGATGAAATTTTACGCATCGCAGAAGCGATCGGCGCGAGAGAGCAAAATATCCTAATCACGCGCACGAACGAGCGGGTTTTTGAGCGGGTGCGCGAAATCTTGCCGCAGGCGGAGTTTAACGCTCGCGGCCGCATCATCAGCGTCAAATTTAGCAAGCCCGCGCTCACGCAAAGCTACATCGCGATAGTCTCCGCAGGCACCACCGACGGCGCGGTAGTGGAGGAGGCGTACGAGACGGCGAGATTTCTAGGCAACGACGCGCGCAAATTTAGCGACGCGGGCGTGGCGGGGCTGCACAGGCTGATCGCAAATTTAGAGCAGATACGCGGCGCAAAGGTCGTGATCGCGGTCGCCGGCATGGAGGGTGCGCTAGCTAGCGTGCTAGCAGGCCTCGTGAGCGTGCCGGTGATCGCGGTGCCCACCAGCGTGGGATACGGCGCGAGTTTCGGCGGGCTAGCGGCGCTACTAGCGATGCTAAACAGCTGCGCAAACGGCGTTAGCGTCGTAAATATCGATAACGGCTTTGGCGCTGCGTATAATGCAAGTCTGATAAATCATTTGTAAAATTACGCCCGCACTCAGACAAATAAACGGAATAAATTTGAGTGCGAGAGCCTATCGATCACAGAAGCAAACCGCAACAGCTACCAAGCCGTAATAGTGCAGTGGCACGATAGTAAAGACGGTAAAGATAAACAAGCTAAGATCGGCGGCGGAGAGCAAACCTATAAGCTAAATGTCCCCGAGCCAAAATCAGACAATGAAGCCTTTAAAAAGGGCGAAGCCAAGCTAAACGAACTACGACGCGGCGGAATAAACGGCTCGCTTACCGCCACTGGTAGAGAACTAAGGGCCGGCATAAAACTAAAAATAACCGGCGTAACCAGACTTGAAAATGTAAAATTTAGTATTAAAAGCGTATCGCACAATCTAAACACTATAAGCTATATGATTTATCTGGAGTTTGAGGGGTAGGATTATATTTGATTATAAAAATACTCTTTTTTGCCTTTTCGGTAATACCCATCTATAATGTCTGTAAGTTCAAATTCAAAGTAATCAAATACTTTTTTAAATTCTATTAATTTTTCTTCGGACACTGTCAGGAAAGGCTTTTCTGTTTCTAATTCTATAAAGCTTTGCTTAAAAAGTTTTATGCCGTAGCCTTTATTTTTATAAGGGGGCATAACAGATAAGTGGCATAATTTTTTTTCGTTATATTTTAGTATAGCAAGACCCCTGAGATTATTATCATCACAGGAAGTTATAATTTTTTTTGTCCCGTCTTTTAATGACGGCAGTACATTTGTAAAATACCAAATATCAAAACTTGGATAGTATTTTTTTGCATCTTTGATATAGTTATATAATGTATATTTATTCTGTATCTCTGCCTTTATCAGCTGGGTATGATGCAGTGTTAGGTCGATTGTATTGTCAAAAGGTAACATTAAAAAACCGTTTTAATAAGCAGCAAATAGCATTGTAAATAGCATTAGATATTATGGCCACAAATATTACGAATGATAAGAATTTATATTTTTCGAATTTTGAGCTTTTATGATGAAGGCTTTTTAAGAAAAGCTGATAATTGTCTATCGTACCGTCGCCTAATATTTTATCTTTAAATTGATAGACCGTCATTTTTTGATTTGCATCACTTCCTATATATTGATTCCATAGATTATCTTCTAAAACCCTAAAGCTTTTTATAGGTCTGCTTTTTTCAATCAATTCAGTTGTAGAGTCAAGTATAACGAAAGTATTAATTTCTTTAAATTTTATCCTTTTGTCTGATTGTTTAGTAAATTGCCTATCTAAATTTATTGAAATTCCAATTGTTTTTATCATTTTTATAAACGGATTGACTTTTGTATCTGAAAGAACAGTATCTGTTATCTTATCTCTAATATTCTTAATCCTAAATCTAAAATAGCTGTTTTTCTGTTTTTCTTCTACACTCATTGTTATACTAGAATCGCTATTTATAGTGGTCTTACAAAGTTTTATATCTCCAAGCTTATATTCTCTTAGTCTAAAATTTAATTTATTTTTATCCAAATGAGTCTCTTCGTTAAAAATCATATTTAATGTCTTACCATCACGAAGCTTATCTTTTATGTCTATAAATTCATCCTTAAGTATGTCAAATGGAAACATGATCTCTATATTAAAATTTCTATCAAGATTATTATACTCTTTTCTAGAAATCAATATACCTATTTCTATATACGAATACTCTCTATCGTTTGGCAAAAATATATTTAAATGTAGTACTGCTTCTATTTTATCGGCGATATCTGAATCTAAATTTATAAATATAGCTTGTGTGCAATATGGGTTTATTTTCATCTTTACATTCCTAAATATACATAAACGATTGTGGTGCCACAAAATTTGGGTATTGCAAATAAGGACAAATTGCCTCTTTATATTTATTTGCGGATTTAATCTTAATGGCAAAACCGGTACTCTTGCCATTAAAGTATTTTAGATATCTTTCTTTATCTATGCCAGCGTCCATACTCGTTTTATCCCATAGCTCTTCTGGGCTTGCCTCCAAAATATTATCAACTATAAATTCTCCTATAATTTTTCCAACTGGCTTTGTGGCATATACTTTAATCTTATTAACGTTTTTTTTAAATTTTACCTTTCTAAACTCAAATTTTTTCGTACCATCAAAAATAGCCTCAGCGAATTCCGGCTTAATGGATAATAATGCTGTCATTTACTAAACCTTCTTTTAAAATTGCAAAAAAAGCCTCATCTGTAAGCTTCACAAAACCCCAGTAGGCTTCTTCGTAACCTATAATTTCTCTAATCTTCTTTAAAATAACACGTCTTTTAAATGATATATTGTATGCCATTTTTATTATTTTTGTGTAACTTTTTTTGATAAATATATTCTCTAATTCATCATCAGTAAATATATTATGAGGCTTGCAGTACTTGATGAAATCATACAAGTCACTAAAACTGGATAAATCTTTATATTCTTCTACAACACACAAGGAGGTTACGACGGATGAGTAGTTCGCGCTTTGGGCATTTTTATCTTTTGTTCTATAAATGAGCAAGCAGTCGCCTCTCTTGAGTTGCTCGACACCTTTCATTTCCGTTATATACACCTTATGAATACTATTTGATTCAGACATGTCTTTTAGTATGTCATAGCTTTCTGTGTTTAGCATAGAGTCCGAGAACATACCAGTATGATATTTTGGGTATATACTTAAAAGATATTTGTCGCTTGTCGCATTAATAGCCGGATAGTCCAGCAGTATATCATTTTTTAGTGCCTGCACTTGAGTCGGTATATTTTTTATTAATACTAGCTCATTGATTTTTTTGCCGTGCTGGACAAACCCATATCTTTTTAATAATTTTATTAAAGGTGCTTGTTTTTCAAAAGACGTTACATAGATATTATAAATATTGTTTGCTACGGCAAAATCAAAAATCTTCTTTATAATACGCTCTCCAAGCTTTGTCCCATGCGCATCTATTTTAAGAGTTCCTATCTTTAGCCATGTCACATTTGTGTCAAGTGCCGGACTTATATCCGTATTATCTATTGAGCTTTCTATTTTTAGATACAAAAAAGCCACTATCTTGGTATCATCAAAGAGTATATATGCTTTTTCGCCAGCGTCCGCTTTTTTCGCTATCCATGTATCAAAACCTTTATAGTCTTGCCTTAAAGAGTCGAAAAAGGAATCAGATGTGTTAATTTCACGTATATATTTCTCTTGGATATTTGACATTTTAACACCTCTTGAAATTTTCCAAGCAATTGTATCAAAGATTATCTAATTTTATTCTTTTAAAGCCATCGTCGCAATATCGGCAAGGATCTTTAAAGGTATTTTTTGAATTTAAAACGATAATAAAAAGATTAAAAAAATTTACGTTTCAAATCAAAGTGAAAAATGTGATGTTTTAGCCCACTTTGATTTGAAACGTGGTTTTTACAGCTAAATTTGAAGGCTAAATTTAAAAGGAAAGCGTTGCAAGAGATAAATTTAAGCTTACAAAAGGAAGCTCTAGTAAAAAGGCAAAGCGTGCGAA
Source organism: Campylobacter concisus (assembly GCF_050447445.1). Classification (GTDB taxonomy): domain Bacteria; phylum Campylobacterota; class Campylobacteria; order Campylobacterales; family Campylobacteraceae; genus Campylobacter_A; species Campylobacter_A concisus_BI. The sequence continues at coordinate 1,642,319 of NZ_JALMFW010000001.1, forward strand.
CGAGGCTAGCGTTTTTGGTCATGGCAGTCCTGATTTTAGCGGCTGAAATTTACATAGCGATCTGCGTAAAGGGCGGTTTCGTGCGCCACTACGCGGGTGACGTTCTGGCCGTCATCTTGCTTTATGTTTTGACACGGGTTATTTTTAACGCGCCGCCTTTAAATTTGCCGTTTAAAATTTTCGCGTTCGCGGCAGCCTTGGAGCTCGCGCAGTATTTTGGCGCGGTGCAAATTCTAGGCGTAGAAAATAAAATTTTAAAAGTAATGATCGGCGGAACGTTTGATTTCGCCGATCTGCTCTGCTACGCTGCAGGCTGCGTCCTGGCGGGCGCTTATGAAAAATTTGAAAGTAAAATTTGACAAAGGAGAAGCGATGGATAAAGAAAGAGCCGTGCAAAAGATGACCGAGGTCATGGCGAAATTCGTCGGCTACACGGGCAAAGTGCTGCCTGACGACGTGACGGCGAAGCTAAGCGAGCTTAGTGAGCGCGAGACGCAGCCGCTGGCAAAGGAGATCTACAAAACGATGTTTGAAAACCAGCGCCTAGCCAAGGAGCTAGACCGTCCGTCCTGCCAGGATACGGGCGTGATCCAGTTTTTTGTCCGCTGTGGCGCAAATTTCCCGCTCATCGGCGAGCTTGAGGAGCTACTACGAGAGGCCGTACTGAGAGCGACACGCGAGGCTCCGCTGCGCCACAACAGCGTCGAGACGTTTGACGAGTACAACACCGGCAAAAACGTCGGCAAGGGCACGCCGAGCGTATTTTGGGAGATAGTGCCAGATAGCGGCGAGTGCGAAATCCACACCTACATGGCGGGCGGCGGCTGTAGCCTACCTGGCAAGGCGACCGTGCTGATGCCTGGCATGGGCTATGAGGGCGTCGTGAAATTCGTCATGGATATAATGACCAGCTACGGCATAAACGCCTGTCCTCCGCTGCTAGTGGGCGTAGGCATCGGCACCTCGATCGACATGGCGTCCTTGCTATCTAAAAAGGCGCTGATGAGACCGCTTGGCTCGCATAATCCAAACGAACGCGCCGCGCTAACCGAAAAGCTGCTCGAAGATGGCATAAATAAGATCGGCCTGGGCCCGCAGGGCATGAGCGGCGCAAGCTCCGTGATGGGCGTGCATATCGAAAACTGCGCTCGCCATCCTAGCGTCATCGCCGTCGCCGTAAACGTGGGCTGCTGGTTGCACCGTAAAGGGCACATCGTCTGGGACGCGGGGCTAAATTTTGCCGTAAAATCGCACAAGGAGTTTGCGCTATGAGTAAGAAAATTTTAACCACGCCGATCGCGCCCGAGGATCTAGCGGATATCAAGATCGGCGACGTGATCTACCTCACGGGGCACATCAGTTTGTAGATTTGGCTAGCACACAAAGAGAGCTAGCAGATGAATTAGGAGCTAAGTTTTTAGAATTTTGCAATTCATACCTAAATGAAAAATGTGTTATTGCTAGGAGTGAATTTAACTACCAAAACTCTTTTATGCCAGCAAGCCTGACCATAGAAGCCTACACTAAAAAACCGACTGCTAACACAACAATGGTAGATGCGTACATTGGTAATGTGCATTTTAGGTTAAATTATGATTATGTATATGAAGAGTATGATGATGACCATTTTAAAGATGAATATGCGTATCAATATCTTGACTTTCAAATATAACAAGTGCTATAATATAACTATTAATTAGAAAGAGTAGATAAATGGGGAAAGGTTTCTTTAAGAATAAAAAATTATGCATATTGGTTCTCTCTGTATTGCTATTGCTTTTAATACTAACTTTTATTTGTCTAGGAAGATATCCGGTTAGCCCCTATGAAGCATTTATGATTATATACAAAACAATAACCGGAGATGTTAGCGGCTTAGGCGTACATGAAACTAGTGTAGTAATTGACATAAGACTACCTAGAATACTTATGGCAGTTTTAGTAGGTGCAGGGCTATCACTGGCAGGAGCAGCATATCAAACTGTTTTTTCAAACCCTTTAGTTAGCCCGGACTTACTAGGGGTGTCTTCAGGAGCAGGTTTTGGGGCGGCTTTATCTATATTATTATCCCTAGACATGATAGTGACTCAGCATGTTTCTTTGCTTCTGGGGCTTTTAGCAGTTTATATAGTTTTAAACCTATCCAGAGTAAAAAAACGAACAGATTTGTATGTGTTAGTTTTATCCGGAGTAATTGTAAAGTCACTATTTGATGCTTCAATATCATTTATTAAATATATAGCAGATCCGGAAGATAAGCTTCCAACTATCACTATGTGGTTGATGGGAAGTTTAGCAAGTGTATCCTATAGAGACCTTGTTATTTGTTCAATAATAATAATACCTTGTATTTTCGGCTTCTTTCTATTAAGGTGGAAATTGAATCTTTTATCTCTAGATTCTGATGAGGCTAGGTCTTTAGGAATTAATGTAAAAAAATTACGTATTGTGGTTATCTTACTCTCAACATTGATAACTGCAACTACAGTTTCTGTATGTGGAATTATAGGATGGATAGGTTTAATAATTCCCCATTTGGCGAGAATGGTTATCGGAAATGATAATAGGTACCTTATTCCAACTTGTTGTGTTATGGGAGCAATTTATTTATTACTGATAGATACCTTTGCAAGAGCAGCTACAAGCAATGAAATTCCAATTTCAATATTAACAGCATTTATAGGTGCGCCATTATTCATAACTATACTTAGAAAGAATTCGGGAGAAAGAAGATGATACTCCAAGTTAAAAAAGGTACTTTTTCATATGACAAGAGAAAAATTTTAAAAGATATTTCATTTGATTTAAAAGAAGAAGAAGTAATGTCCATTCTTGGACCCAATGGGGTGGGTAAAACTACTTTCTTAAGGTGTCTTATGGGGTTTTTAAAATGGGACACGGGAAAAGCCTTATTGTTCGGCAAAGATATAAATGAATATGCAGAAAAAGAATTATGGGAAAACTTAAGTTATGTTCCTCAAGTTAAGAAAAGTGTGTTTAGTTATGGGGTTTTAGAAATGGTTGTGATGGGTTTAGACAAGGAAAACAGTTTTTTCCATATCCCTACGAAGGAAGATTATGATAAAGCTTATGAAACTTTAAAAGAATTAGGAGTTGAAAAGCTATCAAATAGATACTGTGATGAGCTATCCGGAGGAGAGCTTCAAATGGTTATGATTGCGAGAGCTCTTGTTTCTAATCCAAAACTTCTTATTTTAGATGAACCGGAGTCAAACCTGGATATGAAGAATCAAATTAGAATCATAGAGGCAATTAAACATATAAATGTAAATAAAAAATCTGCTTGCATAATAAACACTCATTTTCCTAGTCATGCATTGCAGATATCTAACAAAACTTTGTTTATCGGTAATGACTACAAAACAACCTTTGATGAAAGTTCGAAAGCCATTACTGAAGATAACTTACAAAAGTATTTTCAGATCAAAGCTAAAATTTTAATTTTTCAAGCAGAAGAAGTTGAATACAAAACAGTTGCACCTTATAAAACCATATAGAACTGTTAGAAGGAGGTTAATGAATGGAATATAGAAAATTAGGATCTACAGGCATACAAATTTCAAGAATATCTATGGGAAGTCATCACTTAAAGAATCCCCAAGATATAGATAAACATGCAGAAAATTTCTTCTATGCATATAAACAAGGAATAAATTTCTTTGAAACCGGCGATACTTATGGAAACAATTGTTCAGAACTTATATTAGGTGCAGCCATAAAAGAAATGAAGAAGCATAAAAAACCATTTTATATTATGTCAAAGACACATGCCGGAGATTCTAAAACATTTCGAAAAAATCTTGAAAATTCTTTGAAGAATTTAGAAATAAGTTGTATTGACTCCTTTACTTGTCTTTGGGGTGTAAAATCTTTTGAAGAATGGAGAGGAGCTAAAAACTATGGAGCTATAAGAGAGATGGAAAAAGCAAGAGAAGAAGGACTTATTAAGCATATTACTTTTTCTTCACACTTACAAAATAAAGAACTAATTGAGATGATTGGGGAGTATAAATTTGATTATAGTTTACAGGGCTTTAATATAATTAATTCCAAATACAGATTAAAAGGAATAATGAAGACTCATGAAAAAGATATAGGGACAATAGCTATGAATCCGCTGGCAACAGGAGACTTGTTGCTTTATGAAGATATATTTAACGCTATTCGTATAAAAGAAGACCAAACTTTGGTTCAAGCGGCATATGCATATATTCTGTCCTTTCCTTTTATAGATTCTATACTGGGAACCTTTAATTCAAAAGATGAAATTAATGAAGCTATTAAAACCCTATATCAAGAACCTTACTCTGCTAAAGAAAGGAATGAACAAGAAGGAAAATTAAAAGAAAGAATTAATCAAGTTGATTTAGAAAGAAAGATAGAAGTTGGCAAAGCTCTTAGACAAAGACCTCATATATTAAGAGAAGAAGTTGCAGATTTGTTTGGAGTTTATCCACTAAGTGTATAATTTTCAAAGGAGGAAAAATGAAAAGAAGGATTAGTTTATTATTATTTTTAGTACTAGCATTAATTTTAAATGCTTATGGCGGCAGCGAAAAAGAAGCTAGTCAAGTGCAAGAAGTTAAAGAGGTAAAAGAAAGCGAATACTCGGTTACTGATGTTAGAGGAAAAACGATTAAATTTGAAAAAACACCGGAAAGAATTGCAACGGTGGACAAGCCTTTTCCGTCTATAATATATGCAATTGATGGAAAGACAGATAAAATTGTAGGATGCAACCCATCTTTTATTAAAGCTTTTGAAGAAAGTGTTTTAAAAAACATGTATCCACAACTAGCTAATGCGAATACTAAATGGTGTTCAAAAGACTCAGTTGTTAACGTGGAAGAGTTATTGAAGCTAAAACCGGATGTAGTGTTTATTTATTTGAATAGTGAGAAAGAAATTGAAAAAATGGAAGCGGCAGGACTTAAGGTAGTAGCTTTAAAGAGGGCAGAATTTGACAGTATAAAAGAAAATATAAAAATAATATCTGAAGTACTTAAAAAGAAAGAACGTGGCGACTTATTAGTTGAATATATGGACAAAGGAATTAATGAAGTAGCATCAAAGTTAGCTGAAATAAAAGATGAAGATAAACCAAAAGTTGTAGAGTTTTATAGTGATATGAAAATAGCTGTAAAATCATACGACCATTGGATGATACCAAGTGGAGCCTATAATCCGGCTCACGAGCTTAAAGGTAAATTAGCTGAAGTGGATATGGAGCAAATGATGCTATGGAACCCTGATATCATTTATTTAGGAAATCATTCAGACTTAATGCCGGAAGACTTTCTTGAAAATAAGCAGGAAGGTAGAGACTGGTCAACAATTAAAGCTGTAGCTAACAAACAAGTATACAAAATTCCTATAGGTGTTTATAGATGGGATCCACCTGGGGTTGAAACTCCGCTTATGGTTAAATGGGCTGCAAAAATACAGTATCCACAATTGTTTTCAGATATGGACATGGAAGTAGAGTTAAAGAAATTTTTTGAATATGTATATGATTACAAATTATCAGATGATGAAGTTGCTACAATATTGAGGAAGTAGTTTTAACAAGAAAGGAAGAAACATGGATAAAATAAAAGTATAGGTGGGATCCACCCGGGGTTGAAACTCCGCTTATGGTTAAATGGGCTGCAAAAATCCAGTATCCACAATTATTTTCAGACATGGATATGGAAGTAGAGTTAAAGAAATTTTTTGAATATGCATATGATTACACATTATCAGATGATGAAGTTGCTACAATATTGAGGAAGTAGTTTTAACAAGAAAGGAAGAAACATGGATAAAATAAAAGTATTAGAAAAAGGACATGAATTAGAATATAGCTTTGATAATTTACTAAACTATCATGGTGTAGGTTATCCCGGGGGAGTAGCTCATGCATTTCAAGTCATGAGTAGAGCCTTTCCACTTTTAGATGATGGGAAATTATTAGAAAGAAGAGAGATATATCTTATTACAGCATTTCCGGGACCGGGAGGGCTAGATGCTTTTGAAATGGTAACAAGATGCGTAACAGGTGGTAGAATTTCCGTTGATATTAATTTAAAAGAAGCTGAAGAAGTCTTAGAAAGTCCCCATGGAAGATATTATTTTAAATTCAAGTATAGAGATAAAACAGTTGTTATAACCATAAAGCCAGGTTTTGTACTAAAAGAATTTATTGAATTATCAAGAAAAGAAGATAGAAGTGAAGAAGAAGAGACTACTTTGATTCAGATGAAAAAAGATATGGCAGCAAGACTATTGGCCGCTAAGCCCGAAGAAGTATATAACGCAAAAGTTCTATAAAAGAAAAAGAGAAGGGTTTTGATATGTACCCTCTTTACTGGACAAACCAGTAAGGAGGGTATTTTTTTGAAAATAAAGATGCGTTTGAGTTATTAGTGTTTGGTTCTTATGGAACAAAATACAGTAATTTTTTAGGCTGTATAATGAATATGGGGTTTTAGGGATAATCCTTAACGAGGTCTTTTGTCTGACTTGTTAGACAAAAAGTATCCTCGCCCAGATGAAATACAAGATGGCTTTTTGATAGCAGATGCAATATATACAGATGCAAGCTGGTTTAGGTTATGTTTTTCGTTGTTTATCGATCCGTTTAAGATAAATCAAATAACATATAGCAAAATATTAAAAAATCATAAAATTAAGCATAATTTTAGAATCTTAAATAACCTTAAATTATAAATCAATCTTTACTACGCTCACCTTTCCCCTCCTTGATAAAAATTTACCTCCTCAACTAGATCCTTTAGAATTTTAGGAGTTACTGGTTCGCCATAAGTATTCATAGTGATCTTGTATTGTTGTTCGTGTCCTACCAGAGCAGCTATATGTTCAATCCTCTGGCCGCTTTGGATGAGCTTGTTTATGAAAGTATGTCTAAATGAGTGAAATGTCCTTGTTTTATCACCACCTTTTATAACTTTAGTATTGATCTTCTTTCTAAAATACTCAGAAAAGTCTTTATTATCACAGCTAAATAGCCTAACTGCTTTGCCGCATTTCCTAGCTAACTTCTTTTTACTCTCTATAAATTCAAACAGCCCAATGCTACTTAACTTAGAATGGATAGGAACTATTCTTACAGAGTTTCTAGTCTTTAAAGTCTTACTCTTGCCTGTTTTTACATCTATTTTTGTATTTAAACTAAAGCATACTATGTTATATTTTTCAACTATGTCATCTGTGTTTAACTGGATTATCTCATTTAGTCTCATGCCAGAATAAGCTGCTATATGAGTAACGAAAAATAGCTCATCTTTGCTAATCCTTTGACTTTTGGTATCTCCACTTGATCTAATCTTACTCACAATATCCAAAAGCGCGTTTACGTCACTATCTTCATAGGGGTTTTTATTTGTAACGTCATCTTGGTTTATATTTATTTGCAGATCTATAGCTGGATTCTTATCTATATAGTCACTATCGTAGCAGTATTTAAAAAACTCACTAACTCTAACAATATACTTCTTGATGGTTGATTTAGAAATTTTTGGTCTATCCTTTGCTAAAACTATGATCTCATCTAAGCTTTTATCTTTATAGAGACTATTTTGAGAGAGTTTGGTTGGTAGTTGTAGTAAGACATTCCTAAAATTTAGCAAGTCATCTCTTTTTATCTTTTTAATATCTAGCTCATCGCCAAATTTCATAGACATTAGCCGTCCTACATGTCTAACAAGACCAAATGTGCTATCACTCCAGTTGTTTGAAATGCTTGTGTTTGATACATAGTTTTCAAATGCGCTATTTAGTGTGACCAAGTTAGCTTTACTCTCATTTTTAGTAGAAGAGTCTAGTTTATATCTAAGACTTTTAGCTCTATTTGAGAAGAGCTTTTGAAAGAAATTTACAGCTTCATTGAAAGTCATGCCACTAGCATCGCTTGTGTCATCTATCGCAAGGTCTTTAGCCTCAATGTCACTTAAAACTATGCCCTTATCTTCATATTTATCTGCCTTGTATAGCTTTACCTGACCACCAAAGGTAGGATCATTTAAATTTCCATACCCAAATTTTAGATCATCACTTAGCTCGTTGTCTCCATCTGGCAATAACTCACAACCAAATATTCTTAGGATATCGTTTTGTGTGAGTGCGCCTTTTTGCTTAGCTAGCTCATTTATAGAATCTCTTAACTCGCAAACAGAGTGCTTTAAAGACTTTTTAGTAAAAGGCAGCACCAAATCCTGCTTTTTTAAAGCTTCTATGTCGTCTTGATAGCTATCTATGTTAGCCTCTTTAATACTCTCTGCTATCTTATCTTTGCTCTTACTGCCTAAATTTACACTCTTGTGCTTTTTGCCAAATGGCACAAATGCCTGTTGCTTATCATTTAGTAGCTTTTGGTTTTTGCACATCTTATATGATATGTGATTTATGTTATCTATCGTTGCTTCAAGCACTCTTTTGCCAAGAAGCTTTTTGGTGTGAGAATCAGTACAAGATAGCTTTTTGCAGATATCATCAACCTCTTTTGATATGGCGCTGGGCAAGCTATCTTCTTTTAAACTCTGTTTTAAAAACAAATTTAGTGATAGTAGTCCATCTAAATTTATATATCTGCCAAGCATATCATGCTCTTTGATACTTTTGGCCTCCTTGGCTTTTAAAAGCATAAGTACCAAGTGCTCTATAAGTTCGCTGCTCAAATTCATCTTCCATGCCTTTTTGATCGCGTTAAAAATTATAGAGTAGATCTTAGCACGATTTTTTGCTGTATCAAAGCGTTTTGTGAGGAAGGAGGTTATATATTCGGTTTTATTACCAAAATAAGGCCTCAAATATAGTGGGATAGCTACTCTAAAGTAGTATATGCCATTTCGTTTGACTAGATATTGCATCTTTGTTGCATATGCAATATAACTTTGTAGCAAAATGTAGCAGATACCTAGTGTGAAACTGGCTGTGTGCCGTCTTTTTGGTGCTTACACAAGGTTTATTTTTAAACCCTCATAAGCCGGAGGTCGGGAGTTCAAGTCTCCCCCGTGACACCATAGATGTCCTACTTATCGATACTTTAACTGCCCTTTTTGCAGTTTCCCTTTCTTTAAAATTTCCTAAAAGTATGGTACAGTTTTTATAAAAAGCGGTACATTTTTTCAGGATAGATTTATTTTACAAGATGCTTTCTATAAATTTGCTTTTATTTTTGCTGATTAGATAAAATTTTACCTCAAGTAGACATCTTCATAGTCTCGCAGCTGACCTTTAGCAACCTTTTGGTTTTTTAGTGATCACTTGGCTTCTTTTTAAACTGTATTTTTATGCTATTGTCAAGCTTTTGCCACTCTTTTAAAGCGCTTGGTGGAAATTCTAGCTCATAGCTCATCCATGTTTACTTTTACTAGTTTTTCATCACTTGCTAGAGCAGTATCTACTGCTTTGCTTAGATGATACTCTTTTATTATCTCTAGAGCCACATAAGTTAATGCTAATTCTAATACAGTATATACAAAAAGTGCTTTGGGAAACAGATGATTTTATATGTTTTTTAAATCTATTTTAGGGCAGAATATATTCTACAAAATACAAATTTAGGATTAACCGATGAACCAAGCAGTGCACAATAAATTAGTTAGTTTTATTTGGTCGATCGCCGATGATTGTTTAAGAGATGTCTACAAGCGTGGCAAATATAGAGATGTGATATTGCCTATGGTCGTTTTAAGAAGGCTTGACGCACTTTTAGAGCCCACAAAAGAAGCCGTGCTAAGCGAGATAGATTTTCAAATAAACACGGCCGGGCTTAAAGAGCTAGATGATAGCGGCCTAAAAGATGCGAGTGGCTATGTCTTTTACAACACTAGCAAATGGACGCTTCAAAAACTCTACAACACCGCGACAAACTCATCGGCTATTTTAGAGGCAAATTTTACCGAGTATCTAAACGGCTTTAGCCAAAACGTTATAGAAATAATCGACAAATTTAAACTAAAAGCGCAGATAAAACACATGGCAAGCAAAGACGTATTGCTAGATGTTTTGGAAAAATTTACATCGCGATATATAAATTTAACCGACAAAGAGACGCTTGATCCAGATGGCAAAAAACTGCCTGCACTTACAAATCTTGGCATGGGATACGTTTATGAAGAACTTATAAGAAAATTTAATGAAGACAACAACGAAGAAGCAGGAGAGCACTTCACGCCTAGAGAAGTTATAAATTTGATGACGCATATCGTCTTTAACCCCATCAAAAATACCATTCCGCCCGTTATCACCATCTACGATCCCGCATGCGGAAGCGGCGGAATGCTAACCGAGTCTCAAAATTTTATCAAAGACGAAAACGGCGAGATAAGAGCTAAAAGCGACGTATATCTGTACGGCAAAGAAATAAACGACGAAACCTACGCCATATGCAAATCAGACATGATGATAAAGGGCAACGACCCTGAAAATATCAAAAACGGCTCCACACTCTCACTCAATGAATTTGCCGGCATGAAATTTGACTTTATGCTTTCAAATCCCCCTTACGGCAAATCATGGTCAAGCGAACAAAGATACATAAAAGACGACAAAAAGATAATAGATAGCAGATTTGTCGTGAGCCTTAGCGACTACTGGGGAAATTTCAGTGAGTGTGACGCCACACCAAGAAGCAGCGACGGGCAGCTTTTGTTTTTGATGGAAATGGTAGACAAGATAAAGCCTACATTGATAAGCAAATTAGGTAGCCACATAGCCTCTGTTCATAACGGTAGTTCACTTTTTACAGGCGATGCAGGCGGCGGAGAGAGTAATATCAGGCGATATATCATAGAAAATGATTTACTAGATGCGATCATCCAGCTTCCAAATAATCTTTTCTACAACACCGGCATAACAACCTACATCTGGATACTCTCAAACAACAAACCAGCCCACAGACAGGGCAAAACTCAGCTCATCGACGCTAGCGAGCTATACTCAAAGCTAAGGAAAAATTTAGGCGATAAAAACTGTGAGCTAGAACCAAAACATATCACCAAGATCATGCAAATTTACGAAAATTTCCAAACTTGCGACGAATTTGTAGATGATAAAAAAATCTCATCTAAGATTTTTTCAAACTCTGATTTTGGATACTATAAAGTAAATATCGAACGCCCAAAAAGATTAAAAGCGCAGTTTAAAGATGAGCTAATTAAGACTTTAAAATTTGATAAAAGCTTAGAAGAGCCGATGAAATGGTGCTTGGATAAATTTAAAGATGAGTGCTTTAATGGGCTTCACAACCATAAAAAAGAGATAGAAAAGTACCTAGAAGCCGAGGAACTAGAGCTAAACGCAAAGCAAAAAAACTCCCTTATCTCAAAAGAGCTTTGGCAAAAGCACCAAATTTTATTTGCTAGCGCAAATAGGCTAAAACAAGAGATCGGTACGGATGAATATAGCGATTTTAATGCCTTTAAAGAGCTAGTTTCAAAAGCGATAAAAAAGCTAGACATCAAGCTATCCGCAATGCAGATAAATACTATCTTAAACGCCGTCTCGTGGCAAGATGAAAGCGCTGCAAAAGTGATAAAAAAGATAAGCAAAATAAACAAAGAAAAGCTTGAAAATTTACTCGCTCATCTAAGATGTAGCGCCGATGAGCTTGAAAATTTTGGCTATTTTAAAGGTGAGAAAAGAGACGAATACATCGAATACGAAAGCGATAGCGATCTAAGAGATAGCGAAAATATCGCGCTAAAAGATAGTATTTTGAACTACTTTTTAAAAGAGGTAAAACCGCACGTAAATGACGCGTGGATAAATATAGATAGCGTTAAAATCGGCTACGAGATAAGCTTTAATAGATATTTTTACACTCATAAACCGCTGAGAAGCATAGACGAGGTGGCAAGCGAAATTTTAGAACTTGAAAAGCTAAGTGACGGGCTTATCAAAGGAATTTTAGGCGAATGATTATGGATAAATTTAAAAGATATGATTCGTATAAAAACAGCGGTGTAGAGTGGCTTGGGGAAATTCCTAGCCATTGGGAGATAGCTAGATTGGGTGTGCTTGGATTTTTTTCTTCAAGTGGTATTGATAAAAATATAAGAAAAAGAGAGCCATTTGTAAAAATTATTAATTTTACTGATATTTATTCAAATTCTAAACATATATTGGATAATTCTATCCCATACATACAGGTTACAACTCCTGAAAATATTCGTATTAAAAATTTAGTCCAAAAGGGGGATTTAATTTTTTTGCCAAGTTCTGAAACATATAAAGATTTAGGTTTATCTGCTCTCGTCGATGAAAAGCTTGAAAATACATCTTTTTCTTATCATGTTATAAGATTGCATTTTAATAAAGAATATATAGAACATCGTTTTAAAAAATATTTAACCAATAATAATTTTGTGCTTGGTCAGTTTTCTAGTTTGGGTAAAGGAACTACTAGAAAAATTATCGGTAGAAATGTTTTTAAAAATGTACAAGTTGTAATTCCGCCAAAAGAAGAGCAGGAAAAAATCGCTTCATATCTTGATGAGAAAATAGTAAAAATAGATACGGCGATAAGCGGGAAAGTAAAACTCATAGAACTACTAAAAGAGCAAAAACAGATAATCATAAATAACGCCGTAACCAAAGGACTTAATAAAAATGCCAAATTTAAAGACAGCGGCGTAGAGTGGCTCGGGGAAATTCCTAGCCATTGGGAGATAAGAAAAGTTAAAAATATTTTTAAACTAATAATAGACCCTGCACCAATAGGAAATAAAGAAAAGTTACTTTCAATATATACAGATATAGGGGTTAAACCAAGAAGTGAATTAATAGAAAAGGGAAATAAAGCTTCAACAATAGACGGATACTTAAAGGTAAAAAAGGGAGATTTTATTGTAAATAAGCTTTTAGCATGGATGGGTGCAATTGGGCTTTCTGAATATAAAGGTGTAACAAGTCCTGCTTATGATATTTTAAGAGCAAAGATACCTATTATAGGAAAATTCTATCATGAACTATTTAGATTAAACGTATTTTCAGAAGAAATGAAAAAATATTCTCGCGGTATTATGGATATGCGATTAAGATTATATTTTGATAAATTTGGTGATATTTTAATCCCGCTTCCCCCAAAAGACGAGCAGGAAAAAATAGTAGAATACATAGAAAATAAGATATCCAAAATCGATAAATTAGTAAATTTAGAGCAAGAGTATATAAAAAGTCTAAAAGAGTATAAGGAGTCACTAATTGATAGCGTAGTAACTGGGAAAGTAAAGATCGTATGATGAGCGAAATTTTAATCAATGATTCAACAAAAACATTTAAACCTATAATTTATCAATTTCTAATTGCATTAGAAAAGTGTTTTGAAATGCAAGATGACGAATCGGTTTGGATTGAAAAATATGGTGATGTTACGAGTTCAAGCGGGATACAAATCGAAGTTAAAGATTATCAAAAGAATTTGACAGATTTAGATCATAATGTTTGGAAAACTTTGAAAAATTGGCTAGATGATAATTTTAAAGCAACTAAATACAAAAATTTGATTTTATCAACAACACAAACAATTAGCAAGTCTTCAAAATTTATTGACTGGAATACTAAAAATAAAGACGAAAAATATCAGATACTAAATTTAATAGCAAATAAAATTAATAAACAAAAAAAGAAATCAGATTCAACACGAAAGTTACTAAATGATGTTTTAAAGCCTGATAAAAATCATAAATTATTAGAAATTTTAGAGAAATTTACAATTCAAAGCGAAGCCAATAATGATGAAGTTTTGTATAAGAAGCTAAAAGAAACTAGAACAGATGGAATTTTGGAAGAAAAAAAGGATGAATATTTAGATTCTCTTATTGGCTATATAATTAAACCCGAAATTACATCTGGTGGATGGGAGATAAAAAACAAAGACTTCAGAAAGCAAACTAAATCCTTAATAGAAACATATACCTCAACAACTAAAATTTTTCCAAAAATAGAAACCCCTTCAATAACAGATGATATTATAAAAGAGCATCAGTCTTATTTATTTGTGAAAAAAATAGAAAATATTGATTATTGCGAAGTCAAAAGTGAAGCTATAAGTGATTTTATATATTCTAGGACAATACTTAACGAGGAGCTAAAAAACTATGAAATATCACAAAAAGAGTATAAGCATTATGAAGATGAACTTCTTAAAAGTTTTCAAGCAAAACGTAGGAATGCTTTGCTTGATGTGAATTCTAGCAATCGTATCAATAAGTCCAAAAAACTTTATAATGATACAACAGGCGAAGCGGCATCTAATTTTTATAATTTTAATGATACGCCTAAATCGTATCGAAATGGTATTTTGCATGAGCTAGCAAATGACAGCGAGAATCCAAACAATATCGTCTGGAAACTAGAGGTGAGTGATGAGCAAATATGTAGATAGTGTTTATAAGATCAACAATAATATATTTGTTTTTACGCCACTGTTTGTAGCTTTTTATCAAAATTTAAAGCCAAATCCTAAAAATTTATTATTATCATATTTGGTTTTACCATTGGTTTTACACAAAACTAGCCAGGAGAAAATTAAAAATTCGAGAACAACAAGTAGCATTTTTACTTTTTTAGATAGTAAGGATAAAGGCAAAAGAGAAAATATTTATGGATTGCCCAAAAGAGTTCAAGAATACAAAGAGATTACGAATCAATGTATTTTATATGCCATTAAAAATAAATGGTTGGAATTAAACGATGATTTATCGGTAGCTTTTTTAAAAGAGCAAAAAAATAGCATAGCAAGTCTAGATAGTGCCTTTAGAGCATCGTCTAAGCTTTGTAATATTTTTCAAAATTTGGATGTGGTTTCTATTTATAAACAACTGTGGGTTAAAGAGTTATGAAAAGTTATGTCAAATATATTGGGCTGGTTGACAAAGAAGACAAAATACATAGTGTTCAATTTACCACAGGTGTAAATATAATTACTGGCAAATCTTCAACTGGCAAAAGCGCAATTATTGAGATATTTGATTATTGTATGGGGAGTAGCGAATTTAACATTCCATCTGGAGTTATTACGGATAATGCGGATATATATTTTGTAATTCTATCAATCAAAGAAACATTCTTGGTCTTGGCTAGAAAAGAAAATGATAAAAAAATATTTTTAAAAGAAGAATCAAATTTGCCAGATATAAAAGTGCTTAACAAGGAATATTTTGATAATAAATTTTTTATATCAAATAGTGATTTTAAGGTAAATTTAGGACATTATTTTGGACTTGATATAAATGATATAGATGAAGATAAAAGCGTGTCACAATACACAGGACAAAAGAAGGGTCGACCATCTGTAAGAAATATTATTCCTTACCTAATTCAACACCAAAACTTAATAGCAAACAAACATTCGTTATTTTATAGATTTGATGAAAATGAAAAGAGAGAACAAACTATCGATCAGTTTAAAATTTTTGTAGGATTTGTTACTCAAGAATATTATATATTAAAACAAAATTTGGCTAATAGTGAAAAACAATTTAAAAAATTAGATAATGAAAAAAAGCTATAAAAAATCAAATGGAATTTAATAGAAAAAGGATTGACAGCCTATTACTGGAATATGAAGTAATTAGCGGAAATAAACTTTTTGAAGAAGCTTCAAATATTATTCTTTCCAATCCAGCAAATTATATAGATAGGCTTGTTGCTAAAGATATATCTATTGATGAAAATAATGATGAATCTATTGAAAAACTATCATCTTTAGAGAAAGAGTACAATAGGCTTTTATCAGAGAAAAGAAAGCTGGTTTATAGATATAACAATATTAATTCTTCAATAGAATATGCTAAAAAATATAAAGAAGAATTATCAAATAATCAAGCTATAGCCGAAGCTAGTATCAATGTCGCAACATGTCCATTTTGCACACAAGAGACAAATGTTATTGCTAATGAAGCAAATCAATTAGAAGAAGCTATAAAATGGCTAAATATTGAACTTAGAAAATCTCCGTATTTATTGGACTCGTTTGAAAGTGACAAAAATAACATTAAAAAAGAAATATCAGACAAAGATGAAAAACTCAAAAGCATTAAAAATGAGATTGAGCAATTAAAAAATATCACAAAAGCATTAGAAAACAACAGAAGCTTAAACGAACAGGCTTTAAAAGTAAAATTAAAAATAGAAAATCTTCTTGAAAGTCTCATAGATAGAGAAGATAACAATATTGAAGAAAAAATCAAAGCGACAGAACAAGAGATTTCGGAATATGAAAAATTGCTGAAAGATAAATTTAATTTAGGTAAACAACTTGAGGAAGCGGAAAAATATATCAATAACAAAATGAAAGAAATTGGAAATAAGCTTGATTTTGAAAGTTCATACAAGCCAATAAATTTAAAATTTTCACTAACTAATTTTGATTTATGGCATGAAAAAGAAAATAAAGATAAAGTTTATTTAAGATCTATGGGAAGTGGCGCTAATTGGCTATATAGTCACATAACTTTATTTTTGGCACTACACAGCTTCTTTTGTTCTTTAGGCAATAAATCTTTAATACCGCCCATTTTATTCTTAGATCAACCTAGTCAAGTTTATTTTCCAACCTCAATAAAAGATGAGAATGATGAATTTAATATTGATCATATCGAAGAGAAAAAAGGAACTGATACAAAAGATGAAGATTTGAAAGCTGTTACAAATTTATTTAATCAATTAGTTTTTTTTTGCAAAACTATCCTAAAAGAAACTGGAATAGAGCCACAAATTATTATTACAGATCATGCTGATAAGTTAGAGTTAGATAGCGTGGATTTTGAAGATCTTGTAAATGGTAGAAGATGGAGAACTAAGGGTTTTATAAATAAGTAAATGAAACGCTAAATTTATAATATTAAAGAAAAACATAACAAGGAAAAGCAATGTTTAGCAAGACAAACGAAGAAGCATTTGAAAGCAGTATAGAAAAGTATCTCTTGCAAAATCAAGGATATGTCAAAGGGTATAGCAAAGATTTTAACAAAGAGTATGCTATAGATGAGACTAGGCTCTTTGACTTTTTGGAAATTTCGCAAAAAGATGAGCTTGACAAGCTAAAAAGAGATAGCAATTATAAACAAAAGATACTCTATCAGCTAAGCAAGATGATAAGCAAATACGGCGTGCTTAAAATTTTAAAAAAGGGCCTTAGTGTGGCTGACGTAAATTTTACCCTATTTTACCCTACACCGATAGCTTCAAGCGGCGATGAGACTAGAAAGAAATTTAGCCAAAATCAGTTTAGCGTCACAAGGCAACTAGCCTATTCAAAGCAAAATCCAAGCCTCGAAATAGATATGGCGATCTTTATAAACGGGCTTCCTATAATCACTATAGAGCTTAAAAATAGCGCGATGAGCTGGTACGGGCAGACGGCTAAATATCACGGCATAAATCAATACAAAAAAGGTAGGGACCCAAAAGATACGCTTTTAAATTTCGCTAGATGTTTGGTGCATTTTACTTTTGATACCGATGAAGCATATATGACTACAAGGCTAGATAAAGACAAGACTTTCTTTTTGCCGTTTAACAAAGGGGATAAAAACTCCGCGGGCAACCCGCCAAATCCGAACGGACACAAAACCGCATACATTTGGGAGGAAATTTTTTCTAAAACGTCTTTGGCAGATATCTTGCAACATTTCGTTAGGCTTGACGGGAAAGATACGGACAAGCTAGAGAGTAGAAATTTATTTTTCCCAAGATATCATCAACTAGACGTAGTAAGAAAAATAATAGACGACGTAAGCAACAACGGAGTCGGCAAAACCTATCTCATACAGCACAGTGCAGGAAGCGGAAAGTCAAATTCTATAACTTGGTGCGCATATGGACTCATAGAAACATATCCCGCAAAAGAGGGAGTAAGCGATAAAGACATGGAGTATCCGCTATTTGATAGCGTCGTAGTGGTAACTGACCGAAAGATACTAGATAAACAACTAAGGGAAAATATAGCTAGTTTTAGCGAGGTAAAAAATATCGCCGCTCCGGCATTTAGCTCGGCTGAGCTAAAGTCAAATTTAGAAAGCGGTAAAAAAATAATCATAACAACCATTCAAAAATTTCCTTTTATAGTAGACGGCATAAGCGATCTTAGCGATAAGAAATTTGCCATCATAATCGACGAGGCACACTCGTCTCAAAGCGGAACGGCGCATCATAAGATGA
The DNA here is from genome assembly GCF_050447445.1 of Campylobacter concisus. Lineage (GTDB taxonomy): Bacteria > Campylobacterota > Campylobacteria > Campylobacterales > Campylobacteraceae > Campylobacter_A > Campylobacter_A concisus_BI. The sequence goes on from NZ_JALMFW010000001.1 coordinate 1,660,508, forward strand.
ATGAAGCGATGGGTAAAAAAGATTTTGACGATGATATGGACGTGCAAGATATGGTGCTTGAAGTAATGCAAAGTAGAAAAATGAAAAATAACGCTTCGTATTTTGCATTTACGGCCACGCCTAAAAACTCAACACTTGAAAAATTTGGAACAAAGCAAGATGACGGCAGTTTTGTTCCGTTTCATCTATACTCAATGAAGCAGGCGATTGAAGAGGGCTTTATACTAGATGTTTTATCAAACTATACGACATATAAAAGCTATTATGAGATAGTAAAATCCATAGAGGATAATCCCCATTTTAAGACGGATAAAGCGCAAAAAAGGCTTAGGGGCTTTGTCGAGAAAAACCCATCTACTATAGCTACAAAAACGGAAATAATCTTAGACCACTTCATAAACAATATAGTAAAAACAAACAAACTAAAAGGCAAAGCAAAAGGTATGGTGGTAACTGCCGATATACAAACAGCCATCCTTTATCACAAGTCTATTATTAAAAAACTCCATGCAATCGGCGATCCATTTGGAGCTATCGTCGCATTTTCCGGTAAAAAAGAGCTTGACGGGATAGAATATACGGAAGATAGCATAAACGAATTTGATTCAAAAGATATAGCCGATAAATTTGATAGCGATCAGTATAGGTTGCTAGTGGTGGCGAATAAATTTTTAACAGGATTTGATCAGCCAAAGCTTTGTGCGATGTATGTGGATAAAAAGCTAGATGGGGTTCTCGCCGTGCAAGCTCTCTCACGCTTAAACCGAGCTGCACCAAAATACTCTAAAAAAACAGAAGATCTCTTTGTGCTTGATTTTTTTAACAAGATTGAAGATATTAAGGCATCTTTTGATCCTTTTTATACATCAACGTCATTAAAAGAAGAGACAGATATAAATGTTTTACACGAACTAAAATCAGTACTTGATGATAGTGGAATTTATGAGCGTAGCGAAGTGGATGAGTTTTTTGAGAGCTATTTTAAAGGCGAAGAGTCTGGGAAATTATCATCTATGATAGACGCGGTGGCGGATAGATTTAACAATAAACTTTGCCTTGAAGATGACGATAAAGCCGACTACAAGATAAAAGCGAAGCAGTTTGTAAAAATTTACGCGCAGATGGCGTCAATCATGCCTTATGAAATAGTAGAGTGCGAGAAGCTGTTTTGGTTTTTGAAATTTCTAATACCTAAAATGGTCGTAAAAGATAAAGACAAAGATAGGATAGATGAGCTTTTAAATGCGGTCGATCTTTCTACTTACGGACTAGAAAGAGTAAAGCTTGGCGCAAAAATAGAGCTAGATCCAAGCGAGGCGGAGCTAGAGCCACAAAATCCAAATTTAAGAGGCGCTTACGCCGATGATGAGAAAAAAGATCCGCTAGATGAGATAATAAAAAATTTTAACGAGAAATGGTTTAAGGGCTGGGACGCTACGCCTGATGAGCAAAGGGCTAAATTTATACACATTATTGATAAAGTAAGAGCCCATAAAGATTTTGAGGAGAATTACGAGAAAAATACAGATGGAATTAACAGAAGACTCGCTATCGAAAAAATAATAGATGAAGTGATAAACAAAGAGAGAAAAAAGGAGCTTGAGCTTTATAAGCTTTTTGCGACAAATGAGGCGTTTAAATTAGGGCTAAGGGAAAATATAGAAATGGCTTTGAAAACTAGAGTTTAAAATATAATATATTTGTATTATATTTAGAAAAATATTTACTATAATATTTAATTTTATATTGCTACTGTTGAACCACTGGAGCAATTTATCAATTATTATTTATGATAAGTAATATCAAATATACTACATTTAAATGGTTGGTTTGTATCTAGGTTTTGCCAAAATTTCTCTTAACTTTTGCATCGGTTCTTTTTTGTTTTTTCTAATAGGGCGAGCATACTCTACGTAGCTACAAAATGTTACCATTCACAGCTCCATAGAGGCTCGCAAGGAGAGCTTGCCGCTCCCTTGACCCACGCTTAAAAAAATATTTTCTTTATTAAAGTGGCTATGCAAGATAGGCTTTTTTAATAAAAGCTTAAGTTTATTAAAGGCAGGCATAAGTATAAAAAATAATTAGACTAAATTATTTTTTGTGATCTGCAAAATATATTTTAGTATATTTTTAAAATGGCAACGTAACAAATAATGTTTGGAAGTAATAAATTAGATGATTATGCAATAAACTTAGTAGAGCCTCTACGTTTAAAACATATCTAGACTTTGAGTTTTTTCCTTGCATACATCACTTACATGGTGATGTATGCTGGTTTTTTTGGAGTATTCACGCTCCTCTATAAATTCTCTACATATTCTTGTAGCATCTTGTGCTCTATCTGTAAGCTCTCGTATGCTTCTCTCAAATTTTGGAATTTTTCTTCTGAATTTTTTAATTTTTCTTCCAAGCAAGATATTGAACTCTCGTACATATCTCTTTGTTGCTGCAAAGATTCCGTTAAGGCGTCGTTGCAATCTTTGTTCAAGCTCTTGACTTTCTTTGTTAGCGCAGTCACATTTGTCCGTAATATCACAAGCTCCTTCTCGCAGTCTTGTTGCAAATTCATTATTTCTAATTCGTGTCTGTTCCTTTCGTCTTCGATCATCTTGGTCAAGCGCTCGTTCTCTTCTAGCAATGCTTTCTCTAATGCTGTCATCCTCTACTCCATTTTCATTAATATAAATTTCCTGCTCTCGTTCTCTATTATCTCTTTGTCTTTTGGAATCGATATGTAATACTCTCTCTGGGTCTTGTCCGCAGTAGGTTGGCTGTATCTCCATTGTTTTGGTATCGTCCAAGCTACTTCTTCCTTCAATATCATTGCGTGCACTACCCAACCAATTACTACTCCCAAAATTAGTGTGGTAGCCACTGACAACGAGATTATCACCGATCTGTCCTTGTGATGCAAGGATATTGTTTTTTGAAGTTCTTTCGACATATCTTTCTTGATTAAATCTATCTCTTTTAGCAATAAGCTCCTCAAATTTTCGCCTATTTTCTCTGCACTCTGCTTGTGTATTTCTATCATGGAATTCTCTAATTCTTCTGCTTGAGCTTTGGCTGAGTTCTCCAAGTCTTTGAGCACTGGTGAAGTCTGCATCGTATATTCCTCCTTTTAGACGATTTTTTGTTTTTTTAGTAGGCAGTATGATCGTTATGCCTTTTTTGTTGATCCTGGTTATTTCGATACCATTTTGTTTAAGAAGTTCAATCATGTGGTCTCTATTTTTAATATAGCCTTGCTTAACCAGATTGTGCAGCTTTTGGTCTAGCTCTTCTAAATTTTTATAATGATTGATGTTTTTCTTGCTAGACAATATAGTTTGCTCTTTTGCTGGATCATCTGGACTTGATAGTCCATACTCATCGTTAATGATCTTTTTGATTAGATCTATTCTCGTTTGATCATATTTGGCAAAATAAGGATTAAATGACCTGTCTGTTTCAAGATCTATCTTAGGGATAAGGAAATTTAACTCAAGCCGTCCATCCTTATCAGAATGCTCTACCCATAATACATTTGTACGTTCAAGCATATATTCACCCAAAATAGCACGTTCAAAATCCTTAATGATTTTTAGTTTTTGCTCTTCAGTCAAAAAGTCATACTTCTCTTCAAATGATAAAACACCAAAGCAGGTCTTTTGTTTATAGGTGATGCCTTTTATAATAGCTCTAGTTAAATTTTCATCACCTTTTATAACTCTTGCTGTTCCAGCAGCTTTTCTCTCATTTAAAAGATAATTTATGCTCCCAAGGCCACCACCAGTATAAGTACGAAGAAATTTAACTAGCATCACTAGTGCCTTTATTTGTATTGATGCAAAGTAAATCAAGCAACATATTATTTACCCAATGCTTCATACACTTTATGTAAGACATCATTATCGTCCGCTATGATCTCAATACCAACTCTATCTAGGCTTTGCCCACTATTTAATTTGGCAGCTATTTGGTTCATGTTTTGTCCATGTCTAGATAGTTCAGCTAAAAGCTCTCTCATAATTGGTGCATAAATCTGCTTAGACAACATAGCTCTTAGGGCAAATTTTGAGAAAGTTAGGCCACTTTCTTGTAATTTATCATTAATTACCAACCATTCTGCATTACTTAGTCTAAGTCTTTTAGTTATGACTTTGGTTACATTGCGTTTTTTTATCTTTTCAGAACTCACGTAAATTTACTCCTAATCCAAGAAGAAGCCACTCAAAAATCCTATGTCATAAAATTTTTGGCAGACTTGCTCTTTAAATATCTTTTAAGGTTATTTTATAAAATTTCACAGCCTAAAACAAGGAATCTGATAGGCTTTAGGCCGCTAAAATGCGTGTTTTTTAAAAATACTATGAAATATATAATATAATTTTTGTAGCTTTTAAATTTCTCTTAGAAATTTAGTCTGGTATGAAATTAAAATGGTAAAAATAATAAAAATATAGGGGTTGTGCTCATCATAAAAGAGCACTTTAAATAGGACAAGCTAATAACATAAAATTAGTTACTAGCAAATCACAGATGACTAAAGTCTAGCTTTATACTTAGTTAAATTTATCCTTTAGCATCTCGTATACTTCATTGTTCTCTCTTTTGCCGACAACTAGCACAAGCACTACGATCTCGCTATCTTTTACTTGATATGCCAAGCGGTAGCCGACATCTCTTAGCTTGATCTTATAGACATCTTCATAGCCTCGTAGCTTGTCCTTTGCAACCTTTGGGTTTTCTAGACGCTCACTTAGCTTCTTTTTAAACTGCACTTTTATGCTATTGTCAAGCTTTTGCCACTCTTTTAAAGCACTTGGCAAGAACTCTAACTCATAGCTCATCTAGGCTTACTTTTACTGGTTTTTCACCACTTGCTAGGGCAGTATCTACTGCTTTGCTTAGATGATACTCTTCTATTATCTCTGTCATCTTTTCATAGACAGAGCTAGGTACTAGATATGCACTAGGGACATTGTGATTTAGTATAGCTACGACATTATCTCCAGCTTGTTTTAAAATTTGAGCTGGAGACTTTTTTAGCTCGCTTATGCTAGCTGTAAAATTTGCTTGTATGGTTTGCATTTTTATCCTTTATTTAATACCTAAAAGAATACTAAATAAGATATAAAGATAGTCTTAAAACTCATGCTTTGAAATTTGCCCCTATTCATTTTCATACGATACCATCTCTACTTTACTCTTTAGTGTGTTTGCATTAATAGGCTTGGCATAAGTGTTTAGCAAAATTTTATACTGCTTTTCATGTCCTACTATCTGAGCTATAAGGTTAGCTTCTACCTCGCGCTGCACTAGATAGTCTATAAAGTAGTGCCTAAAAGAGTAAAAGGTCTTTTTAGAGTCTTTGTCTATAAACTTTCTTTGGATCTGGCTTCTGAAAATTTCAGAGAAGTCCTTATTGCTTACCTTAAATATATTTCTGCTTTTTTTGCTATTAACATATTCTAGCAGGCCTAGATCTATGAGCTTACTATGGATAGGCACAAACCTAATGCTATTTTTAGTCTTGGTGGTTTTGCCATCATTTGTGTTTATGCTAAAGCAGTAAATTCCATCCTTTAAGGCTATATCTTCCTTATGAAGCTGTGTGATCTCTTTTATCCTCATGCCACTATAAGCAGCTATCATTGTGACGTAGTAGAGCTCACTCGCCTCTATCCTTGAGCTTGGCGATTTACCACTTTGTTTGATACTAGTTACTATCTCAAAGATCTTCCTAGCTTCTGATGCATCGTATGGAAGTACCGCCCTCTCACTAGGATCTACGTTTATCTTGACGTTCATTTTTGCAGTTATTCTTTTACTTAATGCTATAACTGCCTTATTTTATAGCGTGTTGATGTATAATATAACTTTTAATAAAAACAAGCAGGAGTAAATAATGCAAATTTTTTATGCTGGGGTAAATTTAACTAAGTTGATACAAGAAAAATATTATAAAGAACCTTATAAAAGTGACAAGATTGATGAAGTATCTAGAGATTCCCCTCGTGAAAAATTAGATATAGACAATGAAATAAGAGATGCTTTTGCAAATTTATCTTTTAATGAAATAAAAAATAGTACCTATTCTGATGAAATATTAGAAATAGCTGAAAATTTTAAAAAAAGTAATATCATAAAAATACTACAAGAGGGCATTTTGCAGGTTGAAAGGCTTACTGATGCTATCTTCTCAACAAAAGAGACTTACAATGTTTTTTTATCTCATTCTCATTCTGATATATCAGAGGTGCTAAAAATGAAAGAATATATCGAAGATAAAACTGAGAAAAAAGTATTTGTGGATTCAGAAGAGTGGGAAAGTATGTATGAGATAGAAAAATTTATGCGTTTTGAAATAAAAAAATATATTTGCGGAAAGCGTATTTATGATTTAACACAAGATGAGATACAAAAAATATACCCATATCTTAAGCTAAAAGAAAAATGCTATGATATTCATAAGCTAGCTTATATAAATTTAATTAATGCCTTACAAAGGCGAGTATATTCAGCTTTTGATGTTATGCTTGCGATATCGCTTAAGAAAATTATGTCAAAATGTGATTATTTTGTATTTATGCCTACTTCAAATTCGTGCAATATTAGTATAGATAAAACCCTGTCATCTTGGATATACTATGAAAATCAAATATCTGCTAATTACTTTACTAAAAAAGAATGGTGCGATAAGTATAAACATGGTGGAGTAAGCTTGGATGAAATATTTAGCAATGCAAAACCTGGTGATTTTCCATTGTTTGATTTTCCTATGAATTATTCTAAGTTAGATAAAATTATCAACGAAGACGAATTAGTTGAATATATAAAGTAAGGAAAAATATGAGTGATAAAATTGATTTAAAAGACCCTATACTAAATGAACATATAAGGCTACACTTACAGTTTATCCAAAATACAATTACAAGGATGAATACCAACTCTTTTCAGATAAAAACAGTGGCAGGAACTATGACTGGTGCATTTCTCGCATTTATGTATGAAAAGGGTAAAGAGCTTGAGCCATATGCTAGTATTGCGCTGGGTTTTTTAATAATATTATTTTGGTGTTTAGATGCTTATTTTTTATCTTTAGAAAGAAAATTTAGAGATGTATACTATAAAGTAACTCATAAAATTAGAATAGACAATATGAATATGGATGATCTTTATAATATGAGTATAGAAAAAATAACTTTTAAATACAATATATGTACAGTGATATCATCAACTAGCTTGATAATTTTTTATGGAGCACTTTTGATTCTTTTATTTGTTGTCTTTACATTTAAAACGGGAAAAATATGTCTACTTCCTGGTGTGGTGGCACTAGTGGGCGCAATATTATTTTTTTGGTTTAGATGTAGGTCTGTAAAACTTAAAAAACAACAAGAAAAAAATTAAATATGAATGGAGTGACTATTGTGGTAAGATATCTAGGGTAGGTAAAGATATCTCTTAGTTTCTAGACTTCGGCAAGCCACTAAATTAACGACAAGTACGACAAAAAGCGCCTAAAATATAGTGCTATCTCTTTTGCCATGTAAATTTCATATAAATTCATTTAAAATTTGGGCGACATTGCCAAGATGGGAAATGGCATGGAAAAAGTGAAAGAATGGCTATAGGTTGGATATTGTTTGTAGAGCTTGTTTTGTGTATAGTCTATGGAATACTATATTAGAGGCTGGAGTGAAGCTAATCTTTTCTTGGTCTCGTTTTTTGTTTGTACTTTTACCTATATGGATAATAAAAAATGAAGAAAATTGCGATAGTATTCAGTGGTGTTATAGCAATATGTGCCGTAGCACTACTATTTGTAAAGCTATTAAAATACTTTTTCGGAGAAATTTATTATATAGATGCGATATATACTATGTGTATATTCGTATCTTTATTTTTATAGCAAAAAATGGTATCAAAAAGATTAAACACATGGAGATAAAGTACGGTAGCGTAGCTTTATTCTATGCAGTTATTGAGTCTATCTTATGGATATCATTAATATACTTAAGAAAATAAATTTATAAGTCGGTATGGTAATAGGTGCTGGTAATTTATTCTCAGCAATAGTCAGAGGTGCTTTTGTTAACTCATCTACTGAGCTATATTCTAAGCTTAAAAATAAATCAAAAGATTTGGATAAAGATAGAGCGTTTAATAAATTGTTTTTAGGTGGGACTTTTGGTAAAAATATAAAAGTTGGCGATGGAGATTTGCAGACTGAGGCTGAAGCTGGGGCAAGTATATTTACCGGAATAGTACAGGCAGTAGCCGATAGTATGAATAGTAAAGATAATAAAAATAAAAAAGACGATAAAAAATGAAAAACGGTTTTCTTAAATTTTTAGTAATAATTGCTGTTGTGGTGTTTTTGCTTATTTGCTTAAGAATATTAGTTTACTTCTTTGGAGAACACTATATTGATGCTATGGCTGTATTGCTAATATTTGCAAACGTATGTTTTATGATAAAAAACGGTATAAAAAAGAGCGATTTTAAAAAAGAATATATACAAAAAATGGAAATAAAAAGAGGTGGTGTCGCTTTAATCCACTCTTTTTTAGTTTTTGTATTTTGGCTTCTTTACAATGCAACAAGAGGGTAAACATAAAAGTGGGCGAGTAGAATAAGACCGCGGCTGAAGCTGTGGCAAGTATATTTACTGGAATAACACAGGTGGCTGTAGATAGTATGAGTAGCAAAGATAATAAAAATAATAAAGACGATAAAAAAGAATGAGAACTGATATAAAAGTTTTGTTTAAGAACATTAATTTTAAAATGAGCATCATCTAAATTTTTAGATATAATTACGCAAAAATAATATTATTAAAATCAGGTAAAGGAACTCATGAAAAAAATATTTAAATTTCTATCTTTTTTAGTATTTATGCTATTTCTTACAGGATGTGCAAAAGATCTTATTATAAGCAATATGCCAAATTCAAATTTGAACTATCATGGCGATAATGTTCCTATAACTATCATAGCTTATAAATTAAGAGATGTGGCTAAATTTAAAGAAGCTAGCATTATCGATCTAGCCGAGAAAAATGGTGAGATACTAGGTTATGATAAGATTGACTCTATAAAAACACAAATTCAGCCAAATACAAATAGATATGCTTTTACAAATGTATATCCTGACGAAGTTCCGTATGTCGGTATTTTGGTACTTTATGCTGATCAGAGCAAGACAAATATCAAGGCTTATAAGGCTACAAAAGAGATAAAAGAAAAAAATATAGTTTTTGAAATAACAAAAAATGGCGTAAATGTTTTAGACGCTAGTAGCTCTAAAATACAAGCAAGCAAATAAAATGTCTGAAAAGCTAAAAGTCGTTTGGTATAACGGAATGAACGTTGATAAGGTTCATTTCGAGCAACAAGAAAGATATTTTGAGAGAAATTTAAACCTAAAAACCATCTCTTCTTTTTCAAATTTATACGGTGTTTTAGATTTAGAAATTTCAAGCGATCTTTTGCTTCAAGGCAAAGTAGGGCTAACTAAAATTTCTTGTATCTCTCAAGATGGCACGATTTTCAATGCGCCAGATCAAGATGAATTACCAGAACCGCTTGAGATAAGCCCAAGCGAACTAAACTCAGCCATTATAGTGTTAAAACTACCTATTAGCTCAGGTCTGGTCGATATTAGCTTGCAAAATAATTTACCAAATTTAAAATTTACAGCCAAGCAAGCACTTATTAGCTCAAGAGTGCATGATGAAGCTAGCAACGATATATTAAACGAGCTAGATGATAAAGATGATTTTGAACTATCTTCTGCCTTTACACAAGATAAAGAAAATCTAATCCTAGCAAGCCAAAGATCATCTCTTGGAGTATTTGGCTCAAAGATGCCTTACGAGCTTAGTATACCAATTTGTAAAATAAAAAATATAGACCTAAATAAGCAAATAACACTTGATGAAAAATTTATTCCAACTTGTGTTGACATCAGTAAAAATACCTTTATAACAAATTTTATAGAGGAGCTTAGCTTTGCTACAAAGCAACATCAAGAGAGTTATTTTGGGTTGTTAGGAGGTGTTGACCAAGCTAAAAATAGACTTGATTTTTCAACGTATTTAACACTAAATATGCTAAAAAAATGGCATTTAATATTCTCTTATTTGTTAAAGAAAGATAAATTTCACCCAGAGTATTTCTATGAAAAATTAGTTGATTTCCAGGCTGATTTGTTAGCACTTAGCCACGATAATAGTTTTAGCGAATTTATAGCCTACGATCACAATAATCTAACTCAAACTTTTGTGCCTTTGATAAATAATCTAAGACTTTTGTTCTCACATATCTTATCTCCAAAATATATAATGGCGCAAATTGTTAAAAACAATCACGGCTTTTATGACTGTATTTTTGATAATCCAAGCATTATTGAAAACTCAGAAATTTATTTTGCTATTCACAGCGATACGAAAAATGAGTATCTTCTTAAAAATTTTAAAGAGCAGTGCAAAATCCATACTCAATCAAATATAAAAGGCATAGTTTCTTCACAGCTAAGAGGTATAAACGTAGAGCAAATTTCTGTTGTTCCTAGTACTTTACCGAAGTTAAACGATTATATCTACTATAAGATAGACAAAAAAGATGAAATTTTTAAAAGCTTTGCAAATCAAAATGTGATTAGCGTTTATATAACGGCAAATTTACCGAATGCTGACATTAAAATGTGGGCTTTATTATAAGGATAAAAATGAACGAAAATCAAAATGAAACCTCAGTTTTAAGTCAAACAAATCTTTTGGGCCTTGGCACAAATCTTGCACTAGATCATGTGTTGCCATTGCTCCTTTTGGCAAATAGGGTTTCAAAATTACAAAATTTTTCACAAAGCGAAATGGCAAATTTACGTGAAAAATTGATAAATGATATCTTAAGCACTACTTCAAAGATATCAAATCTAGGTATTTACGAGGAAGACGATATTATTAGGCTTAGATATTGCCTTTGTGTTTTTATAGATGAGAGCTTGCTAAAAAATGAAATTTTTATGAACAGCTTTTGGGCCAATAATACCCTGACAACAAGATTTTTTAATGAAAATCTAGGTGGAAATAAATTCTTTGGCATTATGGATAAGTGGTTTGAAAATGTTGGCAAAAATAAAGATTTCTTAGAATTTATATATGCTTGTTTGGTACTTGGTTATAAAGGAAAATATGAAACCCAAGAAGATTGCAATGAAAAAATTTCTTATCTTTGTGAAAATATAGCTGCGGCCGTTTCTCCGCTAATAAAGGCTGATGAAAATGTATTTGAAAAGAGTTACTTAAAACAGACAAAGAAAAGCTTTCTTGAGGTATTTTCGCTAAAGCGTTTAAAATTTTATTTCATTTTGCTAGCCGTTGCTATGATCGCAGCCGCGTTTTTATATAGTACATATTCTATGGATCAAAACAATATCAGAAACGATAGTGTCCTAAATAATAAGATAGAGAATTTTATGGATAACAAGTAAGTGCAAGATAATTTTTGTAATAAATTTAATGAAGATTTTTTAGAGAATGAGCTTTATATTAGTTTAACTGATGAAATGTCAAAGTATAAAACTTTAATGCATGATAGCATAAAGTGGGATTACGTATTTAGCTCATCTTTAAAGGCATTAAGTGAATTTAGTCTTGACGCCAAGCTTTTAAATTTCTTAGCGATTTCTGCTATAAATTTAAACGACAAAGAGGCTTTTAAGACACTTATAAAAGCCTTTGCCTTTTTTCTATCTATTTTAAAAAAAGAGCCAAATTCGCTTGCAAAAAATGAAAAACAACTACCTGCTAAAAAAAAGATAATAGCTCAAACAATAGAGCTTTTTACGCAAGCTAATGATAAAGCTTTGGCTCAAGCTGACGCAAAAGCTTTTAATGATCTTGTGCCTGAGCTTTCGCAAGAGCTTGGCACACGTTTTGATACGCTTTATATAGAAGAAAAAAAAGAAGAAATTTTAAAAGCTAAAGAGCCAAAAGTCATCACTAAAACTGAGTCAACTTACCATCAAAGCGTTTCATTTAGTGGCAATGACATTAGTACATTTAATGATAGAGAATTTAGAGAATATTTTATAAATTTATCACTAATGCTTTTAAAGAGTGATATTAAAAATTTTACCGCTTATGTTTTAATTTTTGAAGCAATGTGGGGCAGAATAAAGGCACTTCCATTAAGTAGCGATCAAATAACACAGATACGTTATCCTGATGAAAATCTAATTATGCTTTTTAAAAAAAGTAACGAACTAAATCTTGACAATTTAGAAAAATTTATAAGAAATTTAGCACTTAACCCATTTTGGATAGAAGGCATTAAGATATTTTGTGAGTTTTTAAATAGTGCTGGACTTGCAAGGCAAAGTGATCTTATTTGTGATATGGTTTTAAATTTTATTGATAAATTTCCAGATATAAAAAAGCTCAAATTCCAAAGTGGAGAAGCTTTTTTTAGCGAAGATATAAACAATTTTTTTATTAAAAGTAACTCTTTGGAATTTACCCCCAGCAGTGATAGTAAAAAAGATATGAGTTTTGAAGATCTAATAAAAGAACTAGACAAAAGTAAGCATGCTTCAAGCGCTCAAAGTGAGCTTAATTTTATGCTTGAATTATCAAAAATTTTTACTGCTCAAGGCATGAATAATAATGCAAAAGCTACCTATGCACAAATAGTTAATTTCATAGAAAATACCGAGCTTAAAGATTATTTATCAGACATATATATAAAGGCAAAAACATTTGTGTGATAAAATATGTTTTTTTAAATCACCTTTAATTTTATTTAAATATAATTCTTAAATCATTTATGAAAAAAGGATGTTACTATGGCAGATAATCTAATCCCACCAAAAGAACGCATAAATATAGTTTATAAAACTAAGACAAATGACCAAGAGGCCGATGTAGAGCTTCCATTAAAACTTATGGTAGTTGCAAATTTAACTGGCGAAAACCAAACTCCACTTGAAGATCGTGAAGTGATTTCTATCAATAAAATAAATTTTGATCAGGTTATGAAAAGCTTAGATATTCATACAAATTTCTCTGTAAAAAATAAGCTAAATTCTAATAATGAAGATTTAAATATTGATCTTGATTTTGAGAGCATCCATGATTTTAATCCAGACAATATTATAAATCAAATTCCTGAGCTAAAAAAACTTTTACAGCTTAGAAAAGCTTTAGTTGCACTAAAAGGTCCTATGGGCAATATGCCTGATTTTAGAAAAGCGGTTTTAGAAGCTATAAAAGATGAGGATAGTAGAAAACAACTTCTTTTAGAGATTAAAGACGAACAAGATAAGGAATAAAAATGTCTGAAACTAAAGTTAAAACTCCTATCATTGAAAGCATAATGCAAAGGAGTAAATATTCAAAAGATGACGAGAGTTATAGCGTTGTAAAGCAAGGAGTTGCTGAGTTTATTTCAAATATAATCACAACAAATAATGCTGAAGATAAAATAAATAAGCTCGCACTTGATGAAATGATAGCTCACATTGATACCCTTTTGTCTGCTCAAATGGATGAAATTTTACACAATAAATCTTTTCAAGAGCTAGAATCAACTTGGCGTGGAATTAGGTTTTTGGTTGAGAGAACAAATTTTAATGAAAATGTAAAAATTGATCTTTTGGACGCCACAAAAGAAGAAATTTTAGATGATTTTGAAAACAACCTAGATATAACTCAAAGTACACTTTATAAACAAATTTATTCAGCCGAATATGGACAATTTGGTGGTGAGCCAGTTGGTGCGATAGTGGCTGACTATGAGCTAGATAAATCAAATCAAGATATGACTTTTTTAAATAAAATGTCATCAATTGCTGCAATGAGCCATTCACCGCTTCTTACATCTCTTTCTGCTAAATTTTTCGGACTTGATAATTTTGGTGAGCTTGAAAATATAAAAGATCTAAAAAGCATGCTAGAAGGCCCACAATATACAAGATGGAGAACTTTTAGAGAAAATGAAGATGCAAAATACACAGGATGTATGGTAAATAGATTTCTTACAAGATCTCCTTATGTGCCAGAAGATAATCCTATAAAGAGCTTTAATTATAGAGAAACTGTAAATAATCACGATGATATGCTTTGGGGCAATGGAGCTTATGCGTTTGCTACAAGGCTTACAGATAGTTTTGCTGATTATAGATGGTGCGGTAATATCATTGGACCAAAAGGTGGCGGTGCTGTAAAGGATCTTCCAACTTATACTTACGAAAATTATGGAAGCGTTCAAACAAAAATTCCAACCGAAGTTTTGATCACAGATAGAAGAGAATTTGAACTTTCAGAAAATGGATTTATCGCTCTTACCTTAAGAAGAGATAGCAATAACGCTGCATTTTTCTCAGCAAACTCTGCGTTAAAGCCTAAAATTTTCCCAAATACTCCAGAAGGTAAAGCTGCTGAGACAAATTTCAGGCTCGGAACTCAACTACCTTATGTGTTCTTGATCTCTCGTTTGGCTCATTATCTAAAAGTGCTTCAAAGAGAAGAGATAGGTACATGGAAAGAGCGTAGCGATGTTGAGCGCGGCTTAAATGAATGGCTAAGACAATACATCTCAGATCAGGAAAACCCACCAGCAGATGTTAGAAGTAGAAGACCATTTAGAAGCGCAAAAGTAATCGTCAGTGATATAGCTGGCGAGCCTGGTTGGTATAAAATAGAGCTTTTGGCTAGACCTCACTTTAAATTTATGGGAGCAAATTTCGAGCTTTCTTTGGTTGGAAAACTAGACAAAGAGTAAGCTTACTATGTCGCTGATAGATAAAATTTTATATGAATTTAGTGACGAATCAAAACTACGTTCATATTTTAAAGATCTAGACAGCGACATAAAAGATCACATTGATACTATTTTAAACTCTAGACTTGGTAACTACGGCCGATTAAACGATAGTATTATCGATCTTTGGTCAATGGGTGTTGAGATAAATGAGCTTGGTCATAAACTTGGTATGGCAATATATGAACTAATCAGCTCAAATGAGAATAGAATAGAAGTAACATCTATCGGATACGATGACTCACTAAAGCCTTGGCGTATCATATTTAATATAAACTACAAGCATAAAAACGATAATTTTAAAGAGTATTTGCTAAAAGTTATTTTTAAAAACAATAGATATTGTGAGATTTTATAATGGATTATAATGAAAATAATCTAGCTTATTTTCAAAAAGAGATGGCATATCTTGATGAAACAAGAGCCCTTTTTATTAAAAATTTCCCAAAAGTAGCACCCTTTTTAGATACTAAAAGCAAAGATCCTGATGTTGAGAGCATAATAGAAAATATGGCTATTTTAACATCGAGGATTAGGCAAGAACTAGATGAAAATATCCCACTAATCGCTGAGTCTTTAGTAAATATATTAATGCCAAGCTATACAAATCCTTTTCCATCAGTTTGTATGCAAGAATTTGCCTTAAGAGATGACTTCTCTGGGGTAAAAGAATTTATACCAAAAGGAAGTATAGTTGAGTCAAAGCAGATCAATGGCATAACGTGCAAATTTCAAACAATCTTTGACATAAATTTGCTTCCCTTAAAGATAACAAAAGCTTTTATGTCAAACAATAAGAGTGATTATCTTCTAAATTTAAATATAAGCGTTACAAAGGACGAGCTTAGCACTAAAGAACTTGATATAGATTTTTTAAATTTATATCTTGGAGATAATGTTTACTTCTCTTCTACACTCTTAATGTGGCTAAAAAATTACTTGAAATTTATTACAATAAGTTTTGAAGATAGCGATCAAGAGATAAAGTTAAGCCCTGATAAACTTAGTTTAGATGAGTTTGATGAGCGTTTGATAAAGAGTGATGAGTTTGGATTTGAAGCATTTGAGCTTTTAAAAGAGCTATCATTTTTTCCTTCAAAGTTAAATTTTGTGCGATTAAACAGTCTTAGTTTTCTTAAAAATTTTTCTACAAAAAGCTTTAATATTAAATTCATATTTTCAAAAGATATGCCAAGTGGATATGTGCCAAGGCTAGAATATTTTTCTCTTTTTGTTACGCCTGCAATAAATTTATTTGCAATGAGTGCCGAGCCTATTTTGAATAACAATAGGCGAAGCGAATATAGAATTTTTCTAGATCGCTCAAATATCGATGCTTATGAAATCATTTCAATCAGTAAGGTGGTCGCCCATAGCAGTAATAATGAAAAAAGGATATTAAAAAACTATAAAAGTTTTGAGAGATTTGAATTTTTAAATGATGAGCGAGCAAAAGATTATTATTTTGTCAGCAATAAAACAGATATAAAACTAAACTCTTATAAAGAAATTTCCTTTTTTAAAAGCGACACTAAAGATCAAACCATTAGCATAGATACACTTTGTTGCAATGGTGATTTGCCTTGCAATCTAAAGCTTGGTGAGATAGATAGAGTTTTGTCCCACCAAGGTGTAACAACTAAAAATTTAACCATTCCAACTAGTGTAAAGCGAGTAAAAATAGATGGAAATCTTCTTTGGAAACTGGTTAGCATATTATCTTTTAGCTATCAAAGTATACTAGAGAAGGTCTCTTTTTTAGCACTTCTTAATACCTTTAGCGCGCCAGATGATGAGTTTTTAAAAAAATTTGCAAACTCGCTTTATGATATAAAAACAAAGCAAATTTATAGAGTTGATCAAGGCTTTGCAAAAAGAGGGTTGCTATGCATATTTTATATAGATGAAAGTGAATTTGAGAGTATTGGAAATGTCTATGCTTTAGGTATAAATTTGGCTAAATTTTTATCAAAATTTGCCTCAATCAATTCATTTTGTGAACTTAAAATAAAGTGTATAAAGAGTAAAATTTTGCTTAATTATGACTTTTTAGGTGGTACAAAAAAATTAATATGAACAAAGAACTAAATCAAGCTTCTTTTTTTAAATTAGTAAAGAACTGCCTAAAGTACCACGATAGAAGAGATATTTTTTTAAAAAATAGTCCAAGTTTTGCCTATCCGATTAATGAGCTTGAGAGCTTAAATAAAGAGGACGTAGTAAAAATCGTCGTAAATTTTATGGGTCTTTTGGGAAGTGGCTCGCATCTTACAAGTTATATTTTGGAGAAGATCTCAAAGAGTAGCGATAATAATTTTGAGAAATTTTTTGACTTTTTTGACAATTACTTGCTTTGGCTTTTCTTTGATAGCATTAGTCTAAAAAATTATGCAAGATCTTTTGAAAAAGAGCTTGATGATAAAATTTCAAAGATTTTATTGGATGTATTAAACATAGGCAATAAAAAATTAGCAAAAAAATTCTTACCATTTTCTCCGCTTATTATTAGCCAAAGAAGGCCTAAAAGAGAGATCGAGTTTGCCTTGCAGCGTCATTTTAATTTAAAAAATAAACTATTTTTGCTGGAAAATTTACCAAATCAAATTTTCATAGCGCCTTCAAATTTAAATTTGCTTGGTATCAAAAATAGGACTTTGGGCAGAAATTTTATACTTGGTAAAAAGCTTTTTGAGAAACAAACTAAAATAGCAGTTTATATAAATGGCATAGATTATGAAGAAGCTATTGATTTTTTCCCAAAAAGAAGAAAATTTAAAGAGCTTCAAGATACTCTTATCTTTTTTACAAACAATGAATTTGTTGCCGATTTATACATAAAAATAAACTATTCTCCAAAGATGCAATTAAAGCTTGGGATAGATGAAAGTTATAGTAAAATAGGCCTTGGTGCAAGGCTTAAAAGTAATAAAAATATGTCAAATTTTATAAAATTTAGGCTCTGCTCTTAAATTTTCAGATATAAAATCTAAAATATTTGTTATTATTACATTAAAGAAATATATTTATTTGTAAAAGGATGTGCATCAATGGCATTTATCGATTACCTAAGAAGATTTTTTGTCTTTTTTAGATTTAAACACAGCACCATTTTGGTAGCTTCTATTGCATTAAGCATCTTATTTTGGCTTTATGCTCCACTTATAGCTTTTAATGATGTATATAGCTTTGCTAGCATAAGTTCAAGAGTCACTATATTAATTGCATTTTGGGTAGTTATTTTGTTTTTTGTTTTAATCAAACCATTAATGCACTATTTAGCATCTCAAAAAGATAAAAAAAATAATAAGCTAAAAGAGATAAAAAAAGAGTCTATGGATAGCTTTGGTAAGGCAAAAAGAAATTTTATGCTTTCTTTGAAAGATGCCAAAACAACATGGAAAAAAGATATAAATTTTAAAAAATTACCTTTAATAATGATAATGGGTAATGAAGGTGCTGGAAAGAGCGCATTTATAAACTACTCAAATATCGAATTTCCACTATCTGATAGTTTGGATACTTATAAAAAAATACACAAAAGTACAACAAACTTTAATCTTTACATTTCAAAATTTGGCGCACTTTTAGATACTGAGGGCATACATTTTGCACAAGAGAGTTTGTATCAGCCAACAGCTACTGAAGAGCTTCCTGAAGATGATGTGGATAAAAATAGGGATTACTTGCTTAAAAAAAGTATCTGGAGTGAATTTTTACACTTTTTAAAACGAAATGATTTTAACGCTAGATTAAGTGGCGCGGTTTTAATCATAGATACTAAAAAATTCCTCGAAGGTACTCAAGAATATTTTGATGAATTAATTAGATATATGATAAAAAGGGTTAATGACTGCGAGAAACATCTAAATATTAAATTCCCTATTTATATTGTTTTTAGCAAACTTGACTTAATAGATGGTATGGGAGATTATTTTAGGCTTTTCAATGAAGATGTGGCAAATAAAGCTCTAGGAATAAACTTAGATTCAAATTTTTCAAAACAATCACTAGAAACTGAACTAAAAGGCCTAAGCGAGTCACTATTTAAACATCTCATGAGTAAGAACTCGATTTCGCATTTATTGGAAGATAAAAAACGTTCATATCTCTTTTTAAAACAACTTGATAATTTTTTTGCTTTAGTGAAAGATTTTGTAACAAAGCTAAGCTCCCAAAATGCACTTAAAAATAGCTCAATCATAAATGGAATTTATTTCGTTAGTGCTTATCAAGAAAATATACCTATAAACTACCTTACAAACACTATTTGCGATAGATATAACATCAAAAAACCACTTTTAAGAGCAGTAAATAACTATAGTAAACAAAGCTATTTTGTAAAATCATTTTTAAAAGAGATAGCTTTTAAAGCTAACTTAAATAAATTTGGTGCTCAAAATAAATTTACAAAATTTGCAAATTTTGTTTTAGTAGCCATACTTTGTGCTGGAGTATATTTGGGTTCTAGTTTTATTCTAGATACCAAAAACATAAAAGAGCAAAATGCTATAAATAATGCAAATAAAATTTCTTCATACCTTGATGGCAAAAAATATAAGGATCTCTCTCCAACACAAAAGATTGAGCTTCTAAATTTACTAAAACAAAGTCTAAATGACTATCCAAGAATCTTTAGCGGCGATACTAAATTTGAGTATATAACACTAGATACTTCGTATAAAGGCTTTACTCCAGTTAAAGCACTTTACTATGATTTGAATGCTGATTTTTTCAAAAATACAGTTTTAACTGAAATGGAAAATATACTAAAAAATGAAATTGATCCAGATAAGCTAATAAAAGCATTTTATATGTATGATTCGCTCTTTGACAAAGATTACACAAATGTGGATTTATTTAAAATTTGGATTAGCACAAACTGGGATAAATTTGAAAAATATGGCGTTGCAAAAGATGAATTTTTAGCTCATATTGAGGCTATTTTAAAGGCAGAAAATTTAAACATAACTGCAGATACAGTTGCTCAAAGTATAGCAAATACGAGGCTATCACCTGTTCAAAGAGCACAAAGGCTCTACTATATACTTGAGTTCATATCATTCAAGGATGATAAATCTTTTTACGATATTAAAAAAGATGTTGAAAATTTATACACAGTAGTCCAAGAAAAAGAAGCATTTAAGCCATTTAATAAAATTTATACAAAAGAAAATTTAAGAGATTTCTTGTCAAAGCTTAGCTCAAACATAGATCAAACAGCTGGAATAGAATCTTGGCTAATGGAGACAAATTCTTCTTTAAAAGATATTAGCTCAAATGATAAGAAAGAGCTAAGCATTGCCGTAATAGAGCTTTATTTGCAAAATTATGCTGATAAGTGGAGCCAAATTTTAAGAGAAATAGAACCAAATGAATTTACCACAAAAAAAGAGGTCATAGAAGAGCTCGACATATTGTCAAAGAGAGAAAATCCTTTAAATTCTTTAATAAAATTAACTAATCAAAATACAAATTTAAATGATGAGAATTTACTAAAATATATCTATTCTCTAGGATTTGCTTCAAGTGAGATAAAGCGTGTTTTCAGTGATTTTAGTGCTAAATTTACTAATTATCATACGTTAAATTCTAATGACTTGCTGGATATTATAAGCAACGATGTAACAAGCGTTTATAAAAAAGTTAGTGACTATAACTTTGAAATGCTTCAAAGCAACGATGATAAAATAGTTTATGCAATAAATGGCATAAAAAATGAAAACGATCCATTTGTTGTCTTAAATAATGATGCTAAGAAGCTTCCAGATGAGTTAAATGAATATTATCAAAAGTTATCGACACTTGCATGGAAACAAGTAGAAAATGGTGCTTCGGTGCTTTTATCAACAGCATATAGAGATGATGTTTTTGATGATTTTGAAAGTCTTATCAAGCCATTTTATCCATTTAATGAACAATCTCCAAAGGCTGTTAGCACAGAAGAATTTAAAAGATTCTTTGGCAAAAACGGAACTTGGAATAGCTTTTATGATAGATATTTAAAACAAATCTTAAGTAAAACCGCTGATGGTTATAAAATAAGACCAAAATACGCAAAAGAGCTAAGATTTAGTAGAGATTTCCTTAAAAATATTGCCTATATAGACAGAATTTCAAATTTAATGCTTGATTCAAATGATGAGCTAAAATTAAATTATAATTTAAAAGCTGTCGACTTATCGGCAAATTTTAGCCATATAAATATTAGTTATTCTAATAACTCTTTGACTTATGATCATACAATTGCCTCAAATTTGATAGTTTCAAGCAAAAATTTTGATATATCAACACAGTTTAAATTCAATGCAGTTTCAAGTACTGGAAGCGAGAGAAAAGAGCTAAGCTTTGATGGAGAGTGGGGCTGGTATAAGATATTAAAAGCTTCAAATTTTAGTAGTGTTGGCGTTAGTACGCTCAATTTTGATGGTAGAAGAGATTCGTATTTTGGCTTTGAAGTAACACCAAATGGAGGAGAGCTTTTAGAGCTTATGGATATCATACCAACGATAAATTTACCAAAGAAGATGCTTTATTAAGGATAAAATATGCAACAAATAGCAGCAGTTATACAAAATTATGATAAAGCGTCAAGCTTTTCAGCTCAATTTATCATTTTTGATGAAAATGGCGGTGATATAGGCTCATTAGACACTACAAAATTTTCTTGTAATGATATGAGCGATTCAATCGCACCAAAACACGCTCATGTTGGATTTGAAGAGGGGGTTTTCACAATCTGTGGCTATAAAGATTGTGAAATTTTTTATAGTGATTCATATTCAAAGCTTCCAGATGACTATGAGAGTGTCATAAATTTGGGCGATGTCTTTAGAATAGGGGAGTTAAAATTTATATTTATAGACCCTTCTAGGATTGATGAATATATAGGGAAAGCTCATAAGATAATAGAAAATACGAAAAATTTTGACAAGCTTGATGATAAACGTTTTGAGCCAGTTGGTAAAATATCAAATGTTGATTTTAAAGAAGAACCAAAGATAAACTCATTAATAAATGAGAAAAAAGATATCACTTTAAATGAAAATGCGCACGATGCAGTTTTAAATTTAAATGAAATGGCTCAAAATTTTGACGAAGAAGAAAATGCAAATAATCAAAATATGCTTACTGCAAAAAGCATGGATGAGCTTTTGACAAAGATAGTTGAGAGTATAAAATTGCAACCAAATATGAGCCCTATAAGTGAGCAGACTAGGACTTTAAATACAAAAGATATGGAAACAATCATGAAAACTCTTCCTCTTAGTGATTCGACAGAACTAATAAATACTGTTTTGGTTAAGCTTATATGCAAAGAGCTATATAGCCAAATGTATGATATAGTCGAGAATAACTCATTTTTTAAATATCTTTCAGGAGCCGTACTAAAAAGTACTAAGGAAGACAAGGAAGCGTTTAATTATCTATTGCATAAAGCTCTTCAAAGCTATATGTTAAAAAAGTAATGTTTTTAATAAAACAGAAAGTAAATAAAAGATAGAATAATCCAAACTTTTTAATAGGAGTAAATATGTCACAACCAGTGTATATTAAAGTGAAAGGTTCTACACAAGGACTTATTTCAAGCGGTGCTTCAACAGAAGCTAGTATAGGTAATCGCTATCAGTCAGGTCACGAAGATGAGATCATGGCTCAAGAGGTTTCTCATATAGTAACAGTTCCAACTGATCCACAAAGTGGCCAACCATCAGGTCAAAGAGTCCATAAGCCATTTAGTTTTACTACATCACTAAATAAAGCTGTTCCACTTCTTTACAATGCTTTAACACAAGGTGAAAGACTTCCAGAGGTTGAGATCTATTGGTATAGAACATCAACTAGTGGTGGTGCAGAGCATTTCTTCACCACAAAACTAGAAGATGCAACTATAACAGATATTACTCTAGTAAGTCCAAATGCTCAAGACAAGCTAAACAGCGACAAAACAGAGCTTTTCAAAGTTTCAATGAACTATAGAAAGATAGTTTGGGAACACGTAGCTGCAGGCACAAGCGGAAGCGACGACTGGAGAGAAGCTACTAAAAAAGCTTAAAACTAACCTAGGGTTTACCCCTAGGGTTAATAAAATCATCTTCTAGCTAGAAGGACACAGATGAGCCCTTTTTATCTTTATCTTTTAAATTAACATGATATGTGAAATGCGATATGAAATACCTAGTTATAATCATATTTCTCATAACATCTTTATATTCACACGAAATAAATTGTACGGATATGTTTGGGCTCATTTTTAATAAAAATTTAAGTGACGCTGAAACTACTAAGTATATAAAATACTATATAGATAATCTTGGATGTGATGCTAATGCTAGTATAAATTTACCGAATTTCACAATGAAAGCCAGTTTATTAGAATTTGCATATAGTGCAAATAAGCCTAAAAGTATTGACGAGATTTTAGAAAAAGGTGCAGTACCTAATGTATGGTTGGCTGGTTCAATAGGATTAGACTTTTTGTTTTTTTTTGAAGAAAATGGTGTTAAGTTAGAAGGGCAGTCACCAAGCCCTGAGCTACTAGAATTTATAAAAACTCAAAAATATAAAGAATTTAAAGAAGAGAAATTTAAGCTAATCAAAAAACTCCTAGAACATGGGCAAGATCCAAAAGGCTATATCCTTTTACAGAAGGTATTAACGCTTGTAAATGATGAAGAGGTTTTAGATAATTTATTAAAGAATAAAACTCAAAAGGAATTAGTGCAATGAAGCAATTAGCAATAATCATATTTTTCATAACATCTTTATATTCACATGAAGCAAATTGTACGGATATGTTTGGACTTATTTTTAATAAAAATTTAAGTGACACTGAAACGGCTAAGTATATAAAATACTACATAGATGATCTTGGATGCGATGCTAATGCTAGCGTAAAATTAAATAATTTAACGATTAGAGCGAATTTATTGGAATTTGCTTACGATGCAAATAAAACAAAAACTTTTGATACTCTTTTGTTAAAAGGAACATCAGCTAATGCTAGTTTAGCAACATCCATAGGCATGAGCTTTGCATTTTTCTTTAGGGAAAATGGTGTCGGTATAGACAATAAAAAAGCTAGCCCTGAGCTATTGGAATTTATAAAAACTCAAAAATATAAAGAATTTAAAGACGATAAATTTAGGCTAATTAAAAAGCTTTTATTGCACGGACAAGACCCAAAAGACTATGAGGTTTTAAAGATTATTTTGAAAATTATAAATGATGAAAAAGATTTAGATAATTTATTAAAGAATGAAACTCAAAAGGAATTAGCGCAATGAAGCAATTAGTAATAATCATATTTTTAATAACATCTTTATATTCACATACAATAAGTTGTGCTGATATGTTTAACATAATAGCTGATGAAAATATAAGTGACAATGATACAAGAAAAAATATTGAGGAATATATTAAAAAATATGAATGTGCGACAGATATAACTTTGAAAAATGAAAAACTTTCTAATAGAACATATGATTTGCTCGAATTTGCATATGATTATAAAAAGAATGAGACTTTTGATCTGCTTTTGAATAATGGTGCTAAGCCAAATATGCAATTAGCTACATCGATAGGATTTGATTTTGTATTTTTCTTTAGGGAAAATGGTGTTGGTATAGACAATAAAAAGGCTAGTCCTGGGTTACTTGAGTTTATTAAAACTCCAAAATATAAAGAATTTAAAGAAGAGAAATTTAAATTAATAAAAAGACTATTAGATTATGGACAGGACCCAAAAGATTATGGCTTCTTAAAAAACATATTAATGCTTATAAATGATGAAAAAGATCTAGAAAAAATATTAAACAGAAAGAATAAGTAGTGGATTTTTTAAATATAAATAAAAAGAAGTTAGATATAAAAAATAAAAATAATGAAATAGTAGGTGTTGATAAAAAAAGCAAATATGGGGATGCAACAAGAGCAATAAAAGCTACTGGTGGTGCATTTAGTACTATTGCTGGACCTGGTGGCTTTGTTTATGAGAAAGCTGCCGATATGGCTGAAAGGCAGATTGATATCACAAAAGATAAAGACTACAGAGAATTTAAAGAAATTAAAAAAATGGATCAAGTGGAGTGGTTTAAAAACTATCGTAACCTCACTGACACCGATATTGAAATGTTTGAAAAGGCATTAAAACAAGAAGAAAACGAAAAAAGATTGAAAGAGCAACAAATGGACAAAAATTTAACATCACCAACATCATCACTGACTAAGCCTGTCATGATGGCGTCTAGCAATTCAGTAGCAACAGACGGCTTTGTGGACTACGGCGTATCTAACGATACCTTCTCAACTCTTCAGATAGCAAACGAGTCAAACGATAAATTTATCGTTACACGTGCAGATATTTATGAAAATTTAGAAAGTATATTTAGCATAGAGTGCTTTGCTTATATAAATTTGGTGAAAAACCCGCTTTATGAAAATTTAGACACCATCTACAATAACGATAAAAGCTACTCAAGCATATATAAATATCTTGACAAAAGTATAAAGCTAAGCATAAAAAGGCCGTCTTCAACAAATAAAAACATCGTTCCAGATGGTAGCTCAAACGATATGCACTTTAGTGGAATAGTAAGCGATGTAGAGTATCTTGGCGTAGATGATGAGACTAGTACAAATATAGATAAAAAATACTTCTTTAAATTCAAGCTAACTTCGCCACTATATAGACTAAGCATAAATAGAGCAAATAGAATTTATACAGACCAGAGTATTTTAGAAGTAGTAAAGGATATTTTGGCTTTTAATAAACAAAGACTAACCAAAGAGCTGGACTTCTCAAATATCAAAAATAACTACAACAAAAGAGAATTTATAGCCCAGTACAATGAGAGTGACCTAGCCTTTATAACAAGACTTTGCCATGATAGCGGTATATATTTTTATGAAGACGATGAAAAAATTTATTTTCATGATACATTTATACTAGCTTATAGCAATCAAAATGAAAATTTTACTTCAAGTGATACAAGTAGTAGCAAGGAAGCTAGAAAAGTAAGCTTTAATGTAAATTTGAATAATAATCTAGCAACCGAGCATATAAATAAAATAACAAAGAGCGAGACGCTAAAAGCAAATAGCTTCACGCACTCTTTTCAAAATACAGCCTATCCAAATGTGCTAGAGAGTAAAAATGAAAAGATATTTGACGAGCAGGTAAATATCTATGACAAGCATATAAATTTAGATGAGTATTCATTTAGTGACACTAGCTTGCTTGAAGTTAGCACCTACCTTAAGAAACTAAGAAGCGATATGCTTTTAAAAGAATTTACCGCTAGCTCAAATGTATTTGCACTAAATTTAAATGATAATATCTCGGTAGCCATTGATGCTAGCAAGGGTGAATATGAGTTTAAAATAATAGCTTTAAAGCATACTTATATTGATGAGAGCGTTTTAGAAAATACCTTAAATTTGGGCGATAATGTTCCGTTTAAAGATAAAAAATTTATAAGCTCATACACAAATGAGATAAGCATCATTCCAAGTAGTGTGAAATTTGTCCCAAGCTACAAACAAAAACCAAAAGCACCAGACATTACGCTAGGTCTTGTAGTCGGTCAAGATGGGCTAAACAGCCAAAATAACACGATCCATACTGATAGCTATGGTAGGGTAAAGGTGAGGTTAAACGCTTTTAGTACGCAAGAGATAATTGATAAAGACGATGTCATCAACGCAAGCTATCACAAGAGTGCTTATCTAAGAGTGATAACGCCTATTGCTAGCAATAGCTCAGGATTTTTTGCCATACCAAGGATCGGCGATGAGGTTATCATCTCGTTTTTACAAAATGACATAGACAACCCAGTGGTAAGTGGCAGCCTATATAATGCTTCAAATACGCCACTTGTAAATGTAGATAGTAACTATCACCAAACATCTCTTAGCTCAAAAACAATTGGTGCAAATGAGACCGGTATAAACGAGATCACTTTATCAAATTTAAAAAATAAAGAGCAAATTTATGTAAAAGCAGAAAAGGACTATGACGAGCTTGTAAATAACGACTTTTCTCAAACAATACTAAATGACAAAAGCTCACAAGTGCATGGAAGTTATACTGAACGAGTAAAAAAAGCTCACATTCAGACGATAGATCTTGCTAAAAACGTAAATGTCGGAGGCGAGTATCTAACAACAGTTGGACTTTCAAAAGATACAGTAGTTGGTGTCTCAAATACGCTAAATGTAGCCGTTGACAACAATACAAGAGTAGGTCAAGATAGTCATGAATTTGTAGGACATGATAAATTTGTAGAAGTAAAATCAAATCTTAATACGACCATACATAACGATGAGATGAAAGAGGTAAAAGGCACAAAAGAGCAGAACATAGATGGTGGCTATAAACTAAATTCACAAAAAGGTATAAATGAATTTAGTAACGAGCATATCGTGCTTCAGGCAAATAGCTACATTGATATAAATGCTAAGTCAAATTTTACAACAAAAACAGCTGCCCAGCACACAGAGATTGCTGATTCAAAATTTAGCAATATAGAGACGACTTATGAGGTAAATGCCAAAGATAAGATAATCCATCAAGTAGGTAGCACAAAAGTAACGATAGAAGGATCAAGCGTCGTGATAGAAGTAGCTGGCGTAAAGGCGATATTTGATAGTAGAGGGCTAAGAGTTATCGGTGGAGATATAAAGGCTTTATAAGATCATATTTAAAGACTTACTTTGTATTTTGGTAGGTCTTTAAATTTTTAAATAAAATCAATTTCTACTAAAGCTAATGCTAAGAATTCTAAAGGCAAAGGCTAAATTTTAGAGGGCTGCGATAAAAGCTAGCCATACAAATTTTTCAACATTGTACCCCAGTACAATAGACATATACTTCTAAAATTTATATAATTCATTCAAAATTTCAAATAATATAACAATAAGGAGAACATGATGGCTAAAGAAGCCGGAGTAGTTAAAAGCGTAAGCGGAGGAATAGCAAGAGCACTTAATGACTTAACAGGAGAGGTAAGACAATTAAGTGTAGGAGATATTGTATACCAAGGTGAAAAGATAGTTACAGAGGGTTCTAACTCTAAAGTAACAATAACTCAAACTGATGGTAAAGATATAACTTTAATAGGTAAAGATACTCTAACTCTAGATCAAGACTCTAACAACAACGAAACAGTAGCTGATATCTCAGCTTTACAACAAGCCATCTTAAAAGGAACAGATCTTAATGCTCTAGAAGAAACTGCAGCAGGTGGTCCACAAGCAGGTGGCAATGGTGGAGATGGCGTAAGCTTATCTTCTACTAGCTTTGCAGAAGGAGGCCACATTAGTAACATAAATGCTAATGTAGGAAGCATAGATGCTTTATCTCTAGCAGCAGGTGGAGATAATAGCTTTGGTGTAAGTGGTGGAAGTGCTGTTGGGGCTGGAGCAATAGAGCCTGCTTTGCCAGCAGGAAGCATAAAAATTCCTTTATCAGCATATGTAGGAGAGAGCACATCTTCTAGACTATTAGCTTCATTTTATAACTCTATACCTAATGGATATCACGTATATAGACATACTGATGGTAGAGATTATCTAACTCCTGACGATCCTACTACTCCTAGTGCATTCCAACATAAAGACGGTTGGTATGTAAGCAATGATGGTAAACTAGCTATAGGTCAGGATGATGCTAAAGACCTAGCGGTAACTAGCACAGCAAAAGCTTCAAACTATCCAGATGATGGCTCAGTAGCTAAGATAGTAGATCCTAATCCGAATTTAAAAGTGTTTGGGTCGGATAACATAGATAAAATAACAGTAGACAATGCAAAAATAGAATCTGTATATGGTGGAGTTGGAAACGATAATGTTGATCTCAAAAATGGTGCAGAGGCAGTAGAAATTTTTGGTGGTTCTGGAAATGATGGTATAACTGTAAATAATTCTACGGTAAGTGGACGAGCTGCTAAAGATTATATGGGAGATGATACCACAGATGCTATTAGCGGTGGCGACGGCGTAGACAAGATCTCTTTACAAAACGGATCTATAATAAACGGAAACGTATACGGTAATGCGGGAAAAGATATTATAACCTTAGATAGCGGCGCTAAAGTAGAGGGCATTATATACGGTGATACAAAGTCAATGAACGATAAGTATGAAAAGAAAGTAAGACCAAGCTTGGATATAGAAGATAAAGGTGCTGATGTCGATACTATAACGCTAAGCGGTAGAGGAACTAGTGCAAAATTCATAGTCGGTGGAGATGGAGACGATAAGATTACCGTAAAGGACGGAGCAAAAGCTGGTCTTGTTCAAGGCGATGAAGGGGGAGATATCATAACTGTAAGCGGTAGAGGAGCTTATGTTGGTGATATAAACGGTAGAGGTGGAGATGACATCATAACTGTAGAAAATGGAGCTAGGGCAGGTCTAGTTCGTGGTATGTGGGGAAATGACGAGATTACGGTGCGCGGTCAAGGTACTACAATACTAAGAAACGTTGAAGGTAGAGAAGATAGTGATACTATTAAAATTTTAGACGGCGCAAAAGTAAAAGGATACGTTAGTGGAGGCAAAGGAGAAAATCCTAGCCGATACGGTGCAGCTGCAGATTCTGATAAGGATAACATTACTGTTGAAAACTCTACTGTTGAGGGAGTTGTAGAAGGCGGCATATGGGGCGGTAATGATGGAATAAAAATTAAAAATTCTCATATAAGTGGAATATCTGGCGGTTTTGGTGAAAATACGATAGATATTTCAAATGTTACTAATTTAGATGCAAAAACTATTTGGGGCAATAAATTTAAAGATATCGTAAATATTGACGGAACTCTAAAAAATTCTACTATTATAACGGTCGACGGCGAGGATACAGTTAATATTAACACTGGTGCGACAATAGATAATATTAGTATAAATACTGGAGTTGATAACGATACTGTTAACATAAATACAAATATTACCGCGACGGCTCAATCAAATATTGTAACCGAAGATGGCTCAGATACTGTAAATATAAAAAGTGGTATAACACTTACTAATGTAAATGTAGATATGGGTGCAGGTGAAGATAAGATAAAGATCAATGACGGTAAATTAAATTCTACTGATCGTATAACATTTAAAGGCTCTACGCTAAGTACAGGAAGCGATACGGCAGCTGACGATAATGACAAAATAACTATTTCAAACGCTACATTTATGGAAAGTAGTCCAGGTAAACGCTCTAATGTATATACGAAAAACGGAGATGATATCGTTACTGTAAAAGATGGAACTATATTTCAAGACAATTCACTCATTACAACTGGACGAGGCAACGATAGAGTATATTTAGAAAGTGGCGTTCAGTTTAATAAAGCTACCGTTTGGGCTGATGACGGAGATGACGAGATACATATTAACGGAGCGGAATTTAACGGTCCTTGGGGTATAGGAGGCGTATCCGGCGGAGCTGGAAACGATAAAATTTTCATTAACGATGGAACTAAATTTACCGGCGGCTCTATACTGGGCGACGGCGGAACTACGCTTGATCCTATAAATGGACCGGGAAATGACCAGATAACTATTTCAGGTACAAATACCGTTCTAGATAACGTAAAGATAGATACTGGCGATGCTAATGCTAATGCTAATGCGGTTGGCAGGGCTAAAGATACTGTAAAAATCGAGGATGCCCAACTTAAATACACTAGCATTAAGTCTGGCAATGGTAATGACGAGATAACCATAACCGGAAACGCAAATTTAACCGGCGGATATAACAAGAGTGGAAGCGGTGACGATACTATAACAGTAAGCGGCAATGCAATCTTAAATAACACGTATCTTCAAGGGGAACAAGGTAGCGATACTATAACTATAGGTGGCAGCGTTAAGGCTAAAGGTGGTAATTTTGGCACTGGCGCTGGAGAGAATGATAAGATAGAAATCAAAGATAATGCCGAGTTGGATGGCACCACATTGCAGTTTGAAGGCGGTAAATCAACAGATAAAGCTACTCTAAACGTAACCGGAAACGCCGTATTAAAAGACGTAACGATACAAGCTTCTCAATCTCTAGGCGAGCAATATATGAATTTCCACCAAAGCGGCGAAGCTATAGTAAAGAGCCTTATGGGTAGCCAAAATAAAGACGTTATAGATATAGCGGGCAACTTTACTTATACTAATACCAATCATCTTCAAACTCACGGCGGAGACGATGAGATAAAGATGCACGGCGGAGCTACAGTAACAGTCAAAGCAGATATGGGCGAGGGCATTGATACTTTAACAATAGATAATGCTACGCTCAAAAAAGATTCTCAAGTGAATATGGATGGCGGTAACGACATAATAAATATAAATGCCGGAGCAAATTTAACCGGCACAAGAATTTATACCGGCGATGGTGAAGACAAAGTATATGTAAGAGGCGGTACGTTTAGCGAAGCAGAGATCGGACTAGACAAGGGTAAAAATGAAGTAAATATAGAGTCTGGCGCGGTATTTGGCGACCGAGATGCTGGTCTTAATGCCTTTAATGAGCATAAAACTTATATAAGATCAGATCATGGAAATGATTCAGAAGATACCATAAACGTTAAAGCCGGTGCTACCGTCAAAAATGCTGAAATACAAACGTACGGAGGAAAAGATACTTTAAATATAGACGGTACGGTTATAAATTCGAACATAAATGTAGGCTCAGGCAATGACACCGTCTCTATCGGTAAAAACGCAAGCATAGACGGTAGCTCTACTATCGACGGCGGAGCCGGATATGATACGTTAAAAGTCGCCGACGGCAGTATAGATTTTAGCAGAGTTAAGAATTTCGAAAAACTAGATTTAACCCAAGGCAATAACAATATAAATCTATCAGCTAAAGACGTTTTAGATATGACTGATAGCCATAATAAGCTAAGAATAGATGGTAATGGTGACGATCACGTAACGCTACAAGGCTGGATAAAGGATACTAATCCTACTTCTGATGGGTATGCCGTCTATACAAAAGTAGAAGGAAGTCATACTGTAACCTTAGAAATTAAAGACGTAGTAGTACACGAGATTTAAAATTTAACTAACTACTTTAATCCCAAAGGAATTTCCTTTGGGATGCTCTTTCTTGTCATTAAATTTTTATAATTGTTTGTCTTTTTAATCTATATAAAATAACCTTTTGTCTATTTTTGTATAAATTTTCTGCAATAAAACATAAGACTATTTCAAGCTAAAATGATTAAGTAAATTTACAAACACCTAATAATAGTTTTATGGCTTATGGCCTGGTAAAAGCTATTATAAAGGCCTAAGCACTCTATAATTAATCGATATTCCACCTAACCAGCAACCTCCTTTTATCTTCGACGTTTAAATTTATAAAATCGATACCGAAAAGTTTGGTTAAATTTTCGCCCTTTAGAATTTGACCCGTTGCGCCGAATTCATATCCTAAGGGACCGTTTAATAGCAAGGTTTTATCTGCCGCCGCAAGCGCGTGATCGGGATGATGCGAGGTAAATATCACGCATGTTTTTTGCTCGCTATTTAGCCTTTTGATTAGGCTTAAAACGGCGTTTTGATGAAAGACGTCGAGGTATGACGTAGGCTCGTCCATGACGAGAATTTTGGGCCGTAGTACGAGCGAGCGAGCTATAAGCGCCAGCTGCATCATGCCGCCGCTTAGTTCGTCTACGTTTAAATTTAAATACTCGCTAACGCCCGCTATGCTTGCGGCTTCCTCGGCCATCGCCTTATCCTCCGCGCTCGGCCTTGAAAATATACCGACGTTTGCGTTTACGCCCATTAGAATCAGATCTTTTACCTTAAAGCTAAAAGCGATATTTTCGCTTTGGGGCACGTATCCTACGAGTTTGGCGCGTTCTTTGCCGCTAAGAGAGACATGATCGCGACCATCAATCAAAATTTGACCGCTTTTTGCTTTTAAAAGTCCTAAAATAATCTTTAAAAATGTAGATTTACCTATGCCGTTTCGGCCCAAAATCGCAAGTGTTTCGCTGCTTTTTAGGCTGAGGCTCAAATTTTGCAAAATTTGCTTACGCTCGTATGAAAAGCTTAAATTTTCTACGCTCAAGACCATCTTTTGCCCTTTTTAACGATGATGACGCCGATCATCGGAGCGCCTATAAGCGCGGTTAGGATACTTAGCGGGATTTCAGCCGAGCTCACGCTTCTAGCCGCGACGTCGGTTAGCATCAAAAATATCCCGCCTAATATCGCAGAAATCGGAACTAGCTGCGAGTTATCGGAGCCGTAAATCAGCCTCGTAACATGCGGCATCAAAAGCCCTACCCAGCCGATGATACCGGCGATGGCTACGCTTGCGGCCGTTATCAGAGTAGCAAGCACGATAAATATAAAGCCTAAAAATTTACTCTCGCCTAAAATGCTTGCATGTTCGCCCCCTAGGGATAAAATGTTTAGCTTCCAGCCCATTAGGCTCAAAAGCACGAGTCCGATAACGCAAACGGGGGCAAGCGCTGCTACGTCGCTCCAAGATATAGCGCTTAGGCTTCCCATTAGCCAATATACGATGCTAGGTAACTTTTCTTGCGTGTCGGCGACGTATTTTACAACCGAGATCAGCGCCTCAAAGATAGCGCCCGTGATGATGCCCGCAAGCACCAGCATGAGCTTTGAGTTTTTGTTCGCCAAAACGCCCAACGCGTAAGCTATCATAACGGCTAAAAAGCCGAAAATAAAAGCGCCTATTTGCGTGGCTACGGGGCTACCGAAAGCTAAAATGCAAACCACTGCGCCAAATCCAGCCCCGCTACCTACGCCCAGGATATTCGGGCTTACCAAAGGATTTGCAAACATCGCCTGAAATATCACGCCCGCCGCGCTAAGGCTAGCGCCTATCAAAAACGCCGCTATCAGCCTTGGTAGGCGCAGGTCGAATATCAAAGCGTAAAGCGTCTCTTTGTCGTTTTGATAATAGTCAATTAGCCCCTCAAGCGAAATCCTGCCCGCGAGTAGCGAAAAAACGACCGCAAAGGCTAGAAAAAGCGATAAAAACAGATACTTTTTCATTATCTAAAAAGCTCGTAAAATTTGCTCTCGCCATTTAGATCAAAGCGTAAAATTTTAGCTATCTCGTCGTCGTTTAGATCGTAGCCGTAGAGCAATTTGTAGCTCTTTTTCATCTCTTCTTTTAAATTTATATGCGTCTGCTCCGAAAACAGCACGCTAAACCACGCCCAGCCCAGGTGAGATTCGCCCGTAGGCGGCTCCCACATATCGCCCCCCAGGGGCATTTTATAGACGGCTTTTTGCTTGACGGCTTTTACGTTTTTTAAAATTTTGTCGTTAAAAAAGTCCCGCGGAGTTAGCTCGTCAAAGTTGCTAAGCAAGATAACGTCCGGATTTTGCGCGAGAATTTCTTCTTTATTTAAAATTCTAAATCCCCCGAAATTCGCCGCATTTACTCCGCCGCTTAGCTTTATCTCGTAGTCAAAATACGTCCCGCCGCCGGCTGCCTCGTAGCTTTTATCTCGGCCGAATATAAAAAGAACCTTCGGTTTTTTGCTAAGCCCTTTTACGAAATTTTCGATCTTAGCTCTTACCTCGGCTCTGTTTTGTAAAATTTGCTCCGCTCTTTGCTCTTTTTCGTAAATTTTACCCAGCATCCTAAACCAAAAAAGCGGGTCTTCTTCCGTGCCGCTTAAATTTACCAAAGCTACGTTTAGCCCTACTTTTCGCAGCGGCTCGATAATCTTTTCGCCTCTCATGCCCCACTGTACGACAAGATCGGGAGATAGTTTTAGCAGCTCCTCGATATTTGGGGTAAAATCCTCTCCTATACCGCCTGCGGGGATACTAGCCGCGCCTTTTATCATTTTTCCGAGCATTCCGCGCTCGATATTTTTCTTGGCCATCGGATGGACGGAGGCTAGGCGAGATACGTTGTTTTCGACGCTAAGAGAAAACGAAGCCAGCGGTACCGGAAACAGCACTACACTTTTAACGGAGCGGTCAAAGACAAGCTTATTGCCGTTTTGATCGGTAAATTCAAGCGCACCCAGCATCGCTGCCAGTAGCAATAAAGCAGGTATGATTTTTCTCAAATTTGATCCTTAAATTTGTAAATTTTAAGTCTTTTGAGCGGGTCGGTTTAAAACCCGCTCGGCAAATTTAAATTTTAAAAGCTAGCCTTAAAGCCTAGTTTGAAATTTCTGCCCGGATTTATGAGCGGGTTGCTAGCGCTTCTAGGCTGGCTGATTAGCTCGTAGCTTAGGCTTGGGGCGTATTCTTTGTCAAAGATATTTTCGACGCCGAAATTTAGGCTAAAATCTTTTAAGAAACCTAGTTTGCCCAGGCTCTTGCCAAAGTATAGGTTATGCACGAAATATCCCGCTCGCTCGCGCTCTACGCTATCATCTATACGCGTCTTTCTAGCCGCCCAGTCGCCGCTATACTCTATGTAGGAATTTGCCAAAAACTCCGGCGAATAAGAGACGGCTACGCGTCCGCTAAGCGGAGCGATCTCCGGAAGCGGTTTGCCGGTTTGTTTATTTTTGCCGCGCGTGTAGGCGAGGTTTGTTTTAAGCTCCAAATTTGATAAAACTTTATAAGCAAGGTCAAATTCCGCTCCGCTTATCTTGGCTCTATTTACGTTTTGCGACTGATAGTAGGTCACGCCGCCGCTTTGCCAATTTCGCTCGACGATCAGGTCTTTATAATCTCCCGTATAAAATATCAAATTCGATCTAAGCGCTTTATCCGTATAGCGAAGTCCGGCCTCGTAGGTGACGCCTTTTTCTATATTTAGATCAGGGTTTGGCAGATACGCCTCGCTGCCCGAAAACGTAAGTATCGGAGCAACCTCGCCGCTCATAGGAGCTCTAAACGAGGTTGAGAAATTACCCACAAACTCAAGTCCTCCGACGACGGGATAAATAAGCCCCAGCCCGTAGCTGGCTCTGCCGTCTTTTCTATCGTTGGCGTTTTCGTATAGGGCTTTTACGGCGGGACTCATAGAGCTATCCATATCAAAGGACGTTTTTATGCGGTCGTAGCGTAAATTCGCGCTCAAAATCGCGTCATTGCTAAACGCGTATTCAAGCAATCCAAAGCCCGCGACGTCAAGCTGTTTGGTTCTTAGCCTATTGCGAAATCTAGGGCCGTTATTTACGCTTTGATACACGCTATCCCAGTCCTCGTAATAAAAATCTACGCCGTAGGTTTGGGTTAGGTTGTCGCCTACTAATTTACCGATAAATTTGCCGCCGTAGACCTTTGGGCCGTTTACGTAGTTATCGACTTGTCTAGGCGAAAACGAGCCGATGTAGGGCCTTATATTTAGGTGCGTATAAAGCTCTCTGTAATACAAGCTAGAATCTAGCAGAAATTTGTCGTTTATGTTGCCTTCGTAGTTTAGCGCTACGTATTTTTCTCTAAGAGGCGCTTCTTTTATGTATTTTTGAAAGCCTCTTTTATTCGCCGTTCCGGGAGCGCCGACCGCCGTACCGACTACGCCGCGCTGCGACTCCGTATATCTGGTTACGAGCTCAAGTCTGTGAAAATCGGCAAAGCTATATCCGCCTTTAAAATCAAGGCTTCGGTAGTTATACCTCGTATTTGGGATTTTGCCCGCAGGAGTGTCGTAGTCCTTGCCGTGTTTGTAGTTTAGGCCCAGCAACGCGTCAAACCCATGCCCGACTACGCCGAGTTGTAAGCGGTTTTGCACGCCTTTGTTTGCGCTTTGATACTGGGTGCTTAGATACGTATCAGATAGCGCCCAGTCGCCGTGTACGTCCCCGCTAGCTCTTTTGGTGACTAAATTTACTATGCCGCCAAAGGCATCTGTGCCATAAAGCGTACTAGCGGGACCTCTTATTATCTCTATCCTTTCGATTTGATCGGGCGTAAATATCGAATACTCAAACGCCGGCCTACCTCTAAATCTAAGTCCGTCTACGAACATCGGCACGCGGTAATCAGACGAACTAAAACCTCGCACGTTTACGGTACCCGAGTCCATGCCTTCGTTTACGATCGAAACCCCCGGCGCCTCGCCGATTAGCTCGGGTACGCTTTTGCCAAGCTTTCTTTCTATTTCCTCTTTATCTACTACCGAGACGCTTTTGCTTATCTCGTCTACGCTTTGAGACGATCTTTGCGCTGTGACGGTTACGCCTTCTAGCGATTTTAGCCCTACTTCGTCTTGTGCGGCGGCCAAAACGCTGACCAAAGCGAGGCTAAGCACGATTTTTCTCTGCATTTAAACTCCTTTTAAAATATTTGAGTAATTATATAGAAATATATAATGATTTTCAATATGTATAAAAGTGATATTATATTTTAAAAAGCCATAATTGCTATATTTATACTATATATTAAGACACTAAGATATACATGTTGATTGGTATGATATTTATGATATGTGCTAAATAGTTCCTCGCACTGTACCCCAGTACAATAGACATATACTTCTAAAATTTATATAATTCATTCAAAATTTCAAATAATATAACAATAAGGAGAACATGATGGCTAAAGAAGCCGGAGTAGTTAAAAGCGTAAGCGGAGGAATAGCAAGAGCACTTAATGACTTAACAGGAGAGGTAAGACAATTAAGTGTAGGAGATATTGTATACCAAGGTGAAAAGATAGTTACAGAGGGTTCTAACTCTAAAGTAACAATAACTCAAACTGATGGTAAAGATATAACTTTAATAGGTAAAGATACTCTAACTCTAGATCAAGACTCTAACAACAACGAAACAGTAGCTGATATCTCAGCTTTACAACAAGCCATCTTAAAAGGAACAGATCTTAATGCTCTAGAAGAAACTGCAGCAGGTGGTCCACAAGCAGGTGGCAATGGTGGAGATGGCGTAAGCTTATCTTCTACTAGCTTTGCAGAAGGAGGCCACATTAGTAACATAAATGCTAATGTAGGAAGCATAGAT
This sequence comes from Campylobacter concisus, assembly GCF_050447445.1. Lineage (GTDB taxonomy): Bacteria > Campylobacterota > Campylobacteria > Campylobacterales > Campylobacteraceae > Campylobacter_A > Campylobacter_A concisus_BI. Next base: position 1,698,231 of record NZ_JALMFW010000001.1, read on the forward strand.
GCTTTATCTCTAGCAGCAGGTGGAGATAATAGCTTTGGTGTAAGTGGTGGAAGTGCTGTTGGGGCTGGAGCAATAGAGCCTGCTTTGCCAGCAGGAAGCATAAAAATTCCTTTATCAGCATATGTAGGAGAGAGCACATCTTCTAGACTATTAGCTTCATTTTATAACTCTATACCTAATGGATATCACGTATATAGACATACTGATGGTAGAGATTATCTAACTCCTGACGATCCTACTACTCCTAGTGCATTCCAACATAAAGACGGTTGGTATGTAAGCAATGATGGTAAACTAGCTATAGGTCAGGATGATGCATCAGATTTGGCTGTGACCGATTCTAGTAGGCTTTCTAATTACGCTAATTCTATAGAGGGTAATACGGATCTTAACGTATTTGGCGGAGATAATAGAAGCGCTATTATTGTAGATAATACCAAAGCTAATTCCGTATATAGCGGTGTAGGCGGAGATGGAGTTAAATTTTTAAATAATGTGGAAGTAAAAAATACTCATACTGGTACTGGTGTAGATACCGTAAACGTAGAAGCTGGAGCGGAAATAAAAAATAGCAATATAAATACCGGCGAGGGAGGCGACGTAGTCAATATCAAGGGCAAGCTAGGCGATAATACGATGATAGATACCGAAGACGGCGATGATACCGTAAATTTTGCCGGAGAAACGAGTGGATATGCCGCAATAAATACCGGACTCGGAAAAGATACGTTTAATATCGAAAGCGGAGCAACTTTTAGCAAATTTCTTAGAGTAGACACCGGCGAGGACGATGATACGATTAATATTAAAAACGGTGCAAATCTATCTTGGGGAGATATAAAAACCGGAGCCGGAAACGATACTATAAATATAGATGGCAATATGATCGGTAATCCAAATCATTTTAATGAGATAAGTACTGGAAGCGGCGATGATACGATAAATATAAACGGGCACGTATCCGGAGAATCAAGAATAAAAGCCGGCGAGGGTAACAATACCGTATACGTTAGAGGAACCGTCGACGGTAAAGCTAGGATAGAAGCGGGCGATGTCGATAATGAAGATAAACACAGCGAACTTTATATAGAAAGCGGAGCTACGCTAAGCGGACGCAGTAGCGTAAGTATGGGCGGCGGTAACGATACTATTTATATTAAACAAGGCTCTATCGTAAATGGGGGTGCTACTATATCTGCCGGAAACGGAAACGATACCGCATATATAAATGAAAATCTAGATACGGCTAATATAAATATGGGTAACGGCGAAGATACGATAAATTTCAAAAAAGGGATAACTATAAAAAGTGGTGTAATAGATTTCGGAGAGGGTAACGATACAATCAATATCGACGGCATTACCTTTACTAATGGCGCGGAACTACGTGCCGGCGTATCTGATCAACCTGCTTGGTATAGCGACGAAGACGACGATACTATAAACATTACCAACTCTACATTTAAGCAAAATAGTAAAATAGACGCCAAAATCGGAGGCGACACGATAAATATCGGCACCGGAGCGATAATAGATAACTCAAAAGTTATAGCCGGATACGGTAGCGATACTATAAATATTAATGCGGGCTCTAAGGTAATAAACGGTAGTAAGATTTATTCCGGACTAGATAATAAAGATGGCGGTAGCAATGACTTAGATACCATAAATATAAACGGCGGCGAGATTACAAACTCTGAAATTCATACATCTCATAGTAAAACGACGACGAATATAAACGACGGAATTCTTACGAATGCGAAAATTTTAGGCTCTTACGGAAAAGACGAGATAAACATAAACGGGGGAGTAATAAAAGAAAATTCGGTAATAAGTGGCGGAGACGGAGACGATAAAATAAATATAAACGGCGGAAATTTTACCACAACTAAAATAAGTACGGGAAATGGGAAGTATATGGGCGACGGCGACGTCGTAAATATCGCCGGAGGTACATTTAGTAAAACTACCGTAGAATTACAAGGAACAAAAAATACCGTAAATATAAATTCCGGAGCGGTATTTGGCGATCAATCGGACGCTATAGTCAATAGGCAATATCAAACCAAAATAGTAAACGGTAATGGCGAAGATCACGTAAACGTAAATGCTGGAGCTATCGTTAAAAACGCGACATTTGATCTTAACGGAGGTAGTGATACTATAACCGTAGCATCGGGCGCTACCGTAGAACATTCTCAGCTTATAACCGGAGATGATGTCGATACGCTAAACATAAACGGCACCGTTAGCGGAGATACGCATGTGGATTTAGGATACGGCGCGGATACTTTAAACATAGGAAATGGCGGCGTAGTATCGGCTTCCGATATCCATATGGACGACGGCGGTCAAGGATACAATGATACCGTAAATATTGCAAATAATGTCACCCTTCAAGACTGGGCGGACATCAAAGGCGGCGGTGGAGTCGATACTATTACTGTGGGCGACAATCTAACGCTTGCTAATAGCGCGGGTATACACGGCGACTGGGGAAATAACGGAAGCGCGGTAAATAACACCGGAGACGGAAACGATATCATCACGATAGGCAATAATTTAACTATGAGCGGCGGCTCTATAATAAGCGGCGGCGGCGGAGATGATATTATCTCTATCGGTAAAAACGCAAGCATAGACGGTAGCTCTACTATCGATGGCGGAGCCGGATTTGATACATTAAAAGTAGCTGACAATAGCATAGACTTTAGTCATGTTAAAAACATCGAAAAACTAGATATAACAGACGTTAATAAAACTTCGGCCGATACAAATGTTGTAACGCTATCAGCTAATGATGTTCTAGATATGACAGATAGCCATAATAAACTAAAAATAGACGGCGATGGTAACGATAAACTTAATCTTTCTGGCGGTGGATGGAGTAAAGGAGCTAGCAACGACGGTTATACTACTTTCACTAGCGGTACCGTTACCGTAGAAGTTAAAGACGATATGGTAAATAACGTAACATACTTTTAATGAGCTAATCTTAAATACCCCAAAGGTTTATCCATTGGGGTATCTCTTTCCTCATCATTAAATTCTCATAATTTTTTATCTTTTTAATTAGTGTCAAATTCACAAATTTTTAGTTATTTAAGTAGTTAGTATATATACACAAATCCGTAAGTTTGGATAGACAAGTAAAGGCTAAAAATGGATTAAAATAAGGATAAATTATTTTCCAGTTGGGTCTAAGCCATTTAAGATGTAATTTACTTCATCATCGCTTAGCTCGTAGTGTAAAAATTCTTTATAAAATTTCTTTGTCTCAGCTGCCATATCTATATCTTTAAAAATTTCAGGATGTAATCTTAGCTGCCCATAAAATTTGCAAAGCCCCCTCGGTACCGTATCTATCCCAGCTAAAAACGCCAGTTGGATTTACGTAAACTCTTTTATTTTTGACGGCTTTGGTTGCCCGCGTAGATAGGATTTTCGTATATCTTTTATAAAATTTTGGGAGCTTTGGCTCTGCCTACGATGATGACGTAGGGATCTGCGTTAGGTGTCTCTTCAGCATTGATTTCAAGCATATTTCCTGCTTTTTGAACCGCGTTTTGGCCGCCTGCGATCCTTATCCACTCGTCTATGATCGTATTTGCACCGTCAACCTTAAATAAATTTTTGCCGTCGGCTATGTGAAGTACTTTTGGTCTATCTGACGCAGTGATCTTATCCGTTTTACTTAGCACTTTTTTAGGTTGCCGTCAAAATACTCATTAAATTTCTCCGCGATCTTCGGCGCGTCGCCTCCTATGGCTTCTGCCATTATAGATACGCTTTTTTCATATCCGCATGATTCGTAAACGACGGATAAAGCACGGTAAAGCTGTTTTTTAGTTAGCTCTTCTTTGTGGCGGCTATGACGACGTCGGGGCTTAGTTTAATTAGCTCTTCTACCTGCAAATCTTTGCCGTTTACGCCGTTTGGAATGCTTGAAATCCTAGGATAAATATGCACAAACCATTTGTTGTTTTTGATTAGATCGGTGGTCGCTACTATCTTGTCTGCGCCGCCTAGCATTAATATGATTTGATTGTTCGCATACCAAAGCGTGGCGATCTTTTCAACATTTTGAGGGACTTTGACGATGTCGCCAGACATATCTTTGATATCTCTAAACTCAGCCGCATTAAGCAAAAGGCTTGCAAACAGCACCACTAAAGCCATGAAAATTTTTTCATTTTTTCTCCTTATGTTAAATATATATTTTTATATATAAGTGCTAATGCTATATATTATTGCCTTAATAAACAATATCTTTACAATATAAATTTCTAATTTAGAACTTTAAAATTTATGAGTGAGTGTGAATTTTTATCTATTATTGATAGATTAAATTTGTAGTAAGGGCTCCCCTTCTTGCACTGGGCAAAAAGGGGAGAAAAGAGAGATTATTTCTCAAAAGCTTTTTGCAAGCTAAATGGAAATGCCTGATAGCCCATCGCATTTGTCATTTTTATCTCGATGCTTGGCTCTTTTGCACCCCACTCAAACTCATCGATGTGCGGGCTAGGAAGTCCTACTGGGCGACCTTTTGCGATGTCAAACTGCATGCCAGCAACGGCTGAGTAGACCATCACGCTATCAAGGTCATCTTGATACTGCGTAAGGCTAGTAACCGAGCTGTACCACTCTTTGCCACGCTCTTTGCCGTACTCCCAGATCTGCTCAACTGTCTTTTTCTTTTCATCGATCTTATAAACGACTGCGCGAGAGTACTTCATGCCAGCAATGGCTGGTTGCTCCATGCCCCTTGTGTCGCCGTTGTCAAAGACGCTTAGATAAATTTCGCCTTTTTTAGACTTGCTATCTATCCTAAATGCTGTGTGTTGCGTCCATTGCCAGTCAAAGCCACCTTTGTCGCTCTCGTATCCTGGGCATTTTGAGTACTCATCTTCGCAGACGATCTTATTGCCCTTGCTATCAACTGGCTGAAGAAGTTTGTCTTTAAATTTATCGCTCCAGCCCTTGTGAGCACCCATGATCCATTTTACTTGTTTGTCACGGCCGATCTTGATGACTGCGTCTTGGTGGCGGCTTGAGATGATGATGCTATCATCGCTTGGGTCGTAATCCACACTATTTACGTGTGCCCAGTTACGTCCGGGACCAGCGCCAACTATGTCGCCCCATTTATCGTGTGTATCCATAGACTGAAGCTCATCAGAGCTTGCTGTGTGGCCTGCTTTTTTAGCGTCTATGTTTAAGCAAACTGCACCTTGATCAAGCGTTTTTAGCACGATATCGCGGTAAGGATCGAGAATTTCATATAGTCTAAAGTCATCAACTACGTTTCCGTCACGGTCAAGCTCGACGATCACGTCGCGAACTGTTCTTACGTTTTTGCCATCGGCCCTTTTATAGTCGGCATTTGCCACGCGCAAGAAATAGTGTCCATTTTGTGCTACGTCCATTGAGTGAGAGAAGTCGTTGTAACTAGCTGGTAGCTCGCGGTTGAAAATTTCTCTACCCATGATGTCGTATTTTGCGTATCTTTGGCCGTATCCCCAAGTCATAGCGCCGTCATCATTTTGCTTAAAGCCCATCATTACGCCAGCGTGAAATGGCTGTTTTAAATCGTAAATTTTGCTTGGCTCAAGGTACCATCTAACCTCGCCTTTTGTATCAAGAATGAAGTTATTTGGGCTATAGTTCCACTCGATCGCACCACCAGCTGGGTTGTTCCAAACGACTTTTGTACCCTTGCCTGTTTTATTTACGAAGTTATTTACGTAGTAGAGGCGGTTAGCAAATTTAGCACTCGCAGGCTTAGTAACCTCGATCTTGTCAAATAGCGCACCCTTTTGATTTGGCGTGCCTGAGCTTTCTAGATAGATAGCTGGAGCGTAAATTTTATAGCTCTCTTTTATGTGTTCAGTCTTGCCTTTATAGCTCTTGTCGTACTCGACTTCAACGGTGTTTTGATAGTCAGGATACATGCCAAAAACAGGTATGCCGCCATGTGTGCGAAGATGCTTATCAGCCACTTTGTAGCTTATAGTCTGACCGCCTTGTTTTGGCACGATAGTGACCTTAGCGTTGCTTAGTGTGTAGCCGCCATTTTTAATGACTGCTGTAAGAGGCGCTGTGTCGTATGGATTTACCACTACTTCGCCTATTTGCCCAGTGATAGCATAGTCTAGTTTAGCCCCGCTTGGACCGCCTATCGCAAAAGCGCTTGAGCAAAGCACAGAAGCTAGCGCAACACAACTCAAAGTCTTTTTCATAACATCTCCTTTGGATAAATTTTATAAACTCTACTCATAAAGCTTATAAAATTTAGAAAAAGCCTTGGAACGCCCAAGGCTTAAAATAGGTAAAAGGAGTAATAAAAAATATTGCGTCCTTCGTAATTGTAATAAAACCTTATAACATAAAAATCACGATAAACTTTATAATGGCTTAAAATCTAAATTTATATTAAAAATTTTTGTCTTTTTGGATATTAAGCTAGCATTTACGCTTTAGCACTTATAATCAGCCCCAAACAATGGAGCAAAACTTATGACACTAACTTACAATGCAAAGAAAATTTATGAAATTTGGTTTGAATCAAAAAGTGAGCTTGAAGAGAGCAATGCTAGCTTTTTAGAGGATTATTTAAATTTTTTAGGCGATATTAGTGAAGTGATAAATATTGATGAAAAAACAAGGCTTTCGGTTATCATCGCCTCTCTTTGCGTGAGCAAAGGTGCAAAAAGCTCATTTAAAAGCTTCGTTAGGGCTGCTTTAAATGTAGGCATATCAGCAAAAGAGATAAGAGAAATTTTATATCAAGCAGTGCCTTATGCTGGGCTTGGCAAAGTAGAAGATTATATATTTCTAGCTGATGAAATTTTTAATGGGCGCTATATAGAGCCTGAAAATATGCCCAAAAAATTAAGAGAAGGTAGAGGCGAAAGAGGCCTTGAGATACAAAGAAAACTCTTCCCAGCGGTTGATAAATTTATCGCATCAATGCCAAATGATCAAAAACATATAATGGAGTTTTTATCGCAAAACTGCTTTGGTGATTTTTATGCAAGAGATGGACTTAGTTTAGAGCTTAGGGAGCTTTTGACATTTGTGTATATCACGACTCTTGGCTTTGCAAAGCCACAGCTTTTAGGGCACATTGCTGCAAATTTTGGTATCGGCAACGATAGAGCTAAGCTAATAAGCGTTGTTACAACACTTATACCATTTATAGGCTATCCGAGTGCTTTAAACGCATTATCAGCAATAAATGAGATAAGTTCTAGTAAAAATTAAATTTTTAATCAATGCGATATCTTATAAATTTCAGCCAAAATTTATTCTAGCGTTAAATTTGCGGTTGAGCTTGGTTGTAGAATAACTCAAAATAAATCATCTAAAGGAGATTATTATGAGTTTTCTATCTAAATTTAGTAAGGCTATCTTTGCTGTTGCGGTGGCTGGAGCGATCAGTGCTAGTGCATTTAGCGAGGGTGAGGACTACGTCAAGCTTGAAAAGCCACTAAGTGTGGGACAAAATACGCTAGTTAAAATTTTTAGCTACGCTTGCCCATTTTGCTACAAATACGACAAGAGTGTCACTCCAAAGGTAGTTGAGAAAATCCCCGGACTAAAATACGAGCCATTTCACCTAAAGACAAAGGGCGATTATGGTGAGGTTGCGAGCAAGGTTTTTGCTGTGCTTATCGTTATGGATGAGGCAAAAGGTGTCGGCTTATTTGATGAAAATTCGCTATTTAAAAAGGCTAAATTTGCCTACTACAAGGCTTATCACGACAAAAAAGAGCGCTGGAGTGATGGCAAAGACGCTGAGGGCTTTTTAAAGACTGGACTTGATGCAGCTGGCGTTAGTAAAGCAGACTACGAAAAAGAGCTAGCTAATCCAAAAGTGACTGAGCTACTTAAAAAGTGGGATGAGAGCTATGACGTGGCCAAAATTCAAGGCGTGCCAGCATTTGTCGTAAATGGCAAATACCTCATAATGACAAAATCAATCAGCTCGCTTGACGGCATGGCAGCACTCATCGAAGAGCTTCTTAAAAAATAAGGCGTCACATGAGCTTTTTTAAAAAAATGGCTAAATTTCAAGACTCACGCATCTCTTGGGCGATCCTAGTCTTTGTGAGCGTCGCGCTTGTCGTTATCGCGCACTCGCTCTTTCAAAACTACGCTTATATGCCTCCTTGCGAGCAGTGCGTCTATATACGTTTTGCATTTTTATGTATGGCGCTTGGTGGCGTGATCGCTATGATAAACCCAAAAAATTTGTTCTTTGCTCTAATTGGCTACGGCTTTGCCTTTTGGGGAGCGGTGCAGGGCATAATGTATAGCGTAAAGCTAGCTAAAATCCACGATGCGGTGCATGGCGATGATCCTTTTGGTGTGCAGGGCTGCTCTACTGAGCCACACTATCCATTTGGTTTGCCGCTTGAAAAGTGGGCGCCTGACTGGTTTATGCCAACAGGCGACTGCGGATATGACAGCCCTATGGTGCCTGATGGCGTGGTGCTAAGTGATTTGCAAAAGAGCATAGTTGATCTTTATGCGGACGGCTGGTATCTTGTGCCATCATCTAAATTTATGTCGATGGCTGATTGCACGCTGCTTGGATTTGGCATTTGTTTTATAGTGCTTGCACTTATGCTCGTTTCAAAGCTTTTATCCTTTTTAAAATGAATTTAGTTAGCCCAAATTTGGGCTAACTTAGGATATACTGCACGCATGGGTATTAATTTAAAATCACAAAATATTAAAATCTACGCCATCATCTTGCTTGCTAGCCTTTTTGTAATACTTCTTGGGCTAAATATTTACAGCAATGCAAAAGAGAAAATCATAGAACTATCTGATAAAAATAACATAGCAGTTAGCAAAAATATCGTAAATAACTTTCAAATTTGGCTTGATGAGCGTATAAATTCACTCATTCGTGCGTCAAAATTTATACAAAATGCAGGCATCGTAGATGACGATGAAAAGATAGCTGGCTTTATAAAGCTCTTTAAGCAAAACGCAAAAGAATTTGATCTAATGCAGCTTTTAAGGGATGATGGAGAAATTTTTGTAGACGGAGAAAAAATTTTAGAAGAAGTTATGCCAAAGAGTGAAAGAGCAGGGCTTATCTGGTATGTGGAGACAAAAAATACAAATGCCCCAAGCGTAAATTTCATGCAAAAACATAAAATTTTAAAAGGCTCAACTCTAAATTTATGCGTTCCAGTCACAAAACAAGCGAAATTTAAAGCAGCACTTTGTGGCGTCGTGCGTATAGAAAATATCTTTAATAGCATTAAAAATTTTAGCCTTGCGCCAAATTCTTACTCATTTTTAGTGACTCATAGCGGTGAAATTTTAACATCGATACCTGATCTTGCTTTAAAAAAAGAGATCGAGGAGAAATTTAAAGAGTTGTTTTTAAAAGATGAAGATATTACGAGCTTAAAAATAGGACAAAATTTAATCCAAGTAGCTGAGATACCAACGATAAATTGGTTCATAGGAGCTGGCACAAATAACGAAGAAGAAATTTCAGCTTTAACAAAAGAAGCTTTAAAAAATGCTCTAAGCTTGCTCTTTGCCTTCGTTGCGCTCACATTTTTGGCAAACATCCTTCATAATTTTATGTATAACAAGATAAAAAAGATACAAGATGAGTATGAAACCTTGCTAACTCATAGAGCCAAAATGAGTGAGGCTGGCGAGCTAATAAGTGGTATCAATCATCAATTCATTCAGCCAGTAAATTCGCTAAAACTAATGCTAAGCTCGTGCATAATGTTAAAAAAAGAAGGCAAATTAAACGACGAGGAGCTAATAAATTTACTTGAAAAAGGGCAAAGCTCGGTCAAACTTCTTTCAAGTACTATTGAAATTTTTAGAAATTTTTACAAAAGCGCTGAAAATGTGAGCGAATTTGAGATACAAACAAGCGTTAAAAATCTAATAACTCTCATGCACACAGAGCTAAGCCGTGCAAATGTTAGTGTAAAATTTAGTGGCTTTAATGAACAAAAAGTTCGTCAGATAGAAAATATAATCCAACAAATTTTGCTAATCCTAATACACAATGCAAAAGACTCACTTGTCGAAAGCTACAAAAATGAGCCACTAAAGCGTATCATCGAGATAAAATTTAGAAGCTTTGAAGATAAGTGCTACATCGGAGTTTATGACAATGGAAATGGCGTAAGCGAGCAAATGAGCGAGAAAATTTTTACTTGGCTAAATACCACTAAAAAGCAAGGAAATGGTATAGGACTTTATTTTGCTAAAAAGCTAGCACAAGAAAAGCTAAATGGTGATGTAAGGCTCGTAAATAACGCAAAGCCAACGGTATTTGAGCTAAGTTTTGATATAAATTTAAAGGACTAAAATGCAAGAAGTCTTAGAAATTTTAAAAAAGACGTCCGTCTTGGTAGTTGAAGATGACGATATGGCAAGAGAGCTTATTATTAGCGGGCTTAAACCTTATTGCGAGCAGGTAATTGGTGCTTGCAATGGACAAGATGGTGTGGAGAAATTTAAAAAGCAAGGCTTTGATATCGTGATGAGTGATATTCACATGCCAGTGCTTAATGGCTTTGAGATGATGAATGAGATGAAGCGCACAAAACCGCACCAAAAATTTATCGTCTTTACCTCTTATGATAGCGATGAAAATTTGATAAAAAGCATGGAGGAAGGGGCGATGCTCTTTTTAAAAAAGCCTATTGATATGAAGGATCTTAGAGCAATGCTTATTAGTTTAAGTTTTGAACGAGATGAAAAGCTAGTTTATTTAAGCGATGAGGTGAGTATAAATTTAAAAAGAGAGAAAATTTATAAAAACGGCATTGAAATTTATCTTAGTTTTTTGCAAAATAAGATATTTTGGCTATTTGCTTATAATCTAAATAAGCTAGTTACTTATGAGATGATAGAAGAATTTGTCTATGAGAGCGATGTTAGCAAGGCGGCTATCCAAAATGTGATACTTCGTCTAAAGCGTGAGCTTGGTGTGAAATTTAAAAATATCAGCGAGAGTGGATATATTTTAATCACAAAATCTGAATGATTTGGAATTATCGCCACCTTGTACCATAGTACAATATACAAAAGTAATTAAATATACTAAAATACCGACAAATAAAAATAAGGAATAAAGATGGCAGCAGTAGCTGGTATAGTTAAAAGCGTTTCATCTGATGTTATAGCGATAGACCAAAATGATCATGTAAGAGTTTTAGACGTAAATGATAAAGTATATATCGGAGAGGCCATAAAGGGCGAGAGCGAAAGTGCAAGCATTACAATCACTGCAAATGATGGACAAGATATATCAATAAATGGATACGATACTCTTTGGCTAGATAGTAGCGTAGTAAGCGATGATATTGGTGAGTCTAGTATAGATACTGACGCATTGTTTAAAGCACTTCTTGGCAATGATTATGTATCGATTTTAGATCATATAAATGAAAAAGTAGATGATATTCTTAGCGCAACCAATTTAGAGCAAGAAGAGCCAAATGATGAGGCTAGCGTAAATATTAGTTTTAATGAAATAGATCCAAATTTAGCAAATGAGCATGGATTAAGAGAAGATGATCTTTTAGCTAAAATGAATGAACATAAAGAGAGCGATAAGCAGGTAGATCCTAGCTTTGAGCATACAAATCTTAACGCAACTACGATATATATAGATATCGATAACGACTTAAATAAACTTTCATAAATTTGAGCTTTTTGCTCAAATTTCTTCTGTTTTAAAAAACTCAAATTTATATAATATCCTCTATAATAAGCCAAAAATTTCAAAGGAAAACGATGAAAAAAATTCTAATCATCGCAGGCTCTTGTAATAGTGGCACAGCTGGGCTTCAAGCAGATATAAAAACATGTGCTAGGCTTAATTGTTATAGTGCAACAGCGGTAACTTCTTTGGTCGCTGAGACTACGGATGCTGTAAAGAGTGTAGTTTGCTTAGAGCCTAGTTTTGTCAAAGATCAGCTAAATACGCTTGCGGAAGAATTTAGCTTTGATGCGATTAAGATAGGCATGTTATTTAGTGAAGAGATCATGGAGGTGGTGCATGAGTTTTTACTAACTCAAAATACCAAAGTAGTGCTTGATCCAGTTTGCGTCTCAAAAAGCGGACACAAGCTTATAAAAGATAGTGCGGTGACAAAGCTAAAAGATCTAATGAGCTTAGCTACGGTAACTACTCCAAATTTAGATGAGGCAAATGTGCTTTTTGGTGATGATTATAAAGATTTGCCTTGTGACGTCATCGTAAAAAAACATATCAGCGAAGATAGCAGCATAGACACACTTTATAAAAAAGATGGTTCGCTAAGAAATTTTAAAACCCCACTTGTTAATCCGCTTGTAATGAGTGGAACTGGTTGTAGCTTCTCAACTGCACTTGCTTGCTTTTTAGCAAAGGGCAAGAGTTTAGAGGAGTCTATACAACTTTCAAAAGAGTATATTTGCTCTATCATAAAAGAGAGCATAGATACAAAACTTGGTAAAAATCGCTTACTTTGGCATGGAGCGAAGTAAAATTTATCCCTCTGATCTTTGCACGGCAGCTGAGTGAGTGATGATGTCGTGCAGATTTAGTTTATCTTTTCTAAAGAAACAAAGGCAAAGTCCAAGTATGCTAAAGCCAGCAAAGGCAAAGCAAATTTGGCGCAAGATGGTGTGAAAAAAGCTTAGTTTTCTGCCGGTTTTTAGGTTTATCAGATAAATTTCTTGTGCTTTGTAACCTGGAGTTTGTGCTTTTATGCTAAAAAAAAGGCACATCATAAATGAAATTAAGCTATTTGCACCAAAAATAGCAATTTGGTTATGCAAAAATGCCTCTTTACCATCAAGCACAAGATATGTTGTCGCATAAAATATTGGCATACCGATGATAAAAAGATCGATAACAAAGGCCTTTGCTCTAGCCCAAATAGGTGCGATTTTTGCCTTTTGCTTTGCCAACTCAATTTCCTGTATTTATGTAGATACGGCTAAATTTCTCCCAGTCGTATAGATAGACTAGGTTGTCACTCTCACCGCTATCATGCGTGACGCAGAGCATAGTAGAGGCGCGTGAGACCTTGCACCAGTGATTATAGAGATCAAGTTTTTTGATATCGCTTTCTAGTACACCAAAACAGCCTATATATTCATAAATGCTAAGATCAAAAAAGCTCTTATTTTCGGTCCTTAGCAAGCGTTTTTTGCTATTTTCTTGCATTAAACTAGCTCTACACCTTTGCCATTTACTACTTCACCGATCACGTAGCCATCGCTACTAGCTAGGACAGCGTCAACGTTTTCTTTAGGTACAACTAATATCATGCCAACGCCCATGTTAAAGGTTCTCATCATCTCGCTATCTTCTACTTTTTGAGCGATGATTTTAAAAATTTCAGGCGTTTTTATAGCGCTTTTTTGCACTTTTGTGCCAAGTCCAGTAGGGAAGACGCGAGGCAAGTTTTCAACTATGCCACCACCGGTGATGTGAGCCATTGCCATAATCTTATCTTTTAAGTTTAAAAAGTCGCTCACGTAAATTCTAGTTGGCTCAAGAAGTACGTCGATGAGCTTTTTATCGCTTACTTTTTCATCAAATTTTAGTCCAAGCTCGCTAACTACTTTTCTTGCTAGTGAAAAGCCATTTGAGTGCAGGCCACTACTAGGAAGCGCGACTAAAACGTCACCTGCTTTTACAAATTTGCTTCTATCGATCTCGTCGGCCTCGGCGATACCCACGGCAAATCCAGCAAGGTCGAAGTCGCCTTTTTCATACATCGATGGCATCTCGGCTGTCTCACCGCCAATAAGTGCACACTGTGCTTTTTTGCAGCCATTTGCTATACTTTTCACCACCTCTTTGGCACTCTCTATCTCAAGTTTTGCTGTTGCGTAGTAATCTAGGAAAAATAGTGGTGTAGCGAAGTTACAGATGAGGTCGTTTACGCACATTGCGACTAGATCCTCGCCAACGCCGTCAAATTTCTTAGCATCGATAGCTAGGCGAAGCTTTGTGCCGACGCCATCAGTCGCACCTAAGATGGCAGGATTTTTATATCCGCTCGGTAGCCTAACTGCTCCCGAAAATGACCCAATGCCGCCTATAACGTTTGGTGTTTGTGTAGATTTTACGAAAGGCTTTATCGCCTCAACAAAGCTATTTCCAGCATCTATATCCACTCCAGCATCTTTATAGCTTATCATCTTTGCCCTTTTTTGTAATTTTTTAAAACTTTAGCCAAAAGTTGCTAAAATTGTCATCAATTTTCAAAAATGGAGCGAGTTTGCAGAAATTTCCAAACGCCTACGTCATCACAGGCTCGATCGCTAGCGGCAAAAGCACGGTTGTAAATTTACTAAAAGAGCAAGGTTTTAGTGTGATAGATGCGGATCTCATCGCGCACGAACAGCTTGAAATTTGCAAATGCGAGATAGTAGAATTTTTTGGCGAGCAAATTTTAGATGAGACTGGCAAGATCGATCGTCAAAAACTTGGTGCCATTGTCTTTAATGATCCAAAAAAATTAAAAATTTTAGAGCAAATTTTGCATCCAAAGATAAAGGAAGAAATTCTATCTCGCGCTACAAAGCTTGAGTGCTTGGGGCAGGTTTATTTTGTCGATATCCCTTTGTTTTTTGAAAAAGAGGATCGCTACGCTGAGTTTAAAAATGTTGCCGTGATTTACGCACCAAAAGAGCTTTTACTAAGCCGTTTAATGAGCCGAAATGGTCTAAGTTTAGAGGATGCAAAAGCTAGAGTGGAGCTTCAGATGGATATCGAGCAAAAGCGAAAAAAGGCAAATTTTGTTATAAACAACAGTGGTAATAAAGAAAATTTAGAGCAAGAACTAGAGAAATTTCTAAGGCAAATTTATGGCTGAGCTTATATAAATTTGGCAAAAAGTAGAGCAATTTTAAAGGAAAAATAATGCAAGTTTCAAAGTACAACGCTAGTGGCAACGATTTTGTCATATTTCATACATTTTTGAGCAAAGATAGAAGTGAGCTAGCAAGGCAAATTTGCAGCCGAACAAACGGCGTGGGAGCTGATGGGCTCATCGTGCTTTTGCCTTACGAAAAGGGTGTGAAATGGGAGTTTTACAACAGCGATGGAAGCTATGCTGCGATGTGTGGCAACGGCTCGCGCGCGGCTGCTAGATATGCCTATCTAAACGGCCTTGTAAGATCAAACGAATTTGCCTTGCTAACTGGTAGCGGCGAGATTATGGTGAGCGTTAAAAATGAGTGCATCGAGGTCGTGCTAACAAGCCCAAAAATTTTAAGCGAACCGATAAATGAAAACGGCAAAACTTGGTATTTTTACGATACAGGCGTGCCTCACCTTGTAAATTTCACACAAAATTTAGAGGAATTTGACGTCAAAGAGTGCAGGGCGCTTCGTCAAAAGTACAATGCAAATGTAAATTTAGCCAAATTTGAGGGTGGAGTTTTAAAGGTGAGAACCTATGAAAGAGGCGTGGAGGACGAGACGCTAGCTTGCGGCACTGGCATGGCGGCTTGCTTTTACGGCGCTACATTAAATTTAAATGCAGCCCAATGCCTAAAAGTCTATCCAAAAAGTGGCGAAGAGCTTGGCCTTAGACTAGAAAGCGGCAAAATTTTATTTAGCGGAGCGGTGAAACACTGTTTTGATACGAGTATTGAGATTTAGCTTTTAGAGCGAGTTTCTAACACTTGCTTTGAGTTAGTCGGAGCAAGCAAATTTTCAAATTTATATCACTAAATTTGTGCTCAAGAGCTGAGCTAAATTTATAGTGGTATTAATTTAAAATTTGAATACAAAATAACTAAGTTAAAATCTCGAAAAATAAATTTTAATAAAAACTTTGAATAGAAATTAAAAAAAAGAAGATCTCCGCCGAAGCGGAGAAAAGGTGTTATTTCAAAGCATCTTTTGCTTGTTTTGCAAGTGCCGCAAATGCCTTCGCGTCATTCATAGCTAGATCAGCTAAAATTTTTCTATCAAGTTCGATCTTAGCTTTGTTTAAGCCGTTGATAAATCTTGAATAGCTAATGTCGTTTAGTCTGCAAGCTGCGTTGATACGAACGATCCATAAACGTCTGAAATCACGTTTTTTCTGGCGTCTGTCGCGATATGCATAAACTAAACTTCTCTCTAGTTGCTCTTTAGCTTTTCTAAAGTGTTTGTGTCTAGCACTGAAAAAGCCACGTGCTAGCTTTAAAACTTTTTTATGGCGTCTTCTTCTAACTACGCCTGTTTTTACTCTTGCCATATTTATCCTTTTACAAATTGGCGCTCACAAAGTGAGTCTTGCCCCTAAATTTGGGGGAGTTTGAATGACTTTTTTGTCAAAAACTTAAATCTACGCTGCTTTATACGCCGAGCATTTTGCGAACGGCTGGGACATTTGTGCTGTCCACGTATTGTGGGCCACGAAGGTCTCTCATACGCTTACTAGGTTTTTTTGTTAAGATATGGCTTCTAAAAGCAGAGCCTCTTTTTATCTTATTTTTACCTACTTTAAAGCGCTTAGCAGCACCGCGAACGGTTTTCATCTTTGGCATGCTAATCCTTTTTGAAATTTTATACGCAAGTGCGTAAGATTTGGATTATAGCGAAAAATCCTTTAGAAAATTTAAATTTCACTTAGACAAAATTTGCAATAAATTTACATTAAACTTAAAAAAATTTTAAAATTTAGAATTAAATTATTAAATTTGAAATATAATCACATATAAGAAATTTATTTTACTAAAGGAGTAAAAATGAAAGGCAAAATTCTCGCATCAATCGTCGCTATGAGTGCGATTTTAGGCACAAGTAGCTTGGCATGCACTACCATTTTAGTAGGAGATAAAGCTTCAAATGACGGTTCCATGCTGGTTGCCAGGAGCGCAGACAGCAAGGCTGTAAAGGCACAAGTCTTTTTAATCCATCCAGCAAAGAAAAACCAAACTGGCATGCACAGCTCAAAGGCTCACGACGGTGCAAATGACTTTACATATCCACTTCCAAAAGACGGTATGAGATACACAACCATCGCAAATTCACACACAAAGCTTCACGGAGCGGTTGGCTACAACGAGGCTGGCGTTGGACTAAGCGGCACTGAGACTATTTACGCAAAAGATGAGCTTTTAAAGATCGACCCATATAACGAAGAGAGCGGCATCACCGAAGATGACATCCCAGACGTACTTTTGCCACGTATGAAGAGCGCAAAAGAGGGCGTTAAGCTCCTTGGCGAGATAGTTGAGACAAAGGGCGCTGGCGAGGGCTTTGGCGTGGTATTTATCGATGCAAATGAGCTTTGGTACTTTGAAACTGGCACAGGCCACAAATGGATCGCTTCAAAGATCCCGCAAGATGAGTACTTCGTCACTGCAAACCAAGGCAGACTTCACGCTTATAAAGAGAATGATCCAAATTTCATGGGCGCAAAAGATGTGATCAAATTTGCGATCGATAACAAAACCTATGACCCTGCAAAAGACGGAGAATTTAACTTCACAAAAGCCTATACAAGGGACGATGAGAGGGATATCACCTACAACTATCCACGCGTTTGCTGGGTGCAAAGCATGTTTAATCCAAGCTTAAAACAAGACTTTGCCGATGGTCAGAAATTTCCAGTATTTTTAAAACCAGAGAAAAAGCTAAGCGTTGAGGATCTAAAAGCTGCGATGAGGGCCCACTACAACGGTACTGCGTTTGATAACTACGCCAGCAAAGATGAAGATAAGAAAAACATCTACCGCGCCATAAGCGTCTTTAGAACATACGAGTCTCACGTCATGCAGGTGCGCCCATGGCTACCAAAAGAGATCGGCCGCGTGACTTACGTCGCTCTTGGTATGGCTGATCTTGGCGTTTATTTGCCGTATTACGAGGGGCTTGATGGCTTTATAAAAGGCTACTCTGATGGCTCATACGACGCCGATGATACTTCGATATACTGGGTTTATAGAAAGCTTCAAACCCTTGTGATGACTGACTATGATAAGTATTCGCCAGTGGTAAAAGAGGCATACGCTAAATTTGAAAAAGAGTTGGCGGTAAAACAGGCTAAATTTGAAGATGAATACGTAAAACTTTACAAAAAAGATAAGAAAAAAGCGGACAAACTCTTAAATGAATTTAGTCAAAAGACTATGCAAGAGGCTAAAGATCTAACCGAGCAGCTTACAAACAAGGTCTTTACTATGCTTACAGCTGATATGGATGCTAAGCTAAAATCCCTAAATAAAGGCAAAAAAGACTAAATATTCTGGGCGTGAAATTTAGTAGCGCCCAATCTTTAAACAAAAATTTGGCAAAGAGCGTTTATAATGCCGGACAAAATTTATCTCAAAGGAAAAACGCTGATGCCTTGTCCCATGCATAAAGCTCATTAATCTTGGCAAAAAACATATCAGCGATTTTCAAAAGTCACGCAAATTTTTAAACAATTTCACATTTTTTTACATTGAAATAAATCCATTTTTGCTAGCAGGTCCGCTGCATTGTAACTGCATTTTTAATAGCAAAGCTAAGCAGTGTTTAAAATTTGGCAAGGATCTTTTTAGCAGGGTTTTTTATAAATTTTACTTTAGTCTAAGAAGAAGCGGGTGTCATCCACCTCGTTTTGGGTAACCCAGACTTGTGCGCAGCGCAACAACATCGAACGTGCTGGGGTTTTGGGTTGTAGGGATAAGGGGGCGGTTTCGTAATTCTAGCCCCTTTGTACCTGCATAAAAATATTCAAGGTTGCTGTGCAGGGCACAGATTTAATTAAAAAATAGAAATTTATAAAGGATAAAAATGATAAAAAGTTATGTTTTAGGTTTTCCAAGAATCGGAGAGAAAAGAGAGTTAAAGCGCGCATTAGAGGGCTTTTGGGCTGGTAAAGAGGGCTTTAGTGAAGAGAATTTACAAGAGACTGCAAAGACGCTTCGCCAAAGACACTGGAAATATCAACAAGATGCTGGCATTTCGGCCATTAGCGTTAATGATTTTTCATTTTACGACCTAATGCTTGATAACATCATCGCTTTTGGCGCTACGCCTCCAAGATTTGCAAATTTAAGCGGCTTGGAGCAATATTTTGCTTGCTCAAGAGGCAACAAAAGTGGCGTTGCGATGGAGATGACAAAGTGGTTTAACACAAACTACCACTACATCGTACCAGAGCTTAGCAGTGAGAGTACATTTAGCCTAAAAGCGGACAAAATTTTAAATGAATACAAAGAGGCAAAGGCTAACGGCGTAAAAGGCAAGGTAAATTTGATCGGCCCTATCACATTTTTGGCTCTTTCAAAGACGACTGATGGCAGCTGCCCATTTAAACACCTTGACGCACTTGTAGGCGAGTATAAAAAGCTACTTGAGCAAATTTCTAAGCTTGATGATGAAATTTTAGTGCAGTTTGACGAGCCGATCTTTGTAACAGACAAAAATGAAAGCGACCTTTTGCCACTTATCACAAAGGTTTATAACGAGCTAATAGGCGTTGCAAACAATATCAAAATCGTGTTTGCAACATATTTTGAGCATGCGATCAAGGCAGTTAGCGAAGTGTCTAAAACTAAAATTTACGGCATCGCGCTTGACTTCATCCATGGCAAGAGAAATTTCGAAGCACTTGAGACTATCAAAAACAGCCATTTAACGCTATTTGCTGGCGTGATCGACGGCAGAAATATCTGGAAAAGCAACATCGATGATAAGGTAAAACTTGTTCGTGAAATTTCAGAGAAAATAGGCGGCAAAGACTTTTACATCGGCACTTCATGCTCGCTTCTTCACGTACCATACACGCTAAAATATGAAGAGAATTTAAACAAAGAGATCAAAAGCTGGCTAAGCTTTGCTGTTGAGAAGCTTGACGAGATCAAGATCATCACAAAACTAGCAAACGGCGAGAAGCTTGATGAGAGCGAAACAAAAATTTATGAAGAGAACAAAAATGCAGTTAAAACTCGCGCCACTTCAAAACTCATCCACTCTGAAAGCGTTCAAAAACGTATCAAAAATTTAAGCAAATTTGAGCGTGACGAGAAATTTGAAGACCGCATCAAAATTCAACGCGAAACCCTAAACTACGGCATATTGCCAACAACAACGATAGGTAGCTTCCCTCAAACGGTTGATCTTCGCGTACTTCGCCAAAATTTCAAAAAAGGCGAGATCGACGCGGCCGCTTATGAAGCAGGCATCAAAAAATATATCGATCACTGCGTGAAATTTCAAGAAGATATCGGCCTAGATGTGCTAGTACACGGCGAGCCAGAGAGAAACGACATGGTTGAGTACTTTGGCGAGCAGATCAGCGGATATGCATTTAGCCAAAATGGCTGGGTACAAAGCTACGGTAGCCGCTGCGTCAAGCCACCACTTCTCTTTGGTGACGTAAGCCGCCCAGAGCCGATGACTGTTAAATGGATGAAATATGCTCAAAGTATTACAAAACACGTGATGAAGGGCATGCTAACAGGTCCTGTGACTATGCTAAACTGGAGCTTTGTGCGTGACGATCTTCCAAGAAGCGAGGTTGCAAAACAGCTTGCACTTTGTATCTATGACGAGATCGCAGACCTTCAAAATGCAGGCATCAGAGTGATCCAAGTCGATGAGGCAGCGTTTAAAGAGGGCTATCCGCTAAGAGCTGAAAATATCCCAGCTTATGAGAAATTTGCGGTTGATTGCTTCAAGCTTTCAGTAAGCTCGGCTGAGGCAAAAACTCAGATCCACACGCATATGTGCTACTCTGAATTTAACGATATTATTAAGACCATCGAGGCTATGGATGCTGATGTCATCAGTATCGAGACAGCAAGAAGTGGCAACGAGCTACTTAAAATTTTCAAAGCCGTTGGCTACAAACAAGAGGTCGGACCTGGCGTTTACGACATCCACAGCCCACGTGTGCCAAGTGTCGAGGAGATCGTCGCTCAGATCAAAGCTCTGCTTGAAGTCTTGCCAAAAGAGCAACTCTGGATCAACCCTGACTGCGGCCTAAAAACTAGAAAATGGGAAGAGGTCGAGCCAAGCCTTAAAAACATGGTAGAAGCTGTCAAGATCGTAAGAGGTCTATAATACAAATTTTAGCGTCTAGTAAGCCTAGGCGCTAAACTCCGTTTAAATTTCAAAAAAAGTTAGAAAATGTTAAAAGATAAGATCATAAACAATGAAAGTGGCATAGTGCTTTATGGCCTAACGCCTCCAAAGGCTGAATTTGACGAGGTAAAGCTTAAAGAGATCGCTGCAAAATGGGACAAGAGGGTTACAGATGTGCAGGCTGATGGCTTGGTGCTTTACGAGATCCAAGATGAAAGTAGCCGCATAAAAAGCGAGCGAACTTTTGAATTTAGCGATACATTAAGCCCTGAAATTTACTACTCAAAATACCTAAAATTAAAGACACCAAGCATCTTTTATAGGGTCGCGAACAAATATAATGAGAGTGAATTTAGAGCAAATTTAGCCAAAAGTAGTAGCGATATAAATGTTTTTGTTGGCGTTGCTTCTGGCAAAGTAGAGCCTAAAATGAGCCTAGAGCGTGCTTATGAGATCGCTAGAGATGAGTTTAAAGAGCTTGTAGTTGGCGGTGTTTGCATAGCTGAGAGGCATGCTAAAAAGGGCGATGAAGAGCAAAGGATGAGCCAAAAGGCCAAAATGGGAGCAAAATTTTTCATCTCGCAGGCGGTTTTTGATATAAATTTGGCTAAAAATTTACTAGAAAGCGTGGCAAAAAGAGGGTTAAATTTGCCTATTATTTTGACTTTTACTACTTGTGGCACGCCAAAAACGCTAGAGTTTATCAAGTGGCTTGGCATATGCGTTGATAAAAAGAGTGAAAAAAGGATGCTTGAAAGTGATGATTTTTTAGCCACGGCATCGCAAATTTGCCTTGAAAATTTCTCAGAGCTTTATGAATTTGCCAAAAAGCTTGGCATAAATGTTGGTGTCAATATAGAGAGCGTAATGGCAAAACGCGCCGAGATAGAAGCGAGCCTAGAGCTAACGCATAAGATGAGAGAGGTGTTTTGATAGTTTAGCGATCAAAACTTATATTTTAGATGGTTTTAGTAAGTTCTTAGTCTTTTTTAGCTTTAATTATATAAGATTTTTAAGCTCATTTTAAAGTAGATAAAATTTATGACAAATATATTATTATGTGGTGGTTCTGGTACGAGGTTGTGGCCTATTAGCA
This sequence comes from Campylobacter concisus, assembly GCF_050447445.1. GTDB lineage: Bacteria > Campylobacterota > Campylobacteria > Campylobacterales > Campylobacteraceae > Campylobacter_A > Campylobacter_A concisus_BI. The sequence goes on from NZ_JALMFW010000001.1 coordinate 1,720,397, forward strand.
GGACTTTGATGCCAAAACAATTTATTAAATTATTTGATGACAGGTCACTTTTTCAGCTAACTGCACTACGAAATAGTGAAATTTGTGACAATACATTTGTTATTACAAATATCGATCACTACTACTTGGCGATGGATCAGATAGAAAATTTAAATATTACAAATTTTAAATATCTGCTCGAGCCAGTTGGTAGAAATACTGCACCAGCGATCACACTAGCTTGCCTTGCACTTGATCCAAATGAGATTGTTTTAGTAGCGCCATCGGATCATTTGATAAAGGACATTAAAGCATACTACACAAGCCTAAAAGTTGCAAAAGAGCTGGCAGAGCAAAATTTCTTAGTTACTTTTGGTATAAAGCCAAAGTCACCTGAGACGGGATTTGGATATATAGAGAGCTATAATGGCGATGTAAAGGCCTTTTATGAAAAGCCAGACTATGAAAGGGCGGTAAAATTTCTAAAAGATCAAAATTTCTACTGGAATTCAGGTATGTTTGTCTTTAAGGCAGGCGTTTTCTTGGATCAGATGAAAATTTTTGCTCCTGAGATACTTGAAGCATGTAAACTTGCTTTTGATAACGCAAAAAAAGATGAAATTGATATCAAAATAGACACTACCGATATGCAAAATATTCCCCAAAATAGCATAGATTATGCTGTGATGGAAAAGTCTGGTATCGTGAAAATGGTAGTACTGGATGCGCCTTGGAGCGATCTTGGAAGTTTTGATAGTTTGGATGAGCAGCTACAAAAAGATATCAATGGAAACACAATAAATAGCGATCTAGTGCAGATAAATTCTCACAATAATCTAGTCCTATCTAGTGGCAAAAAAATAGCCTTAATAGATGTCGATGATCTAATTGTTGTTGATACAAAAGATGCTCTTTTAATATCTAAAAAATCCTCTAGCCAAAAAGTAAAAAATGTGGTGGAAATTTTAAAAGAGGAGAGTTCTGAGCTTTGTAATGCCCATGTCACGACAAATAGACCATGGGGAAACTACACTGTTCTTGAAAATCAAGATGGTTATAAGATAAAGATAATAGAGGTAAAACCTGGCAAAAGGCTATCCTTGCAAAAGCATTTTCATAGAAATGAGCACTGGATAGTACTATCAGGAAGTGCCACTGTGACGATCGGTGAGACAACTAGACTCGTTTGTCCTAATGAGTCTATCTATATAAAAATGGGTGAAGTTCATAGGCTATCTAATGAAGGTAAAATTCCCGTGGTTTTAATAGAAGCTCAGGTTGGCGAATATACAGGTGAAGATGATATAATTCGCCTAGACGATGATTTTAAAAGGTGATTTATGGATAAAAAGGTAGCGTTAATAACTGGTATAACAGGTCAAGACGGGTCATATTTGGCAGAATTTTTACTAAAAAAAGGATATATAGTACATGGTATAAAAAGGCGAACAAGTCTTTTTAATACAGATAGGATAGATCATCTTTACCAAGATCCGCATGTTGATAATAGAAATTTTTTCTTGCACTATGGCGATATGACAGACTCTATGAATTTAACAAGGATCATCCAAGAGGTGCAGCCAGATGAAATTTATAATCTAGCTGCTATGAGCCATGTGCATGTTAGTTTTGAAACTCCAGAATATGTTGCAAATGCTGATGGCACAGGCACTCTTAGGCTGCTTGAGGCTATAAGGATATTAGGACTTGAAAAAAAGACTAAAATTTATCAAGCTTCTACCTCTGAGCTCTATGGAAAAGTGCAAGAGACACCGCAAAGCGAGACTACGCCATTTTATCCAAGAAGTCCTTATGCGGTTGCAAAGATGTATGCATACTGGATAACGGTTAATTATAGAGAGGCTTATGGGATTTTTGCTTGTAATGGTATATTGTTTAATCATGAATCACCAGTTAGAGGCGAGACTTTTGTCACTAGAAAGATCACAAGGGCAGCTAGTAAGATAGCGCTCGGGCTTCAAGACAAGCTTTATCTTGGAAATTTAGATGCCAAAAGAGACTGGGGCCATGCAAAAGACTATGTGAAGATGATGTGGATGATACTTCAAGCCCCACAGCCAGAAGACTGGGTAATAGCAACTGGCCAAACAACAGCGGTTAGAGACTTTGTAAAATTTGCATTTGCTTACGCTGGTATAAATTTGAGATTTGAAGGGACTGGCGTAGATGAGATGGGAGTCGTGGACTCACTAAATTTTGAAAAAGCAAAAGAGTTAAATTTAGATATATCACATTTAAGTATCGGACAAACTGTGGTTTGTGTGGATCCAAGATATTTTAGGCCAACAGAGGTTGATTTGCTGCTCGGAGATCCGAGTAAAGCAGAGAAAAAACTAGGCTGGAAGAGAGAATTTAACCTTCAAGATCTAGTAAATGATATGATGAGATCAGACTTAAAGCTCATGACAAAAGATGTCTATCTAAAAGATGGTGGATATGAGACAATGAGCTATTTCGAGTAAGAAATGGATAAAAATAGCAAAATTTATGTAGCAGGACATAAAGGACTAGTAGGCTCTGCTATAGTGAGAAATTTAAAATCAAAAGACTATAAAAATATAATCACAAGAACTCATAGCGAGCTTGATCTAATGGATCAAAAGGCGGTTTGTGAGTTTTTTGAAAAAGAAAAGCCCGAGTATGTGGTGCTAGCTGCTGCAAAGGTCGGTGGAATAGTAGCTAATAGCACTTATAGGGCTGATTTTATATATGAAAACTTACAAATTCAAAATAATGTGATCCATCAAAGTTATGTGCATAAGGTAAAAAAACTACTATTTCTGGGAAGTACTTGCATATATCCTAAAAATGCCCCACAGCCAATGAGCGAAGATGTGCTTTTGACATCTCCACTTGAATACACAAATGAGCCATATGCGATCGCTAAAATAGCCGGCATGAAGATGTGTGAGAGTTATAATCTGCAGTACGGTACAAATTTTATATCTGTGATGCCTACAAATTTATATGGTCCAAACGATAGCTTTGATCTAGAAACCTCGCATGTATTGCCAGCACTTATAAGAAAGATACACCTAGCAAAACTTTTAAGCGAAGAAAAATTTGACACAGTGGTAAAAGATCTAAAAGTAAAAGATATAAATGAAGCTATGGCTTATCTTGATAAATTTGGTATTTCAAAAGATAGAGTAGAAATTTGGGGCACAGGAGAGCCTAGACGAGAGTTTCTATATTCAGAAGATATGGCTGATGCTTGTGTATTTTTACTGGAAAATAGAGACTTTAAAGATATTTATGACAAAAATAGCAAAGAGATAAGAAATACACATATAAATATAGGTACTGGCAAAGATATCTCTATAGAAGAGCTAGCAAATTTGGTTAAAAATATAGTTGGCTTTAAAGGTGAGTTATATTTTAATGATAGCAGGCCCGATGGCACGATGTTAAAACTAACAGATCCCTTAAAGCTCCACTCTCTTGGTTGGAAACATAAAGTAGAGCTTGAAGATGGAATAAAGACGCTTTATGAATGGTATGTGAAAATAAATGATAGATAAAATAATATCATTAAAAAATCATCAAGGCTTCATGAAGTATTTTAAAAATACCTCATGGCTCTTTTTTGAAAAAATACTCCGTATGTTTGTTGGACTTTTTGTAGGAATTTGGGTGACTAGATATTTAGGGCCTGAGAGATTTGGACTTTTTTCATATGCTCAAAGCCTTGTAGGACTTTTTGCTGCCATTGCTACGCTCGGACTTGATGGTATAGTAGTAAGGGAGCTAGTAAAAGATGAAAGTAGAGCAAATGAACTAATAGGTACTGCTTTTTATCTTAAGCTCATGGGTACTATTTTGACACTATTGATTTTAGCTGTTGCTACTTATTTTACTTCAAATGATAGGTATACAAATTTATTAGTATTTATCATAGCTAGTGCTACTATATTTCAATCATTTAATGTAGTAGATATGTATTTTCAATCAAAGGTTCTATCAAAATATGTAGTATTTTCTAATATTATCTCTCTTTTTATAAGTAGCATAGTAAAGATTATACTTATTTTGATTAACGCTCCGCTTGTAGCTTTTGCATGGGTCATTTTATTTGATAGTATAGTTTTGGCTTTGGGGCTTATTTCTTTTTTTATAAAATATTCAACTTCTGAGATTAAAAAAATAATATTTAATAAAACTATCGCTATATCTCTTTTAAAAGATAGCTGGCCACTTATCCTAAGTGGAGTTGTGGTATCTATATATATGAAAATAGATCAGGTTATGATTCAAGAGATGCTAGGAAGTGAGGCTGTTGGACAGTATGCTGCGGCAACTAGGTTAAGTGAGATTTGGTATTTTATACCTACTGTAGTTGCATCAAGTCTATTTCCTGCAATAGTAAATGCAAAAAGACAAAGTGAAGAGCTTTATTATGATAGACTTCAAAAGCTTTTTGACCTTGTTGTATGGATAGCCATTGCAATAGCGCTACCAATAACTTTTTTATCTGATATGATAGTAAATATGCTTTATGGAGAACAATATAATCAAGCAGCAAGTGTATTGATGATACATATTTGGGCAAGTGTATTTGTTTTTTTAGGAGTTGTTAGTGGGAATTGGTTTATAAATGAAAATTTACAGTTACTAGCATTTTGGAGAACTTTTTATGGCATGATTTCAAATATATTTTTAAATTTACTATTGATTACAAAATATGGAATTCAAGGTGCTGCTATAGCAACACTAATTAGTTATATGATTGTTGACTTTATATCTGATATTGTTAATTGTTATTCTAGAAGAATTTTTTTTATGAAACTAAATACAATTAATCCAAGGAGAATATGGTGATTAGAAAGATAATAGGGGAAATTTATTCCTATACGAGTTAAAAAATAGTTAAATAATTCAAAATATTGGTTTGTGATTATTCTCAATATAGCGCTATAAAAATGGGATTCTATAGATGGTTATGCCAATAAAATACCTTGGTACACGTATCCTACTATAGGACTCTTAAACACTTTTGACCTTTCCGAAAATCTTTATTGAATTTGGAAACAGTAATTCATCAATGTTTTGGGCAAAAAGCTAAGGACATGATTTCTATTGAATATGATAAAGAAAGCTTTAAAAAAAGTAAATCCTAATCTCAACAACAATCAAACTCTACTACATAGAGAAGATAGTGAATATTATAAAAAGTCCATATTTGATAAAGAATTTGCGGTATTATGTAGCATCCACACAAAGCTTTTTAATTACTTATGAAAATTATTTTTGAATTAGTTTTGTAATTTTTTCTTTTAAATTTAAATTCAATAGGAATAAGTTTAAAATTGTTTATAAAATCATTTATTGCTGGAGACAACAAAGTTATATTTCGCTTTAGTTTCCACGATTCAGCATAATTATTATTATCATATAAAACCACAAATAATCTATTTTCTGCTCCGAATCGCATCTCGCCTTGATTTTCATAAAGCCATTTTATTAATCCTTTTTTATATTTTTTAATATTTTCAAAAATATTTCTTATTTTATCTTGGTAATCGTTTAATACTTGTTGAGCCCCGGTATCGCTTTTTGCAATATCATTAATTTGAGATAAGATAACGCTTCTAATAGATGTTTCATTGCTTTTTTATCAAATGTTATATTTAGCTCGTTAGCTTTACTTTTTAAGAATGAAAGTTCAGATTTAGTATCTTTGTATATTGTTTTTCATTGCTCTTTAATTTTTCCGAAGGCATATATGTAACTTTCAAATCAACTGGGGTATTATTTATAAAAAAGTCGACATTTTTTATTTGACCAGATGCTGAAATAACACTATCGTGTTCACAAAATAGATTTTCTATTAAATAACTGCTCCATTGGTTATACCAACTGTTATATAGATAACCAGACACTGTATATAAAGTTGATGTTTTTAGTTTATTTTCCAGCTCTTTAAATTTATAAAACTCTTTAACATAATATTTAACAATAAATTTATCTAGTGAATTTGTGTGGTCTCCTCTCCATCTATAAGTTTCCAGTTTATAAAGCTCGTTTTTAACGTTATCAACAGGCAATTTTCTTATTTTTTCAAGATGTTTATTTTTTAAAAATTTATTAATTTTATCATCCGAAAAAGTAGATTCGTATACTAGCTTAAAAAGACTATTGCCTTTATTTTCTTTAATATTTATTTTAGCACCTATAAAATTTATAAAATCACACAAAAGTTCTTTTCTTGAAATTACTTTTGTTTTTAACCATTTGATAGATTTTGGATTTTCTTTTTTAAATTCTTGGAGGTTGTTTTCTTTAAAGAGTTTATCCAATATTCAAATTTAGTCGACATAATATTTACCTCTCAGCCATAACATAAATCTTTATGGGTATTGTATATTAAAGGGAGTTAAGGAATCGTTAAAAAGTTTTACTTTTTTATAGCTTCGGGTACTTGATTATTTTTTGAAAAGAACAACATATAATCTTTGGTTAACGCCCCTTTTCTATTTGACTGAACGACCGATTTGGCGGAATATTCCATTGGAGCGCAACCTAAATAGTATAGTATTTTATTTTGGTATACTTTTTTAATAAAATTCCAATCTTTTTCATTACTCGCATTAAAAAATAGCACTAAAAAACCATCCGTTTTTAAAATACGTTTTGTTTCATAAAAAAACTTATCATATCGTTTGTATACTTATGAATATTTTTATCTCTTTCGTTAGCGTTTGATACGATAATTTCATCCTCAAAACCGCTTTTGTACCCTAGTACAGAATTAAATATTTCAGATAATTCCAAGTATGGAATTCGATTAGAGTGTGGTGGGTCGGTAATAATGAGCTTTACGCTATCGCTTGAAATATCTTTCATCTTTTTCAAACAGCTTTCGTTGTAAATCTCAATGTTGCTATAAACTTTATGAACACTGGGTAGATTTTTTAATAATTTTTTAGCCTTATTAATAAAACAGTTCCACACATTTATCTCAAAATGCTCTTTTGGAAGCCAAAAGCCTATAACCCAACTGCCCACTTCTCGCTTACCGTTTCTATTAATCACAAAAACCATATTGCTCATCTGACCGATAGCTGAAGTAACGGTTAAAAGCAAAGCTCTTTTGATGTTTTAATCTTTAAATAGATGGATTTCGTCTAACAATATATCTATGTTATAAAGTGCCCTTTTTTGTAAAAAAATCATATATAGTCATACTAGAATTAACGTTAATTTTGTTATTATTGAAAAACGTGATGTCATTTAAGTATTTAGTCTTATATTCGTTATATTTATTTAAGGCATTCATATCTTTTTGGGCGGCAGCAATTACTTGCTTTTTGCCAGCATTTTTTATCCAAACTTCAGAGATTTTTTATCTTGCCATACATAATGCGTCACTATGTTATTTTGCGAATCTGTATAGCTATTATTGATTCTATTTTAATCGTGTTTTCTAAACGAACAACAGCTTTTTATATTCGGCTTGTGTCGGTAAATTTATTAAGAAATCGGCAAATATTTTAGAAAAAGGATTTATATCTATACCGATGAACTTTCTCGTATCGTCTAAAATAGATATTACGTTTGAGCTTCCTAAAAAAAAGCTCTAATGCCGTATCGCCTTGGGTGGTTAGTGTATCTATAAAATATTCATAGTATTCGAGAGGCTTTTCCCCAATATTTGTGAAATCCGTTTATGTCGGTATAAGTCGTGATTTTTTTCATTTTTAGTGTCTATAATATCTTTGTTAAAGTGTATGCTTCTTAATAATTATTTTTATTTTTTAATTCTCTTATAATTATATCCTTGTCTCTATTTGAAAGATATAAATTAATCCAGCTATCAACCCATTCAGGCGTTTTTCTACCTTGTCTAGTAGTAGCCCAACCATTCATTGTTAGTTTATTGGTCTTAGTAAGCTCGGCAAATTCATCTCTATCTATTCCAGCTTCTTTTAACCTTAATAAAAACTCATCGTAATTCATTATGTGCCTTAATTATATATTAGCGTATTATACAATCTTTTTTAATTTAAAAGCAAGTATATTTAGGTAAATAACTTATAGTGTTTTAAGCAAAATTTATGTATAATACATATTTTAGAAATAAAAACACATATAAAGGTTTAAAAATGTCTCAACACTTCCTTCTCTCATCTAAAGCTAGAACAATCTCGGTTAGAAAGATAGCTAGTATGAGCGAGAATGAGTGTTGCGAGTATTTTAAGTCGATTCGTTGGAGTAGCAACAAGGGTAATCCCGTTTGTCCGACTTGCGGAAGCGCTTCATCTCATTATTTTATAGAAAGTAGACTACAGTATCGTTGCAAGGATTGCTTTCATACTTTTAGCGTTACAAGCGGAACGATATTTCACTCTCATAAGCTTGATTTTAAGGTCATACTTCTTGCTATCGTTATATTCTCAAATGCTACGAAAGGTATTTCAGCCCTACAGCTTAGTAGAGACCTAGACGTTCAATATAAAACGGCTTGGGTCTTATCACATAAAATAAGAGAAAGCCTTATGGCTAGCGATAGCGGAAATAAATTTAGCGGAGTAGTCGAGATGGACGGAGTATATGTCGGAAACTATATAAAACCCGCTAACAACATAAACGATAGAATAGATAGACGAAAAGCTTTTAAGCCTAATAAACGAGTTATCATATCTTTACGAGAGAGAAATCTATTTGGAAGCGGAGCTAGTAAAACTAAGACCTTTATTTTAAAAAGCGAAAATAACGTAGATATAAATGCCATCGCTAAATCTCATATTGCGCCAAACAGCGAAATTCATACCGATGAAAACTCGGCTTACGATGATTTGTTGGCTCATTACGACTTAAAAAGAGTAAATCACCAAATAGAATATAGCGGTATAAACGGAGAGAATAACAATCAAAGCGAAAGCTTTAACGCTAGATTTAGACGCTTACAATACGGTCAATGCCATAAACTAGGAACGCTTTACTTATCAAACTACGCCAACGAGATTGCTTACCGCGAAGATACTAGGAGGCTAGACAATAAAGCAATAATGGACGATATTTTATCGAGATGTTTAGCAGATAATTAAATATCCAATGAATTCTGCGGATACCGGCAAGGCAATCACAGAGTAGCCGAGAGACTTGGGGCTTAGGAAGCTATCTTATAAAATTTTACTCCGTTGTCGGTAAAAGACGATAATATTCCTCGTCTTGCCAATCTATTTATTAACACATATACCGATTGTTTATGCTTGTATTTAGATAACTCATTCTCGCCAAAAACAAAATTCACTACTTCGTCTATACAACCTTGCTTAGTCTTTAAAAACTTGATAATCTTTTTAGTAAGCTCTCCTCTAGCAAAATACGGTGCGTTAATAACTCTTTTGGGCTGAATGAACGTAGTTTTATAGCTAGGGTCGAATATCGCGATAGCCTTATATATTGTTTCAAGCTCGGATTTTAGCTTTAAAACTATATCTTGATGATATTTAATATTTCCTTGAAGCTCGGAATGCTTACTAACGAGAGCAGATATTACGTGAGATTCAGCCATATAAAATCCTTTACGATATGCTATAATAGACTGAATTTTAGCGGATTTTAGGATGAAAGTCTTGTGCGGATGCTACATAATACCGAAAATTTGATATAGTTATAATAGATGGTATTAGAAGACCTCAATGTTCAAATCTAATTAAAAAATACTTAAATTATCAATCTGACGTGTAGGTATTGCGGTATTAGATAATTATTGATTGGTTCAGAGAAATGTTAAAATATTTAAGAGAAAAACTAGACTTCTTGGAGATTGATTTTCATGGCTTCGGCCCTATAAATGTGACTTCTGTATTTATAACAAGAAATTTTAGGTTCAAACCAATTGGTAACATACAGCCTATTTTTTCTGTATCAGCTATCAAATATAGTGGAGAATAAATATTGCTACAACAAATACTTAAAAAAATTTTACCTAAAACATTAAAAGAAAAATTATTGAGTTTGGAAATAATAATTTAGATGGATATGCAACAAAATCATATTCCCAAGAGAGTGAAGATATAATTTTGGAAAGATTATTTGTAGAACAAAATTTGGTTTTATGTAGATGTGGGTACTCATCATCCCAAGCGTTCTTCAAATATATTATTTTTATAAAAAAGGATGGAGGGGTATTAATATAGTATAATTGCTTTTGATAAATTTCGTCCAAGAGATATGAATATAGAAAGGCCAATATCTGATAAAAAACAAATTTTACCTATTGCGCCTTTAATGAACCTGCTTTAAATACTTTTTCAAAGGAGTTAGCAGTAGAGCATGAGAAAGAAAATTATTTTATAAAATTTACAAAAGATATTGAAACTACAGCGCTTGAGGATATTCTTAAAAGAAATTTGTAAAAACCAGGATATAGATTTTTTATCGGTAGACGTTGAAGGACTGGATCTTATGGTTTTAAGATCAAATAACTTTGAAAAATACAAACTAAAAATAGTTTTGATAGAAATTTTAGGAAATAGTTTTAGTGAAATTGAAAACAATAAAATAGCTGATCATTTAAATCAATACGGCTACTCTATCTTTACAGAGACCATTAATACTGTATTTTTATAAATAGTAGTTTTAAAAAAGATAGGTTTTTGTAGTCTTATGACTTAATATCTGTATTGGTCTATAAAGTAATTATGTGAAGGATCTTTAAAAATATATGTGTGGAATATTAGGAACAATACCATCTTCAAATGAAACTGAATTTAAAAGCGCCTTAAATAGATTAGAGCATAGAGGTCCCGATGGTTTTGGGATAGAAACAATTGAAAATAGTATTACATTGGGACATAGGAGACTTGCTATTGTGGATTTGTCAAACGGTGCTCATCAGCCAATGTATGATAAAACAAAAAGATATTATGTAATTTTTAATGGTGAGATATATAATTTTTTGGAAATTAAAAAAGAGCTAGAAACAAAAGGACATACATTTTGTTCATCATCGGATACAGAAGTTTTGCTTTATTCTTATATAGAGTGGGGTGAAGAGTGTGTCTTAAAATTTAATGGAATGTGGGCTTTTGCTATATGGGATAATCAAAAAAAAGAGCTTTTTTTATCCAGAGATAGATTTGGCAAAAAACCACTTTTTTATGCCGTAACTGATGGTAAATTTATATTTGCCTCAGAAATGAAGGCCATTTATCCATTTTTAAAAGAAATAAGATCATCACAAGATTTTCATTGGATGAAAGATAATATTTTTTCATATGAAGCAACCGAAAAATGTTTGATAGACGGAATTAAAAGATTTCCATTTGGACATAATGGAATTTATAAAAATGGGAATTTAACAATAAAAAGATACTGGAACACGCTTGATAATATTGTGGACCCACCCAAAACATATGATGCTCAAGTAGAGCGTTTTAGGGAATTGTTTTTAGATGCTTGTAAGATTAGGATGAGAGCAGATGTACCTATAGGAACAGCCCTTAGTGGAGGGCTTGATAGTAGTGTAACTATTTCAGCCATGGCTCATCTATCAAAATCTCATGTTGATTATGGCAAGAACGACTGGCAACATGCTTTTGTTGCATCTTTCCCAGGTACTCCACTTGATGAATCGCATTTTGCAAAAATGGTTGTTGATCATATAGGGATTGAAGCCACTTATATAAATATTGAACCTCTTAAATATTGGAATAATCTAGAAAAATATTTTTATATGTTTGAGGATTTATATATAACTAGTCCGATTCCAATGATGGCTACATACGGAGCTGTAAAAAAACATGGAACGACAGTAACGTTAGATGGGCATGGAGCAGATGAGCTTTTTAGTGGCTATGGGCATTTAATTGAAGCTTTATGGAATACCAAATTTTCGATAAAAAATAGTATCGACATACTTAATACCTATCAAGAAACATTGGGAAATGGATTACAGTTTGATAGAAAAAGTAATTTTAATATATATGTTAAATTTATGATAAAAAAAATAGCAAAAATAATTTTTGGGAAAGAAGTTAGGTCTAAAGATACTAATCATAAAAATTTTAAGAAACTTGATAGCTTTTCTCAGCAACTATATATAATTTTTCATGAAACGATATTGCCAACCTTGCTTAGGAATTATGATAGGTATTCTATGACAAATAGCGTAGAGATAAGGATGCCTTTTATGGATCATAGGATCGTCTCTTTTGTAACCTCTTTGCCATATTCTAGTAAATTTGGGAACGGCTATACCAAAAAGCTCATAAGAGATGCCATGGATCCTTATATGCCAAAAGAGATAACCTGGAGAAAGTCTAAGATCGGATTTAACTCTCCAATAGTTGATTGGATGCAGGGTGATTTAAAGGAATGGTTTTTGGATACGGTTCACGAAAAAGGCTTTATGGAATCTAGCTTGATAGACAATCCATCTGATCTTCAAAGTCAAATTTTGAGTATCGTAAATAAAAATACAAATAGCTATGTGTTGGCTGAAAATTCTTGGAAGAATTTAACACCATATATTTGGGAAAAAGCAATTAAAAAATTTGGAGCCGGCAATAATGCAACAAATTGATATAAAATCGTATAATTTAGCACCAATAGTGCTATTTGTCTATAATAGATTAGATCATACAAAGCAGACTATAGAAGCTTTGCAAAAAAATGAAATTTCAAACAAAAGTGATCTTTTTATATATTCTGATGCGGCTAAAAACGAAGGGTCAAAACAAAAAGTAGCAGAGGTAAGAGAATATATAAAAAGTATAAATGGATTTAAAAATATTACAATCATTGAAAGAGAAAAAAACTATGGTCTTGCAAATAGTATCATAGACGGCGTTACAAAAATCGTAAATGAATATGGCAAAATAATTGTTCTTGAAGATGACTTAATAACAAGTCCAAATTTTTTAAAATTTATGAACGAGGCGTTGGAAATTTATAAAAATGAGGACAAAGTATACAGTGTTACTGGATATTCTTTTACTGATAATATATCGGATATCGAAAGTAGCTATTTTTTGAAACTTACTAGCTCTTGGAGCTGGGGTACTTGGTCGGATAGATGGCAACAATTTAAACGAGATAAAAAAGATCTGGAGCAAATCATCAGTAGCTCAAAACAAGAAAAAAATCTTTTTAACTTCGATAATTCTTATGATTGTATTAGTATGGCTAGGATGCAGATTGATGGTAAAATAGATTCATGGGCGATTTATTGGTATCTGTGTGTATTTAAACAAAATGGACTTACACTATATCCTGCTAAGAAGTTAGTGAAAAATATTGGATTTGATGGAAGTGGAACTCACTGTTCTTTCTCAGAACATGAGGACGAACTAGTAAATTTTTATCCTAGTTTTACAAAAGATATTGTTGAAAAAACAATAAATAGAAATATAGTGTCTAGTATATTAAGAGAAAAAAATAAAATAACCATAAAAAGCAAAATAATAAATAAACTAAAAAAACATTTATCTCAAAAACAAAAACAGATTTTATTAATACTGTTTTCGAAGGCACAACTGCTCTTTCATAAAAAAAATATAGGCAACAATACATATATTGATAAGACAGTGCATGTAACAGGTTGGAAAAATATCTTAATAGGTAATAACACTGGCATTAGCGAATACACTTGGATAAATGTAAATAAAAGGCTGGGAGACAATAAGCATATTATAATTGGCAACAACTGTTATATTGGCAGAAGGAATTTTTTTAGCTCAGGATTATTAATAAAAGTATCAGATTATTTTATGAGTGGCATTGATTGTAAATTTATGGGAAGCGACCATGTTTTTAAAAATCCTTTTATACCATATATTGCCACTGGAACAACTATGGAAAAAAAAATTATTATTGAAACCAATGTATGGCTAGGCGCTGGAGTGAGTGTTATTGGAAATTTAACAATAGGTAGAGGCTCTATAGTAGGTGCTGGAAGCTTGGTTAACAAAGACATACCGCCTTTTAGTGTTGCTGTTGGGAGCCCTTGTAAAGTTATAAAAAGATATGACTTTGGTGCCGGAAAATGGGTAGGAATAGACGAATATGATTTCAACAATGATTCATTGATTCCAACAGAAGAGGAGTATGCAAATAAATTAAAACAAAATTTTCCAAATGTTATCATTCCATTTGTTGCATGTGGAAAAAATAAAGGTGATTTGTTTTGAAAAAAATATTAATTACTGGAGCCAAGGGTTTTTTAGGTTCAAACGTGGCACGCCATTTTAAAACACTGGGGTATCAAACTTATGGCATAGGGCACGGTGGATTATCAATAGAAGAGTCAAAAGATATTGGACTTGACTACTGGAAAAAGGATGATGTGTCGATAAGATCGATTTTGGAATTCGAACAAGTTTTTGATGTTATAGTGCATTGTGGCGGCAGTGGCTCTGTCGGTTTTTCTGTTAAATGCCCATACGAAGATTTTAAAAAAACAGTAAATGGTACACTTGAAGTTTTAGAATATATAAGGGTATATAACAATAATTCCCATCTTATCTACCCATCAAGTCCAGCAGTGCAGGGTGAATGTGAGGATAAGCCGATCGTAGAAGAGTATTTTGGAAGACCCGTTTCTCCTTATGGGTATCATAAAAAAATAGCCGAGGATCTATGTCAGAGCTATAGTGAAAAATTTGGTTTAAATATTTCTATAATAAGACTCTTTTCAGTATACGGAAATGGTCTTAAGAAGCAGTTGCTTTGGGATGCTTGCCAAAAAATATTAGATAGTAGTGATGAGGCCGTCTTTTGGGGCACGGGGAAGGAGACAAGGGATTTTATACACATAAGTGATGTTTTGCGTTTAGTTGATATGTTGTTAAAAAAAGATGAAAAATTTTATATCATAAACGGCGGAACTGGTGTAAAGCATACCATAAAAGATGTAGTAGAAATGATAAGAAATCTAGTAAATCCAAATATTAATATAAAATTTAATAATCAAGCAAATGTAGGAAATCCAATATACTACTGGGCGGATACACACAAGCTAGAAAAAAATGGTTTTAAGGCGGATAAAAATTTAAAACAAGAGATAATAAACTATGTAGAGTGGATAAAGGGACTGGATGATTAAAGTTGGATTTATAGGTAGTGTGTCAAAAGAATGGATGGGTGGATTAAACTATTTTAAAAACTTGCTTTTCGCTATAAATTCTATAGAAAAAAAAGAGCTTGAAGTATTTGTTTTTGTTGGTAAAAAAATAGATATAGAAACAAAAAGAATGTTTCAAAAGTATGCAACTGTAATAGAAGATAGCATATTTGATAGGAAAAGTATAAAATGGTTTATTAGTAAAATAGAACAAAAAATATTCAAAACAAATATTTTACTTGAAAATATCCTTAAAAAACATAGTATACAAATACTTTCTCACGCATCTATAACAAATTTAAAAACGATAAAAACTATAAATTGGATACCTGATTTTCAACATGTTCATTTGCCTCAAATGTTTTCTGAAAAAGAGATACAAGGTAGGAATAGAAACTTCTTATGGTT
The DNA here is from genome assembly GCF_050447445.1 of Campylobacter concisus. GTDB lineage: Bacteria > Campylobacterota > Campylobacteria > Campylobacterales > Campylobacteraceae > Campylobacter_A > Campylobacter_A concisus_BI. The sequence goes on from NZ_JALMFW010000001.1 coordinate 1,735,875, forward strand.
AATACGAAATAGTGACTTAATTGTTCTTAGTAGTTTTGATGCACTAAAAGATATGAAAAAATTTGCACCCAATTATGAGGATAAGGCAAGAGTTTTGCAATTTGTTTCGCAACCAAATAGTAGATATTTTGAACTAGATGAACATGATAAAAGTTTGTTATTGCAAAAGTATGAAATAAAAGATGATTTTTTTTATATACCAAATCAATTTTGGAAGCATAAAAATCACATGATGATATTTGAGGCCATTAGTGAATTAAAAAAAGATGGCATTGAGATTAATATTGTTTGTACTGGGTATCTAGGTGATTATAGAAATAAAACATATATTGATGATGCAAGGGAATTTATAAAATCAAATAATCTTGAAGATAATATAAAACTTTTGGGTCTTGTGGATTATGAAGATGTTTTTACATTAATTAAATTCTCAAAAGCGGTGATAAATCCATCTTTGTTTGAGGGTTGGAGCTCTACAGTTGAAGAGTGTAAAAGTGTAGGAAAAAATATGATCTTATCTGACCTGGATGTGCATAAAGAACAATATCCAAGTGCGGTTTTTTTTGAAAGAGATAGTGCTGAATCTTTAAAGGAAGTACTAAAATTTTATAAGACAGAAAATGAGAGTAATGTAGAGCCATTAGAAGCAAGGACAAAAAAATTTGCAAATATTTACTCTTCAATTTGTAGAGAAGCTTTAACTTACTAGGGCGTAACAATGAATAAAGATATCTACTATAAAAATTATGAAGAAAGACCCACAAGACTTAGTGTAATTACCGCAACTTATAATGCAGAAAAATTCTTGCCTAGATTGATAAAAAGTCTACATAATCAAGTCGATAAAGATTTTGAGTGGATCATTTCTGATGGAGCGTCTAGCGATAAGACTTTAGAAATTTTAAAAAGTACCGATGGGATAAATATAAAAGTTATTTATGGCGATGATTTTGGGATTTATGATGCTTTAAATAGAGGCATAAAAGCTTGCAATGGAGAATTTTACCTTGTTATCGGTGCTGATGATGAGCTTTATCCAAATGCCATTAAAGATTATAAGAAAGCTATGGAAGATGGTGTAGACATAATAACAGCTTGTATTGATACTGATAATGGCAAAATTGAGCCAAATGGCGGACCAAGATGGCTAAAGGCACAAGCTCATTATATCTCTGGGCATGCTGTAGGCTCAATATACCGCACAAGTCTTCATCAAAAACTTGGTTACTATTCAAGAAAATTTCCAATAGCAGCAGATCAGCTATTTGTACTAACTGCTGCAAATTATGGAGCAAAGATAAAAGTTGTAAAAAGTGTTGTCGGTAAATTTTCAAATGATGGAGTTAGTAGTATTGATATATTAGGAACTCTTTGTGAATTTTACAGAGTTCAGGTGGCGATGGGCGAAAATAAATTTTTACAAACCGTCCTATTTATTTTAAGACTTATTAAAAATTTTAGAAAATTATAAAGATATATAAATGAAAGACTACGATGTTTCTATAATAGTTCCTATTTACAATGTGGAGAAATATATAGAAAAGTGTGCAACTACGCTTTTAGAGCAAGACTATAACAATATAGAGTATATTTTTGTAAATGATTGCACTCCAGATAGTTCTATGAAAATTTTGAAGGACATTATTGAAAGATACCCAAATAGAAAAAACCATGTAAAAATTATTAATAAAATAAAAAATGAGGGCTTACCGCAAGCTAGAAAAAGTGGGTTGAAAATATCAAGTGGCAAATACATTTTACATGTAGATAGTGACGACTGGGTCGATAAAGATATGGTAAGTTCTTTGATTAATGAAGCTAGAAAAAGTTATGCAGACATAGTTTGTTTTGACTATATTAAAGAATTTAATAAAAAAAGCGTTGTAAAAAGTTTTTTTTATACAAAAAATCATCCAAAGTCTAATTTGAACTTCGTAAAAGCTATTTTATCTCATGAAATTTCTGTTTCCATGTGTGATAAATTGGTTAAAAGAGAGCTTTATGAAAATGTTGAATTTCCACATTTTTCACATTGTGAAGATAGTTTTGTAAATTTACAGCTTTTTTATTGGGCAAAAAAAATTACTCATATTGCAAAACCATTTTATCATTATAGAACAAATCCCGACTCGCTTTCTAATAGTTTTTCAAATAATAAAAAAGCTCTTGATGATTTTGCTGATTTTAGCAGAGCCGTAAAGAATTTTTTGATACAAAAAGATCTTTTTGATGAATATTTTAAATTTCATATTCCTACTATTTTAAAATTCACTTTGGATTATTCTGAAAGTGACTTCAAAAAACAAATAAATGCTATATGCCCAGAAGCAAATAATATAAAATATGTTTTTCAAATCAATAGAAATATAATCTATAAAATTTTATATAGCACAGTTTTTATAGGGTTCCCGCAAATTTTTGTTTTTGCAAAAAAAGTATTTATTAGGCTTAGAAATTTTTAGATTCGTATGATTGGAGTTACTATGAAAATTTTTATAATCGGTAATGTCTCGTCTATGATGATAAATTTCAGAGAAGAGTTTATAAAACTACTTGTATCAAAAGGGCATGATGTCTACTGTTTAGTTAGTGACTACAATGAAGAAAGTAGAAAAAAAATAATCTCATTGGGTGCAAAACCACTTGATCACACTTTAAATGCAAAAGGGCTAAATCCATTTAAAGATATCATTGCTACATATGATTTGGTTAAATTATTTAGGCAGCATAGGCCAGATGTAGTTTTTTCTTTTTTTGTTAAACCAGTTATTTTTGCAACTATAGCCGCAAAAATAGCAAGAGTACCACGAATAGTAGGTATGATAGAAGGGCTTGGCGGAGCTTTTACAGTTCATAAAAATGGGCAAACAAAAAAGGTGAAAATTATAAAAACTATACAAGTTCTTTTATATAAAATTTCACTACCATCTCTTGACGAGCTTATATTTTTAAATAATGACGATAAAAAGGATTTGATCGATAGATACAATATAAAAGTAAAGTCTATAAATATATTAGGCGGTATAGGTGTTGATCTTGATAAATTCTCATATACTAAAGCACCTACTGATCCTATAAGTTTTATTTTTATAGCAAGACTTCTTGCAGAAAAGGGAATATTTGAGTATTTAGAGGCAGCTAAAATCGTAAAAGAAAAATATAAAGATGTAAAGTTTTATATATTTGGTGGTTTTGATGAGCACAATCCATTTGGATTAACGCAAGAAGAGCTAAAACCTTATCTTGATAGTGGCGTAGTTATATATCCTGGCTTCGTAAATGATATAAAAGAACGGATAGTGAATAGTTCCATTTTTGTCTTGCCTTCGTATTATAGAGAAGGTGTGCCAAGAAGTACGCAGGAAGCTATGGCGATAGGAAGGGTAGTAATAACCACAAATAGCGTAGGATGTAGAGAAACTGTTGAAGATGGAGTAAATGGATTCTTGGTGCCACCATTTGATAGTAAAATTTTGGCACAAAAGATGATTTATTTTATACAAAACCCAGAAATGATAGTCCAAATGGGTATAGAAAGCAGAAAGATAGCTGAAGTAAAATTTAATATAAATGAAAAGAATGAAAGACTTGCAAAGATTATTATTGGGAAATAGCACATTGCTATTTTTAAAATTTTTACTTTTTAATTTATAGCATTAAAGATTTAATTTAAAAATTTAGACTTATCTTTAGCGGGTTTATCATGATTTAAATAATAAATCCAAAACAAGCTCACTAGTTTTCTAGGCTAGACTTCTACCCCGTTAGCCCACTAACTGATTTTGTATTATTCTTATCGACTTTTTGTTTTAAAAATTCCTATTCATCTTCTGTAGGTTTATACTCACCTTTGAAGAATTTTTAGCATCAATCTTTTACTCTAGATATTCTCTTTGTAAATTTTTATATGTTAGCTTCCAGTATTTAAGATAATTTCCAAAGCTAGCGCTATGTCCTGCATCATAGAGACAGCTTACACATTTTAGCTTTTTGTCGCTATCAAGGAGTTTTTATGACGATGTGTGAGTTGCCGATATTGACCTGGTAGTTTTCATCTTTGCCGATAACTGCGAAGCAAGCGTTAGCTAATTCTAAATTTATCCATTGCATTTACTGCTTATAAACAATTTTAATTACTAAAGAATTAAGCTAAATAAAATAGAAAATAAAATATAATCCCAAATCTTGGTCCCGTAGCTCAGTTGGTAGAGCACTACCTTGACATGGTAGTGGTCGATGGTTCGAGTCCATTCGGGGCCACCACTTCTAACAAAACATCCCAAACAAGAGATTTAAAAAATAATTATTAGTAAATTTTCTAAAGATGTGGTAAAGATTTATTTCAAATAATCTTTCACATCATACTCTTTGCCAGCATCGTGATCTTTTAAAAGTTTTGCCACGATAGGGCTTAAAATGATGATGGCAATTAAATTTGGTACGACCATCAAACCATTAAACATATCTGCTAGACTCCATACAAAATCAACCTTTTGCAAGCTTCCCAAAAATACAAAAACGACTACTAAAATTTGAAAAGCTCTGACCGCTTTTGCCCCAAGAAGGTATCTTACGTTGATTTCAGCAAAATAGTACCATCCAAGAATCGTTGTAAATGCAAAGAAAAATAGGCAAACAGCTACGAAACTATATCCGCCAACCTTACCAAAGATATGCGATGAGAAGGCTTCTTGTACTAAGGTTATGCCTGTAAAGACCGCCTTGCCGTTTTCAAAGCTGATGACATTTGCGGTAAGTACTACAAAAACGGTTATATTTAAAACGATAAAAGTATCTACAAATACGCTCATTATGCCAAGTACTGCTTGATCGACCGGGTGTTTGACATTAGCTGCGGCGTGTGCGTGCGGAGTTGAGCCCATGCCAGCTTCATTACTAAAAAGACCTCTTGCTATGCCGTATCTCATGGCAGCTGCGATGCTAGCTCCAGTCGCCCCACCCCAAGCCGCTGAAGGATCAAATGCGGCTCTAAAAATGAGCGAGACCGCTTCTGGAATTTGCTGAAAATTTAAAAATATAATAGTTAGTCCCACACCTACGTAAAGTAGCGCCATGATAGGCACGATCTTTTCAGCTACTCTTGCGATTGCCTTTACGCCACCTATAAAGATGACTGCACAAACGATCGCTAAAAAGACTCCAGTTAGCCACTGCGGTATACCAAAAGCACCACTAAAGCCATCTGAGATTGAGTTTGCCTGAACCATATTGCCGATAAAACCAAGTGCAATGATGATAGCGATAGCAAAAAATCCAGCTAAAATTTTTGCCAATTTACCCTTTAGACCGCGGCTTATATAAAACGCTGGTCCGCCTATCGTGTGCCCGCTATCGTCTTTTGTGCGATAAATTTGAGCTAGGCAAATTTCAGCAAAATTTGTAGCCATGCCTAAAAACGCAGCGCACCACATCCAAAATATCGCTCCAGGACCACCCATGATAAGAGCTGTTGTCGCACCTACTAGATTGCCGGTGCCAACTTGTGCGGCGATCGCAGTTGCAACTGCTTGAAACTGGCTCATACCGGCCTTGCCAGCAGCTTCGCCGTGAAGCGAGAAATTCCCAAAAAGCTCTTTTAAGCCCATTTTAAACTTAAAAATTTGAACAAACCCAAGCCTAATAGTAAAAAATAGTCCAGTGCCGCAAAGTAGGGTGATAAGGAAGTATGGCCCCCAAAGAAATGAATTTATACTTTCAACACAATTATTTAAAATTTCAGCAAAATTTGTAGGCATTTTCTTGACTTTCATTGGTGTAGTTTAGAGAGCGAGTATATTTAAAAAAATATAAAATTAGAATAAATAAGAAAAATTTTTTAGCTTGGCTTAAAATTTCGTGCTAGTTTCGGCTTATTCGTGGCAAGCGCATTTTTACTAGCCAGGTTTTACGGCAGATATTTTTACGCTCTAAGTCGTTTTTTGATTGATAATTTTTAAATTTATCCTACAATGAAGATTTAAGAAGGCTAAAATTATTTAAATTTTTAAAATTATGTTTTTGTATGTTTTAGATGACTTTTTTGAGCAATTTGCAATTTTTCTTGTGCGGATATAACTTGGCAAAACGTATTTGATTATTAGTTTTGCTAAAAATTTTATCAAAGGCGTTTAAAAGACTTTGACGTTAAAATGCTTAGCCACCTTTGTCAGAATTTGCCTGCCTTTTCTTAACTGGGTTAAATTTACCGCTTTGCGCCGATTTTTATAAAATTAAGCAAGCTAGTAATGCCTTATAGACTACCAATAAGTTTGCTTTCTAGTATAAATTTAATGGTAAATTCTAGTCTTACCGCACAAATTTAACGCTATTCTATAGGCTTAAACTGCTTAAAATCCACACCGGTCGTGTCAAGGACTGTACGCGAATAAAAGTAAAAACTATAAAATAAATCATCATCATAAAAGCGTTCTTCCCAAAGCTCCTCGTCGTTTTCGTCGCTTTGTGGCCACAGGTATTTTTCGGCTAGCATATCAGCAAAGCTGCCCAGTGGTGCGGCGTGATTAATTTTATCAGCATCGTCACAAACCATAAGCATAAACGCGAAAAATTCACCCAGACGGGATACGATAAGCTCTGCCACCTCGTTTTTATCGCCGTTATCAGCGACCAACTTCGCCCGCATAAAAATTCTCGCCAAAAATACAAGTGCAAAAGGCGTAGCGTGCCAAAAAGTACTTTGATGCTCTATTTCTTTAAAAATTTTATCAAGCACGTCACAAGCAGCTTTGGCGTTAAATTTTGCTTCATTGTTATTTGCTGGATTTGCCGTATTTTGTCCGCTATTTGACTTGCTGGTAGTCAAACTTTGTGTCAAATTTTTCTCGCCGATCGCTGCCGAAAGCTGTTTAAAAATTTCTGGAAATCCGCTTGCTCTGCCATAAGTCGTCGTTAATCTACTCCAAGGCACGTCTTCTATCTTTAAATTTGTGATGTATGCTAAATTTTGCTCATTCATCTACATATCTTTAAAATTTACTCTTATGCTTGGCATAAATAAATCTGACAGAGTAAAGCCCAAAATTTAGCCCTTGGATTTTATTTTATCTAGCCACTCATTTAGCGTTTTTTCAAAGCCTATGCCCTTGCTTTTGTAAAAAACAAGCGGTTTTTCTAGATATTTTTGTTCGACCCAGCCGCCAAAATCATGCGGATAAAGGTATTCTTTGCTCTCTTTTGTGTGATTTTTTAGATATGGTGGAATTTTTAAAATTTCTTCGCTTTGCACGTATCTTAGGGCGGCATTTATCGCGTTGTAACTGGAGTTTGACTTTGGCGAGCTGGCTAGATAGACGGCGCACTGAGCTAGTATGATCCTAGCTTCTGGAAAGCCTATCTCTTTTACCGCACTTAGCGTGCTTGCAGCTAAATTTAGTGCATTTGGGTTTGCGTTGCCGATGTCTTCGCTGGCAAATATCGCCATGCGTCTTGCGATGAAGTCCGCGCTCTCGCCAGAGTCTATGAGTCTTGCAAGGTAGTATATGACGGCGTTTTCGTCGCTTCCACGAAGACTTTTTATAAAAGCACTTGCTAGCTCATAGTGCGTGTCATCCTCTTTCGCTCCCTCTTTTAGAGCGTTTTGGCGAAGTGTTTTTAAATTTTCTAGGCTCACATTTTCATCAAGCGTGATGGCAAATTCGAGCAAATTTAGCATAGCTCTTGCGTCACCGCCACTACTTTTAAATAAATATTCTTTGGCTTCATCATCTATACTAAAAGAAATTTGCTCTCTGATCTTGCCAAGTAACTCCTCAAAATCGCCACTGCTAAGCGGCCTAAACTCAAAGAGCATCGAGCGGCTTCTGATACCTGAGCTTAGCGTGAAAAAGGGATTTTCCGTACTAGCGCCGATAACTAGGGCTTTGTAGTTTTCCATGGGGATGAGCAGTGCTTCTTGCTGGGTTTTGCTAAGCCTGTGGATCTCGTCTATGAAAAAGAGTGGCTTATTTAAGGCGTTTTCGTAGTTTTTTAAAATTTTACGAAAGTCATCTATCTTTAAATTTCCGCCGTCAAACTCGTAAAAGTCGTAGTTTGCCCCACTTGCCACAGCCCTTGCAAAGCTCGTCTTGCCACAGCCTGCTGGACCGTAAAATATGGAGTGCGGGATCTTTTGTGTAGCTATAAATTTTAAAAAGGCCGCTTTAACCGCCCTTTGACCGCAAATTTCATCTAAGTTTTTGGGTCTAAACATCAGTGCAAGTGAGCTCAAATTTACTCCTTTGCCACTTTTGGTAAAATTTTGGCCTTTGCGCTAAGGCTCTCTATCTTTAGCTCGTAAATTTTCATGATCTTTAGCCCATACTGCGCCGCTGTTTCAAAGGTATTCATCGCATAAGCTGTGTACTTTAGGCTGAGAATTTTTAAAATTTCATATTTTTTAGCTTCGTCTGTGATCTCGTAAACTCTAGTTTTTGCGATAGCGCTTTTGTATTCAGTAGTAAAGACCTTGCCGCCAAGTGCCTTGCCGTCATCTTTTATCGCCTCTAGCTCGCTATCATTTAGGCGCGGGACTTTGTTGAAACTAACGCAGACAAACTCCACTTTTCGCCCATTTTGCAGCAGCTTTGCCTTGCTACCAGCGGTCGCTCCGTGGACGAAAATGCTTTCACCAACTCTAACAGGCGAGATAGGCACGCTAAAAATTTCTCCCTCATCATCCACGCATGAAATTACCGCATATTCGCATTCATCTATGATTTTTAAGCCATCTTCACGGCTTAGCTCTCTATCTTTTCGTCTCATTTTTATCCTTTTTTTGAAAGAGCATTTTAAAATTTAAGTGCTTAAAGGCTAGTATAACGCAAAAATTTCAAGGAAAAACATGAAAAAAATAGCTATTTTTGCCATTTTGCTTGGCGTAAATTTAGTCCATGCAAATGATGTTTGCAATGAATATATCAAACAAAGTAGGCTCTATCTTGACGAGTTTTATGCCAAAGAGAGCAAACGACTCGCAAATGATGAAAAGGCGTTAAGGCTTTTTGAGCTTAAATTTGACGAGTTTAAGCAAAGGCAAATCGGCCAAGAAGCGATGATAATGCAAAATAACGATGAGAAATTTTGCAAAAGCGAGCTAGAAAAGGTAAATAAGCTTCTTGCTGAGCTTAAAAAATAGCTAAAATTTAAGCGTTTAAGTCCCACTCAATGGGCGTTTTACCGTGATTTGCTAGGTAGATATTTGCCTTTGAGAAATGACGGCAGCCAAAAAATGCCCCACGAGCTAGCGGACTTGGGTGGGCTGCCTCTAAAATGAGATGCTTGCTGGCATCTATTAGCGGTGCTTTGGCTCTGGCTGGATTGCCCCAAAGCATGAAAACTACGTTTTGCAAATTTTCGCTTATCTTTTTTATGACAGCGTCTGTAAAGCCCTGCCAGCCAAAGCTAGCGTGAGAATTTGCCGCTCCTGCGCTAACGCTAAGGGTAGAGTTTAGTAAAAGCACGCCTTGCTTTGCCCACTTTGTGAGATCGCCACTATTTGGCTCTTTTATGCCAAGATCGGAACAAATTTCTTTATAAATATTCACAAGACTTGGCGGGACTCTCACGCCACTAGGCACTGAAAAGCTTAGCCCCATGGCTTGATTTGCACCGTGGTATGGATCTTGGCCTAGGATGACGACTTTGACAGAGTGAAAAGGCGTTAGATTAAATGCATTAAATATAAGCGCACTTGGTGGATAGACGGTGCCAGCACTCTTTGCTTTTAAGAAATTTTCTTTGATACGTGCGAAATTTTCACTCAAAAACTCATCTTTTAGCACCTCTTTCCAGCTTGGCTCGATCTTTATATCATCTAAATTTATCTGCATTTTCCTGCCTTTTGTAAGTTTTAGCGGTATAATTTTAACTAAATTTATCCAAAGGAAAGAGCTGTGTCAGAGCAAATTTTTAATAAAATCCACGATCTTCTTAGCAAAAATGGGGCTAAATTTAGAGTGATAGAGCATGAGAGTGCGAGGACTTCAGAGGAGGTTGCGAAGATAAGGGGCACAAAGATGAGTCAAGGCGCAAAGGCTCTAGTTTGCTCTATAAAAGGGGTGAACGAGGAGAGATTTAGGCAAATTTTTAAAGATGAAAATGTGCTAAATGATTATTTGCTAAGCGATGAAAATCCAGCGATGAAGGCTGGTAAAATTTATATTTTGGCTGTTTTGCCAGCCGATATGCAAGCAAATCTTGAAGCTTTGACACAAAAATTTGACGGCAAAAGGGCAAGCCTAGCTAGTCCAGATGAAGTTTTGGCATTGACAGATTGTGTTTTTGGTTCAGTACCACCATTTAGCTTTCATAAAAATTTACACATCGTAGTTGATGAAAGGTTGCTACAAAGAAACGATGAGATCGCATTTAATGCGGGACTACTTGATAGATCGATCATTTTAAATACAAAAGATTATACAAAGATAGTACGACCAACGCTAATAAATTTTGCAGAATGAAAAAATGCTAGGCTAACCACTTCCTAGCACTAAATATTGTCGGGAGAAAAATGAATTTAAATAATGCAAAGACGAGAAATTGCTAAATTCATTTCAAGAACAAATATTATCAGACATAATCTTAAAATATAATAAATTATATAAATAAAAAGCTTTAAATCTAGGGATTTACACATTTAAATATAAATAATTTTATATATCAAAGCTTGTGGATTTAAAAAGAATTTATAAAAATTTGCTTAGTAAATATTAAGTTTAGCTTAAAGCCCATTTAGATAAAATCCTTAATCGTTCTTTTATCGTAAAAAAGACAATTTGATATAAGGAAAAACAATGAGCGATATCATCGCATACAAACTAAATGGCGAAATAGTCGATACTCAAAGTATCGCAGGGCGTGAAAGTGGTGCCGAGCCTGTCTATTTTGACAACTCAAAAGAGGCACTACACGTTATCAGACACTCCTGTGCACACCTCATGGCACAAGCTATCAAATCACTCTATCCGAAGGCGAAATTCTTTGTCGGACCAAACGTAGAAGATGGATTTTATTATGATTTTAGAGTTGATGATGAGGGTACGAAACTAGGCGAGAGCGATCTAGCAGCGATCGAAGATAAGATGAAAGAGCTTGCTGAGAAGAAATTTGACATCGTCAAAACCTGCTCAACCAAAGCTAATATGAGTGAGAAATTTAAAGATGACGACCTAAAACAAGAGGTCTTAAAAAGAATCCCAGATGGTGAAGTGAGCAGCTACTCGCAAGGTGATTTTGAAGATCTTTGCCGCGGACCACACCTGCCAAATACTAAATTTTTAAAATTTTTCAAGCTTACACGCGTGGCTGGGGCTTATCTTGGAGGCGATGAGAGCCGTGAGATGCTAACTAGAATTTACGGCACAGCTTATGCAGATAAAGAGAGCCTAAAAGAGCACATCCGAATCATCGAAGAGGCTAAAAAACGCGACCACAGGAAGCTTGGCGTCGAGATGAAGCTGTTTACATTTGACGAAGAGGTTGGCGGCGGCCTACCGATCTGGCTACCAAACGGCGGACGCTTGCGCTCGAAGTTAGAGCAAATTTTATACAAAGCCCACCGCGACCGTGGCTATGAGCCAGTACGTGGCCCAGAGCTTTTAAAGGCTGACGTGTGGAAAAAAAGTGGTCACTACGCAAACTATAAAGAAAATATGTACTTTACAACGATCGATGACGCAGAGTATGGCATAAAGCCGATGAACTGCGTTGGTCACATCAAAGTTTATCAAAGTGATATCAGGTCTTACCGCGATCTACCACTTAAATTTTTCGAATACGGCGTCGTGCATCGCCATGAAAAAAGCGGCGTTTTGCACGGACTTTTCAGAGTGCGAGAATTTGCCCAGGACGACTCGCATATATTTTGTATGCCAAGCCAAATCAAAGAAAATATCCTAGAAATTTTAAAATTTGCTGGCAAGATAATGGAGAATTTTGGCTTTAACTACGAGATGGAAATTTCAACCAAGCCAGCCAAAGCGATCGGCGGGGACGAAATTTGGGAAACTGCCACAAGAGCGCTAAAGGAAGCCCTTGATGAAAATGGCTTTAAATACGGCATCGACGAGGGTGGCGGCGCGTTTTACGGTCCAAAAATAGATATCAAAATCACCGACGCGCTTAAGCGAAAATGGCAGTGTGGCACGATACAGGTGGACTTTAACTTGCCAGAACGTTTTGACCTAGGCTACATCGACGCAAATAACGAAAAACAGCGCCCTGTGATGCTTCATAGAGCTTTACTTGGTAGTTTTGAGAGATTTATAGGAATTTTACTTGAGCACACTGCTGGTGAGTTGCCATTTTTCATAGCTCCTACGCAAGTCGTCATCGTGCCTATTAGCGATGCGCATCTAGACTACGCAAAAGAAATTTCACGCGAGCTAAGAAAGATCAACGTCGATAGTGAGATTGCAAGTAAAAATGAGAGTTTAAATAAGAGAATAAGAACGGCAGAAAAACAAAGGGTGCCTATGATAGTCGTGCTAGGAGACAACGAAGTAGCGAATAAAAGCGTTGCATTACGCGACAGACAGGCTAGGACGCAGAGCGATATGAGCTTGGCGGAATTTATAAATTTAACGAAGGAGAAACTTAGTGAGGTACATTTTTGAGTAAGGAAAATGAAGTATTGCTCAATGAGGACATAAGGGCGAGAGAGGTAAGATGTGTAGGGGATGATGGCACGGCATACGGTGTCATCTCAAGAGAAGAGGCTTTAGAGATCTCAAATAAGCTTGGGCTTGATCTAGTGCTTATAGCGCCAGATGCGAAGCCGCCAGTTTGCAAGATAATGGACTATGGTAAATTCCGTTATCAGCAAGAGAAAAAGCAAAAAGAAGCCAAGAAAAAGCAAAAAACCATCGAGATAAAAGAGATAAAACTCTCTGTCAAGATCGCCCAAAACGATATAAACTATAAGGTTAAACACGCAAGCGAGTTTTTGCAAGATGGCAAACACGTTAAATTTCGTGTATTTTTAAAGGGTCGCGAGATGAGCACCCCAGAGGCTGGCGTAGCCATGCTTGAGAAAGTCTGGGAGATGATCAAAGATGAGGCTGATCGCGACAAAGAGCCTATAATAGAAGGTCGTTATGTAAATATGCTTGTAACTCCAAAAAAGGGTTAAATTCTCACAAAGAGCAGGCTAGGGCTTGCTCTTTTTTATTAAATTTTTTAATACAAAAACTCATAAATAACTATTTTCAAAAATTCTATCATTTTTATATCTGCTAAATTTACGCTGGGGGCGTTTTGCTGGGTTGATGTGGCTTGCGGTTAAATTTTGTAGAAGAAATTTAGGAGTGGCTTAAATTTGGTAAATTTTTGATCTTTACTTGCTTGGGTTTTTGGATTTATTCGCTTTGTTATCGCTCGCATGGGTGTTGTGCTGAAAATAATCTAGGCAAATCGACTTTCTCTTGCGAGCTTATAAATTTTTAGTGCTTGCGTGAGTGTTTTTAAACCAAATTTTGCCTAATATCTAGCTAAATTTGGTAATGGGATATCGCTTTAATAATACTTTTACAAAAAGCTTTGATTACTCTTGGTTTTTATGTGGCGACCAAATTTGACGATAAATTGGCTTGTTCGTGGATTAAATGTAGCAAATTTTAATTCTTGCTTACTAGAATTTGCTCCATCCTTTTTCTGCCAACCACATTACATGGGCACTTTGCTGAAATTCGACTAGGCAAGAGCTCGCCTGAAAGAGTAAATTTGATAACTTCTTTCGAGTTGTAAATTCATAGTGCCTGTTCAAGTGTTATAAGCTAGATTTCGCCTAGTAGCTGTATAAATTTGCTAAAAAATTCGCTTGTTTATAGCTTAATTTTATAAAATTTTTAATTATCTCTTGTTAAAAGAAAACTCTCTTTTAGCTGAAAAGCCAAAGTAACTTCGTATTGATTTACGTCCAAATTTAACTTGGACGTAAATTTATAGAGCCAAGAGCAAAATCAGCCCTACACATACCCTTGATCTATCATCGCGTCCGCCACTTTTCTAAAGCCCGCGATATTTGAGCCAAGTACCAGATTTCCCTCGTCGCCAAACTCCTTGCTCGTCTCGTAACTAAGCTCAAAGATATGATTCATTATGCCGTGCAGTCTGCGATCGACCTCCTCAAAGCTCCACGCGGTCATGCCGGCATTTTGCATCATCTCAAGGCCCGACGTGCCCACGCCGCCCGCGTTTGCGGCCTTTGCCGGAGCGAAGTAAAAATCCTTTTGCGCTAGCATGAAATTTATCGCATCAAGCGTGCTTGGCATATTTGCCCCCTCAGCCACGAAGCGACAGCCGTTAGCGTAGAGCGTCTTTATGTCGGCTAGGTGAAGCTCGTTTTGCGTCGCACACGGAAACGCTCCGTCGCACGGCACGTCCCATACGCCGTTTCTACCCTCTTTGTACTCGCTTACGCTTACGTATTTTGCGTTCGGTCTAAATTTAACGTATTCGCTAAGGCGCGCGCGTCTCACTTCTTTTAGCTCTTTAAGCACCGCTAGATCGATGCCCTCCGCGTCGTAAACGTACCCGTTTGAATCAGAAACCGTGATAGGTAGCGCGCCTACTTGATAGAGCTTTTCTACCGTGTATATGGCGACGTTTCCGCTACCGCTTATGCTGCATTTTTTGCCCTCTAGCCCAAGGCCCGCTCTTTTGAGCATATTTTGCGTGAAATATACCAGCCCGTATCCGGTCGCCTCCGTGCGCGCTAGGCTGCCGCCCCAGTTTAGACCTTTGCCCGTTAGTATGCCGTCAAATCTGCCCGTGAGTTTTTTATACTGTCCAAACATATAGCCGATCTCGCGCGCGCCCACGCCGATATCGCCTGCGGGCACGTCCACAGTGTTGCCGATGTGGCGGTATAGCTCGGCCATAAATGCTTGGCAAAAGCGCATTATCTCGCCCTCGCTCTTGCCCTTTGGATCAAAGGTGCTGCCGCCCTTTGCGCCGCCGATATTTACGCCCGTGAGCGAGTTTTTAAAAATTTGCTCAAACCCTAAAAATTTAAGCACGCCAAGATCCACGCTAGGATGGAGTCTGATGCCGCCTTTATAGGGGCCCACGGCTGAGTTAAACTGCACGCGGTAGCCGTTATGCACCTGCGGTCTGCCGTCGTCATCCGTGTAGGTAACGCGAAATATCACCGTGCGCTCGGGTATCACGATACGCTCTAGGATCGCGTGTTTTTGGTATTTACTCTCTTTTTTTATAAGCGGCTCGAGGCTGTTTAAAACCTCGGTCGCAGCCTGGACAAAGACGCCTTGACCCGGATTGGTCTTTTTTATCCACTCCATCGTTTTTTCGATGTACTCGCTCATTTTGGCTCCTATTCGTAAAATTTTCGTAGTTGAATATTAACTCTCCTAGAAAAAATTTTTATTTAAATTTATTTTTATATTTTTATTTTAGGCAATGAGCGTTACATATCGAAACTAAATTTATAAAAAGTGATTTTTGTTTCGATCGCTGGGAAAAATTTATAAAAGAGAATTTAGGCTGAGTGGAGCCTAAATTTACTAAATTTGCGCCATCTCTTGCCAAAAATCAAGTGCTGTGTCGTCTACTTGGACAAAATTTAGGATTTGTTTTGTTGATGGCAGGGTTTCTTCATTTAGCCTTGCTATATCGATGCTAGCAAGTGCTATGAAAAATTTCTTAAAGTCGCTTGCGATGCATCTACCGCAAAGCTCCTCATCTCCAAAGAGCCATGCATAGATCGCGCCACTCGTGCAATCAAGCAAAAATATCCACGGATCACCCACGGCAAAGACTATCAAATTTAAAGGGCGAGCCTCACCACTCCACCATTTTCCACCAAACTCATCTACGCTATTTAGCCGTACTAGCTCACTCGCGTAATCGCCTTTGGAGCCAAATTTGACATTGCAAATTTCAAAATTTCCAAGATCAAATTTGCTTAAAAGCTTTGTAAATTTAGCTGGGAAATTTATGCCAAGAGCTTCTTGTGCGTTTTTAAGTGCTTGTGAGGTGGCTTTAACATCATTTTGAAGCAAGAGTCTCATGCCAGTCATACCCTCTTGCTCTAGTGGCAAGAAAATTTGATCTAACTTTTGAGCGATTTCATCTAGCTTTAAAAACATATCAGTCCTTTAATCTGCTGGATTTTGGCAAATTTTATCAAATTTAACTCGGTGCGCTTTTAATTTTGACCCATTTGTCGCCAAATTTAGACCATGATCTTCATAAATTTGTATGATACTTCCATAAAATCAAAGAGAATTTACCTTGTCTTGTTTCGTTTTTCTCTTTTGATTTTATAAAATTTCCATAAGCCCCTGCTTCATAAAAAAGTGTTTTACACTGTTCTTAAGATTTAGGGCTTATGGGTTAATGTTTCGATTAAAAATCTTAGTGCTTGACACTGAATACAAGAAAGAAACATAACCTAAATTTTATTCAGGAGTATCAAAAATGAAAAAAGCGTTTTTTTGTGGTGTTGATGTTTCTAAAGATAAAATCGACGTTTGTTTTTTAACTTCTATCACGAGTGAAAAAGCTAAATTTGAAACATTGCCTAATAACCATGAGCTTATCAAAGTTTATTTTGATAGTTTTAAAAATGATGAAATTTTAGTTGTTTTTGAAGCAACTTCAAATTATCATTTGGCACTTCAAAAGGCTTTATCTGATTTAGGTATTAGATATTGTGTTACAAACCCCTATAAATCATCTTTATTTTTAAAACATCTTAGCACTATAAAAACTGATACAAGCGATAGTTATGGCTTGGCTGTTTATGCTAGGACTTTTAAAAGTGAGATCGCACCTGATAAGTATAATGCCGAGTATTTAGAGATAAAAAGTTACAATTCAACCTTAAATTTGCTCCAAAAAATAAATACTCAACTTAAAAATTTTAAAAGCTCTCAAAAAACTTTAAATAATAAAATAATTGATGACGTTATCGCAAATCTTATAAAAGAGATTGCAAAACTTCAAGCTATGCTTCAAAAACTAGCTTTTGATCTTGTTAAAAAAGCTATTCCAGAAACAGAAGAGATCATTAAAGAAAATAAAGGCTTCGGCATTGATCTCGCTTTAAATTTATTTCCACAATTACACTTTAATAGGGATAAATCTGAAAAACAATTTATAAGCTTTATTGGTCTTAGTCCTAGAATTTTTCAAAGTGGCTCAAGCGTTCATAAAAGCCAGAAGATAAATAAAATGGGTAATTCTAATATAAGGCGTATTCTTTTTATGACTGCATTATGTGCAATTCGTTTTAACGCTAAATTTAAAACACGCTATGAGCGTTTGCTAGCTAATGGTAAAAAGAAAATGGTTGCTGTCGTTGCTGTTATGTGTGCGATAGTCCGCTATTTAAAAAGCTTATTCCCATTTAATCCAGAAATAAAGGCTATTTAATGAAAAAAATTCATTATAAGCTAATCTTTTCAGTTCTTGAAATCTTATCATCTAAAAATTCTTTAACAAGGGCTGATATATGCGATCATTTAAAGATTAGCAAAGCTTATCTTTCTCAAATTATTAGTAATAGATATTTAATAAAAAATCAAATTTTTTCAAAAAGGATAAAAAAATGGCAAAAAATGCAACAGCTCCATTAATGGACAGCACAAGCGAAAATCTTTATAGAGAAATTTATCAATCTCTCAACCAAAATTTAGATTGTTTCGAGCAAAAGATTAAAGTCTTAAAGACTAAAAAGATCGATGGTAAGCAAAAGCTAGATAAAGATAACAATCCCATTGTAAACGAGCTTGGAGAGTTTGAAAAGTGGGATGATAGCTATGTTCTGACTTTTGTCGCTTTAAATAGCGGTGGTGAGCATACCACAAGGATAACGCAAGAGCAATACCTTGATCTAAAAGATGACGAAGTTTATATCGCTAGTGGTAAGATCGAATATAGAATTTATAAGGACGCTTATAATTCAACTCCAGTTATTGTTTTTAATAAATTTGTCCCTGCAATTGATAGTTTTGTCACGGCAATGCTAAAACTTGAAGCACTTAAAAATGGCTCAAACGCTTGAAAAATAGGGGCTAAAACTTAGCCCCGTGCCTAGACTATCAGCAAGGTTAGGCGGGACAAGCTGGGTTTTATTAAAGGTTTAAAAATGATATATAAAGACGATAGATTTAAAATACTTCATCAAGGTATCGATACTTTAGTTATAGGCGTAAATTGTATTGATGAAAAATTTTTTAATACAACTTTTTCAAGCTTTATTCGTAAGATAGCTACACTAAAACAACAAGCACAAAATTTACGCACATTTGGCGAAAAGTATATTTTGGATGATTTGGGCTTTGATTACGGAAAATTTAAAGTATCAAGTAAAGGCTTAGGTCAATATTTTGGATATTTTTCAAACGATGATATATTTTGCACCATTTCAGATACTAAATTTAAGCCAAAAGGGCTATATCATTTAAAAATTCAATTTAGAAGCATATTTTTACTTAAATATGGACACGTTAGAGCCTATGAGCTTGTAAATAAATTTTTAAGTGATATATTTAAAGAGCATTTTAAAATAAGTGTTTTAAGGCTCGACCTTGCAACTGATGTAACTGGCATAAAATATACTCCACAAGATTTTTTACAATTTAGAAGTTTAAAAAGGGTTTCTAACTATTCAGATCAATATAAAAAAGATGACGATGATTTAATAATTGATGAAAATTCGCCAGTTTTTAATGATATAACTGAAATTAATGTTAATAATTTTATGCGTTTTACTCGCTTCGAAGGTGTAAGCTTCGGAAAAAATCCGCATATGTTTAGGGTTTATGACAAAATAAAACAAGTTCAAAGCAAAAATATTTCAACTCTAATTTTTACAAAATGGGAAATAAACGGCTTTAACCCCGCTGTTGATATGTTTGTATTTAGACATGAAGCGGAGTTTGGGCGATCTGCAATAAAAAGATTAATCCCTATTAATGAAAGTGATGAAATTGCTTATATTTTTAATCATTTGGGGGCTTTTTGGTCGCAAGGGCTTAGTATTTGTAAATGGTATGATCTAACTGATGATGAAATTAATCGTTTAACTGCTGGCACTATTCAAAGTGATAGTGCAAGAAAAATTTATCAAAGATGCGATTTTGATGATAATAGGCTTAAATTTTGGGATATGCTCTTGCCTTGGGGCGATGATAAATTTAAAGCTCTTACTATGCACGATCTTATTCAGTCAAAGGATATTAAAAAAGCAAAAATGGCTTTAAAAGCCTTTGTAAGTGCTGTTTATACTAATTTGGGTGTTAGCGGTGAGAATTTTTTATATGTTTTTACTGAAACGCTTAAAGATCTTGAAAATGATGGCTTAACTCTTCACGAATACGGCTTATCAAAGCTTGCAGGCAATTTTTTGAAAAATGAAAAAACTATAAAAAATCAAAATTTAGATATAGATAATCCCCTTTTTGATGTTTTTAACGCTTCTTTAAATGATTTTTTTGTTGCCATTAGCAAAATAAGAAATGATGATTATATCCATCCTATAACGAATGCTTTAAAGGGGTTTCAATGCAAAAATTAAACGCTTATGGTCTTTTGGTGTGTGAATTATTAGATAGTGGCAAGGATGTTATTTGTATTGATATTAAATGTCCTATCGTTAAAAGGCTTTACGCCAAAAAGCTTGGTTTTATTTGGGCTGATATTGTTATTGGTAGTAGAAAGGCTTTTTACTCGGCTCTTGATGAATTAAATATTCTTTTTATTCAAACAAATTTGAAAAAGCTATTAGATAGCAAAGGTTATTCCTTGCGAAATGGTCGTAAATATATTTTTGCTGTTAAACAGCCTAGATTAGATTTATTTTAAAAAAGGGTTATAAAATGTTAAATATTATTAAAAATTTAGGTGCTTTCTCTTTAAGTGATAGCGGTTCTTTAATAAATAGTCTTAGTCAGTATCAGCCTTGCAATTATTCTTTAGATGATATTAAAACCATTCATCGTTGTAATGCTAATGATCCGATATATCTTAAAGATATTTATTCTAATCAAATTTTCGTTAAATTGTTTGATTTTTTGGTTTATGGTGGCGATGATGAATTTTTTATTTGCGATTGTATTTTAAATCCTTTAGATGTTTCTGATATACGTTTTGCTATCTCTGGTCTTTACGTTGAAATTGAAAAGAAAGATATACCAAAGGGGCATAAACTTCTCTCTTCTGATTTTAATCTAGCTAATATTTTTTCTTCTGCTCTTCTTGATTTACCATTTTCAACTATACAAAGTGATATTACTTTAGGAGCTTTTTCTAAAGGTCAAATCGTTCAAATTAAAGATTTTAGCTTGCCTTTTTATGTTTTAGGCTGCTCTTTATTGCAACTTGGTCTTAATAAATTTATTCTTTTTTATGATGTTTTTTGTCTTGATTATGAATTAGTAAAACTTGGTGTTTTTAGTGTTCGCCGAATTTTTGTTCCAGCTGGATTAGTTAGACCATTTAAGTTTGATAAAACATTTTATAAGTATGTGATTGCTTTATATGCTTATATTTTTAAGAGTTCTGCCGTTAATTCTCTTGATTTATCTGATGTCGTTAAACAAATTTTTGAATATTCTGGCGAAGAAGATTTATTTAGTTTATTTTTAAGATTACGTAATGAAGCTGTTGAAAAGCAAGCTAAATCCGAAAGTAATGAGCCACCTATTTATTTATAAAGAAAGGGATTTTAAATAATGTATTCTGGTATTACTCAAGCTATTAGTAAAGTTAGTCAAGTTAATAGCGCTTTAAAAGCTGGTGGGGTTGCTGGTGCTATTGGTGCTGGTGCTAATTTTGATTTAAAAGATAACCCCGTTACTGATATAACTGCTCTTGGTATTTGGGGATTAAAAAATGTTTATAATAGTTTTTTTGATAAAAAAGAAAGTGTCGATGTTGATAAAAATATAAAAGAGCTTAGTGAATATTATGCTAAACAACGTGAAGCTAAAGCAATAGACGCACAAAAAGAAAAAGAAAAACCTAAAGAAGATAATTTACCTAAGCCATCTGATAATGATAAGCCTAGTAGTGTCCCCCTAACTTTACTTGGTGTTTTAGATCAGCAAAATCATATATTAAAGCTTATGTCTTTAAATTTAGCTGTTTTAGGAGCTGTGAAAAATAATGCTTTTGATAAACAAGCTAGCGCTAAAAAAGATAATTTATATAATCAATCTCCAGAAATTCAAGGGCGTGTTACATTTGATAGAAAAACTGGATATTGGGTTGATCCTACTACTAAAACGCTTTATAATCCTTATACTGGCGATCGTATATACGATAATGCTTCGTCAAATACTGGTAGTAATTCCGCTGTTTCTACTGGTGTAGATTTTAAAGAAGTGTTAAAATCTCAAGAAAAAATTAATAGTGAAATTTCTAAATATATCTCAACTATTGGCGAAAATCAAAAAGTATATAATCAAAATTTAGAAAAGCTTGTTGTTAATTCAAAAGAGTATTCGCAAGCTATGAAAGATGGCTTGGCTGGTGTTAAACTCAAAGCCAGTGTTGCTGTCGACAATAATTTAAACGCTTCTTTAGCTATTAATAAGCCAGTTGAAATTACTTTGCCTAGTTCTTATGTCGATAATCAAAAAATACTTAGTGATAATTCAACTAAAACGCTTGAAATTTATAAGGAAAAAGCTGATTTTGAAAAAACTGATGTTGCGATTAAAGACCTTGATGGTAATATTGTTGCAACTACTTCGCCACGCGATATTGCTTTATCTCGTCAAGCTGTTCAGGCTCGTGTTTTAACTGATGAAAATAGTTTTGAATTAGATAGCGATGCTTTAAATTTATTTGATATACCTATCCCAAATTTTAAAGATTTGTTTGATACTGAATTACCTAGTAAAACTCTACTTAAGGATTTAAAATAATGGCTGATAAACGTTCTGAAGCTGGAAGAATTTTAAAGCTTGGCATTGATGAAATGTTTGAAGACTTAACCTATAGCGTTGCTTACGATCAAGTTTTATCTAAGTTAAAAAATAGTGGTATGGACGATGGAATTTTAAAGGATGCAATAAATAGTGGTGTTACTATTATGTTTAGCGCGGCTTTAGTAAAGTATATTCAACTTCAAGAAAGTGTTGTAAATAAAATTATGAGTATTGTTTATGCTGGTGTTGTAGCTTTACTCTCTCCTTTAGGTAGATATGCCAAAAATAAGCTTAGTAATATAAAAGGCGTTAAACTTAATAGAATGCTTGGTTTTTTAACTGGTAATTTTTCTGATCGTATCGGTGTTGCCAAAGTTTTTGTGGAGTGTGGTAATCAAATTATCAATACTAATAATTCTAATAGTTCAGCCCTCCAAAATGTCAATACTGTTATTAATCAACGTCAGCATATTTTAGAAACTAAAAATCAAGAATTTAACTATGCAAAAGCAAAGGTTGATAATATAAATCAAACCCTACTTTTTAAGCTTTTTAGCTCTCGCTTTACTCCGCAAGATAAAGAAATTCTTAGACGTATAACTGGAAGTGATAAGATTGATATTGACGCTTTAAATCACGTTGCTGATTTTATGTTTGTTACTGATGATGCTGGTAACGTTTTGGGGCTTAGTGAAATGTTTATTACTATGATGAATGGACTAGGCTATTTTAATGGAAAGGATAAAAAGCATGGCTCTTGATTGTGAAAAAGCTTTTGAAGAAGAAATGAAAAAGTTTGATAGTATTGGTGCTTGTCTTGCTCGTATTGAAAAAATATTAACTGACAAATTAAAAGATAAAAAAGATGATAAAAGCGGTTTAGCATCTTTGGATGAAACAAATCGTCTTTTAAAAATTCTTTGCCACGATCTTGTAGGTAAAGAATAATGGTTTCTTTGCTGTGTGGTTGCTGTAATAAGAAAAAAGATTTTACTTTTTATATTGAGAGAGTATTATTTTTTCGTTCTAGTACTGAAAATTTAAATGCTAGTATTGATGAAGAATATGATAAGAAAGATGCGCTTTTTGATTGCGGTTTTTTTGGTAATAGTTGTATTCGTGATAAGCGTATTTCTTCTCTTTTTGGTCTTGGCTTTTATTTTTCTGCTTATACTAATTCTAGCATTAAAAAGGCTAATGTCCCTTTACATATGCATTATAATAGCGATGATGCTGACGATTATGAATATAGGGTAGGCACTGATTTTTTAACTCCATCTGGTAAGATTAATATTACGGATTTGCCCAGCTCTTCTGAAATTTCTTCTTATTTTGATAGTAATTTATTCTTTTCTTTTAGTGATCGATCTGATTACTTTTATTTTTGTATTCCTGCATCTTTTAATTATGCAAAATATACCAGCCGTCTTTCCTTTTCTGCTTTTTCTTGTTATTCATCTTCTAGCCCCTTTTTTAGAAGTGATCTTCGTCTTGGTCTTTTGGATTGTGACTATGCTGGT
Source organism: Campylobacter concisus (assembly GCF_050447445.1). Taxonomy (GTDB): domain Bacteria; phylum Campylobacterota; class Campylobacteria; order Campylobacterales; family Campylobacteraceae; genus Campylobacter_A; species Campylobacter_A concisus_BI. The sequence goes on from NZ_JALMFW010000001.1 coordinate 1,759,288, forward strand.
ATTCATACTGAAGCTTTTAATCTTTTTTCTATTTTTTCTAGTTTTGTTAATAAATCTTTTGTTTATGAATTTTCTGATTTTATTAATATATTTGAAAATTCTCTATCTTCTTTTTATTCTCAATTTTATAGCGATGTAACTAACTTTAATTTACAACATCACTATTTATCAGTTTATCGATTTTCAAAAAAGGAGTATTATGCCTATCTACAAAATTACACAACAGCAAGGCAATAGGGTTATCACTTCAACACTTGAAGCCAAAAGTGTTTCCGATCTAATTGCTTTTTTAGATGCTGTTTCTACTGCTGAAGTTAAGTATATTTATAAAGTCGAGTTTGAAACTCAAAAAACTAATTTTCCGTCTGATGACTTCAATTACAATAAGCAATTTAAAGCTTTTGTATCTAATAAAAATCGTATGTGCAAGCAAATTTTAATTCATAACGTAAAAAAGACTAAAAACGAAGCTGAAATATCTGCTTTAATTAAAACACATTTAGAAGTAGGCGGACTTGCTGTAAAGGGTGTTTCTTGTTCGCTTTTTATGGATAAGTAAAAATTTAATAATTTGTCTTTATAATTATTTCTTTATATAAAAAGGAGTTGCTTATGATTAGAAAAATTGTTGCTTTTTGTTTGTTTTTTAATATTTCTTTCGGATCTAATTATTTTGATAATTTAAAAGAGTCTTTTATTAATATGTCAGATGTTGAAGCATCTGAATTTATTTGTAAAAATTATCCTTATGTTGTTATGGCTTCTGGTCGTTCTTATCTTAAGGGGTCTATTTGTTATGTCGATTATTCTCTTTATGATGATAAAAAATTGGCTGAAGCTGAAAACGTTTTAAATTATAAATTTTGTAATTATGATGAGTTAAAAGCGTTCTTACACTCTAAAGGCTCTTTAGAAGTTAAATTTTATGGATCAAATAAAAATTTACTCAAAACTATCCGCTATAATAAAGTTTCACGTATCCCTTGTTCTTTGATAAAATTTTAAATTTTTTTTCTGTGTTCTTCTTGATAGATATTGTCCCCCCTCCCAAACACGGCGCCCCACCGCTCTGCGGTGTGTGCCGTGTTTTCTTTTTTTCCCTTTTAGTTTATTCTCTTTTTATTATCTTTTTTCTTTCTCGATCTTTTTATCTTCTTTAGTTGTTTTTTGTTTGCGTTGTGGCGATAGTTTCTGCGATTGCTCGAATATCTTAAAACTTATAATTGTGTCTTTTTGCTAGCTATCGCCACGCAAACACCACGCGGACGAAAAACGCGAAAGCGTTTTGAGCGTGCTGAAGCGTCCTTAATCTAACCTTAATTATTTAACTTTCTCTTTTTTGCTTAATATTCTCTTGTTTAAAACGTTTTAACAAAAACAAGCAAATTTAAAAAAGTCTAATGACAAAAGAAAGGATAAAAAAATGTTAAGACAATCGATAGACGGACTTTATGCAAAAAGTCTTACTTTTTCTAGTGGTAGTGATGAAGATGCTTTACTTCCGCTTTTAGCTGGCAAAGTTGAAAGTTATTCAGTCTTTGGCGATGGTGGCACTGCTTTAGCTTCAACACCTGATCCACTTAATCGTAAAAATGTGATCGTTGGTGCTAAGACTGCGACTGGTAGAATTTCTACTATGGTAACTATTCCACACGTTAAACAAAGTTATATGTTTCAAAATTTTCTTTCTGATTTTACTGGAAAATTAGATGCAAATTATGATACTGCTGTTAAATGCGATTATGTAACTTTGAAATTTGATAGACTTTAAGGAGTAAGAGATGTCTAAATGTTTAGTTAAAAATACAATAAATAATAGAACTTATGGCTTTGCTTTGCCGTGCGGTGGTGCTGAAGCTAAAGCATTTTGTGATAATGCTCTTGAAGGAACTTACGTAATACTTTCTCGTGCTAATGAGCAAGGTAATTCAAGCGAAGCAAGCGTTATTGAATATACTATTACTGGTAAAAATACGGCTGGCAATAAAACTACTTTTAGCTTTTATACTAAGCCTAGTATCGATGAAGACCAGATCAAAACCGCTTTAGCTGGTAAAAAATTTAATGGCGTTAAGTTTGATGAAATTTACGTTATTAGCGCTAGAAAAGTAAAATAGTGTTTTCAATATTAAATTTAAGCTCCCTATTTGGTAGGGGGCTGTTAATACATATATTTGCTTATTCTATTTTGCTTCTTTATATATCTTTTTTAAAAGGTGAAGTAAGAAACTATGATGCAAAAGTTAGCACTTTAAAAGCTCATCTAGCAACTGAAAAAGAATATACTAAAAACGCTTTTTTAATTATTGATAATCAAAATTTAAAAATTAAGCAATTAAAAATAGATAGCGAAAAAATATCTAAAGAAAATAATATTTTAAATCAAAAATTACAAAAACGTTTTAGCACTATCGAAACACCTAAAACGGACGACTGCTTAAGTAAGCTAAAATTTTACGATACTTTACTTTTAGAGTTTAGCAATGGTAACTATTCCAAATAAACTATTTTTCTTTTTCTTGCTGTCTTATCTTGTTTTGTTTGTTGGCTGTTCTGCAAAATCTTCACAAGGTGCTATTAAAGAAGCTTATATGCCTATAGAATGTAACGTAACAATTCCAGATAAGCCTATTTTTGATCCATTAAATCCAGAAAGTTTAAAAGATTTAATTATTTACTGCATACGAATAGAAGATTTATTAAAAGGCTGTGTAAATGGACAATTTAAACAAGGACGATAATTATTTAATTTTAGTTCTTTTTGTTGGGTTTATAGCGTCGATTTTAAATCTTGAAACTAAAGATTTTTCTAAAATCAAATATAAAATTTTATCTTATTTGCTTAGTTTTTTAAGTTCTATGTTTTTATGTTGGATTAGTTATGAAATATTTTTTTTCTTTCTAAACAATATTAGAGTTTCGGTTGCTCTTGCTGGTTTCGTAACTTGGCGTGGCACTGATTGGATATATTCAAAAATTGATAAAGCCTTAGATAAAAGGATAGAAAAGGATTAACATGACACTTGGCGAGCATCAAGAAGCTTTTATGAAAGATGTTGAAAAACTTTTAAATTATCTTCATTCTAACGGATACTCTATAAGGGGTGGCGAATTAGAAAGGACACAAACTCAGCAAGAAATTTATTATAATAGTGGCAAGAGTAAAACTATGAATTCAAATCATTTAAAACGCTGTGCTATTGATTTACATATTTTTCGAAATGGTAAATGGCTGCAAACTAAAGAAGAATTACAAAATATTGGTAATTACTGGGAGAGCCTAAATAGTTCTAATCGTTGGGGCGGTAATTTTAAAAGCTTTATTGATATTCCCCATTTTGAAAGAAATTGTTAAAATCTCTTGACTTCTATCTTAAAATCTTAAGAAGCTGGCAGAGATAACTAAGAAAACTAGCAATCACTAAATGTGAGATGTTATAAAGGATTAATGATGAGGTAAATTGGCTTGGTAAAGCCACGTAGCCAATAAAAGAGAATTGAAACTACGCTAAAGCAACGAACTTGAGGACTTTTGCGTACGAATGAGCTCGCACTTATAGTGGAGTGTAAAGAAATTTTGGACGGCGCAGCGTTCAAAAGCGGAGTAAAATATGAAATTTTAAACGTGAGTGTGCCGCCTAAAGATCAGGGCACAAGGATAGGCAAAACCGTCTGGTGGCTAAAACTTGGCGCATATCTCTACACGCTAGTTTTTCTATGTGAGGGAGTGCTTTACTTTGGCACCGCCGGCAATGGAGATATATACGGCGTGGAGGCAAAAAGTGGCGAAGTGGTGTTTAAGTTTAAAATCAGCGGCACGGAGCATTTTGTTTGGGTCGAGGGTCAAATTTTGCTCGCGAACCGCAAAAATAGGCCAGTTTTGATAAGCGCTAAAGATGGCTTGCTATTAAAAGAGATAGAGTTTGAGAAATTTAGACTTAGCGCAGATCAGATCATGCTAGTAAGCGGTGGCAGGCTCTATGCTGTGGCAAATGACGGAGCTAAAATTTACGCAGTTTGCGCGGAAATTTAGCCTTGGCGAAATTTATCGCCAAAGCCGTAGTGTTAGATAAAATTATCTCTTCTTTTTATATCTTTTTATCGCCTCCACGATGACCTCTTCTAGATCGTCGCTTGGCTCTTTATTTATATCGTCGTAGGTATTTTCAAGGATAGTTTTTAAGTTTTTCTCAACGTAGCTAGTATCGAAGAATCCTCTTCTAAACTCCTTACTTTTGCTAATCGTTAGCAAAAATGGGATGATCGTTCGCACGCCTTCAATGGTAAATTCTTCAAGTGCTCTTTCAAGCTTATTTACCGCGAGATCGTAGTCAGTCGCCTTGACGATCAGCTTTGCGATGAGTGAGTCGTAAAATGGCGGTATGGTGTAGTCTTTATAGACGTGGCTATCGACGCGTACAGATGGGCCAAGAGCTGGGTAGTAGCCCTCGATCGTGCCTGGCGCTGGGATGAAATTCTCCCAGACATTCTCAGCCGTGATCCTAGCCTCTATCGCGTAGCCGCGCGGCTTGATATCGCTTTGCTCGATCTCTAATATCTCACCCGCTGCGATCCTTATCTGCCTAACTACTAGGTCATGTCCTGTGATCTCTTCAGTGATGCCGTGCTCTACTTGGATACGGGTGTTCATCTCCATGAAGTAAAAGTTGTTGTAGTCATCTAGCAAAAACTCGATCGTTCCTACGTTTGAGTAGCCCACAGCCTTTGCAGCAGCCACCGCAGTCACACCCATGATCTTTCTTAAATTTTCGCTAATCGATGGGCAAGGTGCGATCTCGATGATCTTTTGGTGGCGCCTTTGGATAGAGCAGTCACGCTCGCAAAGGTGGATGATGTTGCCGTAGTTATCGCCTAAAATTTGAAACTCGATATGGCGAGGATTTACGACAAGCTTCTCCATAAAAACTTCGTCGTTGTTAAAGTATGCTTTTGCCTCTCTGGTGCATGATTCAAAGGCATCTTGCATATCTTCTTCTTGCCATACCTCTCTGATGCCACGGCCGCCACCGCCACCGCTTGCTTTTAAGATGACTGGATAGCCGATGCGTCTAGCGTGCTCTTTTATGGCGTCCATACTCTCGTCATTTAGCTTTTCAGTGCCTGGCACTATCGGTATGCCGTTTTTCTTCATCAGATATCTAGCGATGTTTTTATCGCCCATTTTCTTGATGACTTCGGCCTTTGGACCGATGAAGATAAGCCCAGCGTCCTCAACTGCCTTTGCAAATTCGTAGTTTTCGCTTAAAAAGCCGTATCCTGGGTGTATCGCGTCAGCCCCGCACTCTTTAGCAAGCTTTACGATAGCTTTGGCGTCAAGATAGCCCTTGATCGGATCTTCGCCCACTTGATAGGCCTCATCAGCGATCCTGACATGCAAGCACTCGCTGTCTGGCGCTGTGTAAATTCCTACGCTTTGGATGTGTAAATCCCTACAAGCTCTGACTATCCTAACTGCGATCTCACCACGATTTGCGATAAGAATTTTATGTATCATAGGCTATCCTTTTTGAGTTTTGCTTATCATATAACTATTCGTTTTATTTTTAGATAAATTTGTTAAGTCTGGTTTTAAAATTTGAGTGCAAAGGCTAAATTTACACTCAAATTTCTTTATTTGCTGATTATTTGTGGGAAAGGTATGGCTAGGGCCTTTTTGCTAAAGTCTTGTGACTCGATCGTGAAATTTGTAGCAAATCTTTGAATGCCCTCTTTTTTATAAGCACGCCTTTGGATGGTAAAAAGGACTAAATTTCCGCCTTGTTTGGTGTAGCGATATATCGAGTGCTCGGCTGTTGGCACGCCATTTAGGTTTGAAAATATCGTGATATCAAGATAAATTTCATTTGCGAGCGAGCCCTTTTTATAAGCTACTTTTAGCCCTTTTGTTTTTAGCTCTTTTAGATCATTTATCTTTTGCTCGACTGCTTGCTCTGGCGTAGCGTCAAATTTAAGGGTATTTAGCGAGAGCATGTAGCTAAAACTATCTAGTTTCTCACCAGGGAGCAAGTACTCCTGCGTGAATAAATTTGGCACAGGCTTGGCTGAGCCTGCTAGCGAGTATAGCCTGTTGTCAAATTTTATCTGCATCGGCTCAAAATACTGAGTTGCTGCGAGCAAGAGCGCTGGCAAAGCGATAAATGCTACAAATTTCTTCATCAAATTCCTTTAAAATGGATTTACTATCATTACCCAGATGATGATGAGCATCGCGATAGTTGGCACTTCGTTGTAAGCTCTAAAGAAGATGCCACTTTTGTTACAGCGTTTCTCTTTGAGCTGCTTCATGTAGCGTCCAAGGTCTAGGTGATAGATGGCCATTAAGATGACAACTAAAATTTTAACGTGGATGTGACCAGTTTTTATAAGATCAGGCATCGCGATAAGTATCAAAATACCAGTGACAAATGAGCCAATAAGTGCTACCCAGCCGATGTAGTGATACATCTTGTACTCCATCACCTCAACCACTTTTACAAAGTCTGGCTTGTCCATATTTTCTACGTGATAAACGTAGAGTCTTGGCTGATAAAACAGCACTGCCATCCACGAGATGAAAAACAAATAGTGGAGGTATTTTAAGTAAAGATAATATTCTGCCATAACGTCTCCTTATCTAAAAAGTATCTCTTTTCTAGCTTCAAATTCAGCCTTGCTGATCGCACCACTCTCAAAAAGCTCGTAAAGCCTTTTTAAGTCCTCTTCTTTATCTTTTAGTTTTACTCTCTCTTTTAGCTCGGCCTTTTGTAAATTTTTCTCGACATAAGCGCCAACCAAAAATGTATCGATTAGCCACCAAATGCCCCAAATAGCCAAGAATAAATAACCAACGAGGATGATTTGTAAAGAGTAACCGATAAAAAATAGTCCCATCATCAAAAAGCCAGTGATAAATTTACCAAGGTAAATTCTATGCGCTCCAAGCCAGCCAGTAAATAGCCAAAGCGCGTATGCGACGTAGATATTATTTCCCACTCTCTCTCCTTTTTCTAAAACTTTGCCAAAGTATCATCACGACGCAAAGATCGATCATCACATCAGCGAAGTTAAAGACCGCAAAGTTAAACCACTTATGCCAAAAGACATAATCCACGACGCCGCCATGGATAAATCTATCTGTGATATTTGAGCTACCAGCTCCTAGCAAAGCTCCAAGCCAAATGGCATGCGAGCAAAGCAGTTTTTTTTCGACTATCAGATAGACAAAAACGCCTAAAATGAGGGCGATTTGGATAAATTTCAGCCACTCATCTAAAAAGGCAAACATCGAAAATGCAACGCCTTTATTATATGTAAGAACTAGCGAAAAAAACTCTCCGTCCCACGAAAAACCATCTATAAATATCATCTTTATCGCTTGATCAACGATAAAAATGAGAAAAAACGCGATGAAAAATTTGACTAAGCTTTTACGCATTTAGGGCTTTTACAAAAAATTTCTCAACTTCATCCATGCGTTTTTCAACTAAAGTTTGATTTTTACCTTCAAGTAAAAGTCTGATCAAATTTTCAGTGCCAGAGTATCTAAAGAGCGATCTTATGCCCTCTTTTGCAAGGCTAGCCTCAAGCTCTTTTAGCCCCTCTATCTTATCAAGCGGTTTTTTCTCTGTGATCTTTAAATTTAGTAAAATTTGTGGATACGGCTTTAGCTCGCCAAAAATTTCACTAGCTTTTTTGCCTTTTTTAAGCATCATAGCAGCTACTTGCATCGAGGTTACAAGACCGTCTCCAGTCTTGGCGTAGTCGTTAAATATCACGTGACCGCTTTGCTCGCCACCAAAATTTATGCCATTTTCTTTCATCATCTCAAGCACGTATTTATCGCCTACGTTTGAGCGAAGTAGCTTGATCTTGTGGGCTTTTAGATAGTCATCAAGTGCGGCGTTACTCATCACCGTAGCCACGATGGCTCCACCTTTTAGCGCCTTTTGCTCGTGTAAAAATGCTGCTAGTGAACCAAGTATCGCGTCGCCATGCACAACTTCGCCGTTTTCATCGACAACGACAAGTCTATCAGCATCGCCGTCAAATGCAAAGCCGATGTCAGCACGAAGCCTTTTTACCTCGCTTGCTAGATCTTCTGGGTGAAGTGCGCCGCAGTTTTGGTTGATATTGCTACCATTTGGCTCGTCGTTTATGACAATGACATCAGCTCCAAGCTCGCTAAATACAGTTGGTGCGACCTTGTAAGCAGCGCCATTTGCCACGTCTAAAACTACTCGTAAATTCTTTAAATTTAGCTCTTTTGGGAATGAATTTTTGATCTGCACGATATATCTGCCGATAACATCGTCGATCCTCTTGTTTGCACCGATCTCTGTCATCGTCTTTTGAGCGTTTGCAATGAGTTCATCGTCGTAGAAGATTTTTTCTATCTCGGCTTCTATTTTTTCATCTAGTTTGTTACCAAAGCTATCAAAAAATTTGATACCGTTATCGTAGTATGGGTTGTGTGAGGCGCTTATCATTATGCCAGCGTCACAGCGCATATTTTCTGTTAAAAATGCGATCGCAGGTGTTGGCATAGGGCCTATTTGAAGGACGTTGTAGCCAACTGCAGTTAGTCCTGCAACGATGGCAGTTTCGATCATATAGCCACTTTTTCTAGTATCTTTTCCAACCAAAATCACATTTGTCGCTGAGGTTTTTCTAAAGTAAATTCCAGCAGCCATTGCAAGTCGCATAGATGTTTGAGCTGAAAGCTTTTCGCCAGCCTTACCACGAACTCCGTCTGTTCCAAAAAGTTTCATCAATTTATCCTTTTTATTATAAAATTGGACTATTTTATCAGAAATTAGCAAATTTAAAATCTAAAATTTTACTTTCATTAAGGATGACTTAAATTAAGGTTAAATTTATTATATCTTTAATATAATCACCGACTAAAATTATTCAAAAAGGTATATTATGGCAAACCATAAATCTGCTGAAAAAAGAGCTAGACAAACTATAAAAAGAACAGAAAGAAATAGATTTTACCGCACTAGACTTAAAAATATCACAAAAGCAGTGCGTGTAGCTGTAGAAGCTAAAGATATTGAAGCTGCAAATGAAGCTTTAAAAGTTGCTAACAAAAGCATCCACAGCTTTGTAAGTAGAGGCTTTTTAAAGAAACAAACTGCTGCTCGCCGCGTTAGTCGCCTTGCTCAATTAGTAAACACTCTAAAAGCTGCTTAATTTATATAAATTTTAATGTTTGCTGATAAACTTCATCCATTTTTGGATCGCTATAATGAAATTTCTACGCTTCTTAGCGATCCAAATATAGCAAACGATATCGAAAAGATGACAAAGCTTTCAAAAGAACAGTCATCAATCGAGCCAGTCGCAACAGCCGCAACAAAATATCTAGAAATTTTAAAAGACATCGACGAAAATAAAGCCCTACTTGAGGACTCTGAGCTTGGTGAACTTGCAAAAGAAGAGCTAAAAAGTTTAGAAATTTCAAGAGAGAAGCTTGAAGAAGAGATCAAAATTTTACTTCTTCCAAAAGATCCAAACGACGATAAAAATATATTTTTAGAGATTCGTGCAGGTACTGGCGGTGATGAAGCAGCACTATTTGCTGGCGATTTATTTAACGCATACATTAGATATGCAGAGCTTCGTGGATATAAATTTGAGATCGTTAGCCAAAGTGAAGGTAATACTGGTGGTTTTAAAGAGATCATCGTACTCATAAAAGGTAAAGGCGCTTACTCAAGACTAAAATTTGAAGGTGGCACACATAGAGTTCAGCGTGTACCAGAGACTGAGAGCCAGGGCAGGGTGCACACTTCGGCTGTGACTGTGGCTATCATGCCAGAAGTCGAAGATAGTGAGATCGAGATTAATCCAAACGATATAAGAGTCGATGTTATGAGAAGCTCAGGCCACGGTGGCCAGTCGGTAAATACAACCGATAGTGCAGTTAGGATCACACACATACCAACAGGCCTCGTCGTGACAAACCAAGACGGCAAGAGCCAGCACAAAAACAAAGAAGCTGCGATGAAGGTGCTAAAGGCTAGGCTTTACGAGATACAAGAGCAAGAGAGACTTGCTAAAGAGACTAGTGAACGCAAGAGTCAGGTCGGCACTGGAGATCGCTCTGGCAGGATAAGAACATATAACTTCCCACAAAACCGCATAAGCGACCACCGTATAAATTTAACACTTTACCGTCTTGATGCGATCATGGCAGCAGGACTTTTTGACGAGATAATCGAACCACTTATTACGCATTATCAAGCTGAAGCTATGCTTGAAGCTGGCATCTAAACTGCTCTTCAAAATTTCTATTTCTATCTTTTAAACTTATAAAATATCTGTGGTCACAAGTAATACTAAATATTATTTTTTATAGATTTTTATGTTAATAATAGAAATTAAAATTTTTTATATAATTATCTTAAATACCTATTTTAGGTATTTTGAGTATTTTAAATTTATATTTTTGATATTAATAAATTCCACTAACTGGTTTTAAGCTTTAATTAAAAATGTTCCTTTACAATTACAAAATCTTTTAAATTAAAATAAGGAGAAAATATGTCAATAAGTGCAAGAAATCAATTAAATGTTGAAATTTCTGAAGTAAGAACAGGTGTGGTAAATTCGCTGATCGCTGGTAAACTCGCAGGTGGCGAAGTTTTAAAAGCTACTGTTACAGTTGATAGTGAGAAAGCTCTTGATCTAAAAGTTGGTAAAAAAGCTATATTTTTATTCAAAGCTTCAAGCGTTATCGTTTCAAAAGACGATAGCATCAAACTAAGTGCCACAAACCAAATAAAAGGTACTGTAAGCGAGATAAAAGATGGTGCAGTAAATGCTGAGGTTATTATCGATGCAAATAGTAGTAAAATTTCAGCTATCATCACAAAAGAGTCTATTGGTAATCTAGCTCTAAAAACAGGCGATAAAGTAACTGCAATCATTAAAGCAACTCAAATTATAGTCGGTGTTAAATAATTTATGGAGCAGTTTTGCTCCGTTCCTTCTAAATTAAATTTTATTCTTAAACTAAAATCTAAAATACTCTAAAATTTATCAACTAAGTTATAAATTTAAATAAGTCGTAGTGAATATTTTTAAAGCTATTTACTTAAAAATTTTATAGGAAGATTTATATTATTTTTTTACTTTTATAGCCTATCCGCCATTTTAAGCAGAGCATGGCACGCCAAAAGTTTACCAAACAATAGGCGGCCAAATATCAACACAAAAAGCCCAAGTCATAAGCTCTCAAACGGCTATGCCTATACCAAATCTATATGTAGCTGGCAAGATCACTGGTGGCGTTTGCGGAGCTAGTCGTCTAGGGTCAGTCGTGATAACTGACCGCTTGACATTTGACATGATCACTGCTAAGACTATGGGCTAAAAAGATGTTGTAAGCGTTTGCTTGCCACTATAAATTTTTAAATCTATAAACCCCATTTTTCACTCGCTCGAAAATTTTCTTCTCTTCAAGCAACTTAAAGGTATTTATTACGGTTGGTTTGCTCACATCTAGCTTTTCACAAATTTCTGAAATTTTTACTACAATAAAGCCATTTTCATCACAGCTTTTAACTAGCAAATTTATAATTTCTACCTTTTTCTCGCCAATGATTGCCTTGTAAATTTCTTCATTCATGCTAGCTCCAAATTTTATATCCTATCGCTGCGCACCAAAGCGTGCCACATAAAAAATTTGCGATCATCACAGCTGCACTTCCTGCATCTTTTGCCGTCTTTGCTAGGGCGTGATAGTCTGGGCTTGCAAGATCAGTTACTCGCTCTAAACCAGAGTTTAGGCACTCGCAAACTAGTACAAATGCCATGCTAAAGATCAAAAATAGATTAAAAACAAGGTCAAAATTCCAAAAAAATAGCGATAGTGTCGCTAATAAAAATATGCAAATTTCTATCCTAAAACTCTTTTCGTTTTTGAAAATTTCAGCCAAACCCTCTCTTGCGTAGCCAAAATTTTTAAAAAATTTATACTCTGGCTGGTTTCTCATAATTTTCCTTTTTGTGATTTTTGGCATAATTATAATTAAAAAAAGGATGAAATTTGAAACTTATTAGCTGGAATGTAAATGGACTTAGAGCACTTGTAACAAAAGATGGTTTTGCATGGCTTGCGGAGCAAAAGCCTGATTTCTTAGCGCTTCAAGAGATCAAGGTCAAAGAAAATGACGTGCCAAAGGAAATTTACAACCTTGGCTTTAAAGATATCAGTGTAAATTCAGGCGAGAGGGCCGGATACTCTGGCGTGATGAGCCTAGCAAATTTTGACATTTCGACACAAAAGGCAGTTTTTTTTGACGATGCGGAAGGGCGAGTTTTGGAGCATAGATTTAATGATATCGTGCTTTTTAATATCTATTTTCCAAACGGTCAAAAGGATGACGAAAGGTTAGCCTATAAAATGGACTTTTACGAGAAATTTCTAGCTTACTGCAAAGAGCTTGTAAAAAGCGGCAAAGAGGTAATATTTTGCGGCGATGTAAATACTGCTCACCGTGAGATCGACCTTAAAAATCCAAAGGCAAATGCCAAAACTTCAGGCTTTTTGCCTATTGAGCGAGCGTGGATCGACGAGGTGCTAAAAAGTGGCTTTATAGATACCTTTAGAACCATAAATGGCGACGTAGCGGATGCTTACTCGTGGTGGAGCTACCGTTTTAACGCAAGGGCAAAAAATGTCGGCTGGAGGATTGATTATTTCTTTATCTCACAAGGATTAAGGGATAGGCTAAAAGACGCATTTATCTTGCCAGAGATCACAGGCAGCGATCACTGCCCAGTTGGGATAGATATAGAAATTTAGCTACTATTCCATTCTACGAGGCTTGCCCAGTAAGAAACCTTGTGCATAAGGTATTCCAAAATTTTTGATTTGATTTAAAATTTCTTCTGAGCTTGCGAACTCGGCTACTATTTTGTAGCCTTGTTTTTTTGCAAAGCTTACGATGGTTTCTACTAGAACTCTAGCATTTTCGTCAAATGGAAGTTTCTTGATTATCGAGCCATCTATCTTTATAGTGTCTATATCAAGCTCCAAAATTCGGTAATAGTTTGAGTATCCTGAGCCAAAGTCATCAATCGAAATTTTACATCCATAGCCTTTGACGCGTTTTATAAAAGAATTTACCGCAACGTAGTCGCTAAGCTCTTCACTCTCTAGCATTTCAAAGCAAATTTTATTAGGATCTTTGCACTCGTTTAACTTGCTTTCTATAAGCTCTCTCATACTAGCATCAGCAATATCGGTATTTGATAAATTTATTGAGAACATATAATCTGGATATCTTTTGGCTAGATCAAACGCAAGACTTATCACCTTTTTGGTTATTTGTGGATATAGTTGCGTTTTCATGGCTATATCTAAAAATTCGCCTGGATAGTGTATCTTGCCATTTTGATCGATTATACGAACCAAAACTTCATAATACTTTGCTTCGGTCTCATTTTCTTCTAAGTTAAAGATACCTTGTGCTTCTACTATGACTCTATCATTTTCTAACGCATCTTCGATTAGTTGAACTGCCAGCTGGTTTTTGTGATATTTCATCTCAATGGCGTCATTTTCTAGATAGTAGTAAATATTGCTACCATTTTCTATTGCGAGCTGATTTGCAAGGACTGATTGCATTAGGCGGTTAGTTTGTGGGGTATCATTTGGCAATGAAACACCAAATACCATCTTTATGCCTGGTAAATTTTCAAATTTTTCATCAATAGTGACATTTATCCTATTTGAGCCAAAATATTCTCTTATATATTCAATATCTCTTACGATATTATCGCCTTCATACCATATATAAAATGCGTCATCTTGAAATCTAAATAGCTTTGCTTTTATCTCAGAAGTATCTATACAAAGCTTTAGTGTATCAGCTACTGCTTTTAGCATTGCATCGATAATCTTAGTTTGATAAAAGAATCTTAAAATTTTAAAATTCTTAATGCTTAAGCAAATGAGCACTCCATCTTTTTGTGCGTCTAAAATTTCAGTTAAAGCAAAGTAGTTGCCAAAGCCTGTTAGCTTATCGATTGAAGATTGTATTTTTATTTGTTCATTTTTTTGAGTTAGTTCATTTAGTATTAGCGTCTCTTTAGTCCTATCAAGCTTTACAGCTATGTAGCCCTCAAATTTATTTTTAAAGAAAAATGGCGAAAATTTTACCTTTTCATATAAAAAATCACCGCTTTTTGTTCTGCTTATAAGCTCATCGCTCTCCCAAGGCAGAGATTTTTGCAGAGCATCTTTTATGGATTCATAAAAGCTTTGCGGGTGCATATATGATTTTAGTATTCTAGGATTTTTACCGATTACATCCTTTAGTTTGTAGCCAGTTTTTTCTTCAAAGGTTTTATTTACATATGAAATTCTATTGTATTTATCGCAATAGACAATAGAGCTATGATCGTTTTCAACCGTGGATCTTAAGAGTTTTATCTGTCTTAAACGCTCTGAGGCTATTTTAATTTGATAGAGACCAAATGAACAAAATATTATAAATGTAAGTAAGCAAATTCTCTGAGCTATTTTTGCCTTATTCACCTCATCAGAGTGAAATTCTAGGATTTTGTTTCTAAAATTTTCTATCAGATTATCAAGGTGTAGCTCTTTTACACTATTTGAGATTGTACGTAAAGTTTTTGTAGCTTGAGCTGCATAAAGTATCTTGTCTAATACATTTTGAGCTTTTTGGTTATCTTTATACTCGTTTTTATACATTTTTATTTGCTTTGAAATATCATCTATTGCTTCAGGACTAAGCATCAAAGCACCTTTTATCGCATAAAATATAGGCTCAAGCTTATTTGAAAGTGCGAGATTTTGTATCTCATATTGACTTATTTGGATATAAGAATCTATAGATGAGTTTACATAAGCTGATCTTTGCGCAAAAAATACTTTCTTGCTAAATGTATCTTTTATGTTTTGTATGTCTTTTGCTATTTCATTTTGATGAAACAACATCATCTCATCACTAAGCATTGAAAGGTTGCTCAAATTTGTATCAAAAGAATTTATGTCAGCATTGAGTTTGTCGTAGTTTGAGATATCATAAATATTATTCAAAGAAAAAGTTATCTCATTGTCTATAAATTTTAGATTTAAAATCCCGTCATCAAATTTATGAGCTGCACCAATAGCTATATTTGCTTTATATATAAAAAATGCACTAATGAAAAATATAGCTGTTAAGACGCTAAGTATGGTTTTTATTCGCTTAGTACTCATTTAGTATCCTAGGCTTTTTACCATTTAATGTCAGAAAAAATGAGTATAAAGCATCAATTTCATCTTTGCTAAGAACGTATCCTAGCTGGTAGTTACCAATAAAGCTTATAGCCTCTTTTAGATCGTTTATCTCTCCATGAGATAAATATGGAGCAGTTTTTGTAATATTTCTTAGTGATGGCACTCTTCTTAATCTTTTGCTTGTATCTAAGGCAGAAATTTTTTCTCGGCCAATATCTTGTGTCAAATTTCCTCCCAAATTTCTACCATTGTGACAAGCGGCACAGCCTATATTATTAAATATCTCAAATCCTTTCTTTGCGCTATCATCTATGGCATTGTTATCACCTGATATAAAACGATCAAATGGCGAATCAACACTCAAGACAGCCTTCTCAAACTCAGCTATTGCATCTGCAATATTATCAAAATTAATACCGTCATTATAAATTTTTTTAAATAAAATTTTGTACTCAGAGATATTATTTACAGAATCCACTATCTTGTCATTATCTGAGTTTAGTTCTATTCTAGAGGTTATGGACTCTTTTACTTGATCTTTTAAGTTGCTAATCTTTGCATCGCTATAAAATAGATAGTTTGCTGCAGCATTTAATATGGTTGGAGGATTTAAAGTGCCTTTTTCCATGCTATCTTGGTTGCTTCCGCTTAAATTCCAATACAAGTTATGACAAGTTTGGCAAGAGTAGTTTTCATTCGGGCTTAGTCTTTTGTCAAAAAAGAGTTTTTTACCAAGCAGAGCCTTTTCTTCATTATATTTTACTACCGTAAGAGGTTTATAGGATTCATATTTACAAAATGAAATCGTGATGATAAATAGACAAAGTATAACGCCCTTCATAACGCCCCTAATTTTTAATTTTCTTTTTTATATCGGCAAATTTTTGATTTTTTATATAGTACATTATTTTATTGTTTTTTTGAAATTTATGATACAATTCGCTCGATTTAGAAAATATTTATATTTCAGGGAGGAGAAGTCATGAAACAAGGCTTTACGATGATTGAGTTGATCTTCGTGATCGTTATATTAGGTATATTAGCTGCGGTTGCTATACCAAAACTAGCTTTAACAAGGGATGATGCAGAGATATCAAAAACTGCTTCAAATATACAAACACTTATTTCGGACTTGGGTTCTTACTACACTTCACAAGGCGAATTTGCTACCGATCCGGATATTAACAAAGCTGTCAAGAAAATGTCAAATGTAAAAACACCAGTAAAAGCAAAAGATGATGAGTGTTTAGAGGTACGTCCTGGAAATAACACTAGTGGTGAGATAGGCATTACTGTAAAAACAGGTGGTCTTTGTGAGCAAGTTTGGAAATTACCTGGCTTAGCAGATGTTAAAACTCTAATTGAAAGTAGCGATAATAAGACAGCTAATTCGCTTAAATTTGGTGGCATGGGCATAAAATATAAATAAAATTTTAGCAAGGTATTTTCCTTGCTTTTTATGATATTTGGCCTACTAAATTTTTAATATAACAAAGACTGATAGAAATACGAATTTTTATACAAATAATTTATACACATAAAAATAAAAGCTTTCTAAGATTTAATACATTACCAAAAGATATCAATCCTAATTTATTACTCATGAGTAATGGCTTTTTATTAAATTTAATTGATTTTTATCCTTTACAAATTTTAAAGAGAAAAAACGTAAAATCAAACCATGGATTTACTAAAAGACCCGTTAAATAAGCTCATCATTTCGCTTTCGCTTCCAGCTGGCACCGCAATGATGTTTAATACTCTTTATAATGTTACCGGCACATTTTTTGCAGCAAAAATTTCTACCCTTGCCGTAGCTGGTATGGCTATGAGTTTTTTACTTTATCTAAGTATTGTAGGCATTGGGCTTGGTTTTGGCTCAGCACTAACTGCGCTAATAGGCAATAGCCTTGGAGCAGGAAAGATAAAAATGGCTAAATTTTATGCGGCAAATGGAATTATCTTCGTGCTAGTATTTGCTATTTTTATGGGGTTTTGTGGCTATTTTTTAGCACCGAATTTGCTCACTTTTTTAGGAGCCGATCATCACTATTTAAAAGAGGCGCTTGATTACGCAGGTGTTATCTTTCTTGCTGCACCGTTTTTCTTGATTATCAAATCTCTAAATGGCGTACTCGTGGCACTTGGAGATACAAAAAGTTACCGCAATTGGCTATTTTATGGCCTTTTTATCAATGCATTTTTTTGCTACTTTTTTGCATTCATTTTGGGTCTTGGTGTAAAAGGACTTGCTCTAGCAACAGCTAGTGTTCAGCTTTTGGGCATGATCTACCTTTTTGTAAAAGTTAAAAAAGCTAAGATGATCGAGCCAAGAAATTTAAGCTATTTTGTGCCAAATTTTAGCATTTGGGCAAAGATTACAAAGCAAGCTCTACCAGCTTGCTTGAACTATCTATCGATGTCACTTGGCTCACTTGTACTTTTAAAATTTATAAGCTACTATGGCGTAAATGCCGTAGCAGGATATGGTATAGCTTTGAGGATAGAGCAAATTTTGGTATTGCCGACCATTGGTATGGCCGCAGCAGTTTTAAGTATCGTTTCAAGAAACTATGGTGCTAAAAATTTTAAAAGAGCTAAACAATGCTATAAAATTTCGCTTCTTTTTTTACTTATTTATTGTGTATTCGCTTGCGTTTTTATTAGATTTTTTGGTGAAGATATGATAAGAATTTTCGATGATACGCCGGCAGTTTTGGAGATAGCAGGGCTTTATCTTGGTATAAATTCTCTTGCTTACGTAGCTTATGGCACGATAAATGTCTCAGGCAGCACTCTTCAGGCCATAAAACGCCCAGTGGCCATCTTTTTGCTAAATGGATTTAGGCAATTTGTACTTCAAGGATCACTTTTTTACGCAGTAGTTTTCTATTTTGGTCTTGAGATAAAATTTATATGGCTAGCTCTATTTTTTAGTGTCTATCTTACAGCCATTTGCTTCGTCTTTTGGACGCTTCATCAGTTAAGAAGGGCTACTGGCGTAAGCTTTTAAATTTAAAACAAAAAGCAAAAAAGCAAAGTGAAGCAACTAAGATTATGCTAGCTCCGCCTGTTAGGTTGAAATAAAAGCTAATAAATAGACCGCTAAAACAAAAAATGACTGAAAAGATAGTAGAGATTAACATCATCAGCCCAAGTCTTTTGGCAAAAATTTGTGCTAAATATGGCGGTATAGTAAGAAGAGCGATGACTAGAATCAGCCCAACAACACGAATCGTAGCTACTACACAAAGTGCCATCATACACACTAATAAATAGTGAAAAAAAGTTGTATTTACACCGCGTAGCTTTGCAAACTCTGCATCAAAACTAATAGCTACAAATTGACGATAAAAAAGGGCAATGAGCGCCAAAAATAAGATATCTAAAATACTCATAAATGTTATATCTTGCCCGCTTACTGCTAAGATAGAGCCAAAAAGATAGCTCATGAGATCGGCATTGTATCCCGGAGTTAAATCGATAAAAATGATACCAATAGCCATACCAAATGCCCAAATAGCACCGATAACTGAGTCGATGTTGGTTTTATCTTTTAGGGTGATAGTGGCAATTATGAGGGCTAAAAAGAGTGAAAATATACTAGCTCCAAGAAGTGGTTCGAGCGAGAAGAAAAAGGCAAGTCCTATGCCGCCATATGCTCCGTGCGCGATGCCACCAGCGATAAAAGTCATTTTATTTATAACAACGAGCGAGCCTATGAGCCCACAAATGATACTCACTAAAATACCAGCAATAAAGGCATTTTGCATAAAATTTAACTCTAAAATTTCACTCATTTTATCTCTTTAGCTTAAAAACATTACTTTTGATTTTGCACTCACATTCACCAAGTGCGATCTCGACATCGCAAAAATGGCTATGAGATTTTGCTAAATGCTCTATAAATTCTCTTTTTGCGGTATCTTCATGAGTTTTATGAATATGTAAATTTTTACTCACATAGGCGATTTTTGTAGCATAATTTAGCACGATATTTAGATCGTGACTTACCAAAACTACGCCAACACCGCTTGCATTTATATTTTTTAAAATTTCATAAATTTCAGCCTGACCCTTTG
This sequence comes from Campylobacter concisus, assembly GCF_050447445.1. Lineage (GTDB taxonomy): Bacteria > Campylobacterota > Campylobacteria > Campylobacterales > Campylobacteraceae > Campylobacter_A > Campylobacter_A concisus_BI. Next base: position 1,778,629 of record NZ_JALMFW010000001.1, read on the forward strand.
TGTCGATACTGGCTGTTGGCTCGTCTAAAACGAGGACTTTTGCATTTGTACAAAGCGCTCTTGCGATATATACACGCTGTCTTTGGCCACCGCTTAGCTCACCAATTCTAGCACTTGCAAATTCTTTCATGCCAACTTTCTCAAGGGCACCAAGAGCCATTTGTTTCTCAGCTTGTGAGTAAAAACCAAAAATTTTTTTATCAATTAGCCCCATTAAAACTACTTCTAAAACCATCATCGGAAAGCTTTGATTTGAGAGAAAATTTTGAGGCACATAACCTATAAATTTACTGACTTCGCTTGGCTCTTTTCCAAAGAGTTTTATATCGCCACTTTGAGGCTTAAGTAGTCCTAAGATAAGCTTTAAAAGCGTGCTTTTGCCACCACCATTTGGACCGATGATAGCTAAAAATTCATCGCTACTATAATCTAAATTGATACCTTCTAAAACCACTTGCTTATCGTAGCTAAAGTTTAAATTTCTAATTTTTATAATTTCTTTCAAAACAGACTCTTTTGCGTAAATGTCGTAGTAAAAATAAAAAGTCCAAGCCAAAGCATAATGCTAAGAGCCATAAATTCGGCATAGATTTTAAACTTTTTTAGCTTAATATTTGTGCTCTCATTTATCTTAGCTCCAAAAACAGCCGCTAAAAATATCACTGCGCTCATGCCAAGCGCCATAAATAGGCCGCTTATAACGCCTGCAAAGTAGCTGCCTAGCTCATTTGCTAGCACAAAGACAAGTATCGTGCCAGGACAAGGAATAAGTGCCGCAGCAGCCGCAACCAGCCATTCTTCTTTGCTTTTTGGTTTTTTTGTAGTACAGATATTACAGCCACAGTCGCTAGTAAATTTTGTATTTTTACTCAAATTTTGGCTTAAACTTGAGCTAAAAATATAAAATTTATTTAACTCTTTTTTGCTTGAAAGATAAATTTTGACCTTTTTATAAAGCATAAAAATCGCTACAAAAAAGATAATAACGCCAGAAAATGCTGTCGTAACGCTTGCTGTATCTTTTGTAAGATCGCTACTGATCTCACGCAATATTATAAAACTAGCAAGCACAAAAATAAACGCACCCACAACATGTAAAAATCCGATCTTTAAAGAGAAGAAAAAGGCTTTGGCGTAGTTTCCACCAGTCGCGGCAAAATAAGAGCTTGTAAGCACCTTGCCATGTCCCGCAGATGCAGCGTGTAAAAAGCCATAACCAAATGATATGAACGCTAAAAATAGCAGAGTTAGCGGACTTTTTTGATCAAAATTTCTTAGAATTTGCTTTAATCTATCAAGCATGCTTAGACTTGTTTTTGAAGCAAGATCAAACTTAGCTTCATCGATTTTATCGATCTGGCTTAAATTTTCATCTTCAAAATTTACTGAGTTTGGCTCTTTTAGAAGCTCTTTTAATGCAGGTTTTTCATTATGAGCTTTGGCTGCAGCTTTACTTGAAAATGTAAAAAATATTAAATTTGCATTTGGATTTGGTATCGTCCAAAACTGATCTGATACCAAAAATGCGTTATTTTGTGTAAATTTAAAATTAAAATATCCCTCTTTGTCGTCCATTTCAACAGACACCACAAAGCCATCTTTGATAAGCAAATTTGTCTTAAAACTAACATCAAATTTTAATCTACCCTCATCAAAATAGAGTTTATACTTTTTTAAATTTAACTCAAGTTTTGTAGCATTTTCATCTTTGTAAAAGTACTCAATATTCGTTAAATAATGCCTTGGTACAAGATAATCAAGTAAATTTAAGCGGATCTTTTTGATCTCGCTTTCATCTATCTTTTCATCCTGATTTAGGTCAAAATTTTGCCTCATAAGCTCTGAGAAATTTTGCGAAAATGTCCATGAAAAAGCAATTGTAGTGATATTGTTTTCGTTTGAGTCAAATTTTACGCTCACATGAGCGGTCGGGCTATAAAGCGAACAAAGAGCACACCCGAAGGCATTTATAGTAAATAAGCAAATGACAATCAGGCGTGCTAACATCTTTTATAGACTCTTGGCAAAAATTTCTGCTGTTTTTTTCATCTCATCTAGCCAATTTTCTGGGAGCTGATCAATGCTTATAACCTTTGAGCCAGTCTCTTTTGCTACTAAATTCGCAGCCTTTGTTGGAAACTGCGGAGCCACGAAAATGACTTTTACGCCGTGCTCTTTAGCCTCTTCGATGAGCTCTTTTAGCTCAGCTGGCTTTGGCTCTTTACCCTCTATCTCGATAGCGATTTGCTCTAAATTATAACGTTTTGCAAAATACCCCCAAGATGGGTGATATACGATAAATTCGCGAGTTTTAACATCTTTTAGAGTATTTTTGATAAAACTATCAAGCTCGTCAAGATTAGCTTTAAATTTAGCTAAATTTTCCTCATAGAGCTTTGCATTTTGCGGGAATTTCTCTATTAATGCCTTAGCAATATTATCAGCTTGAGTTTTTACTAAAACCGGATCAAGCCAAATGTGCGGATCAAGGCCATCATGATGATGGTGATGATGCTCGCTAGCTTCGTGGTCATGGTCATGATGCTCGTGATGCTCATGTTTATGCTCGCCCTCGTGCTTGTGCTCGTGATGTTCATGATGTTCATGATGTTCATGATGCTCGTGTTCATCGCTCATAGCTATCTTTTCGATACCTTCTTGTGTTTTTATAATGCGTAAATTTTTAAAAGATTTTGAAAAACGCTCTAGCCAAGTATCTTCAAATTCAATACCAATAGCAAAGTAAAGTTCGCTCTTTTCAAGCTCCTTCATCTGTTTTGGCTTTGGCTCATAAGTGTGCGGATCAGCACCTTTGCCAACCATTGTATTTACGCTTAGTGTATCACCAGCGATCTGCTCAACAAAAAATTTTGTAGGCAATATACTTGTCGTAACAACTGGCTTTGCAAAAAGCGACAAAGCGCAAACTGCTAAAAAAACAAAAATCTTTCTCACCATCTCTCCTTTATTTGAAAAAATATTGCGGAAGTTTAGCAAATTGCAACTTGGTTGCAACTTAAAGAACAAAAGCCTAAATATAGTGCTTTTTAAATGAAATTTAAAACTTTTAGCGTTAATATACAAAAAATAAAAAGGGCAAGGATGAATGCAAGAAATTTCTTAGAAGAGCATAGTATCAAGGCAACTACTTTTCGCATAAAGCTCGTTGAAATTTTGCAAAATGCCAAAACTCCATTAAGTTATGATGAAATTTTAGAAAGCCTTAATGCAAATAAAACCACTTTTTATAGAAGCATAGAAATTTTTGAAAAAAAAGGCCTTGTCATAAAAACTGAAAACAATCATAAAAGCTACTACGAACTAGCAAATGAGGCAAAAGCGTACTTTATCTGCGATATCTGTCATAAAGTCACAAACATCGATATGCCCCATCTAAACGTCGCTAAAAATATAAAAAGCGCCGTGATAAAAGGCGTTTGTGATGAGTGTGATCACGAGTAAAGAGCGATGACCTCAGCTGGAATGGCTTTTGGGCGATTTGTTTTTAGATCAACGTAAACAAACTCGGTCTTGCCAGTTGCTATTAGCTCGCCATCTTTTTTAAACTCAAAGTATCTACAAGAAGTCGCCTTGCCCTCAGCTTGCGTGTAAGTGTGGATTTCTATCTCATCCATTAATTTTACGCTTTTTATATATTTGGCTTCATTTTTTCTAATGAGCCAGATCTCGCCTCTTTTATACTGCGCCTCAACCGTATCGCCAACCGCGGCAGAGTGGGCAAATGCGGCCTCTTGCATAAGCGTGAAATAGTAGACATTATTCATATGTCCGTGCATATCTATGGCTTGTGGTGGGATTATTGCTTTGTAGATAAAATCTTTCATTTCTAGCCTTTTTTGCTAGAATTATAACCAAAAAATAAGGAGCTAAAATGCAAAATTTATGGGATAAAAAGGCGTCAAATTATCAAAGGTTTGATGGCAAAGTAAGTGCTATTCAGCAACAAATTTTTGCTAAAGCCTTAGCTTGGGGAGTTGATTTTAGCGGTAAAGAAATTCTTGATATAGGCTGTGGTACCGGTGTTTGGACGATATTTTTGTCAAAAACTGCAAAAGATATAATAGGTATTGATAGCTCAAAAAATATGATAGAAATTTTAAATGAAGATGCCAAAAGATTTGGCGTGACAAATTTAGCTAGCAAGGTTTGCTCTTGGAGAGAATTTAAGCCCGTAAAGCACTTTGATATCGCCATTTGCACGATGAGTCCAGCGATTGCTAGCGATGAAGATTTTGCTAAATTTCATAGTATTGCAAAGCAAAAACTCTATCTTGGCTGGGATAAACCTAGAAGCTCTGATCTGCTAGAGCCATTTTTTGAAAAATTTGGTCGCACGCTTTCTCAAAAAAACGTTGTAAATAGGCTTGAAGCGTGGCTAAATGAGCAAGGGATCGCTTATAAGAGTGAAATTTTAAATGAAACTAGGATCGCTAGACGAAGCGTGCAGGAGGCTGCTGAGAATATCTGCTGGCACCTTGAGATAAATGGAGCTAAAAACTACGATGAAAAAGCGGTTTTAGCGATGTTAAAAGAGAGATTTGATGGCGAGTTTATAGATGAAAAGATAGAGTCGCAGATGAAGCTTTTTGTCTTTTAAACTAGTTTTGATCTAGAGAAAATTTTTTTGCCAAATTCACTAAAAATAACTCCAAAGATTATTAAGATCGCGCCAAAAATTTGTATGAGTGTTAGCTTTTCACCAGCGAAAAAATAGCCGATAAAGCCAGCAGAAACTGGCTCTAGGCAGAAAAATAAAGCTGCTTTGCTAGCCGTTGTATATCTTTGAGCGATGGTTTGTACAAAGTAGCAAAAAATGGTGCCAATAAATGTAGTGATAAAAATTGCTATAAAAAATTCCCTATCGTAATTTGGCACCACACCACCTTCAATAAACGCAAAGACAAATGAGAGTAAAGAGACGGTGAGAAATACCACAAATACAAGCAAATAAAGCTCGCACTTTCTTACAAAGTGGCCATTTAAGCTTGTGTAAAGTGCATAAAATATGGCACAAAGTAGGGCAAGTGCCTCACCAGCTCCTAAGGCAAGAGCGGCTCCACTTAAAAGCCATAGTCCAAAAATGGCAATAAGTGCACCAAAAATAGCAAAAATGGTTATTTTATTTTTAAAAATGAGTGCTGTCATAAAAGGCACGATCACGCACTCAAGCCCCGTGATAAAGGCGACGCTCGAGCTAAATGTGAGCTTTAGGGCGTAAGTCTGCGTTGCAAATGACAAAAACAGCACCGCGCCAAGGATAACGCCATATATCACGCTCTTTTTGTCAAATTTCTTAGCAAATTTAAGCGCGACAAAGCCCATAAAGATAGCCGAGAGAAAAAACCGACAAAAAAGCATGACAAAGACGCCATTTGTCTTTAGCGCATTTGCCATGGGTAAAAACGTAGCGCCCCAAACAACGGCAACTACGATAAGAGCGATGTCGGCTTTGTTTTGAGCGGTCAAATTTCTCATTTAAAGATCGAGTCTAGCACCTTTTTACCGCTATCTAGGCTAAAGCCACTTCTTAGCCCCTTTTCCTTCTCGCTCATGACGTTAAATAGCCCATCTAGCGTCTTTCTCGTGATGTAGGCGTTTAGATCCTCGCCGTCATCTGGCACATATTCGCTTGCGCCTAAATTTTTAGCTAAGTTTTTTACTGATTTTATCGTTTCGTTGTTTTTTGCTGAGTTGCCGATGAAAGAATTTAGCCCATTATAGGCAGTCGCAAAGCTATTATCGCTCATCATTTTCTCAATTATAGGCGCAAATGCCACCTTTAGCTTTTGGCTGGAGCTTTGCTGCAAATACTTCGTAACGCTGTCGCTGCCGCCGTTAAAGAGCTTTTTGACGTCTGACTCGCTCATATTTTTTATACTCTCGTTAAAAATTTCAGCAGCCTTGGGCACGGCCGTAGTTGCGGCGTTGTTTATCGACTTGCTAAGGTCCTGCGCCCACTTCTCGCCACCCACTTTTTTGGCTAAATTTGACGCCATCTCAAGGCTTTTTGGAAGCGGGATTTTAGCTGTGGTGTTGTTCATAAAGCCCTCTTTTGAAAGCTCACTAACAGCAGCATTTAGCGCCTCGCTAACCATGCTTTTGTAGTCGCCGCTTGATGCGTGAGTGGCGATTTTGACACCTTTATTTATCATATCGTCCATGCTTGCGGCTTGTAAATTTAAAGCAAGTGCGCCACAAAGAATAACAAGAGATCTTTTCATCTTCTCTCCTTTTTTAAATTTAAAGCAAAATCATACAAAAAATATCTAAACACTTAAAATAAATTTAATATTTTTGCACTAAAATTCACCCTTTTTGAGGGGAATTTATGCAGCTTTTACTTCTTAGCTTCGCTCTTAGCATGGATAGCGCAGCGCTAAATATGGCAAACGGAGCAAGGTATAAAAGCCTTGCCCTTGGCAAAATTTTATTTATAGCCTTCATGCTTGGATTTTTTCAGTTTCTCATGCCGCTTCTTGGCTATTTTCTAGGCATTAGCTTTGCTAAATTTATAAGCTCTATCGATCACTTCATCGCCTTTTTTATACTCTGTTTTCTTGGCTTTAAAATGCTAAAAGAGGCCTGTAGTAGCGAGGCTGGCGACTCTTTGGGCATGGATATTAAGACCATTTTTGTAGGTGCATTTGCCACAAGCATCGACGCACTTGCCGTTGGCGTCACGCTTAGCTTTGAAGCGGTTAATGTATTTGAGAGTGCGCTCATCATCGGCATAGTCTGCTTTTCACTAAGCCTAGCTGCCTTTTACATCGGTAAATTTATGGGTGAAATTTTAGAGAAAAAGGCACTCTTTTTGGGCGGAGCGATATTAATTTTTCTAGGTTTTAAAATTTTAATAACGCATTTAATTGAGAACGGCGCAGTCCAATAAAAATTTAAAATAACAATTAAAAATAATATTTAAGATTAACTATATTTTAAAGCTTATATGGATAAGATTTTGATTTTTAGAAGTGGTGACCCATACGAGACTCGAACTCGTGTTACCGCCGTGAAAGGGCGATGTCCTAACCGCTAGACGAATGGGCCACATGTCGGTTATGAAATTGGGATTATATTTCTTTTATACTTAATTTTAGATTAATAAGGAAAAATTTTTGAAAAATTTTTTATTTACTTTGTTGTCTGTTTTTATTTTTACAGGTTGCGTGGCTACTAAAACGCCGCAAAATTCACAAGCTTTTCAAGTTACTTTATTTTCACCAATGATAAAGATAAATGATGTTGGATTTTTCCATAAATATAAAAATGAGCTAAATTTGCAAATTTATAGTTCCGGTGTAAATACCGCAAATATAAGCATAAGAGATAAAATTTGCATAAATAATGCTTGCTTTAACAAGACTGAGTTTAATGAGAAATTTTTTCTAGCCCCGCACTACGAGAGCCTTTTTGAGGAAATTTTGCAAAAAGAAAAGATTTATGATGGCAAAGGCTTGATAAATACGGAGTGTGGTTTTAGTCAAGATCTAAGTTCATATTTTATAAAATACGAGGTTTGCGACAACTACGTCAAATTTATAGATAGCAAAAATAAAATAAGAGTGATAATAAAAGAGTTAAAATGAGATACATAGGAGCTCACGTAAGTGCGGCCGGAGGTGTGTTCAATGCACCTTTAAATGCTGCAAAAATAGGAGCAAATGCCTTTGCGCTTTTTACAAAAAATCAACGCCAGTGGAATGCAAAAGAGCTAAGTGCCAGCGAGATAGAACAGTTTAAAGAAAATCTAAAAATTTCTGACATAAGCACAAAGCATGTTTTGCCACACAGCAGTTACTTGATAAATTTAGGCCATCCGGATGAGGAGGCAAGAGCAAAGTCGCTTGAAGCCTTTGTGGATGAGATAGATCGCGCCAGTAAGCTTGGGCTTGGGCTTTTAAATTTCCATCCAGGCTCACATCTAAAACAAATAAGCGAAAAAGAGTGCTTAGATAATATTGCAAACTGCATGAACGTGGCACTTAAACGCACAAGCGGTGTAAAGCTAGTCATCGAAAATACAGCTGCGCAAGGCTCAAATTTAGGCTTTAGTTTTAAGCAGATCGCTTATTTGATAGAGCGAGTAGACGATGAGAATAGAGTTGGCGTTTGCTTTGATACCTGTCACGCATTTGCTGCTGGATATGATCTAAGAAGTAAAGAGGCCTACGCCAAGACGATGGGGGAATTTGATGCGATCATTGGCTATAAATTTTTATCTGGCATGCATTTAAATGATGCAAAATTTGGACTTGGCTCAAAAAAAGATAGACACGAGAGCCTTGGCAAGGGTGAGCTTGGATTTAGTGCTTTTAAAAATATAATAAATGATGATAAAATAGGCGAAATTCCTTTAATATTAGAGACGATTGACGAGAGTATTTGGGAAGACGAGATAAAAATTTTAAGAAATTTCGAAAAGGAAAAACTATGAAAAAAGTGCTATTAATCATTATTATGGCATCTACTTTGCTAAATGCTGGAGGTTATAAAGTTCCTGAGCAAAGTGCTGATTCTTTAGGCCTTGCTGCTAGTAACGTAGCCTTTAGTTTTGGAGCTGACGCGGCATATTTTAACCCTGCAAATATGATGTTTTTAGATGGACGTCATCACATAGAAAGTACCCTTGGCTGGTTTCATATAAATAAGCTCGAGTTTAAAAGTGATAGTGGCAAAAGCTACAGGTCAGAAAAATTTGACTCGCTAGCTGGTACATTTAGTTTTGTAACGCCAGAAATTTATGAAAACTGGAAATTTGGTTTAGCTCTTGCCGTTCCTGCTGCTGTTGGTGTATCATGGGAGGATCCAGCTACTGCGTTTACCGCTAAAAGGTTTAAGCTGCAAGTTGTTGAGCTAAATCCAACCGTGGCTTACCGCATAAACGATAAACTTGCCGTTGCTCTTGGTGCTAGAGGCGTTTATAGTAAAGGTAAGATAGCAAGTGACTTTGGACGAATAGGCTACAGAGAGATAAAAGGCGATGGTATGGGCTATGGCTATAATGTTGCACTTACTTATAGACCTATTGAGGATTTAAGCTTTGCTGTTACTTACCGCTCAAATGTAAATTTAGAACTTAAAGGCCATACAGATGCTGATTTTAACGGAGCACTATCTCCTATAAGCTATCATGGCAAAACAAAAGTTGAGATCCCACTTCCTGCACAGCTTGTGCTTGCTGCTGGATATAAATTTAGCGACTTTACCCTTTTACTAGCTTTTGAGAGGACGTATTGGTCTAAATTTAAAGGCTATGACTTTGAATACATGGATAAAGGTCCAGCTCACTCGCATCCTGCTTTTGCAAGATTCATGGACGATCCAGTCATTAAAAATGCAAAAGATACAAATACATATAGACTAGGTCTTGCCTACGACGTAAATGAAAAATTTAGACTAATGGCTGGCTTTGCCTATGATGAAGACATTACAAGTAGCAAGCATACTGGCTTAGAGCTTCCAAATACTACGTCTAAGGTATATTCTTTTGGAGTAAATTATAAATTTACACCAAATCTTGAAATGGCACTTGGATATGTCTATCAACATCGTGACAAAAAGCGTGCAACAGGTATTTCAACAGCTGCTGGAAAAATGTCAGGTGAGTTTGAAACTGGCAAGATCCAGATCCTTGGTACGACTTTTAAATATACATTTTAGTTAGGGTCAATAATGCGATACTCTTATAATAATTTTTATGAAATTTTAACCAAAGTAGCAAAGGAAAACCCAAATCAGGTAGTTCTTTTTGAAGAAAAAGAGAAGCTAAAATATCGCGAATTAAAGCAAAATGTCGATAAAGTGGCAGCTTATTTGCAACTTGCTGGAGTAAAATTTGGTGATAAAGTAGCTATGGCGGTTACAAACTCGAAAGAATTTATCATCTCATACCTTGCGATAACCGCAATAGGTGGTATTGCAGTGCCTATGAATACTTTTTTAAAGGCAAACGAGTTTGAATATATCATAAATGATTGCGGCGCAAAGGTACTTTTTGCGTCTAGCTCGCTTGCAAAAGAGTTAATCGCATTAAATGAGCTTGAAATTTTAAGAAAAATAATCTGGATCGGAGCAATACCAAAGAAACTTCAAAGTGCCTCAAAAGATGAATATATAGACACTGACGAAGAGTATGGCGAGAGCGCGTATCTCACTTCAACTCCTCAAATTTCAAAAGAGGATATGAGCAAGGGCTATGAAAATAATGGAGTCATTAAAAATGTAAATTTTACTGAAGCTTTAAATCATAAATATGCTCTTAGTATCACAAAGTATCCGGTAATAGATGATTTAATGCATATAATTTACACTTCAGGCACTACTGGCAAGCCAAAGGGTGCGATGATAAGCTATAAAAATATCTTTTCAAATTTAATTGGAGCTCATGATCGTTTTATAGTGAAAAAAAGCGATCGTTTCATAGTTTTTTTGCCGATGTTTCATAGTTTTACGCTAACTGCAATGGTGTTGCTTCCGATATTTGCGAGCGCTTCGATGGTTCTTGTAAAATCAGTATTTCCATTTTCAAATGTGTTAAAGCAAACTTTGCTAAAGCGTGTAACTGTATTCTTGGGAATTCCAGCCATCTATACAGCTATCGGTAAGGCAAAAATTCCTTGGTATTTTAGATGGTTTAATCGCATTAGATTATTTGTAAGTGGTGCAGCTCCGCTTGCAAAGCAGACGATAGATGACTTTAGGGTGAAATTCCCACGTGCAACACTTGTCGAGGGATATGGCCTTAGTGAATGCTCACCTGTCGTAGCTGCAAATTTATATGATAAACAAAAGCTTTTAAGTGTAGGGCCTGTACTTGATGGCTATGAGGTAAAGATCGTAAATGATGAGATGATGGAGCTTCCAGTTGGCCAGATCGGCGAGATCATTGTAAAGGGCGACTGCGTCATGCAAGGCTACTATGGTATGCCAAGCATCACTGATGAGACCATAATAAACGGCTGGTTAAAGACCGGAGATCTTGGCAAAGTCGATGAAGAAGGCTTTATCTATATCGTTGATCGCAAAAAAGATCTTATCATATCAAAGGGCATTAATATCTATCCGCGCGAGATCGAAGAGGTTATTTACAAACTTGAAGCAGTCGAAGCAACAGCAGTCATCGGCGTAAAAGACATACATGCCGATGAAGAGGTTGTGGCCTTTATACAAGTAAAAGAGGGTATGGATTTAGACGAAAAAACAGTGAGAGAGCATCTAAGGAAAAATTTAGCGAATTTCAAGATACCAAAGAGTATCTATTTTGCCGAAGAGTTGCCTAGAAATGCCACTGGCAAGGTGCTAAAACGTGTATTAAAAGAGCAAATAGAGCAGATGAAGGATAAATTTTAGTGAAATACTTGCTTGATTTTTTAAACCAGGACCTTAAAAAAAGCAAAATTTACGAGCTGATAAAGTGCGGCGACGAAGAGGGAGAAATTTTAAAATATCTAAGTAAAGCTTATGTGCAAGGAACAGCTAATATGAGTGTTTTTGAGCTACTTGGAGCAGTCTTTGGCACGCAAAATGATAAGCAGCTTTTGTATCTAAAATTTATAAAAAATTTGCTTGATAGCGGTTGGATTGTACAAAATTATAGTCTTTTTAAAATACCTGAGAGCACGCAAAGGGCTTCAGCTCAAGGGCTTCTTTCGTTGCTTCATTCTGAAATTTCTCTATCAGCCACATTTTTAAAAATTCTTGAAGATGGCAACGCTGATATAAATTTACCAGAGCTTACGCCATATGAGGATCATTTGGAGTATTTAAAAGATCAGTTTTTAAAGGTAGAGCTTTACTCAAAGGCTGCTATTTTTGGCGATGGCTCAAGTGATGCCAAAAAGCGCATAAATGAGCAAATTTCTGAGCTTACAAAGCGAATCAATGAGCGCGTAAAACTAAGCAAGATCAGCCTAAAGATAGAGCAAATTTTTAAAGAAAACTCACTTGATGAAAAAGAGCAGATCATATTTTTAGCCCTTTTAAAAGAGGAGTACGCGGGCGATTTTGAAAATGGCCGCGACCTAAACACGCTAGTTGGGCTTATCAGTAAAGATGAGCTTGAACGCATCAAAAATCGCACTCTCTTAGAAGACGGCTCAAGGCTCATAGAGGGCGCACTTATCGACTACGACGAGGTTTTAAACGCTTATGGCAACGTTAGCAAAAGCTTTTTTATAAACGAAGAAATTTTGCAAAGCATAATGCACCCAAAAAATGACAAAAACAGCAAGAAAATCAAGATCGAAAGCCTAGTAAAAGAGCAAGAAATTTTTGAGCTAATAGAGCCAGTAACGAGCCTAGAAGACGTCGTGCTAAACGAAAAGACAAAGCAGCTTTTAAGCACGATACTAAAGCAAGTCGATAAAAAAGTGCTTGCTAGACTTAGCAGCTGGGGCATAAAAACTAGAAAAAACATAGATGCCAAGATCATCTTTTACGGCGAGCCTGGCACTGGTAAGACGATGAGCGCCGTTGGGCTTGCAAAGAGCCTAAAGAAGCAAATTTTAAGCTTTGACTGTTCAAAAATTTTAAGCAAATATGTCGGCGAGAGCGAGCAAAATGTAAGGAAAATTTTTGATACTTACAAAGAAATTTGCAAAAAAAGTGGCAGCGAGCCGGTGCTTTTGCTAAACGAGGCAGATCAATTTTTAAGCACGAGAGTAGAGAGCTCAAACGGGGCTGAAAAGATGCATAATCAAATGCAAAATATCTTTTTAGAGCAGATCGAGCGTTTTGAGGGCGTGCTGATCGCCACGACAAATTTTTTACAAAGTCTTGATGTGGCGTTTTCTAGAAGGTTTGACTACAAGATCGAGTTTAAAAAGCCTGATTTTAACGGCAGGCTTGCCATTTGGCGTAAAATTTTGCCTGAAAACGCGAGCTTTGAAGATGGCTTTAGCGTTGAAAGGCTGGCTGAGTTTAACCTAAGTGGTGCGCAGATCGTCCTTGCACTAAAAAATACCGCACTAAAAGTAGCTATAAAAGATGATGGGATTTTTACCTTTGAGGACTTCAAAACGACGATAGAGCGCGAGTTAAACTCAAGTTTTGGCGAAGATAAAAAGATGGGATTTGGCTCTTAAGCCTTTCTCTCTTGATTTTATTGTTTGTATAAATTTAAATAAATATAAATAAGCAAGAGCCTCTGACATTGGCGAGGAATCTGCTTTTATCTAGTTAGAATTCGCACGTTTGTTACCGCCAAAGCTAGGGAAAGTGTGGGCTAAAGTAAAGTTTTGATGAGAAAAAATAGGTCTTGGCTCTTAAGCTCTTCCAAATTTTACTATCTCATGTAGCATATGCTTTGCGTCACTTGGCAAAGTCTAAAGTGCTAGGGATTACTGATATAAACGTAAAATTTTGCTTTCATAGTTAAATTTACGCCATAATTGCCACCAAAATTTACAGCAAGCCAGATATCAGTATATAGCTACTTAGTATAAATTTAGCTTGCTCAATTGCCTTAAAATAGTAACATGGTCTTTATCAAACAAGTAGTTTTTGTCAAAAAATCCTAATTTTTTTGAATTTACCCACTTTGTGATCGCTGTTTGGAATGCGTATTGTGCTTAGAAAGAGTTTTTAATACTTTGTAGTTTTGTATAACACAAAAACTGTCCTCACGAAGTTTAAAATAAAAAGTCTCATAAATTTCAAATTCTCTTTCATGATGTTTGTGGCGGCGCTTTTTGAAATCAAAAAAAGATGAGAAAATAGAAATTTATAGGTCTTTGAGCGCAATTTTTATACCCGAAACAAAGAAGTAATGCGTGATCACTTTAACAATTAGTATAAAAAATTGATTATATTTTTAGTAGCCAAATTTTGTAAAAAGGCTTATAAATTTTAGAAATTTACTGATTGATCTTATTGAGCAGCTCTTCAACCTCTTCAAGGGGAAAGGCTTCTTCTGAGCTTTGTTTCAAGAAATTTTCCATAAATTCTTTTTTTGAGATCGCAAGATCAAGCTCCTTGTCGCTACCCTTTTGATAAGCACCGATACGAAGCAAGACTTCGTTTTCTTTTAAAAGCGAGTAAAGACGCTTAAATTTCATCGCATTTAGCTTATGCTCTTTGCTGATCACATCGCCCATGACACGCGAGGCCGAGTTTTGGATATTGATGGGTGGGTAAATTCCAAAGTCTGTTAGCTCCCGGCTTAGCACGATGTGGCCGTCTAGGATAGAGCGGCTTTGGTCAGCTATCGGATCGCTCATATCATCGCCCTCGACAAGCACGGTGAAAAAGGCTGTAATGCTACCCTTGCCTTCCTCTTTGCCAGCACGCTCCATTAGCTGAGGCAAGAGTGTGAGCGAACTTGGCGGATAGCCTTTTGAGGTCGGTGGCTCGCCAAGTGCAAGGCCGATCTCACGCTGTGCCATCGCAAAACGTGTCACGCTATCCATGATGAAAAGCACATCATTACCTTGCTGTTTGAAGTATTCAGCCACGCTCATCGCACAAAATGCGCCGTACTTTCGCATTAGTGAGCTGTCATCACTGGTCGCTACGATGATCACGGTGCCCTCCAGGTCGCCACCTAGGTTTTTTTCGATAAATTCAGGCACCTCGCGACCACGTTCGCCTATTAGCGCTACTACTTTTATGGGAGCAAGCGTGTTTTTTACGATCATGCCCATAAGGGTTGATTTACCCACGCCAGATCCTGCAAAAATTCCCAGCTTTTGCCCTTTACCACATGTAAGTAGCCCATCTATCGTCTTTATGCCGACGCTAAATGGCTCATTTATAAGCCCTCTCTTCATCGCATCTATCGGTGCTCTCATGATCGGCATATATTCAGTCGTTTCAATCACTCCTTTGCCGTCAATCGGCTTCATAAATGGATCGACCACGCGGCCTAGTAAATTTGGCCCCACAGGTATGCTCATGCCTTGATCACTCTCGTAGACAAAGTCGCCTATCCTAAAGCCCTCGACAAAGCCAAATGGACTGATATAAGCGCCATCTGTCTTTATCTGTGTGACCATGCCAAGGCCATTTTTACTCTTATCTTTTGCAACTATACGCACGATATCACCGATACTTGGACGAAGTCCAGTGATCTCGATAGTTGTAGCTGTGATTTTGGTTATGATGCCAAAGGTGTTTGAGAGTTTCACACCCTCTTTAAGCTTTAAATTTATATGCTCTAAGCTCAAAAATGCGTTTCCCTAGGAGAGTTTATAAGTGAGAAAAATTCTCGTCTTGTGTCTGCGTTTTTGATAAAGCAGCCTCTAAGTGCTGAGGTCGTCGTAGTTGAGTTTATCTTTTGCACACCCCTCATCTCAACGCACATATGCCTAGCCTCGACGACGACACCAACGCCTTTTGGAGCGATCACGTCCTCAAGTGCTTTTGCTATCTGCTCAGTCATCTGCTCTTGAATTTGTAAGCGTCTTGCGTAGATATTTACCATGCGTGGAATTTTACTAAGGCCAACGACCTTGCCATTTGGAATATATGCTACATGCACGCGGCCAATAATAGGCAACAAATGGTGCTCACAAAGGCTGTAAAATTCGATGTTTCGCATTAAAACCATCTCATTATTTGAGCTAGTAAAAAGTGCGTCACCAAGAACCTCTTTTGGATCTTCATCATATCCGCTAGTTAGAAATTTAAATGCTTTAAAGACACGCTCAGGCGTCTTTATAAGGCCTTCTCTATTTGGATCTTCGCCTATTATCGTTAGCATGTTTTTAACCGAATTTTCAAAACTCTCTTGCATAAATTTTCTCCATAATTTTATTGCTAGATTCTACGTTAAAACGCCTTTTATATCTATAAAAATTTACAAATTTACAATGAAATAAGGAAAATTCTGCTATATTTTGGGCTAAAAATTTGTATTCATAAAGGAATTAGATGGAAATCAAAACAAAAGCTCTAGATAGCGTAAATACCTTAGCAAGCACGACTATAAGTGCGGATGCTATAAAATCTAGCGTAGAAAAACTAGCAAAAAAAGCAGCAAAAACTATGAAAGTAGATGGCTTTAGACAAGGCCATGTGCCAGTTGCTATTGTGCTAAAACGCTACGAGAAAGAGCTAACAAATGATGCTGAGCAAGATGTCTTAAGAGATGTTGTTGATGAGGCTATAAAACAAGCAGGCAAGAAAAATGATGATCTTATCGGCGAGCCTATTGTTTCAAAATTTGACAGAAAAGATGGTAAGATCGATGTTGAGCTAACAGTTTCATTTAAGCCAAGTGTCGATGTGAGCGGCTATGAGAGCTTGATACCTGAGTTTTCAAACCCACGTGTTTTGAAAAAAGATATCGATGAGAAAAAAACTGAACTTTTAAAAATGATAGCTCCACTTGAAAAAGTAGAGAGCAAAAGAGGCCTAAAAGTTGGCGATTTTGCTAAATTTGACTTTGAGGGCTTTGTTGATGGCGTTGCATTTGATGGTGGCAAGGCTGAAAACTATGTGCTTGAGATCGGCTCAAATCAATTCATCCCAGGCTTTGAAGATGGCATGGTAGGCATAAAAGCTGGTGGCGAAAAAGATATCGAGGTTAAATTCCCAGAAAACTATGGCGCTGCACATTTAGCTGGCAAAGACGCTATCTTTAAAATAAAACTTCATGAAATTCAAGAGAGAAAAATTCCTGAAAAACTAGATGAAGAGATGTTAAAAACTCTACTTCCAAATGAAGAAAAACCAACTGAAGAGTTACTTGATGAGCGCATAAAAGAGCAAATCCGCCAAGAGAAAATTTATAAACTTATAAATGATGAGCTTAAGCCAAAATTTGCTGAAGCTGCGGTTGAGAAATTTAAATTTGACGTGCCAAAAAATATTGTCGAGCAAGAGATTGATATGCAGTTTAGAAACGCATGGAGCTCATTTACTCCAGATGATATGAAAAAATTTAGAGAGGACAAAGATGCTCTTTCTAAAAAACGTGATGAGTTTAGAAAAGACGCTGAAAATAGCGTTCGTTTAACTTTCATTATCGATGAGCTAGCTCGCGTAAGAGGCGTGAAAGTAAGCGATCAAGAGGTTGTTCAAGCGATCTATTTTGAGGCGTATAGAAGCGGTCAAGACCCAAAAGCACACCTTGAGATGTACCGCAACCAAGGCATGCTTCCAGCTATAAAGATGTCAATGATCGAAGAGAAGCTATTTGGTGAGCTCTTTAACAAAGAAAAAGACGAGAAAAAAGCAAGTAAAAAAGAGAAGGCCGAGTAATGAGCTATTACGTTCCTGTCGTAGTTGAAAGAACTAGTAGAGGTGAGCGAAGCTATGATATATACTCCCGTCTTTTAAAAGACAGGATCGTTATGCTAAGTGGTGAGATAGAGGACGGCATGGCCGCTTCTATCGTCGCTCAGCTTCTATTTTTAGAGGCTGAGGATCCAGATAAAGATATCTATCTATATATAAACTCACCAGGTGGCGTTATAACAAGTGGCTTTAGCATCTATGATACGATGAACTACATAAAGCCAGATGTTTGCACGATCTGTATCGGCCAAGCTGCTAGTATGGGTGCATTTTTGCTAAGCTGTGGCGCACCAGGTAAAAGATATGCGTTGCCAAATTCTCGCATCATGATACATCAACCACTTGGCGGCGCTAGAGGACAAGCGACTGATATCGAGATACAAGCTCGTGAAATTTTACGTATGAAAGAGATTTTAAACGGAATTTTGGCCAAAAATACAGGTCAAAAGCTAAGTAAGATCGTAAAAGATACTGAACGTGACTTTTTTATGAGTTCGGCCGAAGCCAAAGAGTACGGACTTGTTGATAAAATTTTGGAGAAAAGTTTTAAATAAGGCCCAAAGTGATAAAGATAGATAATGCACCAGACCCTAAGAAAAAAGCGGTTGAGGTAAAACATATTCTAGAAAAAGAAAAGGTAGATATCTACAAATTTTCAGAAAATGTTTTGCATGAATTAAGCGACGATAATGTTCCATCTACGCCAAATAATTACTCTATTTATTTTGAGAAAATGCTTGATGGGCAGCCTGATGAATTTAGAAAAGAGATCGGTGATATGATAGTCATAAATTCCGAGATCTCAGTGCCATCAGGCAGCAATATCTCTATTGAAAAAGAGATAAAGCAAGGATTTATCCAAATAAAAAGCATGCTTCAAGCCGTGGTGCTAATCTATAAAAATTTAGGCATTATGAGAGGCCTAGTGCAAAAGCGCATGGATGCACTCAAAAATAATACAAATATCCTAGCTCTTCAAAATGTTTTAAGCGCATTTAATCATGACCTAATAAAATTAAACAGCCTTATGGATAAGCATCTTGATGTCATTAAAGTAAGCTATGACGAAGTAGCTAAGATGCTTAAATCTATTGAAGAGCAGTCGATTTATGATACGACATATGACGTCTATAATAAAAAATTTCTAGTAGCCACAGTACAAAGTGAAGTAGAAGCTGTTAAGAGATATGGCTATAACGCATCGTTTTTACTAGTAAGAGCAAAAGATAGATTTACAAATCGTGTTAAAAATTTAAAAGAGCGAAACAATATGTATAAAGCTATATCACAGCTTCTTTTAAGAACTTCTAGAAGAAGCGATATAGTAGCTCATTACGGTGATGGCTGTTTTGCTATGGTTATGAAATATACTGATGAAAATGGCACAAAACAAGCCGGTAGCAGAATTTTAAATATGCTTTCATCTATACCTTGGAAGATAGATGGTGAAGAGTGCAAGCTTGATATCCAAGTGGTTTCAAGCATGATAACAAAAACAAGAAGCGCTGAAGAATTAATCTCTTACTCGTTAGATCAACTAATACTAACACAAGATGATGAGCAGCCTATATTTTTGGGTGAATAAGTAGGAGTTTGGGCTTGATCTTAGAGGTTTTATCTTATCCAAATAAAAAGCTTTACGAAGTCTCAAAAGAGGTTAAAATTTTTGATGAGGAACTTCACAAACTACTTGATGATATGTATGATACGATGATTGCAAAAGAAGGCATCGGCCTTGCAGCTATTCAGATAGGTGTCGCAAAAAGAATTTTTATTATAAATCTAGCCAATGATGAGGGCGTGCAAGATAAAGAAAATTTAATCGAGATCATAAATCCAAAGTTTGAACTACGTGAAGGAGAATGCGTATATCAAGAGGGTTGCCTTAGTGTGCCTGGATATTATGAAGATGTAAAAAGAAATGAGGTTGTGGCGATCAAATATCAAGATCGCTTTGGCAAAGAGCAAAGCTTAAAGGCTGATGGGCTTTTGGCTATCGCTATCCAGCATGAAAACGATCATTTAGATGGACATCTTTTTATAGAAAAAATCGGCTTTAACAAACGCAAAAAATTTGACAAGGAATACAAAAAGCAGAAAAAAGAAAAAATATCATGAAGTCCCTAAGATGTGCTACTTACGGCGATGGGCTAAAGATAATTGACGTTGAGTCTATCTTCTCTCGTGGGCTTCCTGGTTTTAGCATCGTTGGGCTTGCAAGCACAAGTATAAAAGAGAGTACAGAGCGTGTAAAAGCAGCGCTTCTGGCACTTGATTTTTCCTTCCCAGCACAAAAGATAACCATAAATTTATCCCCTTCAGATCTGCCAAAAAGCGGCTCACATTTTGACCTGGCTATCGCTCTTCTTATAGCTCTTCAAAAGGCAAAAAGCTTAGAGAAAATTTTTGTATTTGGCGAGCTTGGACTTGATGGAAGTGTAAAAAGCACGGCAAATTTATTCTCAATCCTTCTTTTTTTAAGCACGCAGGTAAAAAACGCAAAAGTCTTAGTGTCAAAAGAGATAGCACAAAAAGCTTCAATGATCCCAAATTTAGAGATTTATGCGGTTAGTACTCTAGAAGAGGCGATTAGGTTTTTTAACGACGCAGAATTTGCGAAAAGCATACGTTTTAACGCTACTCATGAACTATTTTCAAATGTGATAGAAATTTCTGGTAAAAGATATGTTCCAAATTTAAACTTCGAGCTTGATTTTAGGGATGTTTTGGGTCAGGATCGCGCAAAAAGAGCCTGCGTTATTGCGGCCGTTGGTATGCACAATATTTTATTTGAAGGCAGCCCAGGAAGCGGCAAAAGTATGTGCGCAAAACGCCTAGTTTATATCATGGCACCACAAAGCTTAGAAGAG
This sequence comes from Campylobacter concisus, assembly GCF_050447445.1. Classification (GTDB taxonomy): domain Bacteria; phylum Campylobacterota; class Campylobacteria; order Campylobacterales; family Campylobacteraceae; genus Campylobacter_A; species Campylobacter_A concisus_BI. The sequence continues at coordinate 1,798,755 of NZ_JALMFW010000001.1, forward strand.
GTGCTAAAGTCTGCCGCTTACCGCTCTTTAAATCTTCAAGATAGTGAATTTACAAGCACTAGAGCTTTTCGCTCACCACATCATACCTCGACAAAAAGTTCAATATTTGGTGGTGGCTCAAATGTCGCAAAGATCGGTGAAATCGCACTTGCAAATGGCGGAGTACTTTTTTTTGACGAGTTTCCTCACTTTTCAAAGCAGGTGATAGAAAGCCTAAGAGAGCCACTAGAGGACAATCAAATCCATATCGCAAGAGTGAATTCAAAAGTGACTTATGAGACTAAATTTATCTTCGTAGCCGCTCAAAATCCTTGCCCTTGTGGAAATTTATTCTCTCGCAATCTAAATTGCAAATGCAGCGAAAATGAGATAAAAAACTACAAATCAAGAATTTCAGCCCCAGTGCTTGACCGCATCGATCTAAAAGTCGCGATGGATGAGAGCTCACCAAATGACAAAGCAGGTTTGAGTTCACAGCAGATGAGTCAAATGGTCCTAAAAGCCTTTATCTTTCAAAAAAAGCGCGATCAAGATGAGCTAAATGGCAAACTAAATGACGCACAAGTAGAAAAATTTTGTCTATTAGATAATGAAGCAAGAGAAATTTTACAAAAGGCGGCCTCGAGGTACAATCTTTCTCAAAGAGGCATAAAAAGAACACTTAGAGTGGCTAGAAGCATCGCTGATCTTGATGAGAGCGAGCAAATTTTAAAGCCCCACATCCTAGAGGCGCTTAGTTTTAAGGCATAGAATGAAAAATTTATATTTAGACACGAGAGTTTTAGACGAGCGAGCAGGCGAGAAATTTGACCTTAGCGAAGAGCTTTTAATGGAAGATGCAGCCGCAGGCATAGCAAATTTCATACGTAAGAAATTTAAAAAAGGCGAGAGAGTGCTTGGCATTTGCGGTGGCGGAAACAACGGCGCTGACGTGCTTTGCACTTTAAGGATGCTAGAGGGCGAGTATGAGTGTGAATTTATCCTAGCTAGTAAAAATTTAAAGCCACTTGCCGCCAAACAGCTTGAAAGAGCTAAATTTGCTGGCGTGCGAGAAAGCAAAGACGCAGAAAATAGCTTAAATAGTGCAAAGTGCGTCATAGACGGGCTTTTTGGCTCAGGGCTAAATAGAGCTTTAGATCAAAATTTAAGTGCTCTCATCTCAAAAATAAACGCTAGCCCCGCTTACATCATCGCTTGCGACCTGCCAAGCGGGCTAAATAGCGATGGCAAGGTGCTTGGCGCTTGTGTAAAAGCAGACGCGACGATCACGATGGGAGCTAGAAAGCTAGGGCTTTATAGTGACGTGGCAAAGGACTACGTGGGCAAGATAAGGGTTGCCACACTTGGCATAAGCGCTCAAAACTACGAGTGCGAGAGCGACTATCATCTGCTTGAAAAATGCGACCTTGTGCTTCCAAATAGAAAAAATCAGTGCGTAAATAAGGGCGACTTTGGCCACGCATTTATCATATCTGGCGAGCACATAGGAGCTAGTAAACTTTGTGCAAAGGCAGCATTTGCCTTTGGGACTGGGCTAGTTAATGTGATAAGTAATGAGAGTCTAAATTTGCCAACGCATATCATGCAAGCTAGCAAGATAAGCGAGAAAATGAACGCTGGAGCCGTTGGTATGGGGCTTGGCAAAAAGGGCGTAGAAGAGCTTAAGGTGCAAATTTTAAAAGACAAAAAGCTAGTGCTTGACGCTGATGTTTTTTACAGCCCAAAAGTGCTTGATCTACTAAATGAAAACTGTGTCTTAACGCCCCATCCAAAGGAGTTTTGTTCACTTTTAAATCTTTGTAATATAGCAGATATCGACGTAAAAACATTACAAGAAAATAGATTTGCCTATGCTAAGTCTTGGAGCGAGAAATTTAAGGCAGTACTTGTTCTAAAAGGCGCAAATACAATAATTGCTAAAGATGGAGAAATTTATATCATGCCTTATGGTAAAAATACGCTTGCAAAAGGTGGTAGCGGTGACGTGCTAAGCGGACTCGTACTTGCCCTTTTAGCTCAAGGCTACGAGCCTCTAGATGCTGCCATCTCGGCTACACTAGCTCATGCGCTTAGCCTTAGAAATTTTGGCAAAAACAGCTACGCGCTCGAGCCAACAGACATTATAAAAGGAGTAAAATGCTTACGAAAAAAATAGCCGTACTTTTTAGCGGTAGTGGCTCAAATTTAGAAGCGATACTTAAAAAAGTTCATAATCAAATTTTTAATGGCGTAAAAATTGAAGTTTGCCTTTGTATCTGCAACAAGCCAGGCGCATACGGTATCGAGCGCGCTAAGAAATTTGGGCTTGATACGACGATAATAGAGAGTGCCAAATTTGCAAACAGAGAAGAATTTGACGTAGCAGTTGTGGAGCAAATTTTAAAAAGTGGCGCTGAACTAACGGTGCTTGCTGGATTTATGAGGATATTAACTCCTGTTTTTACATCAAAGATAAAAGCCATAAATTTACATCCTTCTATACTGCCACTTTTTAAAGGCGCTCATGCGATAAAAGAGAGCTTTGAGAGCGATATGATGATAGGTGGTGTCAGCGTGCACTACGTGAGCGAGGAGCTTGATGGGGGTAAACTCATCGCACAAAGAGCGTTTGAAAGAGAAGATGGTATGAACTTAGAGGATTGGGAGAGCAAAATCCATGCGATAGAGCATGAAATTTTGCCTGATAGCATAATAAAAATTTTAACAAAGGAAGCAAATGTTTGAATGGTTTAGTTCGCCAGAAGCGTGGATATCACTACTTACGTTAACTGGCTTAGAGATAGTTTTAGGCATAGATAATATTATATTTATCGCTATTTTGGTAGGCAAACTGCCTCCAGAGCAACGCGGCAGTGGTAGGATTGTCGGCCTAGGGCTAGCTATGGTGACTAGAATTTTACTTTTACTTTCATTGTTTTGGATCATGAAGCTAACAAAGCCACTCTTTACTATCGCAGAATTTAGCATAAGCGGCCGAGATTTGGTGCTTATACTAGGCGGTCTATTTTTACTTGTAAAATCAACACTTGAAATACATTCTAGTGTTTCGGGTGAAGGCGAAGAGTATAAAAACAGTAAAAAATCACATGCAAATTTCTTGGTTATTGTAAGCGAGATAGCTGTTTTGGATATTGTTTTTTCTCTTGATAGTGTTATCACGGCTGTTGGAATGGCTGAGCATATAGAGATAATGATCATAGCTGTTATTTTAGCAGTTGGTGTAATGATGATAGCATCAAAAAGTATTTCTAATTTTGTAGATAATAACCCGACTATAAAAATTTTAGCACTTGCATTTTTGGTGCTTGTGGGTATGACACTAGTTGCTGAAGGATTAGGTTTTCATATTCCAAAGGGATATATCTATTTTGCGATGGCATTTTCATTGGCAGTAGAAAGTATAAATATCTATGCAAAAAAGAAAGCAATAGCTAAATAATATTTTTACGACGATGAAAAACTAATGATATGATGGATAAAATGTTAATCAAAAAATTCTAGTCCGAAAAGATAAATATGTTGAAATTTAAAGGTAAAATTTTGATAAGCATAAAATGCATAATAGATAATAGACCGATGTTTGTTTCGTTGTAATATCAGTGTAAAATATTCTTATCAAGCTACTAAAAATCCATGAAATAAAGGTTAAATTTGTAGTAGATAGCAAAATATAGAAGCATAGAAAGCTAGCTCGTTTAAAAGATTATGTATTTAGTAAAGTGCTAATTAATATTTTTGATCGAATTATTTTTTATATATAATTTCTATTAATTTAAGTGTTTTTTAATTGACTTTATAAAAAAAACAAGTTAAAATACGACTTTTTAATGAGGTAGTGGCATAAACTTACAAACACGACTCAGGCGGGGTGTAGCGCAGTCTGGTTAGCGCATCTGGTTTGGGACCAGAGGGCCGAAGGTTCGAATCCTTTCACCCCGACCATGTTAAATGGTGAGTGTAGCTCAGTCGGTTAGAGCATCAGATTGTGGTCCTGAGGGTCGTGGGTTCGATTCCCATCACTCACCCCATTTTGGGCGCTCGTAGCTCAATTGGATAGAGCGACAGACTTCGGATCTGTAGGTTATGGGTTCGACTCCTATCGGGCGCGCCACTTAAAATACTTTATGCGCTCATAGCTCAGCTGGATAGAGCAACGGCCTTCTAAGCCGTAGGCCTCAGGTTCGAATCCTGATGGGCGTACCACTTTATTATTGTTGTGCGGATGTGGTGAAATTGGCAGACACGCCAGACTTAGGATCTGGTGCCCCACGGCGTGAAGGTTCAAGTCCTTTCATCCGCACCATTCTTTTTATAGTTTTAGATAATCTTATGTTGTTAAAAATTAAAGTTAATCTTTATTATAGAAAGTATTAGGTACTTTTTCTTGTTTCTTGACATGTAATAATGTTTTTTGTATAATCTCAATTCTTTTTTAAACAAATGTCTTGCTAGCTCAGTCGGTAGAGCATCTCACTTTTAATGAGGGGGCCGTTGGTTCGAATCCAACGCAGGACACCATTTTTGGGTTTATGACCCTTTCGTCTAGTGGCTCAGGACTCTACTTTCTCTGTGTAGAAACAGAGGTTCAAATCCTCTAAGGGTCGCCAGATATTTTTAAATTTTTAGGTCGCTTAGCTCAGTTGGTAGAGCGCCACCCTTACAAGGTGGATGTCATAAGTTCGAGTCTTATAGCGACCACCATTTTAGGTGCAGCGGTAGTTCAGTTGGTTAGAATGCCGCCCTGTCACGGCGGAGGTCGCGGGTTCGAGCCCCGTCCGCTGCGCCATCTATTAAACCTTAGGTTAAGGTAATGTCTCATAAAGCACCCATTATTGAGTGTCAAATTAAATTTTAAGATTATAAGTTCTAAGATAACACTTTAAGATTTATTATTACTATTTAATCTTGCCTCGTTAGCTCAGTTGGTAGAGCATATCACTCTTAATGATAGGGTCGTAGGTTCGAGGCCTACACGGGGCACCATCCATTTTGGCCCATTCGTCTAGCGGTTAGGACACCAGCCTCTCACGTTGGTAACACGAGTTCGAGTCTCGTATGGGTCACCATTTTTCTAATCTTTGTTACTTTTCAATTTGTTACATAGAAAATTTATTAAGAATGTATACTTATTTGCTTAGCAAATTGCTACTAAAAACGTAAAAACCATTTTTTATAATGTTGTTTAATTAGTGTGTAGTAAGTGATAAATTTTAGAAGCTAATTTACAATAAGCTAAAAATTTCTATAAATACAATAAAACACATCATATAAATATAATTACAAGCGTTACAAGTTGTTTTTTGCTTTGATCTATTGGGTAAAACTCATTAAGTATTTTTAATTTTTAAGCTTATAAATCGTAAAACAGCCTACATTTAGTATTGTTGATTTAATAAAATGGCCAATTCTCTTTATTTATGAGAAAGATGCTTAAAATTTAAACATACCAGCCATGCTCGTGCGTTAAAAATACATTAAGGCTTACGATAAAATATAGCTCTTTTTATAATATAAAGAGCATTTGATGGCAATATAAAAAATTAAATACGTAATTGAAGAAAGCTTAACTTAAATAGCAAAAATAAAGCCTACTAATTTTAAACTTAAACATAAAACTAGCAAGCAAGCTATTTCTTTATGTTTAGTTTTTGCCTATCATATCAAGCTTGGCTTTGCAAGCATCTTTATACGGGCTTATAAAATTTGAGTCAGAGCACTCATTTAAATAAGTCCTAGCCAACTTAAACTGCTTTTGCCTTATATAAATTTCGCTTATCAAATTTAAAGCGTGTAAGCGGTCTTCTGGCTCAAGCTTCATATTTAGTATAAATTTCGCCTCGTCAAGTGCCTCACCTAGGTTATCTGTCTTTAGTGAAGCTTCTGAATAGTTAAAATTTATCTTTGGTGAAAATGTATTTATCTTGGCTTTTGTTTGTAGCTCAAGAGCTTTTTTAGCATACGTTGTAGCTATGGCGTAATCATTACTTTTCATCGCATAGTCGCTTATAGCTGTATATGCTTCGATAATCTTAAAGTCTTGACCCCTTAGCTGCTCGATAGCACTAATAGTTGAGATCGCCTCCGTAAAGCGTTTTAATGCAAGCAATGAGTAAAACCTGTCAAAAAGAGATGGTGTTGGATCTGAGTATTCGACTGATGAGCCAAGTGAAAGTGCGTCATTTGCGGCAATGATCGCATGCTCGTAGTCTTTGTTTTTATATAAAATTTTGCTCAAATTTACCAGCCACTCGACCCTATCTTCTAAATTTTCATCTTTTGCATGAGCTTTTGCGAGCTCAAGTGCATCGTTGTAGCGGGCCGTTCTGTAATAGCAGTTAAAGAGTTTAAATTGTGGTAATGAGATTTTATTTATATCGTAGTTTTCAAGTAAATTTATAACAGCCGTGCAATCATCTTTTATAAAATACTCTTTTGTAAGCTCTAGCGCAGCCTCATTTATCAGCTTCATTGCCTTACTTAAATTTCCATCTTTTGCCATGGTTTTGTAAGATAGTGCATCGGAGAATTTACGCTCTTTAATATCCAGCTCAAGCTCGCTTATTAGAGCCTTTTGGCTAATATTTGTCCCAGCATATTTTTCAATTAGCTCTTTATATCTAGCATGAAGTGCAGTAGCATTTTTATCCTTTTCTTCAAAAAATAAACCATCTTTTGCTTTGGTCACCTCATCGATATAATCACCATATTTAAACTCTGTCTCATATCTATTTAAGTATTCGTATGCTTTTTTCTCATCTTTTGTTTTGGCTAGATTTAGTGCTAAATTTTTTAAAGCAACTTCATAAAAATCTTTCGTCCTATCGCTATTATTTATCAAAATTTCATAAATTTTAGCAGCCACATCAGGCATATCTTTACTTGCAAATGTAGTTGCAAGATTCATCGACTTTGTTGGGTTATTCATAAAAAATTTTTCATTCGCATTTGCGATTTTTAGTATAAATTTCTTTGCTTCATCAAATTTTTCTTTATCGATATTTGCATCAGCTAGGCTTAGTGCTGCCCTACTTGCAAGGTCGATGTCGTTTGTAGAGTAAAGCACTTTTTCATAGTCTTTTAGCGCCTCCTTTTGTCTGCCTATCTTGTAGAGATAATCAGCATAATCAAGCACTGCAAGTTTTGTAAATTTTGAGTTTGCGTGCTCTTCGTTTAAGATATCAAGCATATATTTTGCATCACTTGCGATGCTGTCTTTTAGATAGGCTCTCGCGATCAGATAAAGCACTTCTGGATAGTTCTCGTCAGATGGAAATTTTCTGATCCAGGCTCTGCCTTCGCTTACAATATCTTTTGGCTCGATCTCTTCAAACTCATTTTTTGTCTCAAAAATTTTATCAAGAGCCCTTAGACGAAATAGTAAAAATTCACTTGAAAAAAGACTATTTGGATGCCTTTTTATCGCTGTTTGAGTATCTTTTACTATATTTTCATAAGAGCCCTTTTCATAAGCTCGTTTTATACTTATGTAGATATCAATGTCATTACTATCAAGTCCAGCAATAGGAGCTTTGTTGAGATCAAGCGCTCCGATACTAGGATTTAGCATATCTTTAAAATCAGGTTTAAAATTTAGCCCAGACTTTCTCTTGCTATTTTCACTGAGTGAAGTGTCTATGATTATGCTAAAGTGTTTTGAAATGGTTGTTTTTGGGCTATCTTGTACGTTTTGGCTACTATAAAGCTCAGTTTTTATATTTAGCAGTTTTGACGGTGCTTTTGGCATTATGACGATAAAAAGCTTGCCATCTTGCTTTTTATATTTTATATCCATTAATGGCAGTGTCGTATCTTCAATTTTTGGCAAAATTTCATCATCAAGCATGCAGACATAGCGTTTGGTATCGTAAGCTAAAATTTGCTCCACGCATTCAAATTCTTGCTCATCGCTTAGCTGAAGAACGCTATAAGGTTTATCGCTATTTGCGCCGCTGTTTAGACTAAGGCTAAAAGCAGTTAGATAAAGCGGAAAAAATAAAATGATTAAGAGCTTTTTCATGCCGCCATTATAGTTAAATTTTCTAAAATCCTGAAGCAAAGACAAAATGCCCAATAAATTCTAAAATCGCCCCAGAAAACAAAAAGGCAAAGACCGTTCCGGCCACTGCGATGCCAACTATTACCTTTAGTGCCATTGAGACGTTTGCGGTGTAGAGGTTTTTATCCTGCACGATAGGCTCTTTTAAAAACATAAAGACGATGAGCTTTAGGTAGTAGTAGATAGCAATGGCGGAGTTTACCATGATAATTACGCTAAGTACGACGTAGTCAGCCTTTATGAGCGAGGCTATAAGTACCATTTTGCCCCAAAATACGCTAAAAGGCGGAATGCCAGCAAGGGCTATCATAAAAATTCCCATTATCACGGCGTAACTTGGCAAAATTTTAATAAGCCCTGAAAATTTCTCAAATGGATGCTTAAAACGCTTATCCCAGCAGACGACATCGTCGCACCTTGCCACCCAGAGCATAGAAAATGCACCCAAATTTGCAAACAAAAACATGATCCAGTAGAAAAACAAGGCGACATTTGCCTCGTGAGAATTTGCCACAAGCGCGCAAAGCACGACACCAGCGTGAGCTATCGAGCTAAAGGCCAGCATCCTTTTGACGTCTTTTTGCACTAGCGCCATGATATTTGCAAGGCTCATCGTAAGCACGGCGATGATGTAGAGCAGGTCTTTTATCCACGAAATTTGCGAGGCTTCAAGCATGGCAAAGACGCGAAGTGCGACGATAAATGCCGCTACCTTTGGCACGATCGACATATAGCCTGCTAGCGGAGCATTTGAGCCCTCATAAACGTCTGGTATCCATGTGTGAAATGGTATGAGTGAGAGCTTAAAACCAATGGCTGAGGCAATAAAAACGCAGGCGAGCAGGATGATTAAATTTTGATTTAGGCTAAGATTTTTTATGACAACGCCGATACGAGCGATGTCTATTGAGTTTGTTGCTAGATAAAACATCGCTATCGCCATCGCAAAAAAACCAGCCGAGAGTGAGCCCATCGCAAAGTACTTTATCGCGGCCTCGACACTTTTTGCCTTGTTGTGAAGGGCAATAAGCGTGTAGAGGCAAAGCGAGCTGATCTCAAGGCCCAAAAATATGATGAGCAGATTGCTTGAGCTCACCATAAACAAAAATCCAGCGATCATAAACAAAAATAGCGCGTAATACTCGTAAATTTTATACTCAAAATACTCTTTTGTGCTAAGTGCGAGTGGTATGAAAAGGGCTGAGGCGATGAGGATGATCACTTGCGAGATGATAGAAATTCCATCTACTAAAAGCATATCCCAAAAGCTAAGACTAAGACCATTAAAATCTAATATAAGACCCAAATTTACAAATATAGCGATGATGCAAAAAATACAGTAGAAATTTCTTGAGAGATCTTTTTTTATAGTTCCAACAATTAATATAAAAAATGCAAAAACTAGCATGCTAAGCATCGGAGCGATCGATGATAGCGATATCTCTTTTAGATCTAAAAGGGCTATTTCATTCATAGTTTGCTCCTCTCATTTAGGGATAAAATTTTATCCTTTGTGCCGCTATCTATCGCCCGACTTTGCATTTTGTTTATGATATTTTGCACGCTTGGCTCAAGTGGCTTTAGGATCAAATTTGGTGCGATACCAAGGGCGATGATAAGCAAACAAAGTGTTACAAGAGTGGCTAACTCTTTAAAATTTAGATCTTTTAGGCTTAAATTTTTCTCTTTGCACTCGCCAAAAAAGACCCTTTTATAAAGTACCAGCATATAAACAGCGCCCACGATGATACTAAGGCCACCAAGTAGCGCAAAGAGCTTATTTAGCTTAAAGACGCCAAGCAGGCTCAAAAACTCGCCCACAAAGCCGATCGTTAGTGGTAGGCCAATGCTAGCAAGCGTTGCTATAAAAAATATCAGAGCATACTTTGGCATGACCTTGGCAAGGCCACCAAATTCGCAAATTTCTTTTGTGTGAACCCTCTCATAGATGACGCCAACTAGTAAAAATAGTGCGCCGCTTATGATACCGTGGCTTATCATCAAAAATATAGAGCCACCAAGACCTATCAAATTTAGCGAAAAGATGCCAAGTATGATGACGCCCATGTGCGAGACCGAGCTATAAGCGATCACTTGCTTCATGTCGCTTTGAGCGTAGGCAACGAGGGCTGCATAGATGATCATGATGATGGCTATGACACAAATAGCACCGCTTAAAAGCAGGCTCGCATCTGGAAAAAGTGGTAGTGAAAATCTCACAAAACCATATGTTCCCATCTTTAAAAGCACGCTAGCAAGCAGCACTGAGCCGATGGTCGGAGCCTGCCCGTGTGCATAAGGCAGCCACGTGTGAAATGGAAATAGTGGAGTTTTCACACCAAAGGCGAAGAAAAATGCTAAAAATAGCCAAATTTGAGCGCTTTGCCCGATACCAAGCTTGTACCAGTCAAGCAAGCTAAAGCTAAAGACACCGCTTTTTTGATAGCACAAATAGCCGATAAAGATGATCGCTACTAGCATAAAGACAGAGCCTAAAAATGTATAGATGAAAAATTTAATCGCCGCGTAAATTCTATTTTTACTACCAAATGCGCCGATGATGTAAAGTAGCGGTATGAGGCTAAGCTCCCAAAAGCTGTAAAACAAGATCATATCAAGTGCGCTAAAGACGCCCATCATCGTGCTCTCTAAAAAGAGCACGCTAATAATTAGATGCTTTAAATTTCCATCATCGCTAAGGGCTGCGATAGAGATGAAGCTCATAAATGCGCTAAGGACTATAAGCACAAGTGAGATGGTATCGATGCCGACAAAATAGCTGATATTTAGGCTTGGTATGAGCGAGACTTGATGCGTTAAAACAAAGTCATAACCCTGAAAATCGACATTGACGCAGATAAAAATGGCTAGCAAAAGCTCTATGAGAGCGATGCTTGCTCCATAAAATTTGATGCTTTTATTTTCTATTAAAAAGCCAAGTATTGCGCTTATTGCTGGGAAAAATATGATGACACTTAGCATTATTTGGCTCCGTTTAATAAAAATATAAAGCTTAAAAGCAAGGCAAATCCTGCAACCATAAATCTAAGCATGATGCTTAAGTCGCCACTTTGCATTTTGTTTGCTAAAAATGCAAATTTATTTAGCGCTGTTGCGACTAGATCGACACTACGATCGATTATCATCTCGTCAAATTTCTTACAAATTTGTGAAATTAACGTATAGCCATTTATGAAAAATTTCTCGTAAAATTTTGGGATAAAGTAGGCATTTTGCAAAATTTTATAAATTCTGCTCTCACAAACACTCTCTTTAAAAATTTCTCTTTTATAGGCAAATACTGCAAAGCCAGCGCTTGCTAGCACTAAGCTAAGTGTTAAAACAAGTAAAAAAATTTCGCTACCGTGAGATAAATTTAGTGAGAAATCTTTTAAACTTTTTTCTAAAAACTCACTAAAGTTGCTCCAAAAAAAGCCACTTATGACTGAGAGAATTCCAAGTACGCCCATGCCGGCTAGCATGTAGTTTTTAGCTTCATGCACGTGTTTCTCGCTCTTTGACTTTGTAAAAAAGACGAGCATAACAAGCCTAAAGCTATAAAATGCCGTAAGTACGGCACCAAAGAGTAAAATAATCCATAAAAATTTATTCTCACTAAAAGCAACCTCTAAAATTTTATCTTTAGAGAAAAAGCCAGCAAATGGATAAAAGCCAGCCAGCGCACAGCTTGCGATGATAGAAAGGAGCGCAGTTGGCTTCATAAATTTATAAAGTCCGCCCATTTTTTTGATATTTAGCTCATCATTCATCGCGTGCATGACATTGCCAGCACATAAAAAGAGAAGTGACTTAAAAAATGCGTGCGTGACAAGGTGAAAAAGTGCGATCTTATAAGCGCCAAGGCCAGCAGCTACGAACATATAACCAAGTTGCGAAAGCGTCGAGTAGGCGACTATTTTTTTAAGGTCATTATGCACTAGCGCGATGTTAGCCGCAAATATCGCTACAAATGTGCCAAGGTAAGCGATAAAGTGCGATACTTCAGGCACGTTTATAAAGATAAAATTTGCGCGTATCACTAGATAAACGCCAGCTGTTACCATGGTCGCTGCGTGAATGAGTGCTGAGACTGGAGTTGGCCCCTCCATGGCATTTGCAAGCCATGTGTGAAATGGAAACTGAGCGCTTTTACCCATAGCGCCTATAAAAAGAAGTGTGGCGATGATGCCTAACTTTAGCCCAGAAAAGTCGCTTCTAGCGTTAAAAACCTCGCTAAATTTAAGTGAGCCAAAGCTATAAAATATATAAAAGATACCAACAAGCATGGCTAGATCAGCCACTCTGTTCATCACAAAGGCTTCATTTGCAGCGACGTTTGCACTAGGCCTTTTATACCAAAAGCCAATGAGTAGCCAAGAGCAAAGCCCAACGCCCTCCCAGCCGATGAAAAGGCCTATAAAGTTATCGCTTGAGACAAGGACGTTCATGCAAAAGACAAAGAGCCCCAAGTAGCTAAAAAAGCGGTTAAAGCTTGCATCATCTCTCATGTAGCCAACCGAGTAGATATGCACGATACTTGCTACGATACCAACGGTGCTAAGCATAACAAGGCTAATGGCGTCAAGATAGAAGCCAAAATTTAAATCCAGACCGCCAAAATTTATAAATTCTTTTAGTGATAAATTTAATGGTTCATCTATGCCAAGGCTAGCTGTTAGCATGAGCGAGGCGGTTGTACTAATTATCATTAAAAGTGAGCAAAAGATACCAAGTAAAAAATTTTTACTATTATGTGAAAAGAGTCCAGAAACGATAAAGCTAAGAAGCGGGAAAAATAGTGAAATGCAAAATAAAGTCATCTCTTAGCCTTTCATATTTGTCATCGAATCTAGACTAATGCTACCAGTCTTTTTATACCAAAGCACGAGCAGGCCAAGCCCCACGGCGACTTCGCTAGCAGCGATGGCAACTATAAAAAATGCAACTATTTGTCCAGTTAGATCAAAGTGGTATTTTGAGATAGCCGCGAGTGCGATATTTGCCGAGTTTAGTAAAATTTCACTTGAGAAAAATAGCATGATCAAATTTCTTCTTCGCATTATGCCAACTAGCCCTATGACAAAGACCAGACTTGCAAGGATGAGGTAGTGAGTAAGCCCTATCATAGCATCTCCTCTAGCGTATTTTGAGTATTTAGGTCTTTATGTATCAAGATAATGCCAGCAACCATTGCCACAAGAAGCATTACAGCACACATCTCAAAAGCGATTAAATACTTGCTAAAAAGCAAAATTCCGATAGCCTCGATATTGCCAAGCTCGCTAGCAATGGGACTTAATCCATCAAATTTTGCACCATAAATAGGAGCTAAAAATATAAATATCAAAAGAAGCGCTATAAAGCTACTTAAAAGATAGATGGTGATCTTTGCTTTTTTGCTACTTTTTGGCTCACACTCTTTACTGCTATCAAAAAACATCATCGCAAATGCATATAAAACTACCACAGCGCCTGTATAGACTATTATCTGCACTACGCCTAGAAATTCCGCTCCAAGTAAGAAAAATATAGCCGAGATAAAGACCATGCCAGCAGCTAGTGCAGAGACTGCATTTAGTGCGTTTTTACAAAATACGCTAAAAGAAAAACTAACTAAAACCAAGGCGCTAAAAATATAAAATGCAAAGCTCTCATACATCTTTTGCCTTTTTGAAATTTATACTACTCATCACTTTTTGTCTCATTTTCATTTTTGCTTATAAATGCATTTGGCGTCTTTTTGATTAAGCTATCAGCATTTTTAGGAAGTGCGCCATAGCCTTCAAACTCGCTTTGATCTTTTAAAAATTTATCCTTTGTCAAAAACTCATCTTTTGTGCCAAATATAATCCTGCTCTCGCTTGCGACTTCGTACTCTTGTCCGCAAACTATCGCAAGCTCAGGACAAACATCAGCGCAAAATCCACAATACACGCATCTACTTAAATTTATTGAGTAGCTTGCGACCTTTTTGCGGCCATCTTCGCCAAGTGAAGTCTTCATCGAAATGCAGTTGCTAACGCAAATTTTCTCACATAACCCGCACCCAATGCAACGTTCATTTTCACTTTCAACAAATTTCAAAAGCTTATGAATGCCCCTATATCTAGCGTTTAGCTCCATCTTTTGCATAGGGTATTTTAAAGTATGTGACTTGCTAAAGAGCATCTGCTTTATCGTAACTTTTAGTCCGATCAAAAGATCAGGCTTAAATGTGATAGCGATGAAGTGTTTAAATTTATCAAATACACTCTTTGGCTTTAACTTTTCATCTATTAAAATATATTTTTTCTCGCTCATTTTTCGCCTTAGATTAGTAGCATAAAGCCAGTGACTACGATATTTAAAATTCCAAGCGGAAGTAAAATTTTCCAGCAAAATGCACTTAACTGATCAACTCTTAAATGTGCCCATGAAGCCCTCACCCAAAGAAAAAAGAAAAAGACAATGCTTGATTTTAAGATGATCATCAAAGCACCTGGGATAAATAAAAATTCGTTAAATCCACCTAAAAATAAAATCGTAATGATGATGCTAGCAGCGATCATATTTGTGTATTCGCCGATGAAAAACATCGCCCATCTCATGCCGCTATACTCGGTGCCATAGCCTGCTACTATCTCTGTTTCGTTTTCTGTTAAGCAAAATGGTGTTCTGTTGCACTCCACAAAGCTTGCTATTAAAAAGAGTAAAAAGGCAAGGGGCTGCTTGAATATAAGCCAGCCAAAAATTCCTTTTTGATAGTTGTTTATATCCACAAGTGAGAGTGAGCTAGTTACCATTACGACGCTTAAAAGAGCCATGCCAGCGACTATTTCGAAACTAAGAAGTGAGACTACTGCGCGAGCTGCACTAATTAATGCAAATTTATTATAGCTTGCAAGACCTGCTGCAAGTGGAGAAAAGACGCAAACTGAAGCAACACCAGCGATGTATAAAATACCAACATTAATATCTGAGAGAATCGGACGTAATGTATGTCCAAAAATTTCAAACTCAGGTAAAAATGGCACAGGTGCAAGCGCTGCAAATGCGGCAATGGCTGATATTAGTGGAGCTATTAAAAAGATAAATTTATTCGTATTTGCTGGTACGATGTCCTCTTTTGTAAAGAGTTTTATCATGTCAGCTACTATCTGTAAAATTCCAGCAGGTCCAACCATATCAGGTCCCACGCGGCGCTGCATGTAGGCTAGTACCTTTCTTTCAGCATAGGTCGCCAGTCCTGCAAGGCTAGCCATGACGGCTAAAATGACCACGGCTTTAATGATAGTGCTTAGCACAAAAAATAGCGTTTCACTCATCTTTTGCCTTTATGATTTTAACTGCGGCGTAGCTTTTGCCATTAAATATAACGCCCACATCAAGCTTATCGTCATAATCACCTAAATACGCACCAACTCCACCAAGCTCGCTATCAAGCTCCACGCAAATGGCAAGCTTGTGCCCATCTTTTTCTAAAATAATCGCTTCATTTTGTGAAATTTCAAATTTAGCCATAAATTCGCTACTTGCATAAAGCTTCGCTCTTTTGGCTGTTTGTGTGGCATAGTTTGCAAAAAATGATGGCAAATTTATAGGATTTGTAAGACTTATGAGTGCTTCGTCGTCTTTTAAATTTAGCTCATTTTTCTCTTTAAAAAGTGGCTCCATATCATCATTTGGTGTGAAATTTGAAATTTCAAGCTTATAACCTCTGTGACTTGTGCCGTCGTTTGCGTAAAAATTTTCTAAATCATCAAATTTAATGCCTTTGTAACCCTTTTCTTTTGGTAAATTTGGCGTGTAATCAATCGTATCTTTAGCCATTAGTCCAAGCGCATTTGCAATATCGTTTAGAAAATAACCTTTGTGCGGTATCGCCACATTTGTTGGCACTAGGGCGTTATTTATGCTTGTAAATGTGCCTTCTTGCTGATTTAGCGCGCTAGCATCGATGTCACCTTCAAAAATACTAAATTTATAATCGCCATTTTCGTTATAGCCAAGCGTCTTGCCAGGCTTTTTCTCGCTTGTAAGAGTGCAAATTTTAGCAACGCCAAGTGAGTTTGTGCGTGGTGGTATTAGCATCACACGAAAAGGCGTAGCTCTAGCGATCACTCCAGTAAGTGCTGCTAGTAAATTCGCATTTTCATCTGTGTAAAAATCGCTTCCTAAAATGAGCATAAATTTGCTTTTGCCCTCGCTTAAAGCTGGTACATCTAAGCCAAAATTTTCATCAAAATTTTCAAGCTTTGATGTAAGCGTGCTAGATAAATTTTCGCCCCAGTTTTTAAG
The DNA here is from genome assembly GCF_050447445.1 of Campylobacter concisus. Lineage (GTDB taxonomy): Bacteria > Campylobacterota > Campylobacteria > Campylobacterales > Campylobacteraceae > Campylobacter_A > Campylobacter_A concisus_BI. The sequence goes on from NZ_JALMFW010000001.1 coordinate 1,815,088, forward strand.
CACAAAGAGTAAAATTTGCTCTAATTTTCCAGCTTCATGCGTTACATAGATAAAATTTTTAGAATATTTTTTAACGATCTCATCGGCTATGTGATGAAAGTAAATTCCAGCTGCTTTATTCATTTTTAAAGCGTTATTTAACTTAAAGCTTGTCACTGGGCTTTCGTGTCTTAAAAAACTACCAGCACTGATGATAAAATCGCTATTTTTAATATCTTCATAGTCTGCGTTATATGAGCTAAGCCCACTAAATTCGCTAAATTTATTTAAAAATTTTTGATAATTTAGCGCTTCATTGTTTATTAAATTTAGATCAAATTTTTCTCTTAAATGCTCTAAAATAAGGGCCTCTTCGTTTGTGATGAAGCTATTAAATTTTATATTTTTGATCGCGCCATTTTTAATATTTAAAACAATCTCTTCAAATTTCTCTTTATTCTTACAGGCAAGCTCGTTGTGAAAGTCATAGCCAAACCTAGCTGCCCCACTTACTTCACCAAATGTAAAATCATTGTTGACGCGGTAAATTTGCTTACTTCTATCGCTAGTGCTCTTTTCTTTTACATCATAGTAAATTAGCTCGCAGTCGCTTTGATGTGGATTTGCTGCTGGGATAGGGTTTAGCTCCCAGATATTTGTGCTATATTGAAAATGCGAACTAATAAGCGCTCCAGTAGGGCAGACACTGATACACTCGCCACAAAATGAGCAGTCTAGACTCTCGCCAACGCTTGGACCTATTAAGCTTTTTTGCATCTTGCTAAAAACTGCATAGGCATCTTTTGGCATACTCTCTTTTAGCTCTTTTGGCACTTCAACGCCCCTTGGTACGGTCTTTAGTGCACTCTCTCCGATCCTATCCTTACAAACAGTGACACATCTTTCGCAGACTATGCAAAGAGCTGGATCGTAGTTGATTAGCCCCCATTTTTTATGCGGTTTGTGCGTGTCAGCGATGGCAAATTTTTGCTCATTTACTTTTAGATGTGTGGTTAAATTTTGTAGTTCACATTCGCCGCTTTTGTCACAAACGCCACATTGAATCGGATGATTTACACAGTAAGTCTGCATGATCGCATTTCGCTCGGCAGCGATTTCTGGCGTGTTTGTATAAATTTGCATATCCTCTTTTGCTTTGGCATTGCAGCTATAAACTACTTTGCCGTTTACCTCGACCATGCAAAGCCTACAAGCAAGAGTTGGCGAGCAGCCGCTAAGATAGCAAAGAACTGGGATATAAATTCCATTTGCTCTTGCGATATTTAGGATACTCTCGCCTTCATCTGCTTCTAAAATTTGATCATTTATGCTTATTTTCATTTACTAACTACTACTTGTTTAAATGCGTATCCATCAAAATCTTTTGCGCCAAGCACGGCAACTGTGCCTTTTAGCGAATGGTCTAGTTTAAATTTTGCCCTCACGCTAAAATCTTTTGCTTTAAGCTCTAGCATATCGCCATCTTTTGCCTTTGCTACGATGCCAAACTGCACGCCGCCCACGATCTCATCGCTTGCGTTTTTGTTTAGATAAACGACCGCTCCGTCAAAATTTTCAAGCTCTTTTAGCTCGTCTATTTTGTGATAATCATTAAATTCTTTCTTGTAATCACCAGCCAAAACGATATTTTTGCCTAAAATTTCAAGTAGCCAAAAGATCGCATCTTTATCTGAATGAGTAAAAAATGAATCATCAATAACGATGTTTTTAACGTCCTTTATCCACTCGCCTAGCTCTTCAAATTCCTCTTCTCCAACATTGCACTCGCCACTTATCAGCCCATCATCAAGCTCGCTAAAAAACTCATCACAAGATAAATTTGCGTATTTGCAAAGAAGAGCTAAGACGTAGCTTATTGAGCCTATTTCGCAGCGGATTAAATTTTCGCCGCCAAGCTCGCTATCTTCGATGCAAGAGATGTACTTAAACTCGTGCTCTTTCATCTTTTTTGCTAAATTTTTATCGCTCAAGCTTAGTAAATTTGCAATGCTTAAGCTTTTGCCTGCTATTAAATCATTAAATTTCATATCTTGCCCTTTTTTATGGTTAATACCCAATCAACTTGGTTAAATTTAAGCGAGTTCATCACTTCGCAGTTTAGATTATAGGCTAAATTTACAGCCTTTGTCACACCACTAAAATCGCCTATCTCAAATAAAAATATAATCACTTCGCCAGCCTCGCTAGCCTTTATCTGTTGTCCAAGAGCGCTCAAAAACTCACTCTTTAAGTGCCTAAGATCGACCCTTCTCATCTATCGACCTCGCCTAAGATGATATTTGTGCTACCAATTATCGTAGCGACGTCAGCAACGTACTGGCCTACCAATAAATCTTCATAAATAGCGCAGTGCCAAAAGCTTGGCGTGCGAATTTTTAGACGATATGGGCTTGCGCTACCATCTGAGTTTATATAAATTCCAAGCTCGCCCTTTGGCGATTCGCTAGCAAAGTAAATTTCACCTTTTGGAGGCTTTAGCCCCTGAGTTATTAGCACAAAATGCTGCATTAATGAGTAGTTTTGGCTCATTATCTGCTCTTTTGAAGCGCTCACGTAATCTGGCGCGTCGGCGATGATAGCGGGGCTGCTTGTTTGATACTTGCTAACGCACTGCTTTAAAATTTTCACACACTCGCGCATCTCTTTCATGTAAAGCAGATACCTTGCGTAGCAGTCGCCTTTAGTGGCGTAAGGTACGTCAAATTCTAACTCGTCGTAGATGAGATAAGACTCTTCTTTTCTTATATCACGTGCGATCCCGCTTGCTCTTAGCATGACGCCAGAGCAGCCGCTACTAAGGGCTAGCTCTTTGCTAATTACGCCCACATCAACAAGTCTTGCTTGCCAAATTCTATTTTCACTTAGCAGATCTTCATAAAGCGTGATATCGCTTGGAAATTTTTCGCAAAATTTAAGCAGCTCCTCGCACCAGCCATCAGGCAGATCAAGCGGCACACCACCGATCCTTATCGAGCTATGAGTTAGTCTTACGCCGCAGTATTTTTCTATAAGATCAAGGACGTATTCGCGCTCTCTAAATGCGTATAAAAAGACGCTCATTGCCCCCACATCAAGGGCATGCGTGGCTAAAAATAAAAGGTGTGAGCTGATGCGGTTTAGCTCCAAAAGCATCACTCTAATAATCTGCGCACGGCGAGGCACTTCGATAGCGCAAAGCTTCTCCACAGCCGCGCAAAATGCGTAGTTATTTGCACTTGATGCGATGTAATCAACCCTGTCAGTCACTGGGATAAATTCCTGATAGGTCATATTTTCAGCCATCTTCTCAACGCCTCGGTGCATAAAACCAACCTCTGGCATGGCACGCACGACCTTTTCGCCATCAAGCTCAAGCACGAGCTTTAGCTGACCATGAGCGCTTGGGTGCTGTGGGCCAAAATTTAATATCATCTTGCCGTCATTTTGCTCAAATTCTAAATTTTCAAAAAATGGTTTTAAGCGGTTTGGTGACTGGCTCAAGGTCTTTCCTTTACTATCTGGCTCTGGCTAAATTTAGCCTTTTTGACAAATTTTACGCCACCATCTTCTTGATACTCGTACTCTTCGCTAAACACCCTTGAAAATCCAAAGGTATCTTTCTCGTCCACATATGCTGGGTCGCGGTTCTCTTCGCCAATTTGCTCTCTAAACTCACGCCCAAAAATTTTATCCACCTCGTACCATTTAGCAGCCTCGTCGCCCACTAGCGGATAGCTCTTTAAGAGCGGGTGTGAGTGCCAGTCATCAGGCATGATGAGGCGCTTTAAATTTGGATGATCTTTAATGAGAACGCCGCTTAGATCATACATCTCGCGCTCAGCCCAGTTTGCGCTTTTATAAAGCTCGCAAACACTTTTTAGCATTTCATCTTTTTTTACAAAGCATTTTACACGAGCGCGTCTATTTTTACTAATGCTAAGAAGCTGATAAAAGACTTCATATCCACCTTTTTGATTTATGAAATCAAGTGCTGCAAGCTCACTAAGCTGTTCGTAACCAAAGCTTTTTAGTGTCTCAAGAGCTTTAAAATTTTCACTAGAATTTATATAAATTACAAGCTGATTAAACTCCACGTAGCTAGATAAATTTTCTACTCCGCTTTGCTCTAAAACAGCCAGCTCCTCGTCAAATTTAGAGCCACTTGCTGCTTCTTTTGGCGTCTGCTTGGCGATATAAAATTTCTCGCTATAGTACTGCTTTTTTTGCAGATCGTTTTTTGGCTTATACTCTCTCATATCTCAAGCTTTCTTGGCTTTTGCGCCCTAAATGCACTTTGTTTTCTTATCTTTTTTTGAAGCATCATAAGCGCGTATTGAAGCGTTTCTGGGCGAGGAGCACAGCCTGGGATGTAGATATCAACTGGTATTATTCTATCAACACCTTGAACGGTTGAATAGGTGTTAAACATGCCGCCAGTGTTTGCACAGCTACCCATTGAGATGACCCATTTTGGCTCAGGCATCTGATCATAAAGACGTCTTGTAAACTCAGCGTGTTTTTTAGTTAGCGTGCCAGCTATGATCATCACCTCTGAGTGTCTTGGACTTGCTCTAAAAATGGTGCCAAATCTATCAAAGTCATATCTACTAGCGCCACTTGCCATCATCTCGATCGCACAGCAAGCAAGCCCGTAGCTAAGTGCCCAAAGCGAGTTGCTCCTGCCCCACTGAACTAGCTTATCAACGGTTGTTAAAGCGACTGGCAAGCCACCATTTGCAGCGTAATTTATCTGATGCTTTGCCATTTAAAGACTCCTTTTTGCCAAGCATAAGCAAAGCCGATAAGTAAAATCGCCACAAAAAGCAACATTTCGATTAGTCCAAAAATTCCAAGTAGCCTAAAATCCACCGCCCACGGATACATAAAAATGACTTCAACATCAAACAAAATAAATAAAATTCCATAAAAAAAGTAGTGGATATTTATCTTATTTGGCTGTTTTACAGTGGTTGGACCACACTCATAAAAGCCAAGTTTTAGACGCTGGGTATTGCGGTTGGCTAGTTTTTTGCTTATTTTCGAAGATAAGAATGTTATTAAACAAAATGAACAAGTCGCTAGTAAAAGTATGATAAATGCACCAAAATAGGTGCTTTCAAGCTCCGAATGTGACATACTTTGCCTTTTTTAATTTTTAAGATTCTACTAAATTTAAATTTATTTGAGCTTGAAACGGCTTAAGAGTAGGGTGAGTATTGTGCTTTTGTGTAAAAATTACTCCTATTTTATCTTCTCAACTGCATCTTTTGCAGCACTTATTCGCTCGCTCTCATCTAGCTCACGCACAAAGCCATCTTTTACCAAGATGATCCTAGTTGCTACATCAAAATAGCTATCATCGTGGCTAACAGCGATTATGCTGATACCTTTACTTTGTAAAAATGGCAAAATTTCTTTATAAAATTTTCGCTTAAATAGCGGATCTTGGTCGGCCGCCCATTCATCTAGGATAAGGATAGAGCGGTGCTCTAAAATAGCTATTAGTAGGCTTAGTCGCTTTCGCTGGCCGGTTGAGAGCTGCGTGGTACTAAGCTTATTATCTATGACACTTACTTTTTTGTCGATCTCAAGTAAGGCTAAAAGCTCGTCTATTTCGCTTTGGCTAGCAAAGCCATTATGAGAGAGCGTTTGCGAAAATAGATAAAAATCAGCAAAAATAGCGCTAATCTTTGCCTGATAACTTTGTAAATTTCTTTCATCTATCTTTGTGCTATCAAGGTAAATCTCGCCACTACTTGGGCGCATTAGCCCGCAAAGTAAATTTATAAGCGTACTTTTGCCGCTACCATTTTTACCGATGATAAATGTTATCTCACCGCGTTTGATCTCTAAATTTACATCTTTTAGGCTAAATTTGCCGTGAGTGTAGTTAAAATTTATATCTTTTAGCTTTATGTTTTGCCAATTATCGCTTAGGCTATCGTCAAATTTAAAGCCTTCCTTAAATTTATTGAGATTTAAGCTCATGATCTTTTCTAAACTTACTTTTGCGCTAAGTGCAGCTGGTATGGAGCCAACCATGCTCATAAATGAGCCTCTTAAAAATAGTATCGTTAGGCTAATGCTTAGTGCCGTTTGCAGGCTCGCCCAGTCAAATGCTACGCACAAAAATACACAAAGTCCAACTGAGCCAAGAAGCATAATGTTTGTAAAATTATCACTTAATGCGTGATAAATATCGGCCTTTACCATATTTTGACGTTTTTTATCGCCTGTAAAATTTAACTCATCAAAGCAGACACTTGCCCTTGCTCTATTTAAACTAAGCTCTCTATGCCCCTCTACGATATCGTCGTAGTGCTTTTGCAATGCGTCATCTTGAACTCTAGAATGCTTAAAATAAAGATGAATTTTTTTCATAAAAAGCGTATTTATAAAAAGAGTCGCACCGATCCAAACGGATAAAAAGATAAAAATTTTTGGAGCGATTACACAAAGATAGATGCTGGCACAGACGATAAAAACTAGACTTTGTATAAAGCCAGTAGCGCTCATAAAGGCAAATGTGATCGTTTTTATGTCGTTGTTTAGGCTAGCTATAATCTTTGCCTTGCCGATCTCATTTATCACGCTATTTGGTGTATCTAAAATTTGCTTTACACTTTGATATCTTAGCTCATAGATAAATTTATGCCCAAAATTTGTAAGCGATATATTTGCGGCGATGGCGCTTATAAAAAATAAAAGTAAAACTGCTATAAATTTAATCGCAAGAATCGGATCAAATTCTTTTAAACTTACAAGCTCATTGTTTATAAACGAAAGAGTCCAGACACCAAGTCCGCTAAATAGGAGTGTTAATAACACTATTTTAGAAATTTGATATATGTTTTTTTTGATTAAATTTGCAAGCATTACATCGCAGCTCGTGGCTGAATGATATTTGGCTCATACTTTTGTTCAGTATTTTCGCTCATTATACGAAGCACTTTGCTTCGTCTTATCTTAGCGTCATCCTTAAATATCGCACGAACTTTGTCCATACCGGCGTAAAAATCACGCATAAGCACGATGCAGATATATTTGCCAAAAAATGTCGGCTTAATAATGCCATTTTCTTCATATACCGCATTTACAAGCTTAAGTAAGCTAAGCTCCATAAATAAGGCTTTGTTAATGTTTGTGTTATTTTCGTCATTATATCTTTTAATATCAACTCCGCCATCAAAAAGCCTTGTTAAAAATGTGTATTTAAGTCGCTCTTTCTTGCTAAAACTACATTTTGCAATGACTGGGCTTTGCCTATTTTTTATCCTTTTGCCGTATTCAAGTAGATTAAACGCATTTATTACAAGCTCACCGTTAAGAAAACTAAATGCTCCACTGCCAACGCCAAGATACTCTAAATTTGAGCCAACATATTCGTCGCGAAGGTCGGCACTTTTTTCGTTTGAAAATGCCCAAGCATTGCTTTGTTTGTAGTTACTTTTGCTAAATTCTTCAGTGATTATCTCATAAAATTCACGCTCATTATCTACGTTTGAAACACCAAGCGAGCGAGCTATATTCTCTCTTGTTAGCTCTGATTTCATAAGTGGATAGAAGGTGATTTGTTGTGGAGAGATCGATTTTGCAGTATTTATGTCGTTTATGAGCTGCTCTTTTGTTTGATTTGGCAGGTTAAAGATGAGATCCAGGCTAATGACTGGGATCTTTCCAAGAGCGAGCTCAAGTTTTCTTTTTATCTCCTTGGCTGAGCCAAATTTTTCGTATCTGCCAACTCTTTTTAACGTTTCATCATCAAAGCTTTGTACGCCAACGCTTAAGCGATCAATTAATCCATCAAATCTAGCTAAACTCTCGGGCGAGATATGATTTGGATCGCTTTCTGCTGAAATTTCATCTATACTAAAAAGCTCTTTTGCAAGCTTAAGTGTTTTCTCAAGCTCAGGCTCATTTATAAGCGTCGTGCCACCACCAACATAAAGTGAATCAAAGTCAAATCCAGCCTCTTTAACCTGCCTCATCTCCTCACGTAAATTTTCAAAGTAAACTTTTGCAAGCTCTTGCTCATAGTGGTACTTATGAAACGAGCAATATGGACAGAATGTGTGACAAAATGGTACATGCGCGTAGAGCATATACTTTTTGTCTTTTTTGGGAGTTTTGTTGTAAGTTGTGGTTAAAATGTCTATATTAAATTCATTATATAGTGATCTTTGAATAGAATTATGAGCGTAATTTACGGCAAAATTCTCGACAATATTTTTAAAGATCATAACTAATCGCCTTAAATAAGTTTGGTTTTAAATTTATGTGTTAGGATAGCTAACTTTTAATAAATTTAGCCTTGTGCTAAAGAAAATTTTGGCTTAGCCACATAAATTTGGCCTATAAATTTTTAATTTTTTGAATCCGCAAATTTCACGTATTGATCAAATTTTAATCCCAAAGCTTAAGGAAATTAATCCTTGGCTCTTGAGATGATCTTGCTCGAGTCAAGCTCAAATTTCTCTCCGTCTTTTGTTTCTAAATAATAAAATTTACCAATATTGCAAAGCGACTTCACGTCATAAATTTTAACTGCCTTTTCATCTATCTCGCAAGAAGTTTGACCTTTACCTTTTGCCTCGCAAAACGAGCTTGGCAAAGCTTTTAAAGCGCTTTTGTCAATAAGCAAAAATTTATAATCAATATTTCCTATAGCAAGCGTTTTTGCTGTGTATTTTATAAATAAAAGAGAGTTTGAAATGATCATGAAAATGAGCGCCGAATAAAAAATAATAGTAAAATCTTTCGTCTCTTTTATGCTAGCTATTCCAAGAATAAATGAGAGCATAAAAGAGCAAAATAATATCCAAAGTGCCAAAAATCCACTAATGCTATTTGAAATAACAATCGATGCGATAAATAAAATAAGCATTATAATAGTCAAGAAATATATAACAAAATTTGATCTATCCTTAAAGAAAACTGCTAAATTTACACAGATATAAGAAAGCGGAAATAGCGATAGTATCATTAGCAAATTATAAGAAAGCCTATGAGCTATAAAAGCAAAAATGAAAAATGATATGGATGTCAAAAAATATATGAAATTTGAGCTATAGAAAAAGAGAAATTTTGGCTTTTTAAATTTGTATTTTTTATTATCATTTTGATAAAGGTTTGAGACAAAGACTAAGATACCGATCTCAAAAACCGTGATAAATGCAGTCGCACAAAATAGCAAAATGCCCGTAAATATCATCTCTGAGCTGTCTAAAATCGGAAAATATTTTACTTCAAAGCCAAAATATAAAAAGTAGCAAAAGATACTAGCGATTGGTACGATAAAATTTGAATATTTAAAGAAATTTGCCACGCAATTTTTTATAAAATTAGTCTTTAAATTTGCCGAATATTCGCTAAGTCTACTCTCAAAATAAGTGTTATTTAGCAAATCATTTTTAATTTTTTCAAGATATTCTGGTTCCTTATAGCTTGCACCTATATAAATTTCATAGTTTTTCTCATTGAAATCTTTTGTAATCTCATCTTTTATATCCAAAATCATAAAACAAATTTGCTTTTTTAATTCGTTAAGCTTTTTTGAAATTTCAATAAAATTTGTTCTATTTAGCTCAAGGTAAGACTCATATTCTGCATTTAAAAGAGTTATAAGTTTACCTTGTTTGCTGCTTCTTATCTCGCAGTTTGAAAAATTTGCCTTTAAAAATTTACAAATTTTTTAGCGTTTTTAACACTCTCATCTTTTTCATCTAAAATGTCTTGATAACTCAAATTTACCTTTCTTATTTTTTTCTTGAGATGATTTTACTTGCGTCAAGCTCGAATTTTGTTCCATCTTTTGTCTCTAAATAATAAAACTTACCAAGAGTTGAAATGGCTTTTATATTGTGAAGCCAAATGATATCTCTGCTTTCTTCTGTGTAGGTTATATTATCTTTTGTTTTTAGGTTAGCAGTAGTTTCAATAGTAAAATTATTTTCCTTTGATATGTCCTCTTTGTCTTTTGTTGTATAGCTTAGCTTCTTATCCTTATAATTTATGTTTATTGCGTCTTTTATATCGTTACAATTTTTTTCTTCGCATCCGAATTGTATATACTTATGTGAAACATTAGTATAAGATATTGTGTTGTTTTTCTCATCATGTTCCATAGTCAAGTTATTATCAATATATGAGAAAACTGGCTTTTTTCAAATGGAGCTATTTTACTAATATCATAAATTCCTTTTGGTAAAGCACCCAATGCACTTTTTTCAATAGATAAATATTTATATTCAACATTTGCTATGCCAAGCCTATTTGCGAATTCATTTGTTACAAACCAAGAAAGAATTGCAAATACTACAATTATGAAAGCAACTACAAACTGAAGTAAGTCATTATTGTTATAAAAATATTCCAAACCTTTAAAGTATACAAGTGTCATAAGATAAAGTCCAACTATTGAAGAAAAAAACCATCCATTGAAACTAAAATTTTCGGGAAAGATTATTATTAATATAGCAACTTTACATAAAGAGAAAGTTGTAAATTTATCTGTGCAAATAACAATAATCAAATAAATAAATGATCCTATCAAAGAAAACCAAAATAAAACGTCAAGTGATTTGTTTATAATAGTATTTAATGTTGCCATACAAACCAATGTAAAAAGAGGAAGCAAAGAAAGCCCAAAGAAAAATATCCATCCTATATCTTTCTTGTGATAGCCTGGATAACATAAACAAGGCAAAATAAAGAAAAGAGAAATAGTTGCTAGCATAAAAAATAATGATACACCAACATATGCTACATCTGCTCCACCTAAATCAGGAACATATTTCAACTTAAATCCAAAATATGCAAAATAATAGATCATGCCAACCAAGCTAATGCCAGATAGTATCAATGGATGAAATTTTAAAAGAGCATTAAAATAGTCTTTTGTACCTCTTTCTTCAAAAGATTTTGTTAAATAATATTTAAAATGTTCGTTAGAAAGCAGTTTATTTTTTATTTTAATGCTATCCTTATTCAGTAATTCATTTTTTTTATCATTAATATACTTATCAGTGATTTTTACTTGCTCTTTTAAATCCCTTATAGAATTAGAATTTGAAATTTTATTTTTTATTTCATATATCAATTGATCTATTTTTGTTCTTGTATATTTTTCTTTTTCTGCACCTTCTTTAATGTTCTTTTCTAAATCTGATAATAAGTCTGAAATATTGTACTTCAAGTACTCAAAATCTGGAAAATGACTCTTACAAAAATCTTTAAAGTTTTTAATTGCCTCTACCTTGTCTTTGTCGTCGTTGTTTTTTGGTAAATTTGATAATGATAAAAAATTTTGATCGCTAATGCTATTTTGTAAACTATTTTTTATATTGGATATATTTTCTTTTAATATTAGGTCTTGATATGATAAAGTTAGTTCTTCATGAATGTTTATATTATCAAATTTAATCCTATTTTTTATCTCGGATATTTTGGAATATATTTGATGTTTTATTTCTCTTAGTTTTTTATAGAAAACATCAGGATCATCTTTATCCAAACCACTATATAATCTCTTTTCCTTGTTTAAAAGAACTATTAACTGACCGTATTTATTATCATATTTATCCAAGTTTTCAAAAGTTTCTCTTAAAAAAGTATGAATTCGTCTATCCTAGCAATATTATTTTCTTTCTGTTTTAAATTATCTTGATAATTCAAAGTTATCTCCTATAAAAATTTAACTAGCTAAGCACCTTCGCGATTTCGCTCCAGCCCAAATTCTCAGCAAAATCAGCCGCCATTTTGCCACTTTTTGTCCGGGCATTTTTATCAGCACCGTTTTCTAGCAAAAGATTTACAAGGTTTAAATTCCCAGCGATCGCCTCGTGGTGAAGCTGCGTATAGCCAATTTCATCAGCGTCCGTGACCATATTTGGGTGCTCTTTTATATATTGCCTTACTTGCTCATATGTATTTTTGCTCATTGGATGTTCTATCAAATTTTCAGGGTGTTCTTTTTGCTCGTAAACTACCAAAATATCGTTAAAATCGCCAAAATCAAGCCCCCACTCTTTATCGTGCTCTTTTAGCTCTTTCTTTTGCATGCGTGAGCGCATCGCCTGCACGCTAAATCCGCCGTATGCGCGTCCATCTATCGAAAAGAGCCAGTCACTCATCTCATCTATCTTCGCGCTTACTTGATCACCAACTTTTACGTTTTGCACGCTATCAGGCTCATTTATGAGTGTACCATATATCGTTTCGCCGTCAAATTCCACATCGTCTATCCACATGTGCTCGCCAACTTCTTCGCCATTTACGACATCTAAGAAACAAATTTTTACCATCGCATAATCAAGCATAGGTACGATCCTGTGGCGCTCCCAGTAAACCTCACGCCAAAAATATCTAAAGCTCTCTCTGGCCTGCTCAAACGCACGCTGCATGTAGTCTTCGTCGCTACTTACAAAATAGATCGGCATTTGCTTGCCAAGATCGATTTGTTTACCGAGAATTTTCTTAAAAAAGCTCATTTTTTTGTCCTTATTTTTTATTTTAGATAGATCAAATTTGAATGCAAAATGATAAGGCGAAATTTTATCAACGAATACGCCAAATTTTAGATACAAAATCATACGAAATTTCGCAAATTTATCCAAGCAATTTGCCAAATTTTAACATGAAAATCATGCGACGTTTTCTCAAAATTAGGCTAGGCGATTTAAATTTTTGTGACGGGAGTTACCGAGAGTGGGTAATGACCTAGCAAAAATTTGAATCAACAACGCATAATGAAGCGAAAATGCGTGCTATTTTAGGTTTTTAAAGCTTATCGGAAGTTCTAAATTTAACCCCCTCACTAGCTTTATACACTCCTGTAAGTCATCTATACTTTTGCTTGTCACCCTGATGTCTTCGCCTCTTATCTGCGCGCTCACCTTGATCTTTGAGTCTTTGATCGCTTTGGTGATCTTTTTTGAGTTTTCGCCATCAAGCGTGTCGTTTAGCTTTAGCGTCGCCTTTAAATTTCCGCCACTTGCCAGCTCTCTTTTTGTCTCTGTGATCGCTACTGGTGGGATGTTTCGCTTGATGAGCTTTGAGATCACGATGTCTTTTAATGCATCGATCTTGTTGTCGCTTGAGCTAAGAAGCGTGATAAATTTCTCCTTTTCATTTAGCTCGACCTCGGCCGCAAGTCCTTTAAAGTCATACCTCGCAGCAATCTCTTTTTTCGCTGTCTCAAGAGCGTTTTTAACCTCCATCATATCGACCTCAGCACTTATATCAAAGCTATGTTCGGTTGCCATTTTTATCCTTTCAAATTTATTTAAATAGCCCTTTGATCTTCTCAAAAATCGACTTTTTGCCAGTCTCTTCTTGATTTATCGCCTCGCCAATCTGCTGCACTGCGATCTGTGCGTAGATAATAGCACCCTTTGGATCGCAGTTAAAGAGATTTGAATATGAGCTTGATTTGTTTAGATCAAGTGGATTTGGCTCCACGACCTCAGTGGCCTCGAGCAGGCCTATTTCTAGCTCGCATGCGTAGTTTAGCGCATCTAAAAATGCAGGTAAATTTTGAGCGTAAAAGCCATCAATTGCCTCTTTTATCTCACCACCTGCTTCATAGTCAGCTTTTAGTTTAGCTACGTTTTGAGCGTTTACATAAGCGCCACAACAGTAGTTTTCGGTGATCTCATTATAAATTTCACCACTAAATTTATCCAAAAACTCACTTGGTAAAATTTCTCGCCAGTTGCTGACGTAGTTTTTAAATTTCTCGTTTTGCTGCGCCAAAGAGCTTAGCGATGTACCACGAGTGTAGAAATACTTTCTAAAAAATCCTTGCGTGACGGCGATACAAAAGCCGTGAGTTTTGTTAAAAATTTCATCGTCTTTATACTGCAACGCAGCACTTAGCGTATCTTTGTACTTTTGTGCGTAAAATTCCTCTACGCCAGCCTTGCTAGCAAGTGCTAAAACCTCGTCAAATTTACCAGCCCTTACAAGCTCAAGTGCCTCAAAATACCACTTTGAAATTTCATCTTCGCTAATGGCGTGATAGCTTATATCATAGCCCATTACTTGCTCTCATTGATGAAATTTTCGATGTTTGCGACAATCTTTGCGATGAGCGTCTTTCTAGCCTCCAAGCTGCCCCACGCTACGTGCGGCGTGATGAGTAGATTTTCTTTATTTTTTACATTTAAAAATGGGCTATTTTCGCTCATCGGTTCGCTTTCTAAAACGTCCGTACCAAAGCGTAAATTTCTCTCATCTATCGCTCTTGCCATCGCTACTTCGTCTACTATGCCGCCGCGTCCTAAATTTAGCACTATCGCATCATCTTTTAGTAAATTTATCTCGTTTATACCTAGTAAATTTCTAGTCTTTTCATTTAGTGGTGCATGGATGCTGATGATGTCGCTGCTTATTAGTAGCTCGTCTAAGCTTTTTTGCCTAAATTCGCTATTTTTATTTACTCCGCTTGTCGAGTAGTAGCTCACGTTTGCGCCAAATGCGCGCGACACTACCGCCACGCCACGTCCTATCTCGCCAAGTCCGATGATGCCAAATTCTTTGCCAGCGATCTCGCTGATGTTTGCGCCAAGATAGGTAAAAATTTCGCTCCTCACCCACTCGCCACTTTTTACGTATTCATCATAAAATTTTATGTGATTTGTTAGCTCAAAAAGCATCGCAAACGTATGCTGCACGACGCTTGCGGTTGAGTAGCCAGCGACATTTTTAACAGCTATGTTTTTAGCTTTTGCATGCTCTAGATCAACATTATTCATCCCAGTTGCGCTTATGCAGATAAGCTTTAAATTTAGCGCGTCCATCACAGCTTTGTCGATGACGACCTTATTTGTGATGACAACATCAACGCCCTTTAGACGGGGCACGACCTCTTCGCTTTTGGTTTTTTGGTAGCTGATAAACTCGCCAAATTTCTTAAAAACACTAAGATCAACGTTCTCTCCCAGCGTTGCCGCGTCTAAACAAACGATCTTCATCTTTAGTCCTTAATGAAATGTCCTACAAATTTAGAGTAGTTATCTAAAATTTTGCCGCCCTTTCTATATCCAAGCGCACACGCTTCATAAGCGTAAAATACGCCGGCTTGGTAGTTATCGCCTCTCTCATCTTGGTTAAACTCGTAAAATTCTTGATAGATAGCTTTGTTTGAGTCGTATTCGCCGTCGTTGCTTGCTATTTTTGCACCGTTTTCATCATGTATCGAGACGTTTGCGCCCTCCCTACCAAAGAGTGGTTTTTTCACATATTTTTTACCCTTTAGTGGCTCGTTTGAGGTCTCAAGCAAGAGTGGGTGATTAGGATATAGATCCCAAAGAATTTTTAAAATTCCCTTGCTTTGAAAAAGCAGCGTATAGGCGGGATTTATGATGATGGCTTTTTGGTTTTTGATGATATTTGAAAGTATAAGTGCTAGCTCACCTTCGTCGATCGCTATGCTCTCCCAAGGCACAAGCTTAAACCAGTATTCAAAATTTTCATCATTTTTAAAAATGCCCTCATCATCGTTAAAAACGACCTCATCAACGTAAGCAAAGTCGGTTTTAAAGCCGGCTTCTTTTGCGATGTATTGTAGTAATTTTACGGTTTGCTCATCCTCGATACTGCCAGCGATAGAGCTAAAGAGTATCCCCCAGCCCTCGTAAACATCCTCAAAATTTACATTATTATCGCCAAGCGTGATAAGGCGTTTAAAATTTTGCTTTAGAGCTTCGTAAAGGTTATTAAATTGTTCAGCTTCATCCATGTGATTTAGCTTTAGCATCGCCCACTGAATGATCGCTGTTTCAAAGACTGCCGTTGGCGTATCGGCGTTAAATTCGATCAGTTTTATCGGCTTGCCATCAAGCCCACCAGCAAGATCAAATCTGCCATAAAGATGCCAGTGAACGTCATTTTCCCAGCTTTTTTTGATACTATCAACGAGGTTAAATGGTATGCCTATCTCGTGAAAAAGGTTGTTGTCAATGACGTACTGAGCGGCATTTACGTACATATCATATAGCTCATTTGCTGCTTCGTAGTAAGCATCCGCCTCGCTTGCTTTTACCTGTACGATCTCATCTGCGATATATGAGCTGTTATCGTTATCTGTATGCCACGCAAAGCCGATTTTTCCCATAAATTCGTTATTTAACGGGGTGATTTTTCTTAAATTTATCATTTTTCAGCCTCCAAAGCTTGATGAGCTAGAGCTTGATTTTGAGCCACCACCGAAAAATCCGCTCTTGCCGCCACTACTTCTTGCAGCAGAATTTGCCGCTTTTTGCTTGTTAAAACTATCAACGCTTCTTGTGTATGCACTTGGATTTTTGTAAGAATTTTGACGAGTAGCTTGGAAATTTTGATTTCCAAAAAGCTTGCTACCTATCCAGCTACCAAGTATCGCACCGGCTGCTGAGGCAAGTATCGTCTCACCAAGACTTAGCCCACCGCTACTTAGCTGGGCGTCGCTCGTTTTTGTTAAATTTGAAGTGCCATTGTCGATATTTGCGTTTGCTTGAGCTAGGAGCTTATCGATCTCGTCTTTGCTTAGCATACGCTCAGTGCCGTTGATATCTTTTAACACGACTCTAGTTTCAGTACTTGGATACTCTTCTAAAATTTTATAAACTCCAGGTGCGCTCTCTTCGATGATGACAAAGGCACCATTTTTTTGTGCAACCTCATTTAGTGCGTTTTCATTACCGCCATTGTTACTGCCGCAACCAGCAAGGCCAGCCATAACGATCGCACCAAATCCGCCTACTGCAGCATAAGTAGCTATCTTTTTAATGTGTTTCATATCTCTCCTATCAACTCTTTTAAATTTTTATGTCTTCTAACAAGTATCACACCTCGTTTAAATTTTATAAATTTTGAGTGGTGTATTGCTTTTATTATCTTTTCACTGGCTTTTTTCGTTGCCTTTGGCTTTAGATTTAGCTCCTTTAAAAATTCACTTAAATTTATCCATTTTGACTCATTTTCTATCTCGGCCTCTATCGCTTCATTATTTGGCATATCGTCATTTTTTTGTGCTAAAAGTGGCCTTTGCATAGCATTTAGAAACTGCATGAGTTTCTCATCTCTATCTTTATAAATTTGCAAAATTTCATTTTTTCGCTCGATTAGCATCTGCTCTTTTTCTTTAAAAAGCCTGTCCTTGTCAGCTTGCAAGTTTAAATTTAAACTCTTTAACTCGCTTAACTCATTTAGCAAATAATTTACAAACTCATCATTTTGGGATTTAGTTTTTGTACTTTTTGGAGCGGATTTTGTGACTTTTTCGCTACTTGGTTTCTCATCAAGGATGACAAATTTTGTGCCATTTTCAATGACTGTATTTATCGAACCACGGCGGATTCTATTATAGACTGCTTCTTTTGTTATGCCTAAAATTTCTGCAGCTTCGTTTATAGCTAGCTTTTGCATCGAATTTCCGTTTAAAATAAAATAAAAAAATTGCTTTGATTATAAAAAAATAAGGCTAAAAGAAGAGTTAAACAAAGAGAGCAAAGCCCTCTTTGTCTTGGTTTTAGAGTCTTGACTCGTAGCGTCTAAGCATATAAAGACGTTTAAGCATTTTCTTACGAGCAGCAATTTTTTGTTTCTTGCGGATCTCAGTTTTAGGCTCAAAGAAGCGTCTAGCTCTTGCTTCAGTTACTACTAAGTTACGGTCAGTTTGTTTCTTAAACTTTCTGTAACCCTCGTCAAATGACTCGTTAGGATGTACCTTAATACCAGGCAACGTCCTCACCACCTTTCAGATTAAAATAAGCCGTGAGTATAGTTTAATTTTCATAAATTTAAGCTTTTAACTATTTTTTTTTAAAACTCTTTTAATGCCATAAGCTTTATAATCATAAAATTTCAAAAAAGGCTTATTATGTCAAAGGATTTTCATCTTAGCTACGCCAAGAGGCGTTACATTTTTTTCGCCTGTATTACGCTATTTGTCTTTGTTTTGCCATTTATCAGAGTAAATGATGCGCAGCTATTTTTGCTAAGTTTTGATAAAAGTAGAGTTGATCTCTTTTTTACAAAATTTGATATGCAAGAGCTGTACTTGCTACCATTTTTATTTATTATTTTGTTCTTAAGCATATTTTTTCTAACGACACTTGCAGGGCGCGTTTGGTGCGGTTGGAGCTGTCCGCAAACTATTTTTAGAACGATATTTCGTGACCTTTTGCAAACTAAAATTTTAAAGGTCAGAAAAAATATACAAAATAAGCAGAATGAGCCAAAAGGACAAATTTTAAAGCGTGCTTTAGCAGTTGGAATTTGGTGTATTTTAGCCCTTATCATAGCTGCAAATTTCATGTGGTTTTTTGTGCCGCCATTTGATTTTTTAGCCTATATAAGCGAGCCAAGCGAACATAAAATTTTACTTGCATTTTGGCTTGGCATAGCCGCTTGGCTAGTCTATGACGTGGTCATTTTAAAAGAGAATTTCTGCGTCTATGTCTGCCCGTATGCGAGGGTGCAATCAGTAATGTTTGATAACGATACGATCCAAGTTATTTACAATCAAAAAAGAGGCGGCGTAATCTATAATGGACAAGAGAAATTTAAAAAGCCAAAAGAAGAGGGTGCGCTATGTACTGGCTGCGAGGCATGCGTGAGGATATGCCCAACACACATTGATATAAGAAAAGGTATGCAGCTTGAATGTATAAATTGTCTAGAGTGTAGCGATGCTTGCGCTAAAGTGATGAAGCATTTTGATGAAAGCTCGCTTATTGAGTGGAGAAGTATAAATTCTATAAAAGAGCAAAAAAGAGTCAAAATTTTACGCTTTAGAACGGTTGCTTATCTTGTCATTTTGGGCATTATTTTGACAGCTGGGGTATTGATGAGTGGCAAAAAAGAAAGTATGCTTTTAAATATAAATAGAACAAGCGAGCTTTATAAAATTTTAGGTGAAAATGAAGTCGAAAATTCTTACGTATTTTTGGTGCAAAACACACAAAATAAAGAGCACGCCTTTTACTTTGAAGTAGACGATAAGAATATAGAAATTTCTCGTCCAAATAAGCCATTTATATTAAAAGCTGGCGCAAAACAACGAGTAATCGTCACGCTAAAATCAAAAAATGAAAATTTAAGCGATAAAGATCTTTTAAAACATATAAATATAAAAGCCTACGCCACTGACGAGCCAGCTATCAGCGTTCAAAGGCAAAGCACTTTTATCTATCCTAAAGGATGATAAAATAGCAAAAATTTAACAGGAAATAAGATGGCGATCTCAGAAAAGGGTAAAAAAAGATACGAACTTATCGTAAAAACAGCACTTGAGCTATTTTTAGAAAAAGGATACGAAAAGACAAGCTTAAGTGATATCGTAGCGATAAGTTGCGGATCGCTTTCTAGCATTTATACATTTTTTGAGAACAAAGAGGGGCTTTTTGAGGCGATCGTTGAGCAAGAGATAGATAGCCTTATAAAAGAGATCGATGAGAAAATAGATCTTAAAATTTCTCACAGCTTGGAGGAATTTTTAACCAAATTTGCAACCATAATATTTTCTATTACTTGTAGCAAAAGGCATATCTCTCTTGGTAGGATAATGATGAGCGAGGGTTCTAAAAATGGTGGCAAGCTTGGTAAGACGTTTTTAGATCAAATTTTAAAAAAGATCGATCTTGTGCTTATAAATTTCTTTGAAAGAGACGAAGTAAAAGCCAAACTTGATCCAAAATTTTCAGCCAAATTTGCTGCAAAGTACTTTATACAAAGCGTGATCGGGGCTTATTACTATGATTCGCTTTTGATAAATGAAGAACCAAAGCTTAGTGAAAGAGAGCGTAAAAAGCATATTGGCTTGTGTGTAGAGCTGTTTTTGAATGGAATTGGTAAAAAATAAAATTGACTTTTTATTTGTTTTCTAATAGAATCGAGAACTTTAAATTTTTGTAACAATTATTACAAAAACTAAATATGATATTAAAATTTAAAATTAAGAGAGGTTTTTATGGCAAATTTTAAGAGTGTTCTTGTGCTTTCGGTTGCAGTTTTATTTCTAAGTGGTTGTTTTGAAAATAAAGAGAATAAAGCGGCAGCAGGTCGCCAGATGCCGCTATCTCATGTGGATATTTTTACCGCACAAAAAACAGACATGCCTATTAGTTTTGATTACACCGCAACGGTTACAAGTAGTCAAGATGTTATTATCTATCCAAAAGTTGGCGGAACTATCATAAAGCAGTTTTTCAAGCCAGGAAGTAAAGTAAAAGCGGGCGATAAGTTATTTTTGATAGATCCAGAAAAATATCAAGCTAGCTTTGACTCACTTGATGCCTCTGTTGGAGTAGCAAATGCAAATTTAAAAAATGCCGAGACCGAGTTTAAAAGAATTTCTGCCCTTTATAAGAAAAATGCAGTCTCTCAAAAAGACTACGACGCAGCAGTTGCAGCCTATGATATTGCAAATGCAAATTTAGTAAGTGCAAAAGCAAATTTAAAAAATGCAAAAATAGATCTTGGCTACACGACTATCACAGCGCCATTTGACGGTGTAGTGGGCGATAACCAAGTAGATGTTGGCTCGCTTGTCGTAGCAAACCAAACAAAACTTGTAAGGCTTACAAAAATAAATCCTATTGAAGCAGAATTTTATATCGCTGATGTGGATAATCTAACTAGAAAGACAAATTTGGATAACGGCTCATGGCAGCAGCTAAATAGTGACGCTGTGTTAAGTGTCAATGGAGAAAATTTTAATGGTAAAGTAAATTTTATAGATAACGTTGTAAATACTGCAACTGGTAGCGTTTTGGCAAAGGCTAGTTTTGATAATAGTGAAGGTAAAATTTTACCAGGTGCGTTTGGTCATATAAAGATGAGCGGCTTTGTTCAAAAAAATGCCTTTAACATACCGCAAGTTGCCCTTCAGCAAAGCGCTACAAACACTTATGTTTTAGTCGTAAAAGATGGCAAAGTAAGCCAAAAAAATGTAAAAATAGGATATCAAACAAAAAATATGGTAGCAGTCACTGAAGGTCTTGAAGATGGCGATAAGATAATAGTTAATAACTTCCTTAAAATCGGAGTTGGCGCACCAGTTGAAACTGATAAAGACTTAAGCGCAAATTTCTTAAACAAAGATGCAAACGCTACAAGTAGCAAGTAAAGGCAGATAGATGTTTTCAAGATTTTTCATAAACCGCCCGATATTTGCAACTGTTATATCTATCATCATAGTTATAGCAGGTTTTATGGGTATCAAGGGGCTTCCTATAGAGGAGTATCCAAGTCTTACCCCGCCTACTGTCTCTGTAAGTGCGACATATAGCGGCGCTGATGCGCAGACTATCGCCGACTCAGTCGCAAGTGCCATTGAAGATCAGATAAATGGTGTTGAGAATATGCTCTATATGCAAAGTACATCAAGCTCAGCAGGTACTATGAATATAAGCGTATATTTTAAGATCGGCTCATCGTCAAAACAAGCTACGATCGATGTAAATAACCGCGTGCAAGCAGCTCTTTCAAGATTGCCCCAAGAAGTGCAAAATATGGGCGTAACAGTGCGTGAAAGAAGTGGCTCGATCCTTCAAGTTGTTGGCTTTACAAATCCAAATATGGATTTGATCGAACTATATAACTATGTAAATTTAAATATTGCTGATGAGATAAAAAGGGTTAGTGGTATAGGTGATACAGTATTGATAGGTACTAAAGAGTATTCTATGAGAATTTGGCTAAAGCCAGATAGACTAGCTCATTTTAAACTAACTCCAAGTGACGTCATTTCTCAAGTAAAAATTCAAAACTCACAATACGCTGCTGGCAAGATAGGCGAACAGCCATCTGATGGTGGTAATCCTTATGTTTATTCTGTTCGTACCGATGGACGTCTTAAAAATGCAACCCAGTTTGGCGATATAATAATTAAAAGTTCTGATGGATCAGTATTGAAGCTAAAAGATGTAGCTACCATAGAGCTTGGAGCAGCTAGCTATGCTAACGACGCGATGTTAAACGGCAAACCAGCTATTCCTCTTTTGCTATTTTTACAAAACGATGCGAATGCTCTTGCTACTGCAAATGCTGTAAAAGAAAAGCTTAACGAGCTAAAGAAAACTTATCCTGTTGGCCTAGAGCACACCATAGCTTACAATCCAACAGAATTTATAGATGTTTCAATTGATGAGGTTATAAAAACTTTCATTGAAGCGATGGTACTCGTCTTAATCGTAATGTACTTTTTCTTAAAAAGTTTTCGGGCGACTATCATTCCGATGCTTGCTGTGCCAGTTTCTATCATAGGTACATTTGGCGGACTTTATGTAATGGGCTTTAGTATAAATTTGATTACACTTTTTGCCTTAGTTCTTGCTATTGGTATCGTCGTAGATGATGCTATTATCGTCATAGAAAATGTCGAGAGAATTTTGCATGAAGATAAAGAGATCAGCGTAAAAGACGCGACATTTAAGGCAATGGAGGAGGTGCAAACTCCGGTTATCTCTATCGTACTCGTGCTTTGCGCAGTTTTCGTGCCAGTTTCATTTATGGAAGGCTTTGTTGGCGTTATACAAAAGCAGTTTGCTCTAACACTTGTTATTTCTGTTTGTATCTCAGGCTTTGTTGCTCTTACACTTACGCCAGCGCTTTGTGCGGTTATGCTTAAGAAACAAGAGAGCAAGCCATTTTGGATAGTTCAGAAATTTAACGACTTCTTTGACTTTAGCACTAGACTCTTTACGGCTGGAGTGGCTAAAATTTTAAGGCATATTATTATTAGCTTTATTGTAATTGGTATTTTAGGATTTGCCACTTATAAGCTATTTGATGCTGTGCCAAAAGGACTTGTGCCTTCAGAAGACAAGGGTGCTTTAATGGTTATCACCTCACTTCCGCCTTCAACAAATATGCTAAAGACAAAAGAAGAAGTAGTCTCGATTAGCAACGCCATTTTAAGCAACCCAAATGTTGAGTTTACTATGGCTTTTGCAGGTTATGACATACTAGCTAGCTCGCTTAGGGAAAATTCAGCCGTTAGCTTTATAAAGCTAAAAGATTGGAGTGAGAGAAAAGGCGTTAACAATGGAGCTGATACATTAGCTGGCCAGTTTAATGGTATGCTTTGGGGCTCAAAAAACTCAATGACATTTGTTGTAAATTTACCGCCTATTATGGGTCTATCAATGACTGGTGGCTTTGAGATGTATCTACAAAATAAAAGCGGCAAGAGTTACAACGAGATAGAAGCAGATGCTAGAAAGGTAGCTGCAGCAGCAAACGCAAGACCTGAGCTAACAAATGTCAGAACCACGCTTGAGACAAATTATCGTCAGTTCAAGATAACAGTTGATAAAGAAAAAGCTAAATTATTTGGTGTAAGCGAGAGTGAAATTTTTAGCACGGTAGCAGCTACTTTTGGCTCTTACTATATAAATGACTTCAATCTTGCTGGTAAATCTTACCGAGTATATGCAAGAGCTGAGGAAAGTTTTAGAAATAATCCTGAGGATCTAAGAAAAATTTTCGTCCGCTCATATGATGGCGGCATGGTGCCACTAAATTCAGTAGCAACACTTGCAAGAACGATTGGACCTGATATCGTTGATAGATTTAACCTCTTTCCATCAGCTAAGATCATGGGCGATCCAAAACCTGGCTATACGTCAGGCGATGCGATCAGAGCGATCCAAGAGGTCGTAAATGACACGCTAAGCAGCGAGGACTACGCTATAAGCTGGGCGGGAACGGCGTATCAAGAGGTAAATTCTCAGGGTACTGGCACGGTTGCTTTTATCTTTGGTATGATCTTTGTATTTCTCATCCTTGCTGCTCAGTACGAGAGATGGCTCATTCCACTTGCGGTTATCACAGCCGTTCCATTTGCGGTATTTGGCTCGTTGCTAGCTGTTTGGATAAGAGGCCTAACAAATGATATCTACTTTGAGATCGGACTCTTGCTACTCATCGGTCTGGCGGCTAAAAATGCCATTTTGATCGTAGAGTTTGCAATGCAAGAGCGTGATAGTGGTAAGAGTATATTTGACTCAGCGATAAATGCAGCTAGACTTCGCTTTAGACCAATTGTAATGACATCAATCGCATTTACACTTGGCGTATTTCCTATGGTTATAAGCGCAGGCGCAGGCGCTGCATCTCGCCATTCGCTTGGAACTGGCGTGGTTGGTGGCATGATCGCTTCTACGACGATAGCGATATTTTTTGTACCGTTGTTTTACTATTTGCTTGAAAATTTAAATGAAAAATACTGGAAAAAGGGAGCAAAAAAAGATGAGAAATAAGGCGTTTATACTTATAACGGCGGCGTTTTTAACTGGTTGCTCATTTCGTCCAGATATGCCAAATGTAGATACAAATTTCACATCTACTTACACTTATGAGACAAGCGATATAAGGGATCTTTGGTGGAGAGAATTTAACGATGAAAATTTAAATTCTCTAGTAGAAAATGCACTTGAGAAAAATACAAATTTACGTGTTGCTTATTTAAATTTAGAGAAAGCAAAAGCAAG
This sequence comes from Campylobacter concisus, assembly GCF_050447445.1. GTDB lineage: Bacteria > Campylobacterota > Campylobacteria > Campylobacterales > Campylobacteraceae > Campylobacter_A > Campylobacter_A concisus_BI. The sequence goes on from NZ_JALMFW010000001.1 coordinate 1,839,543, forward strand.
CCTTGGCGTAGCTGAGGCAGATTTGCTTCCTGGTATAAATTTAAATGTAGGCTACGAAAAAGCAAAAAGTAGCGGCGAAACATATACTAAACAACCACAAACTCGTTATAGAAAATCAGATATAAATTTAGGATTAAACTATGAGATTGATCTTTGGGGTAGAGTAAGAAATAATGTAGCTGCGGCCGAAGAAAGCCTAAATGCAACCAAATTTGACTACGATAGCGCGAGACTAAGTATCAGCTCAAGTGTTGCAAAAAGCTACTTTGCGTTAGTTTCATTAAATATGCAAGAAGCTGTGCTAAGAGAGACTTTAAAAACTTATGAAGACACGCTAGCGCTTCGCAAAACACAGCTTGATCTTGGAAGCATAAACGAGATGACCTATTTGCAAAGCAAGGCAGCAGTAGAAAGCGCTAAGACCAATCTTACTTCTATATTAAATGCAAAGTCAAAAGCTATCACCTCACTAGCTATCTTGACTGGTAAAAGTAATAATGAAATTTTAAGTGGAGCTATTGCTAGCTCGCAAAATTTACCAGCTTCTCCCGAGATAAGTGCTGGCATTAGTTCTGAAATTTTGCTAAGAAGAAGCGACGTGGCAAAGGCACTGGCTGATTTAAAAGCTACAAATGCTCTTGTTGGTGTTGCAAGGGCTGAGTATTTTCCAAGCATTTCACTGACTGGACTTTTTGGCTTTTCAAGTATTGATTTTGAAAATATCTTTGTTGGAAATGCCAATACATGGAGTATAGGGGGCTCTTTAGCTCAGAAAATTTTTGATTTTGGTAGGACAAAAAATAATGTAGCGGTGGCTAAAACAAATGAACAAATTGCCGCTGTTAATTATGAAGCAGCGGTAAAATCGGCTCTTGGCGAAGTAAGAGATGCGCTTGTTTCAAGGCAAAATGCAAAAATTTCTTTGGAACAAGTGAAAAATTTGCTAAAATCCCAACAAAGAATTTACTCGCTTGCTAAAGAGCAATATGATGCTGGCTATATTGGACATTTAGAGCTTCTTGATGCGGAGAGAAATTTGCTTCAAGCAAAATTACAAGATGTCTCGGCAAAGCTTGATGAGGTCGATAGCGCAGTCGAAGTTTATAGAGCTTTTGGTGGCGGTTTTAAGTTAGAAAAATAATTAAAAAGGAGAGAAATTGGGAACTAAGATATTAAATTTCTTGTTTTCTTGGGGTTTTTTCGTTTTTGCTATCGCTCTTGGCGTAGCATTATGGTTTGCGATAAATTACGTGGATACATTTAGGCTTGAGTCAAGCTTTTATGATATCGGTGAGATATTTATGATGGCGGCTGTTTTTTGTATTGCTTTTTATGTGATCGCAGCAATATTTGTTATTCCTATTAGAGCGATCAAAAAATCTTAATCTTTCATCTAAGGACAAAATCCTTAGATGAACTCCTTGACTTCATTATGTAAAATTCTTAGATTTTTGATTATTTATTTTAAAAATTTATTTATGAAATTTACCGCATTTATATTACTACTTCTAACAAGTATATTCTTAATAGCTTGCTCAGCTAATCAAGCAAACAAAAAGATAAGTAACTCTGAACTAGAAAACTTAGCTAAACAATATGGTGGAGTATATATATTTGATGAGAAATTTGAGAAAGAGATAGAGAAAAGAGAAGCTGAGAGAAAAGAGTTAAGTAAAAAAATGAAAGGTAGAGATTTGGGTGATGGGCTTTACGCTATTGATCCAAAGCCTATTAATGAAAAACTTCCACGAATTCTCTCAAATGGTAAAAGATACTATACTCGCTGGATAGATTATGAGAACCAAGCTGGTAAAGAGGCCAAAGTACCAGAAGTTTATATAAATAAGATAAAAGAATTTATTGGAGATGATTTTAGCAAACAAAGACCAGAATTACTAATGCTTTATCTATATGAAGACAAAGATATGGCTATACCTGTAACTGTAAGAGTATCTTATACATATGTAAAGACCAGCTATGGCTTATATGGTGACGAAGGAAGGGGTTTTAAATTAAGTAAACAAAATTTTGTAACAAGAACTAGTAAAGATAGATTCATTCTAATAAACAACAAATTTATAAAAGCAAACAAGGACAAGTAAGTGCAAACTAAAATTTCAAACATAAAAGGATAATCAATGAAATTTCTAGCTATAACACTCTTACTTCTAACAAGTATATTCTTAATAGCTTGCTCAGCTAATCAAGCAAATAAAAAGATAAGTAACTCTGAACTAGAAAACTTAGCTAAACAATATGGTGGAGTGTATATATTTAATCAAAAATTTGTTGATGAGATAGAGAGAAGAGAAAAAGAAAGAGAAGAGCTAGCCAAAAATTTAGGTGATAAAATAAGATCTAATCCTAGAAAGATAAAACAAGGTGATAAATTTATAACGATATATGATGTAGACATGACCTTGGTAAATCAAAAATTCCCTCAAACCCTCTCAAATGGTAAAAAATATTATATTCGTTGGATAGATTATGAAAGAGATACCGGTAAAAAAGCAGAAGTACCAGAAATTTATATAAATAAAATAAAAGAATTTATTGGAGATAATTTTTTAAAAGAAGAACCTAGAATTTATCCTAAATATATGTATTTTGATGGAAAAGAGATGAGAATTATAAAAATATATCTTTCATATACTTATATTGAAACCAAATATGGACTATTTGGTGATGAAGGTAGAGGTGTATCATTTACCAAAGAGTCTTTTGGTACAAAATCAGGAGATAATATTTTCTACTTAACAAACAACAAATTTCATAAAAGCAAACAAGGACAAGCAAGTGCAAACTAAAAAATCAAATAAAGAGCTAATAAATTGCTTTAAAGACTATATTGATATAGCTGATGCAAGTGATGCAAGTTATGCAATGCTTCATAATGTATTTGAGAATGAAAGAAATGGACTTGATGAGCTTTATGATAAATGAAGTAAGCTATAAAAATACTTGAAATAAATTTTTATCTACATAATAAATTTAATAAACCCCAAACAGCACATAATAAATTAATAATATTATAAATACAATAACAATAAAATATCCAAACTAAAATTTCAAACATAAAAGGATAACCAATGAAATTTCTAGCTATAACACTCT